>CAWHVN010000055.1:0-5871 GCA_963832805.1 uncultured Acidobacteriaceae bacterium | reverse complement strand
TGCGGCTAAGTTCGCGCCCGGCGCGATCGTTGCCGTGGATGTGGACTACAGCGGGCAAACCGGTTATGTGGGCACACCAGTGGCGGGCGCTTATGTGCGCCAGGCGCTCACGGACGTGGATTACGTCCGGCGCGTCACCTTCAACGTCGCGCTGGTATCGCAGGTGACCGCAACCGGATTGACTCTCGCCGAGCCTCTGCCTGGCGGAGCACCGGCAGTGGGCGCTAAGGCGCAAGCAGTCACCGGATTTGTTGATCGAGAAGGAGGGAGCTTCTACCAGGAGTGGTCAGGGCTCTTCGCGATGGAAGGCAGCCAGGGAGAGAGGATCTTCTTCCACTATCCAAGGCTGCAGGCCATGACCGGAGCGGAGGAGGCTTTTTCGCCGCTGAACGCGAAAAATCAGAGTGGACATTCGCGCGTACTACTCAAGGGGCAGTTTCTGGCGTTGCCGGTCACGGACCCATTGGATGGCGAACGGGTGGTATGTTACCGGAGCTTTCTTCCGGCAGCCAACGCGCTTGTGTAGGACGCGATGAAAACAGTTGAGTTACCAGACAGAGAGTTGCGATGAAGATAATCATCCAAGGGCGGGATTACACGGCTGCTTTCGACGCCGTGCGTCCATTGACCATCGAGCGCAAGCTGAATGAGCCATCTGTCTGCGAGTTATGGTTGAGCTTACCGGCAAGCGGCACTCTCGCGGCGCCCGCGCGCTTCCAGTCTCTATTGGTGACGGGCGATGACGGGACGACTTACTTCACCGGCTATATCGCTGTAACTCCCCTGCCTGAGTATGCGGGTATGGGCCTTGAAGGGCCGCGTTACCGACTGGCGATTCAGGCTGTGAGCGATGAGATTCTGCTGGATCAGGTTCTGATCCCACCCAGCGCTGGAATAGCCGGAGACGATGTAGGAACATTGCTCGCCGCGCTGGTGGCTCACACCGGAGCGGCGTCCCTTTCCGCGCAGACCAGTTCGTTGAGCCGTTTTGTGGGTAACTTTACGCCGGAGCCGGGGGCAAGCTGGAGCAAGAGCGCGGGGCAGGCCGCCGGCATGGCCCGCGCGGCGTATCGCGCACTGAGCGGCGCGGTCGCGCTGTCGGCGGTGCAGACAACCGTGCATCCGCTTAACGAGACAGATGGCAGCCTGAATCTGGGTAACCTTGCACTTACGGCAAGCGTTAAACGCGCGCTGGCCAACGATGTGACCGTTTGCGGCGAGAACGAGCCGGCAGCCTATGTGAGCGAATACTTTCTCGGTGACGGAGCGACAACGCAATTCAGTCTGTCGGCCGACCCATACTTTCCCGCAACTTCAAAATCCACCATCATCAGCGAGCTGTTCAACGAGCCGCAGATCAATGAGACCGTGTGGGGTGTGTCAGGCGGCGCGGGTTACCTTACGATCGGCCCCAATGGCCTGGCGATGAACGGCGGCAACGGGATCGACGGTCAAACGTTGCTCACATGGATCGATCCGATCGAAATGGGTGGAACGCTGCTGCTTGAGGCTGTGGGAATAAGTCTCTCTCCGGGCAGCACCGGCATCGTGGCGGGTTTTTTTACCAGCCTTGAGACAGCGGCGAATTGCACCGCGGGATTTCAGGCGACGGCACAACAAGGCACCGGAGCGGTGACGCTGCAGCCGGTTGTGGAGGGCACGCCCGCGGGAACGACGTTTACGTTGAACCCAGCCAACCAATACACCCTTCGCGTCCGCGTGCACTGCCCCGAGTGTAATCGCGCGCAGGCGATCTACTACTCCTTTGGAGATCAGGGACTGCTCGCCGCCGGCGGCGATTGGGCCATCGCTCCCGGAAGAATCCAGATGGAGATTCAGGAATTTGTCAACGGCGTTGGCGCAACGCCAGTCACACTTTATGATGGTTCGGTCGCCTATCTGCCCGGCACCTGCGTTGTGGTGCCGGCCAGCAGTATCAATTTGATCGGAACGATTCGCGCCGTAAACCTTACGAACTTAGGGTCAGGATGGGTGGTCAGCATCCCGCCGGGCGGCGGACAGTATACGCGGAGGGTTGGCACAACCGCCGAAGCCGCGGAGTGTCATCTTGAGCGCACGGGCAAGCTCACGTTCTATACCGGATATACGCCGGTTGCAGGCGAGCAGATTGCAGTGAGTTACCGGACGGTTGGGCGGGCAGTGGGCCGAGCAGTGAATACTGCGAGCCAACAGGCGCTGGCGCAGACGGGGTCGCCAACGGTGGCTGCATGGATTGGCTCGGTTACTCGTCCCCCGGCGCGCAGTTCCGCGGATTGCCGCAACGCCGCGCTGGTGATGGAGCAGGCCGCGGCGAGCGCGAGCGCGCTGTGGAGCGGAACGTACAAAGGGAACAGGACGAGCTTCGCCACGGATGTTTGGCCGGGCGACGCGCTGCTTCTGAACGCGCCTTCGACAAAACTGAATGCGGAAGTCGTGGTGCGCGCAGTCAAAGTGAGTTATGGCGCCAGTTACCCAGACTTAGTGGAGTATGAGATTGCATTTGCCAATGACTGGGCAGATGACTTAGCCATCAAGACCAGCGCCACGGTACCAGCGAACACCTGGTTGCCAGCTCCGATTGCTCCCACCGTGCTGGCCAATCTTACCGGCCTTACGGTGACCGCGATGAACGGAAGCGCGGTGACGGTGAATACGGGAGCACCTGCGCCGAATGGCGGCGGGTTCGAGATCAGGCTGCGCGATTTTGCCTTCATGCCCGGCGAGGATCCAACGCTGGTGATGCGCGGCTCGCAGCAGAATCTTACGTTTTCGCGGGTTTCCGCTAGCGATCGGTTCTACATTCGAATGTACGATGGTTCCACGCCGCCAAATTACTCAGAGTTCTCAACGGCATTGTTTATCAATCTGCCGGTGAGCTCGTGAGGGAGATTACGGCCGATGACGATTTACTCAACGGAGTCCGGTGGATGCGCATGATGAATGAATTCGAGGCCCAGGTGCTGAGCGATCTAAGCGTGCTGAAATCGCAGATGACCGGACTAATGGGCGACGGCAACGGCGGGCGGCTGGCGGAGCTGGAGCGGCGCATGGATCGCCACGAGCAGAACTGGCAGCGCGCCAAGGGATTCCTCGCTGCCGTCAGCGTATTGTTCGCCGTGATCGAAGTGGCGGTTGAGGCGTGGCACCGGCACTAGAGCGACCAACGCGGATGAACCTTCGTATAATGACCCCATGAGCGAACAACCGCTGGTGGGCGTTGTGATGGGCAGCAAGAGCGACTACGAAGTGCTCTCGGCGGCCGTAGACATCCTGCGCGCACTCAAAATTCCTCATGAGGCGCGCATCGTGAGCGCGCACCGCACGCCGGACTGGCTCTTTAGATATGCTGAGACGGCCCGTGAGCGCGGCTTGCGCGTGATCATCGCCGGAGCCGGCGGCGCGGCGCATCTGCCGGGCATGTTGGCGGCCAAGACGCTCGTTCCGGTGCTCGGAGTTCCCGTTCCCGCCACGCAGCTCAACGGCCTGGATTCGCTGCTCTCCATTGTGCAGATGCCCAAGGGCGTGCCCGTTGGGACACTGGCCATTGGCAAGGCAGGTGCAGCCAACGCTGCGCTGCTCGCCGCCGAGATTCTGGCCGCGACCGATGCGGCCCTGTATGAACGCCTCGCAGCCTGGCGCGCTGCGCGCACCGAGGAAGTGCTCGACCAGAAGCTGGGCGAGGAGCAGTCTGGGTGAGCTCCGCCTCTATTCCAAAACCAGAGAAAACCTCTCCCGGCAGTTTGCTTGCGATTCTCGGCGGAGGCCAGTTGGGACGCATGACCGCGATGGCCGCGCGGACGATGGGCTATCGCGTGCGCGTGATGGATCCCGAAGCGAAGTGCCCTGCAAGCTTTGTGGCGGATGAAACCACCGTGGGCCGCTGGGACGATGTGGATGCCGCGCGACGGCTGGCAGCGGGCGCGGCCGTGGTGACGCTGGAAATTGAGCAGATTGGTGTGGACGCGCTGCACCAAGTCGCGAGCCTTGCGCCTTTGCGGCCTGGAGTGGAACCGATCCGCATCATTCAGGACAAGACGCTGCAGAAAACGTGGCTCGCGGAGAATGCTTTTCCCGTTGGGCCGTTTCGGGTCGTCCGCAGCGAAGCGGAACTGCATGACGCAGTCGACGCGCTGGGTGGGCGCGTGTTTTTGAAGATCGGTCACGGGGGGTACGACGGTCGCGGACAGGCGCGGATAGGATTGGATGCGCCTGCGGCGAGCAAGGCGATTGCGGAAGCGTGGAATTCGATTGGTGAGCGGGTCGCCGTGGCCGAGGAGGCTCTCGACCTCGAGTGCGAGATCAGCGTGATGGCTGCGCGGAGCCCATCGGGCGAGGTCCGAGCGTATCCCGCAGCGCGGAATCACCACGAGAATCAGATTCTGGCGTGGAGCGTGCTGCCCGCGGGCGTTGCGGCCGAAGTTGAGTCGCGTGCCGAGGCTCTGGCCGCGGCGCTCGTGGCGAAGCTCGGGATCGAGGGCCTGCTTTGCGCGGAGATCTTCGTCACGCGGGCGGGCGAACTTTTCATCAACGAGCTCGCACCACGGCCGCACAACAGCTACCACCAAAGCGAGCGCGGGTGCGCGACCAGCCAGTTCGAGCAACTTGTGCGCGCGGTGTGCAATTTGCCGCTCGGGTCAACAGAACTCATCGCTCCGGCGGCGATTGTGAACCTGCTCGGCGATGTGTGGCTGAAGGGCGAGCCGAACTTTGCCGCGGCCCTCGCAGTTCCCAGCGTGCGCCTGCACCTCTACGAGAAACACACGCCGCGCGCGGGACGCAAGATGGGGCATTTGTCGGCAACGGGAGCGACAGCGGAAGAAGCGCTGGAGCGGGTGCTGGAAGCGAAGCAAAGGTTGTAGCAGGTTCAGCTATCCAATCAGGCCAGTGCCTGCTCGGATTTTTCCCAGCGCTTGGGCCGGCGATTCTGCTGCAAAACCTTCTTGCGCAGACGCAGCGACTTGGGCGTAACCTCGACGAACTCATCGTCGGCGATAAACTCGATCGCCTGCTCGAGGTTAAGCGTCTTGTACGGCACAAGGCGGATGGCGTCATCGGCGGTGGAGGCGCGCATGTTGGTCATCTTCTTTTCGCGGACCACGTTCACGTCGAGGTCGTTGTCGCGCGAGTGCTCGCCGACGATCATTCCTTCGTACACCTCCACGCCCGGACCGACGAAGAGAATTCCGCGCTCCTGCAGGCCGTTGAGCGCGTAAGTTGTGGTCGGTCCCTGGCGGTCGGCGATGAGCGCGCCCGTGGGCCGCTGCGGGATCTCGCCCTGGTAGGGAATGTAGCCGTCGAAGAGCGCGTTCATCACGATGGTTCCGCGCGTTTCAGTGAGCATTTCGCTGCGCAGGCCGATGAGTCCGCGGCTGGGCACGCGGAACTCCAGGCGCACGCGGCCGGAGCCGTGATTGTGCATCTTTGTCATCTCGCCCTTGCGCGGGCCGAGCTTCTCAATCACCGTGCCGGTGAACTGTTCGGGGACGTCGATGGTGAGGTGCTCAACCGGCTCCATGCGCACGCCGTCTACCATTTTCGTTACGATCTCTGGACGCCCCGCCATCAGCTCGTAGCCCTCGCGGCGCATCATCTCGATCAGGATGGCAAGTTGCAGCTCGCCGCGGCCCAGCACCTTGAAGCTGTCGGGCGAGCCGGTTTCTTCCACGCGAATCGAAACATTGGTGAGCAGCTCTTTTTCCAGGCGCTCGCGCAGGTTGCGGCTCGTGACGTACTGACCTTCGCGTCCTGCGAATGGCGAGGTATTGACGTTGAACTGGATGGCAATCGTCGGCTCATCAATGACGATGAGCGGCAGCGGCGACGGATTCTCCACGCTGGTGATGGTTTCGCCGATGGTGATGCCTTCAATGC
>CAWHVN010000054.1:0-12147 GCA_963832805.1 uncultured Acidobacteriaceae bacterium | reverse complement strand
TGGGAATCGCTGCCGGTGGTGGCGGCTGTGCTGGCCACGGCTCTGTTTGCGCTGCTGCTGAATCGGCGGCTGCTGCGCGCCGGCGTCGCTCAGGATGCGGCGCCTATCGCCGAAGGACTGAGGGAACTGCTGGACTCGGCCGGTCCGGCGGTCGTGGCGCTGGATCTTGGCGGCCGGCTGATCTACTGCAATCCCGCGACCGAGCGCGTGCTGGGCTACCGCGCCGCCGAGCTGTTGGAACGGTGGGGCAGCGTGGAGCTTCTTGCGCCCGGCGAGGCGGAGCGGCTGGTGGCGGAGATGCAGAAGCTGTGCCGCGTGGAGCGGCCGGCGGAGCCCACGCGGGCCGGGCCGATGGCGGCGTATCTGGAATGCGTGCGCATGTTGCCTCCGAGCACTGTGCCGAGCTTCGACGCCAAGGTGCGCCGCAAAGACGGCGTACACATCCCGGTGATGCTGCACATCTCGGCGCTGCGCGATGCGGTAGGCGAGCTGACGGGGATGGTCGCCGTGGCCGTGGATCAAAGCGACAGCATGAATCGCGAGCAGGCGCAGCGCGAGTCGCAGGAGCGGTACCGCGACCTGTTTGAGCACTCCACCGAGATGATTGCGACGCTCAGCCCGGCGGGACAGTTTCTCTACGCCAATCCGGCGTGGAAGCGGTGCTTTGGCGTGGACCAGACGGCGCTGCTCGATTTGCGTTCCTTCGAGGATCTGTTCTCAGAGGGCGCGAGGAACGAGGTGGCCGCGCTTTTCCGCCGCGCGCTGGATGGCGAGACGGTGGACCGCATTCCGCTGCGACACTACACCCTGGACGGGCGCGTGCTGGAACTGGAATTGAGCCTGAGCCGGCGGCAGAAGACGGGAGTTCCTCTGGCCGTGCGCTGCCTGATGCGCGATGTGACGCAGCAGAAGCAACGCGAGAACCGGCTGGCGCTGCAACTGGCAGTGAGCCAGATCGTGGGGGAAAACACATCGGGCGAGTCAGCCGGCATGCGCATCCTTGAAGCGCTGTGCATCTCGCAGGGATGGGATGTGGCCATTGAATGGGTGGTTGGCGCCGAGCAGAAGCATCTCGAATTCGGAACGGCATGGGGCGCGCCCGGCCGCCAAGCGGAGGCGCTGATTCAAGGCAGCATGGGCCTGACGCTGGCGGGCACAGGCGAGTTGCCGGAACGTGCGTGGAAAGAGGGACGGGCGGTTTGGGTGACCGGCCTTGCGGAGGCGCCCGCATCCCAGCGTGTGATAACGGCGCTGAAACAGGAGATGGTGTCAGGCTGGGCAGTACCGGTGCGCGCAGGCAGCAAGGTGCTGGCGGTTCTGGAGTTTTATAGCCACTTCAGGCTGCGCGAAGATCGCGAGGCCATGGCTGCGATTGAAACAGCGGCGGCGTCACTGGGGCAATTGCTGGCGCGAACGCAGGAGCGCGGGCGGGCGGAGGAACTGAGCCGCCAGCAGGAGGTGCTGCTCGACGCGGTGGCAGAGGGAATCTGCGGGCTCGACCGCCAGGAGAAGGTGACGTTTGCCAATCCCTCGGCCGCACGACTGCTGGGTGCGCCCGTAGATGCTTTGATCGGCAAAACGGTGCATGAACTGTTGCACGGTGCGGCTGGCGCAGACCGCGCCTGCGGCGAGGATTGCCCGTTGCGCAGCGCCGCAACGCAATCCGGCGCCGGCAGCGAAGAAACGAACATCGTTCGCTCCGATGGCAGCTCCTTCCCTGCCGAGTATGCTTTGACTCCTATCCGCGCGCAGGGCAGGGTTTTTGGCTCGGTGCTGAGCTTTCGCGACATCAGCCAGCGCTACGCCCTCGACCGGATGAAGGATGAGTTCATCTCCACGGTAAGCCACGAGCTGCGCACGCCGCTTACCTCCATTCGCGGAGCGCTGGGTTTGCTCAGCTCCGGCATTCTCGGCGAGGCCAACGAAAAGGCCACCAATCTGCTGCGCATCGCGCTCACCAACTCCGACCGGCTGGTCCGGCTGATCAACGACATCCTCGATCTGGAGCGGATCCAGAGCGGGCGCGAACCCCTCGCCTTCCGTGCCGTGCAACTGGCCGACGTCGTCAAGCAGGCCATCGAAGATATGCAGCCCATGGCCGACGCCGCCGGTGTGCAGTTGATTCACGACTCAACCAAGGTGGAGATTTCGGCTGACTCCGACCGCCTGCTGCAGGTTGTAACCAATCTGCTCTCCAATGCCATCAAGTTCTCGCCGCCCAATTCGCCTGTGAGCGTGATGCTGCGGCCGGGCGTGACGGGCGTGATTCTTTCCGTGATCGATCACGGGCGCGGAATTCCCGCCGACAAGCTGGAGGCGATCTTCGGCCGCTTCCAGCAGGTCGACGCCTCCGACTCGCGGCAGAAGGGCGGCACAGGGCTGGGACTGGCCATCTGCCGCACTATCGTGTTGCAGCACTCGGGCCGCATCTGGGCGGAGCGCAATCCCGTGCGCGGATCGACCTTCCGCATCTTTCTGCCCTACCATCCTGCTCCGGTGGCCGCTCCGGGCGGTCTGGAATTGGAACCCGGCCACGGCACCGTTGTTTTGGCCGACGCCAACGCCGAATCGCGCCCCAGGATCGCCGCGCAACTGGCGCGGCATGGCTACTCCGTGGTGCAAGCAGCCACGGTGGAGCAAACTTTGTCCGCAGCGCGCAACGATCCCCAGGCCATCCTTCTCGATACTGCGCTGGACGGCATGAATGGGTGGGAGATTCTACCGCTCCTGCGCCGCATGGATGCTTCGGCGCGCACGCCCGTGGTTTTGTTGAGCGTGGAAGATCCTGAGAATCCGAAGGACCTGCCCGCGGGAGCCGACGGATGGGTTGCCAAGCCGCTCCGCGAGGATGCTCTGCTCACCGAGCTGGCTCGTGTGCTCTGCGGTTCGGGCGAGAAGGCGCGCATCCTCATCGTGGAGGACGATCGCGATCTGGCAAATGTGATCAGCGAGGTGTTCGCCCGCGACAGCATCTCCGTGCAAACGGCGCATTCGCTCGAGGAGACGATCAAAGCCTGCTCGACTTTTCAGCCGCACCTGATGCTGCTCGACATCGGGCTTCCCGACGGCGACGGCTTCAATGTAGCGGATTGGCTGCGCCAGCATGAGAATCTGGCCCAACTGCCGCTGGTGGTGTACTCCGGCCGCGAGCTCACGCCGGAGCAACGAAGCCAACTGACCCTCGGACCTACTTATTTCCTTGCCAAGACGCGCGTGCAACCGCAGCAACTGGAGGCTCTGGTGCTCACGATGCTGCGCTCATCGCGCCAGCCGGAAGAGGATTCGCTGCCGGAATCGGCGGCGGCCAATCCATAAACCGATAGAACAAATGCGCGCCGTCGAAAACGCTGCGGCTGCGCTTGAAAATGAGATTAGAGGGAGTTCCGCAGTGGCGCGCAAGATTCTGATCATCGACGACGAAGACGACATTCGCGAGGTTGCCTCGCTAAGCCTGGAGACCGTGGCTGGCTGGGAAGTGATCAAAGCCAGCTCGGGAGCGCAGGGCGTGGCCCGCGCCGCCGAGCAGCATCCCGATGCGATTCTGCTGGACGTAATGATGCCGGGGATGGATGGTCCCGCCACGTTTCGAGAGTTGCGCAAGAATCCGGCAACGGCAGGGATTCCTGTGCTGCTCTTAACCGCTAAAGTGCAGGGCACCGACCAGCGGCGCTTTGCCGACCTGGGTGTCGAGGCCATACTTTTCAAACCCTTCGATCCGCTCACGCTCCCAGCACAGATTTCGCGCGCGCTGGGCTGGAACTGACCGTCGTATGTGATGAAAACTTCGGCTCAACCCGGTGTTCCCGCGGATGCGAATCTTGCAGAGGCGATGGATCGCCTCTGGGCGAAATTTCTCCCCGAGATCCGGGAGCGGGTTGCGATTCTTGAAGCCGCTGCCGCAGCGGCAGCCGCGAAAACGCTCAGCGATTCCGACTGTGAGGCCGCACAAAGCGCCGCACACAAACTCGCTGGGGTTCTGGGCACCTTCAGTCTGACGCGCGGAACGGTTTTGGCGCGCGAACTGGAGCTGGCGTACTCACGGGAGTCCGCTCCCGATGCCGCTTCCGGCAAACATCTGGCTTCCCTGGCAGCAGAACTGCGGACAATGGTTGAAAGCCGCAAATCGAACGGTTGACGCCGGAACAATTACACTCATCAACAGTGATTCCGCACGCTCCATTCGCGTCAGAGGACGACGAGACGCCGCAACTGGGGCTCCGCTTTGAGGAGTTGCGCCCGTCGCGCCGCATCTGGCCTGTGCGCGACTTGGTTGCGCAGGTGCGCGAACTGGTGGAGCAGGAGTACGGCGATGTTTGGGTCGAGGGCGAGATTTCGAACTACCGTCCCGCGCCTTCGGGCCACGTCTACTTCACGCTGAAGGACGCCGAGGCGCAGTTGCCCATCGTCCTCTTCCGCCGCCAGGCGGTGCTTCTCCGTTTCCGCCCCGAGGACGGCCTGCACGTGCTGGTGCGCGGGCGCGTGAGCGTCTACGAACAGCGCGGCCAGATGCAGCTTGTCGCGGAGACGATGGAACCGGTCGGCGCAGGCTCGCTGCAGCTCGCCTTTGAGCAATTGAAGGAGCGGCTCAGGGCCGAGGGCCTCTTCGACGCCGAGCGCAAGAAACCGCTGCCCATGTTTCCGCGCACGGTGGGCATTGTCACCTCACCCACGGGCGCGGTCATCCGCGACTTCCTGAATATCGTCAACCGCCGTCACTCCGGCTTGAACGTGCTGCTCTCTCCGGTTTCTGTGCAGGGCGAATCCGCGCCGGCTGAGATCGAAGCCGCGCTTGCCGGGCTGAATGCAATAAATCTCGTCGACCTCATTGTTCTCGCGCGCGGCGGCGGCTCGCTCGAAGACCTGGCCGCCTTCAACAGCGAGCGAGTCGCGCGCGCGATTGCATCGAGCAGACTCCCGGTCGTCTCAGCGGTGGGGCATGAAACCGACTTCACCATCGCCGACTTCGTCGCCGACCTGCGCGCGCCTACGCCTTCCGCCGCAGCCGAGCTCATTACCGAGGCCCAGCACAAAATCGCCGAGCACCTGGCCACGCAATCGCACCGCCTGGAACGCGCCGCGCGCTTCCAGCTTTTGCAGGCCCGCCAGCGGCTCGACGCATTTGCCCATCAGCCGCGCCGAATCGCGCGTGACCACGCTGCTGCATCGGCTGGAGCAGCGGCTCGATGACGCGGCACAGCGGCATGGACGCCGCGCTCCTGATTCAACTGCGCCGAAGCCAGAGTCGCATTGCCGAGCTGGCCGCTGGCGTTCTGCACTACGACCCGCGCCAGAAATCTGGCTCACGCGCGCGAGCACCTTGCCGACTTTCGCGCCCGCCTCGACCGCTGCTTGGAGCGGCTGATCGAGTCTTCGGCTGCGCGGCTTGGCGCGCTCGACGCGCGGCTGCATTCGCTCTCGCCATTGGCTGTTCTCGACCGCGGCTACGCGCTGGTCCTCTCGGCGGAAGGCGCGCTCATTCGCTCCACGGCGCAAATCGGCTCTGGCGACCTGCTGACCACGCGCCTGGCCGACGGCTCGTTCACGAGCCGCGTCGAGTCCGTTTCGTCTGGCGCGCATGGCGCATGCGCCCAACACTGGCAAACGAGGCAAGAGATCGGCAAAATGACCCCCAACGGAGCACGCAAACTCTTCGGCACCGACGGCATTCGCGCC
This sequence comes from uncultured Acidobacteriaceae bacterium, assembly GCA_963832805.1. GTDB lineage: Bacteria > Acidobacteriota > Terriglobia > Terriglobales > Acidobacteriaceae > Telmatobacter. The sequence continues at coordinate 6,474 of CAWHVN010000054.1, read as the reverse complement.
GTTGCGGGCGAGTCCCCGCTGGATCCGACGACGATCTACGGCGTGGGCCTTGCGCTCGCCCATTCCTTGCGGAAAGCTGCCACACGGCCGAGAGTTCTCCTCGGGCGCGACACGCGTGAGTCCGGCCCGTGGATCGCCGCCACGCTGGCCGAAGCCCTGCGCCAGGCAGGCGCCATTGTCGAGAGCGCAGGCGTGGTGACCACCCCGGCGGTCGCGTTCCTCGCAAGGACTCACGGCTTCGACGCCGGCGTGGTCATCTCCGCCTCGCACAATCCTTGGGCCGACAACGGCATCAAGCTCTTCGGCGCAGACGGATTCAAGTTCCCCGACGCGGCGTGAGCTGGCCATGGAAGAGGAGATTCTGTTCCACGCCGCGCAGGTCAAAATTTCCGATCCGCGCTGCTTCGCGCCGGTCGAGGACAATCCGGCATTTCAGGGCGACTACATTCAGTTCCTCATCGATTGCGTACCGGGGCTCTCGCTTTCCGGCCTGAAAATTGTCGCCGATTGCGCCAATGGCTCTGCCGCGGCAATCGCGCCCGAGCTTCTGCGCCGGCTGAATCGCGATGGAAGCGCCGCCATTACGCTGCTGAACACGGCGCCCGATGGCCGCAACATCAACGCGCAGTGCGGAGCGCTGCATCCTGAGTATGTGGCACGCGAAGTGATGGCGCGCGGAGCGGATCTGGGCCTGACCTTCGACGGCGACGCCGACCGCTGCATGTTGGCCGGCGCCGCGGGCAACGTGATCAACGGCGACGCCATCCTGCTGATCGCCGCGCGCGACTTGAAGGCCCGCGGCATGTTGACCGGCGATTTGGTAGTGGCTACAACGATGTCGAACATGGGACTGGAGGCCGCGCTCAAACTCAGTGGCATTCGCATGCTGCGCGCGACGGTGGGCGACCGTTACGTGCTGGAGGAGATGCAGAAGGAAAACGCGGCGCTGGGAGGCGAACAGTCGGGACACATTCTTTTTCCGCACCTGGCGACTACCGGCGACGGTCTGTTGACCGCCCTCGTTGTCCTCGATCTCATAGCGCGTACAGGCAAATCGATCGGCGAGTTGACGGCGGACCTGAAGGTTTTTCCGCAAGTGATCGTGAACGTGAAGGTGCGCGAGAAGCGGCCGCTCGAGGGGATTCCGGCGGTCGCGGAGACGATCCGCGCGGCCGAGGCTGAGTTGAAGGACACGGGGCGTGTGGTCATTCGCTACTCAGGGACCGAGCCGCTGGCGCGAGTGATGATCGAGGCGGAAAGCGAAGAAGCGATGCGCCGCCACGCGGCGGGAATTGCGGCGGCGATTCGCAAGGAACTCGGCGCCTAAGTTTCGCCGAGTGCGATACCGGGGCGCTCCTAACGTGATTTGGATCACAGTCTCTGTGCCCAGCCCTCTCCTACTCTTGCCTTAGAGGCATTCCCCGGAGATGACCCCGCAGACGGCAACAGTCGACCTCTCACGCAAAGAAAAGAAGAGACTTATCCACCGTATGACGCTGGACAACTCGCAGCGCCTGCGCCACGGCGTGCAGCTCGCGTTCGTGCTGCTCAACGCGTGGCTCGGCATTCAGTTCTACCTCTGGGTGCGCTTCTTCGAGCGCGGCGGAGTCGGTCTTGACGTGCCGCGGCCCGCTGGCGCTGAGGGCTGGCTGCCAATCGCCGGATTGATGAACTTCAAGTACTTTCTCCTCACGCGCCATGTGCCGAGCATTCATCCCGCAGCGATGTTTCTCTTCATCGCATTCCTCTCGATGAGCCTCGTGGCGAAGAAATCGTTCTGTTCGTGGCTGTGCCCCGTTGGAACGTTTTCTGAGGTATTGGCAGGAATCGGCAAGAAGATCTTCAAGCGCAATCTGCGCTTGCCACGCTGGGCCGATCTCCCGTTGCGCGCGCTGAAATACTTGCTCCTCGCGTTTTTTGTTTTGATCATCGGCTCCATGTCCGCTGCGGCGATCGCGGAGTTCATGCATACGCCTTATGGGCTGATTGCCGACGTGAAGATGCTGAACTTCTTCCGCGAGATGAGCGAGACGGCGGCGATCGTCCTCGCCGCATTATTTGTGCTGTCGATTTTGGTGGAAAACTTCTGGTGCCGCTATCTTTGCCCCTACGGCGCGCTGATGGGACTGGCCTCGCTGCTGAGCCCGCTTAAGATTCGACGCGACCCAGGAGCCTGCATTGACTGCGCCAAGTGCGCGCGCGCCTGCCCGGCGGCGCTGCCCATCGACAAGCTGGTAAAGATCCGCTCCGTCGAGTGCACAGCCTGCATGGCCTGCATTGCGTCTTGCCCGGCGGAGGGAGCGCTGCGCTTCTCGCTCGCGCCTGGCCTTGGCCCTGCGGCCACGCAGCCTTACATTCGGCGCGCTGTAACGCCGCTGGCGATGGTCGGCATCATCGCCTTCCTCTTCCTCGGAACCGTCCTCGCGGCCCGCGCAACCAATCACTGGCAGACCTACGTTCCGCGCGTCGTCTACCAGACACTGATCCCCAACGCCAACCAGGCCACCCATCCCGGCTACTGAAGAGCACTGATCTCTGTTCCCTGTTCCCTGTTCCCTGCTCCCTTGTTCCCTTGGTCCCTGGTCCCTGTATTCTCATTCCATGCCCCGCTTCCCTGCCGGCCAGACGCTGCTCATCGACGCCGACGATACGCTCTGGGAAAACAACATCTATTTTGAGCGCGCCATTGCCGCGTTCATCAGCTTTCTCGACCACAAAGAGTACTCGCCAGCCGCTGTGCGGCAGACGCTGAACGCCGTCGAGCGCGAAACCATCCTGACCCACGGCTACGGGCTGTCGAGCTTCACGCAGTCGCTGGTGGATTGCTTTGAGCGGCTGAGTCCCGCGACTGTCACCGACGACAAACGCGAGCGCATCCGCGGATTCGCGCGGTCGATTGCCGAGCAGGAGATCGAGTTGCTGCCCGGCGTGGCCCAGACCCTGGAGGAGCTCGCTGGTCGCCACCACCTGATCCTGATGACCAAGGGCAACCAAGCCGAGCAGGCCGACAAGCTGGCGCGCTCCGGCCTCGCCCCCCACTTTGCCGCCGTGGAGGTTGTGGCCGAGAAGGACCCCGCCACATATAGCGCCGTGATTGCTCGGCACGAGCTCAAGCCGCACACCAGTTGGATGATCGGCAACAGCCCCAAAAGCGACATCAACCCCGCGCTCGCGGCCGGCCTCCACGCGGTATTTCTCTTTCACCCGGACACCTGGGTGCTGGAGCACGCGGCCGTCGACAAAGCCCCTGCAGGCCAGCACCTTATCGAGCTCAACGCGTTTGCGAAACTCTGCGAGTTTTTCTGAGTGGTCGCGGCTGGCGCAGCGAATGCGCCGCCGGCACAATTGGCCCCCGCGCTATGAGAAACTAGGAGTGCGGTTGTGAGTTATCTAACTCGGGGCCGGCGAGCCTGCCCCAATGCCTCGCTTCAATCCAGCTTGAGTCGGCCCGCGCGGCCAATGCCTCGCTGCGGCTGGTGACGTTCAAGCGGGAAACCTTTAGGAAATCAGACGAATGATCAGTGTCAGCAACGTGACCATGCGCTACGGCGCAAAGGTCCTCTTCGAAGACGTTAGCACAACCTTCACGCCGGGCCGCCGCTATGGGCTGACCGGACCGAACGGGTCCGGAAAATCGACCTTCATGAAGATTCTTGCCGGCGAACTGGAGCCGCAGAAAGGCACGGTCGTCCGCCCGCGCAAACTGGGCGTGCTGCGCCAGGATCAGTTCGCCTTCGACGCCTATCGCGTGATCGACACGGTGATCATGGGCAACAAGCCACTGTGGGCGGCGCTGAGGAGCGCGACCGCATCTACGCCAAACCTGAAATGTCCGACGAAGACGGCATGAGGCTCGGCGAGCTCGAGGGCACCATCGGCGACGAGGACGGCTACACTGCCGAGAGTGACGCCGCCGTGCTGCTCGATGGCCTGGACATAGCCGAGCCCCTGCACGAGCGCAAGATGGGCGAGCTGCAGGGCGGGCAAAAGGTGCGCGTGCTGCTGGCCCAGGCGCTCTTCGGCAAGCCGCCGGCGCTGCTGCTCGACGAGCCCACCAACTACCTCGATCTCGACTCCATCCACTGGCTTCAGGACTTCCTGACGAGCTACGACGGCACGATGATCGCCATTTCGCACGACCGGCACTTCCTCAACTCTGTGACCACGCATACCGCCGACATCGACTACGAGACGATCATCACCTATACCGGCGGCTACGACGACATGGTGATGGCCAAGACGCAGATTCGCTCGACGCTCGAGTCGCAAATCGCGCAGCGCGAAAAGAAGATCGCTCAGCTCAACGAGTTCATTGCGCGGTTTGCCGCGGGCACGCGCTCCACCCAGGTGACGAGCCGGCGCAAGGAAGTGGAGCGGCTGCAGACCAACGAGCTGGCGCGCTCCAACATCCAGCGGCCATACATCAAATTCGATCAGGTTCGGCCCAGTGGCAAGCACGTTCTCGAGTTTAAGCATCTGACGAAGTTGTACGGCGATCTGAAAGTTCTCGATGGCTTTACGGCGAACATCCTGCGCGGCGAAAAGATCTGCCTGATGGGCCGCAATGGCGCGGGAAAAACAACTCTGCTGAAGAGTCTGCTGGCCAACTATCCGGGCTTGGCCGAGAAGGTTTTCACGCTCGATTCCGGCTCGGTTTTCTGGGGCACGAGGCGCAGGTGGGCTACTTTCCGCAGGACGTGGGCGCAACGATCGAGCACGGCATGACCGTGACCGACTGGCTGCACCAGTGGAACCCCGGCGCGCACATGGAAGACATTCGCGGCATTCTCGGCCAGATGCTCTTCTCCGGCGAAGAAGGCTCCAAGCCCACGAAAGCGCTCTCGGGCGGCGAACAGGCGCGCCTCGCCTTCTGCAAGCTCATTCTTACCAAGCCCAACATCCTCATCTTCGACGAGCCCACCAACCACCTCGACCTCGAAGCCATCAACGCGCTCAATATTGCGCTGCACGCTACGAGGGCACGGTCCTGCTGGTCACGCACGATCACGACCTGATCGACGAAGTGGCGACGCGGTTGTGGATCTTCCACGACGGCGGCATTGAGGACTTCCAGGGGCCGTACGAGGAGTGGAAGGGCAAGACAACTAGTTTGGGTACCACAGATCTCGTGCCAGGAACGAAACGGAATTCCGCGGTCCCCACCATGGAATTCCAGTAGGATAGTGATGCATGGCGCGGATTGGCGCATTTTGTTTTCCGGGGACCGGGCACCTGAACCCATTGACCGCGCTGGCGCGCCGCCTGCAGCAGCGCGGCCACTCAGTGGTGATCTTTGGGATCACCGATGTAGAGTCCCAGGTAAAGGCGGCAGGAATTGAATTCTGCCTGATTGGCCAGAGCGACTACCCGCACGGGACGCTAAAGAAACTCGACCGGCAATTAGGCGAATTGCAGGGTCTGGATATCCTCTGGTTCGTTCTGGAGCGGGTCAAGAACGCCGCGCGCATGGTCTTCCGCGACGGCCCGGATGCGGTTCGCAGCGCCAATGTGGAAGCCCTGTTGGTCGACGAAGCCGACATGGCCAGCAGTGTCGCGGACTATCTCCATCTGCCCTTCGTGTCGGCCCTCATTCCGCCCATGGTGTGGGACAACCGGACTCCTCCATTTTGTTTTAGCTGGTCCGCCCGCCAGGGGTGGTTTTGGCGATTGCGCAATGAGATCGCTCTGCGTGGCTCTCTCGCATCGCGGCGCCGCTTCAAACGGTGGTCAATCAGCAGCGTACGGCGTGGGGGCTGAAGCCGCTGAAGCGTCTGAGCGATACGCTTTCGACACTGGCTCAGATCGCACAGCTTCCCGAAGTGCTTGATTTCGAGGTTGACCCTCGGCCTCCATTGCTCCACTACACAGGCCCGTTTGTGGATGCCGGACAGCGGCCCAAGGTGGACTTTGACTGGAGCCGGCTGGACGGGCCCGCTGGTCTACGCATCTCTCGGCACGCTGCAGAACCAATCGCGGGAAATGTTTCGCAATATAGCCGGCGCCTGCGCGGGTCTCCCCGTGCAACTGGTGATGTCGCTAGGCGGCGGCCTCAAACGGGAGCAGGGGGCCCTGAGCGGCGAGCCGCTGGTGGTTGACTACGCACCGCAATTGGAACTCATCGCGCGAGCTTCGCTGGCATCACGCATGCGGCTCAACACGACACTGGAGTCCATGGCAGAAGGCGTGCCCATGGTGTGCATCCCCATGGGCAACGACCAGCCGGGAATTGCGGCGCGCATCGCAGCGCGAGGAGCGTGTAGTCGTGCCCCCGCGCAAGGTGACCGGAACGTCTGCGTTCAGCCCGGCGCCGCAACACGAGGACGAATCGAATCGACGCGCTGCCTGCAAGGTTCAGGCGGCCATGTCCGCGATCGACGGACTCGAGCGAGCCGCGGACATTGTCGAGGACGCGCTGAAGATAGGGACGGGAGTCCGCACCCCGACGAACCAGAGCGTCGCAACTGCGAGCTGAGA
>CAWHVN010000053.1:0-61068 GCA_963832805.1 uncultured Acidobacteriaceae bacterium | reverse complement strand
GGAGAACTTGCGCGGCCGCCGCAAAATGCATCGCGACGTACATGCCGCGCGGGAAACGAGAGACATATATGTTGTGGAGAGGATTTCAAAAACCGAAGCGCCTGGCGGTCGATGCCGAGACGCTTACCGACACTTACGGAAAGTTCAGCGCCCAGCCCTTTGAGCGGGGCTTCGGCACCACCATCGGCAACGCCTTGCGGCGCACGCTGCTCAGCTCCATTGAAGGCGCAGCGGTCACCGCGGTCCGCATTGAAGGCGTGCTGCACGAGTTCCAGTCCATCACCGGCGTGGTAGAAGACGCCACCGACATCATTCTCAACCTGAAGCAGATCCCCTTCAAGCTGCAGGGCGAGGGCCCCAAGGCGCTCTATCTGCGCGCCGACCAGCCTGGCCCGGTGACCAGCGGCATGATCGAGGCCGACAGCGACGTCGAAATCCTCGACAAGAACGTCTACATCGCCACGCTTTCTGAGAGCGGCAAGCTCGATATGGAGATGCGCCTCAAGCGCGGCCGCGGATATATCTCGGCAGACAAGAATTTCGACGCCGACCTGGGGCTTGGCTTTATTCCCGTGGACTCAGTGCATTCGCCGGTGCGCCGCGTAAACTACGCCGTCGACGCTGCGCGTTTGGGCCAGATCACCGACTTCGACAAGCTGACGCTCGAAGTGTGGACCAACGGCGCCGTGCTGCCCGCCGATGCGATCGGCCTCGCCGCCAAGCTGCTCAAGGACCACATGAACATCTTCATCAACTTCGAGGAGGAGATCGAGGCGGAAGCGCGCGGCGATGAAGGCCGCATCCTGCTCCGCAACGACAACCTCAACCGGAGCGTGGAAGAGCTTGAGCTTTCGGTCCGCAGCTACAACTGCCTGAAGAACGCCAACATTCAGACCATCGGCGAGCTGGTGCAGAAGACCGAAGCGGAGATGCTGAAAACCAAGAACTTCGGCCGCAAGAGCCTGAACGAGATCAAGGAAATCCTGGCGCAGATGGGCCTGTCGCTGGGCATGAAGATCGACGAGCAGGGCAACGCTGTGCCGGGGCCAACCAGCATTCCGCCGCAGACGGCGCTGGCCGCGAGCTATGGCCGCTTCGACGAGGAAGAGGAGCCGCTGGACTCGGTGGACCTCCAGTTGCCCACCGAAACGGAGAATTTCTAAGGACAAGCTTTCAGCTCTGGGCTTTTCTGTGCCGGTTCGAGGGGTTCGACTTCAGCGCAGAGAAGCTAAGGGCTTTAGGCCAAAACCGAAAGAGAGTTTTTTATCATGCGCCATCGCAATGCAGGATTCAAACTCGGACGCAATACCAGCCATCGCCGCGCGCTCTTGCGCAACCTGGTGACGTCCGTTATCGAAGAAGATCGCGTTCAGACCACCGTGGCCAAGGCCAAAGCAGTCCGTCCGCACATTGAAAAGATGATCACACTGGGCAAGAAGGGCGATCTGCACGCGCGCCGTCAGGCGATCGCCTTTCTCCGCACTGACGATGCCGTCAAGCGGCTCTTTGACGTTGTGGCTCCACGTTACGGCGACCGCAACGGCGGCTATCTGCGGATCGTTCGTACCGGCTTCCAGCAGGGCGACGGCGCCGACAAGGTGTTTATTGAGTTGTTGGGCGCTGAAAAGCAGCTCGAAGTGAAGCGCCAGAAGCGCGCCGACCTTAAGGCGAAAAAGCGCGCTGAACTCGAGAAGCAGCTTGAAGAGCAGAAAAAGGATGCAGAAGAACCGGAGGGCGGCGAGCAGGCCGCGTAAGCGCGGGTCAACATTGCGTCCCGTGGCTCAAAAAACATGCGGGCATATCTCATTGGAGGTATGCCCGCTTTTCTTTTCTGGTTGTTCTGGACTCGAACTGTCTGTTGAACGCGGCGCCGTGGAATCACAAAGACCTGCGCCCGTCCCGCTATCAACGAGACGTCGCTGATTTCTTGCTCTCGGCAAGCGCTTCCCTGGCGACCGGCTTGCGCAGGACCTCGATGTCGTCCAAATCCACTTCCAGCGAGAAGCACTGCTTGGTGGCCGCGAGGGCGATGATCACTTTGCACTGATGGCGAAGCTCGGTGACAATTCCCTCGACCCCCGCGAAGACGCCTCGATGCACGCGCACCAACTCTCCGATAGAAACTGCAGGATGGGGGCGCAAGACGCATCCGCTGGCCAAGCCCTCGCGGATTCTTTCGATCTCAGCGGCGCTTACCGTTTCACCCACACCGCTTCCGAGCAGGCGGAGAACGCCTGGCGTGCTTACGACAGAAATGCGCGCTTCGCGCGGAAAGCGCACAAAGACGTATCCGGTAAAGAGAGGGCGCTCCAGGTTGACCACTCGGTCAGTCCATTTTGAGCGGACTGAATAAAGGGGAAGGTAGTGCTCCAGGGAGCGCGCCACTAGATGCCGCGCGACTCGCTTTTCATGATTCGCGACGACGTGCAGGACACGCCAGGGGCTATCAAACATCGCACGCTCCGATGAGAACTGTCCAAATTGAGAAAAGCTTCAAGTGTTCCATTCGCACTGCTGGCTGAGCAATGCGCTCCAACTCGCAAAATACCCGGGAGCCGCTGAATGTCAGAGGCGCCGCGATCAACTTTTTCCGAGCAACAATGCAAGTATATCCTACGGTCTTCTGCGATTCGTTTTTCGCTTGTTTCAAGCCCGACAAAGGTGGAAATGGATCACCGTGCGAACCCTGCAATGCGCAGATCAATACGTTGGACGGCGCAAAAAATGCGGCGCGCCATGCTTTCTCTGATGGGAGGGATGAGGCGCCGCAGCTTGCAGGACGCAAGCGCTGAATGGTGCAAGAACGGAAGAGGGAAACGTCTAATTTATCTGACTGATCTCACGAGAGACCATAGCGGCGGCGCGCTACGCAACTGCGCACAGATTCGCTCGCTCGCTTGAGTCAATTCGCTTTCAGCGCGGTACGGCGGAGCTCTTGCCGTTCCATGATGCGCTTGAGTAAGTGGACGCTTGGACTGTAATCCGGCACGAGTTCCTTGAGCGCAACGACCAATCGACCCATGTCCCGCGCCGCGCAGATTTCGTGGAGTGCTTCGAGCCAGGTCCGCATGTCCTTTTCCGGGAAGCCATTGCCGACAAAGATTCGAATCTTGTCGTGCTTCGACGGCACCGTGTCCTCAAGCATCGTGCTCAGTTCTTCCGAGAGTTTTTCGCCGGGGCGCATGCCCGTGAATTCGATCTTGATGTCCTCTTCGGGCCTGAGCCCCGACAAGAGAATCAGGTGCCTGGCGAGATCGACAATCTTCACGGGTTGCCCCATGTCGAGAACGCAAATCTGGCCGCCCTTGCCGATGGCCAGAGCCTGCAGCACAAGCTGGCAGGCCTCGGGAATGGTCATGAAGAAGCGGCGCATCTCGGGGTGCGTGACGGTGACAGGCCCTCCTGCCGCGATCTGCTTCTTGAAAATCGGAATGACACTGCCATTCGAGCCGAGCACGTTGCCGAAACGGACGGCCACGTATTTCGTGCGGCCGTTCTGCAGTGCCAGCAGGATCAGCTCGGCGATGCGCTTCGTGGCGCCCATCACGTTTGTCGGCCGGACAGCCTTGTCCGATGAAATCAGCAGAAAATCCTCGACGCCGTGCTCTGCGGCCACGACGGCGACGTTGTAGGTTCCGAAGACATTGTTTTCGATGGCCTCAAATGCATGAGTTTCCATCAATGGAACGTGCTTATAAGCCGCGGCATGATAGACCACGGCGGGTTTGTAATGCTGGAAGATTTCGTTCAGGCGATCGCGGTTTTGAATGCTCCCGATTTCCGGGTAGAACGAAACAAGGGGAAAGGCCTGACGCATTTCGCGATCGATCTCGAAGAGGGAGGATTCCGCAATCTCCAATCCGACGATCCCGGCAGGGTGGAAGCGCGCGATTTGCCGGCAAAGTTCGAAACCGATCGATCCGGCCGCGCCGGTGACGAGAACGACTTTTCCTTCCAGCGTGCTCCTGATTGAATCTTCTTCAAGGTGCACCGGAGTGCGGCCCAGAAGGTCCTCAACCGCCACTTCCCGGATCTGCCCGGCCAGGCCGCGCTCCTCGATTACCTCGCCCAACCCGGGCACTGTTTTGAACTCGACTTCCGCGGCTCGGCACAACTCAAGAATCCGCGTCATTTCGGTGCCGGTCGCGGACGGAATGGCAATGAGAACGATGGCTATTTTGTGCCGCGCGGCTAACGCGGCGATTGCAGCGCCTCCTCCGAGCACCGGCACGCCGGCGATGCGCAGGTCCAATTTGGCGGGATCGTCGTCAATAAAGCCGCAAACTCGATAAGCCAGTCTCGGATTGTTGCGAATTTCCTTTTGCAGGGTAACGCCTGCGTCACCTGCCCCATAGATGAGAGCCCTCTTCATGGGTGTTTTGCTATTGCGCGTCTGTGAGCTGAGCCTCGATGTTGCGCGAGCCAAAAGCCGAAGGCCGCACGTGCCGAAGAAGCAGACCATCAAATCGAGGACGTAGAGAGATCGCGGGAATCCCTGCGGCGCCAGCCAGAGAATGAGGAAATAGCCAATGAATGAAGCAATGAGATTGGCAACTGAAATCCGGATCAGGTCGATCGCGGAGACATAACGCCAAAAGCCTCGGTCAAGCTTTGCCGCGTAGAAAACGACGAACTTGACAGGCATCCAGATCGCAAGTGCATAAGGAAGATAGCGGAGATAGAATGCCGGCACGCTGAAATCGAAGCGAAGCAAAAATGCCGCCACGGCTGAGGCGGCGAAGATTCCGGTCTGCGTCGCCCAGATAAGAATCCGGCGCACAGCGATGTTCCGGATAAGAAAACCTGGTTGTTTGCTCATGATTGAAGACTCACATTCCAGAGTGATGCAGGCGGGAAAGGAAATTGATGCGGAGCCACAGATGACTTGGCTATCGATTCAATCCTAAAGGACAACACCTGAAGAAGGCTGCTCCCGGCCTGCTTCAAATTGGAGTGTTATGTACACGAGTGGCACGACAGCAACGGCGGCAAGTGCAGGTGCAACTTGCGGAAACCGGGACGCGGTCCATGCCAGCGGAAACAACCATCCGATATTGATTGCGGCGACTGCCAGCGTAACCTTCGTATGGCTGGCCCAGGCCTGGGCAGCATGTTGATAGGCGTGGCTGCGATGAGCCTCGTACCAACGCGCGCGCGAAGACATGCGGCGCAAGAGAGTCACGGTGGCATCCACAAAGAAAGCGGCCAGCAAGATCAGCCAGGGCCAAATGAGTCCCGGCCTCGAGGTCGAGGAAAACATCGCCAGAGTGCCCAGCGTGAATCCAAGAAAACCGCTTCCCACGTCGCCCATGAAGATTTTGGCGGGTGGCCAGTTCCAAAGCAGAAAGCCAAGACTCGCGGCGGCCAGCAACCACGAAAGCTGCGAGTAGGAGGGCAAGCCACAAAGGAAAAGCAGAATTGCGCCGAATCCGCTCACGCAGACCGCTTCCATTCCGGCCAATCCGTCGATTCCATCCATGAAGTTGAAAAGGTTGGTAAGCCAGACCAATCCGGCAAATTCGGCGGCCCTGCTCACCCAACTCCAAAGGGAATCGCTGTTGCCAAACTGAGAAGGCTGCATCGAACCAAGACACCAGAGTACCCATGCTGCCGCGAGTGAGTGAACGGCGAGGCGCGGCCATGAAGGCAACCTAAAGCGATCATCGAGAAAGCCGACAATGGCAATCGCAAGTCCACCTCCGACAAGCGCCCAGGCGAGTCCGGCAGGAATGACATGCCTCGAAAGAAGCCAGACGACCGCTGACAGGAAGACCACTACGATTCCCACGCCGCCGCCGCGCGGAACGGGAACCGCGTGGGAGCTGCGGGTGTTGGGTTGATCCATCACGCCGTATCGAGCGAGGACCATGCGAACCCCGGCGGTGAAGAGAGCCGAACCGAGGAAGAGCAGAACGAAAAGTCGCATCAGGAGGCCTTTGCTCGCTCCGCCCGCGTTAGCTCGCGATACCACCGGACAGTTGCCGCCAATCCATCGTCAAGAGGTACGGGCGGAACCCACTGCAACGATTGTTGAATGCGACGGGAATCAATCACGAGCGAGTCCAAAATCCTGTTGACTTCCTTCTCCTTGAACGTGAGTTTTGCAACCAAACGGATCAACGGCTCAGGAACGGGAACGAGCCGCACGGGCCGGCCCAGGAGTTGCGCCAACCGTGTGATCAAATCGCGCGTTGAAAGGTCCTCAGAGTCTTTCACGAGAAAGGCTTCGCCGGCAGCCTTGCAATGGTGGACGCAATGCACCAGAAAATCGGCAAGGTTTTCGGCTCCGAGCAGGCTGCGGCAATTCTTTCTTTTGGGAAAAGGAAGCGGCAGAGCGTGATCGACAAGCCTCATGAGCCGCAGAAAGTTTCCTCGAACTCCCGGGCCGTAAACCAGTGGGGGGCGGACAATCACCACTTCGAGTCCGCTGTCTGATGCGAGGGAGCGAAGCGCCTCTTCGGCCTCCCATTTCGAAACCGCGTATGCGTCCTCAGGATTCGGGGCCATATCCTCGCGGAATGGCTTCTCGGAAGTTGACTCACCGTGAACCTTTACCGTGCTCACAAAAATGAACCGTCGAACGCCGGCTGCAACGGCGGCGAGAGCGATGGACTTCGTGCCGTCCACATTCACTCGCCTGTACTCTTGCAATGGATCGCCGGCGGATTCCCTCATAACGTGGACGCGAGCCGCCAAGTGCACAACAACAGATACGCCGGCAAGCGGACCTCGCAGTTCCGGATTTGCGCTCAGATCTCCCAGCAGTGAGTATTCAATTAGCCCGGGAACCGCCCGCTGTAACTCCGGCCACAGTCGGAGGGTGCGGACTCCGGCAATTGGAATGTATTCCGATGCGATGAGCTTGCGGCAAACATATCTCCCCACAAATCCGTCCGCGCCTGTGACCAATACTCGTTCGCTCATGCGGGCTCATCGGGGAACATCTTGTTCATCGCCAAAAATCAATCGGAGGGAATCGAGGGACCGAATTCAGCAATCGTTCTGCATTGCCAAACCCAAGGCGCGCATCACTCGGGCTACTCCTGCTGGCTTGTCGTAACTCGCGATAAGCGCCTCGCGGCCGTTCTGTCCTTTTCTGCGCAGCTCTTCCGGATCGTCAAGGAGTCGCTGGAGAAGCGCCAATACGCCCGCTGCATCGCCACAGTCAAAGTGCCAGCCGCAATCGAACTGCCGGATGAGAAGAGCAGGGGTAGCTGCTGCGGGACCAATATAGAGGACCGGCCTCCCAGCCGCCATCAATCCATAAATCTTGCTCGGCACAACAGCGCCCAGGGTCGATGGTTTCTGTGTCACCAGGCCCACATGGCTACCGGCCAGGCTTGTCCCAAGATCCTCGAGACGAGCGTAGCCCGGGAAAGAAACATTTCCGATTCCACGTTCCCGGCAAAACTCAATCAGGTCTCTACGCGCGAGACCACCGCCGGCAAAGGTGAATTGGAGATCGGGTTGATTTGCCAGCCGCTCCATTACAGCGCGAATGGTCGCAACATCGTGCGCCAGCCCGAGATTCCCTGAGTACAGAATGCGCAGCGGTCTTTGCTCGGGAAACGGCAGCGGGAAAATCGCCCGCCCATCGGCCCAATTCTCCGCGACGACAATTCGCTCTTCGGGAATTCGGTGTTGGAGCAGGCGCGTTTTCATGCATTGGCCCAGAGCGATCACCGCGTCCGCCCTGCGCAGGGGAAAATCCAGCATCATCGAGGTCCAGCGGACAACGGGTATGCCCAGCGCAATGGCAATGTCCGGATACAGGTCCATCTCCCAAGCCACGTGACGGCATCCGCGTATCCTTTGCAGCAGCCAGCCAATCCATGCCAACCCCGGCGGTGCAGTGGCGGCGACAACAACATCGGGCTTTGGGACCCGCAGCGCCGTCCACGTCGCCCCGGCATAAAAGGTGGCGTAGGAAATCAATTTCTTCAATTTGCTCTGCGAGAATGTCGCCGTTCTGACCCTCGCCACATAAATTGCCCCATTGCCTGCAGGCCGAGCAGCGGATTCGGATTTCTCGCATTGAGCACTGCCGCGCGCCGCAACCTCCTTCGCCGCATAATCAACAGCCCCGCAGATCACGCGAACATCGTGGCCAGCCTCCGAGGCGCCATTCGCGAAGTCGGCGAGGAACTGCCCAACCGCCGACTGATCCGGGCCAAAAAACTGGCTGATCACAATGATTCTTGCACGAGAGGTCAATGCCATTGGAGGTCGCGCGGCCTCAAACTGCTGAATGTTCCTCGCATGAGAGATCATCGTTCACACGGTTGCTGTCAAACTAATACGCAGCTGGGCCTCGGGCCATTGCCGAGGACCCAGTCGTACACCTCAGTCATGGATTTGCCAATTTGTTGCCACTGGTAGCGCTCTTCAACGAGACATCGCCCGCTTCGGCCCATTGCCCCGCGCTCGGAATCGGTCATGGAAAACAGCCGGCGCAGTGCGACCGCAATACTGTGTGCCTCCGGTTCCATCATGATTGCGGCTCCTGCCTCCGCGCCTTCGGAAAGATTGCACTCGGGGGTCATCAAGACCGGCAGCCGCCACGACCACGCTTCGAGAATGCTTACGGGCAGGCCTTCGCTTTTGCTGGGCAGGATAAATGCGGATGCCGCGGCAAAGCAACGATCCTTGTCCCCGTCAAACTGCGGGCCGAGGAAAGCAACACTCGAACGAAGTTCATACCGATCCGCGAGCCGCTCCAACTCAGCGCGATGGTGATTCTGGTCCCAGCCGGCAAGCGTCAGGCGCCAGCCGGACGCCGCAGCATCTTCGCGAACTTCGCGCCAAGCCTCAATCAGCCTGCGCAGCCCTTTCAAAGGATGAAATCTTCCGAGGTAAAGAATTGACCTTCCCTGCCGCGAGTGCTGAAGGACTGAATCATTCCGCAGCGCCGTGCCATTGGGAATCACGCAGATCGGATTCTTCAATCCGTATCCGCGCATTGCCTCCGCCTCAGCCATATTCAATGCGTGCAGACAGGCGGCGTGGCGCAGGTGGTCATTTTCGTAGAGCAGAGCCGCAACCCGCTTCTTCCACCGGGAATTGCGCAGCGCCCCGGCTTGAGCAACCCGTGAGGGCTTACAAGATACGGTCGCGTTCCTCGGGACCAACGCGAGGGCCACGACCGACGGATACATCCAGATGCTATGGACATGGAGAAGGTCCGCGTTGCTTTCCTCTACCGCAGCGGCCAGCCCCGGCGCATACCCAAAAACGCGCGGACCGCGAACGGGAAATGTTGCGGTGGATATATCGCCCCAGAGCGGCTCATCACTTTTCGTATAGGCATCTTCGCGCACTGAAGACCACGGGGAGATATCGTTTCTCAGCAGCAATCTCAATGGTAAGATTGCGCATCGCATCGAAGATACCGCCGTTCATCCTCGAGACTGAATTGGTCAAAACGGCAAGTCGATATTGTGAACTGGACATCTCACCCGAAAGAACATGAAGAAAGCCGTGTACGCGAACAAACCTGGATGTTCTCTAACCTAGGCGCTTTGCCGTAAAGCCAGATACTTCGCGCCGCGCGCGATTGCTTCAAGATAGCCCTTCACCTCGGAATCCATCCTGCAACACCGAGCGACAATTTCCTTGGATTGTGCTCCCATTGCGGCGCGCAACTCGGGGTCGAAGAGCTTGGTCATTGCCTGAGCTAACTGCCCAATGTCGCCGGGTTCGATAACAAATCCATTTACTCCGTCCTGCACGATCAGCCCCGCAGATCCGCAGGCGCTCGTGGTCACAAGCGGCCTACCGGCAAGCCCAGCTTCTACAAGGACCTTGGGGAAGCAGTCTTTGTGTGTTGGGAGCAGCACGGCATCGGCTGCGCAGTAGATTTCCGCGAGCTTCTTTGGTGCAACGGGGCCAAGAAAGCGCACGCGATGCTCGGCACCGCTCGAGCAGGCAAGTCGCATGAAGTGCTCAATCGTCGCCCCTTCCTTGCTCGCCGGCTCCTCGGGCCCGGCAAAGACACACATGAAAGAAGCGTCCCCAGGAAGCAGAGCCGCCGCTCTTACGATGTCGGCCACGCCTTTGAAGGTATGCAGATTTCCCACGTAGAGAAAGACTACATCTGAGTGAAAGCCGAGCCGGCTCCGAGCATCGCGATCCGTTCTGACTTCGCGAAGAACGTTCCTGAAGAACGAGGCGCCCCCCTCATACGGGGCAGAGATCAGCCGTTCTGGGGCGCAGCCGTAAACTTCGGTGAGTACCTCGAACGCAGCGGGACTTTGATAGATATGGTAGCGACACATGCGAAGCAACAAACGTTTCGACAGCCTGATCCACCAACGCCGCTTCCTTTCCCACCTGACAGGGAGCGTTTGATTCGTTGAGATCACGACCCGGCCGAGAAGGCGGGCGCAGAACGCGCACCAGATTGCCCCCAGCCCAAGGAGCCCCTTCAATATGACGATATCGGACTCGCGCGCACATGCCAGGCCCACTCGCCATTCAGGGTTGGAGACGAGTCCTTCCGGCGTGCTGCCTTTGCCGCTGACTCCCAGATGCTTGCCGCGCGCGGTGGCCGGCCGATACGCGACCCGCGAGAGATCCTGATCCTGATGCTTATACAGCGGAAATGCTTTTATGGCAAATGGCGTCGCTTGGGCAACTTCAAAGAGAGCATCCTCCGTGTTCCGCTGTAGATCGTAGGTCAGGAATCCGACTCTTAGCAGCGGCTTTGAGCCGATCTGCGACTTATCGGCAGCAGATGCGGGGGCGGAGCTGTAACTTGTCATGGCAGGCGTGTCGAGCGCGGATAAACTTTGCGAAGGCATCAACTGTAGTTAGAGTTCACTATCTGCGAATTCATCGGCAACTTATTATCAAACTGCTTTTCATCGCGCCACTCAGTAATGTCCGCGAGCCACTGACGCATTCTGCCGTAAATATCGTTCCCGGATGCAATCACGCGCGCATATCCGGCGGCGGCGATGCGCTTTCTTGCGGCCTCGTCGCGCAGATAGAATTGCGCTTTATCGATAAACTCTTCGGGGCCCTCAAAGAATTCCGCTTCCTTTCCCTCGGAGTAAAACTCCTGCATGGCCGGGGTCCGTTCGGAGAGAAGAAACAAACCGCAGGCCGGGATTTCCCAGGATCGCGTCGTGTACTGATCGCGATTCCACTTGCTGAAGAAACAGGCGCCGATCTTGCTTGCACAAAGCGCGCGCCGGTAGTCCGCTCCCCTGGCGTAATGAATCGGCCGCAAGACCTGAACCACATCGCGCGGCAAAACCAGAGCGCCATTCCGTCTCGCCCCCGAATATCCTGCACTTCAGTCCGGCCCGAACAGCTCTGGCCAAACATTCGACGCGAAGATCCGGTTCCATGTGGCCGGCGTAGACAACGTCGGATCCCCAGGTCTCCTGTTCGTCAATGCTGAGTTGGCACGGGTAGTGCATCCAGGGGATGTAATACATCATGAGGACGCGCACGCGCTTGATCCCGGTGGCGACGGCCTCAGCGACATTGCACGGGCGGAATACGTGGTATCCGTCGTAATGAGGAAGTGCTCTCGAAAGAAGCCGGTATTCTCTACGACTCGGCCGCCCAAACGGATCATCGCAGTGCAAGCCCGAAGTGAAGGTCATCTTTGCAATCTGCGCGATGGTTTCAGCTGTATAGTGGTGGCCCTGATAAAAATGCGCCACGTCCGGGCGCATATCTCTCACACGTTCGACCACCATCCGATTGACTTTAGCGATATGAGGGCCAAGCAGGCAGCGCTGTTCGAGACGCCCAGCGAGATTTGCCGGTATGTACGAGTGGGTGTCGAAGAGTTCAGCGTTGATTCCAAGATCGCGCAGCGCCTTGAGCCAGGCAAGCTCGTGGATTTCTCCAAAGGCGGAGCGGACGATCAGGACGGACTCGACTTTTCTCCGGCCAGACTCCGTCATAAGTTCTTCGAGGACGATCCAACTCAGGAAGGACGAACGCCGCGCGCGCCGCCCATCACGGGGGTTGAACCGGACAGGCGCTTCAGGGCGTCGATCAGAAAATCGCAGATGCGAAACCCCGCCACGGAAAGCGCTGCACGGTAAATGCGAAACGACAAGTATTTGCCAAGACCGAGTTGAGACAATGCCGACGCATAACGTTGGAATGAGGATCGGGTGCTGGTTCGCGCCTGGATGGCAAGTAGCGGGTACGAATAGCGGGCTATATCGGACCGGATCAAGCGGCCCACCTTTGGGCCGTGCGCGGATTCAAGGCTCTCGGCAATCGCGTAGAGACCGCGAACAAAGTTCAAAGAGTGCTCGGGAGCTAGCTGCCGCGGGACGAATCGTTCGCGCTCGCTCGCGCTGGATCCGAAGTAATGATCGCCGCCGGCCCGGCGGATTGCGGTGATTCGCGAAACATAATATCCCGGCATCGTCATGAGTAAGTTGCCGACTAAGTAGAGTTGATAGAGCAAAGTTCCATCGAATTTATCGGTTCTAATGGCGCGCGCCGAGTCCGTTCGGATGGCGAGGCCGGAGATAAAGACCGATCTCCGGAAAAATGCCGCGACGGCTTCCGGTCCCGGCGCGAATACGCGGTCACTGGAGAAATACCGATGGATGTCCGGCACTTCGCCAGATTCTTTTGCGATGGTCTGCCACGCTCGCAGAATGACACCCACTTCGGGGTGGCGTCGCTTGTCACTTTCGTCAAGTTGCTGCAACGTGCCCGCGCACCACAGATCGTCGTCGCCCATAAACACGCAATAGCGTCCCTGCGCGTGATCGATAAGAAAGCGCAGATTGCCGTCATACCCGAGATTCTGCCGGTGTTTTCAAGAAGCGGACACTCAGAAGCTCGTGGTCTTGCGCGAATTGCCGAACGACTTCCGCAATCTCAGCTCCAGTTGGCGAACAATCCTCGCTGACCAGTATCTCCCAATCGCCAGGCGCCTCGAAAGCTATGCTGTCAAGCAATTCCGAAATTCTCGCGGACGGTTGAACGCGGGAATACAGATGGAAAATCTTGTCGTCATTTCCTGATCTTTGGCCGCCAGTGAGCGACTCGGCATTGGACCGCAAGTTTCTTGCAGGCCCGGACGCCGATTCCATGTGCGGAAGGATCGCTCGTCCGGATTCTATGGGTGGGCTGCGCGCAAGGCGGCTTGCGGAACGGGAATCACAGACCGGCTCATTGTCTGCTCGATGGCGCAGAAAAGAAGAATGGGAAGGCCTCTCGTGGCCAGAAGGTAGACGCCAATCGTCGTCGTCATGGGTATCGCCCATAGGCATAACAGGGCGAGATATAAAAGCTAAGCAGCAAAGTTCCCATGTCAACCGCGGAATGTGCCGCTGAAATGCAGTACTTCGCAATCCGGCCAATGACAAAGAAACCACCAAGTACACCAAGCACGCCGAAGTTAAAGTAAAGTTCTGCGAGAGTTCCGGGCACGACGCCGTTAATGGATGGATCTTGATAGATGTACTGTCCCACCAGCGCCGTCATTGCCTGCGGTTCCGGCACCTTAAGAGGAATGTGCAGCAAAGTCGCGGGCGCGTTCACGGTCATCACGAGTCCCTGCAGCAGAGTTGAGCCGAACGCATGGCCGTATCGATTCACCATATCGAAGGCGAGACTGATCGTAGGGTATCTTCCCATTTGCCAGTCGAAAATGGCGGCCAATTGATTGCCGACGAATTGGCTTCGTAGTTATTCCGCCTTGGGCGAAAAAGTCGAGGCCGCTGTTCATCATTGTGGTCGTTCGCGCGACGGTTTCGAAGAGAATGATTCCCATGATTCCGACAGCGATGATGGAAGCGAATGGACGGAAATGGCCAGGAGCAATCTTATTCACGACGAAGAACAGGGGCAATACCGCCAGCAGGATCTCGGCGCGGCTGCCGGTCCAAAACAGATTCAGAAACATGCAAGCCGATCCGCCAACAAGCACGGCAAGAGTGACTCTGGGATGAGTCCTGCCGGTTCGCGAAACCAGGAACGCAGTTAACAGGAAGATGATGCCCCAGGAAAGCCATGTGGACATGAATACATAGCGGGCCATTCCTTCTGAAATTTGCCTTGTCCGGTCAATGGTCGCCACGTTTTCAACGAGTTCGCCTGAGCTGGAGAAGAGCAGGTATGTGCCAGCGATGCCTATGAGCGTAAACACAACACCAGCAAGAACGAGTAATCTCGAGCGCACACGAACAAAGTGAGGGCCGTTTGAACAAACGCGAGGGCGTCCAGGCGCGAGGCCCAGCCAGAGAGCCAACTGCGCGAGGAGAACGAGCGCAAGCGATAAGTACACGTGATGGAGCTGTGTGTGGGCGTCAAGTGCGGCGATTTCATAAAACCCGAGCGACACATAATCCGCACCGGTGAGGTGTACGAACGCCGACAGCGGATAGGTCAGCAGAAATGCGCCGAGCACCAGCGTGTAACCGTTCATGAAGCTGCCGGTCTTTACGGCTGCGCGCAACAGAATCGCCGCGGAGATCACAAGAAGAACCGCGGCGAGCACCCCGGCGCCAGGCGCGTCGACCCGCTCACGCCGCACCAGCAGGGTGATCGCGACGAGAACGACGGATCGCCGCAAAAAGCCGGCGCCATGGAATGGCCCGAGTTTGTTTGTTCTTCCTTCAGCACGCGCTCTCGGCGACCTCTTCTTTGTTTTCCGCAAGAAACTTGTCTCTGAAAAATTCCACCAATGCCGATGTCATGGCACGAACGATGCTGGGCCGAACCCCCCAAAGCGATTGCAGACGGACATCCTGCTGTGTGGATAGATACAGCGCCAAACAAACGAAGTAAATCGCCTCTGCAGATCAGGCTTGCGCAACAGAAGCCGAATGCCCCCCACCGCGGCACGAGAAACACACTGAGGAGAATGAGCGCGGTTAGATTGATGGCGGCGCCGAGCTGTACCCGGAACGATGAAGCGGAGGCCGCGAAGGTTGTTCTCCAGTGTTCTCGTCATCGCTCTCAGCGACATGGCAAGCGCAAGAAGATATGCAGCAGGAATCGCGTTCAAATATGCTTTGCCAAAGCCAAACCGGATCACCGGATCGATCAAAGCGCAGGCGAAAAGAAAGCTCACTCCAGCAACGACCTGCGCCATCTGGAAACGGCGCAGCATGAGGGCAAATGAGGCATCAGCGCTTGCGGCGCTTGATACTTCGACGAAGCCAATCTGCGTGAACGCTTCAGTTGTTAATCGTGATTGGCATTGTTACCGCGAAGGCGATAGCAAAGTAACCAATCTGCTCCAGAGTCGTGGTGCGAATGAGGATCGCACGATCGGCGTTGAGCAGAACAACAGCCGCGAGGCTCGGCGCTGCGAAGCGAATCCCCAGCCCGAGACACTGAGAGTAAGCTCCGCGCGGAAGCTCTCTTATTCAGCAACCGCGGTTTGATGTGAATCAGGTGCAGAAGGCACTGCAGCAATTGGCTGCCCAGCGCGGAGAGCGCGGCGGCGAGCGGCGTGAGAGTTCCCGAGAACCACAGAATCAAAAGCGCAAGCACGTAGCCCACCTGGCCGGCGAGCGTTACGGCGTTGACCCATGTGAAGCGCTTCAAGCCATAGGCCATGGCATTGAAGTACGGGACAAGGATCATGAATGCGCCGCACGCGCAGGAGATCTCAACCGGAACCGCCAATTGACGATTGTCGCCCGTGAGTGTGAGCGGCGCGCACAGGATGAAGAGCGGAACCGCCAGAAGAACCTGAGCAACAGCAAGCCGGAAGCCGGTGGTTAGGACCTCTTCTGTATGCTCCGCGCCCTTGGAAATCAGGGCGGTGATCGCTTGGGGTGTTCCCAAACTGAAAAACGCCCCCATAAGCGTGGGAAAGTACAGGAGCACTGCAAGTTCGCCGCGTCCGCGCGGCATTAATAGGCGAGATACCAAGAGGCCCGAAACGGCGCCGAGCCCTACGCGGAGCACATTGGCCCCCGATGTCGAGACGTAGGACCAAATCAGATGTTTGCGATGCTGGGACGTTTTGGTTCTCCACGATTCAACAGCAAATCACTCGTTGACAGGGACCGA
Source organism: uncultured Acidobacteriaceae bacterium (assembly GCA_963832805.1). Lineage (GTDB taxonomy): Bacteria > Acidobacteriota > Terriglobia > Terriglobales > Acidobacteriaceae > Telmatobacter. The sequence continues at coordinate 45,060 of CAWHVN010000053.1, read as the reverse complement.
TTTGAATTCGGCCAGCAGTTGCGTAATGCGACGATTGCTGGCGGCGATGCTGCGCCCCAATATGTAGAACCACGAACCAAGCATCCCGAGCGCCATAAAGATGAGGACGATGAGCGTCCGCCTCGGCGCGGATTTTCGTTCCGGAGGAATAGCCTCTTCGACTACCTGGATCACCGCGGCGTTCCTGGCCTCATCCCATCTCGCGGCGTCGTATTGCTTCAGCAGAAGATCGAAGAGCGCTTGGCGGTACTCGAATTCATGCTCCGCGCGCAGATACTCCGCACCCGCGCCGGCAACGTCCGCGAGATCCAAACCGCCGGATTCCGGAGAGCCGCTGCGCTCTTCCAGGCGGGCCGTCTGATCCTGCAGAGAGGCGAGCTGGCTCTCAAGCAACTGAACCTCGGGGTTTTGTTCTGTGGAGTAGGAGCGCAGCGCCTGAAGTTGCACTTCCTTGGCCGCGACCTGGGCATGCAGATCGGCCAGCGAAGTGATCAGCGCCTTAGTTTGCGCGTCGAGTTGAACCAGTCCCTTCTCCTTTTGAATTTGCTGGAGCGCAAGCTCGGCGGAACTAGGTCTTCCTTGGCATCCTTTAATCGCTGCTCATAGAAGAGCCGCCTTTGCGACGCTTCAGTCACCGCAAGGTTCTTTGTAAGCGCGCGAAGCTGATCAGGGTAGGCGTTAGCGATGTCGGCGGCCCGCCTCTTATCTGTATCGGTCACGGAGATTGCGATCAGCGTGCTTTTTTCTGACGTGACCGTCGTGCTGTCGGCCAGCGTCTTTCGAGCGGCCGTCATGTCTTTAGCGTGATAAGCGCCCACGAGACCGAACTTTTCGATGATCGCGTCCGCGATGGGACGCGAAGCCAGCAGGCCCAGATAAAGCTCGTTGGGATTTCTCAGGCTCAACGATCCACCGGTTGCGCCCGCCAGTGGGTTTGTAACGGATGGATTCAGCGCCAATTGGCTCATCAGGAAGGCCGCTGACGACTGAGTTTGCTGCGGCGTCATGATCCTGGTCGTTGCCGTGTAACTCACCGGCAAGCACCAGGCTCACCACGATCCCGACGACCGTTGCAATTCCTGTTACGAACGCCACCAGACGCTTGCCTCTGGCCAACTGCATGAGAGCTCCAAAGAAGGACAATGCGGGCGCTTTCCGCTTTCTTCGGATGAAGGCTCCCCTTGCGGAGAGAACTGCTCCCGGCTCGATCTCTGAATTCTTTTCCATCATGGCTCGCCGATATGCTAGTAGGCCGTACCGAGAACGGCGCCCGTCAAAGCTGTTTGCGAAAGGATTTGCGTGAAGTAAGGGAGCTGCTGGATGAACGTGCTCGGGCCCTTCAGCTTTGGCGGAACGATGATTGCGTCTCCAGGCAACAATGTTGTCTTGTCGAAGTCCGAGCGCCAAAACTCGCCGCGGGTTTGGCGGCTGATTACCGTGCCGTCCGCGCGAATGAGAAAGATGCGCCGGGTGTCTGCCTGGCGAGTGGGTCCTCCCGCATCATTCAGGTAAGCATAAAGGCGCTTCCGCTGCTCATAACGGAAAGCATTCTCGTTGTAGACGGCGCCGGAGACCTGCACGGTGTTCAGCTCCGGCGGAACGTAGAACGTGTCTCCATCCTCCAGCGGAAACGCCGGAATGTCATCGACATTGCTTGCGTCGGGCTTCATGGCCAGAACCACGCGCCCCGTGGGCTGAACAGCCGCCAGCTGCGCGATCAAAGCCTGCTGGGCGCTCAACTGCGCTTGCTGCTCCGCGGCGTTGGGTGCGCCAACTGTGGAAGCGGCCGCATTTCGCGCCAGGAGGTCTCGTCTGCATTTGTGCAGTCGATTGCCTGATTTCGAGCTCCTCAGCCCGGCGCGTGGAGATGCGGTTGAGCTGCGAAGCATAGAGATAAGAGTGCGGAGTAAGCCCTCCGGCGCGCTTCACCAGATCGCGGAGCGTTTCCCCTGGGCCGATGCGATAGACGCCGGGCGCATTCACCTCGCCATCAACACGGACGAATGCCGCGTGCTTATCGACGGGAAGAGGGATATCTTTTTCGGAAAAGATGGTGACAACATCGCCGGGCTGCAGGATAACGTTGTCTGTGGACGCCGGATTGTCGATGGCGTTGGCCAGGTTGAACGCAATCAGCCGGGTGCTCAAATCGTGCTGATCGAGGCGCTCAACGGCGGCGTAGTCCCAGTTGATCTCTTCGCTGTTCCGAGCCGCCTCGAAACTGGTTTCGCCGCGCTGGTTGATTTCGTTTTGGGCATTGATCCCCGTCTGCGGATTGGTCCCCGTTTGTTGATTCATTCCAGGCTGCGGGTTCAGCCCCGTCTGCGGATTGACTCCAGTCTGCGTATTGAGCCCTTGTCGCGTGTTTGCAGCGGTCTGTCCTGCCTGAGGGGCCTGGGCGTTGATTCCGTTCTGCGTATTCACACCCGGTTGCGGATTGAATCCGTTCTGCGTGTTGGGTTCGGTCTGTTCATTCATTCCGGCCTGCCCATTCGTTCCCGTTTGGGGATTGAATTGATTCGGCGAAAGGCCAAACGGATGACCTGCTTTCTCAGGCACAAGAAAGTTCTGCTGGTTCCAGTAGTCGCGGGTGAGCAAGAACTGGCGAGTCGGAATCAGGTCGGAGACGCGCATCCCATCGCGCCACACATAACGCCCCGGCTGGGCCACATTGCCACGAAGAGTCACTGCGTTGTCGAAGCGCGGCGAAAGTGGATAAACGCGCAGCAAGTCTGCCGTCGCGAAGCACGCGCTTCATTCCATCAGAATCGAGCGCGAACGATTCTGCCTGGCGGCCTTGGTGATTCTCAATTCGCTCGAGCAGAACGCGATCCTCGTCGGCCAGGTTCGTCGCGCCGCCCGCATCGTCCAAGGCCGAAGCAACCGTCTCGTCGCCCTTGATTTCGTAAATCCCCGGCTCGTTGACACTGCCGATGATGGCCACCTGCGACCCCGCCGGAGGAATATAGATCACGTCTCCGGGCAGCAACTGAGCATCATGCGATTTGTCGCCTCTCCGCAACAGATCGTAGAGGTCAAACTCCGTGACCACTGTATCGCCGCGCCGCAACTGAATGTGGCGCATCGAGCCGGTCGCCGAGGGCCCTCCGGAAGCAAAGAGCGCGTTTACCAGCGTGCTGAGCGAGCTGATCGTGTATACACCCGGCTGGCGGGCGCTGCCCAAGACAAAGACCTGAATGGAGCGAAGCTGACCCAGGGTTACGTTGAGATCAAAGTCCTTGTAGAGTGTGGCGATAGACGAGTGCAGAACGCTTTGCAGTTGCTCGAAGCGCAAGCCTGCGACAGTCAAGTTGCCTACTGTGGGAACAAAGATTTGACCGTTCCGGTCCACGGTCACGCGTGTATCCAGATCGATCTTTCCCCACACATGAATAAGCAGCTCGTCGCCTGGCCCGATCACGTAATTTGCGGGAACCGGAATCCGGTCAAGCGGCGCGAAGGTTGTGGGTGCCTCGTCGAACAGCTCTCGGCCGAATACTTTCAGCGGATGGTCGGCTTCGTCCTCAGCGAAGATCTGGAATTCTGTTCGCGTCGTGATGGGACCAACCACCTTGTAGGATGGCGGGACGTTCGTTGAGGGAGTGAGAGTGACGCCGGATGGAATTGTACCCACGCCGGGCGCGGCTCCTGGAGGGTACGCCGTTGTTTCCGGTGTGGGAGCCATGCTCGTCACCGGAGGACACAGAGCCGCAGTGCCTTCGGGAACAGGACCCGGTCCGGTGGGACAGACAATTGTCTGCGCTCCGGGAGCGGTGGGCGTGGTCTGCCCGCCGCACAGGGCGCCGGGAAAGAGAAGAAGAAGCAGGATTCTGTTTCTCATTGCAATCTCATAATCAATTCATGTCCACTTTCGCTGGCATGCGTGCCCGTTTCGTAGGATGGCCGCCTAAAGGTTGCGGTCCGCCTTGAACAAGGCAATTTCGGCACTGAGTTTGTCGACCTTTTGTTCCAGGTCGCGCATTTGAGCGGAGTATTCGTTGTGCGATGCATCGCCGGCGGTCTCCTGATTCGCGCCGCTCAAAAGACCGCGCATGGCTTCGCGCGCCAGGTCCGACAAGCTACGCGCGCCGCTGGCGACGCAAATCCGCCGCAGAGTGGAGAACTCCTCTTCAGACATTCGGATGCTGACGATCCGTGACCTTGGTCTCAGAACTCTCATATTGAACTCAGGAAGGGAATCAGGATTTCAGGGCGGTTCCACAATTCACGTGCCCCTTCCGGCGTCTTGCAGGGTGGCTTTTCTTCACCCCACAGACGAGGACCTGTCTGTGGGGACCCCGGTGATGAAAAAGCCACTTGGCGGTTGCGGACCTGGGTATAGCAATTGTGGAACCGCTGTAGCGCAGCAGCGCCGCTTGCAGGGTGGGGCAGAGGTCAGATAATTCGCGGGGTTGAACTTAGACTTTGGAACCTCGGATTTGTTCCGGGAGGAATTGGGTTGCGGCCACGGCAGGCTCCGATGCAAGCTTCGCCCCTCTCGGTCCCAAGCCGCTCGATGAACCGCTGATCTTCGCTTCAAAAAAACACTCACGCGGTCGAGGCTAACGACTCAATGGATGTGTGCCTCGCAGCCCGATGCGGCCCATCAATGCCAAGCGTGGATTCGTGAGCGAGACTACCTTAACACGCGTTTACGGGGGAAGCAAGGAGAACGTATGACAAATGAATACGTATCTAAGTGATTGACTTCATTGCCGGGTATGAGCGATTTCGTCATCCGTTTTGGTGACTAAAGGCACCCTTTCATGGCGGCGAGAATTGTCAATCCCGATTGTGCGGCCGGCCCGGTTGACGCAGCCGTAAATACATGAATGCGACCCCTTGCATAGCAATGCGCCACAGCAATCCAACAGGACATCCCATGGGGATCCGGTGCGGTTGGGCAGAAAGGTCTGGTGCCACTCATCCCAACTGGCCACCAGCGCCGTGCCCGCGAGCGCCAACTCGGCATCGAAGAGAAACCGGTAGCGAGGCAAACTCAGCCACCAGGCGCGCAGCCACGCCAATCCCAGAGCGCCATAACCGAGAAAGTGGCCTGACTTGCGAATGTAGTGGTGGATAGTCGCCCAGTGGGCATCGCTGACCGGCCCGAAGAGCGCCTGGAACAATGCGCGCAGCGGATGCGACGTCTGATCGGCGCCAAAATACTTTGTCGATTCCACCGCGATGATCGCAATTCCAACCGCGACCGGCCACCACGCATCGATCCAGAACCGGGGTCCCCGCGGACAGGTCTTCGTCCGTGGGGTGGAGAACCGGGGTCCCCGCGGACAGGTCTTCGTCCGTGGGGTGGAGAACCTGAGGCCGCGCCGGCTATTCGACATGATAGTTGGGCGCCTCGCGCGTGATGATCACGTCGTGCACGTGACTCTCGCGCAGGCCGGCGCCGGAGATGCGCACGAACTTCGCTTTCTCCTGCAACTCTGCAATATTGGCGCATCCCAGGTAGCCCATGCCGGAGCGCAATCCGCCCACGAGTTGAAAGACCATCGCCTCCAGCGGTCCGCGGTAGGGCACGCGCCCCTCGATCCCCTCGGGAACAAACTTGGCCAGGCGGTTTTCATTGGCGCGTTCGCGCTGCACCACGTCCGCGGGCCCGCTTTCCGTAACGGCCAGATCGGCGGATCCCTGAAAGTAGCGTTCGCCCGAGCCCTGGCTCATCGCCGTCAGCGAGCCCATGCCGCGATAGCTCTTGAAGCTGCGCCCCTGGTAGAGGATGGTCTCGCCGGGGCTCTCGTCCACTCCGGCAAAGAGCGAGCCGATCATCACCGAGCCGGCTCCGGCGGCGATCGCTTTGGTGATTTCGCCGGAGTACTTGATACCGCCGTCGGCGATCACGGGAATCTCGTGCTTGCGGGCCGCGCGATACGCCTCGGCGATGGCGGTAATCTGCGGCATGCCCGCGCCGGTAACCATGCGCGTAGTGCAGATGGAGCCGGGCCCGATGCCCACCTTGATCGCGTCGGCGCCGGCGTCGATGAGCGCCATTGCGCCTTCATACGTGGCTATGTTTCCGGCCAGCAGGGCCACGCCGGGAAAGCGTTTCTTCACCTCGCGCACCGCCTCGAGCACACGAGACGAGTGCCCATGCGCCGAGTCGATGGCCAGCGCGTCCACGCGGTTGCGCACCAGCTCTGCCGCGCGTTCAAGAAAATCGCCTGTGGCGCCGATCGCCCCGCCCACGCGCAGCCGCCCCTGCTCGTCCTTGCTGGCGTTGGGATACTTCAGCTTCTTCTGGATGTCCTTGACCGTGATCAGGCCCTTCAGTTCGTACTGATCGTTGACCACAAGCAGTTTTTCCACGCGGTGCTTGTGCAGGATCAACTCCGCCTCTTCAAGCGTGGTACCCACGGGCACCGTGATCAGGTCTTCCTTGGTCATCATGTCGCCCACGGGAATATCGGTGCGCGTCTCGAAGCGCAGATCGCGATTGGTCAGGATGCCCACAAGCCGCTTGCCCTGCGTCACCGGCACGCCGCTGATGCGGTAGCGGCGCATCACTTCGAGCGCGTCGCCGATCAGTTTCTCCGGGCCAATGGTCACAGGATCGACGATCATGCCGCTCTCTGATCGCTTCACCTTGTCGATCTCACCGGCCTGGTCGGCGATAGATAGATTGCGGTGCACGATGCCGATGCCGCCCTGCTGCGCCATGGCGATAGCCATGCGCGACTCCGTCACTGTGTCCATGGCCGAGGAGAGCAAAGGCGTGTTCAGCGTGATTACCTTCGTGAGTTGCGTTTGCGTGCTCACCTGCATAGGCACAACGTCACTAAAGGCGGGCACCAGCAGGACATCGTCGAATGTGAGGGCTTCGGAGAGATTTTCGGTCAGCATGATGTGTCAATGCTCCTGGCGGACCAGGGACTCAGGTTCCCGGCTGGCAGGAGCTTCACATTATTGTAGCGGAGCGGGCACGGACGCACCGTTGCGCGCTGCGCCTACTTCTTCAGCGGCTTCCTCGCAAAGTAATACAGCGAATACGCCAGCAGCGCGAAGGCCACCACCGACACCCAGGGGTTGTAGAGGAAGGTGTGCGGCCAGCCGATGGGGTTGGACTTGTGGAAGGTCATTTCGTAGCCCTGGAGGGCAACGCCGATGAGCCCCACGATGCCGCCCGCCGCAATCAGGCCGGAAGCGTAGAGCGAGCCCGGCGAGACGTCGCCTTCCTCTACGTCACCGGCGCGCTTGGCCGCCGCATCCACCAGCGCGCGCACCACGCCGCCGGCAAAGATCGCCAGAGTGGTTCCGATCGACAGATACGCGCCCACGGCCAGCGAAAGTGAGCGGACGCCGAGCAATTCTATGGCGATGACGAGAAAGACGCCGAGCATCACCAGCCCCCACGGCAGCTTCTGGCTCAGAATTCCGTTGATGACCGTGGCCATGAGTTGCGCTTGCGGCGCGGCGGCGTTTTCGCTGCCGATGCCGGGAATCCAGTGCACTTCAATGCGGCCCGTCGCGGGTGAGTAGAGGTACTTGCCGCTGGCCAGCTCCGACGAGCCGATGGCATTCAGCACGATGTACTCGCTCTTGTGGTGGATGGTGGTGGAGTTGTCGGCGGCGGTGACGGGAAACTGGTCGATGAGGCCGTGCGTGTCGCGCTGAATCTCCACGCCGGGATGCGAGGCGTTGATGTCCCAGGCCTGCGGCGCGGCGCGGAAGGTTTGCAGACTCTGATTCATGAGCTGCAGCGTGAAGCCGATGGCGATGGTAGAGACGGCAATGCCGATGAGGAAAGCGAAGCGCTGCAATTTCGGCGTGGCGCCCACGATGAATCCGGTCTTTAAATCCTGCGAGGTGTCGCCGGCTTCGGCTGATGCGATGCACACCACGCCGCCGATGGTGATGGCCAGGGCGCCGAAGGCCGGGGCCGTCCAACCGCTGACAAGGAAGATGGCAGAAGTGGCCATCAGCGTGGCGATGGTCATGCCGGAGATGGGATTAGCTGAGCTGCCGATCAACCCCACGATGCGTGAGCTGACGGTTACGAACAGGAATCCGAAGGCGACCACGAGGACAGACGCGGCAAGGTTTGCAAACAAGCCCACCTGCGCGCCGGGGACCGGCTTGAACAGAAGGAAGAAGAACATGAGAACGACAAGCGCGATAGAACCAATGATCGCGGTGCTCATGTGCAGGTCGCGCTCGGTGCGGATGGGCTCGGCGACGGCGGTGGAGCGGTGACGCATTTGCGCGAAGCCGGAGCGTAACGCGCCGACGATGGTGGGGAGCGTTTTGAAGAGCGTGATGAGTCCGGCGGCGGCCACGGCGCCAGCGCCCATGGGGCGAATGTAGGTGATCCACAGGTCGCTTGGTCCCATCTGCGAGATGGGCACGGTGCCGGGATAGATGGGATGCGGCAGATCCTTGCCGAAAAAGTAGATCAGCGGCATGAGCACCAGCCAGGAGAAGACGCCGCCGGCAAACATGGTGCCCGCGGTGCGCGCGCCGATGATGTAGCCCACGCCGAGATACTCCGGCGTCGCATCGGCCTTGATGGAGGCACCTTTGAGCGCGTGCTGCGGGCCGAGGTCGGGCTGATACTCGGGCGTGCTGGGCCAGGCGCCGAAGAGATATTTGTTCTGGAAGAAGGTGTAGAGCGCGCCCAGGCCGAGGCCGAAAAAGACGCGGCTGGCGAACGCACCACCCTTGGCGCCGGCCATGAGCACGTCTGCGCACGCCGTGCCCTCGGGAAACTTCAGGTTGCCGTGCTCCTCCACGATGAGCGGACGCCGCAGCGGCACCATGAAGAGTACGCCAAGATAGCCGCCAATCAGCGCCAGCATGAAAATGCGGCTGTATTCAAGATCGAAGCCGAGAAAAATGAGCGCTGGCAGGGTGAAAATGACGCCCGCGGCGATGGACTGGCCCGCGTTGCCGGCAGTCTGGACAATGATGCATTCCAGGATGGAGACCTTGCCCTCGCGGCGCAGGAAGCTGATGGAGATCACCGCGATGGGGATGGAGGCGGCGACGGTGAGTCCGGCGCGCAGGCCTACATAGACCGTAACGGCGCCAAAGATGAGACCGAACATGGAGCCCAGCAGTACGGCACGGAGCGTGAACTCGGGTGGTTTCTGACTGGCCGGAACGAAGGGTTGAAAGTCGGGCAATGGTGGCCTCCGGATGCTGGCAAGCGAAGTTCCTGGGAAAACCCTGAAGGGCGAGTGTAACAGCGCGGGGGGTGTGTGCGGCAATCCGTTGCCCCCGCTTGGCGCAAATGACCCCGATCGCGTAGCGTAAGTGCATCCGCGATTCAAGGAGAGCCTTGGCGCCATGACCGGTCCTGCGCTTGATTCGGCGCCTCGGCGTTTGCTTTCGCTCGACATCCTCCGCGGCCTCACCATCGCCTTCATGATCATGGTGAACAATACCGGCGGCGACGGCGCATGGACCGAGATGCGCCACGCCGCTTGGAATGGGTTCACGGCTATGGATCTCGTCTTTCCAACTTTTCTCTTCGTGGTGGGAGTGTCCGTCGTTCTTTCCATCGAGGTGCGTCTCAGGCGCGGCGACTCCCGCGTCAAGCTGGCGTGGCACTCGCTGCGGCGCGCAGCCGTCCTGTTCTTGCTCGGCATTGTCGTCAACGGCTTTCCCTGGTTCCATCTCGACCACCTCCGCATCTACGGCGTATTGCAGCGCATCGCCATCTGCTACCTGATCGTGAGCCTCTTCTATTTGTGGGACCAGCGCGGTTGGACCAAGGTCGTGCTCCTCGCCTGCGTGCTCTTCGGCTACTGGATTCTGGTGCGCGGGGTTCCCGTGCCTGGTGCGGGCATGCCGGGACGCGACATTCCTCTTCTCGACAAAGACCAAAACATCGTTGCGTGGGTCGACCGGCACCTGATGCCCGGCCATCTCTACGAGGACTTTCCCGCGCATAATGCGCGCGATCCCGAGGGCCTTCTCAGCGACATTCCGGCGGTCGGATCCACGCTTCTTGGCCTGTTGGCTGCGCTCTGGCTCAGCGGCAAGCGCGCGCCGAGGACGAAGACGCTTGGCCTGGCAGCGGGCGCGGCCGTCTGTCTGTCCTCGGGCTATTTTTGGTCGATATGGTTGCCGCTCAACAAAAAGATGTGGACCAGCTCCTATGTGCTGGTCGCGGCGGGATGGTCGTTGCTTCTGTTTGCGCTTATCTATTTGGTCGTGGAGCAGCGAGGCTGGGGCAAAGCTGGATGGAGCAGGGCGCTGGCATGGCCGTGGCTCGTCTTCGGCTCGAACGCCATCGTGGCCTATATGATCAGCGAGCTACTGGGCGCGGCCCTCGAGCTGCTTCGCTTTACTGCGGGAGGGCGGCGAACAGACGTGCTCAGCTATTTCTACTCGTACGTCTTAGCGCCCATCTCCGATTCAGGCTGGAAAGCCTTCGCCTTCTCCGTTTCCTATGCAGCCGTCTGCTTTCTCCCGGTGTGGGCGCTTTACCGCAGGAAGATCTTCGTAAAGGTATAATTTGCCCGCGGCAAGAAGTGGGTACGCTTCGACGTGTGGGACTCGGCGGGCAACGGCGCGCGGTTGCAGCCGGTTGCGCCAAGAGAATCACTAGAGCTCAATCCCGCGTGGCACGCTCCTTTTCCGTTTGACGTAGACTGATTCTCAGTTTCCACTCCATTTTTCCGGAGTCTTCCATGTCCAAGACTGTTTCGTATGCCCAATGGTCTCTGGAACCGTATTGCATCGGCCTCAAGCTGCGCTCTCTGCGCACCAGCAAGCGGCTCACGCTGTCCCGCCTGGCCGCCGAGACGGGGCTTTCCACCGCGCTGCTCTCCAAGCTCGAAACAGACCGCATGATTCCCACGCTGCCCACGCTCTCCGCCATCGCCCGCGTTTATGGCGTCAGCATGAGCTACTTTTTCTCTGAGCCCGCGCGCCACTCTCTCTCCATCACGCGCAAGGCTCACTTGCAGGGCGAAGGGCGCGGTATGGACTCCATCAAAGTGACGCCGCTGAACGCCGAAGGCGAAGGGTTCCGCCTCGTCGCGCAAGTCGTCGAGTTTCCGCCGGGCGGCGCCAACGTGGCCATCAACTCCTTTCAGGAGACAGGTGCGGTCGTCTATGTGCTCGAAGGACGGCTGCGCTTGGATGCGGGCGGCATGCACGATACTCTCGAGACCGGCGACTGCGCCTGCATGGAAAGCGAGATGCCCATGGCATGGAGCGCAGCCGATAAGCGCCGTTGCCGCGTTCTGGCCGTGTTGCCTCGCGGCACGCGCGCGAAGGACTGAACGAGGTCCAGTATCTTTGCGGCGTTTGCAGAGAGGCAAACGTCTGTCGGCTCTTTGTCTGCCGCGCATTCCTGTTTGCCGCTTTCGCCGCCCATCTGTAGCATAGTTTGGAACTCGAGGGACGACGGATCATGCGACTCAACTCCAGGCTGCTTCGGGCCACGCTCTCGGGAGCTTTGGCCGGCCTGCTTTTCGGTTTCGACACCGTCGTGATCTCCGGCGCGATCGACGCGCTCGTTCGCCTGTACGGATTGAACCCGCAGGACAAGGGGTTCACGGTAGCCATCGGGTTGGTCGGCACCGTGATCGGCGCGCTGGGCGCCGGCCAGGTGGGGCAGAGGCTTGGCAGCCGCGAGACCCTGCGCATTACCGCGCTGCTTTATGTGGCCTCGGCGCTCGGGTGCGGCCTGGCATGGAACTGGCCGTCGTTCCTGGTCTTTCGCTTCGTCGGCGGGCTGGGCATTGGCGCATCGTCGGTGCTGGGACCGGTTTACATTGCCGAACTTGCCCCTGCAAAATGGCGCGGCCGCCTTGTGGCGGCCTTTCAGTTTAACGTCGTCTTCGGCATCATGCTTGCCTACATTTCCAATTATGCGATTCGCACCATGCACTTGGGAGCGATGGAGTGGCGTTTGCAGGTGGGTATTGCAGCGGCGCCGGCATTGGTCTTCCTGGCGCTGCTCTTCGGAATTCCTCGCAGCCCGCGCTGGTCGGTCTCGCGGAATCGGACGGACGAGGCACTGGCCGTGCTGAGGATGATGGGCGATCCCGAACCGGAGGCGGAACTGGCCGACATCCAGGCGGCGCTGGCCCAGGAACACGCCACGGCTCACGAGCGGGTCTTCCAATGGAAGTATCGCTATCCGCTCTTCCTCGCCGTCTCGATCGGCGCATTCAACCAGCTCGCCGGCATCAACGCAATTCTGTATTACCTCAACAACATCTTCGCGGCGGCCGGCTTCAGCCAGATTTCGAGCGACCAGCAGGCAATCGCCATCGGCGCAACAAACTTCTTGTTTACCATCGTCGGCATGTCCCTGATCGATAAATTGGGGCGCAAGATGCTGCTCTTGATCGGCGCCGCGGGCTGCGCCAGTTGCCTGGCGGGCGTGGCCTGGGTGTTCGGCGCGCAATCCCATCCCGGCGCGTTGCTGTGGCTGCTGGTCGCCTTCATCGCGTTCTTCAGCGTTTCGCAGGGCGCTGTCATTTGGGTTTATATCGGTGAGGTCTTTCCAACGTCGGTGCGCTCCAAGGGGCAGGGCGTGGGCAGCGCCAGCCACTGGTTTATGAACGCATTGATTGCTCAAATGTTCCCAGTTGTAGTCCATCGGATGAGCACGGCCACGCCGTTCGTGTTCTTCGCCGCGGCTACGGTTGTTCAGTTCATTGTGGTCGCGCTGTTCTACCCGGAGACCAAGGGCCTAACCCTGGAGCAGTTGCAGCGCAAGCTGATGCGGGCATAGGGTGTGAGCAAGCCCGAGCAAAAAAGCGCGCCGGGACGCGGGCCTAATGCGCTCCGGCGCAATCGTTGCAAGGCGAAACGTCCAGCTCAAACCGACTCAATCGCGTGAATGCTCTTGGCTAATTCGCTCTTGAGCGTCTCCGCGCCGGGATGAAACATCGTTCGTTCCTGCGCCGGCAACGCGTCGAGCAGTTCGGTATAGTTCGCGGTCTCGCAGCCCGGAAATGCAGTGAAGCCCACAGCCGAAGCCATGGCGCAACTTACCTTCACCACTTCGCCCAGATCCCACTCGCCGTTCGTGCGCCGCTCCAAATGATGATCGGCGACCACGGTCTCAAAGTTCTCCGGCAGCTTCCAGTCGCCGATCAACTGCCGTCCAATCTCGCAGTGATCCCAGCCGAATAGCTCGCGCTCGGCCTCCAGCATCGAGGCGGCAGCGCCGCGATGTTTCTCGAGCAGTGCCGCGTATCCCTTGGGCTGAATCACCGCCAGCGCCATGCGTCCAATGTCGTGCAGAATGCCTGCGGTGTATGCGATGTCTTTGTCGAATGAACCTGAACCCGCAATTCGTTCCGCGATGATGGCGCACGCCAGGTTGTGCCGCCACAGATTCCGCATGGCCGGGTAGCTCATCGCCTTTCCCAGATATGCCCTGACGCCCACTGTCACGCACATCCCTTGCAGAGTATTTGCGCCCAGCACCGCCACAGCCTGCAGAATCGTCGTTGAGGGATAGCGCGGCGCGTAAAGCAGGGAATTGGATACCGTGAGAATCTCGCTGGCGAACGCCGGGTCAGAGGAAATCAAATCGCACAGCTGGTGCAGCTGCACATTCTCGTTCTTGGCCAGTTGCAGCACCCTTACGGCAACCTGCGGAAACGGCGGAAGGCGCAGATACGCCCAGGGCACCGTTGTGGCGCCCGCGCTTCGCTGGTCCAACCCGTCCGCTGCCACTTGTGCGACCCCCATTTCCGCAATCTTCCCGCAAGGTGGAAAGGCCGCGGACAATTCAGACTCCTGGCGCCGCACTGCGCGCCGCCGCGGTCACGCACGTTCCCGTATGCACTTTTTCGGCTGATAGCCGTATTTCAACAGGAGAAATCGCCGGAGTTGCGGGAAAGTGCGAAGTTATAGCAGATTCAGAGTTGCTGTCGGGGAACCTGATGCGGTCGAATGGCTTTTTCCTCAAGAAAGAGCCACCTTGCACGATTCCTGCCACGGCACGGAAACTCTGAATCTGCTCTAGGGCCTGTTAACACTACCTGGGGTGGACGGCGTTGCGAGTGAAAAACCGCTCAGACGAGGCGGAGGACGACGGCTGTGGCGGGTCCACCGCCTAGGACGACAACGAAGTATGAGCGGTTTTTCGCTGCAACCCGAAGGGACGGGGCCGATTTTCCCCATCTCTTTGTCGCTTGTCGCTCCAGTAGGCCGGCTACAGTTCGCTCCGCGCTCTGCGACCTGGGGAAAATCGGCTCCCGTCGCCGCCATCCCAGGTAGTGTTAACAGGCCCGAGATCTCATTTCGCCGTCCAGATTCGGCCGTCTGCGCTCCACCATATTTGGCTTTGCTCATTAAAAAGTTCAAAGGCTGTAGCAGGCTCGGATGCAGTTCCCGTACCGGAGGTTCCTCCGGCAGCTTTGCCCCCGGCGGCCGGCGGCGCGGCTGCCGCGGAATTCGCCGCTTCCTCCTTGCGCACCAACACAGCGCGCCCGGTCCACTGCTTCGTCACCGGTTCCCATGTCGCGCCGGAATCCTCGCTTAGAAACAGCGCGCCTGCCTTGTCGACGGCGATTATCCGCTCGCCCGAATGCGCGATCGAAATCGTGGGAAGCCCGCTGGGAAGGTGAACCGGATTCGGAGCCCGCACGCCAGAGAATGCGCCGGACCTGAACTTCGTGAGCGATCCGGCACTTACAGCAGGGGCCGGCTGCGTCTCAAGCTGCTGGGCAGAAACCACGACTTGCTCGCTGCTGCCGGGTGCGCCATTCTCCGAGCCGTGTAGGCTGGCCTTCGTCGGTGCCTTGGCGGCGAACAGACGCTTGTCCCTCGCCTCCATCTCCCTCTCGGTCTCTTTCTTCCGCTCCTCTTCATACACCGCAATTTCGGCTCGCGTCTTGTTGTCCGCCAAAGTTTCCGCTGGAGCAAACGCCTCTCCCATTGATCCATGAGATTCGGCGCCGGGGGGCGCCGCTGCCTCTTCGCGCGCAGAGACCAGCCCATGCACGGCTTCAGGAGCAGGCGCGGCAGCCGTCTCTTCCGGCTCGGCAATTGGCATACGCTGCGCCTCATCAGGCCGCTCGGTTGGTGCTGCTTTCGTAGCAGGGCTAGCTGCGGCCGGCGGCGCAGCCTGCACATGAGGCTGCGACGCGACCTGCGGAGGCATCGGCGCTTTCTCTGCCGCGCGCTGCTGCTCAAGCTTCGCCACTTCCGCGCTCCGCTCCACGTTCCGCTCGTGCACATTGATCACGACCACAGCCGCAGCCGCAAGAGCCGCCGCCGGAACCAGCGCAAACCCCCAGCTTGTCCACCAAACACGAGGCCGGACACGCGCGGGCTGTGCCGCTGCAACCTCCGCACTTGCTGCCTCGCTCGCCAGCGCCACCACTTGCCGGCACCGGCCGCAAACGGCCAGATGCTCGAGCACTTCACCGCGCTCCTTCGCGTTGAGCGCCTGCCCGGCAAATGCGCTCAGCATCTCCGCGTCGGGATGAAACTCGTGTTGGCTCTTCGCACTCATAGCTCAGGCTGTCCTTTGAACGTCTTCGCCTGCGAACTTTGCAGCAGTTTTTTCAGATTCATGTCCAGGTCACGCGGATCTGCGCCCAGCGCCTCTTGCGCTGCGCGCCTGCTCAGTCCGCCGCGCTGCAGATTCCTGACAACCTGCTTCCTTGTCTCCTCGGTCGTTCGCCGCAGTTTGCGGCTCACGGTAGCCTCGTGAACACCCAGCACGCGCGCAATCTGCAGCAGCGTCTGCCCGTCAAGATAATAAGCCGCCAACAGGAATCGTTCCTCCGCGTCCCGCACGCGGAGCGCATCTTCAATGGCCCGCTCCAACTGCGAAATCTCGCCGGCGGGCATCTCGGGCGCAATCTCCGTCGCTGGCGCATCCACGTCTTCCAGCGGGCCGTCGAGAGACTTCAGGCGCCGGCTGCGGCGATGATGATCCACGTGCCGCTGGGCCAGCGTGGTCCGCAGCCAGCCCATCAACGACCCCCGCCCGCGATACGAAAGCAGCGGGCAGCGTCGCTCGCCTTCTCGCGTGTTCAGCCCAAAGAGCTCCGCGTAGAGCTGATCGGCCAGATCGCGTCCCAGCGTCTCGCTGCCGGTGATGGCAATGGCCGCCCGAATCAGCGGCTGCCGGTGCCGAGCGATGAAGTGCTCCCATGCGCGCTCGTCGCCGGCGGCGCAGGCCCGCGCGAGTACCAGATCGCCGAGGCACAGCCCGCGAAAAAAGGCTGCCTGCTGTCGCGGTGTCGGTGCGGCGCCTTCGGCCAAGCCAAAGTTCCACGCCGTTCCTGCCTCAAGCAGGATCCGGTCGAAGTCGTCGCGCCCCAGGCCCCAATCGGCCGAGCCGCTCGCGCGCCAAAGCTCATCGAGCAGACGGCGATCGATCGTTCCCTGCAGTTCGGGGATCTCCGCCTCTGCCGCGTTTGCAACGGACTCCGCCGGCGCCATTCTCCGCCCTCACGATACGCCTAAATCCTTGGACGTTTTCATTTGCTCTTTGGCCGCTGAACAGATCGCTGCCGCCAGCCTAAGCCCACAAAAAAATCCTGCAAGTTTCCGCAGGCACTGCGTTCTCCCATCGAAGGCCGGTATGGCAAACGATAGACCGGCGGAGGAGAACCATGAAGAATTGGGGCAGATTTGGATTGGCGGCGGCAATACTCGTCGCGGGCTTGGCAGTTTTGCAGTGGAGCAGCGTGAAAGCAGCCGGCGGGCCCGCGCAGGGCGAAGGCGGTCCCTACCGCGTGCTCGCTCCCATCGAGAGCGGCAATCTTCTCCTGTTTCCGGTTGTGCGCGCCGACGGAAAGTCCACGGGCGAAACGCCGTTTATCACCCTCGATGAGGGCCTGAAGAGCGGAGAGGTGGAAGTGACCGAGGCTGGGCGCGCTCGCGGGCTCGTGCGACCCAGAGGACCTGCGCATCAATCGGCTCAAGACAACCTCGATCGCGGCGACGAGGTGAACACGCTGGTTCTCGTCAACCGCTCCAAACACCCGCTGCTCCTGCTTGCGGGTGAAATTGTCACCGGCGGCAAGCAGGACCGCATCGTCGCCAAGGACCGCATTGTTCCCGCTGACGCCGATCCCATCGACCTTACTGTCTTCTGCATCGAACCGGGCCGCTGGACCGAGAGCTCGGCTACTTTCGGCGTTGCCGGCAAGTCGGCTGCGAGGAGCTTCATGGTTCAGCCCGAAGTACGCGAGAGGGCAATGGTCGACCAGGACCAGCAGCAGGTGTGGAATTCGGTGAACGGCGCCATCTCGCAAATGGAGGTAGCTGCGGCGCCGCCGGTGGGCTCCGGTGGATCGGCCCCCGGAGGCCTGTATCGCCGCAGCCTCGGTACCAGCAGCTACGCCAAGGCCATGCAAAATGCGGCCGTCAGCGAAAAAGTGGATGAGGCCGCCGCTCCCGTGATGAATGCTCGCGAGCAGGTACTCGCTCAACTGCGCGACGAACATGCCGTCGGCGTGGTGGTGGCCGTTCGCGGCGAGATCATATGGGCCGACCTCTTCGCCAACACCGATCTGCTCTCCCGTTATTGGACCAAGCTGGTCCGCTCCTATGCGGCCGAGAGCCTGACGGAGGGCGAAGATCATCCCGCGCCTACCGTGGCCAGCGCTCAGCATTTTCTCGATGCGCCCACGGGCGGAACGGAGAACAGCGAAGGCGAAGTCGGCGTCTATCGCTATCGCGAGCTCAGGAGCCCCGGCGCGGAGACCTTTGTGCTCGAATCGCTGCTGCACGGCACCGGCTACGACGTACACCTGAGCAAGATGAAGCTCCGCGGCCAGGAAAGCCAAAACGTAAAGCCTCAGCCGATCTACGAGCCGCCGATTTACCGGCCCGATGTCTACCGCCCGGAGATCGTCCGCTGACCGTCGCCGCCCCCAATTTCTCCGCGTCCGCCGCAGCGTAACTCGGTGGACGCAGAGAAAGCATTCAAGTCGTGTTTGCTATTTGCCGGGGGCCTTCTGTCTGGCCCGTGCCACGCGTGGAGCAGCAATCAGCGTGAGAGCCACGAGAAAGATCGACGCGGCAATGTAGGCCAGGTGGCCGTGACGCAGATCTTCGGTGACGAGTTTGATTGCCACCAGGGCAATGGCTGCGTACCCCAGCCGCGTCAGCTCCCGGCGTTGCCGGTGTGCGCCGCCAGAGACCAGCACCAGCGCCGCCGCGCACAGCGTTACGGTACGGATCAATGCCAGGTGATGCGCGGCGGGCACTACGCGCAGCGCGACGAGCGCAATGAGCCCGTCGACGAGCAATGCTGTTACGGTGCCAGCTGCCAGGGCGGCAAAGCCGAGACGCAGCGACTGTGCGGCCCATTCCTTGTCCCCAATTGGACGCCCGAGGGCGTAGCACAATACCGCGCACATCGCGATCAGCCACACGCCCACGGTCGGCGCGCCGCTTGGCGTACCAACGAGGGCACTCGCCAGAAAATTCAGCAGCCCCGAAGCCGCCGCAGCGGCCAGCAGAAACACCATTCCGTAGAACTCAAAGACCGCCCAACGCTCCCGCCTGCTCAAACCCACTGCCGCCAGCGCAGCCGCGCCGAGCAGCGGGATCAAAATCAACGGCGGCAGACGCAGGAAGCTACCGGCGAGGAGCAACGCCGCGGCCCATGCGGCAAATACGGCTGCGTTGCGCGAATTGGGTGCGCGCGCGAAGACTGTGAAGACCATGGCGTAACACGCGGGGGAAAGAACCAGGCATGCCACGCCGAGAATTGCCAATCCGGCCGGCTGACCGAAGTCCGCTAGGCTGACTGAAGCGAGCAGAAACGCAAGGACGGCCTGAATGATCGCGAAAACTGCGATGGGCCGCGCGTAAAGAACCGTTTTGACACCCACACTCGCCGCATACAGAGCAAACACTGCGATGCCGGGAGCGAGCAGTGCGCCGCGGCTCAGCGCCGGGTAACCCTCGTGAGCAGTCTGCCCGGCGAAATAGACGTAGATGAGAATCCAGATGGCTGCGTCGGCGGCGAGCGCGACCAGCGCACCCGCCTCAGGCACGCGATCGCGCCCCGGCACAAACTCGAAAACCGCGCCGAGAATCAGCAGCACCACCACGAAGGGCAGAAGAATGTGCGAAGCGATGGCCAGCGCCAGCGCCAGCGCGGCTGCTGCGGCGCTCGCCACGCGCACGACCGGCTTGAGATCGCGCCGTGTGAAGGCGGCCAGAGCGAAGGCCGTAAGGGCAAAGCCGCAGACCACTACCGCGGCGGCAGCGGCGGGCAACACATTAAAGCGCAGGGTCAGCTCCCAAAGCATGGGAGCGAGGATGAGCGCGGATGTGCCGGCGTAGATTGTGCTTGTGAAGCGCGGTCCGCCGCGCACACGCGCCGCCCAGGCTAACCAAAGAAATGCGTAGACGATGCCGGCAGCGGCGACGAGCGGGCGCGGTAAAGTGCTGGTCTCCTCGACGGCACGCAACACGTACGCGCCGGCAATGCCCAGCAGTGCTTTGCCCAGCACCGGGAAGAGATTCCCCGGCTGCGCGGGAGGTTCTACGGCCGCGGACGCGGCGGCGAGCGCCGATTCAACTTCCGCTAAGGGATGCGGCCAATCAGCAGCGAGCGGATGCTCGAGCGCGTCAACTCTCGATTCTGTTTCTTCCAGACGCCGCTCCAGCGCTTCGATGTGTTGTTCCATCGTGCGCAGGCCTCTGGTGAGCCGGGCGATATCTTCTGGTTCTTCCGGGAGATTGCTCATAATGCACACCCGATCCTTCGCCGGAGCCCGAACTCAGTCGCCCGCCGCGGCTTCGTGCAGGCTCTTGTCCGGCCAGGGGGGCAGCAGCTTCACCAATGCCCACAAAAACAGCAGCGGCAGGATGGTCAAGCCAATGGCCACTAGCAAGCCTTCGCGCGTCACCAGCGCCATCTTGTAGGTCGTGTAGCCAAGAAAACTCTTTGAGAACAGTTGGCCGCCGATCACCACGTTCCAGCGCATGGCGAGGACTCCGATCAAAGCCAGGGAGCCGGAGAGGATATAGATGCGCTTGCGCGCCATCTCCTTGAGCTTCACCACCTGCGTAAGGAACAGCAGAACCAGCGGCACGATCGTGCCCAGGCAGATCTGGACTACGATCTGCGAAAAGTAAAGCTTGGTGTGGACCAGAAAATTCAGGCTGCGGAACGATTCGTCGGCCTCGTAGACGCGGTGCACCAGGTCCAGCATCTCCAGGCTGAAGTCGATGATGAAGATATAGAACATGTACATCGCCACCGTGTCCACGCAGCGCATGTCGATCTTCTGCCCGCGCAGCTTGGTCGTCGCCATGTAGAGCAGCATCACGGCGGCAATCCCCGAAACCATGGCCGAGAAGATGAAGATTACCGGCATGAGCGGCGATGACCACCAGGGATTGGCCTTGAGCGAGCCGAAGATGAAGCCGACATACCCGTGCAGCAGAAAGGCTGACGGAATGCCGATCAGCGTGACGATCCAGCCGACCTTATCGTCGATATGCAGCGCGCGCGCGCCGATATTGCTCGACCCCAGCGTCATCACCTTATAGATCAAGCGCAGCAGACCTTTGCTGGTCTGCGAGAGGAGCACGATCTCGCGCCGGTAGTCGAGCCAAATCTCGAAGACCAGCACAGCCATCAGGTACCACATGTATACATATCCGAACATCGCCATCGCCGAGGTGTCGTGGGGGGTAAAGTACATCTCCGGGGAGCGAAACGGATGGCCCAGGTGCAAAACCAGAGGCAGCGGCGCAACCAGCAGAAATGCGAGCGCAGTCAAAAGCGCGAGCCTGTATGTCGGCTTCACCGCCTCCACGCGAAACACCCGTTCCAGCGACGCCAGAATGAACGCGCCCGCCACCAGCCCCGTAATGTAGGGGTACAGGACGATCAGCACGCTCCAGTAGAGCGTCACCTCGTTGGGATACATATAGCCTTCAACACCGCTCATATCGCCTCGCCCATCCTCAGCCAGTCTCTGGCCCCTTGTTCCCTCGTTCCTTTGGTTCCTGCTTTATCGCACCGACCCATCCAGCCCGTTGTAGAAAGCCTTCGCTCCGGTGGCCATCTGCGGCTTCAACACCTGCACCGTGTGGGTCTTCAGAAATTCGTGAATCGGGTCATTGGGATTCTTCAGGTCGGCCAGTTGCCGCGCTCCCGTCGGACACGCCTCGCAGCAAGCCGTCGTCAGTCCCTTGGTGATCCGGTGGTAGCAAAGCGTGCACTTGTCTGCAACCTTCTTTTCGGGATGAATGTAGCGGCAGCCGTACGGGCAAGCCTGCACGCAATAGGCGCAGCCCAGGCAATAGGTCTGGTCGATCAGCACTACCCCGTCCGGGGTAATAAACGTCGCGCCCACGGGACATACCTGCGTGCACGGCGAATCCGCGCAGTGGTTGCACATCTTGGGAACAAAGAAGAACATCCCTTCTTCGCCTGCCTTCACCACCGGGAATCCCTCTTTGCCGCCGTCGGGCGAAATCACCTCAGGATTCTCAAGATGGTAATCGGTCCGGTGATACCGCTCCACCCAGGTGCGGAAGAACCCATCGGGCACATCGTTCTCCGTCTGGCAGGCGCGCACGCAGTTGCCGCAGCCGATGCACTTGGGAATATCGATCAGCATGCCCCACCAATGCTCGCTCATCTGGTAGTTCGGCGAGGTCTCCGGTGTGCCGGCCAGCACGTGTTTCCACGCCACGGCCGCCGCAGGCAAAAGAATCATCAGATGACGCCGGCTGATGTTCATTTCGCGCCTCCCTTCGCCGCGCCCGCGTCGGAACCGATGACCGGGCTGTGGGGGTTGTGGCATGTCTCGCACGGAACGCCACCCGAGTGATCCGCCGGATCCACCTGCGGAAAGCCCGCCGGCTTGGCTGCGCTGGCCGTATGGCAGCGCGCGCACAGCACCGCCGTGTCTGGCAGAACAGGCTTGATGGACGGGTCGTCCGCATGATTCGCCAGCGCTCCGTGGCAGGCTTCGCAGTTCACATGCGCGTGCATGCCCTTCGTTTTGGTGTCGGCAATATCCGTATGGCACGTCTCGCAGGTCTGGTGCCCCGCAAACTTCACGGGGCGCGACGCAATCTCGCCGATCGCCGCTCCGCGATAGTGCCCATACTCTCCGAAGCTCTTGGGAACCACGTATGAGCGCACCACCAGAAACACCAGAAATGCGAGAACGAAAAGCCCCGCAAACCGGAAAAGATGTCCTGCATCCTTCAGACCGCTCATCGGGCGCTCTCTCCGTATGTCCACTGTCGGAAGGAGGAATGTGATCAATCGTGTGATCTGGCACACTTCCGACACATTTGACCTTAGGGATCGAGCGCCTCGCTGTATGTGAGATAGCTCACAAGTCGATGTGACGCCGTGCATGCCCAGGGATGGATCGCAGAGGCCCGCTTCACCCCTCAACTCCTGATGCGGACGCTCACACCCAGCAAGCGCCGCGGGCCCGAACCGAAGCGATACCATGAACTTTGGAGCCAAGAATGCCAAAAATTCTCGACGGCGCGGCTATTGCCGCAGCCATCAAGCAGGAAG
Organism: uncultured Acidobacteriaceae bacterium; assembly: GCA_963832805.1. Lineage (GTDB taxonomy): Bacteria > Acidobacteriota > Terriglobia > Terriglobales > Acidobacteriaceae > Telmatobacter. Next base: position 22,598 of record CAWHVN010000053.1, on the reverse strand, counting down.
TGGCCGAAGAGGTGCGCGCGCTCGCCGCCCGCGGCATCAAGCCGGGACTCGCCGCTGTGCTCGTCGGCGACGTAGCTGCCTCGCAAATCTACGTCCGCAGCAAGGTGCAGGCCTGTGCAGAGCTTGGCCTATATAGCGACCTCATCACCCCACCCGGCACCGTCACCACGGAAGAGATGCTCGCTCTCGTCGCCGAGTTCAACGCGCGCGACGATATTGACGGAATTCTGGTCCAGCTTCCGCTACCCCCGCAGGTTGACGCTAAGGCCCTCCTCGACGCCGTCGATCCCGCCAAGGACGTCGACGGCTTTCATCCCGTGAACGCCGGCCGCCTGCTCGCCGGTCGCCCGGCGCTCGCGCCCTGCACGCCCGCCGGCGTCATCGAGATTCTCAAGCGCAGCGACATTCCCATCGCCGGCCAGCACGCTGTCGTCGTCGGCCGCAGCGACATTGTCGGCAAGCCCGTCGCCATGCTGCTGCTGCACCAGAACGCGACCGTTACAATTTGTCACTCCAAAACACGAAACCTCGGAGAGATGACTCGCCAGGCGGACATTCTCGTCGCCGCCATCGGCCGCCCCGGCTTCATCACGCCGGAAATGGTCACTCCCGGCGCAACCCTCGTCGACGTTGGCATCAACCGCCTCACCACGCGTGAGGAGTTCGATCGCTTCTTCAAGGGCGACGCCAAACGCGAAGCGACATTCGCGAAGCGCGGCTCAACCATCGTCGGCGACATCGATCCCAAAGCCTTCGCGATCTCCGGCGCTTATACGCCCGTGCCCGGCGGCGTGGGCCTGCTCACCATCGCCATGTTGATGTCCAACACCGTGCGCGCCGCCAAAATGCGGCGGGGGCTCTAGCCCATGCTCCGCGTTGGCCTTACTGGCGGTCTGGGCAGCGGCAAAAGCACTGTCGCCGCCATGCTGCGCGAGCTCGGCGCTCAGATCATCGAGGCCGACGCCCTCGGTCGCGCATTCATGGAGCCCGGCCACGAGGTCTACGACAAAATCGTCGCGCGCTTTGGCCCCGACGTCCTCGGCGCCGACGGCCATCTCAACCGCGCCCGACTCGCTGACCTCGCCTTTCGCCATGGCCGCCTGCAGGAGCTGAACGCCATCGTGCATCCGCCCGTGATTGAGGCGCAGCGCCGCTGGATGGAAGAGGTCTTCGAACGCGACCCCGCCGCCGTTGCCGTCCTCGAATCGGCACTGATCTTTGAAGTTGTTCGCGACGCGGTCGCTCGCGGCGAAAAGGAAAATGTTCTGGCCGACTGGCGCCGCCGCATCGATCGCGTCATCGTGGTCACGGCGCCCGACGATCTCAAGATCTCCCGCTACGCCGCCCGCATCGCCCCGAATGCCGCAAACCAGGCAGCCATCGAAGCCGATGCCCGTGTCCGCCTGTCGCACCAGGTTCCCGACGCCGAAAAAGCAGCCCAGGCCGATTATGTCCTTGATAATTCGGGCGATATCGCCGCCCTTCGCGCCCAGGTCCAGGCCCTGTGGCCGCGCCTTCAGGCCGAGAGAAACAAACCTGGGCAGAAGTTGTCTCTACAATAAGAGAAGCGGTGGCGCCGCGCTCGGCGGAACTCTGCCTCGCTGCCGCCGTATCAAGAACAGGAGGGTCTTTCCAGCCGATCAACCATGAGACTGACCCGTATTCTCATCATCGTTTTGCTGCTATTGGGCGGATTCTGGTTCGTTACCACCCATTTCCAGCCCGGTTTTTTCGCGGGCCGCCCCACGCTCATCGGCTCCGACGGTTCCAACTCGCCGATCGAGCTTACTGAGGCTCACGCTGCGCCCGCCTACGATGCCGAAGAGCAGAACAATATTGCCATCTATAAAAAAGTCCTGCCCTCTGTGGTCAACATCACTTCCACCACCCTGGTCTTCGACTTCTTTTATGGAACGGTTCCCCAGCAAGGCCAGGGCTCGGGATTCATCCTCGATAAAGCCGGCCACATCCTCACCAACTTTCACGTAGTCGAAGGCGCCAACCGAGGCATCGAGGTCATGCTCTCGAACAAGCGCCGCTATCCGGCGCGCGTGGTGGGCGTCGACAAAGTTCACGACCTTGCGCTGCTGCAGATCGACGCGCCCGACCTACAGCCCGTGACACTGGCCGATTCCTCGCAGCTCAACGTGGGCCAGAAGGTCTACGCCATCGGCAATCCCTTCGGCCTCAGCGGCACCATGACGCGCGGCATCATCAGCTCCATCCGGTCGATTCGCAACGCCGACGGAGCGCCCATTGAAGACGCAATCCAGACCGATGCGGCCATCAATCCGGGCAACTCCGGCGGCCCGCTGCTCAACTCCTCGGGCGAGGTCATCGGCATCAACACCTTGATCCTTTCCAACTCCGACCAGAATGCCGGCATCGGCTTCGCCATTCCCATCAACACCGCTAAGGCCGTGCTCGCCGATCTCATCCGCTACGGCCGCGTCAAGCGGCCTTCTTTGGGCATCTCCTCCTACGACATCGGCCCCGACCTCGCCTCGCAGATGGGTCTCGCCGCCGATTCCGGCGTCCTCATCCAGCGCGTCGTTCCTGGCGGAGCGGCCGAGCGCGCCGGCCTGCGCGGGGGCAATGAGCAGGCCTACGTGGGCAACACGCCCATCATGCTCGGCGGCGATCTCATCGTCGCCATCGACGGCCACGATGTCTCCGATCACCAGGACATCAGCGCCATCATGGACAAGCACCAGGCAGGCGACACCATCAGCGTCACCATCGTGCGCGGCAAGAAACAGATGACTCTCAAATTGATTCTGGGAGAAGCGCGGGACACGAATACATAGGGAAGCCGGGAGCAGTTCTAGCGCTTCTTCCCACAGCGCCTTGCTTCAAGGATGAGCTGCCGCTTTTCGGCAATGCGCTTGAGGCCGTCTCGATATGGAAGACTTGCTTCATCACGGTTGGGCAGCCAAGGGAGTGCGAAGCTATGCTCATTATTGCGGGGCGAAGGTTGTCCAACGTGCAAAGCAGTCTTGGACCGCAAAGAAGGTAGATGGAACTCTATCGTTCGGTCATGAATCGGCAGAGCAAGCAATTCGATGGATCGAGGCTCACGATCAGGGGTACTGGACATACGGCGCATGCTGCAGTATGGGGTCAATGGCGGCGCATATAGGAGTCACTGCGGGATTCCTAGACACAGATGAAGATAAAGACCTTAGAGAGAGAGACCATGTGGTTGTGCTCTCTCTGTACAAGACACGTGAATTTCCGCGCCAAAATGAAGCGTCGTTCAAGAGACTGTTCTTGAGTAACGCACGATGCGCAAGGTGTGACCGTCAATCGACCGAAATAATCCTCCGTTCACTGCCCGAAGAAGGAACTTCAACAAGACGCCGAACTCTATACGTCGTTTGCAGTTGCGGCTATCCTGTTTGGCGCATTACATGGAAGGCATTCTCCGATGCCGAATTCGGCCTTCGCAGAGCCGAATACTCGCGGGAAAGCAAAAAATTGCGGAAGATGAGCCTTCGCGCGGCGGGCGGCGAACATCACTTCACGGAGATTGAGCAGATTCTCGCTCTCCAGGGGAATCGGTGCGTTTACTGCAATGTCGAGTTTTCCGACCGAATTCGGCCTACAAAGGACCACCTAACCCCAGTGCTCTTTGGCGGTACTGACTGGGCAGCGAACATCGTTATGGCTTGCCGCAGTTGCAACACGCGCCGAGGAACCATCCCCTTCCGAACATATTGCAGATCATTGAGCCCCACGCAGAATCGACGAATCCTGCGTTATCTAGGCCGAAGAGTCGCAGCGATGTGGCCGTATGGGCTAGCAAAGGACGAGTACGAATCTTTTCGCGATGGCATTGCCCGGCACAATCCCAAGGACGGATATTATCGGTTGAAACTTCGCTCATCTGCTAGAGCGCGACGCTACGCGGCAACAAATGAACTGCTCCCGCGCACTCCTGACCTAATCCTTAAGAAGGCAGATTTGCTCTGAGCAAGGCCGGAGGTGCCCCAGGTCCCGATTTTGGGACCTGTGATAGCACGACAATCACCAACCCGGATGACTGAGAACTGCTCTTCAGAAGCCAGCGTTCATCTCCGCCTGCTCCGCGTGCATCACCTGTGCGCGCGCCACTGAGCTCGGCTCGCCGTAGTGCGCAGCCACAATCTCTGCCGCGCGCGACTCATTCAAATACGGCTCGACCGCGGCCAGCTTCACGCCGGATGCTGCTGCCATCTGCGCCACCTGCGCCTTGCTTGAGATCGACTGCACCAGCGCGAGAATTGCGGTCACAATCGTGCCCACTCCTTGAATGGCCGCCAGCGCATGTTGCTGACTCTTTGCATCCACAATCCTTGCCGCCTGCAACAGCGCCGTGTTCACCTGCTGCTGCAGCGTCACGATCTGGTTCTGCAATTGCGCGAGCACGCTTGCCGAGGGATTCGCCAGGTACGTTTTTGCCTGCGCTACCAGCAGGTCGCTGGCCGCGTCGAATCCGACCGTTGCCGCGGCAAAGATCGGCGCGTCGGCCGGTGCCAGCAGCGCCGCCGTCGAGTCCACCGTGGCCACAGCGCTTTGCAGGGCCGGCGTCCAGTTCACAATATTCTGCGCCACGCCGGCGGCCGTGCAGCCCTGCATCCACGGCAGCGGGATCAGCAATGCAATCAGCATCCACGCGCCCAGCTTGGCCTGCTGGCTCACTGACCCGTCCGCCGCGGCGGACTGACTCGCTGCCTCGCCGGGATCCTTCGCCATCAGCCCCAGCAGCGCCGTGGCCAGCGCGCTCGCCAGCGATACCACGGTTCCTGTTCCCACTTTGCCCAGCGAAACACCTTGCTGCGACAACACTCCGGCAACGCTCGCGACCGCAATGAGCAGCCCCGCCGCCGACGTCTTCGGATGATTCCAGATATTTTTGAAGTTCATTGGTCAACACTCCTCCGTGCCGCGGCTTTTACGGCGGTTCCGCAGTTGTTGTAGCCGTTTGCAGGACACAGTCACTGCGGATCCGCTCTAGCGCGGCGTGCGGGTTTCAATTGAATCGGTAAACTTGCGTTTCAGCTTCCTGCGCATGGCCGGCGCGATTCCGTCGTTTCGTCGCCCACCGGCCATGCGCATGGCCTCAGAGCACTCTCGAGGTCTCGGTGTTGCCGTGGTTCCGGTTTGGCATCGAGGGTAGAGCTGCTCCGTACAGACGAAGACGGTTCCGGGCCCCGGTGCCATCCGCGCGCAGCTCTTCAGCAGCCCCGTCAGCGCCCTGCTCAAACCTCGGCAGGAACACGGGTGCTGGAGAACCGCGTCGGGGAGGGCGTACTCATTCGCCCGGCTCGGCACATCCGTACTTTGTCTGGTTATGTATAAGGATAGAGAATTAGAGGCAAATTACCGGCAAACTTCGCAATGCTGTGAGTCGCTGAAAAATAATGGACTTACAACAAATATGGGCGCCGACCCCCTTGACAAGCGTCTGGGGTGAACCCTTTGGGTGGGACAGTTTGTAGTTTGACAGGTGGCGGTTGGTTGAAAAATGGTTTTCATTTTGTTGGCTCTGCGGCAGGCTCGGCTGCGGTTGGTGAAGCGGAGACAGGCTCTGGTGGAGTCTCGAGACGAGATTCGCTCAAAAGGAGGCGATTTCGCTGACAAAAAGGCCGATTTTTCGCAAAAAATCGGCGAAATTTGTTCACAATTTTCTGGAGTTTGTGTTGATTCCAAAAGAGTTATTAGCAAAAATGCGCTTTCAGAGTGTATAAAATCACTCTCATCGGTGATTTCTGCTTTTCCAACTCCGAGCAAAGGCCGAGCGCTTTCTGCGATTACCCATTCAGGCTAGCAAAACGCGCGAATTGATCTGCAAGTTTGGCGAACGATTTTTGCGTTGTGTTTTCAGCAGATTACGGTGAAAAGGCGTGAGCACGCGCTTGACATTTCGCGCCCTGCCTGCGAGAAGAGAGGCTAAGAGCTTATCCGTAAATAGTGCCGAGCTTGATTCTCGCGTCAGATAATCTTGCGGGCGGGGATTGGATTTGCGCGACGATACAGTTCAAGATGGCACAGATCAAGTCCTGGACAGTGTCGGACGCGTTGTGGAGGAGGATCGAGCTGCTGGTCCCGGCGCGAAAGCGGCTAGGTGGCTGCAAGTACCAGCGCAAACCCGGAGGGGGACGCAAACCGATACCGCCGCGACAGGTATTTGCCGCGATTGTGTATGTTCTTCGCACGGGCTGCCAGTGGAAGGCGCTTCCGCGCCAGTACGGTTCTGCGAGTGCGGTGCATAAGTACTTTCAGACGTGGCACAGGGCGGGATTTTTTCAGAAGCTCTGGGAGGCCGGGCTGGCCGAGTATGACGGCATGCATGGCATTGCCTGGCAGTGGCAGGCAGCCGATGGGGCGATGGGGAAAGCTCCGCTGGCAACCGAGTGCGTAGGTCGGAACCCGACCGACAGGGGAAAAAAAGGGGCGCAAGCGCAGTCTGCTCGTCGACGGGCGTGGAGTCCCGCTGTCGATCGCCGTCAGCGGCGCCAACGTGCACGACTCGAAGCTTCTGGATCGAACCCTGGCTCAGATCGCGGTCCCGCGTCCTCAGGCCACGTGGAGTAGTCAGCAGTATCTCTGCCTGGACGCCGGTTATGTGGGCTATCCGGTGAGCAAAATCGCCCGCAAACACGGTTATTACCTGCGCGTGAAATCGCGCGCGGAAGAGCGGCTGCTCAAGTACCGGTACCCGGACTCCAAACCCCGCCGCTGGGTGGTGGAACGGACCCACTCCTGGCTCAACCGCTACCGCAAACTGCTGGTCAGCTTCGAAAAGACAGAAGCCAGCTACATAGCCTTATTGCAATTGGCGGCCGCCCTGATCTGCTGGAGAAAGACCCTGATTATTTACGGATAAGTTCTAAGTCCCCGCCTTCCCGGTCCCTTGTTCCCTCGGTCCCTTGGTCCCTGCTTTAACGTGCCTCCGCCCGCGCACCTCGTACTCCCCGCTCACCACCCGCGCAATCGCTTCTGTGTAAGCCAGGTGCTCTTCCTTCAGAATCCGCTCCGCGAGCGAGTGCACATCGTCCGCGTCCAGCACCGGAACCGCCCGCTGCACCACGATCGCGCCGTGATCCAGCTCCTCGTCCACAAAATGCACCGTGCAGCCCGTTACCTTTACGCCGTAGTTGAACGCCTGCTCCTGCGCGTCCAGCCCCGGAAACGCCGGCAGCAGCGAGGGATGAATATTGAGAATGCGGTTCGGGAACGCGGCCAAAAACCTCGCAGACAGCAGCCGCATGTAGCCGGCCAGGCAAACCAGCTCCACGCCGTGCGCGCGCAGGCAGGCAATCACATCGGCGTCGTGCTCTTCGCGCTTGCGGCCCCTGGACTTAAAGACCACCGTAGGGAGCCCCAGTTCGCGAGCCTTCGCCAATCCGGGAGCCTCGGCCACGTTCGAGATCACCACCGCGATCTCCGCGCCCTTCAGCCGGCCCGCGCGAATCGACTCGGCAATGGCGAGAAAATTCGAGCCGCGGCCGGAGAGGAGAATTCCCAGCCGCATCGCCTTGCGAACGGCCGTCGTTTCATTGCTCACGTGTACTGTACCCGGCGCTCGCCCTTCACCACGCGGCCGATCACGTAGAACTTCTCTTCCGAGCGGTCCAGCAAGTTCTTGGCGCGCGTAAACTTTGCCGCCGGAATCGCCGCAATCAGCCCGACGCCCATGTTGAACGTGCGCATCATCTCCTCCTGCGGAATGTTCCCCAGCTCCCGCAGGTGCTCGAAGATGGGCAGAACCGGCCACGATCCGATCTCCACCTGCGCCGTTACTCCCTTGGGCAAAATGCGCGGCAAATTCTCCGTGATGCCGCCTCCGGTGATGTGCGCCATGCCCGTGGTCAGCCCGCCGGTCACCAGCTTCTGAATCACGTGCAGATAGCTGCGGTGCGTCCTGAGCAGCGCCGCGCCGGCCTTCTCTTTGATGGCCGTCACATACTGCGTCGCCTTGTACCCGGCTACTTCGAACAGCAGCTTGCGCGCCAGCGAGTAGCCGTTGGTGTGCAGGCCCGTCGAGGGCAGACCGATCAGCACGTCGCCCGCTTTGATCCCCGCGCCCGTCACCATCTTGTCGCGGTCCACCGCGCCCACAATAAATCCCGCCAGGTCGTACTCGCCGTCGGAGTAAAACCCCGGCATTTGCGCTGTCTCGCCGCCGATCAGCACGCACCCATTGGCCTTGCAGGCATCGGCCAGCCCGCTCACCACGCTCTCCACCACGTCCTCGTCCAGCTTGCTCGTCGCCAGGTAATCCAGGAAGAAGAGCGGCGTCGCCCCCTCGACCGCAATGTCATTCACGCAGTGGTTCACCAGGTCCGCGCCCACGGTCTGGTGCAGTCCCAGTTGAAAGGCCACCTTCAGCTTGGTCCCCACACCGTCGGCCGAGCTCACCAGGATGGGGTTCTTCCACCGCTGCATGTCCAGCCGGTAAAGCGCGCCAAAGCTCCCGATCCCGCCCAGCGCATTGCGGTTAAAGGTCTTTTGCGCCAAATACTTGATGCGCTCTTTGGCGCGTTCGCCGGTGCGCAGGTCCACGCCCGCATCGGCGTAGGTTACGGATTTGGGTGCAATCTCTTGAGGCACGGCGCAGGCTTTCTTAACAGTGGAGTGCTTCGGCCGAGAGGAGCCGGAAAGCAGAATTCTAGCAGCATTTGCGCGGTGCATTTCCCACAACACCTTCACTCTGTAGCTGCGGGCAGTCCTCAACTGCGAGCGACCGACACAATCCCTTCCCGGCCGTTCCGTGGCCTCGGTGCGCCGTTCGCGGGAGCGGGACAACTCCCGCCCCTGCCAACGATTTATTGATAAGGCCGTTCCACGAACAGCCCCGCCGCATCGAACTCAATAAGCGTTAAGGCCGATGCGAGCCCGGACCTTTTGGAGCCTTGATCTTCGTCGAGCAAGTCAACGATGAGGATGACATCGTCAGCCGGTTCCAGAAGATGTTGTAGCTGTTGTCGTAGTTGTAGCCTTCCAGGATCACCTCGAAGAGCGCAGTGTCGGTCAAGTCAGCGGCTGGGCTGTTGATCGAAACGCCGTGGCCGCTAAGCGGACTGCTGACGGAATAGATGAATCCGACCCCGGGAACCATGGTAATCGTGAGTTCCACCCAGCTGTTGTACTTAAATCCCGGGGGGAGACCGATGTAATCCCATCCGCCGCTGCCGCCATTCGCGGTATTGTTCCAGCCGTAGAATCCGGCAACGCCGCCATTGGGGTAATAGCCCGGACCTTGCAGGTCGCTGGTGATTGGCCCCTGAAACTCAATGATGGGATAATCCCCGACGCTTCCGCTGCTGTCGACTGCAACACCCCAGAACCCTGCCAGACGCTCGTTCTCGGATTGCCAACTGCTCGGCACGTAAAGTTCGATCGACATAGAGTAAGCGTTGGCAATCAGCTCGTATCCTCTGCCTTGCGTGTTGGAGAACGCACCCGCCGGATATGGTTGATACCCCGACGCATAAATTGATTCCTCGAGGGTGTTTCTGGTTCCGTCCGGCGCAATTTCCGGTGAAGCGAATGCGCCCGGCGCGTAACGGTCGATGAACCAGACCCCCGATGCCAAAGTTGAGTTGGTTGTGGTCACAACAGGTGTGGCGAAGTTGACCTGAACACTCTGAGCTCCTGCGGTTGACGCGGCCAAGGCTATCGCTACCAGAGCCAGATACACGACAAATCCTGGCACACTCTTCGATATCATTTTCATCGCGAGAGAACCTCCGTTCTGTCGATTTAGGCCCAATGAGCGCGATGTTAACTCGCAAGTGCCATTTCTGGTCCCTCAGTTCTGTGAATATCTCGAGATCGGTCACGCATAAGCCAGGCAGGACCGCTCTCCGCTGCGCCCGAAACCGTACAAATAGCCGCCGAGCGCATCCATTGAGGCCACCTGCACCGTCGGCACAACCCCCCGGGCGCCGCTTTCCTCTCCGCATCCGGGTCTTCTTTTGCTCCAAGCGCCCCATCCGGCTCCATTAGGCGGGTTTCTTCGCCGTCCGCGGAATCGCCCCCTTTGCACTCGATCTGCACGTCAAGTTCTTGTATGTGATGGAAAGTCGGCTTTACATGGCCCAGACCATCACAAACCGCGTCAAGGAGCTTCGCGTCGCCCTCGGCTGGACCCAGGAACAGTTGGCCCAGGCCGCCGGCGTCTCCCGGCAGAGCATCAATTCGATCGAGCGCAACCGCTATGTGCCCTCGCTCGAGCTGGCGCTCACCTTCGCCCGAATCTTTTCGTGTTCCACCGACCACATCTTCCAGTTGGAGAGCCAATCATGACCCATCCCGTCCTCAGCCGCATCCCCTTCCTCGGCAAATTCGTCGACGAGCGATTCCTCGAGCATCACCGCCGCTCGTCCAGCATCGCCGGCTTCGCTACACTCATCCTGGCGCTCTGCATCTTCGAGTACCGCCTGTTCTTCAACCACGTCATCAGTTGGGACATGGCTGCGATCATGCTGACTTTTGCGGTGGTCAAAATGTCCATGTTCACCTGGTACCGCCTGAACGCCTGAACCGGAAAAGGAGAAATCGGAAATGGGCCCGCTTTATCGCTCATGCGACCCGAGGGTTCGCCGCCTGTTCCAAATCGCCAACGCCTCGCTCGTTCTCGGCCTCACGCCGTGGATCTTCCGCGAGTACATTCACATCAACCACAATTGGCTCGATGCCTTTTGCGGGTTCTTTCTCGGTCTTGCCATCACCATCAACCTCCTCTGCCTCCGCGCCGCCTGTCGCTGCCGCGAGAACCAAAGTTGAAAACCGTTTCCCGCAGCGGCGTTGCAATCGAAGTGCGTCATTTGGCTAAGCCGTTCCTCCGAGCCGCTATGCAGCCTTCGGCCCTCTATACTGAAGCCACCATGCAGCGTACCCGCTCCCAGGCGCTCCACGAGCGCGCCGAGCGCTTCTTCCCCGGCGGCGTCAACTCGCCTGTGCGGGCCTTTCGCGCCGTCGGCGGCTCGCCGCCATTCATTGAGCGCGCCGAGGGCGCCTATCTCTTCGACGCCGACGGCAATCGCTATATCGACTACTTCGGCTCCTGGGGTCCGATGATTCTGGGCCACGCGTTTCCGCCCGTCGTCGAGGCCATCGAGCGCGCCGCCCGCAACTCCGCCAGCTTCGGCGCCTCCACCGCCGCCGAGGGCGATCTCGCCGAACGTATCAGCGCCTGTTATCCCGCCATCGAAAAGATGCGCTTCGTCAGCTCCGGTACTGAAGCCACCATGTCGGCCATTCGCCTGGCCCGTGCCGCAACCGGTCGCGACATCATCGTCAAATTCGAAGGCTGCTATCACGGCCACGCAGACGGCCTTCTCGTCAAAGCCGGCTCCGGTGTCGCCACCTTCGGCATTCCCGGTTCCGCAGGCGTTCCCGAGGAAATCGCTCGCCTCACAGTCGCTCTGCCTTATAACAACCTCGACGCCGTCGAAGCAGCCTTTGCCGCCCACCCCAACTCCATCGCCGCCGTCATTGTCGAGCCTATCGTCGGCAACGCCGGCTGTATCCCGCCCGCGCACGGTTATCTTGCCGGTCTGCGCGATATTACTGCGCGTCACCACACTTTGCTTATCGTCGATGAAGTCATGACCGGCTTTCGTGTCGCCCTCGGCGGAGCATGCCAGCTTTACTCGCTCGATCCCGATCTCGTCACTCTCGGAAAAATCGTCGGCGGAGGCCTTCCCGTCGGCGTCTTCGGCGGCAAGCGCGTTTTCCTGGATTTGGTCTCGCCCCTCGGGCCTGTCTATCAAGCCGGAACTCTCAGCGGCAATCCGCTCGCCATGGCTGCGGGCCTCGCCACGATCAGCTATTTGCAGGAACACGCCGGCGAAGTCTACCCGCGGCTAGAAGCCACAACCAAAGCTGTGGCGCAAGGCGTTGCGCAGGAGGCCGCCCACGCCGGAATTGCGCTCACCACGAATCGCGTCGGCTCCATGTGGACCTGGTTTTTCACTTCCGGTCCGGTGAAGAACTACGAGCAAGCCGCAAAATCCGACACCGCCGCTTTCGGCCGCTTCCACCGCGCTATGCTCGATCGCGGCATCTGGCTCCCGCCTTCGCAATTTGAAGCCGCATTCATCTCTACCGCACACGGCGACGACGAGGTGCGGGCCACGATCGCCGCCGCCAGCGAGGCCTTCGCGTCACTGCACGGGAGCTGAACCGCGGGCTCAGCCCCACGCAAAGCGCTTGGCCACCGCGCATACGCCGCTTTCCCGTTCCTCTGTCTTTGGGACATCGAAACTGTTCAATTCTGCGCTAAAATCGTTCCCATGAGACCCTCTGAGGTTCTGCCCCAGCACCGCGATGCGATCCGCCGGATGGTATTGGATTCCGGCATGGCGAACCCGCGCCTCTTCGGCTCCGTCATACACGGCGACGACGCCGACGGCAGCGACCTCGATCTCCTTGTCGATCCCTCGCCGGAAACCAGCCTGCTCGACCTTGCCAAACTTCAAGTTGATCTGGAAGCCGCGGTGGGGATCAAAGTAGACGTGCGGACACCCAAGTTCCTTCCAACATCCTTCCGTGACAAGGTTCTGGCCGAAGCCGTGCCGGTATGACCCTCCATCCACTCAGAGCGAGCGATTATCTGGGTCACATGCTTGATGCCGTGAACCAGATCGAGACCTACACACGCGGCAAGAGCGCCAGCGATTTCCTTTCCGACCGGCTTTTGCAGGACGGCGTAGTCCGCAATGTCGAGATTCTTGGCGAGGCCTCCAGAAACCTTCTCGGTGCGGTTCCCGATGCAGCCGCAAAGTTTCCTGGCATCCCCTTTACCGCGATTTACGCGATGCGAAATCAGCTTTCCCATGGGTATTTCGTTATCGACCTGGATGTCGTCTGGAAGGTGATCGAACGCGATATCCCGGATCTGAGGAAAGAACTGGAGGCAGCCATCGCGGCCTACGATAAGCCGGCCTCACCATAAGGCGCTCAAGCCCACGCATCCAGCGTTACAAACCGGTGCGTCCCTTTGTACCGCTCGATGAGCCTCTCCGCCGCGGCCACCGAAGGCGCGCGGTTCGCTCCCGGGTCGCGGTGGCCGCCGTCGTGGAGCACGATATTCGTCGCGTAGCCACGCTGCCGCAGCCGGTCGATCCTCTCCGCCAACTGCTTCGCAATCCGCTCCGCTGAAGGCTCTTCCCAGTCCGACGTCATGGCGTTCCAGAGCACCAGCTTCAGGCCCATCTCGCGCGCGATGCGAAACACCGCAGGCCGCCGCCCGCCATAGGGCGGCCGGAAGAACTTCACCGGCGCGCCCGTCGTCTGCTCCAGCAAGTCCTGTGTTCGTTTCAGTTCTTCTCGAATGAGGCCCGAAGAACTCCTTGCCATGTTGGGATGGTCCCAGGAGTGATTTCCGATCACGTGCCCTGAGGCTGCAATCCGCCGTACTAACTGGGGCTCGGCCTTCGCGCGCCCGCCTAGAAGAAAGAATGTTGCTCGCAAGTTGTGGCTCGCCAGAACATCCAGGAATCGCGGCGTCCACGTTGCATTCGGCCCGTCGTCGAAAGTCAACGCCAACTCGCCCGGCCGCGCCGGCGCAGTCAACGCCTCGCCGAAGAGCCGGGAACCCGGCCACATCGAGGCATAGGTGTACGCTCCCCACGCCACGCCGGCGCACGCAGCCGCGCCCAGCCCTGCATAAATCCCGGTTGCGATAGGAGAGATCATTCTGCTTGCCAGTATGCGGCGTCGCAGCGCGTGCGGGCAACTTGCAGGCGTCCGCGCCTTCGTGATTTACATCGACTTCGCCGGCATCTCTTCGTCACCGCGCCGGCCAGCCTGCAACGCGCCCGCTTCCATCCGCTGCCTGGCGCGCTTTTCGCTCGAGCGCCGCTCCTGCCTCCACGTGGTCATCGAGGTCACGCCAAAATTCCACACCGCGGTGAACATCAGGCCTGTCACGGCCGCCAGCACCCAGGGCACACCGCGCCGGAACGCCTCGTTCGCAATGGCCACGTTCGCCGCCACGCCCAATCCGCAGGCCAGGCAGAATGTGGTCAAGCCCCTCCAGAACCTCCATCCCCGCAGCCGCCGGTCGCGGTAGGTCACCGAGTTATTCAGGACGAAGTTCAGGATCATCACGATGAACGTGGTAATCGCCTGGCCCTTGGCGAAGCTCAGCCCGCCAAGCTGCAACAACGCGCGCAGGATCAGCAGGTGTACGCCCACGCCCAGTGCGCCCACCATCCCAAAGAGCACAAAGCGCACGTTGACCACGTCCCCGAGGTGCTTGTCCACCAGCAGTTCGAAGTATTCGAGTCCCACGAGCATATCGAGCTTGCTCTCGCCATGCTCGCGCTGTCTGAATCTGTAGGGCACCTCGCCGATGCGCAAACCCGGCCCCGCCGACAGCACAATATCGAGCAGGATCTTGAAGCCGATCCCCGAAAGCTTGTGCGCGAACCGCTCGAAGGTCGACACGCGCACCATGAAGAACCCGCTCATGGGGTCGCTTAGCTCGTGCTCGGCGCCCATCAGGCTCAGCCGCCTGCCCAGTTGGCTCAACTTCACGCGCCACCTGGTAAAGTCGCCCATGCTGCCGCCCGCGATGTTGCGCGAGCCTACCACCAGGTCGAGATTCTCCTCGCGCATGAGCCGTAGCATCTCCGGCAACACGGCCTCGTCGTGCTGCATGTCCGCGTCCATCACAGCCACATAAGGGCGCTCCGGCCCCCAGAATGCCCTCGATGCACGCCGACGCCAGCCCCCGCCTGCCGATCCGCTGCAGCACGCGAACGTTGTCGTGCCGCTCCGCCAGCTGCCGCACCACATCCGCAGTGCCGTCGGGCGAGTCGTCGTCCACAAAGATCACTTCGTAGCGGGTGCCCCTGAGCGCCTTCTCCAGCCGATCGACAATCGGACCCACATTCCCGCTCTCATTGAACGTGGGCAGCACGATCGCCAGATCGTAGGCCATTCTTTCCTCCGCGGCGCTGGGCAATTCCGAGACAGCTCGAATTCGCACTCACTGCCCGCTCTCATCCTTATAGCACTTTGGAAGAATCCGCTCGCCGGCGCATTCCCGCCGGGTATCTCCGGCGTATACTGGACTTGTTCGGGCCGCATCCTGAGTCTTCGGAGCGGCACTGGAGCCAACCATGAGCCTCACCCAATCGCCCGCGGGCGCGCTCCTCCGCAGCCCGGCGTCCCCGTCCCCAAAGTCACCATGCCGACCCTAGGCGAGATGAAGCGCCAGGGCAAGCCCATCTCCGCGCTTACCGCCTACGACTACTCCACCGCGCGTCTCGCCGATGAGGCCGGCATCGATCTCATCCTTGTCGGCGACTCGCTCGCCATGGTCGTCCTTGGCCAGGAAAATACGCTCGCCGTCACGGTTGACGAGATGCTCCACCACACGCGCGCCGTGCGCCGCGCCGTCCGCCGCGCGCTCGTCGTCGCCGACATGCCCTTCGGCAGTTATCACGGCTCCGTCGCCAATGCCGTCGCCAACGCTGTTCGCTTTGTTAAGGAAGCAGGCGCCGAAGCGGTCAAAATCGAGGGCCCGCGCGTCGAACTCGTCCGTGGGCTGGTCGACTCTGAAATTCCTGTCATCGGCCATCTTGGCCTCACGCCGCAAAGTGTCAATCGCTTCGGCGGCTATCGCGTGCAGGCCCGCACCTCTGACGCCGCGCTCGAGCTTCAGGCCGATGCCCTGGCCCTCGCTCACGCCGGCGCAGGCGCTATTGTGCTCGAGGGCGTTCCCCGCGAGGCTGCCGCGGCCATCACCGCCGCGCTGCCCGTCCCGACGATTGGAATTGGCGCCGGTCCCGATTGCGATGGCCAGATTCTCGTCTTCCACGATCTCGTCAATCTCACCTTTGCGCCGCCCGCCAAATTCGTCCGCCGCTACGCCGACGCTTCCGCGCTCTTCCGCTCCGCCATCGAGCGCTACCGCGAAGACGTGGAGCATCGTGCCTTCCCGTCCGACGCCGAAAGCTATCACTTGCCTCGGTCCGTGCATCGGCCCCTTGGCACATCTGCCAATCCGACGCCCGATATCGATGCCGCCGACGCTGTCGTGAATCGCGATGCATTCGAGGATTGGGCTAGCTGACCCTGATGCAGGTCCTTCGCACCGTCGACGAGCTTCGAAGCTGGTCCCGCGCGGCCCGCTCTTCGCAAGGCAATGTCGTCGGCCTCGTCCCCACCATGGGCGCGCTCCATGCCGGCCACGCCTCGCTCATCCGCGCCGCCCGCGCCGCGTGCACCCACGTCGCCGTCAGCCTTTTCGTCAACCCCACGCAGTTCGGCCCCGGCGAGGACTACTCCCGCTATCCGCGCTCCTTCGATGCCGACTGCGCTCTTGCCGAGCGAGAAGGCGCCGATGTTCTCTTTGCTCCCAGCGTCGAAGAGCTTTACCCCAACGGCCCCGCTTCGACTTTTGTCGAAGTCCCCGGCCTCGGCGATCGCCTCGACGGCGCATCCCGCCCCGGCCACTTTCGCGGAGTCGCCACTGTCGTCGCCAAGCTCCTCATCGCCGCCGAGCCCGATCGCGCCTTTTTCGGCCAGAAAGACGCGGCGCAAGTCGCCATCGTCCACCGCATGGTCACCGATCTCGGCCTGGCCACGGAGATTATCGCCTGCCCCATCGTGCGCGACGCCGATGGCCTCGCAATCAGCTCGCGCAACGCCTACCTCAGCCCATCCGAGCGCGCGCAGGCCCTCACCCTAAGCCGCGCGGTCCGCCACGTCGAGTCGCTCGTCGCCCAGGGCGAGCGACTCGCACCCACGCTTATCGCATCCGCGCACGGAGTTTTTGCCTCCGCGCCCGAGGTCCGGATCGACTACATTGCCCTCGTCGACTGGTCCACGCTTGAGCCTGTCTTGGTCGCCGCTCCCGGCACGCTGTTCGCCGTCGCCGCTTACGTCGGCTCCACGCGGCTGATCGACAACACGATCCTGCCTTAAGCGATCGAAAGAAATCCGTTGCGCTCGTCAACGCGTTCGCTGCAACCTGATAGTGAATGCCGGAACTCCCCGACATCACCGCCTACATCGTCGCGCTCGAGCCGCGCATCCTCGGCCAAACCCTCGAGCGCGTCCGCCTGCAAAGCGTCTTCGTCCTGCGTACCGCCGACCCTCCCATCGGATCCGTCGAAGGCCGCACCGTCCGCGAACTCCGCCGCATCGGCAAGCGCATCGCCATTGGCCTCGACGCCGCTCCTGACACCGGCTCCAACAACCGTCTCTGGCTCGTCATTCACCTCATGATTGCCGGACGTCTCCACTGGCGTCCGCCGCAGGCCAAACTTTCCGGCCGCCAGGCGCTCCTCGCCCTTGATTTTTCAGATGGGACTCTCGTCTTAACCGAAGCCGGCTCCAAGCGCCGCGCCTCGCTTCATCTCCTCCGCGGCGAGCAAGCCCTCCGCGACATCGATCCCGGCGGCGTCGAAATCTTCTCCACCGATCTTGACGGCTTTCGTGCCGCGCTCACCCTCGAGAACCGCACCCTCAAGCGCGCCCTCACTGACCCGCGCCTCATCAGCGGCGTCGGCAACGCCTATTCCGACGAGATTCTCCACGCCGCACGCCTCTCGCCCATCGCGCTCACGCACAAGCTCACGCCAGACGAGTGCCGGCGCCTTTTCGACGCCACGCGATCGACGCTGGAGCTTTGGATTGCACGGCTCTCGTCCGAAGCCAGGGCAAAATTCCCCGAAAACGTCACCGCCTTTCGCCCCGAAATGGCGGTCCACGGCCGCTTCGGCCAGCCCTGCCCGCGTTGCGGCAGCCCCATCCAGCGCATTCGCTACGCCGACAACGAAACCAACTACTGCGCCACCTGCCAAACCGGCGGCAAAGTCCTCGCCGATCGCAGCCTTTCGCGCCTGCTGGGGTCCGATTGGCCCCGCACCCTCGACGAGCTTGAAGCCCTGAAACGCCGCTAGCGCATTTCTCCTTCTGCCGCACACCGAAACCGATTCGTTGAAGTGGCGATTTCCTCCCGGGGTCTGCGTTCGTTGCAGGGGGCGACAGGCCCTCGTCGCTGGGGTGGAAGGAATCGCCGCCTTGCACAAAAATCAAGATGGCTCTATCTGAAGGAGAAATGCCTTAAGCCCATTGGCTGCTATCTATGGCTCATTCGTGTTAGTTACCACTTCTGCGCCTTACCCCTGAAAACCCTTGACATCGCTTCCTCATATGCAGCATCGTGTTTGCGGCGACTCCTGTCAAACGGGACGCGCGGGAACCCTGCTCCGTGGGGCTTCTGTTTCCGGGAGCTGAACCTCAATCCCGTAGTGGAGGATTCAAGAATGCACGTTGTCACTTACTCCGCGATGCTGTTCTCGGTGATGCTTTCCTCGCACCTCATGATGATGGTCGTCGTTGCGGCCATCGCCGAGTGGCTGCTGGGGCTTCTCTGGTACGGTCTCGTTTTCCGCAAGTCCTGGTTGGCTCTGGTTGGCTTCGATGAGACCCACAAGCCAAAGAATGCCGCCTTGGGCATGATCTCGTCGTTCATCGCCTGCCTGCTCCTCTCATATGTGATTGCGCACGTCGTGGGTTGGGCGGGAGCCGCGACCTTCACCGGGGGCGCCAAGCTCGGCATCATTTGCTGGCTTGGCTTTATGGCGCCGCCGCTCTTTACCCAGCACATCTACGAGAACCGCCGCGTCAATCTCTTTGCCATCAACGCCGCCTATTGGCTGTTGGTTATGGCCATCGGCGGCGGTCTCCTGGCAGCCTTCCACGGCTAGCGCGCCTCTCCCGCTGGAGCCTTCGGGAGACCCGCAGGCATAGGGGCAATTTCCTTGTGAAATTGCCCCTTCGCATTCCATAGCCGTCGGTACTTGATAGGCCCATAACGGGGACCTGATCCCGCGAGCGATTTTCCAGCGTCATCCCTCTCCCACCGTCATACAGCGTTTTCGATTCTGCTCTCGACAGGATGCGGGATGTCGAGTGGCAATTTCCTCAAGAAATTGCCACCCTGCACGATGGGGCGAGGTTAACAAGTGAATCGAAAACGCTCTACAATCGACCCATGAGCCGCTCGAATATCACCACAGACGGCGCGCCTGCCGCAATCGGCCCTTATGCGCAAGGCGTGCGTGTAGGGAACCTCGTCTTCACCGCCGGCCAGGGCGCTTTGGATCCCATCACCGGCCAGGTTGTCCCCGGCGGAATCAAGGAACAGACGGCGCGAACTCTTGAGAACCTCAAAGCCATTCTTGAGGCCGCTGGCAGCAGTCTCGGCCAGGCGGTCAAGGCCACTGTCTTCCTCAAAGACATCAACGACTTTGCCGCGATGAACGCGGTGTACGCGTCGTACTTCGGGGCCGACAGCGAAACTTTGCCCGCGCGCACTACGGTTGAAGTCGCCCGCTTGCCGCGCAACCTGCTCGTCGAAATAGAAGTCGTCGCCGAAGTCTGACCGGGCCCGGCGCGCATCTGTTTCAATGGAAGAATGAGCCGGTGACGTGCGGTTCCGGCCTCATCGGCCCTCGTCTCCCCGCATCCCACGCGCCACCCCGCAAGCGCAGGAGGTCACCTTGAATCATTCCGAGACCGATTCCGAGCAGAAAATCGTCCGCAGCAACGCCGAGTGGCAAACCATGCTCACGCCCCAGCAGTATCACGTACTGCGTGAAAAAGGCACCGAGCGCCCATTCACCGGCCTCCTCACTGAGAATCACGAAACCGGCAACTACCACTGTGCGGGCTGCGGCGCGCTGCTCTTCATGAGCGGCGCCAAGTTCGACTCCGGCTGCGGCTGGCCCAGCTTCATGATCCCCGCAGGCTCCAAAACCGTCGATGAGCACGAGGACCTGAGTCACGGTATGCGCCGTATCGAGGTCACCTGCGCCCGCTGCGGCGGCCATCTCGGCCACGTCTTCCCCGACGGCCCCCGCCCCACCGGCCTGCGCTACTGCATCAACTCCGCTTCGCTCACCTTCACTCGCGAGGGCGAATAAGCCGGCCAGTCAACGCGCTCGCGCAAGCTCCGCGGCCGGTCATTCGCGCACAACAAAACCCCGTCCGCATGGGACGGGGTTCATTGAGCCTTTGAAACGAGTGCCACATTCTATCGGCGCGCTTTAGCGGCCGGATTGGGTGGGATTCACGCCTTCGCGATTTTCCCGCTCTTGATGCAGCTGGCACATACGCGTAGCTTCTTGGGCGCGCCGTTCACCATCGCCTTCACTGCCTGCAGGTTCACGTTCCAGCGCCGCCGCGTAATGTTGTGCGCGTGCGAGATGTTATTGCCAAAGCGCGGCCCTTTGCCGCAGATATCGCAAATTTGTGCCATCGTCCTACTCCAGGTCTTCTAATGTTTTCGGGGGCCGCTTGAGCGACCGGGGCGCACACAGCGTTCCGCGCCAACGCCTTTCCGAATCTTCAGTATATCAGTCATTGGCGCCCGCCATCGGGCCTCACCTGCCGCCGAGCGCGAAGCTCCCACGCCGCTCATACCGCGCGCCGCCGGCGCCCAGGTGGCTCTCGTACAGAACAAACTCCCTTGCCGTGAAGCGCGTGAACGTTGGCTGAGTGCTCGCCCGGGCTACCAGTTCTCTTAGCGTCCCGCCGCGGTCCACACTCCGCCCCCGCGCAAGGGACTTGGATCTCTTGTTCCCTTGGTAGCTTGGTCCCTTGTTCCCTGTTTCTCGCGCCAGCGTAATGTGCGGGTGATACGGCCGCGTCTCCGCTGCAAACCCGCACCGGCTCGTTGCCGCCACCACGCTTCTTTCGAGCGCGGCGAGCTCCGGCGTCACCGTCACATCCGCAAAGAACACGCCCGCGCGGTCAAAGCAGCCGAGCTCGCCCAGTTGCACGGGAAACGCCGCTGCATGCACGTCGCCCAGTCGCGCCTTCAGGCACTCCAGTTGCTCCTCTGTTGCATTGCCGAGAAACTGCAGCGTGATGTGCCACGACTCAGGAGCAGTCCAGCGCAATCCGTCGTCCTGCGCCGCGCTTTCGCCGCCCCGAAGCCGCTTCACCGCCACCGCAAGCTCGCGTACTGCCTGATCCGCCAATGGGACTCCGACGAACAACCGCATACCGAGCCAGTGTACTTCCGCCCGGCGCAGGCGCGGGTATAGCGGGCGGCCCATGTCCGGGAAGGCAGGAAAACCGTGTGCCCCATGCTCGTCCGCCGCGGCGGAGAGACATGGGATAGCACGACGCCTCAGACTCAACTTCACGCGGTCAGGAACTTAGTTTGCCGGTGGCGGAGTGCCGGCCGCCGGTGGCGCAGCGCCAGCCGGTGCTCCACCAGCCGGAGCCCCCGTTCCTCCGCCTGGTCCGCCAGGTCCCTGTTCCTTCGGAATCACGAACTCCTCGGGCATCTCATGGCCGCGATGGCAGGTCCCACACGTCACCTTCATGTTCATCGCGTCCGGATCGAGCGCGGACGCCTTGCTGATGTAGTCCGCGTTGATCTGTTGCGTCATGGAGATCATGATTCGCGCGATCTTCTTGTCGTCCTTGGAGTCGTCGGCGAAGTTCAGCCGCGGCTTTCCGTTGGGCATCAAGTTCTTCGGGTCGGCCGCGTGGCAAAAGTCGCAGTGCACGCCGAGCGACCCGGCAAAACCCTCCATGATTTCGTGCACCTGTTGGCCCGTCAGGTTCTTGGGCAGTACCTGAAGGTTGGTCGGCGCCGGATAGTTGCGCATCGGCCGGCCTCCTGGCATAGGCGCGCCTCCGGCGGGCGGAGCGGGCGCGGTTTGCGCAGCCGGCGCGGGCGATGTTTGAGAGGGCGGCGGCTGATCTTGCGTCGCTTGCACTCCGGTGGTGGCGGCAAGCACGGCCGCGGTCATCAGGACAACTGCGGCAGCGGGTGGGAGCAGGGAAGTGAGCTTCACTTGGGCTGATTCCTCTCAGGGCCTGTTCTTGAAGCCCCGGTTCGATTACCGTAACAGTCTACCCGCGGCGCCCGGGCGCAGAAAGATGCTCGTGCCCTCGATCTTTCTGGGCCCCGACACGCATTCGTTTCCAGTCAGCGCAAAGCGTAACGGCAGCTCCACGGCGTGCCGGATGCCGATGCGGCGCGTCACCAGCACGCGACTCACGTGCATGCCGTCATCGCGCACCTGCAAGGGCGAATGCGGATCGAGCAGATCGAGCCCATTGTGCTTTTCGCGATTGAGACCCAACGCCTGGCACAGCCGGCCTGGCCCGCTCGTTAACTCGCGCGCTGTCTCGGGTTCGATCCTCGGGTTGCCCCATTCCTTTTGTCTCGTTGCCCCATCCTTTTCGTTAGCCGCGGAGAACGAAAAGGGTGGGAGGCTGGTAAACCCCCGATTCCGAGCCATCTGCTCCAATCCCGACACCGGCTCCAGCGCCCGCAGCAGCACGCATCCCGCCAGGCCCTCTTTTTCGCAGGAAATGTTCATGCAGAAGGAGCGCCCGTAAATCGAGTACACGTACGCATGACCCGCCGGCCCAAACAGCACCCGGTTCCGTAGCGTCGGCCCCCGATGCGCATGGGCCGCGGGATCAGCCGGCGTCCGGTGCGGACCTAAGTACGCCTCGACCTCGACGATCCGGCCCGCCGTCACGCCCGCCGCGGTCTTGTGGACCAGCAATTTCCCTAACAGCCTTGGCGCCACGCGCTCCGGCGCCGCCTCAAAGAACGC
>CAWHVN010000052.1:0-43969 GCA_963832805.1 uncultured Acidobacteriaceae bacterium | reverse complement strand
CTGCAACTCCAGGATGATGGCCGCGCCGCGTGGCTGAAGATTCACGGCAGATGCGCGGCCGTTCTGGTCGCGCAGAATGGTGGCGCAGAGGCTGAGGCCCATTCCGGCTATTTCGCCGCCGGCCCGGGCGGGAACAAAAGGATCGAAAGCGCGCTCAGGGTTGAGGAAGCCCGGCCCGGAGTGAGTGACGGAGATGTGCACGAGGCTGCCCTCGCGGGCAGCTTCAAGGCGAATAGTTTTTGCCTCCCTGAGGGCCCGAGCGGGGTTTTCGCGCTCCACTGCACCGATGGCGTATTGCAGGCAATGCAGGAGAGCTTGACGCAACTGCTGCGCACCACAGAGGATCCTGGGGCATCCCGGGCGCGACGTTGACCTGGAATTCGATGGAGCGCTGCAGAAAGTCGGGACGATAGAGCTGCTCCATGTCGGCCAGCAGCTCAGAGACAGAGATGGCGGCAGGCTGGTCAGAGTGAGCGTGCGAGACGCGGGAGAGGCTTTCGAGCGTGGAACGGATGCTGCGTGCTTCGTTCACGATGGACTCGATGGCCTTGCGATCCTGAACATCAAGCGATTCCGATTCCTGAAGCAGAGAGGCAAAGCCGAGGATGACCGTGAGCGGACTGTTTAACTGCTGGGTGACGTTGCCGCTAACTGGCCGAGACCGGCGAATCTTTCCGAGTCGATGAGCTTTTCAAAGAGCATGGTTTGGCTGCGCGTGGCCTGCAGGCGGGCAGCGAGCATCTCGATGGGGAGCAAGTCGTCGAGACTGGGCGCATCGGCGGCAGGGTCAAGCATGCGCCCGCCCTCGGCTCGCATTCCTTTAAGCAAGAGAACTCCATCGACGGCGGAGCGGCCCATCATGGGAACGGCCAATACGGAGGTGAAGCGGAGGCGCTCGAGGTCGTCGCCGGGGATGAGCCAGGGCGTGAGATCGAGGCGGACCGTTTGGCTGTTTGTGACGGCGACCGGAGCCGAACCGGGCACGAGAAAACCTTCAACAGGAATTCGACTTGCCAGTTGACCGAGCGGCCTGGCGATGGCAAGCTCCAACCCCGCGCATCCCGCCAACCGGTACCGCCCGCCGCTTTCAAGCAGCAACGCGGCCTGGGTGAAGCAACTGTTCCTGACGACCGTGTCACAGATATCAGCGCCCTGGCGGTCGAAGTCTTCGACCCTGCGGCGGGTAAGCATAAGATTGGCGTACGCCTCAAGCTGGCGGCGGGCGCTGCGCTCGCGTTGCTGCGCTGCTTTGTTGCTTCTCAACTCGTCCTCAAGGGCGAGCACGATCATGCCGACCGCGGCGACTACCTTGGCCATGACAATCACGCGCGTGAGGTTGAGGTCGAACGGCGCATGGTGGCCAATCACAGGAAGAAGCCGCACGCTGGAGAGCGACCAGGCAAGGAAGCCGAGCACGCTGAGGAAGACGCCGGGAGAGAAGCGGCGAAAGACGAAGACGAGCAACACGGCCGCCAACTGGAGGTTGGCGCACTCGACAAAGGTGAGGCCTGAGCCAGCTCCGAGCAGGCAACAGACCCAGATGGCAAAGGTGCCGAGGACGGCGCTGAACGAAACCCCAAGCCAGATGGGCACTGTGCCCTTCGTCATTCCCCAGAAGACTCCAACACCGAAGCTCATGCCGAGTAGAGCCGGGAAGAGCAGAGAAGCTGGGCCGCGAGGCTGGATTCCGCCGAAGACGCCGTAAAGAAGAATCGAATAGAGGACAAGAAAAGCGGCATACGGGACGACAAAGAGCACGTGAAAGCGTCCGATGCGGAAGCGCAGCGGAGACAGCGAGCCCAGAAACATGGCCGCGCTCAACTGAATGAAGGTTTGACCGGAAGCCACCAGCCACGGGGAACCAGCGCCCGGGTAGCCATTCATGGTGTAGAGCAAGACCATGGCAACGAGGGAGAATAAGAAGCCCAGGAACCAGAGAAGGGAGCGAGCATCGCGAAAGCGGAGATAGAGGTAGCCGAAGGCGGGGAGGAGCAACGCCGTCAGGATGAGGGCCGGGGAGTGATAATAATTGGGCATGGAAGCCGCGAATCTCCTTCCCTATCGCCGGAAAGCGCAGAGCCTTCGATGCTTGCGGATCCAGACCCCGTTCTCGCCTGCAAACCCCGAGAATGCCGAGAATGCATGTCGCCCAGCGCGCCATGACAGGGCGTTCCGTGGCTAAATTGAGGCTTTCCCAGGGCAATGTACATGCGTCTAAAGTTGCAAAGGGGTGGATATTTATAAAGATATTCGTCTCCAAGAGCGCTTGCGGGAATCGGGCGAGGAGGCGAGCTGAATTGGCAGTGCAACATTGGATTGCGGCGATCGCAATGGCGGGCTGCGCCCTGATGGTTGCGGCGCAGGACAAGGACACGTTTACACCGATGCCGCTCGACTCAGGCTTCGGACGCATGGACATCTCCGATCCAACGGTTCCCCCGGAGCAGATCATTAAGGAGTTTTCGGCGAAGGAGACTCAGTTCCAGGAGGCGCTGAACCACTACACCTACCGCCGCACGGCAAAGGTTGACGAGATTGACGACGACAACAAGGTGAGCGGTGAGTGGTATGAAGTGGACGATGTGATTTTCGACCCGACGGGGAGGCGTACTGAACGGGTGGACTTTGCGCCAGCAAGCACGCTGAAGCAGATTATGATTTCGCCGTCCGATCTCCAGGACCTGGAGCACGGCTATCCGTTTGTGCTGACGACCGCGGACGTTCCCGAGTACGACATCAAGTATGTGGGGCGACAGAAAGTGGATGAATTGGAGTGCTACGTCTTCGATGTGAGCCCGAAAACGATTGAGAAGGGCAAGCGGTATCTGGATGGGCGAATCTGGGTGGGCGCGACCGACCTGCAGATCGTGGTAACCAACGGCCGCATGGTGCCGGACGACACGCGCAAGAACTCCGAAGATCTGCACGCGCCGTTCATGACGTGGCGGCAGCAGATTGACGGCCACTACTGGTTCCCTGTGTACACAAAAGGCGAGGGGATTCTGCACTTCAGCGGCGGCTACGGCTATATGGCGCAGGACGTGCACATCCGTGAAGTGATCAAATACACCGACTACAAGCGCTTTGGATCAACGAGCAAGGTGTTTTACAACGGGCAGGAGGTTACGAACGACGGGCAGCCGCCGACTCCCGCGCCCAATAGCCCGCCCAAATAACGGCACGCTGCAGGCTGAACGGCGTTGGCGGAATGTACGCCAAAGCTTGAATTGAACGATCCGCAATGCACGAGATGCGGCGGCCGGACGACCTACTGAGTTCGTGACGTGTAGCTCGAAAAGATGCGCTGCTCGGGAAGCGATTGAGACAGGCAGCAGGTTCTAAGCGGATTGGCGGGGTGTGCCGCCCGCGCCCATGAGGACGAGAGAGCGCTGCGCGAAAGGCGAGTAAACGAGAAGCGTGGTGCAGGCAAGAGCCAGCCCGAAGTTGATGTGGTGCAGAAGAAGGAATGGCGAGAGGGACCATAGTTCGTCGAAGACGAGCAGAAACGGCCAGAGCTTAAGGAATTTGTCGCGGAATCCCGGCGCGTGGAAGAGGGCGGCGCAAAGGACGAAGGCGCGAACAGGAATGAGGACGGCGGCCGTGACGAAGAGGACGCGAAAGATCAGAGTCGCCGCCGGCAGCAGCGAGAGGAGATCGTCGATCTCCGCAAGGTTCGCGAGCGCGCCCACATAAAAACCGAGATACATGAGCTGAAAGAGGACGAAGAGCGTTTGCACCACCGGGAAGGATGTTCTGGGAAGATCCTCAGGAGTGGCGAGAATACGGGTGCGGGGTTGGGCTGGCGGCGCTTCTTGGTCGCTCGATGCTGACGCCGGGGACTCGCTGAGCGCGGGCTGCGGGGCGTCGCCGGAATCGATGCGATCAGAGATTCGATCGGGGATGCGTTCGACGGGAGCGAGGAAGCGATAGCCGCGACGGGCGAGGGTTTCGATGAATCGGGGACTGCCGGCCGTATCGCCGAGAGCCTCGCGAATGCGATTGACCGCGGAGTTGACGCCGTGCTCGTAGTCGACGAAGGTTCCTTCAGGCCATAGCACGCGAGAGATTTCATCGCGGGTGACGAGCTGACCGGGCCGATCGAGAAGCATGAGAAGAATCTGGAAGGGCTGGGCATTCAGCTTGACGCGCAATCCCTGCCTGCGCAACTCACCTGTGGCGGCGTCCGCTTCAAAGACTCCAAAGCGATAGCGCTGTGCCGGCCGAAGGTCGCTCCTCAAATCCGCCATGGCTTTCGAACAGTGTAGTCGATGGAGAGTTGAGTCGAAGCCGGGTTGGGACAAATGACAAATCGGCGGAAGATCAACGGTTGGAAGGCCTTGCACGGTGAGAAACATTCACCCGCAGGTGATGCAACGTGCATTGCCCCGCAGGCGTCGAAAAGGTAAGTTGCAGAACATGACGCAGGACCAATTCTCCAGATCGTTGGTTGCAGGGGCGGTAATGCTCCTTTTGGCGTCGGCGGTATTGGCGGCGGAAGAGCCGACGCCCGCTGCGGTTGCCGGGTTCAACAACTATGTTGGGCGCGTGGAGTCGCGGCTGGCCGAGCGGCACCGGTCGGCAGATGGCTTTTTGGCGGCAGTGGACAGGGCGCGCCTGCAGCGGGGCGACCTGGTGATTGAACAACTGACGCCAGCGACAGGCATGGAGCTGCCGGGAGCAATGATGCACGACTGGCGCGGGACGGCATTTGTTGCCGGAACCAGGAGCGAGGATTTCGAGCGAGTGATGCGGGACTTCGAGGCATATCCGCGGTTTTATTCGCCGCAAGTGGTGAGGACCAGCGTGCTCGCGCGGCAGGGCGATCACTATGTGGCGACGATGCGCGTGCGGCAGCAGCACGTTCTGACCGTAGTGATGGACACGACGTACGACATCACCTTTGGACGACTGGATGCGCAGCATGGGTTCAGCGCGTCGCGCAGCACTAAGATCTCCGAGATTGACTCGCCGGGCACAACGAAGGAGCGCGCGCTGAGCGCGAGCAAAGAGCACGGATTCCTGTGGCGGCTGAACACCTATTGGAGTTACGAGGAGCGGGACGGCGGGTTGTACATCCAGATCGAGTCGGTCTCGCTGACTCGCTCCATTCCGACGGGGCTGGGGTGGGCGATCGGGCCGTTTGTGGAGAGCGTGCCGAGGGAATCGCTGGAGTTTACGCTGCGGGCGACACGGGACGCGCTGAAGAAGTAGCTCCTGAGCGATGGCCCGCGCAGGAGACAAAGCGGAAAGGAGACGAAGATGAGTGTACAGACACTTGCAGCTAAGAGTGAAGCGGCGTTTGAGAGCGCGCGGCGAGTGAACGAGGCGTTGACGGCGCGGTTGGAGAAGCGCGTATTGCAGTGGATGGCCGAACGCGCGCCGATGTGGGTGAGCTCGGATCAGCTCACCGTGCTGGGCCTGAGCGCGCAGATTGGAGCGGGCATCTGTTTCGCGCTGTCGCGATACGACCGCCGGGCCTTGCTTGCGGTGATTGTGTGCCTGGCGCTGAACTGGCTGGGCGACAGCCTGGACGGGACTCTGGCGCGCGTGCGCCGGCAGGAGCGGCCGCGGTACGGATTCTATGTGGATCACATCGTGGACATATTGGGAGCAGTGGCGCTGATGTGCGGGCTTGGCTTCAGTGGGCTGCTGCACCAAGCGATGGCGATGGCGATGCTGATCGCGTTCATGGTTCTCTCGAGCGAAAGCTATCTAGCCACGTACACGCTCAAGCGTTTCGAGCTTTCGCAGGGGATCTTTGGGCCGACGGAGATCCGGATTCTGCTGGCGATGGGCTGCCTGGCCGCGCTGCGCAGTCCGTATGCGACGATGTTCGGGTACAGAGTACTGCTCTTCGATCTGGGAGGGGCGATTGCGACCCTCGGGATGGCCGGGATGGCGGCCGCAGTGACGGTGCGGCACACAGCGCAACTCTACCGGCAGGAGCCGCTCAAGTGAATGCGACGATTCGTCCGGCGAATGCGTAGGTGCCTTAAAGAGTGAACGCATCGCGCCGATGAGAGATTGGGGAGTGTCTTCGGGGATTCGGCGGATGCCGCGATGGAAGCAAATGCGATATTCTGCTTCGTCCTGAGGAATCCCGTCGTGGCAAGCTCGATGAATCACGCGACGTACAAGAATCCAGCGGTCCTGTCGCACCACGCGATGCGCAGGATGGTCGGCATCATCGCGCTGCTACTTCCATTTGTTCTTGCCGGCGGGACGATTCTGCTGTCGCTCTTCGGACCCAGCCATGCGCTGCCCCACCCCCTGTTGCAGCGATCGATCAGCGACTATCGCTACACGTCGATGAGAGATTTCCAGGTGGGAGGCCTTTGCGCGATCGCGGCGTTCCTGATGTGCTCTCGAGGATACGACTGGATCGACGAGATCACCGGGTATCTGGCCGGATTTCTCACTTTGGGTGTGGCAATGTGCCCTTCGGTGAATCCGCGAGACCCGGTGCACACACCGCTGCAGTTGGAGTTGAATACGGTCCACACCGTGTTCGCGGCGCAATTGTTTCTCGTCCTCGCCTTTTTCTGCCTGGTTCTGTTCCGCAAGACCGGGCCGGGGAAAACTCTCACGCGGCGGAAGCGGCATAGAAACGCCGTCTACGCGACCTGCGGCACGGTGATCCTGGTCTGCGACATTGTGATGGTCAGCCTGAATCTGGAGGGTGCGGAGCGATTGCTAAAGCCGATCAATCCGCTTCTGACCTGCGAGTCGCTGGCGCTCATCGCATTCGGCGTCGCCTGGCTGACCAAGGGCAATGGCCTGCTGAGAGACAGGCCGCATAATCACGTCCAGCCTGCCTGATGGGCGCGGAAGATCCCCAGGATCAATTTCTCAGTGCCCCTTTCCAGTACGGGCTTGATCGGCGGAGGCTGGCCGCTGGAGCGGAATCTTGCGGCGCAAGGGCACGCGGGCATCGCGGGCGAAATACCAGCGTGCGGCGATTGAGAATGAGTTCACTTCGAGACTGTTCCCGTTTCTCTGCGGCTTGTAGTAGAAGCCGGAGTAGGTGGGGGCAAAGGAGAGATTGCCGATGGAAGGAAGGACCAGGGCCAAGCTCAATGGAATGGCATATTCCGTTTGCGTGGGCAATTCAGCGGAACGAGAGCGTCCGAAGAAGTAGTCGCCTTGACTATCGGTAACCGGACCGATCTGCTTCCCCGGAGTACTGCCAAAGAGACGGTTCTGGAAGTGGAAGGTCCAGTACAAGCCGGGAGAGTGGAGTGTTTTTACGGCGGGCGAGCTAACAACCGTGGTGGTGCTGTTGATGACGAATTTCGCAGCAGTGAGACAGGATTGCAGTGCGATATTGGCGTTTACCGTGCAGGTATATTTCGGCGTCGCGGGGCTTCCCGTGGTGGTTTGCAGCTTGAGTGCAGACTAAGTGAGAGTAATCTTCCCATCGTAAACAGTGACTTCAGCCAAGAGTGAGAAACCATGACGATATACAACCCGGAAAATGTACGGATCAAGCGCAAATACTTTGCCTATCTGAAGGAAGCCAAGCGCCACAGCGAGCCAACGGTGGACGCCGCCGCGAAGGCGCTGAGCCGGTTTGAAGAGTACAACCGATACCGGAACTTCAAGGCGTTCCACTTTGAGCAGGCGATTGCGTTCAAGAAGCATCTGGCCGAACAAACCGGCCAGCGATCCGGGGAGAAGCTGAGCAAGGCGACGTTACATGCCACGCTGACCCAGTTGAAGCAGTTCTTTTTCTGGCTCGCAGGGCAGCCGGGGTACAAGGCGCGCCTTCAGTATTCCGATGCCGACTACTTCAACCTATCGGAGAAAGACACGCGCATTGCCACAGCCCAGCGTGAGCGGAAAGCCCCGACGCTGGAGCAGGTAAGGCATGTGATTGGGACGATGCCGAGCGGTAACGAGATTGAGTGCCGGAATCGCGCTCTGGTGGCCTTTACGTTCTTGACCGGCGCGCGGGATTCGGCCATCGCGTCCATGAAGTTGAAGCATGTGGACCTGAAAGAAGGCTGCGTCCAGCAGGATGCACGCGAAGTGAAGACGAAATTCAGCAAGACTTTTGCGACGTACTTTTTCCCCGTGGGTGATGGAATTCAGGAGATCGTGGCGGACTGGGTGCGATTTCTAAGGGAAGAGAAGCTGTGGGGCAATGACGATCCGCTGTTTCCGGCAACGCGGATCGCGCTGGGAGCCAGCCAGCAGTTTGCAGCGGCGGGATTGGAGCAAAAGCACTGGAGCACGGCTACGCCGATTCGGACGATCTTCCGCGAAGCATTCGAGCGTGCGGGCCTGCCCTATTTCCACCCGCACAGCCTACGGAAGACGCTGGCGCGGCTTGGCGAAGAGGTCTGCAACTCCCCCGAAGAGTTCAAGGCGTGGAGTCAGAACCTGGGGCATGAGCAAGTGCTTACCACCCTTACGAGCTATGGGAAGGTGGCGAGTGACAGGCAAGGTGAGATTATCCTGGGCTTGGGCGCGACACGGCAATCAAAACAGCCGAGTGCGGAGGAGATTGCAGAAGCAGTGGCCAGAAGACTACAGAATCCGAATGCAATTGTTAGGTGAAATCGACCTGAGCATTAGGCTGTGGTGTAGTTTCCGGTTTTCCCTTCAATCGGGAGGAACCAGCCCGCCCATCGACCACACTCGGATGCATATTCAAGCGAGAGATTCGGCACTATAATTCAGTGCACAGGTTGACGTACCGCCAACACAATGGATTTGAATTTCTGTGAAGAGCCGACTGTCGTATACCCGGAGAAGCTATTCGAGATGGCTCTGCGGAATTTAATCCAAGCTGCGGTGAAGGCGAGTGACCTGACGTGGACTGTGACAAGGTTTGGCTTAGACATCGCCGCCGAGGTGCGCAATTCGACATCATCGCCACCTGCACATTTCGAAATCGAAGTCAAATCCTACGCGGGGCAGCGAGCAGGCGGCGTGGGCTTTGGCACCAAGAAGGGAGGTTCTCAGGTTGACCTCCTGCTTTCCAGCGCGGACGAGTTGGAGATCCTCGACACTCAAGTGCGCTGGGCGTTCGCAGATGCTACGCGGCTACCCGGCGCACCTCGCTACGCGCTTCTCACCTGCTCCGAGGCGCGCAACGTTGCAATGGGCGGTGTAGGGCGCGGCAAGCAAAACAACTTCAGTATTTCGGCGCTCAAGGCACATTGGACCGTGTGGCCGGTCTTCTGTGAGGACATACGGGCTTTCCTGTGCCGAACTTAATCAGGAACGGAGACGGCAAGGCTTATGAGAAATCACGCTGTGCTTTCCTTATTTCTACTTGCAGCACTTTCTGGGATCGCTTCGGCTCAAACCGACCAAGAATTGAATATCAAAGGCATTGCGGCGGATGTCCAGAAACGGATTGAGGCGTGCCCCAGGCGCGAAACCATCACCGCATTTGACCGGGGACACCATAAACAGGTTTGGGCGAAGGGAGCCTGGGGACCGCCTACACATGTTTTCGTAGACGTGAAGGCAAACGATTCTCTGCTTTATCCGTACATTCTCACTGTGGAGTTCTACTTGAGCATCGTCGGGGGACAGGAGAAGAAGACCAAGGCTGAAGCCGAGAGCGACTCAAATCTCTCTCCTCTACCTCTAATGCAGGGTAGCAAGTACCGAAATACATTCTTGCTCAACAAGGACGGACTTCACTTGAAGACGACGGAATACCTTGATGCCGATTTCGATGGCACGCCCAAAGGCTGGAAAGAAAGATCACCGTGGCCGGACGCCTGTTGGGACCAAATCAAGTAACATTTGGACTCCGACTATGCCGAGGACGCATCTCTTTGGTTGGATTGACGGCATCTCGGAAACCACACCACAACTGAACATTAAAGGTTGGCTCCTTTTTCGTGCTTGATAAGATCATTCAGGCTGCCGTGCCGCGAAAGGGCAACAGCTTGCCGCCCCGTTGGGTGCGCTCCAGAAAGTCCGCCCAGTCCTGCATCATCCGCGTGCGAGGCTCAAGATAGAGCGCATGGTTGTAAGCTGCTGAGACCTCATTCCGTGGGGCGTGGGCTAGTTGCAATTCGATGTGGTCGTGGTTATAGCCCTGCTCGTGCAGGATCGTCGAAGCCAAGCCTCTGAAGCCGTGACCAGTCATTCTGCCTTTGTAACCCATCCGCTCAAGAGCCTTCAGGATGGTCATATTGGACATGGACTTGTTCTTGTCCTGTTCGCCTGGGAAAACAAAATCGCTGTCGCCCGAGATGGTCCTCAGCAGTTCGAGAGTTTCAACGGCCTGAGATGACAAGGGAACAATGTGCGGGGTTTTCATCTTCATTCGAGTGGCGGGAATGGCCCAGCGGCGGGCTTCAAAGTCGAACTCCTCCCAACGCGCGCCGATCAATTCGCTGGTGCGGACAAATGTCAGCGCCATGAGCTTAATTGCTTGCCGCGTGAGTGGCCGCCCATCATATAGCTCAATCGCGCGTAGAAGCGCAGGAAGCTCCTTGGCGTCGATTCGAGCCATGTTCTGCTTTCGTGTCGGTTTCAGAATGTCCGATGGGCGAATCTCGGCGGCGGGGTTGCGCTTGCTGTATCCGTGGGCAACGGCGTAGCGGAAGACCATGCCGACGATCTGCAGAATCCGCTTGGCCATGTCGGAGGCACCGCGCGCCTCGATGTCTTTTGCCAGTTGGACAAGGTCCATCGGTTCGATTTCAGCGATAGGTCTATCGCCGAGCACGGGGTAGACGTTGCCCTTGAGGCGGTTCCCCGTTGTCTCTGAGTGGCGCGTGCACTTGTTTCCCTTCCAGTGTTCGAGCCACAACTCGCCGACCTTCTTGAAAGTGTGGTCTGTGGCAACCTTAACCGCCGTCTTTTCGGCCATTCGTTCGGCCATAGGGTCGATACCGTTGGCCAGCTTTTTCCGGGATGCGTCCCGGCGCTCACGGGCGTCAGCGAGCGCAACTTCGGGGTATCGGCCCAGGGCCATCAACTTCTCCGCACCATCGAAGCGATATTTCCATCGCCAAAGTTTTCCGCCTGAAGGTGTGATGAGCAGGTGTAGGCCGCCGCTGTCAGAGAGCTTATAGGGCTTGTCGGCGGGTTTGGAGCGCTGGATTTCGGTATCGGTGAGAGCCAAGGTGAATACCCCCTTTTTCTCCGGAATTTTGAAATACCCCCAAATCCGGAAAGAGATACCCCCAAGTATACCCCATTCAAAATCGGCTTCAATGGTGATTGTTAGAGTGTTTTAGGATGGAATCTAGAGGCAAATCGCTTGTTTTCAGCGATTTTTGGCGCGAATCTTGGATGTCGTGGGATTTGGTAGGATGTTCCTGGAGGGGGAAATGGTAGGCACGACTGGATTCGAACCAGCGACCTCTTCCGTGTCAAGGAAGCGCTCTAACCAACTGAGCTACGCGCCTAAGACGTGACAGAGGTAAGTCTAGCAGGATCGAAGCGGCGCGAAAAGGTACAAGGTAAGCTGCGGGCCCGCACCTTTGCGACTGGGTTGAGAGGCAAGGTGGGGGCACGCGGGCGGAAGGCGGGTATGGCTTATCCGCGGCGAATGAACGAGCCGTTGTGCAACTCGGCCATCGCTTGCCGCAACTCTTCCTGCGTGTTCATGACAATAGGCCCGTACCAGGCCACCGGCTCCTCGAGCGGCTTGCCCGAGACGAGCAGGAAGCGAATGCCCTCAGGGCCGGCCTGGACGACGATCTCATCGCCGCGGTCAAAGAGGACAAGCGAATGGTTGTTCGCGTCGTAGACCGGCGTGGCATTGGGATCGACGGCTGACTCCGTGAGCACAGCCTGCGGCTCGGACGCGTCACGGAAGGTTCCCGAACCAGCGAAGACATAGGCAAAGGCGTTGCGCGTGGTCTCGACCTGGATCCGCTTGCGCTTGAAAGGCGGAACGGAGATGTCGACATAGCGGGGATCGGCTGCGACGCCTTCGACGGGGCCGGTCTTGCCCCAGAACTCGCCGCAGATGATGCGCGCTCGAGTGCCGTCGTCCTCGGTGACTTCGGGGATGGCGCTGGAGGGGATGTCCTGGTAGCGCGGGTCGGTCATTTTGAGCGACGCGGGCAGGTTGGCCCAGAGCTGGAAACCGTGCATACGCCCGCGCTCGTCGCCTTTGGGCATCTCCTGGTGAAGGATGCCGCTGCCGGCGGTCATCCATTGCACGTCGCCGGCGGTCATTCGGCCCTTGTTGCCGAGGCTGTCGCCGTGCGCCACCTCACCGGCGAGCACGTAAGTGATGGTTTCAATGCCGCGGTGGGGGTGCCAGGGGAAGCCGGCCAGATAGTCGGCGGGATTCTCGTTGCGGAAGTCGTCGAGCAAGAGGAAAGGATCGAATTCGGCTGTTTTGCCGAAGCCGAAGGCGCGCTGAAGCTTGACGCCGGCTCCCTCAATAGTGGGCTTGGTTTGGTAGATCTCTTTGACAGCTCTTAGGGACATGGTGGACCTCCGGGAACGGAATCAAAGCCGACGCAAAAGCCGCCGACCCGCGCCGCGCGCCTGGGAAGTTGGGCTCTGACTCCACTTGTAGCGTACATACATTGGATGCGCAGGGGAGATGTTCGTTGCAACAGGTAACTCGCTGACCAAAGGGTGGGCCCGGCCAGCGGACCCAGATTACGCGGCCTTGATGAATTGAACGTCAAGGGTGATGGTCACTTCCTCGCCAACCAACACGCCGCCGGATTCAAGAGCCGTATTCCAGGTGAGTCCGAAGTCCTTGCGGTTGATTTTGGCGGTGGCGGAAAGACCAATGCGCAGATGGCCCCAGGGGTCCTTGGCCGGGGCGCTCGGGCCCTCGACGGCGAAGGTTACGGCCTTGGAGACGCCATGCAGGGTCAGGTTGCCGCTCACGGCCAACTCGCCGTCGCCGGTGGCCTTGATCGCGGTGGACTTGAAGGTCATGGCGGGGAACTTTTCGACATCGAAGAAGTCGGCGCTTTTCAGGTGGCCGTCGCGCTGGGGGTCGCGGGTGTTTACCGTGCTGACGTCAATGGAGGCTTCGACGCTGGAATGGGTAGCGTCCTTCTCATTGAGGCGCAGGACGCCTGAGAGGCCGCTGAACTCGCCTTTCACATTGGAGATCATCATGTGCTTGACCTTGAACTCGGCGGCGGAATGGGCGGGGTCGATGTTCCATGTGGTGGTGGCGGTTGGGGTCATGGGGTATTGCTCCTTTCACTTCGTTGGATGCGCGAGGGAGATATTCGTTGCAACAAGTATTTGGCGGGGGATTGGCGCGGAGCTAATCGGAGGGAGGCCTTATGCTTGGTAACAGACTTCCCGTGAGCGACTTCGCCCAAACCGTGAAGCAACAGGCCGACATCGTGAAGGTGATCGAGAGCTACATCCGCCTGCGCAAGGCTGGAGCGCAACGGTTTACGGGGCTGTGCCCCTTCCACAAGGAGAAGACGCCATCGTTCAGCGTGCACGCGGGGCAGCAGTTCTTCTACTGCTTCGGCTGCCAGGCCTCGGGCGACGTGTTCAGCTTCGTAGGCAAGATTGAGAACGTGAGCTTTCCCGAGTCGGTGCGGATTGTGGCGCAGAAGTGCGGGATTCCGCTGCCGAAGCGGGAGTTCTCCTCGCCGGAGGAGGCCGCAGGAGCGCGGCTGCGGACCAAGCTGCTGGAGCTGCACGAGACGGCCGCAGCGTGGTTTGAGGAGCAATTGCGCGGGCCAGGCGGAGCGCTGGCGCGTGAATACCTTGCAGGTCGCGGACTTTCGGCCGAGGGCATCGCCAAGTTCAGGATCGGTTACGCGCCCGACAGCTACAATGCGCTGCGCGACCGGCTGAGCGGGATGGCGGACGAGGAAACGCTCCGGGCGAGCGGGCTGTTCAGCTCGAAGGAGCAGGGGGACGGGAGCCAGGGGCCCATTTACGACCGGTTCCGGAAACGAGTCGTATTTCCCATTTGCAACGAGGGCGGGCGGGTGATTGCCTTTACCGCGAGGACGCTCGAGACAGGCGAGAAGGCCGGAGCGAAGTACATCAATTCGCCGGAGACACCGCTCTACTCGAAGGGACAGGTGCTGTTCAACCTGGACAAGGCAAAGCCGGCGATTCGCGCGATGGAGTTTGCCCTGCTGGTGGAAGGGCAGATGGACTGCATCAGCGTGTTTCTGGCAGGAATCCAGAATGTGATTGCGACGAGCGGGACGGCATTTACCGAGCAACAGGTGGCAATTCTGAAGCGGCACACCTCCAACGTGATCGTGAATTTCGATCCCGACACGGCAGGAGCGAATGCAGCGGAGAAGTCGATTGCGCTGCTGACCGAGGAGGGGTTTGCGGTCAAGATTGTGACGCTTGAGGGGGGACTCGATCCCGACCGGTTCATTCGTGAGCGGGGCGTGGAGGCCTATAAGGAGGCGCTGCGCGAGTCGCGGCGGCAGGCCGATTACCTGATTGAGCGGGCGCGGATGCTTTTCCCGGGAGCGAGCGCGGAGCAGAAGGTGAAGGCGATGAACTTTCTGCTGCCGCACATCCGGCGGATGCCGGAGACGCTGGCGCGAGAGCAGTTCGCGGCAGATGCGGCGCAGAAGCTGGGGATCGCATCAGCGGTGCTGCGCGAAGAGCTGCGGCAGGCGGCGCTGCGGCGGCGGGAGCGGGTAGAGGAACGGGCGGCGAAGTTGACCGAAGTGGAGCGGGTGCTGCTGCGGGCCCTGGCCGTGACTGATCCTGAGGGCGCGGAGGCTCGGCTGCTGGCAGCGGAGGCGCTGACAAATAACGCGGCCTGGTTTGAGCATCTGGGCGCCTTCGGGGCCATGCAGGCGTTGGCAGGTCGGGCGGCGAGGGATCCGATGGAGGCGGTGGAGGATCCCGGCCAGCGGGCGCTGCTGGCGGAAGCGCTGCTGGGCGAGAGCAGGCCACCGGAGGCGAACGAGGTGGAGAGCGCGGTGCAGGAGGTTCAGGAGCGTGCCATCGAAGGCAGGCTGCGCGAGCTGCGGACACAGATTGCCGAGGCCGAGCGCAACGGCGACTATGCGGGGCTGGCTTTGCTGACCCAGAAGAAGCTGGAGCTGGACCGGACGCTGCGGCAGTTGCACGGGCAGAAGGCGCAGGAACGGTAAGGGTTTTGGGGTCCGGGCGCAAGAGCATCTAGACCGTCAAATCGTGCGTCGAAATGGCCTTTCCGAGCGTCTAATGATTGAGTTAGGGGCCCGGGAACGGGTGGCTGAAAGCGGGTTCGAGCGGGTTTACAGCCGGTGGACCGGGGCAGATTTGGCGCCGAATTTTTGTTGGCGCGAGCGAGTGCAGTTGTGGTAATCTATTGATCTCAGTGAGGATGCGCGCCCCTTTGCCCCACACATGAGCTGCGGCTCGCGGGCGACCCAGGCGAAACCTGAAGCGCTGCCATCCTGTTCCGAGAAAAATTATCACCGCTTTTTGCGGGCTTGCGGATGTGTATGCAAGCGGGGATTTCCTTT
Organism: uncultured Acidobacteriaceae bacterium; assembly: GCA_963832805.1. GTDB lineage: Bacteria > Acidobacteriota > Terriglobia > Terriglobales > Acidobacteriaceae > Telmatobacter. The sequence goes on along the minus strand of CAWHVN010000052.1, from coordinate 28,565 downwards.
GGGAAGTCTTCATTTGTGCGTCTGAAATCGGCGCGGCGCTGGTTTGCGATGGGCGCGGGTCGATCCGCACGGGCGAGCGAAATGACGCGACCGATTGGAATGATGCGGGGCCCAGGATGAAATCGGGCGAGACGGCCAAAGAGAGCGCGTCTTGCCGAAGAGAGCAGGGATATTTTGGCGATTGAAGACAAATTCGAAGAGGATGTGCACGGTCTGATCGAGACCGGCAAGGAGAAGGGCTACCTCACCTACGGCGAGGTGAACGACGCGCTGCCGGATGAGATTGGCTCGCCGGACGATCTTGACGATCTGATCACGACCATCGGCACGCAGGGGATCGACCTGCTCGACACTCCGAAATTCCCCGGCGACAAAGACTTTGAGCTGGAGGAGGGAGAGGACGTCGAGCTGGACCTGACGCCGGGAACGCTGGAGAAGACCAACGACCCGGTGCGCATGTACCTGCGCGAGATGGGAACCGTGCCGCTGCTGACGCGCGAGGGCGAGGTGGAGATCGCCAAGCGCATCGAGCGCGGGCAGAACCGCGTGCTCAAGGCAATTTCGCGTTCGCCGATCGTGATTCGCGAGGTAGCGGCGCTGGGCGAAGACCTGAAGCGCGGCGTGCGCAATGTGAAGGAAGTTGTGATCTTCGACGAGGAAGAGCTCACCGAAGAGGTGGTGCAGGCCCGCGTGAAGGCCACCGTGGCGCGTACGGACGCGCTGGTGAAGCACCAGAAGAAAGTTGCGCAGATTGAAGAGAAGCAGGCGGCGATTTCGCCGGCCAACAAGGCAAAGATGAAGGAAGCGCGGCGGCTGCGCTGGGCCGTCGGCCGCGAGAAGATTTTCATCTCGCGCATTGTGCGCGAACTGAAGTACACAGCATTGGAGCGCAAGCGCCTGCTGGACAAAGTCAACAAGACCGTGGACACCATGCGCACGTTGGAGCGCCAGGTCCGCTCTCTGGAGCAGAAGTACGAAGCCTCGAAGAGCGAAGAGATGAAAAAGGAGTACCGGCGCCAGCAGAAGAACTGCCGGACTGACCTGGAGAAGATCGAGGGCGACGCGGGCGTGTCGATCGCGGAGCTGAAGCGCACGCAGCGCGAGATGATCCAGGGCGACATGGACGCCGAGCAGGCGAAGCGCGAGCTGATCGAGGCTAACCTGCGGCTGGTGGTGTCGATCGCCAAGAAGTACACCAACCGCGGACTGCAGTTCCTCGACCTGATTCAGGAGGGCAACATCGGCCTGATGAAAGCGGTGGACAAGTTCGAGTACCGGCGCGGCTACAAGTTTTCGACGTATGCAACGTGGTGGATCCGGCAGGCGATTACGCGCGCTATCGCGGACCAAGCGCGGACGATCCGCATTCCGGTGCACATGATCGAGACCATCAACAAGCTGATCCGCACGAGCCGGCAGTTGGTGCAGGAGCTGGGCCGCGAGCCTTCGAGCGAGGAGATTGCGCGGCGCATGGACATTCCGGTGGCCAAGGTGCGCAAAGTGCTGAAGATCGCGCAGGAGCCCATCTCACTGGAGACGCCGATTGGCGAAGAGGAAGACTCGCACCTGGGCGATTTCATCGAAGATCGCCAGGCGGTGTCGCCTTCGGAGGCGGTGATCGGCGTGAACCTGAAGGAGTACACGTCGCAGGTGCTGCGCACTCTTACGCCGCGCGAGGAGCGGGTGATCAAGATGCGGTTTGGGCTGGAAGACGGCTCGGAGCACACGCTTGAGGAGGTGGGCCAGAGCTTCCAGGTGACGCGCGAGCGCATCCGGCAGATCGAAGCCAAGGCGCTGCGCAAGCTGCGGCATCCAAGCCGGAGCCGCAAGCTGAAGGCATTTGTCGAAGGCGTGAAAGAGATGTAATGGCTTGGCTGGAAATCAGCCGTTGAAGGCCGCAGCCTAAGATTGGGCTGCGGCCTTTTGCGTACGGACATGTGATATTTGGCGCGCCTATAATAGGCGCAATCTCCCGAGGGTTTCACCATGAGACGCGTGCATGTAGCGCTCTTATACATGTTTACCGTCTTTGCATTGAGTGCCGGCGAAACATTGCGGGCTCAGTCTCCGCAGGCGAATGCGACGCCAGGGGAGTCTCAATTCTTCAAACTCGAACCTGTGCGGCAATTGCGCAAAGGCATCGACGCGTGGCCGCTGATTTTGAACGCAAATGACGCGGCCTCGAAGCGCGCGAATGCGATCCTGCAAGAAATGAATCAGAAGCTTGCGCTCGCCCTAAAAGATTGCGATACGAATTACGCCGCGTGGACACAGGAAATGGGAGATGCATCGAAAGGAAAAGGTGGCGCGGCCGACGAGTGGGAGCGAAAGGTTGAAGTGACGATGACCGGCCCGCGGTTCTTGAGCATCGTAGCGACCGATGACTTCATCTTCTGCGGCGGGGCGTATCCGGATAGTGACCGCATCTCGATGGTATTCGATATGTCCACCGGCGATCCGGTGAATTGGACAGCGATGATTGCGAAAGCTGCGGACGCGTCTTCTATCACCGGCTCGGGATATGACGGCACCCAAGTCGTCGCGTTGATTTTGCCGGCCCTTGACAAGATCAAACTGGCAGCAGCATCGCCAGAATGCAAAGATGCTTTTACCAATTAACAACCATTCCTGATCTGGCCAGATGCGCAAAAGGAGCAGTTAGTCGCTATCGCTTATGACCTGCCGCATGTCGTTGCCGCATGCGAACAGGAGATTTACCTCACGATGGAGCAGGTTCACGCGCTCGGCTTCGATGAGACGATGATTGACTCGATCGAGTTGGCGTACCGCCGCTCAATTGCGAAGCCAAAGCCGTAATCCGATCGGGAAGACACCCCTTCCCGTTTGGCATCCGCAGCAATTGCTCAGCTAGAATCCCCCTTTGATTCCGCCACAAAACCAAAGGGGCGAATTCACGCGGTCAGAAACCTGGGGCCTGTTCACACGATGGGGATGGCGGCCCAATCGTGTGAACAGGCCCTAATTCTGGGTGAACGAAACCGACTCGATGTTCGTCCACTGTCCGGAGCTGGCGTTAATCGTAAAGCCCACCCACGCTGTACCCTGAGTCACCTGGATGTTCTGGATTTGTACTTCGGTCCAGGTGGTGGCTGTGGGCAGGTTGACCGTCATATTGCTTCCGCCGGTGGGCCAGGCAAACATCTGGGCCGTCGCCTGCCCGCCGCCATTCTCTACCCAGGCGGTCATGGTGTAGGTGCCGTTGGGCAAGCCGGTCACGTCCTCCCAGATCGTGCCGCTATAGGCTGTCGACGCATTGAAGGACAACATGGTTCCATTGCCTCCGGCCTGCGTATAGATCGCCGCCGGTGTGCTGGTCGTGATCTGCCAGCCATTGCTGCCACTGGAAAACTGCGGATTGATGATCTGATTGCCTGCGGTCGAGCCCGTAAAGAGGAACTGATCGATCGCGGTATTGAACTGAAGCAGCTTGCTTGATACCTCTGTAACCGCGCCCAGGCTGTAATTGCCGGTGGTGGCGTCATCCGGCGCATCCGGTTCCCAGTAAATCACTCCAAGTCCCATGCTGTTGGGAACCGACGCGACGGCTTCGATGGCAGTCTTTACATCGTCGGCCGCGTCCATAAAATCGCTTTCCGTGTAACCGATCTCGCAAATCATGACCGGCTTCGAGTAGCGGCTGGCCATGGTGCTCAGATTGGCGGTGCTCGTACTGAGCGTGCCGGGGCCGTCGTAGTAGGAAAAGCCGGTAACATCCCAGTTGCCGCCGTTGGCCTTCAGCAGGTCGTAGAACCATTCCAGATCCGAGAGATTGCTCAGTCCCGCCAGATGCACGATCACCTGCGTCGACGAACTGACCGCCTTCACCGCGCTGTAGCCGGAGTTGATCAGTCCGGCCATCTGCGAAGGGTTGGTGTACTCCCCGATCGGCCAAAGCAGGCCGCTGTTGATCTCGTTGCCGATCTGCACATATTGCGGATAGATGCCGTCTGCCGCCAGAGCCTTCATGAAACCGGAGACGTAACTACTGACATCGGTCTGGAGCTGGCTGTAATTGTCGCTGGCCCATGCGGCGGGTATGGTTTGATGTCCGGGGTCGGCCCAGGTGTCGCTCAGGTGGAAATCGATCAAAATCTCGAAGCCCATCGCGTTCGCGGTCTGGGCCAGGGCAATGCTGCCCGCCTGGTTCATCGCGCCCACGCCCAGGCTGCCCGGCGAGATGGCCGGATTCACGAAGGTGCGGATGCGGATCAGATTAACGCCGTGATTCTTGAGAATCTGCAGCATCGACATCTGCGTCTGCGTCTGGTCCTCCCACGTGTAGCCGAGCGTGGCCAATTGCGTCGACCAGCCAACGTCGGCGCCGCGCACAAAGGTCGCGGACGGAGTCGGCGTGGGAGTGGGAGTGGGCGTGGGCGTCGTGGTCTGGGAAGACGGGCTCGATCCGCATCCGGCGAGAAGAACGGCGATCGGCAGCCAGAAGACGGAGAAGATGAGGGGCCGGTTGGACATTGGTGATCGTTTCCGGGCTCTTTGCCGCGAGCACTCGTCAACCCGGCGCGAAGGGGACGATTCCCCATCGAACCGGTTTGAGCGGACTCCGCCGTGTGAGCCCGAACACGATCCTAAGCAATTGCCGCAACGGTTGTAATCCGCCAAAAGTCGGAATGGAACCCGCTTCATCCGTGAAATTGAAGATTCCTCACACGCGGCAAGAACTTGCACCGCCGGTCTCCGCAGGCTCCGGAAAAACTCTTCAAGTGGAGCAGGAAGTGTCAGGGCACGACTTCAGTCGTGCCGTAACCGCCGCAAAGAATACGCGGGCTTTAGACCCCTGCCGTACCTTGCCCGGGAAATTCGTCCTCGATTTCCCTTTTTCCCGCACCCTGTATAATCGCGCTTTGCTTGCGAAAGGTCGATTGAAACCATGAAAGACATTACGCGCAGGCAGTTTGGCAAAACGGTTGCCGCGACTGCCGCACTGGCCTACGTTGCGCTGCCCGAAAATTCATTTGGCCTGCCGCCGGCACAGGGACTACATTTCCCTCAAGGATTTGTGTGGGGCTGCGCCACAGCGGCGTACCAGATTGAAGGCGCAGTGAGCGAGGGCGGGAAGAAGCCGTCCATCTGGGACGTTTTCGCGCACACGCCGGGAAAGACACATAACGGCGACACGGGAGACGTGGCCGACGATTCCTATCACCTGTACAAGGAAGACGTTCGGCTGCTGAAGAATCTGGGAGCGGGTGCGTACCGGATGTCGATTTCGTGGCCGCGCATCTTTCCCGACGGCAAAGGCCAGCCGAATCCGGCGGGCCTGGACCACTACAAGCGCGTGGTGGATGAGTTGCTCGTGCACGGAATCACACCTTACCTGACGCTCTTCCACTGGGACCTTCCTGCTGCGCTCAAGGGGGGTTGGCAGTCGCGCGACACAGCGCTGGCGTATGCCCAATATGCGGGTTACGTGGCGCGGCAGCTCTCTGACCGCGTGCACCACTTCATGACCACGAACGAGTTTGATTCCTTTACTGACCTTGGCTATCGCACGGGCAAGTTTGCGCCGGGACTCCAGCTACCTGCGGCACAGGTGAACCAGGTGCGCCACCACGCACTTCTCGCGCACGGACTCGGCGTGGGGGCGATCCGCGCCAATGCGCCCACGGCACAGGTGGGTGTGGCCGAAAATCCGACGGTGTTTGTGCCGGTGATTGAAGACGAGAAGAACATTGGGGCGGCGCGGCGCGCGACACGCGAGGAAAACGGAAGGTTTCTAACTGCGCTGCTGGAAGGGAAATACCCGGAGAGCTATCTGGAGCGCGAGGGAGCCAACGCGCCGCGCATCGCCGCGGGCGATATGAAAGCGATCGGGAGCTCGATCGACTTTCTCGGCTTGAACGTGTACGCGCCGTATTATGTTCGCGCGGACGATTCGCGGCAGGGGTATGAAATTGTGCCACGACAGGCGTCGTATCCGCACATGGCTTCAGCATGGATTGCCGTTGGCCCAGAGGTGATGTACTGGGCGGTGCGCAACGTTTGCGATCTGTGGCATCCGCGGGTCATCTACATCACGGAGAACGGGTGCTCGGCCGACGACGTGGTAACGGCAGGCGGACGGATTGAGGATACCGATCGCGTGATGTACCTGCGCAACCACCTGACCCACCTGCACCGCGCCGTGGCGGAAGGATTCCCCGCCAAGGGATACTTCCTGTGGAGCTTGCTGGATAACTTTGAGTGGGCTGACGGCTACAGCAAGCGCTTTGGAATTTATTACGTGGATTTCAAGACGGAAAAGCGGACGGCGAAGCTCAGCGCAGAGTGGTACCGCGAAGCCATTCGACGGAACGCTGTGGTGTAGGTGTCGAGTAGGACGCGGATGAGGCCGAGATCCATCCGGCAGAGGAGGACGCGGTGCGCGCTCCCCTTTGCCGGATGAAGGTTAGGTGGTTCGAATTAGTGCGGTAAGACAAGCAGGTCGGCTGCCAGCAACTTCTCCGTAAGCCTGTCCAAAGCCAGAGGGAATCTGTAGCCAACTGTCCTGATGCTCATGCCGAGCATCAGGGCAGCTTCCTCCTGCGTGTAGTCCTGAAGCACAACCCTGCTCAGCAGCTCCCGATCGAGAATGCTGAGCCGGCTGAGACAGTTTTCGATATCGAGGACGAAGATGACCGCGTCCTCGAATGTGCGAACGGGCCGGCTGGATGCCCAACCCCGCGAAACCGGATCGCCGAGGATTGAGGGTGCCCTGCCCACTTGCGTGGAAGCGTACAGATAGCGCCGCAACAAACTTTCGGTGTGCTTTCGGTAGAAGGCCAGGCTGGCTGGAGGCTTGTAGTCGTGCTTCTCAAGCCCTAATTCCTTCCTCGCAGTGGATTGTCGTTTCCCTCTCCTTTGCTCGATTTGCCAGGCTGCCTCATCGGTGCTGGCGTCCCATTCCATTGGCAACTGAAAGGCTGCGCTCATTGCGCACCTCCAGCTGCCTCAGCCACCGCCCAAACTCTGGCAAGTTGCTTGCCTCTCGGGCGTCCGCGCCGCCTGCGACTTTCCGGCGACGGAAAATCTCTTAGTTTAAATTCGCATTCCCTGCAGTACACACTCCCTTGAGTCTGGGCCCGGTACCAAAGGCAACCACACCCTTCGCAAACCTTCAATTGCACGCGCACTTCCATGACCGATTCTCCGCATATGTTTCATCTCCCGATGGAATTTTGTGATGCACGTTGTTCCCCGGGGTGAAGAGAACCAGGCTGGACAACTCAGGATTCTCATGTCCTGATGGGGGATTGCCGCCCGGAATCTCTTGTTTTCTGTCATGACCATCGGCGCGCAGATCCTGGAATATTCTCGACTGACTTGTCTGGGGCGCCCCAACGAGGCGCCTTAGTGCGGGAACGGAGATGCCGGCTCAATCAAAAATTCCTCCGGCAATGTTCAATCGCCGCCGCAAGAGGCAGAATTGCGCCTCCGCCTAAACGATTGGCGATAAAGCGTTTCCAAAAAGATTCCCACAAGTCAGTGCTTGATTCAGTAAACCCAATGTAGGGATATGCTTCCTTTGCGTCAATGACTCACTACCACTTTCCGGTCATTGTCTTTTCAATGGCTGCCAAGACGCTCAAAATGAAGGCCAACAAGCCCTAATAGTTTTGCGAGAGGAAATGAGACGAGATTTCGTCCCATTGCTGGCGGCAAATTTTCCACAGATGAATTTCACGCAGATGCACGAGCACCTCCGCCTGGAACTGCTGCGCAGAATACAGCGGGGGACACTCAGCGTCTCGCTGCTAGGCCGGCAGACGGGATTTGGGCAGGCCCATCTCTCCAATTTTCTGCATAGCCGGAGACAACTTTCGTTGGAGGCCATGGACCGCATCCTGGCGGCGCAGCATTTGACGGTCGCCGACCTGCTGCCTTCCGTGCAAAGGCCGGAACCGCTATCCGGGAGCGATGGGGTCTGCGCGGTCCCGGTTGTCTCGCACGCTGTGGCGCTCTTCGAGCCGGTGATCCGGCCATCCGTCATTCAATCGCTGCTGCACCTGCCGGCGGCGGCGCTCGAATCGGTTCACTCGCGGGCGTCGGGAGCCAGGCGGGCATGGGAACGGTTTGTCGCTGTGCGCGTGGCGGCTGCCGATGCTCCACCGATGGACCCATTGGTGCTGCCAGAAGCAATTGCGCTGATCGACCGGCACTACAATTCGCTGCTGCCTTACCGGCCCAATCGCGCGAATCTTTACGCCGTTCGGCAAGGCTCGCACCTGACATTCCGATATGTGGATTTTCTTTCCAGCCGCCTCGTTTTGCGTCCACACAACCTTGCGTTTCCCGTGTCGCTAATCGAGGTGGACCCCGGAGAGTCGCCCAACGATATGCTGGCCGGGCGGATTGCTCTGATCCTGAACGAGCTTTGAAGAGGCGGTTCAGGCGGCTAACGCAAGGGCAACACGGGATTAGCTCGCGGGATATGCGCTAGCTCAATTCGCATTCGGCAATGATGAAGTGTGTGCGGTCATAATTTGTGTGAGCTATTGGACACCCGAAGGAGCCACCCAGGCTCCCGCGTGGGTTGTGAACGAGAGAAAGGGTTCACCTGGGAGCGGTAGCATTTATGCAATGGCAGAGGCGATCTATTGTCGGAACGGTCACTTCAACGGGTACATGCCCGATCCGAACCCAAGCTACGATGGTGAGAAAGTGTTACACGGCTGGCAGGTGCCACAGGTGGAGAAAGAACTTGCGCGGCTGGGATTCTGCCCGACTTGCGGATTGGCGAATGTCTTCGAGTGCCAGCACTGTGAAGCTGCTATCGAATCCGATGAAAAACAGGCCCCAGAGCGTCCTGGATACTGTAGCTCTTGCGGCAAGCCGTTCCCTTGGACTGAGACGGCGCTCACAGCTGCCAATGAATATGCAGACGAGCTTGACGAGCTGAGCACGGAGGACAAAGCCGCCCTGAAAGCAACGATCAACGATTTGACAGCCGACACGCCGCGTACTGAACTCGCGGCCACTCGCTTTAAGAAATTGATCCGCAAGATTGGTCCAGCGGCGGGTGACGTGCTCATAAAGATCGTGGTGAACGTTGTCACTGATGGAGCAAGGAAATTGATAGGAATTTGACGGGCTGAGTACCCTACTCCAATCTCTCGGACTCCTGAATAAGCCTCTCTTGCGTCTTTCGCTCTCGACGGTATACCTGCTCAAGGTCAGCGAGACCTGCCGACATCGCACTGTATTTCTGTCGGAACGGACCTACGGCGCTCGCTAGGCGATTGCACGCCGCGTTCACGTTTTGAAGCTCTGCCGGGGTCAGATTGCCACTATTCTGCGATGCCGCATGACATTGCTGTTCATAGGCCGTGGCTTGGTCTGCCAGGGGCTTTATGTTTCCCTGAAGGGACGCTTCGAGCGATACAGTTTGGTTGTGCATCTGCTCCGTCTGAATTGCCGTTTGGTTTGCGGCAACTGAGAGTTGCCCGCGCGTGACTGACGCATTCGGGTTTCCGGCATATTGGCGCTCTCGTGCAACGTATGCGTCAACTCGCGCGGTGATCGCCTTATACGCCTTTTCCGCGCCGGGGAGCCTGCCAAGGCGAACGTCTGCCTCTGAATCGAACTGGGACATTTTGCCAATGAGCTGGTCAATCTCCGCAACAAAGTTCGCCTGTGCCTGAAAGGTTTTCTGTTGAGCCTGAGCAACAGCATTCGCGTTCAAGATGGATTGTGAGCGGGCATTCAACGCCGCGACCTGGGATTGATAATCAGACATCGTAGAGCGTTTGAAGACGAAGGGGATAGCTTGCACCCCGGTCAGGGTCAAGGTATCGCCTTCAAGCGTGCCGGCGAGGGTGAATGACCCTAGACCAAGAAATCCGCTGCCTGAGAGCGTGACGTTCTCACCGTCCACGGCTCCATTTACGGACACAGAGCTCTGATCGACCGTGCCATCCGGCTTTAAGGTTGTGATGGCCAATTGTCCGGTCAGTCGGTCGTCAGGCGTCCGAACGAGTTGGAGCCAGCAGACTCCAGTTCTGTCACTGGCGATGTATGACCCTGAGATGTTCGGGTAGGATGCGGCCGTCAGGATCACCGCTGCGAAGACGCACAGGCCCGCTACCCACGCCCTGTGAGCAGCCGAGAATCGCCGCGTCTTCGCCGTCATGCCCTCAAACCTCTTCTGTGTTGCCTCCAGCGTATCGCGGTACGGCCGCTTCTCGCTTCCAACCTGTGGTCCATACCCTCCTACCACTTATGGGTTAGCCCATTTCCGACCCCGCCCCTAATGGCAGCATCGCGTATGCGCCGCTCGCGACGTCGCGTTCGGCTTCGGCGATGTTCTCGGGCCGGCCCAGATCGCGCCAGTAAGACTCATCGGCGCGGAAGGCGAGGATCGCTTCACCCTGAGCGGCGAAACGCAGATACGCGGGGATGATGGAGAAGACGCCTTCTTCGGGCAGGTTGGAGAAGATGCGCGGCGAAACGACGTGAATGCCACAGAAGGCGAGCGGCTGAAATTGTTGGGCGGGAAGGGCCGACTCGATTTCTGCGTCACGACCGATGCGGCGGCCGCAAAGCTGGCCGCGCTCATCGAAGAGAAGGTAGCGCGAGGACTCGCGCTGCTGAACGGCAAGCGTGGCGAGGGCATTGCGTTCGGTGTGGAAGCCTACCATTTGTGCGAGATTCATGGTACTGAGGACATCGACGTTGTGGACGATGAACGGCTGTTGCGTGCATTCGACGCCTTCAAGGAAGAACCATGCGGCCTTTTTTAAGCCGCCACCCGTGTCGAGCAGGAGTTCTTCACGAGAGACTTCAATGCGCATACCGAAGTTGTGATTGGCTTTGAGGTAGTCGACGATCCTATCCGCGAAGTGATGGACATTGAGAATCACTTCGCGCACACCAAAGGCGCGGAGGCGGCTGAGGGTGATTTCCAGCAGCGTTCGGCCGCCGACTGTGACCAGCGCTTTGGGGCAGTCGTTGGTGAGCGGCCGCAGACGGGTGCCCATGCCGGCGGCGAGGATCATCGCCTTCATTTATTCGACTCTCCCAATATGCCTAACTTCTCGAGTTGAGTGTGACGGACGACGACTTCGACGCCAGTTGCGCCACGCAAATGTTTTGCCAACTGCTCCGCGAGATAGACGGAACGGTGCTGGCCGCCGGTACAGCCGAACGAGACCATCAGGCTGGAGAATCCGCGCTGGCGATAGTTGGCGACACTGGCATCGACAAGAGAGGATGCGTGCGCGAGAAATGCTTGCACGCTTTCCTGGCCGTCGAGGTATTGGATGACGGGCGCGTCGCGGCCGGTGAGGGAGCGAAACTGCTCTTGGCGGCCGGGATTGGGCAGGCAACGGGCATCAAAGACGAATCCGCCGCCATTGCCCGATTCATCGGCAGGCATGGAGTGGTGGAAGGAGAAGCTGAAGATGCGAACAGTCAAGCCCGCGAAAGGTGCGGCGTTGTACTGAAGCTTTTCGCTGGACGACATCCGCTCGAGAGCATCGAGCAGGGCCGGCAGCGCGATGGGAAGCTTGACGTACTCCGCGAGCCAGCGCAGGTTCTTGAGCGCATAGGGAACGCTCTCAAGGAAATGCGGCTTGCGCTCATAGAAACCGCGAAAGCCGTACGCGCCCAGCGCCTGCAGGATGCGAACGTAGACGAAGGCGTAATAGGATTCCATGAATGCATCGCGATTGAGGTCGATGGAGCCGGCGAGGCAATCAAGATAGTGGTCGAGCAACTGGCGGCGCAGGTCGGGCGGCAGATCGGCCTTGCCGTCAAAAAGAAGCGATGCGATGTCGTATTGCAGGGCGCCCTTGCGGCCGCCCTGGTAGTCGAGAAACCAGGGTTGGCCGTCGCGCAGCATGATGTTGCGCGATTGGAAATCGCGATAGAGGAAGTAGTCGTGATCGGCGCCGAGCAAGAATTTGGTCAGACGCGTGAAATCGAGTTCAAGTGCCTGCTCATTGAAGGGAATGCCGGCAAGGCGAAGAAAGTAGTACTTGAAATAGTTCAGGTCCCAGGCGATGGACTGGCGGTCGAAGCTCGCGCGCGGATAGCAAACTTTGTAGTTCAGGTCGCGGCCTGCCTCGACCTGGAAACGCGGCAGGACGGCCACGACCTTGCGATAGGCGTCAACGACCTGTGGCGCAATGGCGTCGCCGGAACGATTGGCGCTGAGGAACTCGAAGAGCGTGGTGTCGCCCAGATCTTCTTCGAGGTAGGCGCCGCTGCTCAAATCCTCGGCGTATATCTGCGGGACCGGCAGGCTATGGCGGCGGAAATGGCGTGAGAACTCAAGAAAGGCGACGTTCTCCTCGCGCACGGAATAGAGGATGCCGACGGCGGTGTGTCCTGCGCCGGCGAGGCGGACGATGACGCGTCCCGAGCCGCCGAGTTGGCCCTGGAGCGGCAGGACGCGCTCAGGCGGCGAATGGAAGGACTGCTCGAAGAGGCGTTTAAGATCGTCCATCGATTTCTTCCCGCGGTTCGGGCACTTGGACAAAGATAGCCACGCGAGGGAAGCCGATGCAAGGCGAACCGGCGGGCGTGAACCTCTTACTCCACGTCGTGCACCGTGTCGGGGTTCTCAAAGCGAGTGAACCTGTCAATGAAGTTCAGGTACACGATTCCGGTAGGACCGTTGCGCTGTTTGGCGATGTGAAGCTCTGACTTGGCCTTATCTTCTGCATCGCGGTCGTAATAGGACTCACGGTGGATGAAGGCGACCACGTCGGCGTCCTGCTCAATGGAGCCGGATTCGCGCAGGTCGCTGAGCATGGGGCGCTTGTCGTCGCGCTTCTCGTTGTTACGCGAGAGCTGCGAGAGCGCGACCACCGGTACCTGAAGTTCTTTGGCCATGGCCTTGAGGCCGCGCGAGATTGCGGAGACCTCCTGCACGCGGTTCTCGTAGCCCTTGCGCCCGGCCCCCGGCGGGGTGGCCGACATCAGTTGCAGGTAGTCGACTACGACGAGATCGAGGCCGCCGGCGTTCTGCTTGAGGCGGCGGGCCTTGGCGCGCATCTCGGCCACTGTGGTATTCGCCGAGTCATCAATGAAGATGCGCGATTCAATGAGTTGTTCCAATGCCGACTGCAGCTTTTCGTGGTCCTTTCCGCCAATGTGACCGGCCTGCATCATTCGCTGGTCAACCCACGCCTGAGACGCCAACATGCGGCGCAGGAGCGCTTCTCTGCTCATTTCGAGGCTGAAAACGGCCACGACTTTCCGGTGACCTACCGCTGCGTTCTGCGCGATGTTGATGGCAAGCGCGGTTTTGCCCATGGAGGGCCGAGCGGCGATGATGATCAACTCCCCTTTCTGAAGGCCTCTGGTCATCTCATCGAACTTTGTGAAGTCGGTCTGAAGACCGGTGATCGTAAGGCTCTGTTTGTAGAGGTTGTCGATGGAGCCGAAAGAGTCGCGGACAACGATTTCGATAGGCTGCAGACCCTGAGCGAGGCCCGCTTCGCTGACCTCGAGCAATTGGGACTCGGTCTCGTCGAGAACGCCGATGGCGTCCTGGCTCTGGTCGGCGGCCTTGGCGATGGCGGCCGAGCAGATGCCCATGAGGCGGCGCAACATGCTCTTGTCCTTGACGATGCGGACGTAATCCTCGATGACCGGGCGTCGGGGTAAACCCTCAGTGAGGGAGGCCAGGTAGGCAACGCCGCCGACAGACTCGACCTCCTTGTAACGTGCCAGCTCATTGGCGAGCGTGACAATGTCCACCGTGCGGCCCGTGTCTATTAACTCGCTCATGCGCAAAAAGATGCGACGATGCGAGTCGAGCGAAAAGTCGTCGGCCTTGAGGGCTTCGGCGGCCTCGGCGTGGGCGGCGTTGTCGAGCAGGATTGCGCCCAGGATGGTCCTTTCCGCATCCAGATTCGCGGGCAGGCCGGCTTCGAGGGTGAGGTCGGGGACAGTGGCCATAGGAAAGAGTGTAGGCCAGAACCGGCCTGCCAGGGGGGTGTGAAGATTGAGGCCGGAATTGGAAATTTAGGAAATCCGACCTGGCGATGCGAGCTCGCGAGGATAGCCAGCTTCAACGCTTTGTGGCAAACATCGTTGTGACTGCGGAAAGATCCGCGTATATCAGCCTAAGATGCGTTGAGCCGAGCAAAGATCGTGTCGAATATGCCGGTCTCGGCGGCGAAGCGGAGAGTCTTCACGTTCTCGACGCAGATTTCGGGTGGCGTGGGCTGCGACTTGAGAATCTCCATCACTTCGGCGATGAAGTTGGCAAGCGGCATGGCGCGGGGGTCGTTTGCCCCGTCCATGAGGTGGGTGGCGACGTAGGGCGGGATCAGTTCGAGGACATCGATGCCGGTGTTGCGGAGCTGCGAACGGAGCGAGAGCGTGTAGGAGTGGATGGCGGCCTTGGTGGCGCAATAAGTGGGCGTGCGCGCCATGGGCACGAATGCCAACCCTGATGAGATGTTGATGATTGTGGCGTGGGGCTGCTTTTGGAGGTGCGGCAGCAAAGCCGCAGTGAGGCGGATGGGGCCAAGCAGGTTGGTGGCGACGATGGCCTCGGCGTCGGCCAGATCCGGTTGTTGCGCAAGGAAGCTTTCGGAGCGCATGATGCCGGCGTTGTTGATGAGGACGTTGAGCAAGGGAAAGGCGGCGATGACGTGAGCCGCAAAGGCGTGGATGGCGGAGCGGTCTTCGATATCGAGAGGGAGAGACTTCATACCGGGGTTAGCGGCCGTGGTTTCGTCGAGAATCTGACGCCGGCGGCCGGCAATGATGACCTGATTGCCGAGAGCATGGAAGGATTCAGCGAGGCCGCGGCCAATGCCGGAGCCGCCGCCAGAGATCAGAATGGTGTTGCTTGTGAGGTTCATAGGAATAGTTGCCCCTGACTGGCATGATAGCGGGGTTGCGTGAATCTCCAGTGATGCGGGCCACAGGCGATGAAAAACCCAAAGTGGGCCGACAAAGGAGAGTTAGTTACCACCTTGGGACCAATTAAATACAGAGTGGTTTAAATCACTCGCCAGCGGTTTGACCCGACAAGATAATGAAGCATCGATTGCAAAGCGCCGCCTTTTGCCGGGCATCTTTGTTGTCGGCCTCGACTCATACTGATCGACGCATTGCCGATAGGGGTCGAAGGAGGATGCCGAAGTGTCAACCCAACTACTTGACGACGCTCGCCTGCTCGCACCTCAAATGCAGATGAGCAGTTATGCCGCCACACTGGTGCGAGCTCAGATGATGAGGAGTGGTGCTGCTCGAGCAGACGCGGAGTGGCCCGCCGAAGCGATTGTCAATCTCCGTCACCTGGGAAAGGGAGTAGGTTGGGCGCTGGCGATTGAGGGTGCAACGGCGCTGGGCATCTATGCCGTCTGGTGTGTGTGGCATCTTTGGCTATAAGTCGTACCGGGACACACAGCTTCTTGCGAGAATCCGATTGTGCGCGCAATCATTCTTTCCGGATGAT
Source organism: uncultured Acidobacteriaceae bacterium (assembly GCA_963832805.1). Taxonomy (GTDB): domain Bacteria; phylum Acidobacteriota; class Terriglobia; order Terriglobales; family Acidobacteriaceae; genus Telmatobacter. The sequence continues at coordinate 13,132 of CAWHVN010000052.1, read as the reverse complement.
CGATTGAACAAGATGAAGCGCCTCCCTCTCACTATCTCTTGCATTCATGCCACGGCGATACATATTTAGTGCCATTTCGAGTGGGCAATCTGCATTTTTGACTACAAATCTGCGATGATAACAAGATGTGCCAGAAGGCACTTTGAACAGATAGGAACCACCGCCCAAGTGAAACCCGCAATGCGCCGTGTGGCAATCATCTACAACCCGGCTTCAGGTCAGTACTCCGCGCGAAGGGAAGCAGCCGTCGGCCAAATCAAGGCCGTGCTCCACGAAGCGGGAGTTGTGGCGGAGGCGTTCGAAACCGGCGCGCCGGGCAGTGCGACAACCATCGCGGGACAAGCCGTGGAAGATGGTTTCGATACGGTTCTGGCTTGTGGCGGCGACGGAACAGTTCATGAGGCCGTGCAAAGCCTGGTGGGTACCGATGTGGCGCTGGGAGTGGTACCACTAGGGACAGCCAACGCACTGGCTGCGGACCTGGGACTGATTGCATCGCCGGCCAAGGTAGCGCGCACCCTGCTCGAAGCTGCTCCGGCGCGGGTTTCAGTCGGGCGCATTCACTACGAGGACACCGCCGGAAACCCTGGCTCGCGCTACTTCATCGTTGCGGCGGGAATCGGCGCCGACGCATTGCTGATGTCGCGGCTGGACTCACGGCTGAAGCGGCGGCTGGGATATGTTCTCTATCTGATTGAAGCATTCCGGATCTGGGCTACTTCGTCGTTTCCGCTTTTCGAGGCGGAACTGCCATCGAATGGAAATGGTGGCGGCCGCGTGGTGGAGGTTTCGCAATTGCTGGCGGTACGTGTCCGCTCATTTGGCGGAGTCTTACGCGCGCTTGCTCCGGGGGCCAGTTTGCGCAATGGCAGCCTGAGCATGCTGGCGTTCAAGACGCAGAGCCGGTTGCACTACCTCATGTTCCTGCTCGCGGTGATCGCCGGGCGGCACACGTTCAACCGCGCAGTGGAGTTGATGGACTCGCCGTCGATCGAATGCCGGGCACGCGGCGGCTCCGGCGATCATCTGTTTGTCGAAGCGGATGGAGAGGTCCTGGGCTCTCTGCCGGTGCGGCTCGAAGTGGTGCCCCACTCGCTCACGCTGCTAATCCCGCCGGGCGTGCAGCCGTAATAAGCGCGGCGTAGTCAGGTTTTTCCCGCACTATGCGGCGACAGATTCCAGGTAAACGATAGCAAAGCGATTCCAACGACGGTTGCGGCAGCGACCGCATGAAGAGCAACCGTCCAGCCATAGCGCTGGGCAAGAGCGCCGATGCCCTCGCCTTCAACCATGCGCCCTAAATAACCGAAAAGGCCCAGAAATCCGGCCGCGGTCCCTACTGCTTTCTTCGACGTGAAGTCCAGCGCGCTGACCACCAAGAGCAAAACAGCGGGATAAACAAAGAAGCCAATCACTCCAAACAGGCCCAGGCTGATCCATAACTTATTGGCGGGTCCATAGATGATTCCCAAATAGGACAAAAGCACGGGAACCATGCAGAGGACGCTGATCATGCCGCGGCGTCCGCCTAACTTATCGGAGAGCCAGCCCATGAGAATGGTGCTGAAAATGGCGGAAAACTCAAGAGCCGCCGTACTGATGCCGCCCTCGCCAAGGCTGGCGTGCCTCACTTCCTTCAGATAAGTCGGCCCCCAGTCGAGCATGCTATAGCGGGCGATATAGACAAAGAAATTGGCAAAGGCAAAGAGCCAAAGATAGCCATTGGTGAAGATATAGTTTGTGAGTAATTCGCGGGTGCCCAGCTCTTCTTCTGTATCTTTCCGGCCGGATGCGGGATAGTCATTGCGCCACTCTTCAATGGGTGGGAGACCGACCGACTGCGGAGTATCTCTAAGCCGGATGAGCAGGTACACAGCGCAGATGATCGCCAGAACGCCTGGAACATAGAAGGCCGAGCGCCAACCGAACAAGAAAGCGCAGTATGCGATGAGAAGGCCAGTCAACCCGCCGCCCAGGTTTTGTGCGACATTCCAGAACGCAAACTTGGTTCCCCGCTCGCTGACGCTATACCAGTGGCCCAGGGAGCGTCCACAAGGAGCCCAGCCCATGCTTTGAGCCAGCCCGTTCAATGCCCATAGCGCAAGATGAATTGGATAACTGCTGGCGGCGCCGAATGCGAAGTTGCAGAATGCTGTGACGAGCAAGCCGAGCGGCATGAAGTAGCGGGGATTGCTGCGATCGGACCAAGCACCCATGAAGAGCTTACCCACGCCATAGGAGATGGCGGTGGCGGCCAGGATGTTTCCCATCTGTTCCTTGCTATAGTGGAGCGCAAGTCCCATCTCCCTGGAGACAACCGGAAGGTTGTTTCTGACGAAGTAAAACGTGGCGTACCCGATGAAGGTGGATTCCAGGATCTGCCAGCGCATCTTCGGATAGAGCCGCTGCGCTTGCTCCCCGGAAACCCTTGGGATGTGCGGCGCGGGCCGAAGGAAGGAAGGATTCAACTTCATCTATGTCCCTATCGCGCTTCGTGGGGTTAAATCGTTAACAACGATCAGCTATCTGCAACAGCTTCAGGTTCCGGCTGGATGTGCGCCAAAGAATCTGCTGCCGTGCAGCACTGCTCAGCAGAGCTTCTCTCGACTTACTCCTCGCAGAGATAGCCTTTGGCGGTTTCCTGAAAACCCCGCAGATCGTTTTCCTTCCAGCCGTCGCAACGATGCAGCTCGCGTGCCAGAAGCTCAGCGACCGCAGGTGCGGCATCAATGGCGGCGCGCGCATCGAGAAAGAGAGCTCGGGTGCGGCGGGCGAGCACATCCTCGACCGTACGCGCCATTTCATAGCGTGCCGCCCAAACAACTTCGCGCATCCGGAAGGGCAGGCGCGGATGCAGTAAGGCATCCAGGCTCGAGTCCTGGGCGGAAAGTGCGCGAAGCGCCGGAAGGTCGGAGCCATAGACGCTCTCCCATGCGGAGTTTGCAGTGGTTGCGTCGGGGGTCCAGCCGTGAAGTTTCAATTCGAGAGTTGGAGAGGGACGTTTGGGGAGTGCTGCAACTTGCGTGGCGCGATCGATCGTGTCCTGCCCCATGCGGCGGTAGGTGGTCCACTTTCCACCCGTAACCGTAATGAGGCCGGACGCGGAGACCAGTATGGTGTGATCGCGCGAGAGTTTTGCGGTCCTGACGCCGCTTTTGCGGACCAACGGCCGCAGACCAGACCACACGCTGAGAATCTCTTCAGGGCGCGGCGCACGACCCAGGTAGCGGGCGATGTGGTCGCGCAGGAATTTCTTCTCTTCAGGGAGGGCGCGCGGCTCAGATGAGGTGGCGTCAACGGGCACGTCAGTGGTTCCGACGATCAGCGCGCCGAGCCAGGGAATGGCGAAGAGGACCCGCCCGTCCGCCGTCTTTGGAATCATGAGCGCAGTGCTGCCGGACAGGAAGCTGCGCGGCAGGACGAAGTGCGAGCCCTGACTGATGGCCAGGAACGAGCCGCGCGGGTGACCGTTGAGCGCGAGCGTCTCCTCGGCGTGAACGCCGCAGGCATTGATGACGACCTTGGCCTGCACGTCAAAGGCAGAGCCGTTTTCACGGTCGTGAGCCTGGATACCGACGATCCTGCCGCCGCGCTCGATCAGGCCCGTGGCTTCAACGTAGTTGATGGCTGTTCCGTCATGATCCTGGAGAGTGCGCAACAGTGCGATGGCGTAGCGGGCGTCGTCGAACTGGCCGTCGTGATAGAGAATGCCGCCGCAAAGGTGGTCGCTCGTTACGCCGGGCAGTTTCTCCAAAGTGCTCTCGCGGGAGAGCAGTTCCGACCGGCCGAAAGATAGCCTGCCCGAAAGCCGCTCGTAAACCTTGAGGCCAACTCCATAGTAAGGAAGCGAAAAATAGCTATAAGCGGGAACTACGAAACAAAGGTCGTGGACCAAATGAGGGGCATTGCGCAGCATGTGGCCGCGTTCGCGCAGGGCGTCGAGGACGAGCGTCAGGTTCATCTGCTCGAGGTAGCGCACCCCGCCATGCACGAGCTTGGTGCTGCGGCTGGAGGTTTCCTTGGCAAAATCGGAACGGTCGACGAGCAGCGTTCTATAGCCGCGAGCGGCAGCTTCCACCGCGGTACCCAAACCTGTAGCCCCGCCGCCAATGATCAGCACGTCCCACGGCTGCGATGCAGCGCCCAGTTGACTGAGGATTTCCTGCCTTGCGATCACGCGTCTCACTTCCTTTCCCGATGACCGGATGACGGAAAACAACACAATCTGAGGCGAGGCACGACTCGACACATACGGAGCTACATGGCGAGCCCGTACGCCGCCTTCGATCAAGGTGAATGGCTGTTTTTCCGCCCAGACTCTGGTCTCTCAGTGGGCGCGAAGCCGCGAGCCGAATCGCCGCGGTCCCTTGCGCAACAGCGCTGCACCAAAGCTGCAGGCGAGTTGCAGGTCCCTGTTTATCACTCTGGAAACCGATTCTCCGCCCAGGCAACTCGGAAGCCGGCTGCCGAGAATCGAATAGCCTACAGGACGCGCCGGCCAGGATTACAGTGGCCGGCGCGCCTGTTTGAAACGAGTTAGAAAGTGACTTTCAAACCGAACTGAACGATGCGGGGCGAGAATGTCGACGTGATGGTGCCGCCGCCCAGGCTGGTTGGCGCGGAGGATCCGTTTGCGGTTCCCGAAACGGTGCCGCCGCCTGTTCCGCCCGGCAGATACAGGTTGGTGTGGTTGAAGATGTTGTACAGCTCGGAGCGAAACTCGATCTTTACCCGTTCAATGGGAGTGTTGAAGTGTTTGTTGAAGGCCAGATCTGTCTCATAGAACGCGGGCGTACGGCCGTAGTTCTTAGGCAGGCTGCCGAACGGATTCGCAATCGTGCCGCCGGCCGTGAGCGATGCGCCGGTCGTATATGTTTCGGGAATGTTCAAAGCGGCGGCGTTGATGTACTGCACCTGCCCGTTGGCCAGATGCGTCTTCTGGATGTAGGGAACGCCCGGAACCAGGTTGGGGCGATATGCGTTGAATCCGCGCCAATTCTGGCTCAGCGTGGGCGAAGTCTGGTTGGCCGCGTTCGGCGTGTACTGGATATTGAACGGCGTGCCGGCCTGCATGAAGTTCACTCCGCTGATCTGCCATCCGCCAAGCACCGCATTCACAAATCCGTTGGCGGTGTTCAGGAATTTCTTCCCCTGCCCGAAAGGCATCTCGTACACCAAAGTGGTGATGTTGGCGATGGGCAGGTTGTAGTCCGACTGTCCGTAATCGGCCTCGATGTTGTCGCCGTTCTGCGGGCAGGGCGTGTTGGCATCGAGAGTCGACGAAGCGTTATCCAGGGCGTGCTGCCAACTGAAGGAGTTCAGCAGCGTCAACCCGCCCACCATGCGTTGCTCGTACCGCACCTGCAGCGCGTTATAGCTGGAGTGGAATTCGCTGAGCGCTTGCGTAATGTCGCCGTTGATGAACGTGGGATAAGTGGTGGAATTGTTTAGCAGGTAACCACCCCACGCCATGTAAGGACGCTGCCATTTGCCCGCGGGAACATTCGCGTACTGTCCCGCTGTCGTGACCGGCAATGCCGGATTGCCCTGGTTGGCATTGACGAGGCCCTGCAGGTGAACGCCGTGGTTGCCTACATAGGCGATGTCGAGCAGGATGTTCTTGGCCAGCGTCTTTTGCACGCTCAGGAACCAGCTCTCGGCGTAGCCATCCTTGGTGTTCGGCGGGATGGAGTCGATGTTGTCGGTGCCGGCGCTGAAGGTGGAGGCCAACCCGTTCTGGAAGCCCTGCGACAGCCTGTAGTAGCCGGCAGTGCTGCCCAGGCCTGCAGCGGCCATGTTGGGGTTGGTCACCGACGTATAGAGCGCAAAGGGCGCGTTGATGGCGAGGTTGTTGCCAGAGCCGGCGCGCCAGTAGTGGACATAGGCGCTGCCGAATCCGCCGCGCACCGCGATCGAGTTGGTCGGTGCAAAGGCGAAGCCGACGCGCGGCGCCCAGTCGCTGAGATCCGGGTGCACCAGTGTCTTGCCGTAAACGCCGCTGCCGCTAAAGGGAGCAATACACGGCGCCGAGCCGCACATGGGCGATTGCGCCGTGGTGTAGCCCGGAGTCAGGGTTTGCAACGTTCCGGTGGTCAGGTTGAAGTTTGAAATGTGATTGCCGCGCTCCCACCACGGCGAACCGTACTCCCAGCGCAGGCCAATATTCAAGGTCAGGTTGTTGGTGACCTTCAAGTCGTCCTGCGCGTAGGCGCTGTCCATGCCCTGGTAGACGTGGCTGATGAAGTAGGTGGCCAGTGAGTAGGTGCGCGCGGCGCCAAACAGAAAATCGGCCCAGTACGTATCGGCCACGGCACTGGTGTTCGCGCAACTCGATCCAGCCGATGCCGGGCACACGCTATAGCCATTCGAGAACGCAAACGATCCGTAGAGGGGGTTCGAGTCCTGGATCTCCTGCCAGACCTTCTCGTATTCGTAGCCGAATTTGAGCGAGTGGCGGCCCTTGACCCAAGTGAAGTTCACCTTGGGATCGAGCAGCGACGGATTCTGCCACTGCGGGTTTGTGCTCTGGCGGCCGAAGGAGCTAAAGCCGCCGCTGATGGCCATCGAAGGCAGTCCGCCAGCGACGCTGGATGCGACACCGCTCAGGCCGGGAATCTCGCCTGGGGTGATGGCGGAGTTGCCGATGGCAAACGTCCACTTGCCGGCCTTCGTGCCAGAGAGGGCCAGGCGAGCATCGAGGAACTTGTTGGTTCCCATGGCGTGGTTGAAGCCGAGGGCCACCTGCTCATCGTGGATCAGGATGTGGCCGTTGGTCTGCATGTCAATCGGCTCCGGCAGCAGGTTAAAGTTCTTACCGATCTCTTTGCGGTCGCTGACCTTCAGGAACCAGGAGGTGTTCTGGCTCTGCTGGAAATCCATGCGCAGGTCGCCCTTATCGGCATAATCGGTGAACGGCGCGTTGAGCGGACAATCATTGGTGGCCACGCCCGTCGATGCGGAACCAGCCGTGACCACGCATCTGCCGCCTGCATTGGAGGCCAGGGCTCCCTTATATAAATTGGCAATCACCAACGAGGTCGGATCGGCGTCGGCCTTGGCCTGCGTGGGCCAGTTGGCGTACGGCGTGCCAGCCGGAATATAGGTACCTGGACTCCACGGATCCTGCACGGCAACAGCCAGTTGGCCGTTGAGTTCATTGGTAGTGGGTACAGTATCGATGACCGTCGGCGTGAGCTTCTGCCGGAAGCCCTCGTAATCGAGGAACCAGAAGAACTTGTTCTTGATGATCGGCCCGCCAAAGTTGACGCCGAACTGGTTGCGGTTGAAGACGGGCTTGAAGAACGGATATTGCGCGCCTGTGACGGCATTGACCGATACCGGTTTGATGTAGCCGAAAGCATTCAAGTCTGTGTTGCGAAGGAATTCGTAGAGAGTGCCATGAAACTGGTTTGTGCCGCTCTTGGTGGCCACGTTGATGGTGGCGCCGGAGGAGCGGCCATACTCGGCGCTTTCGTTGTTGGTCACTACGTCAAACTGGGCGACGGAGTCCGGCGGGGGCTGAATGATCTGGTTGTCGAAGCCCTGGTTACTTTCGCCGTAGGAGTTGTTGTCCATGCCGTCGATCAGGTAGTCGTTGAACATGCTGCGCTGTCCGTTGACGCTGTACGATCCCTGTCGCAGGAGAGAGGTGACACCTGTCTGATTGGCCTGCGATGGATCAGGGCGCGCGCCGGAGACATAGTCCACCAGATCGGAATAGTTGCGGCTCACGAGCGGCAGGGCCGCGCTTTGATAGCCCGTGATGGTCTGGTCGCGCTGGCTCGATTCTGTCTGAAGTTGCAGGGCGACATCGCTGACTTCAACTGTGGTGGCCTCAGCCGCGCCAACCTTCAACACGAGGTCGATACGCTCGCGCGCGCCTACAGAGACGGCGATGTGTCTTGCCTCAGCGATGGCGTAACCCGCAGCACTCGCCGAGATGGTGTAATCGCCGACGCGCAGCGATGGGATTTCATAGTCGCCCGACTCGCTGGTCTTGACGACTGAGGCAACTCCCGTAGCGTCGTTTGTGACGGTTACGGTAACGTTGGGAACCACGGCTCCGCTGGAGTCGTGAATGGTCCCGACCAGGCTGCCGTTCTCGTACTGGGCAAAGGCCGCGCGCGAAGGAATCATCAACAGAAGCGCCATCGCCAGAAAGATCCATCCGGAACCGCGAATCGCGCATCTCGTCCTGCGGTTGATTCCGGCTCGTTGCCCCACAGATCGGTTTGTCGAATTCATATTGCCTCCCAATGATTACGTTTCAACAGCGGTTGAGTGTCCTCCCTGTTCGCCAGGGCTATTGCTTATTTCGAAGATACCGTCATCAGAAAACGCGGTTGTTTATTTGAAATGGATGACAAAGCCAGGCCCCAGAGACACGCGCTCGTCAAAGGGGATGGGACGTCTGTTGGCCCGTCGCAGCGGGCACAAGATCGGATTGGCTCTGGGCTTGAAAAAGAACCCTGAGTCATTGGGTTCGAGACGATTCAAAGCCATCCTTGGCCACTCCCGTTAAGATTCGAGGAATACATTGTTAAAAGTCCGCCAAAGACAAAAAATCCACCCCAAAAACAGACCCCTCCTTACGGCACGCAATCCCACTTGATCGGTTCAGGAGAAGCTGAATTTGGCGGTGGATTTCTCTTGGTCTTTTTCCGCGCAAGGAAGCTAACAAATGCGCAACAAATGTGTCAAGAAGAATCTGTCGCAGGCGGGCAGCGAGGCGGAACGGCGGCTACGAGCGCGCGATCAGGCAATCACGCTTGATGCGGCTTTCCATGTCCGGTGCTGGCTTTCGGCCACGCCGCGATACGTAAGTGTTCCCAGCCAGGTGTTCAGCCCTTCAGCCAATCCTGCATCCTGACGCAACGCCTCGCGCGCATCAAGATTGGCCAGCCGCAGCAGGTAGGGGAAGGTTGAGTTGGTGAGCGCCAGCGTGGAAGTGTGCGGCACAGCGCCCGGCATGTTGGTGACGCAGTAGTGCACCACGCCATCGACAACAAAACTGGGATTCGAGTGCGAGGTGGGCCGCGCCGTCTCAACGCAGCCGCCCTGGTCGATGGCCACATCCACAATGACGGCGCCCTTCTTCATTTGGGAAACCATCGCGCGCGTGACGATTTTCGGAGCCGTGGCTCCGGGAATCAGGACTCCGCCAATGACCAGGTCCGCCTCGCGCGTGGCCTGCGCAATGTTGTAGCTATTTGAGGCGAGCGTATAGAGCCGCCCGCCGAAGATGTCGTCGAGCTCACGCAGCCGGTTTAGGTTCACATCGATAAGAGTGACCTTGGCGCCGAATCCAAGGGCGACGCGGGCTGCATTGGTGCCCACGATGCCTCCGCCGAGGATCGTGACATGCGCCGGCGGCACGCCGGGCACACCGCCCAGCAGAATGCCGCGGCCTCCGCGTTCCTTTTCGAGATAGCTCGCGCCGACCTGCACGCTCATGCGGCCTGCGACCTCGCTCATAGGCGTGAGCAGGGGCAAAGTTCCTTGCCGGTCGCGCACGGTTTCATAAGCGATGCCGATGACCTTGGATTCGAGGAGTTTGTCAGTGAGCGCAGGCAGCGGCGCCAGATGCAGATAGGTGAACAGAACCAAGCCTTCTCGGAAATAGACATACTCCGGCTCAATGGGCTCCTTCACTTTGACAACCATCTCGGACTTGCCCCACACGAAGCCTGGGTCACCGACGATCTCTGCACCGGCATTCTGGTACTCCGCATCGGGAAAACCGGACTGCGCGCCTGCAAGTGTTTCGACGAGAACGGTGTGACCGGCCTCAGTAAGCGCCTTGACGCCTGCCGGGGTCGCACCAACGCGGGCTTCGTTGTCCTTGATCTCTTTGGGAACGCCGACGATCATGGCTGCTTCTCCTCAAGCGGAGTGGCCTCCCCATTTGTTTGACGCGCCCTTGGGGGAGGGCCGCAGTACGGGAGCTGGCGCGCCGAATGGGGGAGGGCGGGATCGCGGCGTGCGGTCGCCAAGCTTCCAACTGTAGGCAATTCTACGGCGCAAATGGCTTCCAATGTGTGCAAAGTTTGTGGTATATAAGCCCTATGGGAACGAAACGTGATGTGAATGATATTATTGCGCAACAATCACCCGATACTCCGGCAAACGCGGGAATCCCGGTGGGCGCGGGGACAGGATTGGACGAGCTTGATGCCGCCATCCTGCGCTATCTGTCGCGCAGCGGCCGGGCAACGAACTATGAGGTGGGTGAAGCAGTAGGCCTATCGGCGTCGGCGGCTTCGCGGCGCATTCTGGCGCTGGAATCTTCGGGAGCGATCCGCGGCTATCGCACAATCATCGATGACAGGTTGCTCGGCAAACAGATGACGGTCTACATTCGCGTCACCCTCGAGCGCCAGTCTGCCGCGGTGCTGAGCGCCTTCGAGGATGCAGTACGCCACTGCCACGACATCGTGAGCTGCCACCTGCTGGCCGGCCAATACGACTACATCCTGGTGGCTCGCGTGGCGGGAATTGACGATTACAATTGCCTGCACCAGAACGAACTCTCGCGGCTGCCGGGCGTGATCCGGCTGGAGACGAGCTTCGCGCTGAGGGATGTGTTGGAGACTGGCAGGGCCTAACCGAGGGAGCTACGCCATCGTCTCGCGCGCATCGCGCCAGAGGTCGAGATCGCCTTCCTGTGCGTAGCGGTCGATCTCTTTGAGTTCCGCAGCGGTGAACTTGAGCTTCTTCAACGCGTCGAGCGAGTCGTCGAGCTGCTCCACGTTGCGCGCGCCGATGAGGGCCGAAGTGACACGCCTGTCGCGCAGCACCCAGGCGATGGCCATTTGCGCGAGAGTCTGGCCCCGGGATTGCGCAATCTCGTTGAGCGCGCGAGCGCGTTTCAGATTTTTCTCGCTCAAAAACTCTTTCAGTAGCGAGGAGCCTTCACTCTTGGCGCGCGAGTCTTTGGGCACGCCTTTGAGGTATTTGCTGGTAAGCAGGCCCTGCGCGAGAGGCGAGAAGGCGATGCAGCCTGCGCCAATTTCATCGAGCGCGGCGAGAAGACCTTTCTCGATCCAGCGGTTGAACATTGAATAAGACGGCTGATGAATGAGCAGCGGGACGCCCATCTGCTTGAGGATCTTCGCGGCCTGGCGCGTGCGGTCGGGCTGATAAGAGGAGATGCCGACATAGAGAGCCTTACCCTGATGCACAGCTGCGACGAGGGCACCCATCGTTTCTTCAAGGGGGCAATTTTTCCAGGGTCGATGAGCGTAGAAGATGTCAACGTAGTCGAGGCCCATGCGTTTCAGGCTGTCGTCGAGCGAAGCGAGCAGGTATTTACGCGAGGCGCCAATGCCGTAGGGACCAGGCCACATGTCCCAGCCGGCCTTCGTTGAGATGATGAGCTCGTTGCGCAGGCCGCGAAAGTCCTTGCGCAGAATGGTGCCGAAGTTTTCTTCGGCAGAGCCGTAAGGAGGACCGTAGTTATTGGCGAGATCGAAGTGGGTGACGCCGCGATCGAAGGCCCTGCGGACCATGGCGCGGCCGGTTTCAAAAACGTCGGCGCCTCCAAAGTTCTGCCAAAGGCCGAGGGTGATGGCGGGCAGGACAAGGCCGGATTTACCGCAGCGGCGGAAGGTGGCGTGGTCGTAGCGAGTAGGGGCGGGGATGTAGGCGGTTTCCATGGCAATCCTTTTTACTGCTTCACTCTCTTCGCCCAGTATCCTGGGCGGCGCTTTGCGTGGGCAACGGCGATGATCTGGATGTCGTGTAGGCGTTCGCGGAAGACCACAGAAAAAGGATAGCGGTTGAGGACTACGCGGCGAGTTCCATGCAGGTATGGAGGGCAAATCAGTGGGTGGAGTTGCAGGATTCGATAGGCATCACGAAGTTCTTCATCTAAACCGAATGCGGCAACTGGACCTTTGATCCAATAATACTCAAATGCTGAGTCAGCTTCTGCTTCAGCCTGCGGATGAAACGAATAGGGTTTCATCCCCGCTTAGCGGCTTGCCGTCCTCTTGCCTTGAGGCGGGCATCCATGCGCGCAAGAACCTCATCGCCCGGAATCATCTTTACTGCGCCGGAGTCAATCTCGTCGAGGCGGCGCTTGATCTCGTCGCCCCATGCGGATTCGACTTCGGCGGCGACCTGCTCATCTTTGATGAGGAGGCATTCCGCCAGCCACTCCTGCTCGTCTGGTGGGAGTTGCCGAGCTTCTTCGAGGAGTCTTTGGGCGTTTGGACTCATGGGGAGATTGTAGCGCGGATCCGGTGCATCGGGGTAAAGCCCGACTTCTCAATTACTGCTCGGCTCTAGGAGGATGGCCTTGAGCTGATCGATGGACAGTGCCGGTTTTCGGCGGTGAATCATTCGGTGACAGTTCGCACACAAGACGGCCACGTCGGCTACGCTTGAAAGGATTTCTTGTGTCCACTCCTCAGATGGGCGCTCCGAGAGCGGGTTCAGATGATGCACTTCTGCGAAATTTTCTCCAGGGTCGCCGTAAGCGGAGACGAAGTCAAATCCGCACGCTTGGCATTTACAGCCGTTCTGTCTCTTCGCTTCCTCGGCAAGGTGAGGATTTCTATGAAAGAAGCTCCGTTCGGCTTGATACCGAACGCCCTCTTCGAATTCGGTAGTTTCGCGGGCGATTGCGGTCGGTGCGTTCTCTACGGAAGCGGAGTACTCTTCTCCCGAAGGCTCCCCCGCCTCCGCGCGGTTCCCTAGCGGGGCGACACCAGACCGGAGGAGGCGGAAATCACCCAGAATTGGACCATTTGCGCGCCCAAGTTTTTCTTCAAAATCGGTCCGCCACCGCGAATCGGCAACTCCATATCGGGTCGTGGCTGCGCCGTTCACTGGCGGCAGGAGGGCGTCGTCAGGTTCGATCGCTTCCTCAGTGGGCAACACAACAAGGTAGTCCGTCACAAGGGATTCGACCTTGCGCTTCCCTTTGCGCGTGAACTCTGCAAAGACTCGTTCATGATATTGGGCGTACGGCGCGATCCACACCTTCGCCCTAGCTACGTCGATTCGGACAATATTGGGCCACACCACGTTGCCGGGTGTGTACAGGGTGACATTCACAAATTCTTGCGGTTCTGCGGCCACATTATCAGCCTAGCAGTCGAGGCCGCTCACTCCGCGTTATCGATCTGCG
>CAWHVN010000051.1:0-78276 GCA_963832805.1 uncultured Acidobacteriaceae bacterium | reverse complement strand
GGTCGACGGCACAGGAGCACTCGACTGGAAGGTGGAGCGGGTGATGACGGAGATGCGCAGGCGCGGGCTGCTGGCGGGAGCGGGGTAGCAGGCCGCTCATCGCACGATCAAACCCTATAGCGGTTCTCCAATTGGTGAAGAGCGGAGCTTGGAAACTTAAGTGGCATTTTCCTCAAGAAAATGCCACCTTGCACGCCCCTGAAAACTCCACAGTAATTGGAGAACCGCCGTAACGCCCATCCGGTTCCGTGGCGCAAGGCAACGGGCGGTGCCAGCGATTGCCTTCATGATTGCGGCAACACTTCGATTCCAGTGACAGTGGCGTAGCCTTCGACCGGAACGAAACTCAGAATCAGTTTGCCCTGAGCATTCGGCTCCAGATCCGCGAATCTCCTGATCACGATGTCTGAGGCGCGGGCTTCTTTGGCCAGGTCGAAGGCGGTGAGAAGGACCTGACCGTTGCAGAAGACATTGAAGACATGAGCGACCCCCGGTTTGCCCTCGAGAGCGGCGGCGGGCGGCTCGTCCCAGTCGCCATGGCGCGCCGCAAAATACAAGGTCACCGTGTACTCTCCAGCAGTGACCGGAATGGCATAGGAAAAGTTGCCCCACCGCTCGGTCTCGTAAAGCTCGGGATCGTCGGTTCCTTTCACCGGCGCGGTATAAGCCGCCAACTGCCCGCCGTCGAAGTAGTCGTCGGGGCTCCACCAATGGCTGTCGTTGGAGTAGTAGGGAGTTTCCCTGGCCAGAATGCGAACGGGACGAATCCGTCCCCGGATTCCGGGCAGAATTTCGATGGCGGAGAGAGCCGCCTGCTGGCCGTTGTCCGCGGAAAACTCGAGGTGCAGCTTGCCGTCCGCGGCCGGTTCGATGCCGGTGAACACCTTCACGTCGGCGGCGGAGCTTGCGCCGGTGTCGGCCACCACATCGAAACCGCTGAGTAGCGGCTTGCCGTTTGCGCGGATGGTCATGATGCGGCTGCCTTCTCCTCCCGTGCCTGAGGACTCAGGCCCATAGACGGTTTCAGCGAAGTGCAGATGCAGCTCGTAGATGCCTTTGCGCAAGGGAATGTCGTAGCGGAATTGTCCTTGCCGGCTGGTACGGTAGAATCCCGGATCGAGCGTGCGCGCAATGTGTTCGATGGAGCTTTTGACCGCGGTGCCGCCGGTGAACCAGGCATCAGCGCTCCAGAGCTTGTCGGCGTGGTCGACGAAGCTTCGGCCCGCACCCGCTAGAATGCGCACCTCCTCGCCGCCCGGCGGCCCCAGCGAAGGTTCCGAGGACTGGCCGGCGAACGGGTTCGCACCAACTGCAGGCTGCTCCTGCTTCTGCTGCAGGGAGCGATGCCAAACATAGCCACCAGCCAGCAAGAGAACGAGAAGTGATAAGGCCGCCCACCATCCATGGCGGAGGAGTGGAGTAAACACACGCTGCCGGAACGCCGCACCGATCCCGGGTGAGGCTTTGCCGGGGTCCATGGAAAGACGCTCGTCGCCGGCCGCAGGGTTGCGTTCGAATTTTGGAACGTACTGCCCCACCGGAATGGAGATTTGCAGCCGGTTTTGGGCGCCTTCGCCCTGGTAGTACTCGGCGAGGCGGCGGCGCAAGCGGTTGGCCTCAACGCGAACGATGGAATCCGAATCCTGATCGAACGAAGCGCTGCGGTGAAAGGCTTCGACTGCAATCGAGTATTCCTTGATCTGGTTTGCCTCGCCGGCAAAGAGCTTCTCGCATAGATAGGAGAGAAGGTTCGCCAGTGTGGGTGCGCGGGCAAAGCTCCTGGACTCAAGGAGCGTCTTCAGTTCCGTGCGCTGTTCGGCGAGTTCGATCGTTTCGGGACTTTCCGCAGTCATCTGCCGGCGCCTCGCGAACGAGTGTGGGATCGATGGATCGATTGTAATGTTAGCGCGGCCTTCCGATTGCGAAAGGCTTTAACGGTGTACGAAGCGGCGCAAAGGCAGCATGTAACGGCAGGTAACCCCTGTTACCGGCGGTGCAGATGCAGACGCCCCCCGTTTCACCGTGCGGGCAAGTTGCTGGATCACAGGGTATTTAGCAGCGCGCGAGCGACAGTAACCCAGCCGCCACGGAGAGGTAGCAGGTATAGCGTTGTACGCCGGGGCCGGCCTGGTCTCTACTCAAGTCGATCCAACGTGCAGAATGCCGGGGGCAACCGATCGAGCAGCCCTCCCTGAGTTGCCCCGGATCGAGAAAGAGGTGTTCCATGCCAAGACTTTCAATCATCATTGCCGCGATGAGCCTGATGTCCTGCGCTGCCGCGTATGGATGGAGGGCTCCCATGCGGGACCTTCCTAACGGGATCAGCCTGGAGACGGCAAAGGCGGCTGAGGAGCACGGCGACCTCGCCCGCGCTCGCAGCGACTATTTGTCGGCCGTGGTCTATTACCAGAAGGCTCTGCGCACCGGCGGACCGAACGCCGAACTTTATAACAAGCTGGGGATCGTCCAGCTCAAGCTGAAGAGCTACGGCGCCGCGCGTAAAAGCTTCCTCGCGGCCGTCAAGAACGACCCCCACAATGCAAACGCGCTGAATAACCTGGGCGCATTGATGTGCATTCAGAAGAAGTACAGGGCGGCGCTCAATTACATGAAACAGGCGCTGGAGCTGGACGAAGAGAATGCAGCCTTTCACGTGAATATGGCAGAGGCGTGGGCAGGCATGTCGCGGATCGACCGCGCCATGAACGAGTACGCGCGGGCTCTTGAGCTCAATCCAGACATTTTCACCTCCAGCGAGGAGGGGGTGATTGCCCAGTTGAAAACGCCGGAGCAACTGGCTCGCACGGATTACCTGATCGCCAGGATCTATGCGAAGAACGGGAACCCGGAGGGAGCACTCGACTACCTGAGCCGCGCGAAGGAGCGTCATTACCCGCAACTGGCCGATGTGTATGTCGACAAGGAATTCTCCTCACTGTGGCAAGATCCACGGCTGGAAAAGATCGTCAAGCGGTGACGACGGGGTTGCGCAGACGCGGGCTGCTGGCGGGGCGGGGTAGCTTCAGTTGACCGGAAAACAGGATCACGCGCCGCCGGTGGCCAGCGGATCGCGGCGAGTGTGCAGCAGAGAATTGCCTCCGCCGGGAGGCGCAGCTTTGGGCCGGTACACCTGGAAGCTGTTCTTGCCCTTCTCTTTGGCCGCGTACATCGCTTCGTCGGCATATTGCATCAGCGTGTCAAGATCGATGCCCGCCTCGGGGTAGGTGACGACTCCCACGCTGACGGTGATCACAGCCTGCGTGTGATCGATGGCATACGGTTGAGCGGCAGCGGCAACGATTTTGGCGGCGATGGATTCGGCCTCGGCGGGAATGCGAAGGTCGGGGAGAAGGACGATGAATTCGTCGCCGCCGATGCGCGCCACAGTGTCGGTCGAGCGAACGCAGCCGCGCAGGCGTTCGGCTAATTTGCACAGCAACTGGTCGCCGGCCTGGTGGCCGAGTGCGTCATTGACGATCTTGAATTCGTCGGCATCGACCATGAGCAGGCCCAGGCAGGTTTGAAAGCGAACGGCGCGCTTGAGCGAGGTTTGACAGCGGTCGTTCAAAAGGATGCGATTGGGAAGACCGGTGAGCGCATCATGCTCCGAGAGGTGACGCAGGCGCTCCTCGCTGCCGCGCAGCGCACGCGTCTGCTGCGCCACGCGGTGACGCAGGATAGCGATCCAGGCGAACGAAGCGAGAACCAGCAGGCCGGCGACGGAAAAGATCTCGAGCGTGTGCTCTGACGTCCACCAGGTAGGCGCCTGGAGAACAGAAATGTCGTCGATGGAGCGCAACAGGATGTGCACCGAGTCGGGCCGCACCGCTCCCTCACTGAGATTCGTGCCCAAGGAGTCAACCTGCACGTTGCTGACGCCGGTGATGCGCACGAGACTGCCGTCTTTCCAGGGCAGCGCGGCGCCGAGGGCAACATTCTTGGGCAGAATGGCCGGAAAAAGCACGCCCCCGGCGCGCAGCATAACGGTGGGATCGGCGGCGGCAACGTCGCGGCCGATGAGCTCAGCATCGATGCGCACCAGCTTGCCGTCGAGATCGCCCTGGGCGGCCTGTTCGGGCGTGATGGCGACGGGCGTCAGTGGCGAGGCGGGCATGCCGGCGGCGCGAAAGACGGCGTCTTCGAGAGAGGGCTTGAAAAGATCGATGGCGGGAAAGCCCACAACATCGACAAAGGAGCCTACCGGGACGGCGGCCGCCTGCGTGGTCTGCATGCAGATGCCGTCTTTCGAGTCCTGAATGCAGAGCAAGCGCCCCGGCCAGTCCAGCGTGACCGTGCCCTGCACATGAACGCGGCGCAGAAGACCGGGATCGGGCGAGAAGCGGAACAACTGCGAGATCGGAACCGCGGGCACCGCGAAGGGATCTTGCGGCGCCGGGTGGATGACTATGACCTGGCGAAGCGAGGGGAAGAACAGATGCACGCCAACCATTTGGCGGCGCTGGTTGAAGAGCGGCGCTGCGTTGCCGTCAATGCGAACAAGGGAATCGACCAGCGAATCGTAGTCCACGCCTTCCTGGCGCACAGAGACCGCGTCCAAAGACCCGCCATCGGTGGCGATCTCGAGGACCACATTGTGCGGCGACACGTGCGCGGAGCGGACGCGGCCTTCGACTTCGACCCACTGGCAATCCAGGGCTCCGGTGAGCATCTGCGTCAGGGTCACCTCGGGAGGGTTCGCAGGCAGGCTGGACTGGCCGACTGGCCGCACCTGCGGGCTCGAGACGACGGGCGCGTAGTCGCCCGCCTTGGTCACTCCCGTGATATCCACCAAGGTGCCCGGCTTGATGGCCAGGATGGGCCGCGCGGAAACGGAGACGAAGACGCCGCCCGAGGCGTCATGAACGAAGATCGCGGCGTGCCTGACGTCGATGAAGGGATCGTAATAGGTGACGACAGCGCGGAGATGGACGGGAAGTTCGCGGGCAGCGTCTTCTGGAGACAGGTTATGCACTCCCCGCGCCGTGGTCATGATGCGCGGTGGCTCCTGGAAGGCCGGTTTAAGCTGAGCGCCGGCGGTCAGCCAGGCCGCGGCGAAAGCGACCAGCGGCACACGCATGCACCGGACCCGCATCCAATCCCTCCGTTTGAAACCAGTGGACTTAGCCGCCTGAAAAACGGCAGGCCAAATCACCCGCACAACCGCACCATTCGTATGAAGGCCAAGGATTTCATCGACCATTATGCTCCATAACTTGAGGAAATGGCAGGTTACCAGCACAATGCGAACTCAAGCGGCAGAATTCGCCGGTTTCGGAAGAAAGACTTTCAAATCGGGATCGGCCCGGGCCTAAAAGGATGCGGCCGCGAGGATCGCTTTATTTTGCCGTTAGCGCTTCCACGGGTACCAGCATGTCTTCCTTGCGCATCACGAGATTGGTGGCGTTGAGCGTGGCTAGCTCGAAGCCGTGGCCGTGCGTGATGGCGTCCGTGGGGCAGGCCTCAACACAATAGCCGCAGAAGATGCAGCGGTTGTAGTCGATGTTGTAAACCTTGGCGTAGCGCTCCGACGAGGAGATGCGGTTCTCGGCGGTGTTTTCGGCGGCCTCAATGTAAATGCAGTTGGCCGGGCAGGCAGCGGCGCAGAGAAAACAGGCGACGCACTTTTCCAGGCCGTTCTCATCGCGCTCAAGGACGTGCGCGCCGCGGAAGCGCTGCTCCAGGACCGCTCCGCGCAGGGGGCCCTTGCCGTCGGGGTAGTTCTCCACCTCAGAGGGCGCAAACATCTCGCGCAGGGTGATGCTCATGCCCTTGGCGATGCCGGCCACGTTGCGCACGATCGACATGCGTCCAGTATACGATGAGGGTTGGGAGGCTTTTACGATGCGATCGGGCATATGTACCGCTATCGTCTTGTCGCTGCTCGGTGTTGCAGCGATTTCTGCGCAGACGCCAGCGCAGAACCAAACGCAACCGGCCATGCCCATGGGGCAGTCGCCGATGCCCATGGGCGAAATGGGCGAGATGCACAAGCCCGCGCCGCCGGCCGGTCCGCTCAAGGTCACTTTCGGAGACAAATCCGCCACCTGGACGCCGGCCACACTGGCGCCGCTCGCGCACGTGACAGTGACCGTGCGCAACGAGCACACCAAGGCCAACGACACCTACTCCGGCGTGCCGCTCATGGCGCTGCTGACTCCGCTGGGCGTGAGCGACCAGCCGCACGGCAAGTACCTGCGCTTTTATGTGGAGGCCCTGGGTTCCGACGGCTACGAAGCGGTCTACTCGATCGGCGAAGTCAATCCCAACGTGCACGACGCCACAGTGATCGTGGCCGACACGGAGAATGGCAAGCCACTGACCAGCGATGGACCGCTGAAGCTCGTCGATACGGGAGACAAGCATCCGGCGCGCTGGGTGCGCAATCTGGTGGCGATCAAGGTTCTGCCGGCGGAGTGAGAACAAACAAAACCGGCCGGGCCGCAGAGGACTGAGCCGGCGTGTGAGCATGGGCACAGACTCGGCGCCTCAGGCGCTTGATGGCCTGAGGCGCACGAGCTTCTCCAATGGCTCCCTACGCGAACAGCGGAGCCTTAGTGATGATGGCTCTGCTGTTGCCCGCCGCGATTCTGATTTGATGTCGCGGGCTTCGTGCTGCGATCTGCCGGAATTGGCCGGCTGACGGCCGGTGTGGCAGGTTTGCCGTGATTCTGGTTAGCGTTTTGCCCGGGAACCGCGCCGTAGCTCTGCGCGTGCTGCACCTGCGTCGTCATGCGCGGAGCAGTTGGCTCCCGAGCCGCCGCCCCCTCCGATGGCCGAGGCTGGACGTGCACGCCTGCGCCGCCGCGGAAGCTCGGGCGAGAATTGTTTCCCGGGCGATTGACGACCACTCGATTATTTGCGCGATAGCTATAGACGTTGTGGACGACGCGCATGTTGATGTTGTTGTACACGCGGTTATAGAAGAAGTGGCCGCCGTTCCAGTAGCCGCCCTCGTAGCCGAAGCCGACGTAGCCAAAGCCGTAGTTGATGCCGCCGTAGAAGCCGATGTGCAGGCCCCAGTGGCCGGGATAGAAGAGATAGCGCCCGCCGTAGAAGCCCCAATAGCCCGGCGTCCAGAGCGCGCCCATGTAGGGAGGCTCAACCCATGCGCCCGGCACCCAGTAGTAGCCGTTCGGGCCCCACGCCCAGTAGCCGGGAGTCCAGATGTAGCCGTCGCCGGGCGCCGGGGGCTGATCGTAATCGGGGAGCGGTGGCGGCGGCTCCGTTGCCTGTTCTGTGGGCAGCCCAGCGTAACCTGTGTCATCGGGAGGCTGGCCCGCCGGCTCGGCCGACTGGTCGGGCGGCGGCGCAGTTTGAGTTGTGTAAGACGGACCAGAGGGCGCCTCATTGACGGCAGCCGGATCCGGACCCTGGTCCGGGGGAGCTTGGTCCTGCGCGCCTGCAACGGCAGCGCTGACGGTAGGAAGAGTGGGAATCAGCCCTTTGCGACAGACGGCGGCGCAAAGAAACGCGGCGACGGCGATCGACAGGGCGATAGCAAATCGAGGAATACGGTTCATCTTGTCCTCCGGGGGATCGGATGCATCCCGCGGTCAACAAGTCTAGCTCAGTGAGCTGGCAAAGGGCTAACCGGCGTCCGGCGCCGGGCGGTGTCAATGCCTGACGGGGGTCGGCACGGACCGGCCGCGATTGTTGGCCGGCGGCGTGGTGACAGGCTTGCGCTGCGGTTGCGCGTTCAGCATTTGCTGGCACACCGTCGAGTCTTGCCCGCGCTCGAGGCCCTGCACTGTACTCTGCCCTCGGCACATGCGCAGCTCCATCTCCTCCGCATCGTCCCGGGCCAGATCAATAGTTCGTTCCTGCCCAGTCTGCGGATCGACATCGTAGCGGAAGACCGTGTTGCTGGGAGCCCTCACCTTGCCGTAGTCGAAGTGATTCCAGGTGGCTAGAAAGGCTCGTCCATCGGGGCCTGCCATCACCGCGTAGAGCTGGGTCCAGTCGATGCCGCTTGCGGCGCTTGGCCCGGTCGCATTCCACACGAGAACACCCTGGCCTCCGCGCACCCAGCGCGCTGCCCACATGTGGTGAGAGATGTCGTAGTAAAACGCGGTAAAGTACGAGCTGGCCGCGCAGTCGTGGCAGTTGTCATACAGGATGGTCAGCTCTTCCGGCGCGTCATCGGCAAAGTGCTGCCAGTCGAACCAGCGCAGGTTGACGCCGGTGATGAGCGGAGCGACCACGTGGCTGGTGAGCGAGACGTTCCAGATGGTGAAGTGATCATCGCTGGGCGGCGCTTGCGGACCGGGGCGATCGGTGGTGACAACCAGCGCCGCATCGTATACGACGCCGATCTCGCGGATCGCCGTCCACTTCTCCACCGCGAGCGAACGCGTGACCCAGGCCACGATGTTTTGATCTTTGGCGTCGTGAAAGTCGATCCAGCGAAAGGTGCCCGACGTCTGCTGCGCGCGAAGGGGAAGGGCGAGCGCCAAAGTTGCGGCAACAACGATGAGGCGCCTGGGGAGGTCAACCCGCATGGGTTTAGATATAGCAGAGCAGGGCGCCGCGAGGCACGGCGGATGGCGAGTTAGTTTGGGTGTGTCTTGAAAGGGCACGACCGGGGCACCCACCCAGTGGGTGGGTCGCGTGCCGTAAATCGCGCTAAACGAATCGCGGCTTTCAGCCCCTGAGGGAACACTTCTCCAAACTGACCCAATACTGCACGGCAACGAAGCGCCATGCAGAGGCGCATGGCGAGGGCGAGCCCGCCTATTTCTGTGCCGCTGGCTTGATCTTCGCCGCGAAGTCCGGCGGCGGAGCGTCCTGCGCCGACGCAGTTGCGGCCATCGCATCCCAGCCGTCGCCGGAGCCGTGGTACGTCTTGTATTTTGCCTTGCAGTACGCGACCATGCTGCTTGCGTCCTGAGGGATCGCGGCGCTCTGAGCGAGATGGATGGCCCGCGCGCAGTACCAGAAGCCGTCGCCATCGAGCGGCGTGGATTCGAGGTCGGCGACCGCGAGCTGATAGGTGTCCTGCACATTCGCGGGGTCGATCCCGTAGGCTCGCGTTAGCCACTCTTTGGCCTGCGAGTAGTTCTTCTGCTGGACCGCGCAGTAGCCTTCCGCGCCGATAAAGATATCGTTGAGCAGTTTGCTCAGCGTGACGTACTCGGCCATCGCCATGTCCGCGGGCTGGCGCCACATCGGCACCTCAAGCATTCCTCCGGAGGCATCGACACACATCTCGTTGAGCGCCGCATTGTCGCCCTGTGCCGCGCTCACGCGATCGAGCGCCACCACAATGCCCAGGGCGCGAATGTTACCGGAGTCCGCCGCCAGCAGGCGTTTGGCCGCTTTTTTCACCTGTGCCGAATCACCGGCGGTTTGCCAGGCCGCCATCTCCTGCTCCAGCGCATCGGTCGAGACCACGCTCTTCGGGTATTGCTGGAGGAATGCCTCAAGCGCTTCGGCCCGCGCCGTCGCATCAGCCGTGTTGACGGCGGCCGTGTAGGCGTTGTATTCGGCTGGATTCTGAATGACCTTCTGTCCGGATGGCGACTGCTGCGCGCTTGCGGCTGCTAACGACGCAAAAAGCAGGCTGAGCGCACAGAGCGGGCCAAGGGTCTGATGGTTTCGCAGGCAGTGCACAAAGGAAGCGTAGCACAGGCAAGGAGGCCGGTTGGTCAGTTCAAATTGAGTCCGTTCGTGCCGATTTTGGCTCAGCTTTTTTGCTCAGCTTTTTCCGGGCGGCGTCGCGCCTTGCTCTCCGGGCCATTCGGTCGCGGCCAGATAGGCAATTTCATCGACGACGCGTTTCAGTTCACCGACCATGCGGCTGCTCAGGCGCGCTTGAAACACCTCCAGCAGCGAATGAAAGTACCATAGCTGCTCCTTCGGGCCGCGCTTGAATCGGTCCCAAACCGCCGGGCCGATCTCCCTCAAGTCGTCCAGGATGGCCTTCGCGTTGTAGAGCTTGTCGGCGGCGGAGATGACGAGGACGTCTTCGGGTTCCGTGCGCAGGCGCGCAAGATAGGCGTTCTTTCGCTCCTCCCAGCCTTCCTTCTTGTCGTGATCCTCGGCCAGCGTATCGGAAAGGCCGGCGACCATCCGCGCGACATTGGCGCCGAAAAGTTTCTCCACGTCGTCGAGCGTGCGCCGGCCGCCGTGATCCTCAACGGTGTCATGCAGGATGGCCGCGATCACCATGTCTTCGGTGACTGGAATCGGGCCGCCGGCCTCGCCCATCACCAGCGATGCGACGCCGAGCAGGTGAGCCATATATGGAATGTGCGTGCCCTTGCGGAATTCCGTGTGGAGCGTGCGCGCGTAGTCAACGGCGCGCGTGAAGCGCTCGCTCAGGATGAGGGGTTGTTCGGGGTTTTTCATCGTTTCGTATCTCAAGCGACAAGTGCGGAGCAGAAGTTGCGCTAGTGGGCTACTTTGGCTTTTTGCCCCTTTTAATTAGCACTACTACGATCACCACCACAAGGATCAGAAGTAGAACGTGAATTGGTTGAATCAATATCCCCATGAATCCCCCTCTGCCAAAGTTACGACTGTTTCTGCCTACGCGGCGAGCGTCAAAGTCCCAGCTTTGCCCACATCGCGTCGACCTTGGCCTTCGTCGCGCGATCCATCTCAATCATCGCCGGCCAAGGCCGCGTGAAGCCCTCAGCCTTCCACTTGCGCGTGGCGTCCACTCCCATTTTCGATCCGTAGTTGGGCAGGCGGCTCGCGTGATCGAGCGAATCCACAGGGCCAAGGGTGAACTGAATATCGCGCTCAGGATCGATGTTGTTGGCGACACGCAGCACCACTTCGCCGATGTTCTGCACGTCGCAGTCCTCGTCGACGACGATGATGCACTTGGTGAACATGGCCTGGCCGAGCGACCAGACGGCGTTCATGACTTTGCGCGCCTGGCCCGGATAACTCTTCCTGATCGAAACAATCATCAGGTTGTGGAAGACGGCCTCGACAGGCAGATGAATGTCGACCAACTCGGGGATGGTCATCTTCATCGCGGGCAGAAAGATGCGCTCGACGGCCTTGCCCATCCACGCGTCCTCCATCGGCGGCTTGCCCACGATGGTCGCGGCATAGATGGGATCCTTGCGATGGGTGATGCAGGTGAGATGGAAGACGGGGTACTCGTCCTCAAGCGTGTAGAAGCCGGTGTGGTCGCCGAAGGGACCCTCGGGGCGCAGCTCGCCCAGTTCCACGTAGCCCTCGAGAATAATCTCTGCGTTGGCCGGCACTTCGAGGTCGACGGTCTCGCACTTGACGATTTCGACGGGCTTGCCGCGCAGGAATCCCGCGATCAAAAACTCCTCGACCTCGGGCGGCGCGGGGACGATGGCGGCAAAGGTCGTCGCGGGATCGGTGCCGATGGCCACGGCAACTTCGAGCCGCGAGCCTTTCAAATTCCCGAGTGAGATTTGCGGCATCCCGCCGATGGGACCATCGGGAATGCTGACCGCGCCGCCGGCGGACTCGGCCATCATCGCGACTCGGGCGGTGGATACGCTGAGAGTCGGGTCGGCCTCCGCTCCAGCCGAAGCGGCATTGCGCATCGCTTCGCGGTAGTGCTCGGCAGCAACCTTCTGCCGCTGCCAGTGCATCCCGGTCGTCTGGCCGTCGTAGACCTGCATGCGATACATGCCGATGTTGCGCTTGCTCGTGCGCGGATCGCGCGTGTGCACGCAGGGCAATGTGATGAAACGCCCGCCGTCCTGCGGCCAGCATTTGAGAATCGGAAAATAGTTGAGGTCGAACTTCTCGCGCCGAATCATCTCCTTGCACGGCGCGTCCTTGGCGCTCACGGTTTTGGGAAAGATGCTGGAAAGCGCGCCGAGCTGCGGCAGCATTTTCAGCTTGTCGAGGAGGCCTTCGGGAGCCTTCACATTCATCAGGCCAGCAATGCGCTCCGCGATTTCGTCGAGACGCTCGACGCCAAGAGCAAGCGCCATGCGGCGCTCACTGCCGAACTGGTTGATGAGAACCTTGTGGCCGGGGTGGCCCTTCACGTTTTCGAAGAGCAGCGCCGGGCCGCCGGGCGCGTATTTTTCACTGGAAGCGGGTGCCCCATCCTTTCCGTCCGCCGCGGCGGACGGAAAAGGGCGGGAACGCGATCCGATCCCGCCACGCGAACCGATTTTCGACACGCGGTCGGTGATCTCGGTGATTTCAAGCTCCGGCGAAACTTCTTCGCGGATGCGCCTGAGCTCGCCGTGTTGTTCGAGCGTCCTGATCCAATCGCGCAGATCGTCGTAGGCCAAGGTCGTGCTCCGAACGGTGGTGACCGCTCCTCAACTATGGTACGGCAGGGGACAGAGGTCAGAGAACAGAGATCGGAACCGGAGTCAGGGAATCAAGTTGCACCTTTGCCGCCGGCATCGAATTGTGCGATCCTCGCGTTGAGGAACGGAGGTCGCCCCCAATGACCCATTCCAGAACCCACTCCCCGACCCACTCCCGCCGGTTCGGTTGCAAACCCTATTACAAGCTGCCCAAGGATCCGAAAGCCGCGGCCGCCACTGCGTGGAATGTGCCCAGTCTGTGCGCCGCGTACCAATGGCCGACGAAGATGCCCGGCGGCGGAGTCATCGCGATTGTGGAGCTGGGCGGCGGCTGGGTAGCTTCGGACATCGATTCATTCTTCGCGTCCCTCAGCCAGCCCACGCCTTCGATCACTGACGTTTCGGTGGACGGCACCCAGAACACGCCCGGCCAGAGCGGCTCGGAGGGCGACGACGATTACGAGGTCGCGCTCGACATCGAGATTGCGGGCGCGGCGTACTATGCGGCGACGGGCCAGGCCGCGACCATTCGCGTCTACTGGTCGCAGGACATCGGCATCGCCGTCCAGAAAGCCGCGTCCGACGGATGCGACGTTTGCAGTATCTCGTGGGGCTCGGACGAAGCGAACTGGGGCATAACCGCCGCGAAGCAGATGGAGACGGCCGTGCAGGCCGCTGTGGCCGGGGGCATGGTTGTGTTTGCCGCGTCGGGCGACAACGATTCGAGCGACGGCGGCTCAACGCCGGCGAATGTGGATTGTCCCTCGTCGTGCCCGCATGCGGTGGGCTGCGGCGGGACGATGAAGACAGCGACCGAGGAGACGGCGTGGAACGACAATCCGTGCAAGACCGACGGCGAGGGAACGGGCGGAGGCTACTCGACTGTCTTCCCTGTGCAAACTTTCCAGATCGGCGCGCCGCCCGCGCCCGCAAACACCAAGTACGGCAAAGGCAGAATGGTACCGGACGTTTGCGCGAACGCCGACCCCAACACCGGCTACAACATTTTTGTGCACGGTTCGGCGACGGTGGTGGGAGGAACGAGCGCGGTGGCGCCGCTTTACGCCGGGCTGTTCGCCGCTTTTGGAATCAAGCTCGGCTTTGTCACGCCCATACTCTGGAAAAACCAGAAAGCATTCAACGACATTACCGTGGGCAGCAACGGATTCTACAGCGCGGCCGTGGGGCCTGACCCATGCAGCGGCATCGGTTCGCCCATCGGAGCCAGAATCGCTGCGCTCATTGCCACATTGGCGTGAGTTCTTAGCGGGCGGACTCGATGGCCGCGACGAGCGGAATAACCGGCGGAATCGCATCCATCGGATAGCCGAGGCGTTTCCACTCGTCGAAGCCGCCGCGCAGGGGGCGCACGCGCTCAATGCCGAGGTTGTGCAGTTGCATGGCCGTCTTGGCCGCGGTGGCTTCGCTGGGGCAGGTGCAGTAGAGCACCACATCGCGGTCCCGGGGAATCTCGTGGTGGCGCGCGGTGAGGGCATCGGGCGAGAAGTGCACTGCGCCGGGCAGCTTGAGCGGGTCGGGCACCAGCTCGAGGGGATGGCGCAGGTCGACGATGTAGACCGGCTCGCCTGCATCGAGCTGCTGCTTCAGCGCTTCGGGCTCAAGGCGCGAGGCGGCGAGCTCTTTCAGCACCATGCGGCGGCGAACGAGGCGCGCGATGAAGAATCCCACGACGCCCAGAATCAGCAGCGCGCCGGAGAAGCGGCCAACCCAGTCCAGCAGGCTGGGATTGCGCTTGAGCAGGTCGCCGAAAAACCGGCCGCAGGCCAGCAAGCCGCCCACCCAGAAGCATTGAACCGATTCCGTCGTAGAGCAGGAACAGGCCAAACCTCATGCCGTTCTGACCGGCAACGGGCGGCGCCAGCGTGGACAGGCCGGGAACGAATTTGGCGAACATGAGCATGGCGCCGCGGCGGCGGCCAAACGAGTCCTGCGTGCGGCGGACGCACGTGGTCGGCTCCAGCGAGAGCTTGCAGAGCAGGCGCAGCACATGATGGCCATGCGTGCGCCCAATGAGGAACCAGACGCTGTCGGCGGTGAGCGATGCGGCTACGCCAACGGCGAGCGCGAGGGAAAAGCTGATCTGCCTTTGGGCGGACAGCGCGCCGGCGGCCAGCAGCACCGGCACTGACGGCAGGGGTAGGCCGAGCTGCTCCACCAGCACCCAGGCAAAGATGAGCAGGTAGCCGTACATCAACAATGTGTCTATCGGCAGCGCCATAAATTGATCCGAACTAAAGCGTGTGGGGAATCAGACCGCCCGGCTCCGCGGGCTTCGTTGCGAGAGAAAAAAGCGGCCTCTCCTTATGAGATGAATCTCAGCGCGGTTCGTTGCAAAGGCTTGGAGAAAAATTGCGGCCAAATGGATCAGGAGGGCTCGGAGTGCGCTGAAACCACCTGCTTGATGGTCCAGTCGACCCAAGCGGCCTGCTCGGCCGGGCAGGCAAGGCGCGCCGGGTCGTTGGTGACGACGGCGTCAACGAAGTTCTCCACGATGGGGAAGTGGAGGTTTGCGTGTGGGGGCAGCAGCTCCGTACGGCCGGCCACCCGCAGCTCCGGGGTGTTGAGCGGATCGAGGCCAATCTCTCCGTCTTCGCCAATGATGCGGAACTGGTCGCGCGCCACGCGCGAGTTCCAGCGCACATCGACGACCGCGTGCACGCCGCCGGGAAACTGCACGAGCGCGGTTGCGGAGTCTTCGACGCCGATGCGATGCACGGCGTTCGACAGCAGCCCGCAGGCGCGCTCCGGCTTGCCGAACAGAAAGTTCATAAGGTCGATGCGATGCGAGGCGATGTCGTAGAGCGGGCCGCCGCCGGAAAGCGCGGGATCGCTGAGCCATTCGCGGCCTTCGATCTCAAGCCAGCCGTGGCAGTTGGCTTCGGCCAGCAGCGGGCGGCCGACTGCGCCCTCGGCAACGAGCTGCCGTGCGCGGATCATCTTGGGGTAGAGGCGGCGGTAATAGGCGACGCCGAAGAGGCGGTCCGAAACGCGACTCGACGCGCGGCCCTCCGCGACCATGCGCTCGGCCTCGGCGAAGTTCATGGCCATCGGCTTTTCGCAGAGCACGTGCTTGCCCGCGCGCAGCGCGGCGATGGCGGCCTCGGCATGCAGGGCCACGGGCAATGCGATGTAAACGGCATCGACGGCCGGATCGGCGACGGCTTGCTCGATGCTTGCCCACGACTGCGCGCCGGGATACACAGCGGCCTTGGCCGGATCGCGCGTGACGAAGCCATAGAGCCGGCTGCGCGGCTCGGATTGAATGGCGGGAATGACGCGCTTGCGCGCGATGTCTCCGATGCCGGCGACGACCCAGTTGACTGTCTTCATGTCTCCGCCAGAATAAATCCGAGCGACGCCATGAGCGCAAAAAGCCGCCCGGAGGCGGCTCAAGTGCGACGGGAATGTGGGAGGGCTGCGGTGTTACTGCTCGGGGTCCGCGGAGCCGGCCGAAGTTGGCGCAGGGAAGACAGTTGCGGGCGCCGGCGCTCGAACTGGCGCGGATTGCGCATCCTGATTCTTTTCCGCGAAGTAGTCGTGGTCCCAGAGATCCTGGTAAAACGCGCCGGTCAGCTCGGCGGCGCGCGGGCCAAAGGTAGCCCTGCCGCCCTCCAGGAAGAAGACCGTGACCAGGCCGCCCTGCGGCGACTCGGAATAGGAGGCGAACCAGCCGAAGCGCGTTCCATTGTCGGAGCAGGTTCCGGTTTTGCCGAAGACCGGCAGCTCGCGGAAGTTGGCGCGCAGGCGGCGCGCGGTTCCATACTCCACCGCGCCGGCCATGCCGTCTTCGAGGTCGGGAACGTAGCGAGCGATATCGAGCGTGCGCTTGATTCTGGGCTGGAATGCAGCGACCTCTTCCGGCGTGGTGGGATGCTGCAGGTAGTAGAGCGTTCCGCCGTTGGCGATGGCGGCGACAAACGCGCCCAATTGCAGCGGAGTGAGCGAGACGCCCTGGCCGAAGCTGCACATGCGGCCTACGCCGCCCTCTGCCTCGGGAATCGGCTCGTCGGGATAGACGCCCAACTGCTCGCCGGGAATGTTGTAGCCGGCCAGCTCGCCCAGTCCGAACTGCGTGGCGTAGTGGCGCACGCGCTCGAAGCCCAGCTCGCGGCCCAGCTCCTCAAAGTAGAGGTTGTTGCTCTTGGCCAGCGCCTGGGTCATGTTCATGCGGAAGCCGGGAAGCTGCACCATGGTGTCGCTCGTGACCAGCCATTCAGACAGCGCAGCCAGCGCCACGGTGAGCTTGATGGTGGAGCAAGGCTCGGCGCCCGGCGAAAGCGCCAGCTTCTGGTTGACCATCGCCAGGATGCGGCCGTTGTTGGGGTTGATGACCAACGCGGTGCCGTTCATGTCGCCAAGGGCATCGATGGCCGCCTGACGAACGACCGGATCCTCGCCGGCGGTGTTGTCGCCCGCGCCGACGTCCCCTTGAATAAACGAACTGGCCGTGAAGCGCTCGTAATAATGATGGCGGCGGTGATAGGAGGTGCGGCGCACGAGCGTTCCCGACGTCGAGCTAGTGCGCCTCGTCGCGGTTGTTCTTCCCGTAACGTGGGTCCCAGGCCTCTGCGTAGATGACCGGTGCGTGGACGCGCTATGAGGGTTCGAGGAGCGCGTGGCCGTGGCGTGCGGCGTTGAGGTTCTGGATGCCGTTGCGCGGGAAGCGCTGGAGTGAGTGGCGGACCTGCTCGTCGCTGCATGGTGCGTGGTGGCGACGTGCGACTCGGACCTGGATTTGGAGTGATGCACAGGTTGCGGAGCATCCAACGCCGCGGCGCAGGCGGCGCTCACGCCAAAAATGAAAACAAGAAAATAAATGGGCCCAACGCGCAACTGCTTCATCCAGTCAACAACCTCTCAACTTTTGGATCTCGTGCCGCGCGTTCGCCGTTGGGCGCCGCACTGCGTACGTTCACTCCGTGACGAGCAGGCTTTGATTGCCGCGTGCCCGTCGACATGTTCTTACCGGCCCCAGGGAAGCGCGACAAACCAACTGCGCGAACGCGAGATCCGCTGCCAACCAGGTTTTTCCAAGCTCCGAAAACAACCCGGGAGACAGTAGTGTCCCTCGATCGGACATCGCAACCCATACAACTTTCGGGGCGTTCTGTTTACTATACCCTCTCCGCGCCCGTTTTGGAACCATTCCCGATAACAGATTGCGGCTCACGGCTGCCGATGCCATGGAATTCTAGAACTTCAGCCGGCGCAGAAATGTGGGAACATCCAAATCGCGCTCGGGCTGCTCAACCGGGTCAACGAAGAGCGACGGCGAGGGCTCAGCGCCCGGCTCCGCTCCATCGTGCGAAGTTGCAACAAAGTCCGAAGCATAGTCCCGGGGCACGGACTGAGACTCCGATTCCATCGCCTCGAATTGCGCCCCTGCCGGCGCCTCGCCATCGCGCTCGATGCCGAATTCCTTTCTATAGTCCTCTTCGGTTCTCGTCACTGCTTCAGATACTGTGAGCGTCGTCGCCACGCCGGGCGCAGCGGCAGCAAAGAAGAAACCATCGTCCGAACTTTCTGTTGCAGCCTCTTCATCCTCGCTCATGAAGCGCGCCGGAGCAGGAGCGGGCTCCGGTTCGTTCTCGCGCATCCAGTTGCTGGTCGCCACAACGGGCACCGAGACCACCGGCGCTTCCTCCACATTCAACATCCGCGCGCGCCGCTCCGGCATCTGGTCGCGAAAGCCGGTTGCAATAACGGTGATCTTCACCTCTTCGCCCATCTTCTCGTCGAGCACCGCGCCGAAGATGATGTTGGCGTCTTCATGCGCGGCCGATTCGATCAGTGACGAAGCCTCATTGACCTCGGAAAGCTTGAGCGAGCTCGATCCGGTGATGTTGATGAGGATGCCGCGCGCGCCGTCGATGGCGCCCGCTTCGAGCAGCGGCGACGCCATAGCCGCCTGCGCCGCTTCGATGGCGCGGTTCGAGCCCGAGCGCACTGCCGTGCCCATCACGGCGTGGCCCATGCCCGCCATGGTGGTCTTCACGTCGGCAAAGTCGCGGTTGATGATGCCGGGAATGGTGATGATGTCGCTGATGCCCTGCACGCCTTGCCGCAGCACGTCGTCGGCGATGCGGAAGCTCTCGAAGAAGCCCGCGTCCTTGGCGACGGCGAGCAGCTTCTCGTTGGGAATCACGATCATCGTGTCCACGCTGTCGATCAGCTCTTTGAGGCCACGCTCGGCCTGCATCAGGCGGCGCTTGCCCTCGAAGGCAAACGGTTTGGTGACGACGGCGACGGTAAGGATACCCATCTCGCTGGCCAGCGATGCAATCACCGGCGCTGCGCCCGTGCCCGTGCCGCCGCCCAGGCCCGCGGTGACAAACACCATGTCGGCGCCCTCGAGCGCCTCGATGATTTTTTCCGAGTCTTCCAGCGCGGCGCGGCGGCCGATGTCGGGATTGGAGCCCGCTCCCAGTCCCGAAGTGAGTCGCACGCCCAGTTGCAGCTTGACTGAAGCCTGCGACAGCTTGAGCGCCTGCACATCGGTGTTGGCGGCGACAAACTCCACGCCTTCCATGTGGGCCTGGATCATGCGATTGACGGCGTTGCTGCCGCCGCCGCCCACGCCGACTACCTTGATGCGCGCTCCGCGCACATTTTCGTCGTGAAACTGAATGCGCATCTCTCCGGCTTCGCTGATTGGCTGTTCCATTGGGGCTCCACTCTCCTCAATTTCCATCTGCTTTGTTACGTTTTCGCTCTCACTGGGTCTCCCACGCCTCTAAATCTCGTGTCCCGTTTTCTCGTGCTGTTTGTCTTGTCTCGCCTGCTCCCTGCGTCCCTGTCTTTCTACTCCCTACTGACTACTCCCTATCCCCTGCCTTCTCGGTCCCTCGTTCCCTCGGTCCCTGTCTCTAGAAACTCGCTGCAAACATGGCGCGCAGCCTGTCGCGAAAACTGCTATTGCTGTCCTCGGCCGCGCGCGTCATTCGCGTGCGATGCGCGTAAAGAACCATTCCAATGCCCACGGCCCAGGCCGGATGGTTCAGTTCCTGAGGCATATGCGACAAGCGCACAGGCAGACCGACTCGTGCCGGAGCGCGCAACTGGCTCTCAGCCACATCGAGCATGCCGGGCAGCATGGCGCCTCCGCCGGTCAGCACGCAGCCCGCGCCCAGCGCATCCACCACGCCGCCGTAGCGCAGGCTTTCTTTCACGTAGTACATGAGCTCTCGCGCGCGCGGCTCCAGAATTTCCGCCATGGTGCGAATGGACAGCATGGCTGGCGCGCCCTGCGGCGTGGTGATCTCCACCTCCGCCAATTGCGGAACCGACGTTACAACAGCGTTGCCATACTGCCGCTTCAGCTCTTCGGCTTGCGCCATCGGCAGTTGTAATCCAATGGCGAGGTCGTTGGTGAAGTGCGCTCCGCCGATGGGGACCGATGCGGTGTAGGCCACCGCGCCCTCGAAGAAGACTGCGAGGTCGGTGGAATGTGCGCCGATGTCGATGACGCACACGCCCAGCTCGCGCTCGTCGGCCGAGAGCGTGCACTCGGCAGCGGCAAGCGACTCCAGCACCGCCTCCGACACCTCAAGCCCGGCCCGGTTGGCGCAGGTGACCGTGCTCTGCAGCGCGCTGCCGCCACAAGTGGCGATGTGCAGCTCGACCTCAAGCCGCGCGCCCACCATGCCTACTGGATCGAAGATGCCGGGCTGCTCGTCGAGGATGAACTGGCGAGGCAGCAGATGAAGAATCTCGCGGTCGGCGGGGAGCTCGATGGCGCGCGCACGGCCGATGGCGGCGCGCACGTCTTCGCCGGTAATCTCGCGCATGCCGCGGCTCAACTGGAAACCGCCGTTGGTGTTCACGCCGCGAATGTGCGGCCCGCCCACGCCCACCACGCACTCGTCGATGTTGGCGCGGGCTACGCGTTCAGCCTGCTCGTTGGCGGCGCGCACCACTTTTGCCGCGGGCCCAAGCTCGGCAATCAGCCCCTTGCGCATGCCCGCCGACGCCGCGACGCCGTGCCCGCGATAGCGCAACACGCTCTCGTTCACATCGGCGGCCAGAACGCGCGTAAACGCGCTGCCGATATCGAGCACCACAATCAGGTTGTCCTGCTTCTGGCCCATGGTCGTTTACCCGCCCTGCGTTTCGCCGGCGGCGAGAGTCTTGTGCGCCGGACGGGTTGTGGAAGCGGGGCTCCGCTTCGTTGTGCTCTGCGCGGCGGCGCGTTTTGCGGGAGCCGCGTGTTTTTTGTCCTGCGCCGGTTTGTCCCTGTCTGACTTGGTCTTCTTTGGCGCAGTTGCGCCAGTCGTCTTCGCGCCAGACGTTTTCGCGCTCAATGGTCTCGTGCCCAATGTTTTCGTGCCCAATGTTTTCGTGCCCAGTGTTTTCGTGTCTGACGCGGTCTTGGCGTCAGGGCCCGCCGTCGCCGGCGGCCCGCCGGGGCGGGCTGCATCGCCGCCCGCAGTTTCGGCGGTCTCCTTGCCGGAGGCCATCTGCAAAACCACCTGATTGTCGTAGCGCAAATCCACGGCCGCGAGGTGCGGATACTGCTGGCGCCACTCCGCGATGTGCGCCTGGTAGCGCTCGTAGCGCGCGAGGAATTGATCGTCGCCAAAGTGCGCCAGAATATCGGCGCCCTGCTCCGGCATCAGCACGCGCGCATCTTCAGGATCGGTGAGGTCGATCTCGGAGATCTGCTCGGAATTGTGCTTGCCGCCGGCGTCGAGCTCCGCCATCATGCGCAGGTACACAGCCATGCGCTCCCTGCGCGAGTCGGCCGAATCGCCGGGATCGATGCCCGTCAACACCGGGAACGAGTAGTGGTGCTTGGCCATCGTTGCCGGCGCCATGGCGAGCAGAACGCCGTTGGCATCCACCAGCCCGATCTGTTCGCCGTGCCGCGTAAACGCAACCGGCTGCCGCTCCACCACCGCAACGCGAATCTGGTCCGGCAGCACGCGCATCACCGTTGCCCGCTCGATCCAGGGAATCTGTTCCAGTTCGCGGCGTCGCTGGTCGATGGGAACGAAGAAGATGTTGCGGCCAATGTCTTCGCCGAAGACGGGCATCATCTCCGCGCGGCTCACTTCAGTCAGGCCGGTGGCCTGAATGTCCTCAGTGCCTGCAATGCGGAAGCGCGGGTCGCGCTCGAGAGAGTGGCGCACAAGCAGGCAGGCGGTGGTGAAAGCGCCCAGCACGAGCAGCGCGCAGGAGGCGAGAAACACGCGGCCCACTGTGCTGGCCGGCCGCCACCAGGGCCGCTTGGTCAAGCCAAAGCGATCCGCGGTGGGGCGCAAAACTCCGTCGCCGTCCGGATCGTCGAACTCCAGCGGCATTCCCGGTCCGCGCCTGCCTGCCGCGCCGGGACGGAAGTGCCCTGTTAAGGGAGAGTCGTCCCGCGTGCGCCGCGGCCGAATCTCCGCGGGCGGGTCGTCCTCCCACAACGTGGGCCGGTTTGTCGTATTGCCTTGATTCGTCACGCCTGAGCAAGGTCGTGAGAGTCGCCAGATTTCACTATAGCCCGCAGTGAGATGGCTGTTTTCAGTCAGATGGCCGGGGGTATCCGTGGGGTTACGGGGTGGAAAAATCAGGGACCGAGGGAGCTAGGGAGCAAGGGACCAAGCGGGCGAGGAAGCAGGGAACATTAGCCTGGCACAGACGGCTCTATAATGCTTTACATATAACGTAATCCGTTATATTATGACATTGGAAGAATGATCAAGAGCTTCAAGGACGCGGATACAAAAGAGCTCTACGAAACCGGCTCGAACAAACGCTGGTCCGCGATTCAGGCGGTTGCTCGACGCAAGCTGGATCAGATTGAAGCGTCCATCAACCTGAGCGATCTGCGCGTTCCTCCCGGCAATCGGCTGGAAGCGCTAAAGGGGGATCGCGCCGGACAGCACAGCATCAGGATCAATGATCGGTACCGCATCTGCTTTATCTGGAGGGTTGACGGGGCCTACGAGATAGAGATCACGGATTATCACTAACAGGAAGGCGCGGAAAGGAAAGGAAAGGAAAGAGTGACAATCAACAGACCAGCCTCAGGATGGAACCTTCAGAGGATCAGTACGCATCCCGGCGAAATGTTGCGCGAGGAGTTCCTCGTCCCCCTTGGCATTACACAGAATGCCTTGGCGCTGAAGATCCGCGTACCCGCGACGCGCATTGGCGAAATCGTCCACGGCAAGCGTGCGGTCACGCCGGACACTGCACTACGCCTGGCGCGCTTCTTTGGCAATAGTCCGGAGTTCTGGCTGAACCTTCAGCAGATGCACGACCTCTCGAAGGCACGTCTGGAACTGAGAAAAGCGATCGAGCGCGATGTCGAGGCATACGCGGGAGCGTGATCGCCCTTAAGCGTATTTAAGGCACGTTTGGTTTTCTCTGCCATTCCGCACCCTCATTTTCACACAGCTTGCTTAACTTGCAGCCGAACCGGATTGGCAAAATCACGCTCGATAACAACAAAAAGACCCCAACGGGAATCACAACATCAAAAGCCAACTTTGAAGAATTCAAGATTGTCGCAGAGGCGGTTACGAAGGCAATCGCAACCAAGAAAGCCCACCAGAAACCCTCAATTATCGCCGGAGGGGTACACCACGGGATGCACTGGAGGATTCGATATCGCCTTATAAATTCATCCCGAGATTTTGGCCATCCTTTGAGGATGACCGTGTCTGCGCCGAAATAATGTTCAATTTTCGCAAGCTGAAACGTGATGTACCGATAGTTATAGCCAAGAGCCAGCGAATATGCCACTCCAAGAAAGAGCATCAACAGAACACCGAGCGTCGCACATGTGAAAAGCCACTCGTCATTTAGAGCGTTCTCCTTAAGGGCTTCGTTCTTGAGATGGAAAATGAGTAACCACACGAAGCCTCCGGCAGCGGGCACGAGCATTCCCAAATAGCTGAACATTTCCTGCTCCCGATACCGTAACGCCTCAAGGAACCTTCCGTGCATGTTTCGCAGCAGTTCGTCGCTCATTTTGGTGCGCTCCTCACGGCTATCCAATCATATTTGGACCCTGCCAAGCGCGGCTGACGCTTGGCGATGAGGCCGCTTGCCCATTCTTGCGGCTCACTTCTGCCGCAATGATGGGAATCCCCAAACACCGCCGCGGATTCCTGTAGGGACACAGTCTGCACCCAGGCTGCAGCGGCCACCCTTAGATGCGCCCCGATGCCGCTCGACATACTCGCGAAGGACGCCGTTCCTATGGTTTGGCGGCAGCGCTCGATTTATCGCGGCGTGAAGGAGACGCCATCCTGTTTGCAGATGGTCTGGATCGCGGGACGGGCAGTCATGGGGCCGGAGGGCAGGCCGCCGCCGGGCGCGGTCCATTGGCCCACCATGATGAAATTGCGCAGGCCGGGCAATGTTCTGGGCAAAGGCTTGAAGCCGGTCTTCGGCGTCGGCAGCCAGCCTTCCATGCTTCCCTTCCAGTTGCCGGTGTAGCGAAAGATCGATGCAGGCGTCGCCACATCGACCACCTCAATGGCCGCGCGCACGCCGGGGACCTTTCTTTCGAGCACATCGATTACCGACTCGGCCACGCGCTGCTTTTCTGCCCGGTATTTCTCCGCGTCATCCTGGCGCAACTGCGCCCAATAGGCGAAGTTGCGCGTGGGCAAAAGGCACGTGACCGCGGTCTTGCCGGCGGGGGCGAAAGTCGGATCGAAGTGGAAGATGCGGAAGGACACCTGCTTGAGCGCGGTTTCCGGGTCCACCTGGAACGGCGTTTTGAGCACGCGGGAGATGGAGGCGGGTTGATCGCGGAGATCGCGCGCCACTCCGAGCGAGACCTGGAGGTAGCTGGGGAACATTTCCATGGTGTTGTAGATTTTGTCGATGGCTGCGTCAACGTATCGTCCGCCAAGAAGTTCGTAGATGGTGGCGTGGCCGTCGGCGGCGGAGATGACCCAATCCGCCTTGATGGTTTCGCCGCCAGCCAACCGCACGCCCACCGCGGCGTCATTCTCTACCAGGATGCGCTCGACTTTAGCTCCGAAGCGCACCCGGCCACCGAGGCTCACGAGCTTCTCCTCAATGAGCCGGATGATCGCCTGCGCGCCGCCAATCACGTACTTGGCGTCGCCGGAGGCCATCCATGCGATGGAGATGATGATGGCGATCGCTTGCAGCCCGCCGAGCCCGCCGTCTGCGAAAAAGCCTTTCAGGAGCGGATCGGTGAAGCGCTGGCCGTAATCGCGCAGGGAGATTCGCGAAAGAGAACGCAGCAGCGGAAAACAAGGAAGGTCGCGAAGCAGCGTGGGAGCATTCTCTACCCAGCTCCTGGCGGGATCGGGCATTTTGAACGCAGCGAGGCGTCGGACATCCGACACAAGCTGACGGATGGCTTTGGCGTCCTGCGGCGCGCGGGCGAGCAGTTCCTTTTCCAGAAGGGAGGGATCGGTCAGGATCGCGAGCGAGTCGCCGTCCTCCGTCTCCAGATGCGCGAACTCCGGAAGATCGACGAAGGTCAAGCGGTCGATGTCAAAGACCTCGGCCCACCGCGGGTGTATCGCCCCTTTGGGATCGGAACCGCAGAACCAATGGAGGCAGGTCTCGAAGGTGTAGGCGCCGCGGCGCCAGCTCATGGCCAGGCCGCCCGCCATGTCGTGCATTTCCAGGACCTCGGCCTGGTAGCCGCATTTCTGCGCATACACAGCGGCGCAGAGGCCCGCGATGCCGCCGCCAATGATGACAATCTTTCTGCCATTGTTTTGCATAAACGCGTCCTTGCGCCGGAGAATAAGAGGCAACGGACGCGATGCGCAGTGATAGCCGCCACAAAAAGGATGAAAATTTCGTTACTGGGAATCAGGTTTTGTCACGTGGCTCTGTGACAGCAGCATCGCCCAGCGCGGCCAGAATTTGAGCGGCGAGCAGGCTCACGCTCCCTGCGCCGAGGGTGAGGATCAGGTCGCCATCGCGCGCCGAGGCAGCTGCCGCGCGCACTGCGGCGGCAAAGTCTGGCGCAAATTCGACGCGCGGGCCGCCTTTTTCAGTTTTGATGCGCTCCGCGAGCCGTTCCGCGGTCACGCCGGGGATCGGCTCCTCGCTGGCCGCATAGATGGGCAGAACAATCACCGTGTCGGCGCCGCCAAACGCGCCAGAGAACTCGTCCAGAAGGTCAGCGGTACGCGAGTACCGGTGCGGCTGGAAGACAACGTGGATGCGTCCGCGCGCGCACTCCCGCGCCGCGCCCAGCGTGGCGCGAATCTCGGTGGGATGGTGGCCGTAATCGTCGACCACCGTGACGCCGCGCGCCTGGCCGCGTAGCTGGAAGCGCCGGTCCACACCGCGAAAGTGCGCGAGCCCCTGGGCAATCCTTTCCGGGCCGACCTCGAGTTGCCGCGCGATGGCCACGGCTGCCGTCGCGTTCAACACATTGTGCCGCCCCGGCACATGGAGCTCGAACGGACCGAGCGGCCCCGCAGCCGTGTGCACCTGAAAACGCGAGAAGCCGCCTCCCTTCCCCGTAGCCGAACTCGGCGATTGTCCCGAATCGAGCAGCTCCAGCCGGTAGTCGGCCTCGGCGGCCACGCCGTATGTGAAGACGCGCCGACGCACGCGCGGCAAAATCCCCTTCAGCAGCGCATTGTCCACACAGGCCGTGACCGCACCGTAGAACGGCACGCGGTCCATGAAATCCACGAAGGCTCGCTCCACGTCGGCCATGTCGTGGTAGCAGTCCATGTGCTCGCGGTCGAGATTCGTGACCACCGCGAGAATCGGCGAGAGCTTGAGGAACGAGCGGTCGCTTTCGTCGGCCTCGGCCACGAGGTACTGCGTTGTGCCGAGCCGCGCATTCGAGCCCAGCGCGTCCACGCGGCCGCCCACGACGACCGTGGGATCGAGCCCGCCTGCCGAGAGCACCGCGGCCACCATCGAAGTGGTCGTCGTCTTGCCGTGCATGCCGGCGATGGCGATGCCGTACTTCAGGCGCATCAGCTCGGCCAGCATCTCCGCGCGCTGGATGACTGGGATCTTGCGCGCGTGCGCCTCGCGCACCTCGGGATTGCTCGCGTTGACGGCAGAGCTCGTGACCACCACGGTTGCGCCGGCGACATTGGCCGCGTGGTGCCCTTCATAGACGGTGGCGCCCAATTGCGCCAGGCGATCGGTGACTGCGCTGCGCTTCAGATCGGAGCCTGAGACCTTGATGCCCAGGTTGAGCATGATCTCGGCGATGCCGCTCATGCCGATGCCGCCGATGCCGATGAAGTGCGCGTGCTGCGAGGTGGCAAACATGGTGGTGAAGGATCAGGGTAGCAGAACGACTGGAGCTTCTAGCCTTTAGCTCCTAGCTTCTAGCCTCTTGTGGGCTGCGCGTCGGCAGTTTCTGCTCGTGGTTCAACTCGCACCTGTTTTCGGCTCAAATGCTGGCGAGGCATGGAAGAGCTAGGAGCTAGAAGCTAGTGGCTAGAAGCTTTCTTTACTCCGGCAGCGCGTACTCGAATTCGTAAAAGTGCTGCCC
This sequence comes from uncultured Acidobacteriaceae bacterium, assembly GCA_963832805.1. Classification (GTDB taxonomy): domain Bacteria; phylum Acidobacteriota; class Terriglobia; order Terriglobales; family Acidobacteriaceae; genus Telmatobacter. The sequence continues at coordinate 51,540 of CAWHVN010000051.1, read as the reverse complement.
GTTCTCAGCGCGAATGGTGAACGTCCCTTCGATGCCTGCCAACTCGCCCGTGCCCGATCCCGGCACCGCGATCACCTGCATGGTTGGGCCTTTGCCGTCCATGGTGGCAAAGTGCTGCAGCGCAAAGCTGCCGTGTTTGCCCTTGAGCGTGCCGGTGACGAACTCGATGGCCACGTATCCTGCCGCGCCCGCCTTGGGATCGCCGCAGGTGAACATCTCGCCCAATGTGGTCGCTTCCATATCTCCGTGGATCGTCTTGTTGATGGAGAAGCGCCCGATTCCTTCAGCAGGCGCGGGGGCGAGTGGATGGATGTCGACGGTGAAGGTGCCTTGGGCGTGTTGCATCGAAATCTCCTTGTTCTGAGGGGGCCGCCGCGCGGAAAACCCCAACGGTGTCGTCGTGATCGATGATAGACAACCGCATTCTACGGTGTCGCGCGACCAATTAATCGCGGATCGAATGGGAACTCCTTTGGCTTTTCTTGCCCGATTCGCGAAAAATCTGGATGCCGGGGATTGAGCACGAAATTCGATTCCATCCGGTTGACGACAATACTTTCGACGCGAAGAACGGCGCTTCTCGCCTCCTTCACCCATAGGTCGCCGTAGCGCTGCGAGTGCGGTAATTCCATCCAAGGCGCTACTTCGATCGAAAGGTTGTCCGGAATATGAACGCGGGTGATCGATCGCGGCGGAATCTCCTCGCCGCTCGCATGAATGATTGTCTCCAGCACCGCCAAACTCACGTGCTCAGCGGCGTAAACAACGTGGATTCCGCGCGAATGCCAGCGCCCGCCGTAGAGTGCGGCGCCCACGGTATCGAAGGCTGCATACCTGGGGTGATGCATCCTGAAAACGATCATCGGGCAGCACCCCTGGACTGGAAACTAGACTGGAAACCCGTACTCCAAAGCGGCGAGAATGGCCTCCACCGCGCGCCCGCCCGCCTCCGTGCGAAGAAGCGAAATCGGAGTCGCCCCGCGAAGTTCGAGGTGCGGCCGGTTGAGCCATCGGAGCGCAGCCGATTCGTTTCCCCACACACTCGTAGCAAACGACAAGATGTGTTCGAGCCTTGTCACTGTTTGGCTGGCCAGCGGTCCCAGCGTCTTGCCTGCTCGCTTCCAACTCGAATCGGGAATCAACTCCGCTCTCAGTTTTCCCGGGGGCAAGGGCGATGTGGACGCAACGCGATTGAATAGCCGGGCCGCGCGGGCTTTGGGGACGCCTTTTTCCGCAGCGAAGGCCAGCGACACGAGATTGCCGACTGATCCCTGACCAACGGATCCCCGACCCATTTTGCCGCCGCGCGCCGTGTGGCGCTCCCAGCGAACCGCCGCTTCGCGCGGTCTCAATCGAGTGGCTTGAGCCTGGACCATTGCTGCTTCCCCTATGCGTACCACTATACACCAAAAACTGGTCTCATGTGAACCCATGATCTGCGGTTCCGGCCGCGCCGAAAACCCGCGATTCGACACACGAGATCGCGAAAAGTTGCGCAGTTTTATCTTCGCGCGGCGGCCGCAACCTTCCGCTGCACCCGTGTTTGCATTGGACAGAACCGGCGAGCTGATGGGGCAGCAAGAAGCAAGCCCCAGGGTGGTGGCAAGCCGGGGTCCCCACGAACCCGGGGCCCCCAAGAAGCGGTCTTTGCTTCTTGGGGTGGAGGGACGGGTGGCTCGAAGAGCCGGGGTCCGTGGGGTGGAAGCCGGAGCGGACCAGAAAGCGGTCCGCTTGGAATGGAGGAATTATGGGCAGCATGAAGAAGTGTTTGTTGGGAGCGGCATTGGCGGCCGGAGCTCTGGGATTGAGCGCGGCGCCCGCTCAGGCAGCTCGAATCGGCGTTTACTTTGGCGCGCGTGCGGTCGCAGCTCCGCCATGCCCCGGACCGGGATACGTGTGGGTTGACGGCTACTGGTCCAACGGCTACTGGGTGCCCGGCTACTGGAACTTCGTTGGGGTTCGCATTGGCGGCCCCGTATTCCGCGGCGGCATCGTTGTGGACCGCGGGCCGGTCTTCTATCACCGCGACTTCGACCGTCGCGACCGTGACGGCCGGCACTTTGACCGGGACGATCGCTTTCGCAGGTAGCTCCGCCTTCTGCTGCCTGCACCATGCGGCCTCTCCAAACTGGAGGGGCCGTTTTTTTAGGCCGTTTCGCGATTTGAAGCGTCTCTTAGAGTGTGGGGTAACTCCCTTTGGAGTGAGGGCCAAGGCAAGGCAAATGGGAAAGTTGTTGCTCTTTCGGGCGCGATAGTCCAATCTTTCATCGGACCGCAACAAAAGGGCGAAAACGGCGTTTAATGAATTGAAGGCCGGCCCGAAGACGAAATAGGAGAGGCCGGGTGGTGCTGAGACCGGAGGCGACTCCGGGCTCCAGTCCGGGCAAGGCGAGGACGGGCCAGCACAGGGAGGATGTCATGAAGAATCTTTGGTTGGTTCTGTTGGCAATGCTTGTGGTTCTGCCGTTCGCCGCTGTCCCGGCGAACGCCCAGGTCGCGGTAGGTGTCGGCGTCGGGCCGGCAGTGGTCCCAGCTCCTTACTACGGGTACGACTACGATTACGGCTACTACGGTCCCCCGGATTGCTCGTGGGGCTATTACCCGTATTATCCGTATGCCTGCGCCCCTTACGGCTATTACGGCCCTGATTGGTTCATGGGCGGACTCTTTATTGGCGCCGGACCCTGGTACCACTGGGGCTTCTACGGTCACCCCGGCTACTACATGCGCGGCGGCTTCGGCTATCGCGGCGGTTACGGCTATCGCGGCGGCTACGGATACCGTGGCGGCTACGGCGGACGCGGTGCCTATAACGGACGCGGCTATGCCGGCGGAGGTTCGCATGGATACGCGGGCGGCGTTGCTCGCGGCTACAGCGGCGGCGGCGTAGCACGCGGTTATAGTGGCGGCGGATACAGGGGCGGCGCACGCGGCGGATTCAGCGGTGGCGGATACCACGGCGGCGGAGGAGGTGGCGGCGGCTTCCATGGTGGTGGCGGCGGCTTCCATGGTGGTGGCGGCGGCCACGGCGGTGGTGGACACCGGTAATTCCGGCTTACGGCGGAAGATTGCATTTCCGCTGATCGATGAGAAGGCCCGCTTGTTTCGGCAAGCGGGCTTTTTGTTGTGCTGCCAGACGAATCGCGCCAGCAGTCCCGTGGCGATCAAATCCCATTCTCGCCTGAGGGCCGCACCCGGCTGCTTTTCAATCGGTAATTTCCCCATAGCCCGTTATCTGGCCATTGTGAGAATTCATCGGCAACTGGCAGTGTCGCATTGGTCTTTTCGGTATTCATCGACGTACATCGTCCAGGGCGGCTCGTGCAACGCGTCTCTGTACAGGCCGGTCTTAAAGTAGATAAGAACGAGCCGGGAATGCCCCGAGCCGGGCTGGTAAACAGTAGGTCCCTCATAGTGGAGGATTCCGCGTCCATCTAGAGTTGCATCGAGGGTTCCTTTGTTTGTGCGCTCCCATCGCGCGATGATTCGGAAGTCAAGCCACCTTCCCCGGACATCTTCGTCGCCCTGATAAAGCACGGTTTTGCCATGTTCGTCATTTCGTGTGACTTGGAGCCGCCCCATCTCGTAGCGCACGGCAAGAATCGGATTATCGGGAACGCAGGAAACCACGCAAAGCTGTCTCCATTGTGCAATCACCAGGCGTTCAGGCGTTTGCGGAAAATCTTTAGGCAGATAAAGGCTAAAAGAGTACACGTACGATCGCCCTGTCCGCGAGAAGAGCCACCAGGACTCCATAATCTCGTCGCGTTCGGTTGCCGCATTTCCCTGGCTTGCCGCCTCGGGCCGGTCGCCAGCGTGTACTGTGACGGCGAGGGCCCTGTGGCCCGATCTCACCACTGCCGTTTGAGAGACAACAGCGCCAGGCTCGAACCGGCCGCGCAGCCAGCGGAAGCGGCTCAGGTCAGGCGATTCGAATCCATCATAAACGTGGATTGGAATGGCTCTTAGAACTTATCCGTAAATAATCAGGGTCTTTCTCCAGCAGATCAGGGCGGCCGCCAATTGCAATAAGGCTATGTAGCTGGCTTCTGTCTTTTCGAAGCTGACCAGCAGTTTGCGGTAGCGGTTGAGCCAGGAGTGGGTCCGTTCCACCACCCAGCGGCGGGGTTTGGAGTCCGGGTACCGGTACTTGAGCAGCCGCTCTTCCGCGCGCGATTTCACGCGCAGGTAATAACCGTGTTTGCGGGCGATTTTGCTCACCGGATAGCCCACATAACCGGCGTCCAGGCAGAGATACTGCTGACTACTCCACGTGGCCTGAGGACGCGGGACCGCGATCTGAGCCAGGGTTCGATCCAGAAGCTTCGAGTCGTGCACGTTGGCGCCGCTGACGGCGATCGACAGCGGGACTCCACGCCCGTCGACGAGCAGACTGCGCTTGCGCCCCTTTTTTTCCCCTGTCGGTCGGGTTCCGACCTACGCACTCGGTTGCCAGCGGAGCTTTCCCCATCGCCCCATCGGCTGCCTGCCACTGCCAGGCAATGCCATGCATGCCGTCATACTCGGCCAGCCCGGCCTCCCAGAGCTTCTGAAAAAATCCCGCCCTGTGCCACGTCTGAAAGTACTTATGCACCGCACTCGCAGAACCGTACTGGCGCGGAAGCGCCTTCCACTGGCAGCCCGTGCGAAGAACATACACAATCGCGGCAAATACCTGTCGCGGCGGTATCGGTTTGCGTCCCCCTCCGGGTTTGCGCTGGTACTTGCAGCCACCTAGCCGCTTTCGCGCCGGGACCAGCAGCTCGATCCTCCTCCACAACGCGTCCGACACTGTCCAGGACTTGATCTGTGCCATCTTGAACTGTATCGTCGCGCAAATCCAATCCCCGCCCGCAAGATTATCTGACGCGAGAATCAAGCTCGGCACTATTTACGGATAAGCTCTTAGTACCAGAAAGAGCAGCAAGGCAAGTAGCGCCACCGCCGGCAACGCTCGCAACAGGAGTTTCATAACTTTCCGACGACGACACAAGGATTAGAAATCGCGACCGCTGCAAACGCCAAACTCCGAGGCGCCTTTAGCGCTTGAAAGTCATTGTTACAGAATCGTCGGCTATCCGAACTCAACAAATATTCCCGGCCCGGTACGCGCATTCGTGGAGCAAAACAGAGCCCTCCTGGCACTGCTAGCGCCTCCAGCCCCGCCACTCCCGTTAACTCCGCTCACTCCGCTGCCCTTCCGCTGACTCGCTAACTCGCTGACTTGCTGACTTGCTGCCCTTCCGCTAACTCCGCCAGCCGGTCGGCGATGCGCTCAGTCGCGCCCGGATGGGCCTGCGTGCGTGCCGCGGCAGACATCGCAGCCAACCGTCCGGGATCGGTGATCAAGCCGGCGAGGATCCAGAGCAGTTTGTCGGGAATGTCCAGATCGCTTTCCATCAGCATCACGGCGGCTCCGGCTGCCACCATGGCTTCTGCATTGCGGCGCTGGTGCTGGTCGGTTGCGGCGGCAAAGGGAACCAGCAGGGCGGGCTTGCCGGCCGCCGCCTCCTCAGCCACAGTCGACGCGCCGCTCCGCGACAGGATCAGGTGCGCCCGGGCAAACTCCGCCGCCATATCGTCGAGGAACGGCCGAACCGACCAGCGCGCGGGATCGGCGCCGCTGACCGCATAGGCCGCTTCGGTCGCCTCGGCGTGGTGGATTCCACTTTGATGCAAAACCGTCAGCCCCGGAACCGCATCGAGCAGAGCCTTGATGATGTGCGGAAGATGAATATTGAAGAGGCGCGCTCCCTGAGACCCACCGAAGACAAGCAGATGCTGCAGGCCAGAAGGAGGCTCAACCTCGAAAAACTCCGGGCGCACGGGAACGCCGGTGACTTCTGCGTTGCGGAACCATTTGGCTGCGGCGGGAAAGTTGATGGCCGCCGCCTGCACCCGCTTGCCCACCAGCCGGTTGGCCAGGCCGGGCATCGCGTTCGGCTCAAAGGCCATGGCTGGAATCTTCATGCGAAGCGCCGCCACCATCGCCGGTCCGGAGGCATAACCGCCCACGCCGAGCACGGCGCCGGGGCGGAACTCGCGCATCATGCGCTTGCAGTCGCCGATGCTGCGCGGCAAGCGGGCGATGGTTCGCAGCCGGGTGATGAGCGAGACGCTTTTCAGCGGACCCACATCGATCAGCCGCAGCGGAAATCCCGCCTCAGGCACGAGGCGCGACTCCAAACCGCGTGCGGTGCCGACCATGAGGACCTCAGCCCCATGCCGTTCGACCAGCGCGCGCGCCACCGCCAGCGCGGGAATGATGTGCCCGCCCGTACCGCCGCCGGCGATAAGGATTCGCAGCTTCGCCATGCGCTTGTTTTGGCCTTTCCCCCGTTTCCTTTGACGCTTTATTCCGCCTGCCGGCTGATGTTGAGCAAAATTCCGATGCTGGCCAGCGTGCAGAAAAGTGACGTGCCTCCGTGCGAGATCATGGGCAGGGGGATGCCCTTGTTGGGAACCAGCGAAAGAACCACGCTGATGTTGAAGAAGGCCTGCAGCAGAATCGTGACGGTGATGCCGAAGGCGGCCAGCCGCGCAAAGGGATCGGTGCAGCGGAATGCCGTGCGCAATCCGCGGACACCGAACATGGCGAACAGCAGCACGATGAACATGGCTCCGATGAAGCCCAGTTCCTCGGCGATGTTGGCAAAGATGAAATCCGTGGCTGCCTCGGGCAGATAAAACAGCTTCTGCATTCCTTCCATGTAGCCGCGGCCCGTGAGCCCGCCTGTGCCCACGGCAATGAGCGACTGATAAATGTGATAGCCGGCGCCCTGCGGATCGGATTCGGGATTGAGAAAAACCAGCATGCGAGCCCGGCGCCAGGGAACCATGAGCAAAAGCGCAGCCAGCACGGGCAACGCGGCGGCGAAGGCGCCCAGCAGTACCTTCCACTCCATCCCCGCCAGCACCAGAATCATTGCGGCCACGCCCGCCAGCACCAGCGCCGTGCCCAGGTCGGGTTGGGCCGCCACCAGCACGATAAACAGTCCGGGAATGAGAGCCGCGGACAGCAGCGTGTGCTTCCAGTCGCGCATGGCGCCCAGCCGCGTGTGCAGGAACCACGCCAGAAACAGCACCAGCACGGGCTTGGCGATCTCCGACGGCTGGAAGCTGAAGAAGTTGCCGAAGCGAATCCAGCGATGCGTGTGATGCGAGCCGGGCATGAGGAAGACGAGCACCAGCAATACGGTCGTGATGCAAAGGATGGGATAAATGAAGCGCGGCGAGTTGTAGCGGCTCACGTCCACGTGCATGAGCACGAGCAGAGCGAGCACGCCCGCCACTGCCCACACCGCCTGCGTAAGGATGAAGGTGTAGGCGGAGTGGTACCTTTCCTGATCGACGATGGCCGAAGCCGAGAAGACCATCACCAGTCCGGTAACCACCAGCACCAGCGTGGTGAAGAACAGCCATTTGTCAACGCCCACTCGCTTCGCCATGTTTTTCTCTCAGCCGATCCTCTAATCCCTCAAGGGCTAAAATCCGTTTGTGCCTGCTGCCATTCTCCGGCACGCCTGAAAGTCGTGCCCTCACACAAAACGCGCCCACGGCGCCTACTCGTTCTCGTTTGCCTTCCAATCCTTTTGTTCCGCGACAAGCTGTTTGAAGACGCGCCCGCGGTGCTCGTAGTTCTCAAATTGGTCGAAGCTGGAGCAGGCCGGCGCCAGCAGCACCACGTCGCCAGGCCGCGCCGCAGCGACGGCAGCGCTCACCGCATTGGCCAGCGTCTCGCACGACTGGATCGTCACCACCCCGCGCAAGTGCGACTCGATCTTGGCCGCAGCCGCCCCAATGGTGTAGACGGCGCGCACCCGCTCGCGCAGCAATTGCGACAGCGTGGTGTAGTCCGAGCCTTTGTCCTTGCCGCCCAGAATCAGGTGAACGCCTCCGGAAAACGCTGCGACAGCCTTGGCGGTCGCGTCCACGTTGGTGGCCTTCGAATCGTTGTAGAACTCAACGCCATTGACGGTTGCGACGTACTCCAAACGATGCTCCACGGCGCGGAACTTCTCGATGGCGCGCGCGATCACGGCGCCGGGCACTCCGGCCAGCCGCGCCGCGCACACCGCGGCCAGCACGTTTTCCACGTTGTGCTCGCCCTTGAGCGGAATCTTGCTGAGCGGCAGAATGGTCTCGATCGCCGCTTCCGGCGCGGAGCGATAGACAACGCTCCCCTTCTCTGCCCACGCGCCGCGCTTCACTTCGTGTTTGGCTGAGAACCAGTAAACCGGAGCGCGTGAGCGGGCCTCGGCCTCGGCGGTCCGGGCATTGTCGGCGTTCAGCACCAAGCTGTCGCTTGCGTCCTGCACGGCGAAGATGCGCTCCTTGGCCAGCGCATAGTTTTCGAAGGTTCCGTGGCGGTCGAGGTGATCGAGCGTAATGTTCAGGATCACTGCGATCCTGGGATGGAACTCTTCCGTGCTTTCCAGTTGGAAGCTCGATACTTCAAGCACCGACCACGTGTCGTCTGTGCTCTCGTCGATCATCCCCACCACCGGGACGCCGATGTTGCCGCCAACCTGCGTGGGATAGCCCGCCTCCTTCAGAATCTCGCCTGCGAGCTCCGTCGTCGTCGTCTTGCCATTCGATCCGGTAATGGCCAGAATTTTGCCCTTGAGGAATCGCGCCGCAAGTTCCAGCTCGCCGATCACCGGGCGGCCGAAGTTCCGGGCCTGCACCAGCTCTGGCGTATCCAGCGGCACGCCGGGACTCACCACAATCAGGTCCTGGCGGCGGAAGGTCAGCAGGCCATGCCCGCCAGCTTCGACATTGATTCCCTCATCGAGCAGCGCCGGAATCTCTTTGGCCAGCGACTCGGCCGAGCGGATGTCGGAGACCGTCACCTGCGCGCCCTTGCGGCGCAGAAACAACGCTGCTGCCAGCCCTGACTTTCCCAGGCCCACGACCAGAACCTTTTTGCCCTTCAATTCCATCATTCGGATCGATCCTTACAGCCTGCGGTGAGAGTCGTGTTTTGAAAGGGCACGACGGGGCGCCCTCTGGGCCTCGTGCCGTACAGTCAGCCAAACCAATTGGGCTTTAGCCCCTGAGGGATGCTCCTTCTTGCCCAAACAAATCGAACCACAGGCTGCTAGCTGCTTCGAGCGCCAACTTTATTGTGCACCGCGGGGGATGCGGCGCGGGCGGCTGCTAGCGCAATTTCAGTGTAGTGAGTGCAAACAATGCAAACACCAGGGCGCCGATCCAGAAGCGCACAATCACCTTCGACTCGCTCCAGCCCAACTGCTCGAAATGGTGATGCAGCGGCGCCATCTTGAAGATTCGCTTCTTGCGCAGCTTGTAGCTGCCCACCTGCAGGACGACCGAAGCCGCTTCAAGAATGAAGATGCCGCCGATAAATGGCAGCAGCAGCTCCTGCCGGATAATGATGGCCACGGTGCCGATGGCTCCTCCCAGCGCCAGCGAGCCCACGTCGCCCATAAAGATCTCGGCCGGATGCGCGTTGTACCAGAGAAAGCCGATCGACGCGCCCACCATCGACCCGCAGAAGACCGTCAGCTCGCCCACCATGGGCATGCGCTGCAGCTCCAGGTAGTCGGCGAAAACCACGTGGCCGCTGATGTACGTGAGCACTGCCAGCGCGCCGGCGGCAATGATGGTGCAGCCGATGGCCAGCCCGTCGAGTCCATCGGTGAGGTTTACGGCATTCGACGTGCCCACCAGCCACAGCACCACCCACACCACGAACGGCACAAACGCGAGCAGGGCCAGGTGCGGCAGCGTTGCGGGCCACCCATGCCACAGCAGATCGGGTCGCAGGCTCTTGATAAACGGCACCGACAGGCGCGTCGAAAACACCTTGAACTCGTCCAGCACCACCAGCGCCACGGCCACCACCACTCCGGCCAGCGCCTGCCAAAGCAGCTTTGCCCGCACCGTCAATCCCAGGCTGCGCCGCTGCACCACCTTGATGTAGTCGTCGGCAAAACCGATGGCGCCATACGCAAGCGTGGAGAAGACCACGATCCAGACGAGCGGATTCGCCGGGTCCGACCACAGAACCGTAGGCAGCAGAATGGCGATCACGATCAGCACGCCGCCCATGGTCGGCGTTCCCGTTTTCTTCAGGTGCGACTGCGGCCCATCCTCGCGCACAAACTGGCCGATCTGGAACTCCCTCAGCTTCTGGATCACGTAGGGCCCGATGAAAAGCGCGATCAGCAGCGCCGTCAGCGAGGCAAACGCGGTGCGAAACGTCAGGTAGCGGAAGATCCGGAACGGGTGAAAGAACGGAAACAGCTTTTCGTACAGCAGCCAGTAAAGCAAGGAGCCTCCACTGCCGGTTTGAGGCGGGGTTTTCAGCTTGATTCTACAGGCTTGGGCATTGCAGAACGGCGGGATTGGGCTACGATTACGAAAGAACCATGACAAAGAAGATTCCCAAGTTTAAAAACGAAGCCCAGGAGTTCGAATTCTGGTCCTCGACCGGGCCGGGAGCGGACTCGACGAAATATATCGACTGGTCCCGGGCCAAGCGCGCGAGGTTCCCCAATCTACGGCGCAGCGCCTTCGTGCAGGCAGATAGTCTCAATCGCGGAAGCGGCGAGTGATGCCGAAGGTCAGCAGGATGCCTTGAACCCACCCGGCGAGAATGAGGAACCAGCGGAAACCGGCCAGCCACCAGTACGTCGCGGTCTTGCCCTGCGCAATAAGGTTCGGATTGGGCGCCCACTTGTCGTCCATCCCGAATTTGACCACCGGCAGCTCGTTCTCCAGCGTATAGACAATCGAATTGAATTGTGGATAGGCGATGGGGAAAGGCTTTCCCGTCGCCCATGCAGAGTAAACATCCTTACTTGTCGGTGGCATATAGCCTGCGTTGGCTGCCAACCAAAAGATCAGCGCGCCGAGCAGAAGCAGTGGCACAAAGAGCCAGAGGATGCGCCACGGATTTCTCTCCAGATGCGCCATCCCGACTCCGAACAATCTTGCAGCTCGGTTTCGATGCGTGCGGGCCTTCATGCACCGGTAGGCGCAAACAATGTGACGGAAGCCCGCGATATCGTCCTTTTCCTTGAAGAGCTTCGCCAGCCACATCCACGGCTGTGGGTCGAGTCGGTCTTCTTTATCCTGCAGGTTAAGCCAGCGGACGCGTTCCCCGGCGTCGAGCTTGCGTTGCGGGGCCATTTGTTCTTTGCTGAGATCGTCTTCTGTGGACGGCCCGTGGTGGGTCAGATCCCTGTACTCCAGCCCGTTAACGGCAAGGTCGCCAGGCGCGGGCCAACTCGCAGTGTCGTCACTGAGCATTCTGACCGTTGCCCCGAAAAGGTCGAGGCATGAGTTTTTTGGGCTCCGGATTGCTGTCCAAATCAGCGCCCCTTCAAGACACATATGCTCACACATGAGGACGCTGATCCGCGCGCCGGAGCAGTCGAGGTCGCCGCCGATCCTCGCTCGCGGTAGCCGAATCGTGCCCGAACAGGAGAATCTCTCTATGAGACAGACGCTGCCGACGATGTTAGCCATCCTCGCGTTGAGCGCGATGCCTTCTGCGGTAAGGGCTGCGCCGGAGCAAACGAGGTCGCCGCCGATTCGCGCGCAAAGGAGGCGGGTTTCGCCCGAGCAGGAGAACCCCTTGTTGAGGAAGACGCTGCCGGCGATGTCGGCTCCTTCCGCATTGAGTGCGTCGCCCCTGGCAGTGAGCGTCGCACCGGAACAGTCGAGGACGCCACCGATGCGCGCGCACGGGAAGCGAATCTCGCCCTTGGCTCCGAGCCTGCGAAGGAAGACGGGGCCTTGTGTGCGCAGGCAGTCAGCGGAGATCCCGTATTCGGTCTTGCAGTCGGTGAGATCGAGCGCCGGCAGTTCCGCCGACCTGAGGGAGAGCACCCCCTGGAGGGTGCACCGCTCGAAACGCAGAGGAAAAGAGATCTTGCAACAGTCGAGATCGAGAGGCGATGTGATGGTGGCGTTTTCAACGCGGAGGCCGAAAGGGTCGATGTGTGCCGCAGCTCCTTTGTCAGTGGCCAGCCAGCGCAAGAAGGCCGCCCGAACCTCCGGGCGGTCTTCTGACTTGGGCGTGTCACGGTCCTCCGTCGATGCGGAAAGCCGGAGAACCTCCTCTTCGGCGGGTGTAATCTCACCGAAGCGCTGGGCGGCAAGTGCCTTGAGCGCGTCGAAGCGGGCGGTCTCGAGCGGGAGGGGCATTTCGGGGTCGGCCCCATTGTGACCCAGATTTGGGAGGGCCGCAAGCAAAAGGTGAGCCTCCAGCTAAAAGCTAGGAGCCAGTAGCTGGAGGCTGTCCTTTACCGCGTCTTCGCCACTTCCTCCACCGTCACCGGATCGAGAAACGGCATCTGCGCGCGCAGTTGCTTGCCGACGATCTCGACCGGATGCTTCGCCTCGGCCTCGCGGAAGGCCAGAAACTCCTTCTTTCCTGAGTTCTGGTCGGCGAGAAATCTTTTTGCAAACGACCCATCCTGAATCTCGGCAAGAATCTGCTTCATCGCCTTGCGGCTTTCTGCGCCGATGACGCGCGGCCCTGAAACGTAGTCGCCGTATTCGGCCGTATCTGAAATCGAGTAGCGCATGTAGGCGAGGCCGCCGCGATAGATAAGGTCGACGATCAGCTTAAGCTCGTGCAGGCACTCGAAGTAGGCGCTCTCCGGCTGATAGCCGGCCTCGACGAGAGTCTCGTACCCAGCCTTGATGAGCGCGCTCACGCCGCCGCACAGCACCGCCTGCTCGCCAAAGAGATCGGTCTCGGTCTCTTCCTTAAACGTGGTTTCGAGCACACCGGCGCGCGTGCCGCCGATGCCTTTCAGATAACTCAGGCAAAGCGCATGCGCCTTGCCCGTCGCGTCCTGGTGCACGGCGATGAGGCAAGGCACGCCGCCGCCTTCGATAAACACTTCGCGCACGCGATGGCCGGGCGCCTTGGGCGCGGCCATGCCCACGTCGATGCCCGCGGCGGGCACAATGGTCTTGAAGTGAATGTTGAAGCCGTGCGCGAACATCAGCAGCTTGCCCGCGCTGAGGTTCGGACCGATCTCTTCGGCATACAGTTTCGCCGCGGTTTGATCGGGAACCAGCACCATCACCACGTCGGCCCATTTTGTGGCCTCGGCGACGGTGGTCACCTCCAGCCCGGACTTCTGCGCCTTGGCAATCGATTTGGAGTTGGCCGCCAGGCCCACCTTCACCTGCACGCCCGAATCTTTCAGGTTGAGAGCATGTGCATGCCCCTGCGAGCCGTAGCCAATGATGGCCACCTTCTTGGCCTGGATCAGGCTGAGGTCGGCATCGTGATCGTAATAAGTCTTCGCCATGTTTTGTCCGATTCTTCCTTTGCTTGTTTGGGATTCAATGTTCAGAATGGCCGGCTCTGATCCGAGCCTCCGCTGCTCTTATTGCACTTCGTCCGCCGCGCTTTCCTCCGCAGGCTCCTCGTCCTCTTCTGCGGCCTCACCCACGCCCATGGCCTTGACCACGCTGCTCACGTGGTGGCCGCGCCGCATGGTCATCTTGCCGCTGCGGCAGAGCTCGAGGACGCGGCCCTCGTCCTCGCGCAGAATCTCGATGAGCCCTTCGATCTTGCTTTCCACGCCCGTCATCTCAATAATGAGCGACTCCGAAGTGAGATCGACGATGCGGGCGCGAAAGACCTCGGCCAGATCGAAGATCTGCGCGCGGTTGCGCGGCGTGGCGGCGACTTTAATCAGCGCCAGCTCGCGCGTCACCGACGGCGCCTGCGCGATGTCGTCCACATCGACGACATTTTCCAGTTTAAACAGGCTGGCGCGGATGCGATGTCCGGCCTCGCCCGACGCCTCACAGGTGAGCGTGAGCCGCGACAGGCCCGGCCGCTCGCTGCGCCCCACGGTGAGCGAGTTGATGTTGATGTTCAGCCGCCGGAACAGCGATGCCACGCGCGTCAGCACGCCCGGCAGGTCTTCAACGTATGCGACGAATGTGTGCAACATAAATGCCTTTCCAGAGATCAGAGATCAATCTCGGAAACCGTTCTTCCAGCTTAGCTCTTCAATGATTTCAGAGCCGCGTAAATCATCTTGCCGACTTCATGAGACAAACTTTCAGCCTGGTCAACTAGCTTCGGATTCCCCATCTCAAGCTCGCGGGCAATCTGCAACTGCGTCTGCAGTTCGAAGTTTGAGGCTCGTGCGATTCCGAGAAACTGACGAAATTCCGCCCTATTCAATCTTCCGTGCCCTTCAGCAATGTTGCTCGGCAAAGAAACAGCCGCACGCCGAATTTGATTGGTCAACCCGTAAAGCTCCTCCCGTGGAAAACCCTTGGTTAACTTGTAAATGGCCACCGTTAACTGCATGGCCCTTTGCCATACCACCAAGTCCCGGAACGATTGCGCCATGAAGCACTGCTCCTGTCTGACCTCCGAGATAACTGATCTCTGATCTCTGACCCCTGATCTCTGTCTACTCTTCCAGCGGATCTCTCTCGGGTCGGCGAATCATCTCGTGCAGCGCGCTGCCCGCCGGAATCATCGGGTACACCGAGTCTTCCTTCTCCACCATGAAGTTGAGCACATACGCACCCGGCTCCGAGCGCGCCGCCTTCACGGCTTCCTCTACTTCGCTGCGCTTGCGCACCGCGCGTCCCGGAATGCCGTGCGCATCGGCCAGCTTCACAAAGTCCGGGCTCACCAGCGGCGTGGCCTCGTAGTTGCGCTCGTAGAAAAACTCCTGCCACTGCCGCACCATGCCCAGGTAGCCGTTGTTGATGATGGCGATGTTGATCTTGATTTTCTCTTGCACAATCGTTGCCAACTCCGCCGCCGTCATCTGGAAGCCGCCATCGCCGGCCACCACCCACACCTCTTTTTCCGGACACGCCATCTTGGCGCCGATCGCCGCCGGCAGCGCGAATCCCATCGTGCCCAGCCCGCCCGACGTGATGAGCGTGCGCGGCTGTTCGTGGCGGAAGTACTGCGCCTCCCACATCTGGTGCTGTCCCACGTCGGTAACGACGATTGCGTTGCCGCCGGTAATGCGCCACAGGTCGTGCATCACGTGCGCCGCGTACAAATGGCCGGAGTCGGGCAGGTTCTTGATGTCATGCACCGCAACGGCGCCCTTGCTGGCCGCAATCGTCTTGAGCCACGCCGAGCCGTCGCGCCCCGAAATGCGCGGCAGCAACTGCTCCAGCACCTCGCGCAGGTCGCCCACCAGCGCCACGTCGACCTTGACGTTCTTGTTCACCTCGGCTGGATCCACCTCGATGTGAATCTTCTTCGCCTTGGTGGCGTAGGTTGAGAGCGAGCCCGTCACGCGATCGTCGAAGCGCATGCCGCACGCGATCAGCAGATCGGCCTCCTGGATGGCGTGGTTGACCCACGCCTCGCCGTGCATGCCCATCATGCCCAGGCTCAGCGGGTGCGATGCGGGAAATCCGCCCAGCCCCAGCAGCGTCAGGCCCACGGGAATCTGCGCGCGCTCGGCCAGCGTGCGCACCTGCTCCATCGCGCCCGACTCCATGATGCCGTGACCGGCCAGGATCACCGGCCGCTGGGAGTTGCGAATCAGCTCGGCCGCCTGCGCCAGTTCCGCTTCGCCCACGTGCAGCATGGGATGCGGGCGGCTGGCTCGCGGTTTGGCCGCTTCAAAGTCAAAGATCGCGCTGTTGATCTCGGCATCCTTGGTGATGTCGACCAGAACCGGCCCGGGACGGTTGCTGCGCGCGATTTGAAATGCATGGCGGAGCGTCGGCGCGATGTCCTCGGCGCGATTCACCAGAAAATTATGCTTGGTCACAGGAAGCGTAATGCCGGTAATGTCGACTTCCTGAAACGCGTCGGTGCCCAGCAGTTTGCTCGACACATTGGCGGTGATGCAGACGATGGGAATCGAATCGAGCATCGCGGTAGCAATGCCGGTCACCAGGTTGGTCGAGCCGGGGCCGCTGGTGGCGATGGCCACGCCCACCTTGCCCGAGGCGCGCGAGTAGCCGTCGGCCATATGCGCCGCTCCCTGCTCGTGGCGCACCAGAACATGCCGCACGGGAAACTTCCGCAAAGCGTCGTAAGCCGGAAGAATCGTCCCTCCGGGGTAACCGAAGACGGTGTCGACACCCTCGCCGACCAGCGTAGCCCAGATGATCTCCGCGCCCGTCAACTTCGCCGGCGGCGTCAGGTGCGCTTGCGATTCCGCTGCGCCTGCGGCCGCCGTCGTCGCGCTTCCGTTCCCATCGTGCTCTTTCGTCTTCGCGTTTCCCTTGTGTCCCATAAAAACTCCTTGAGCGATGATGCCGCCAACTGTTCCCCGTTCCCTGTTCCCTGTTCCCTGTTCCCTTTTCTCTGTTCTCTGATCTCTGATCTCTGTATTACGTCGTCGCTCCCACGGCTGCCGACGTCACGCGGTCCACATACTTCCGAAACACGCCCTTCGGCCAGCGCAACGCCGGCGGCTTGAAGTTCTTGAGCCGCGCCGCCATCTCTTCTTGGCTGATCTCTACATCGAGCGTCCGCTTGGCGACGTCAAAGTGAATGATGTCGCCCTCGCGCACCGCCGCAATCGGCCCGCCGACGAATGCCTCGGGCGCAACGTGGCCCGCAGTGAATCCGCGCGTCGCGCCGCTGAATCGCCCATCGGTAAGCAGCGCCACCTGCGCGCTCAACTCCGCATTCGAGCTGATCGCCGCGGTCACCTGCAGCATCTCGCGCATGCCCGGCCCGCCCTTCGGCCCTTCGTAGCGAATCACCACCACGTCGCCGGGCTTGATGCCGCCTGCCTGCACAACTTTGAAACAATCCTCTTCGCTATCGAAGACGCGCGCCGGCCCGCGATGCTCGTATTTGCCCGCGGCGGCAATCTTCATCACGCAACCTTCCGGCGCGAGATTGCCTTTCAGAATCACCAGCCCGCCGTTCGGCTTGATCGGCTTTTCGAAGGTATGGATCACGTCCTGCCCCGGAGTCTCTTTCGCCAGTGCAGCTTCTTCAGCGAGAGTTTTTCCACTGATGGTCAGCGCCGATCCGTCGGCGAATCCCGCGTCGATCATGCGCTTTGCCAGCAGCCGCGATCCACCCGCGGCCTGGTAGTGCGAGGCCATATATTTGCCCGCCGGCGTCAGATCGCAGATGTAGGGAGTACGCTTCGAGATGGCATCGAAGTCTTCGATGTTCAGCTTGATGCCCATCTCCTTCGCGATGGCCAGCAGATGCAGCACCGCGTTCGTCGACCCGCCGCTGGCGGCGACGCTGGCGATGGTGTTTTCAAGAGATTTGCGGGTGATGATCTGCGAGGGGCGGAGATTGGCGCGCACGGCGTCCATCAAAATGCGGCCTGCCTCGCGCGTCGCCTCGAGCTTGTTGGGCGCGGTCGCGGGAACGCCCGAAAGCTCAATCGGCGCGATGCCTAGAATCTCGGCGCTCATGGCCATGGTGTTGGCCGTGAACTGGCCGCCGCACGCGCCTGCGCCGGGACAGGCGTTGGCTTCGAGAGCTTCCAATCCCGCGTCGTCAATGCGTCCCGCGGCGTACGAGCCGATGCCCTCAAACACATTCTGAATCGAGATGTCCACACCGCTCAGCTTGCCCGGCGCGATCGATCCGCCATAGAGCATCATGCCGGGAATATCCAGCCGGCACAGCGCCATGATGATGCCCGGCATATTCTTGTCGCATCCGCCAATGCCTACAAGGCCGTCGAAGAGATTGCCGCGCGCAACCAGCTCAATGGAATCGGCGATCACCTCGCGGCTCACCAGCGACGCCTTCATGCCCTGCGTGCCCATGGTGAGGCCGTCGTGAATGGTGATGGTGTTGAACTCCATCGGCGTGCCGCCCGCCTCGCGAATGCCTTCCTTCAGCGCCTCGGCGATCCCGCGCAGGTGCACGTTGCAGGTGCCGATCTCCGTCCACGTATTCGCCACGCCGATAATCGGCTTGTGCAGATCTTCTTTCTTGAATCCTGCTCCGCGAAAATACGACCGCGCCGCCGCGCGGCTCGGTCCCTCGGTCAACGGAATACTCTGTCGCTTGCCTTCGATGGTCATGTGCTCTCTTTGTTCACCAGCTATTAGCTTTTAGCCATTAGCTGTTAGCTTGTTCGTGCTGCGATTCACGTCCACTACCAAGAATCTGTCATCCTGAGCGAAGGTCGCCGCAGCGACCGGAGTCGAAGGATCTGCGGTTCTCCTCCGTTCAATCTCTCGCTTCACTTCGCTTTCAACCAGCCGGCTTCGTCGTGCTTCGTTTCAAACCTGTCCAGCGCCGCGGCGTGCCGCAGCGTCAGACCGATGTCGTCGAGCCCTTCCAGCAGGCAGAACTTGCGGAAGGGATCGATCTCGAACTTGGCGCTGAATCCGCGCCCGTCGGTCACCGTCTGCGCTTCCAGCGATACGGTGAGCTCGTAGTTCGGAATCTCGCGCGCGTTCTTGAGCAGCGTGTCGACCTCTGCTTCGCTCAGCGGCGCCAGCACGATGCCGTTCTTCCCAGCGTTCGAGAAAAAGATGTCGGCGAAGCTGGGCGCGATGACCGCGCGGAAGCCGAAGTCCGAGAGCGCCCACGCGGCGTGCTCGCGGCTCGATCCGCAGCCGAAGTTCTTGCCCGCGACCAGAATCTTCGCGCCCTGGTAGCGCGGATCGTTCAGGACGAAGCTCGCGATCGGCGCGCCGTCCGCCGAAAACCGCCAGTCGAAGAACAGAAAGTCGCCGTAGCCGGTGCGCTCGATCCGCTTCAGGAACTGCTTGGGAATGATCTGGTCGGTATCGACGTTGGCGCGGTCCAGCGGCGCCGCCGGCGCGGTCAATGTGCGGAACGGTTCCATCAGCCCCTCACCTCCCACTTGCGAATGTCCACAAAGTGCCCGGCGATCGCGGCCGCCGCTGCCATCTCCGGCGAGACCAGATGCGTGCGCCCGCCGCGCCCCTGCCGGCCCTCGAAGTTGCGGTTCGATGTCGAGGCGCAGCGCTCGCCCGGCGAAAGAATGTCGGGATTCATGCCCAGGCACATCGAGCAGCCCGGCTCGCGCCACTCAAAGCCCGCCACGCGAAAGACGCGATCGAGGCCCTCCGCCTCCGCCTGCGCCTTCACTAGTTGCGAGCCCGGAACCACGATCGCCTTGACCTTCGCCGAGACCTTGTAGCCGCGCGCGATGCGGGCCGCCGCGCGCAAATCCTCGATGCGCCCGTTTGTGCAGGAGCCAATGAAGACGCGGTCGACGGGAATCTCTATAAGGCGTGTTCCCGCCTGCAATGCCATGTATTCGAGGGCGCGCTCGAAGCCCTTGCGCTCGATGTCGGTCTCCGCTGCCGCCGGGCTGGGCACCGTGTCGGTAACCGGGGCCACCATGCCGGGACTCGTCCCCCAGCTCACGTAGGGAACCAGCGTCGATGCGTCGATCGTCAGCTCGCGGTCGAACTTCGCGCCCGGATCGGAAGGCAGCTTGCTCCACTCGGCGACGGCCTTGTCCCAATCTGCGCCCTTCGGCGAAAACTTCTTGCCCTTCAGATACGCGAAGGTCGTCTCGTCCGGCGCGATCATGCCGGCGCGCGCGCCCGCCTCGATGCTCATGTTGCACACCGTCATGCGGCCTTCCATCGACAAGGCTCGAATCGCCGAGCCGGCGTACTCGATTACGCAGCCCGTCGCGCCGTCGGTTCCGATCTGGCCGATGATGGCGAGAATGATGTCCTTGGCCGTCACGCCCTGCGGCAGCGTGCCCTCGACGGCGATCCGGAACGTCTTCGGTTTCGACTGCGGCAGCGTCTGCGTCGCCAGCACGTGCTCCACTTCGCTGGTGCCGATGCCGAATGCCAGCGCGCCGAATGCGCCGTGCGTCGAGGTGTGCGAGTCGCCGCACACAATCGTCATGCCTGGCTTGGTCAGGCCCAGCTCGGGACCGACCACGTGCACCACGCCCTGGTTCGGCGAGTCCACGTCGTAGAGCTCGACGCCAAACTCCGCGCAGTTCTTGCGCAGCGTGGCGATCTGCGTCGCCGCGATCTGGTCCACGATCTTCAGCCGCCCCTCTTTCGTCGTGGGCACGTTGTGGTCCACGGTGGCCACGGTGCGGTCGGGCCTGCGCACCTTGCGCCCCGCCAGACGCAGCCCCTCAAAGGCCTGCGGCGAGGTCACCTCGTGGATCAAATGCAGGTCGATGTAGAGCAGCGTTGGCTCGCCTTGCGGCTCGGCCACCACATGCTGTTGCCAGACTTTTTCGAAAAGCGTTCTTGATTCGGAACTCATCTGTCACCCTTGTTTCTACCGTTGCAGTTTGTCGATAAAACTCATAATTCTGTCATCTTCCCCGTCATTTCTCAGGTACTTCCCAATGCACAACCGGAGTGATGCTTTTAACTGTACTATTTGATATCCTCCACGCCTTCATTGCTAGCAATCTAGAGTTCGGCTTCGCAAGAGCGTCGAAAATTGTTAGTACAGGTTCTGGCTCAGTCGGAGTACCTTTGGTTTCTTCCTGGTTTACCTCTTCGATTGAGATGATCGAGTTTTTCCCATCCTTTCCTGTCAGTAAAAGTGTTGGAATTATCTCACCTGCTTTGATCGCCCTCCTTGCTTTTACCAGATAGGCTCCGGCGTGAAAAACCTCATCAACTCCGATATCTGAGGTAATGGCTGTGCTTGATGCAATTACCATGAAGCGGCCTTCTGGATCATTTCCAGACGCGGCTATGTTTTCAATCTCTGGATATTCGATAGTTTGCCCAGCTATTGAAAAACGATGAGCGCGAGTAGATAACAGATGATATGCGCCATCACCAATAATGAACAAAGCCGGGTGCGATCCGTTCATGATAGCCACGGGCGTACAAATAAAACCTTTGCCGCTCACAGTAAACGGTGCTTTGTCAACATGAATTGCTTGATCCTGACCGCATACAAACAAACTGAATGTAACGATGAGAAACACTATCAAGGCAATTGCCGATCTGGACGTTTTCATCTTCTCCTCCATCATCCCAATTTCCGAGTGCCCCATCTTTATAGCTTGTTTCTGTGGCAAGGGTGGGAAACCACAAACCTACTTCAACAAAGTCTTTACCGTCTCCCGCACCTTCGCGCCCATCTCGCGGGTTCCCAGCACCGTCAATCCCTCGGGATTGGTGCGCGCCAAGTCCTGCGTGCGGAAGCCTGCTTCGAGCACCTTGCGGACCGCCTTCACGATCGCGTCGGCCTCCGTCTCCAGCCCGAAGGAGTGGCGCAGAAGCATCGCGCCGGTCAGGATCGTGGCCAGCGGATTGGCGATGTTCTTGCCCGCGTGTTTCGGCGCGGAGCCGTGGGCCGGCTCGTACAAATCGATCTTTCCGCCAACGGTCGCCGAAGGTAACATGCCCAGTGAGCCGGTAATTACTGAAGCCTCGTCGGTGAGAATGTCGCCAAACGTGTTTTCCGTAACGATCACGTCGAAGTCGCGCGGACGCTTCATCAGGTGCATCGACATGGCGTCGACGAACTGGTGCTCGAGCGTCACATCGGGAAACTCCTTGGCCACCTCGGTCACCGTCGCGCGCCAGAGCTGCGAGACTTCGAGCACATTGGCCTTATCCACGCTGGTCACCAGCTTGCGCCGCTTCTGGGCCAGTTGAAACGAGGTGCGGGCCACGCGCGCCACTTCGTCGCGGGTGTAGCGCATGGTGTTAAAGGCTTCGCCCTTTTCCTTGTTCCACTCGCGCGGCTTGCCATAGTAGAGGCCGCCGAGCAGCTCGCGGACAAACAGGATGTCCGTCCCGTCGATGATCTCTGGCCGCAGGGGGCTATTGACCGTAAGCTCCTTGAAGGCGAAGACGGGCCGCAGGTTGGCGAATCCGCCCAGCGCCGCGCGCAGTCCGAGCAAGCCTGCTTCGGGGCGCTTGCTGGCAGGCAGAGCATTGAACTTGTCGTCGCCCACTGCGCCCAGGAAAACCGCCTCGGAATCCAAAGCGGCAGCAAGGGTGTCAGCGGGCAGAGGTGTGCCGTCCCGCTCAATCGCCACGCCGCCAATACGCCGTTCGTCCAGCTCCAGTGTGTGGCCCCCGGCCTGCGTTGCCTCTTTCAGAACTGCGATGGCCTGCTCGATGATTTCCGGACCGATGCCGTCGCCGGGCGTAACCAGAATCTTCAGTTTCATTCTTGTCTTTTTCTCCTCATTGTCGATTGTTCAAAGAAACTTGCACTTCATTCAGGTGGAGCGAGTTAATGCCAGCGCTCAGTGCCGGATTCGCAGCCGGCGTGCCGCCATTTTCAACACGGCTACGCTTCCCTTGGTCACTTCCGGGCCGATGCCGTCGCCGGCCGTTACAAGAATCCTCATTTCCATTTTTCCGTTCCCGGTTCGTTGTTCGCAGTTCTAAAAGGTCGGAGGCAGCGACCCCGGGTCCCTCGGTCCCTCGGTCCCTTGGTCCCTGTCTTTTTCAATCCAGTTCCGACACCGGCTCGCTGCGCCGCTCGCGAATGTTGTCCGGCAGCAATCCGACCAAATCCTGGTCGTAGATGTTCTTCTTGCGGTCGGCCAGCGCCACAAACCGGTAGTAGACGTGCTGCAGCTCGTCGCGGCTGACGGTGAAGCCGAGCTGTTCCAGCCTGTGCCGCAGCGCCGCGCGGCCGGAGTGCTTGCCCAGCACCAGATGTGTCCTGGCCACGCCCACCAGTTGCGGCGTCATGATCTCGTAGCACAGCGGGTTGGCCAGCATGCCGTGCTGGTGAATACCCGACTCGTGCGCGAACGCGTTGGCGCCCACCACCGCCTTGTTGGGGGAGGGCTTGAAGGTGATGAGCTGGCCCAGCACCTCGCTGGTGGGATAAAGCTGGTCGAGTTTGATCGAGGTGGACACGCCGAAGCGGTCGCCGCGCACGTAAAGCGCCGATGCAATCTCCTCGAGCGCCGCGTTGCCGGCCCGCTCGCCGATGCCGTTGATGGTGCACTCTACCTGGCGCGCGCCTGCCTGGATGGCCGCCAGCGAGTTGGCCACGGCAAGTCCAAGATCGTCGTGGCAATGCGCCGAAAGCACGATGCCCTTCTCGTCGATTGCGGGAACGCGCTCGCGCACCTCGCGGAACATCCCGCCGTACTCCTCGGGCGTGACGTAGCCCACGGTGTCGGGCATGTTGATCGTGGTGGCACCGGCTTCGACGGCGATGCGCACCATCTCCACCAGGAAGTCGCGATCCGAGCGTGTCGCGTCCTCAGGCGAAAACTCCACGTCGTCGGCGAGCGAACGCGCCAGGCGCACGCTCTCGCCGCATTGGTCCAGCGCCTCGGCGCGGCTCATCTTCAACTTGTATTCGAGATGCAGATCGCTCGAGGCCAGAAAAACGTGGATGCGCGCGCGCTCGGCGAACTGCAGCGCGCGCGACGCCATTTCGATGTCCTCGGTTTTTGCCCGAGCTAATGACGCGATGCGCGGCTTGCGAATGGCCTGCGTGATGGTCGCGATAGCGGCAAAATCGCCCTCCGAGGCCATGGCAAAGCCGGCCTCGATGACGTCCACGCCCAAATCCTCGAGGGCGTGGGCCATGGTGAGCTTTTCCTGCGTGGTCATGCTGCAACCGGGCGACTGCTCGCCGTCGCGCAGGGTGGTGTCGAAGAAAACTACATGGTCAGTGCTCATGTGTGCGCCTACTGTGTGCCTGCCGGGAAGACCGGCCTCGTCTAACTCTTTGATTGTCGCCTATCGGCGCATTATAAGGCAAAGTTATAATTCTTTTGGAATCGATTAGAATTGCTTATAATGAAAGAGATCAGCAGTCAGAGATCAGAGATCAGTTTTTTCGTGCTCGGACGGCCATCATCCTGCTCGCAAGGTCGTCTCCTGATCCGCGACCGTTTTCGCGGATCAGCTTGCCTTGTTTTTCTGATCTCTGTTCGCTGACCTCTGGTCACATCCCGGAGGAATGCCCATGGAACTCAGCCAGCTCGAAACCTTTCTCGCCGTGGCCGAGGAGCGCAGCTTCTCGCGCGCGGCGCTGCGCCTGCACCGTACCCAGCCCGCCGTCAGCCAGGTCATCCGCAAGCTGGAGGGCTCGGTTGGGGAGACACTCTTCGACCGCACCGCGCGCGACGGCTCGCTTACCGCAGCCGGCGCGCTGCTGCGCGACTACGCCCTGCGCCTGCTGGCCCTGCGCCGCGAAGCCTCGAGCGCCCTCGACGAGCTGAAGAGCCTGGAGCGCGGCCACCTGCAACTGGCGGCCAACGAGTACACCTGCATGTACCTGCTCCCGGCCGTTGACGCCTTCCGCCGCGAGTTTCCCCATATCGGCGTCACCGTGCAGCGCATGTTGGCCTCGCACATTCCCGAGGAGCTCAACCTGCGCACCTTCGAGCTCGGCGTCATTTCATTCCGTCCCGACCCGGCGCAGATCCGCACCATCGCCGTATATGGCGACAGACTGGATTTCATCGTCAGCCCGCATCACCCGCTGGCCCGCGCGGAGCGCGTCTCCATCCGCGACCTGGGCAACGAAAACTTCATCGCGCACAACGTGGCCTCGCCGCTGCGCCGCAAAGTCATCGAGGCCTTCCAGCGCTACCGCACTCCGCTCAACATGGGCATCGAGCTGCCCACCATTGAGGCCATCAAGCGTTTTGTGGCCATGGGCAACGGCGTGGCGCTGGTTCCCCACCTCACGGTGGCGCGCGAACTTGAAACCGGCGACCTCGTTCGCGTAAAGGTAGACGAGCTGGACGTGCGCCGCGTGCTGCGGCTCGCCCACCGCCGTCGGGCCACGCTCTCCTACGCCGCCAAGGCCTTCCTGCAGACGCTCAGAAACCTGGCCAGGGAGCAGGGACCGCCGTTCTTCTACCATGTAGAGCGAGCGGGGTGAGAATACACGGACCTGCTCCCTGTTTCTTGATCCGCCTCTCCTCTTTCCCTTTCGCGCGTCTAAAGCCCCAGATGCTTCCGCAGCCGGTATTCGGGCTCGGGTGACAGGCCCCAACCCGCTCCGGCCATTTACAATTCTTTGAGCGGGGCACGGGACCTTCCTGTGCGCCGGACCAGTGCCCGGGAATCGACATTTTTTTGCCACCCGCACGGTTGTGCTGTCGTGAGGATCAGGATCGAATGAAGAGGATTGCTTTTTTAGTCTCCCTGCTGGCCCTTTCTGCGGCCGCAGCCCGCGCCCAGGAAAGCCGCCAGGACTTCAGCCTGAGCGGAACCGCGCTGATTGAGCCGTACAAGGCTTCTTCCACCGATGTTCAAGTCCACTCCACCACTGCCTACGGCGGATTGGCCAGCTACCGTTTCATGCTCACGCCCAACAGCGCGCTTGAAGCCAACTACGGCATCACCTACCAGAATCGCATCACCTACTACGGCCCTCAGTTCCCCAACGGCATCCCGGTACTAACTCGGACCCAGGAGATTTCGGGTGCTTTCGTGCGCTCCTTCGTCTTCAAGAACTTCAATCCCTTTATCGAGGGGGGCCCGGCGGGAATCATCTTTCTGCCCATCCTCAACTCCGGCACCAAGACTCTCGACGCGCACCAGCAGACGGCGGTTGGCGCTTTGTACGGCGCCGGCTTTGCCTACGAGGTGAGTCCCAGCTTCGACGTTCGCGTTGAGTATCGCGCACTGGTGACCAAGGTGCCCACCTTTGGCGTGAGTACATCCAGCTACAACTTCGCCACCAACCGCTGGTACAACATCTCCGTGCCCACCATTGGCGTGGCTTACCACTTCTGAGAGCGCAGCTCGCGAGTTTCAGAAAAAAGCAAGGGGACCGGCGCAGCCGATCCCTTGTTGCTGTTCAGGCTCTTCCCGGTTTCTATCAGGTCCCGGCGTTTTCAACTCCGCGCGCCTCGCGATAGCGGCCCAGTTCCTTCACCATGCCGCAATGCGCGCTTAGCGCACTCAGCGCGCGCGTTCCCTCGTCGCTTGACCCGATCTGGCAATCCACATAGAAGATGTACTCCCACGGCTTGCCCTGTACCGGCCGCGACTCGATCTTGGTCAAATTGGTTCCCATCGCGCTCAGCGCGCTCAAGGCAGCCACCAGCGAGCCCGGCTTGTGTTCCAGCGTAAAGGCCACGCTCATCTTGTTCGCTTCCGGATCGGTCTCCGCCTCGGCGCTGCGCCGCACCAAAAAGAATCGCGTGTAGTTCTCCGCATCGTCCTCGATGCCCCGGGCGAGAATCTCCCCGCCATAGTAGATGGCCGCCTGCTCGCTCGCGATGGCCGCTGCGTGCGCGTCCTGCATGCTCACCAGTTGCTTCACGCTTCCGGCGGTGTCGTAAAAGGCAACGGCCTTCATCCGCGGATACTGAGCAAGAAAGCGTCGGCACTGCGCCAGCGCCACGGCATGGGAATACACGCGGTCGATCCCGACCAGCGAAGCGCCAGGGACGGCGATCAGGTTGTGGCGAATGCGAATCAGCGTCTCCCGCACCACCCTCACGTCGTGATGCAGCAGCAGGTCGAAATGCTCCAGCACCGATCCCGCCAGGCTGTTCTCAATGGGAATCGCCGCGGCATCGGCCGCTCCTGAATCGAGCGCCGCAAAAACCTCCGCCGAGAGCGCGCAGGGTTGAATCTCCGCGTCCGGTACGAGCTTCAGCGCCGCCTCGTGGCTGAACGAGCCCGGCTCGCCTTGAATCGCGATCTTCATCGTGCCGCTTCGTGCCCCTGATGAATTCTGAAATGATCCACCGCTGTCATCCTCAGCAAGTCCGCCGCAGGCGGACCGGCCGAAAAATCTGCGGTTGCTTTTCCCTCTCGCACCATACCACACGGCTCCGTGTGGAATTGACTCATTTGCGCTTCGTTGTTGGGTTTCGATGAAGCAATGCGGCAAACGGTAGCTTCGTCGTCTCAAAATACAAAGTGGGCCTCAAAACATCGGCGATGTCATCCGCGGCATCTGGTCGAGGAATTTTCTGGTCATTCTCGGTGTTAAAGAATCCAGACGAAACCGTTTGTAGCTGGCCTTTCACAATAATTCCGTCCAAGCGATAACCCCAACCCCACGCCGTTCGCACCTCGAGGCCGACGCCGACGAGCTTACCTCCCGGGTCAAAACACGAGCGAGTGTAGAGCCAAAAGTCCTCGCCGGGCTCGACCATAAGTGCTGATAGAGCCCCATCCGGTTCCCGCCAGAACTGAGCGGAGGCTGCGCCGTCCAAGCTGAGATCGGGAACTGCCTCCACGTTTCGGTATTCTCTCCAATTGTCCTCATTGCTTGTCTTTGCGAAGGTGCGCGCCGTGTCGGGAACTTTTGTTTTCGAGTCGCACGCGGGCATTGCTGTCGCGAGCCGGGCAGCGAAAAAAACGCCCACAAATAAGGCGAGGGCGACTCGAGATGGTTTCATATCATGCATTATGCGCCTGGCGCACCGTCCGTAATACACCGAGCACTAATTGGCTGCAGAGTTGGCTTCTTCGCTCTCAATTTGCCGAATGATGAACGGGATCAAGTCGCGATCCGGGCCCGAGAAGCACGCCGAGAGCTGAATCAGGTCCGTATCCTCGCCGCTGACGATCGCGACTCCGCTGATCGGGCTTGCGTTCATTTGGAGCCGCGAATCCGTTCCCAGCCCCTGCGTGTTTTCAGGAGTCTCGAACTCAACAATGTTCTTGCCACGATAGGTCAGCTTGTCCTTGGGGTACGGGCCGAACGGGAAGTCACTCGCCGGCTCGATTCCGTCTGCAATCACATTCTGCGCGAACGCCTTGTACGCCGGGAAAACGCGTGCGATGACTTTCGCCACCTCAAACCTTCCCGAGGTGCCGCCGTCGAACTCGGACAGCTGGATGACCTGCCCCGCGAATCCCTTCCAATCCAGTGAGAAACGTGCCTTCGAGTCGATGGGGTCGGGACTTACAAAAAGACTTGCGCCATTCGAGCCGTAGATTGAAAAGCAATTCCACCCTCGCAGCGCGAGAACCCCGATGCCGTATTCCGCCCTGTAATAGGCGAGCCGCTGCGCCAATCCTGCGGGAATTGCGACCACCAGGCTTTTGCCGCTTGGCGCGGGCTGCGGCCCGGCCTGGCCGTCGGACGCGCAGCCAACGAACGGCACCGTCACCGTAGCGGATTGAGCCGGCGGAGCGGTGGAATTCGTTTGTGCGAATGCCGTTCGGGTTCCCGCAAACCCGGCGCACAAAGCAAGAAACGCAAGGAAAAGCCAACGCGCTTTCATGGCTGCCATCATACAATCGCCGTCCGCGCCCCTTAGTCCCTTAATCCCTCAGTCCCTCAGTCCCTGCCTTTTCACCGCCGCATCCACACATCCGCCGTCACAAACCCGAGAAACACCATCGCAATCACCCCGTTCATGGTGAAGAACGCGGCATTCAGCCGGCGCAGGTCGCGCGGCGAAACCAGCGAGTGTTCGTAGGCCAGCAGCAGCCCCACGGCAGCAACGCCCATCCAGCCGGGGATGCGGAAATCAAAGAGAAAACCGAACCAAGCCAGCAGCCCGAGCATGGCCAGATGCATGGCGCGCGCCGTCCAGAACGCCGCCGTGATCCCGTTTGCCTGGGGCAGGCTACGCAGCCCTGCAACGCGGTCGTGTTCGTAATCCTGGCAGGCGTAGAGCACGTCGAATCCTCCCGCCCATAAAGTGACCGCCGCAGTCAGTACCAGGATGCGCGGATCCAGGCTGCCGCGCACGGCAATCCACGCCGCCGAGGGAGCCAGGCCGAGCGCCAGCCCCAACCCCAGGTGCGACCACCGCGTCAGCCGCTTCAGGTAGCTGTAGCCCAGCAGCACCACTAGCGCCACCGGCGCAAGTTCCAGCGTCAGCCGGTTCAGTTCCGCCGCGGCCGCTAGAAAGACCGCCACGGCCACGCAGGTGAACCCCAGCACAAACGGTTTGGAAAGCAGCCCCGCCGGAATCGCGCGCATCCGCGTGCGCGGATTCTCGGCGTCCAGGTCCGCGTCGGCCCAGCGGTTAAAGGCCATCGCCGCCGATCGCGCCGCCACCATGGCCACCACGATCCACGCCACCGTCCGCCAGCCCGGCAGCCCGCCCGCGGCCAGCAGCATGGCCGTCAGCGCAAATGGCAGCGCGAAGATCGAGTGCTCCCACTTGATCATCTCCAGCGTCGTGCCGATCTTGTTCAGAATGCCGGCCATCGTCCGTTTTTCCAGTTTCAAGTCTAGCGGAGTGCACTGCCGGCACTCATCACGCCCTCGAATCGCCGCCCCGCCCTGCGCTGCAAATTGCTGGCGGGGACAGACGATCTGCGTTTTGTGCCACTTTGTTAACCTAGCTAGCGTGATGTCGATCACAATGTCGCGGTGCAAGTGGATGAAATCATGGCTTCGATGTCTCCCCCCGGAGCACACCATGAAAAACTCCTCTCCCCTGGGAAGGCCCTCTGTGCAACTTGACCCCGCTGCGTTTGTTGCTGATCCCGAGCTGATTCGCGCTCTCGACGCGCGCTCCACGCCTGTCCCGTGCGAGTCCGAGCGCGTGCTCTTCCGCCAGGACGAGGCCGCCGTAGGCATCTTTCTCATCCACAAAGGAACGGTCACGCTCAGCGTCATGGCGCAGGATGGCCACTCCCTCTTCGCCGCGCAGGCCCAGCCGGGTTCCATTCTCGGTCTCCCCGGCGTCATCAGCCATCAACCCTACACGCTCAGCGCGACCGCCAGCGTCGAGGCGGAGATAAGCTTCGTCAGCCGCACCGATCTCACCGCGCTAATGCAAGCGGATCCGCTTCTTTCCCTCAAAATGCTCGAAGTCCTCGCCGCCGAAGTCCGCAGCGCCCGCAAAGCGGTCTTTTAATCTAGTGCCTGTTCACATTTCTGGGGCGGACGGCGCCGGGAGCCAATTTTTCTCAGTTCTAGGAGAGAGGAGCGACGCATACCGGGTGTCTGCTAGCGACGAACGACAACGAAATGAGGGAAATTGGCCCCGGCCCTTCGGGTTGCGGAGAAAATCGGGCCATACTTCTCGCCACGGCGACTCGCCCTCGACGATGGACCCGCCACAGCCTTCGGGCTCCGCCTCCTCTCGCCCGATCTTCCCTTACGACGCCGTCCGTCTCAGAAATGTGAGCAGGCACTAGCAGCGTGTTTGCCCTCGCCGTCGCACCTTACATCACGGGAATGCCCGGCTCACGAGTGGTTCACGCGCCGCGGCAACACGCCCTCGCCGCGCACCCGCACCTGCTACACTCTCACGTTGTGTACCTCGCCGGCCTCGCTATCGCTCTCGTCGCGTATCTGCTGGGGTCCATCCCTACGGGATACCTGCTCTATCGCATCTTTCGCCGCCAGGACATCCGTTCCGTAGGCAGCGGCAACATCGGCGCCACCAACGTGCTGCGCGCGGGAGGCAAGGGCCTCGGTGCAGCCACCTTCATCCTCGACGTCCTCAAGGGCTGCACGGCCGTCTGGCTCGGCGGCTACCTCGCTTCGCTCTGGATGCCCGCCGTCCCGTTGCGCTCCGCCGAGGCCTTCGCCGCCCTCTGCGCCGTGCTGGGCCACATGTTCCCCATCTGGCTCAGGTTTCGCGGCGGCAAGGGCGTTGCCACCGGCTTTGGCGTCTTCCTCGTCGTTTCGCCCTGGGCTGCTCTGGCCGCCATCGGCGTCTTCGCAGTCGTTCTGGCCATCAGTCGCTACGTTTCCGTCTCGTCCATCGCCGGGGCGCTCAGCTTTCCTGTCTTCGCCTGGTTCCTCGTCACCGGCTCGCGCCCGCGCTTTTTCTTTGTTGCCGGAGCGCTCGTCTCTCTGCTCATCGTCGTCAAGCACCACCAGAACATCCGCCGCCTGATCGCAGGCACTGAAACCCGGATCGGAGCTCGCAAGCCAGCATGAGCCGCATCGCCATCTTAGGTTCCGGCGCCTGGGGAACCGCTCTCGCGCTCTCGCTCCACCGCCGCGGCGGCCACCAGATCGCGCTCTGGGCGCACAGCCCCGAGTTTGCGCAGCAGATCCTCGACGCCGGAGAAAACGCGCAATTCTTCCCCGGCTTCCGCATCCCCTCCGCTGTCACCGTCACCGGCGACTGCGCGGCCGCGTCCCAGGCCGAGATCGTTGTCTCCGTCATTCCCTCCGAGTTTCTCCGCTCCACGTTCAGCCGCATCGGCCCGCATCTGCACCAAGGCCAAATCGTCCTCAGCGCCACCAAAGGCGTCGAGGACCGCACCTTCCTGCGCATGACCGAAGTCATCGCCGACTGCCTCGCCCAGAAATCTCCGATCGCTCAGTCCGCCGCTCCAACGCTGCCAGCCCCGCTAACCCCGCCAACTCCGCTGTCTTTGCCCATCGGCGCGCTCTCCGGACCCAGCTTCGCTCTTGAAGTGGCGCAGGGCCAGCCCACCGCCATCACAGTGGCCTTCAGTGACCCGGAAGTCGCCGCCCTTATCCAGCAGGAGTTCTCCTCGGAAACCCTCCGCCTCTACACTTCTACGGATGTCATCGGCGTCGAGCTCGGCGGGGCGCTCAAAAATGTCATCGCCATCGCCGCCGGAATCGCCGTTGGCGTCGGTCTCGGTCACAACTCCACCGCCGCGCTCATCACTCGCGGCATCGTCGAGATCACGCGCCTCGCGGTAGCCTGCGGCGCGCGCCGCGAAACCCTCGCCGGCCTCTCCGGCGTCGGCGATCTGGTGCTCACCTGCACCGGCTCGCTCAGCCGCAACCGGACCGTCGGCCAGGCGCTCGGCCAGGGCCGCAAGCTGCCCGAGATTCTCTCGTCCCTCGGAGGCAAAGTGGCTGAAGGCGTGCTCACCACGCGCGCCGCTCTCGGCCTTGCCCGCAAACACGGCGTCGAAATGCCCATCACCGAGCAGATGGAGCTCATCCTCAACGAAGGCAAAGACCCGCGCCAAGCCATCCGCGCCCTCATGCTTCGCCCCGGCAAAGAAGAGCACTAGAGCCTGCTTACAGGCCCTAAGCCGCCTCGAACCAAACTCGAACTGAGCGACGATGGCCCAGGGTAGCCGAAACTTTCCCTGCATCGCGGCGGGCGTCTCATGCATCCAAGCAAAAACACGTAGTCCGGCTGCCCCTGGAGAATGTAGTCTGAGAAACCAGAGAGAAGTGGAGCGTTCGAATTGGCTATCTCCCGAACCAGCCAACCCGCCGCTGTCGCCCAGCCCCTCGGCATGATCGCTGGCCGTGCCGCTCTCAAGAAGCGTATCGACAACACCTTCCTGATCGGCTTGCCTCTCGCCGGTTCCGTGGCCAGTATCTTCTGGTTCCGTTCCCACCCCATCCACGCCGTGGAGGTCGTCACCTTCCTCGTTGGCTACTTCATCGTTGGGATGGGTACGGGCGTCGGCTTCCATCGCTATTTCTCGCACAAGAGCTTTGAGACCGAGCCTTGGGTCGCGTACCTTTTAGGTGCAGCCGGCTCCATGTCGTTTCAGAGTTCCCTCCTCACCTGGGTTACCGACCACCGCCGCCATCACTCCCAGACTGACCACTGCGGCGACAACCACAGCCCCTTTGTCGACGGTCACTGCGGCCACGAATCATCGCTCAAAGGCCTCTTCCATGCCCACGTCGGATGGATGTTCGACGACACCATCACCGACCTCAACATCTACGGCCGCGACCTGGCGCGCGATCCCATCATTCAGTTCTATGCCCGCACCCACTACATCTGGCCCGTTATCTCCATCGCCCTTCCCTGGCTCGCCGGCTATGCCTTCGGCGGGTTGACCGATGCGTGGGGCTGCGTCTTCGCGGCCTTCCTGCGTACCGTGCTCTTTCAGAACTCCGTCTGGGCGGTCAACTCCCTCGGCCACACCTTCGGCTATGAGAACTTCAATATGAGGAACAACAGCAAGAACAATTCCGTTCTTGCGGCGCTCACCTTCGGCGACGGCTACCACAACAACCATCATCGCTTTCCGCGCTCCGCCTTCCATGGAATGCGCAGGGGCGAGCTGGACATCAACGGCATCATCATCATCGGTCTGAGCAAAATCGGCCTGGCCCGTAACATCATCTTCGCCGACGGCTACCTCGGCGAAAAGCGCCCGGTCCTTTCCCGGGCCGCCATCGCCGAACTAGCCTCCGGCGAATGATGTTTTGAAAGGGCACGGCTTCAGCCGTGCCACCAGGGGCGCATAAAATCTGGGCTTTAGCCCCTGTGGGATGGTTCCTCGCTGACCGAGCAACATTGATGCGACCAGTTCTAACGCTTCAGGACCTGCTCGACGGTCTCGATGTCGACTAACCCGTTGCATCCGTAAATCGCCGGAAGCACTCGTTCCACAGGGTACGTTCGCCGAAGCTCGGCAATCCGTTCTGTGCCGGAGCGGTACGCAGGGAGATACATCCGGCCCAGCAGAGGATGCCGCCCCCAGGCGCCAGACAATTTATCGGCGCGTTCCTCCGTCACCAGGAAATCGCGCCGCAGGGTGGCCGCCACTTCCGCCTGTTGTCTTCCTTCGCCCCAGGTCAAATAGGACGACTGGTTCTTCGCATCGTCCTGCAACAAGGCCAGCAGCACGCCAATCTGCAAGTCTTCGTCGGGCAGTTGTTCGATTTCGGTCACGCCATGCGCGATCAGAATTGCATTGTTCGCGAGCCCCTCAAACAGCGTGGCTGCGCGCGTGTTCATCGTAAGAACCGTAGCCTCGAAGCCGGCCTTCCCGCGGACATACAGATTCTGCAGGTAGGCAAAGGTGGTCACGTGCCCCGGAACGACCTCGTGGCTCACAAGCTGTTCAAACTCCGGATACGAAATCTGCAACGAAGCATTGATCTCGTAGGTCGCTTCGTATTGCGGAGTGCGGTCAGGGTTGCGCGCTCGCCCCAGATAGTTCATCGAGCCGGAAAACCAGGCGTCCTTGATGGGCAGGAAGTCGATGTTCGCCCGCGGCACCCGCGCCAGTTCCGGGGGAAGGTACGGCAGCAGGTTCTTTGCGCTGAGGATGTCGAAATGCGCAATCACGGCCGCGCCCAGTGCGCGCACTGAGGCCATTGGGACCACGCGCTCCCGGCGCCAGGCATCCACTGCCCCGAGCATCCCGCCCGCGTTCGACGGGTCGTATCCGGCGCGGCCCAGCAGCTCCGCCAAGCGTTCCCGCTTTTTCTCCGGCCTGGAGGGTTCCGGCCGTTTCGCGGTCGATGCCTCCACGGCGCGGGCGTAAGGCACCGGATCGCCCTTGCCGAGAACCTCCATCGCCAAGTCCCACATGGTCTCCAGGCAAATCGCCATCCCGGTCAAATAAGGCTGGCGCAGCCCACCCAGCTTTGCTGCCTCTTTGCGCAGTCCCGCGATGGCCGCGGGCGGGTCGATCGCGCGCAGGTATTCTTCCACTGCCTCCCGATCGACGCTCTTGCCGGCAACTCCGCCAGACTGCCGTAACCGCGTCGCGGCCGGATGCGTGTAGGCGGCGGGTAGCAGCTCGTCGGAAAACCAGCTGTCGGCAATAAAGCGCCCCACGCCCGAGGCGCACAACACGTCGCCGCCCCAAAGGGTGTCGATGCCTAAAACTGCGTCAGCAACATACCTTCCTGCTTGGTCCATCACCTACACCTTTTCCTTTTTCATGGAATAGAACCAGACGTAGAAACAGAGGCCCGCAAACAGCACGATGGAAACCGACTGTGAGACGGGATCGTTCAAATAGAACGGGGTTCGGATCAGATCCTCGCGATACCAGGGGAAAAGCCGCAGCGATGCGCCCAGAACGCCGCCCAGCGCACCGCCCGCCATGAGTCCCGAGGCAATGATGACTCCGCGCTCGCGAATTCTGCCGCCCTGCTCGCCGCCCGTCCTCTCCGAACGCTTGTTGATCAAGTGCGACATCATTCCGCCGGCCAGCACCGGCGAAGTCAACCCCAGCGGCAGGTAGATGCCCAGGGCAAACACCATGGAAGATTTTCCCAGCATCTCCACCACCAGTGTCACCATCGCGCCAATGCCAAACAGAATATACGCGACCGGCTGTTTGTTCATGAATCCCACCACCAGGGCCTTCATGATGGAAGCCTGCGGCGCCGCCAGAATCTGTCGCGCGTCTCCCGGCGCAGCCTCTCCGAACTGATAAACGTGGGCCAGCAGCACGATGGTCAAGCCGGCGGTGATGGCAGCGGCGATGACGCCGACAAACTTGATCTTCTCCTGCGCCTCCGGCGTCGAGCCCAGCCAATAGCCGGCCTTCAGATCGGTGATGAACTGGCCCGATACGCACAGCGCCGTGCATACCATGCCCGCAATGGCCATCACGAAGAACATTCCCGTGTCTCCCGAGAGCCCAAAGCTCAACAACACCACCGCGGAGATGATGATGGTCAGCATGGTCATGCCGGAGGCCGGATTGTTGGCCGTGGTGGCAATGGCGTTGGCGGCCACTGAGGTGAAGAAGAACGAGAAGATCAGCGTCAGCACCAGGCCCAATGCCAGCACCGTCCAGGAAACCTGAAGGCGTCCAAAGAAGATCGCCACGCCGATGGCGCCGAGGACGACGCCCAGCAAAAGTGAAACCACCGGAATATCACGGTCGGTGCGTTCCGTTTGCGGAGCCTCGCCATGACGGAAGGCGTGCAGCGCGATGCCAAACGACCCGGCCACCACGCGCAGCGATTTCAGGATGCCGATGATGCCGGCCGTGGCGATGGCTCCCACGCCGATGAAGCGCACATAGTTGCGATAGATCTCCACCGCGGTCATCTTGGAAATCGGGATCATGGCCGGATACAGAGAAATGTCTGTGTGGCTGCCGATGAACCAGATCATCGGGACCAGCACAAAGCTGGTGAGAATGCTGCCCGCGCAGAAAACCATGGCGCTGCGCAAGCCCATCACGTAGCCGAGTCCGAGGATAAAGCCGATGGCGTCGAAGCTGAAGACCATCCGGCCCTTATCGGCGAGATTGCGCATCACCGGCACGAACTGAAGGTCGAGATACTCTTTCCACACATGAAATGTCGTGACAAAGAAGTCAAAAACGCCGGCAATGGCGGTTGCCTGCAGAAGCAGCTTGGCCTGCGAGCCGCCCTTTTCTCCAGTGACAAACACTTCGGTGATGGCCGTCGCCTCGGGAAACGGCAGTTGACCGTGCATCTCGCGCACGAAGTAGCGGCGCAGCGGAATCAGGAAGAGCACGCCCAGGCAGCCGCCCGCCAAACAGATGAAGATGGTCTGCATGGGGTGCGGATCGAGGTGCAGGATATAGAGCGCGGGAATCGTGAACACGGCTCCGGCCACCACGCTGCCTGAGGCCGCGCCGATGCCGGTGATGATCACGTTTTCCAGCAGGCTGGTACGCCGCCTGTACATGCGCGCCAGGCCGATGGCGAGAATGGAGATGGGAATTGCAGCCTCCATCCCCTGGCCCACCTTCAGCGCCGAGTAGGCCGACGCCACGGAAAAGATCACGCAAAACACCACGCCCCAAAAGATCGCTCGCAGCGTAAGTTCCGGCTGCTTCGCCGTTGCGGGCACGATGGGCAAGTAGGATTCGCCGGGTTTCAGAGGCTGGTAGGCGTTTTCTGGAAGAGATTTCGTATCGATCTCACTCATCGATGGATGATACCCCCAATCGGCCATGCCCAAGTAGTGGGTCAGCTTGAAGGGTACGGGCTCTGGCCCGTACATCGTTAGTGGGTCGGTTTGAAGGGTACGGGCTTCAGCCCGTACAAAACCCATTCACTCAATTTGAAAAATAAAGAGCGCGGCGAAGCCGCGCACGGGCCATCGATCCCTCTTCTCTGATCTCTGATCTCTGATCCGAAAATGAGAGACACTGGGGCATCTCCGTGGACTGACCCATTCAAACTTCCGAATTGGCGGTCAACCGGGCTCCGGCCTTTATTAACGACCCAGGCCCCGCTTTCTGGCCGAAGATGTGCGGCAAGCCCGTCTTTCAGGACTGATCTGCATCGTGTCAATTCTGCGCAGCCAGTTCTGAATCAATAAACCCCGGGAACCAGTTGCCACGTTGGGGCCCGTAAGCGTCGTGCTCAGTGCCAAAGTGATCGTGTAGCATACGCGCTTCGGCATGGATCCGGGAGACGAGCGGAAGCGGCCGACGGCGCATCGGGCTTTGCTGTTGATTTGCACCGCCCCGGTGTGTTATACCGGTCCCGGTTTTCTCCACAATTCGAAAAGGGCCCCCAACATCGGGACACGAGTGGACGAAAGGAGCTTCGCCGTGCGGATTTCCTTGGATGTTGCGGTAGCATCATGTGCTCTTCTTCTTTCCGGCTGCGCAGTTGCGCCGGTGATGACCACAACAACAACTCAAACGAATCCAGTGCAGGGCACGACGCTGCACGGAAGAGTCCACGGCGGCCAGAATCCCATCTCCGGCGCGCACGTGTATCTCTACGCGATTAACAACACCGGTTACGGCAGCGCGTCGCTGTCGCTGCTGACCAGCGGTGCAGGCCAGGACAGCCTCGGCTACTACGTCACCACGGACTCGAACGGCATGTTCACCATCACCGGCGACTACACTTGCCCCACCGCGTATGCGCAGACCTACGTTTACGCGGTGGGCGGCGATCCGGGCCTGGGCTCGGGGGCAAACTCGGCTGCGACACTGTTGGCCGGAGTCGATGCATGCAACGCCTCAAGCTTCGTGATCGTAAACGAGGTATCGACCGTGGCGTCTGTGTACGCCGTCGCTGGCTACGCCGTCGATCCCACCCATGCGTCGCGCTCGGGCAGCACGCTGGCGCAAACAGGCCTCGGCAATGCGGGTGATACGGTGAGCAATCTGTATACGCAGAGCACGGGCGTAGCTCTCGCCACCACCCCGGCGGGCAACGGCACCGTGCCGCAAGCCGAAATCAACACCCTGGCCAACATCCTCGCCGCGTGCGTCAACTCCACTGGGCCGACCTCGACGCAATGTACGACGCTGTTTAACAACGCCAAGAACGGCAGCACTGCGCCCACCGATACCGCAACCGCTGCGCTGAACATCGCCCACAATCCCGGCGCGAACGTCGCCAACCTGTTCGGTCTTCAAACCCCAGGCGCGCCCTTCCAGCCCTTGCTCACCACCGCGCCCAACGACTTTACCATCGCCATCACATACACAGGCGGCGGGCTGGAGCTTCCCGATGCCATCGCCATCGATAAATCCGGCAATGTCTGGACGGGAAACGTCGGGAACGCCAGTATCAGCGAGTTCAGCCCCTTCGGGTCGCCGCTGTCCGGCTCCTCCGGTTATACCGGCGCCGGAATGATCGATCCGATTTTCATCGCCGTCGATAATTCCGGCAATGTTTGGGCGCCAAACGGTCCCGAGGGCAACAGTCTCAGCGAGTTCGGTCCCACTGGTTCGCCGGTTTCGGAATACACAAGTGACGTGCTGAACGCGCCTTGGGCCTTCGCCTTCGACGCCTCCGGCAATGTTTGGGTCGCGAACGTGGGAGGCGCACAAGGCAGCATCAGCGAATACCTCACCTCCACCAGTTCGTGGAGTTCCAACTCTCCCTTCACCACCGGGGGGGTGGATGTGCCTATCAGCATTGCCGTCGACGTCCTCGGCAATGTTTGGGTTGCGAACGACGGGGGAGGCGTTAACGGCAAGGGGAGCATCAGCGAGTTCAGTTCCTCCGGCACGGCGTACGCCGGCTCTCCCTACTCCGGCGGGGGGCTGTTTTATCCGGGTGGCATCGCCATCGACGTCTCCGGCAATGTGTGGGTGGCCAACGGAGGTAATAACAGCCTCACCGAGTATGACCCCACGACCAATGAGTATCCTTCTGGCTCAAACGGCTACACCGGCGGGGGGCTGAGTATGCCCGAGAACATTGCTATCGACGGTGCCGGCAATCTCTGGATGCCGAATTATGAGTGCAACTGCATCAGCGAGTTCAACTCCAGTGGCGTGGCTGTCTCCAACAGCAACGGCTACCAGGAACTCATTGGGAGCTTGAGCGGGTCTTACGCTCTCGCGATCGACGGTGCCGGCAATGTGTGGGTGGCGAACGCTAACGCAAATAGCATCACTGAGTTTATCGGTGTGGCCACACCGGTGGTGACGCCCGTCGTTGCCAACCTGCTTTCGCCTTACGGCTCGCACGCCGTCAACAAGCCGTGACCGGGCCTTCGCTCATTGACGTGGCCGAGCCCAAATTCGCCCGGCCACGCCGGTTGGCTTTCTACAGCGCAGTTGTTCCCCGGGCCCGGTAGACGAGAATTAAGGGCACAGTGAACCTGAAATAGACGCTTGTTGCCCTTGGCTTCGCCCTGATACTCGCCACAGCCCTCACCCTGCGCGCGCAAACCGGATGCGACGATTCGCCCGAAAACCCCACCATTCTCCTCGCCCTCGTCGCTGGTGCCGGCGCGCTCGCCGCGAGCCTCTGGAGATCCTGCCGCTGCAAGCGGTAGCCCCGCGCAGACAAAAGGGCGTCAC
The DNA here is from genome assembly GCA_963832805.1 of uncultured Acidobacteriaceae bacterium. GTDB lineage: Bacteria > Acidobacteriota > Terriglobia > Terriglobales > Acidobacteriaceae > Telmatobacter. The sequence continues at coordinate 12,315 of CAWHVN010000051.1, read as the reverse complement.
CGTCATCATCGCCACCGCTGCTCACGAACTGGCCCCGAAACCAGGAGACTCGACCGCCGCCCTCATCAAGGCTGCCAAAACGATGTCTGCTGTCCCGTCAAAAAATCCGGGGGCAAGCCGCTCGCACTCATTCTCAAGGCGACGGTCCCGTGAAAATAAAGGGCTGGCGCCGCGTTTTTCCATTCACTCACTCCAAAGCGGTGTAATATATAGGCGGCTGTTTCCCCACAATTCAGCAGGGCCCCAACACCGGGACACGAGTGAACGAAAGGAGTTCCGCCGTGCGCATTTCCTGGGATGTTGCGGTATCGTCATGCGCTCTTCTACTTCTCTCCGGCTGCGCAGGAGTGCTTGTTTCAACCACAATCGAAACTACTTCAGTTCCGGGCACGGCTTTGCAGGGCAAAGTCCACGGCGGGCAGCAGCCCGTTGTGGGCGCCAGCGTGTATCTTTACGCGGCCAACACCACCGGCTACGCCGGTCCTGGCATTGCGGCATCCAGTAGCAATGCGTCGGTCTCGCTGCTCACCAGCGCCAGCAACACCACCAAGGACACGAGCGGCAACTACTACGTAACCACCGACTCGGGCGGCAATTTCGCCATCACCGGCGATTACACCTGCCCCAGCGCGAGCTCCCAGGTCTACATCTACTCAGTTGGGGGAAACCCCGGCGCGGGGACAAACTCGGCCGCGGGCTTGCTGGCCGCGCTGGGAACGTGCGCTACGCCCATCACCACCTCGTTCATCTTCGTGGATGAAGTTTCGACCATCGCCACGGCGTACGCTATCGCCAGCTTTGCCACTGACGCCACGCATGTGTCGAGCTCGGGCAGCACACTGGCGCAGACCGGAATCGCGAATGCGTTTGCAGCGGTGACGAACCTGGAGACGCTCAGCACGGGCTTGGCCCTGGCCACCACGCCGGCGGCCAACGGGGGCAACGGCACCGTGCCGCAGAGCGAGATCAACACGCTGGCCAACATTCTCGCCGGCTGCATCAACTCAACCGGACCCACTTTCACCGCTTGCAGCACGTTGTTGAGTAATGCGAAGAATGGGAGCACCACGCCCAACGACACGGCGACGGCGGCCATCAACATCGCGCACAATCCTGGTGCGAACATCGCCACGCTCTGTGGCTTGGCGACGGCGAGTGCGCCCTTCCAGCCCACGTTGAGCGCCGCGCCCAACGACTTTACCATCGCCATCAGCTACACGGCCGGCGGGCTGGCTCAGCCCGAAGGCATCGCCATCGACAGTTCCGGCAATATGTGGGTGGCAAATGAAGAAAACTATCCCAGCTTCATCACGGAGTTGAGTTCTACCGGCAAGGCGCTCTCCGGCACCAATGGCTACGCCGGCGGCGGGCTGAATATGCCCAGCAGCATCGCCATCGACGGCTCCGGCTATGTATGGGTGCCGAATGAATATGATACCCTCAGCAAGTTCAACCCCAACGGCACGGCGGTCTCCGGCTCTCCCTTCACCGGCGGCGGGCTGAATGAGGACGAGCTAATCGCCATCGACGGTTCCGGCTATGTCTGGATCACGAACCACGGAAACAGCTCCCTCAGCAAGTTTGATTCCAGCGGCACAGCCATCACCGTCTCCACCGGCTACACCGGCGGCGGAATGAGCGACCCCCAAGGCATTGCCATCGACACTTCCGGCAACGTCTGGGTGACAGACATTTACCCTAACGGCATCAGCGAGTTCAACTCCAGTGGCTCGGCGGTTTCCGGTTCCCCCTTTACCGGCGGCGGGCTGAATATGCCCAGCGGCATCGCCATCGACGGGTCCGGAAATCTCTGGGTGAGCAATAATATTTCTGCGGGCAGCCTCAGCGAGTTCAATTCCAGCGGCACGGCAATCTCCGGCTCCGCCTTCACCGGCGGCGGGCTGGACTATCCCGGCGGCATCGCCATCGACGGCGCCGGAAACGTATGGGCTGCGAACGATGGCAACGGCAGTCTCAGCGAGTTTAACCCCAGCGGCACGGCCATCTCCGGCTCGTCTGGATTCCAAGGCGGGCTGGAATCCCCCATTGGTATCGCCATTGACGGCTCCGGAAATATCTGGGTTTCGAATGCCTGGCCCACCAACACGATCGTCGAGTTCGTGGGTGTGGCAGCGCCGGTGGTCACCCCCATGGTTGCCAATCTCATAAGCCCCTACGGCGGTCACGCCGTCAACAAGCCCTGATTTCGGCTGGCCGGGCGCACCTTCACCCGGCCAACCACCTCCGCTTTCCTTACCGTATGTCTCTCCGGGCCATGATAAACAGGAATTCGAGGACACCATGAACCTGAAAAAGACACCTCTTGCCGTTGGCTTTGTCCTGCTGCTCGCCATGGCCTTTCCGCTCCGTGCGCAAACCGGATGCGACGATTCGCCCGAAGATCCAACCCTTGTGCTGGCGCTGGTGGCTGGTGCGGGAGTGATCGCAGCAGGCGTATGGCGATCTCGCCGCCGCACACTGTAGTTTGGCCCTCCCTCATGAGTCTTGAGCGAGTGGTCGCCAAACCGGAAGCACCACCTGAATTGGTACCGAAATGTCGGCTGGTGTGCAGCCTTCCCCTCAACCGCTGCCCTCAATCCAACAGGCCCACGGCCTGGCTTCGAACCGCGTTCTCGGCGTCTCCCAACGTTGGCCACTTGCGCGCCTCAACCCCTCGGCGCGCCCGCGCCCGCTAAAAGGAAAAGGTTGGACAGCGCAAAGGAGAAAATTATGGCTTCGCATTGCAGGCACGTCATGCCCAGCGGCAGGCGGTGTCACGGATATGCCCTCCAGGGCGGGGCTCTTTGCTACTTCCACAACCGGCAGCGCGTCGCAGCCCAAAAACCTGCCGGCCCGCTAACTCGCTGCCTCACGGGCCGGCTGGCCTGCCCTCTGCGGCGTCATGTTCCACATAAACGACATCAGCACAATCCCCAGCAGCACCGAAGCCAGAATTCCGTAGAGCGCCGCGTTCCACCCGTAGTGCTGCGCCAGCGCGCCGATGCCCTTCGACTCCGCCACGCGCCCCAGCGATCCGAGAATCGAGAGCAGCCCGTTGGCCGTGCCGATCGCTTTCTTTGAGGTCACGTCGAGCGCGCAAATCCCCAGCAGCATCTGCGCCGGATAAACAAAAAAGCCGATGATGCCGAACAGCGTAAGGTCGAGCCACAACTCGTTGTTCGGGCTATACAGGATGCCAACGAAGGCAAGAAACGCGGGAATCATGCACAACACGCAGATCATCCCCCGCCGCCCGCCGATCTTGTCGGAAAGCCAGCCGGCAAGCACCGTGCTCAACATCGCGGAAAATTCGAGCGTGAACGTGCCGATGCCGCCCTCGCCCAGGCTCGCGTGCTTCACTTCCTTCAGAAAGGTCGGCCCCCAGTCGAGCATGGCGTAGCGCGCGATGTAAACGAAAAAGTTGGCCCCGGCAACGAGCCACAGAGCGCGGTTCTTCAAAATGTAGTCGATCAGCAATTCGCGCGTGCCCAGTTCCCGTTCGGCAGCACCGTTGCCGCCATCGGGATAATCGTTGCGATACTCCTCGATCGAAGGCAGCCCCTCGGACTGCGGCGTGTCGCGCAGTCTCACCATCAGATAGATGGCGCAGATCGTCGCCAGAATTCCCGGCACGTAGAACGCCGAGCGCCAACCGAGCAGCACTGCGGAGTACGCGGCGATGACGCCGATCAGTCCGCCGCCCACATTCTGCGCCAGGTTCCAGAACCCGAAGACCGTTCCGCGCTCGCGGATGCTGTACCAATGGCTCAGCGATCGCCCGCACGGTGCCCATCCCATGCTTTGCGCCAGGCCATTCATACCCCACAGCGCCAGATGCGCGGGATAACTGCTCGCGGCAGAAAAAGCAAAGTTGCAGGCCGCCGTCAGCAGCAATCCCAGCGGCATAAAGTAGCGCGGATTGCTCCGGTCGGAGAGCGATCCCATCAGGAACCGCCCCAGCCCGTACACCGCGACCATCAATGCGAGCATGTCGCCGATCTGGTCTTTGCTGTAGCTCAGCGCCTGGCCCATCTCCTTCGAGACAACGGGAAGGTTGTTCCTGACCAGATAGAACGTCGCATAACCAATGAAGGTGGATTCAAGGATGCGCCAGCGCATCCTTGGATAGGTTCTCTGAATCCGCTCTTGCGAAACGCACGCGATGTGCGGAGCCGGCCGCAGAAATCGGAAATCCCAACTCACTCAAAACCCCATTTGCTTCGACTGCTCTTGCTGTTTGACACGGCAACCGCAGACCTGCGCAGCAAAAAGACGCCCTGTGGCGAGCAGTCTGCCCAGAGCGTGTTTCAAAAATCAGCCTTGTAACAAGGGCACGGCTTTAGCCGGGCCGAAAAAGGCAGCAACAATATGGGGTTTTAACCCCTGAGGGATAACAACCGGATTCTATACAACCACTTTTGAAACACGCTCTAGTATCCCGTAGCCGTTGCCGCTGGTGCAACCTTGGCGATCGCTTCCAGCCCGAGCCGCTTCCGCAATTCCTCGAGAACGGCCGCCGTGCTCCTCATGCCCACCCGGCTCACTCCAAGGTCGCGAATCGCCAGCAGCGTATCCAGATCGTGCACGCCGCCCGCCGCCTTGATTTGCACATGCGGCGGCGAGTGTTTCCGCATCAGTTCAAGATCGGCGACGGTCGCTCCGCTGGGCGCATATCCGGTTGAGGTCTTTACCCAATCGGCCCCGATCTCCGCGCAAATCTCGCACAAGCGAATCTTGGCGGCATCGTCAAGGTAAGCGTTTTCGAAGATCACTTTGATCTTGGCTCCGCCCGCGTGCGTGGCCTCGGTAAGCGCCGCCAGTTCGTCCCTCACATAACGCCAGTCTCCGCTCCGGGCCTTGCTGATGTTGATCACCGCATCCAGCTCCTGCCCGCCGTCTCTCAGCGATTGCTGCACCTCGGCGAGCTTGATCGCCGTCGTGTGCCCGCCATGCGGAAACCCGATGGTCGTGGTGGCAAGGACCGTGGACCCGCTCAGCAGCTCGACGCCACGCGCCAGATAGTAGGGCACAATGCAGATGCTGGCGACGTTGTAGCGAACCGCCAGATCGCAGCCGTCTTCAAGTTCCCGATCGGTCAGCGTCGGATTCAGCAGCGAGTGATCGATCATCTTGGCAACTGCCTGGTATTCAATCCGGTCTTCCACGAATCCTCTCCAGAACTTCAGCTTCGCTTGCGCGCACCATTCCTTTGCGCATGTTGGCTCCATCCGCGAGCCCGCGCAGTGACACGGTTCACACCCCGACGCGCGGAAGCGTGCAACGGGTAACGGCAAAAGAGCACCATACGCGCCCCAGCCGCGCAAATCAAGAAGATTGCAATTTGAAATCTTGTCCGCCCTTTGCGAACCAGCGATGGTTGATCTCTGTTCTCTGTTCTCTGTTCTCTGTTCTCTGTTCTCTGTTCTCTGTTCTCTGTTCTCTGTTCTCTGTTCTCTGTTCTCTGTTCTCTGTTCTCTGTTCTCTGTTCTCTGTTCTCTGTTCTCTGTTCTCTGTTCTCTGTTCTCTGTTCTCTGTTCTCTGTTCCCTCGGTCCCTCGGTCCCTTGGTCCCTGCTTCTTTCACCCGCCCGCAATCGCGCCCAGAATCAGCAGCGGCTCTTTTCCGGCCGCCACCGCGTCGGGCAATGCTTTGTCGGGCGATTCCAGCGACCAGTCCTCTTCGCAGGCAAAGAAGCGGAGAAATGCGCGCCGCTGGCCGGTCGAGTAGTCGCGAATGGTCCCTCGCAGCATGGGATAGCGCGCTTCGAGAGCATCGAGAACGGAACGCAATCGTGACCGGCGCGGCAACTTCGACGAGCACATCGCCCTCGACATGCGCCAGGTTGCGCAGATGATACGGCAGCGCCACGCATACCGTCGCCACGTTCGTCTTCGCCGCCTCGCTCAACGCGCAGGCCTCCTTATCGCTGCCTTCTCGCTCCCTGCTTCCTGATCTCTGATCTCTGTTCTCTGTTCTCTGATCTCTGTTCCCTGTTCTCTGTTCTCTGTTCTCTGTTCCCTGTTCCCTGTTCCCTGTTCTCTGACCTCTGTTCTCTGTTCTCTGTTCTCTGATCTCTAGTTGAGCGTTTGCACTTCAACCGACAGCACGGCCGGCAGGTCGCGCACGATCGGCGTCCAGCTATCGCCCGCGTCGGCCGAGCCATACACCTGACCGCCCGTTGTGCCAAAGTACACGCCGCACTTGTCGAGCGTGTCCACGGCCATCGCATCGCGCAGCACGTTCACATAGCAATCTCTTTCGGGCAGCCCCTTGGCGAGCGGCTCCCATTCGTTGCCTCCCGTGCGGCTGCGGTAGACGCGCAGCTTGCCATCGAGCGGAAAATGCTCCGAGTCGCTCTTGATCGGCACCACGTAGATCGTCTCCGGCTCGTGCGCATGAACGTCAATCGCGAATCCGAAGTCAGTGGGCAGGTTGCCGCTCACCTCGCGCCAGTTCTCGCCGGCGTCGTCGGTGCGCATCACATCCCAGTGCTTCTGCATGAACAGGACATCGGGCCGCGAGCGGTGCATGGCCACGTGATGCACGCAGTGGCCGACCTCGGCATCGGGATCGGGAATGTATTGCGAGCGCAGTCCTTTGTTGATCGCCTTCCACGTTGCGCCGCCATCGTTGGTACGGAACGCGCCCGCGGCCGAAATGGCGATGTAGATCCGCTTCGGATCGCTGGGATCGAGAAGGATAGTGTGCAGTCCCATTCCTCCCGCGCCCGGTCCCCATTGGGGACCGGTGCCGTGGCCGCGCAGGCCGGAAAGCTCGTGCCAGTTTTCGCCGCCGTCGGTCGAGCGAAACAGCGCCGCGTCCTCCACTCCGGCATAAACCGTGTTCGCATCGGCGAGCGACGGCTCCAGATGCCACACACGCTTGAACTCCCACGGATGCTGCGTTCCGTCGTACCACTGGTGCGTCGTCAGCGGCTTCCCCGTTTCCGGCGACTCGTCGTAGACAAATCGGTTGGGCAGCGCCGTAGGCGGGCCGGGCGGCGGAATCGCTTCATTGGGCAATCCGGGCTGGTGCCAGGTCTTGCCGCCGTCATCCGAGCGCTGAATCAGTTGCCCGAACCACCCGCTCGTTTGCGAAACGTAGATGCGGTTGGGGTCCACCGGCGAGCCCTTCATGTGGTAGATCTCCCACCCGGCGAAGAACGGCCCGCTCACCGTCCAGTCCTTCCGCTTGCCATCGGAGTTGAGAACGAACGCGCCCTTCCGCGTTCCTACAAGCACTCGCACACCGCTCATAACGACCTCCAGTCAGGCGGCGCTTCGGGCACCGACACCCGAACCCAGTGAAAGCGCCGCTTCGCCATTTATCCCAATTTTCCTTGCAAATTACAAGTGTTTTATGAAGCGTCTCTCAGGTCACTTCGCATCCTGGGCTTCGGCAACCGAGATCAGGCGCACCGGCCCAAGCAGGCCCGAAGGCAAGAGCGGCGAATCTGCCTTATAAGGCGTGAAGTCGGCGAATGCGTATTTCTTCAGCGCCCACGGCTGCTGATCGCCGATCATGCGGTTCACCCAGAGATTCGTCACCTCGATAACCAGCTGGTTATTGCCCGGAGTTAGCACGCCTGTGAGATCGATCTTGAATGGCGCCTTCCACAAAATGCCGAGATACTTGCCATTCACCGCAAGTTCGGCAACATCCCGAACGTCGCCGAGGTCAAGCCAAGATGTGCGCTCCAGGGGCGAACGCACTGTCCGGAACCTGAATCCTCTTGGAGTAGGTCGCTGTTCCCGAGAAATATTTGATCCCCGTATCGGCACTCTCACTCCAGGAGGTAAGCTGATCGAACTCCGCGGTCTCCGGAGCGCCCCGGCCGGGTTCGAAACTTAAATACCAGTTTCGATTGAGTTCGTCATCGGGATCGGCAATCTCGGTTTCCCTTGGCTCGGCGATCTGCCGCGAAGCCGCCTCGGCCGGCGCGCGAAAGACGACGAACGCCGTTCCGTACGGGTCGAGATGCAGAGGAACCGCCGTGCGGCCGTCCGCGATGCTATAAGAGGCCGGCTGTGTTGCGCCGGTCGCAGGATCCCAAAACTCCGCCGCCTTTCCTTCCACCCGGAAGGTTGCATCCACGTCCTCGGCGCGTTCCTTGCGGTTGTCCACGAAATAAACGTCGCCGTCTTCCAGTTTGCGGTGCACAAACATCAACGTGGAATCGGGTTCTGGTTTCGTGTACTCCCAGTCGCGCGCCACGCCAAGTGCAGCCAGCACATCGTTCGCGCTCATCCCCGCGTAGACCCTTCCCTTTCCAACCTTGCGCATCGACTGACCAGCCGCGGAGTTCTTCCCCACAGCCAGTCCGCGACCCGCTTGAACTTCTTTTCATCATCGGCGAGGCTCGGCGAATCTGCCGGCCTGTTGCCTACCAGGACCGCGCCCTGCGCAACCAGTATTCAGGATCTGGCGCAACACCGGCAACGTCATGCGCTGGCTGCGCCCGCCGAGATACAGAATGCCGATAGCTTGCGCCACCCGGCGTCACCAGCCGTCCATCCTTGAACGACAGCTCGTGAAGCACAACGTCGCTGTTCACAAAGTCGAAGCCATAGCCTTCCGGCGCATCCTCGATCGCCTTCCAGCCGAAGACCGCGGTCAGCGGGCCCTCCTCGCCATAGAAGTAAGCAACGTCGGCGGAGAAATGGCCCTGCTGGAGCAAGTAGGAGCATCGCGAAAGATAAGTGACCCACGGCCTGGCATCCTCAGCCCAAGTATCGTTGCGATTGAACCAAAGGCCGTAAGGCCCGAGAGTCAGATCCCGGCGCCATGTCCGCCACCGGCTGATGCGTGGACTCGTGAATCTCGAAGCGGTTCACGCCCAGCGCGAACTCGAGGTCCGCAACCTTCTTCAGGCTGTTCGGCGAGAACGACCACGCCGGCCCGCGCGAGGTCATGGACTCCGCGCCCGCCAGATTCTGTCCGTAGATATGCGCCACGGATGCCGCGCCGCGCAAGTCGGAGATGTAATCGATATCCGGCCCCGGCATGCCCGCATAGGTCCACATCGCTCCCATGGGCACATCGGTCTTGCTGCGCATCTCCATGTCGTCGCCCAGCGACGGGCGATGATACTCCAGCGCCTCTCCGTAGTAACTCATTCCGTGGCTGTGTAAGTCGTCGGAGATTTCGCCGTAATGATTTTCCGCCAGAAGCTGGCCGATGGTGCGCCGGAAATCCCAAAGAAAGCGGTCTGTATCTTCGGTGCTCTTGATGACCACGCCAGTAAGTGCCGGCAGCCATGGATGCGGATCGTAGCCGCGCCGCTCCTCGAATTCCTCCAGGATGTTATCCGTCCAATTCTGCGGCCCGCCTCGATGCTGTCGGTAAGCAAGTCCACGAGATACCATCCGCGCCCATGTTCTCCGGGCCAACCGTGTCCGCATACATCTTCAGATAGCCGTCGACATAGTTCTTCACATACTCGCCGTTCAGCTTGTCTACTTCCAGGCCAGTCGCCTCCGCCGGAGCCGGGCTGTTCTCATGGCCGGTAAGCGAGTAACCAATCCTTAAAACCATCCAGTTCCCATCCGGCGGTGTCCAATCGAGCGTTCCGTCGGGCTTCATCTTGCCCGTCAGGTCGATCACATCTTCCTGCGGAACGATGAACTGTGGCGCGACCTCGGGATCGCGAATCGCGTAGAAGTCCCGCGCTGTGCGCATACCCGGCGCGCTTCTCCCACTCGTTCACCCGCGCCCCGCTCTCGAGCACCAGTTCCGTGATTTTGTGGTCGTGCTCCCGCACGCCGGCCGGCTGCGCGGGAAAAACGATGCGGAAGACGCGCGCCGTCACTGCGTCAAACGACGTAGTTCTCTGCACGATGCTGCTGAAGGGAATGTCGGCGACTTTCCTGAAGTTCACGCCATCGTCGCTGGCCTCGATTCGTGGCGGAATCGCTTTGCTGTCGTGGTCGAAGACGCTGATGGCATCGGTCAGGCTGGCCAGCGTCACTGCCTGAATCGTCTGCGGACTGCCGTAGTCGAATTGCACCCAGCTCTCACTGTCCGGTTCGCTTGCCGGCAGATCCAGCGCAACTGTGTTCACGTCGCCATCGGAGAGCGCGGCCACATTCGCCGTTCCGCCGCTCGAAGTCACTTGCGGATTCAGTTCCTCCTGTGTCTTGTCGCCCTCGGGAATCCTGTACGCGATCACCGCGGCATCGGCATAAAACTGCGGAGGAGTCACAATGGTTCCATCCGAAGTCCGCCGCCCCGGTACGGCGAAGTTCTGGAAGGTTCCGTCAACCTCGGGCGGATGTGCGAGCTCGCCGGTGAAGGTCCGTCCGCCCTCGATGCGTGTTGCGGACCACACCATCTTCTTCATTCCCTGTGCCGCGGGCACCCACGGTCCGCCGGTCTCGCTCCAGCCTGGAGAGCTCGCAATGGCCACTTCCATGCCCATTTTCTGCGCCGTGGTCACCGCCGTTCTGAACGCCTGCTTCCACTCCGGCGTCATATAGACCAGCCGCTGCGGAACCACCTGCGGCGTGCCGATGGCGCCCTCGAAGATCGTCACCCCGCCCAGGCCCACGCGGTGCATCCATTCCAGATCGAGCTTGATTCCCTCCTCGAAATGTTGCCGTTCATCCAGTGCCACCACACGCGCGGCCGCGCGCCGTTGGGCGGATCGAGAAATCCTTTGAGCAACGGATCCTGGAGCGCAGCTACGCTCGCTTGCGGATTGGCGGGCGCTTGCGCCCAACCGGGAAGCTCGTCGCGCAGGCGGCGCAAAGAACAGCAACGAAAATCGAGCAGAGGTTTTTCATTAGGACCCATTGTAGAGTCGTTGCGTTATGAGGAGAAGACGGAACATTCACTGACGATTGCATCGCGGCGCAAACATTCGTTCATGGGTCGCCGCGCATGAATCGGATCGCCTACACGTCGCACAGATCGACGGCGGCGCGCAGGCTTGTGAACGGATCGCGCACGGGAACGAATTCGTGTGCGACATACCCTTTGAAGCCCGCATCGGCGATCGCCCGCATGACACCGTCCCATTGAACTTCTTGGGTATTGTCGAGTTCGTGGCGTCCGGGTACTCCGCCCGTGTGAAAGTGCGCGATCCACGCAAGGTTAGTACGGATGGTCGCGATCAGGTCGCCCTCCATGATCTGCATATGGTAGATGTCGTAAAGCAGTTTCACGTTGGGCGAATTCACCTCCTGCATCACGCGCACGCCCCATGCGGTGTGGTCGCACATGTAGTCCGGGTGGTCAACTTTGCTGTTGAGCAGCTCGAGACAGATGGTCACGCCGTTGTCCTCGGCGATCTTCTTCACGCGGTTAAGCCCCGCGATGGTGTTTCGCGCGCCCTCGTCGTCCGCCATGCCGCGCCGGTTACCCGAAAAGGTGATCACGTTGGGAATGCCGGCCTTCGCCGCCAAAGGAATTCTGGTGCGGAAGCCCGCCTCAATCGCGGCGTGATTTTCCGTTCGGTTGAGTGCATCGGAAATCGTGCCTCCGTCGGCATACGCCATGGTGCAGATCAATCCGTAGCGGCGCGGCGCCTCGTACTCCTCCGGTTGCAGCAGGTCGATCCCCTTCAAGCCGATCTGCGCTCCATACGCGCAAAGCTGGTCCAGCGGAATGTCCTTGTAGCACCATCGGCAGGCAGCCTGGCGGATCCTGCCCTTGCGTGCCGGCGCGGTGTCTTCGCCCGCGGCCAGTCCGGGCAGCGAGGCGAATGCTGTGGCTGCTATTCCTGATTTCAACGCGGCCCGGCGGCTCAAGCGAATCTGGTTCATTGCTGCGCTCCCTTGTTCTCAGGGCGATGTTCGGCCCGAACCCAAATGTACTCCAGCGGCAGGCGGCTACACCGCTTCCGGCAACGAGAAGAAACACGCCGGTGTTGGCTGGCGCAGGCCGATCGAACTAAACGCGATGTGCGGAGGAACTTAAAAGGTGAACGCGAGGCCGGCGCGCAGGCTGCGCTGATCGTCCGCGAACAGAAGCAGCGAGCCGTCACTCAGGATATACGGGCGATAGCCTTCGGCGAGCAGATTCCTCACCTCAAGCAGCGCCTCCAGCCCTCCCGATCCGTCCGGTGCGACGTGAATGGGCTGGCGCAGCCGGACGTTGAGGAACGGCGAGGAGGCATCCTCCGCGAAGGGCGCGACTTCAGTGACGGTTCCGTCGGGCTGCCAGCGATAGCTCGCGCTCCAGTGGGTTCCCGTTCCGTCCAGGATGCCCGAGAGCGCGATCGCGTAGGTCTGCGCGTGCCGTGGATGGGCCGCGGCGAGCACCTCAGCCAGCGGGGTTGACTGCGGCAAAGCGGGCATTACCAGCGCGGCGCCGCTCG
>CAWHVN010000050.1:0-28387 GCA_963832805.1 uncultured Acidobacteriaceae bacterium | reverse complement strand
GCGGTGCGTTCGACTACCGGGCGAAATCCGAGCTGCCGAAAGAAATCGACAAGGAGAGACTGGGTCTCGTCACTGGTGAATGGCGCGGCGCGAAGCGCAAGATCGACGTCTGTGCCGGCTGGCGCTCTTCCCGGCCAGGCGGCGATGGCCATGCACTTTTCCTCCGGTTGGTGCAACTGGCCAGGTGCTGGGGCCGATGGATTCGCGGATGGTGGCTCTGGCGATCACCGTGGTGGCGGTGGCGCGAGCGCGGTCCACCAACCAGAGGATTTCCAGCTTTGATTCGAGCTCGTCGGGCACGCAGTCGATGCCAGGTCGGCGTTACGGACAGCGTCTTCGAGATCGAGGAAACGAATGCGACCCGAGGCAGAGCTGGACAACGAGCTCTCTGGCGGATCGATTCCTTCGCATGATGCAGGTTGCTTGGCATCGACATCTTCAAGCAGAACCCGATACCCCGGCGCGGGCCGCGCCCAATGCGAGCCGGCGGCCGAGGGTCTGGTCCGATGATGGCGACGGTGATCACAATTTTTAGCGGATCAACAGACTCACTTGGCGGCAAGGGCCTCGGCCACTTCCTCGACGCTGGGGCGCGCACGGAGCAGATGCTCGGCGACCTTGGCGCGCTCGTCCGCTGAGAGCGTAGGGGCCAATGCAAGCACCCGGCGCAGGGTCACGGCGACATCGTCAATGTAGTTCATCAGGCGGATAGCTTCTCCAGAAAGCGGCATGTTTGTCCTCTAAGGTGAGTTCCGCTCCTATTGTAGAGCGCAAGGCGGGGTGGTGCGAAACGGACGAGAGATCAGCGATCAGCGGCGAGGGAACAGGACTCGATACGAATCTCCGGCCACCGGCGTTACGGGTGCTGCTCGATGGCGATGTTGACAGTGGCCGTGGAGCCCGAAGCTGCGAGGCCAAGAAGGTTCGTCGCCACTCCGGGCAGCGAGACAGGAAGAAACGTGACCGAGCCGTCAATGGCCGAAGTGGCTGTTGCGGCTTGCGTGGCAAGGAGCGCCCCCTGCGTGCAGACCGTGTGCGGTGCGCAGGGCGGCGACCAGGCGTAGAGCGCCTGATAGAGCGCGACCGTGCCGCCGGCCATGGGGTTGCCGTCCATGTCGAGGAGGCGCAGGGCGATCTGGCTGGGGGTGCCCGAGGCGGCGAGGGTCTGGCTGGCGCCGGAGATGGGTTCGAGCAAAGCGTACTCCGGTCGCGCGCCATAGGCGCTAAACGCAACGCACTGGCTGGTTCCGTTCAGGCAGGCGTTGATGCTGACTACCTGACCCTCGGTCAGCGGACCGACGGTGAGAGTTTTTGAGGCGATTCCCGCGGAGTTGGTGAGCGCGGCGACCGGGCCCTGCGGAGCGATGCCGCCACCGGACGGGGTTTGCCAGACGACCGACTGATTGGCGAGGGGAGAACCATTCGAGAGGACAAGAGTCTGCACGGTCCAGCTGAAGGTGGCTCCGGCGGCGATTGAAAGCCGCGGTGAGAGAGAGGCGAGGATGGGCGGAGTTCCGCCGGCAAACTGCGCCTCTACGCTGGAGCCGTTGGTGAGCGACGCGGTGATGATGGACCAAGTGTCGTCCACGGCGGTGACGTTCATGGTGGCGCGGCCGTCGCCTGTGGCAGTCGCAGAGCAGACAGGCAGCCCGCAGCCAAGCGTGGCCGTGCCGCCGGTGACGGTGTAGATGACGGTGACGCCGCCAGCTGGCGTAAGCGTGGGGCCAAGCGCAGTGACGCTGAAGGGAAGAGGCACGCCGACCGGCACGGTGTTGGAGGGTGCGGTGACGAGCGTGAGCGCGTCGCCTGTGCCGGAGTCGTAACTGACGCCGCCGGGGATGACAGCGGCCGCGTAAAGTGTCGGCAGGTCGTCGACCTCAACATCGACGGAACCCGTGACGCCGGAGGCCGCGGGCGGTGCGATCGCCGTGATCTGATTCGGCGAGATGCTGGTGACGAGCGCCGGCTGGCCCCCGACAAGAACCGAGTCCGCGAGGCGAAAGCCCGTGCCCTGAATCGTGATGGGGCCGCCGGAAGCGGGCAAGTGCGCGGGCGAAACCGTGTCGGCGTAAAGCAGCCAGCCATCATAGGCGTAGTCGGGGCGTCCGTCGCCACGCAGGTCGGCAATGCCGATGCGCACGATATCGTCTGCGTTTGAGGACACGCGCAGCCACGTTTCGCCAGCTGCCAGTCCATTGAGGCCGGGCGCTGCGCCAACGGGTGTTGCGCCGGCAGCGTCGAATGCGTCCCACACGCCGATCGAGGGCATGGCCTTGGAATTCGAGGGCGCACCGGATTCGTCGAGTGCCTGCGTGACGACGGTAAAGATGCGATTGCCGCGGACAGGGAACGTGAACCAGTCCGTCTGGCCGATCTGGCTCAAGCGCCCGCACCACAAGCCGCCTGTGGGCATGGGGCGCGGCTCGGACTCGGAGCCGGTGGCGTCGTTGAAGCCGGCGACGGGCGAGTCCGCAGCGGTCACGGTGAGAGTCTGCGTGCTTCCCGGCGAGAGATCCGGGAGGGTGATCGCGTTGAGTGTGCCGGAGGGCGTGACCTGGCCCTGCGTGTAGGGACCGACGGAATTCTCGAGGATGTAAAGCGGATCGATGGCCTCGAAGGTGACCTGGTAGCTGGCGGTTGGCCCGCCGGGAGGAAGCGGGATGCCGCTCAGGTCAAAGGCGCCCTGCAAAGAGGGATCATTCGAGCCCCACATGGTCAGCGCGTTTCCATTGGCATCGGAATATCCGGTGACGGGATTGCCATGATTGCCGTTGAAGTTCACGCCCGTCACGGCAGTCACCGTGTACTGGTAGAGCGGGTTGCCGTTGGCATCGAGCGGCCGCGCCACTACGTTGACGCCCTGCATCCCGTAGCCGGTGCGAAAGCTGACTGTGCCCTGGATGGAGATAGTATTGGGCGACGTCAGTTGCTTGCCGGGGAAATTCGCGAGGTTGGCAGCGGTGACTGGATAGATGCGGTTGAGCGCGGCGATGTCGTCGTAGCGGAGAACCGTGGGGGCGGGGATGCAGGCACCGCCACTTGCGCCGCAAGCGCCGCTCAGCGGTTCCATAATGGGCCAGCCCTGCGTGCCGCCGGCCTCCCCGTTTGTGGTTGCGCCGGGATTGACCTGCGAGTCATCAAGGCCAAGAACGCGGCCGAAGGCGCGCTCCACTTCAAAGCTCATCATTTCCAGCATGCTGGAGTTCGTGGCGCAGAGTCCGTTGAGGACGATTACGGCGTGCGCAATGGTGGCGTCGGGGTTCAGGTTGTCCATCCAGACGTAGACGCCGTTGTTCTGGCAGGCGTCGGGCTGGCTCGTGGCGGCGCCGAAGATTGCGTTGATCACGGAGCCGTCGGCGTCGTAGATCACGGCAAGAGGATAGTTGGTTGCCGCGGGCGTTACGTCGGCGGGCGCGGTGATCGTGCCAGACGAGTTCACCGCGATATTCGAGCCATTGACGTCTTCATTCAGCGGGCCCATATCCGTGAGGGTGACTGCGGCGGTCGGCACGGCGCTCCACAAGGCGGCTGCGGAGTCGACCATCGCAGTGGCCTGCTGATTGGTCACGGAGCTCGAAGAGCGGACCCTGATCGACGAAGTAATTGACTTGGCCGCCGGCCCAGTGGACGGGTTGGCCAATGACAGCGGGATTGAAGAAACTGGTTCCGGCGACGAATTTCGGTCCTCCGGCAAAGGCGCATGCGGGAAGGAGGAGCAGCAATGCGCCGACAAGGATCGCCCGGCGGCGAGAAGAGGCAGCGCGAACAGAAGCGGTGTGTGCGGACGCGGAGGTAGCGATGGGCACGAGAACCCCCAAACAGAGTGATTGAGGGCATCCGCAACACCAGAGGAATTTGGTGATTTTTAGAGCCTTCTAATGCAACGGCGCTGCGCCGCAGATGAGAACATTCAGAACAATTCACGGAATATGAGAGATTTTTGAATACCGAGAGGCTCCGATTTGAGGCGCACTTGGGCTGGAAGGAGGGCTGACCGACACAAAGGATTAGAAATCGCTCATGCAGATGCGGCAACCGTTAGAAATCTCTCATTTTGGGCGTCGATCCCTTCGCCCCCCGCGCTCTGCCGGCCCGAGTCGAACCTGCTGCCCGTGTCATCTTAACTGGAGTGAACGGCAGGTCCGGAGATTCTCGGAACACAACGGCAAACCGGCCCGCTCCGTCTACAATCGACTCGGGTAAACCCATGGCAGAGATACGCGATACCGTAATTCTTGGCTCCGGCTGTGCCGGATTGACGGCAGCGCTCTACACCGCGCGCGCCGGGCTCAAGCCGCTGGTTTTGGAGGGCCACGAACCCGGCGGCCAGCTTTCTATTACCACGCTGGTCGAAAACTTTCCCGGTTGGCCGGAGGGGATTCAGGGGCCAGAGCTGATCGGCAACATGAAGAAGCAGGCTGCGCGGTTTGGCACGGAGTTCCAGCTTGCGCATGTGGTCTCAGTGGAAGTTGGCGCGCATCCCATCCGGCTGCGGACGGCGACTGGCGAGCTTCACGCGCGCACGCTGATTGTGGCCTCGGGTGCGAGCGCGCGCTGGCTGGGGCTGCCCAGTGAGCAGGCGCTCATCGGCCACGGCGTGTCGAGCTGCGCCACCTGCGATGGGTTCTTCTTCCGCGACAAGGACATTGCCGTGGTGGGTGGCGGCGACTCAGCGATGGAAGAGGCGATCTTTCTCACCCGCTTTGCCTCCAAAGTGACGTTGCTGCACCGGCGCGACGCCTTCCGCGCCTCGAAGATCATGCTGGAGCGCGCGATGGCGCATCCCAAAATCGAGCTGCGGACCAACACCGTCGTGGACGACGTGCTGGGCGTAGACGAGGGTGAAGTGAAGGGCTTGCGCCTGCGCGACGTAAAGAGCGGCGAGAACTGCGAACTGAAAGTCAGCGGGATGTTTCTGGGCATCGGTCACGAGCCGAATACAAAGATGTTTGTCGGGCAGATCGATCTCGACGACGACGGGTACATCAAGACGACGAACAACGTGTTCACAACGCGCAATGGCACGATTGTTTCGGGTGTGTTTGCCTGCGGCGATGTGCAGGACCGGCGCTATCGCCAGGCGATTACAGCGGCGGGCTCGGGCTGCATGGCGGCGCTGGAGGCGGAGAAATATCTCGAGGAGCACGGGCACTGAAAGACAGGGAGCAAGGCAGCGAGGGAGCAAGGGACCGAGGTGTCAACGCTGGAGAAATGAGATGGCGCAGATCTTTCCCGGGCTCTACACCGCCCAGAGCGATGAGCCGTTTGTCGTCTTTCTCATCGGCATGAGGGCGCGGTGACAGCACTGAAAGAGAATCTCGAACGGCTGGAAGAAGCAATCGGCGCAGCCTGCCGGGCGGCAGGTCGCGCTCGCGAAGAAGTGGAGCTGATGGCGGTTTCAAAGACCTTCCCCGCGGAGGCGATCGCCGAGGCCGCGGCGCTAGGCCTCACGCTGTTTGGCGAAAACCGCGTTCAGGAATTTGCAGCGAAGGTGCTGCGCGCCGAGGAGCTTGGCACTTGGGCCGTGCGCGAGACGCTGCGCGTTCATCTCATCGGACATTTGCAGTCGAACAAGGCGGCGCGCGCGGCGGAGCTCTTCGATGGAGTGGATTCGCTGGATTCTGTGCGGCTGGCGGAGCGATTGAATGAGGCGGCGGGGCGGATGGAGAAGCGCTTGCCTGTTCTGATCGAGGTGAAGCTAAGCCCCGAAGCAACGAAGAATGGAGTGGATCCGGAGTCGGACGAAGCAGCACGGCTGCTGGAGCGGCTGCCGGATCTCGCGCACCTTGAAGCGCGCGGCCTGATGACGATTGCCCCATGGGGCGCGGCTGATGATGTGACGCGGGCGTGCTTCCGCAGTCTGCGCGTCTGGCGGGACCGGTGGGCCGCCGCGCATCCGAACTTAAAGCTCGATGTATTGTCGATGGGGATGAGCGGAGACTTTGCGCTGGCGATCCAGGAGGGCGCGACACGCATTCGCATCGGCACGGCGCTGTTCGGCGCACGCAAGCCGCTGGCGGAGCGGCGAAGCCAGGAATCGGAGTTCGACTGATGCTGCGCGCCGCGGCGGACGGGGTCACGCTCGCTGTCCGTGCACAGCCGGGCGCGAAGAAGACGGCCATTGTGGGTATTTACGGCGAGGGGACTACGGCTCAGCTCAAGATTGCCGTGCAGGCGCCGCCGCTCGAGGGCCGCGCGAACGTGGCCTTGATTGCCTTTCTCGCCGAAACCTTTGGGCTGCCGAAAAGCGCTGTTGTGCTGGCTTCAGGCGAGCTGTCGCGCAACAAGGTCTTTCTGCTGCGCGGTGTGACGCCGGCGAAGGCGACGGCGGCGTTGGCGAAGCGGATGGTCGATTGAATCAGGGCTTCGGTGCCGACTGCCGCTGAAGCTCCTTCTCAAATGCCTGCTCGCGGCCAGCAATATAGGCCTTGTACCCTGCAGGATCGATGAAAGCGTTCTTATCGCCGTTCTTCCAGCGCGCGTATTTTTCGGTCAGTCCGAAGTATGAACCATGCGCGCCCAGAAAAATATCACAGGGCAGACCCTTGAGCACCGCAAAACCGCGGGCAAAGTCCGCCGCGATTGGTGGGTAGGCTGAGTTGTTCACCAACTTATACCCTTCGTACACATTCGGGCCGCCAACGATGACGACATGCAGCATGCGGCCACCCTCGGTCTCGTCCATGGTCCACGTGGTGGTCCCCTTGGTGTGGCCGGCGGTGAGATGCGCGGCGAGAATCGTGCCTCCCAGCCAGACCGTGTCGCCGTCGTGGAGGACGCGATCGACATGCGTGGGCGGATAGCGCATGAATAGATTCGAACCATATTGAAAGTCGTCCTTACCGCCCGATTCGACAACCGGAACATCGGCGTCCATCACGTAGTATTTGGCGCCCGTGAAGTGAACGATCTGCGCGCTTCCCGAGCAATGATCGTTGTGCGCATGGCTGATGAGGAGAATCTTGATGTCGCTAAAGCAGAAGCCGAGAGACTCGACGCTTTTCCGGATCAACGGCACCGAAACCTCGAGGCTCGAATTAATCAGGATGAGTCCACTCGGAGTGGCGATAAGGTACGAAGCGAGGTCTTCGCTCCCAACGTAATAGAGGTTGCCCGCGATGCGGAAGGGTGGAAACGGCCTGGTCCACGCTACCGGGTACTGGGCGGCGAGAGGAACTGTGCAACCAAGCAAAGCGATCAGCGCAATGCGAAGTATGAATCTGGTGACTTTCATCTTTCTCACTCAAATGCTGTTTGAATTGCGATGGAGGCGACGGCTCGCTCCAGATGAACGCCGCGGGAGCCTTTCACGAGGACGACGTCGCCGGACCGCAGATTTTCCCTGAGCCACTGGCCTGCGGCTTCGGCGTCGCGGAGAAAGACCGCGGGAACTCCGCCGGCGCATGAGGCCGTGGCCAGGTGCTCCGCATTGCCCTGCACTGCGACCACGAGATCGAGGCCAGCCTCCGCAGCGGCCCGACCACAGGCGATGTGCAGCGCGGGTCCGTGCTCGCCCAGCTCCAGCATCTCGCCGGCCACAAGAATGCGGCGGCCTGCGGCAGGGCGCGCGGCAAGAGTGCGGATCATGGAGCGCAGCGCCTCGGGGTTAGAGTTGTAGCTATCGTTCAGAATCGTGGCTCCGGCAATCTCAATCACCTGGCCCCGCTTGTCACCGGCCGTGAGCGTGGCGATTGCGGCCAGGGCCGCATCCAGATCCACTCCAGCCTCAAGCGCCACGGCCAATCCAGCGACGGCATTCGACGCGTTGTGCGCGCCGAGCAGATTCAACGTGAAGCTACCCTCGCGCTCACCGGCGCGTATGTGAACGTGCAGGCCGCCGGGGTCCTCGACAGACGAAAGAATTTGTGGATCGGCGCAGGGACCGCTGCCGAAGTAGACGACGCGGCCGGGAAAATCGCGCCCAAATTGTGCAGCGTATTCGTCGTCGCAGTTCAGGAAAGCGACCCCGTTCGCGGGAAGCGCCTCGACAAGCTCGAACTTGGCACGCGCAATCCCCGCCTGGCCATCGGCAAAGTTTTCAATGTGTGCGGAGCCGACGTTAGTGATCACCCCCCAATCGGGCGCAGCGATGCGCGTCAGCGCGGCAATTTCGCCTGAGTGATTCATGCCCATCTCGACCACGGCGAATTCGTGCTCCGGCATGAGGCGCAGGAGTTGCAGAGGCAGACCGAAGTTGTTATTCAGGTTGCCCTCGGATTTCAGGACGCGAAACTTTGCGCCAAGCGCGGCAGCGACGGCTTCTTTTGTTGTGGTCTTTCCCGCCGAGCCCGTGATGGCCACAACGTGCCGTCCCCATTGGCGGCGCACATGGTGGGCCAGCAGTTGCATTGCGGCGAGCGGGTCCTCTGCGATTAGCAGCGGATGGGTGAGCACGGCATCGGGCAGGGAAGCGGCATGCGCGCGCGAGACGACCGAGGCCACTGCTCCGCGCTCGAATGCCGCGGCCACAAAGTCGTGTCCGTCGTGACGCTCACCGCGAACAGCAAAGAAGAGGTCGCCGGGTGCGATGGTGCGCGAGTCGATCGAGCAGCCGGCCGCAACCAACGCGCCTGCATTGGACACGCTGGCCGGCGCCTCGAGCACCGCTCCGGCGCCCATCGCCACTTCTGCGAGCGTGAGATTCATTGCCCTTCACGATAGCCCAATTCAGCCAGGATGGAAAGCGCCACCTCGGCGTCGTCGAAAGGGATCGTGCGGCCGGCAAGGATTTGTTCTTTCTCGTGGCCTTTGCCGGCGAGGAGAACGACGTCGCCGGGCTTGGCGTCCTGGAGCGCGAGGTGAATGGCTGAGGCGCGATCGACTTCAACGGTGTAGCCGACGCCGGTCGCCTGCAGGCCGGGTTCGATCTCGGCGAGGATCGACGCTGGATCCTCTGAGCGCGGATTGTCGCTGGTGGCCACAACAAAATCACTGCCTTCGCCCGCTGCCTGGCCCATCTTAGGGCGCTTGGTGCGGTCGCGATCACCACCGCAACCGAACATGGTGATCACGCGCGCTCCGGAAGCGGCGGTCATCTGGCGGGCGAGCGCGGTCAGGTTCCGCAGCGCGTCGTCGGTATGCGCGTAGTCCACGATCACCGTGAAGGGCTGGCCTGCATCGACGGGTTGGAAACGACCGGGAACAGGCTTGAGCGTTGGAATGGCGGCGGCGAGATGAGAGAAAGTGACGCCACGTGCGTGGGCAGCAGTAAAGGCCGCAAGCAGGTTGAGGATGTTTACCTCGCCGGCCAGGTGCGATGTGAGGCAAGCCGAGCCGGCAGGGGTTTCGAGCTCGACTACCGCGCCAGAAGGCGTAAGCGTGTGGCTGGCTGCGCGCCATTCGCCCTTGCCGATACCGTACGCGCGAATCTCCGCACCGGCGCTGCGCGCAGCTGCAGCCAGCTCTTCGGCGCGCGCATCGTGCGCATTGATTACCGCAACGCGCGGCGGCAGATAAACCGTCCCGTCAAAGAGCAGGCGCTTGGCGGCGAAGTAATTTTCCATCGTCTGGTGATAATCAAGATGGTCACGCGTGAAGTTCGTGAAGACGGCCACGTCAAAGGGGATTCCGATCATGCGGCCCTGGTCGAGGGCATGGCTTGAGACCTCGGTGACGAATTCTTCAGCGCCGCGCGCCACGCCTTCGGCCATCAGCTTGAATAGGTCGCGCGATTCAGGCGTGGTATGGATGGAGCGGCGCGTCTCGCTGGCGACGTGATACTCAATGGTGCCGATCAGGATAGTCGTGCGAGCGGCGGCGTTCAGGAGGGATTCGGTAAGAAACGCGGTTGTCGTCTTTCCGTTGGTGCCCGTGATTCCTGTTGCGGCAAGCGAACGTTCCGGATGACCGAAAAACGCTGCTGCAGCCTGGGCAAGCGCGCGCCGGCCGTGCTCGACGTGAAGCACTGGAAGGCCTGGCTGGTAGACGGTCAGGTGATCGAAGGTCTGCGCGGAGTCCGTGACGATGCCCAGTGCACCTGCGGCGATGGCCTTCTCGACAAAACGATTGCCGTCGGTCGAGCCGCCTTTCATGGCCACGAAAACGGCGCCGGGCCGCACGCGGCGCGAGTCGTACTCGATGCCGGTGATGGGCGCGGCGGAGCTGCCGGTCGAGCCGACAGAGGTGATTTCGCCGATGATTTCGCTCCAGTTCATCTCGGGTTTGATTGTAGATTGTGCTACAGGACCGGGGCAGATCTGTTGAGACGGCGGATGCCGAAGGTCACGGGTAGGTTCCGATGAATTCGTCGATTCCGTCAAACATAACCTGCCGGCCGCCGTCGATTTCGGCAGTTTGCTCGGCGGCTTCAAGAAGTTCCGAAAGAGAAGTCTTCATCAGGTCATATTGCGTCTCGGCCTCTGCTTCGGAGCTGAAGTAACGCGTGTGCATCATCCAGCCATAGATGCCGCAAGTGATGGCGAAGGGCGCGATGCGCGCCTCACGCTCGAGGGTGATCCGGGCGCCAAGCGGATGCTCTTCGTCGCGAACAACGATGCCCTCCTCGGAGCCCTTCTGGCCGATGGTTTCGCCGCTCTCCGACGGGTGCCATTCCCTCGCTGGCATGGTGCAAGATTACGCCAATTCCGGCGGGCTTGCTCGCGCGGTTCTCTGACTAGAGCGGTTCCGCAATTCACGTGCCCTTTCCGGCGTCTTGCACGGTGGCTTCTTCCTAATGAAAAAGCCACTTGGCGGTTGCATACCTGGGTATAGCAATTGCGGAACCGCTGTAGTGCGGCGTCAGCGTTCGCAGCGGACGACGATTTTGGTTCCTGGCGGGACCATCGTGCCGGGCGCGGGGGCCTGTTCGCGTGCGATGCCGCTACCGGCAATCTCCACCTCAAGGCCGGCGCTGCCTGCTTGCTCGATGATCTCTCGAATAGGCAGTCCGATCAGCGAGGGAACACGTAACTGCCCGGCGTCGGCGATCACGACGGTATTTGCGGACGGCGGCGGCGCTGATTTTGATGGTTGCGGAGACGATTGGGAGGATGCAATGGGGGAGGGCTCGGATGCAATGCCGGTTTTGGAAGCCGCATGTGAATTCGCGGCTTGAGAGGATGCAGGTGTAGCCGGTGCAGCTGCCTTGGCTGTGGAAGCACGCGACGCGCGGAGAGGATCGTCGCTGGGCAGCTCGTTCGCAGCCTCGTAAAGAGCTTCAATGTCTTCGCTTGGCGTCGAGGTATCGTCTTCCGTGATGGGCGCGTCCTTCTTTGAGGCCAAGTCAACTGGGCGCACGTCGATGTCGTGCTGCACGCCGAGATACTCGAGGACTTGCTGCGCCACCTCGGCGAAGACCGGCGCGGAGACATCGGCGCCATAGTAGGCGCCTTTGGGAGAGTCGAGGACGACGGCTACGGAGATGGCGGGATCGTTGACCGGTGCGAAGCCCGCGAACGAGGCGATGTGCATGGTCTTCGAATAGAGGTGCGTGATGGGATCGACCTTTTGCGCGGTGCCGGTCTTGCCGGCAGAGGAGTAACCGTCGAGCTGTGCCTGCTTGCCGGTGCCGAAGAGAACCACGCCCTCCATCATCTTGCGCATCTCTGCCGCGGCGAGTGTGCTGATGACGCGATGTGCTCCGGTCGGCAGAGGATCGGGCAGATCCTCGCCCGCTCGGACCGGGTTGGCCACGAACTCCGGTTTCGCCTGTGTCGCATCAACCTTGTCGGCGGAGGGTTCGGCCGGGACAGGTTGGTTTTGCATCAGGACGTGTGGGGGCAGATAGATTCCGCCGTTGGCGATTGTGGAGACCATCGTGACGAGTTGCAGAGGCGTGACCGCAACTTCCTGGCCGATAGCAATGGAGCCGATGGAGGAACCGTTCCACTTAGCGGGAGGACGCAACAGACCTCGCGTCTCGCCGGGTAGCTCCACGCTTGATCGCGCGCCAAAGCCGAAGCTGCGAATGTATTGATAGAAGCGGTCGGGGCCGACCTTGAGCGCCAGCTTGATTGCGGCGACGTCGCTCGATACCTCGAGCGCCTGATGGACCGGAATGACTCCGTAGTGCTCGCCCTGGTTATCGTGAATCACGCGGCCGGCAAGGGTGATCTTGCCGCCCTGGCAGTCGATCATGTCGTCGGGCTTGGCCACCTGCTGATCGAGCGCGGCGGAGTAAGTGACGAGCTTGAAGACGGAGCCCGGCTCATACACATCGCTGACAGCATGGTCGCGCAGCAAATCGGGCGTGGTGTCACGAATCTTGTTGGGGTTAAAGGTGGGTCGAATGGCGAGGGCCAAAATCTGCCCGGTATGCACGTCCTGCACGACCACCGTGCCGTTCAGCGCCTGCGTCTTCTGCATGGCGTGATCGAGCGCGCGCTCGGCCATGAACTGAATGTTTTCGTCGATGGCGAGAACGAAGTTTCGGCCGGGTTCGGGTTCGTGCTCGCTTGAGCCAAGCACTTTTCGGCGCGCGTCCATGGCTGTGTACATGAGGCCCGGCCGCCCGTGAAGACCGCTCTCGAACTTTTCTTCCAGGCCGCCGAGGCCGTCGTCGTCGATGCCAACGTACCCCAGTACTTGTGCGGCAAGCTGATTGTTGGGGTAGAAGCGCGCAAACTCCTGCTGGAAGTAGATGCCCTTCATGTTGAGGGCTTTCACGCTGGCTGCAACCTGCGGCGTGACGCGTCGTGCAATCCAGGCGAAGTTGCGGCCTTCGTTGAGCCGCGCGGCGATCTGTGCTTCGGTTGTCAGCCCGTCCTCGGGATCGGCGTGGACCAGCGCGGCGAGGGTGCGCGCGGCAGCCTGTTTGTCGGCAATCTGCGAGGGATCGGCATAGATAGACGGGACCAGGATGGTCATGGCCAACTCGCGCAGGTTGCGGTCATAGAGAATGCCGCGCCGCGGAGCCACTTCAAAAGTGCGCTGCTGCTGCTTGGCCGCGCGCTCCACGAAATCCTGGTGACGCACGATCTGCAACCAGAAGAGTCGGCCTGCGATGGCGCAGGCCCAAACGAGAAAGAAGAGGCAGATCACCAGGAAGCGTGCCCGCTTGAGTGGGCACGCCTCTAGGTGTTTGGGTACGGCTGCGGATGGCTGGGACGGCTGCCGTCATGTCGAGTGGGTCCGATGCCGTAAGTTACTTACTGTGCCGCGGGTGCCGGTGGATTCACCTGTGCAAGCGCCGGAGCGCCGGAGGCTGGCCGGACGTCGGAGTACACCACCTGGCCTGGCTGCGCCTCTGCGAGCCCGTACTGGCGCGCCATTTGATCGATGCGGCCGGGCTGTGTGAGCTCGGCCTCGCTCAAGCGCAACTGACGATTCTGTTCGCGCAACTGGTCGAGCGTCTGCTTTTCGCTCTCCACACTGTAGCTGCTTTCGATGGCATAAAAGTGCTGCAGGCCGTAGATCATGACGAGCGAAAAGAGCACGGCGACGGCGGCGGAAAAGACGCGCATCTCGCGCACACGAACGGGATCGGAGGCCTTAACGAGCCGGGAGTTATCGAAATGCTTGGCGAAATAGAACTCCGGCGTGCGCACGCGGCGGCGGCGCTGAGCCTGCTGCGCCATCATCTCCGCGTTATGCTCCGTGATCCGCGCGCCCCAGCCGCGGCCAGTCTCAAAATAGGCTGTTGCACATGCCGCCATCTTCGTTCTCCTCGCTCTGCCGGTCTATTGCCGTTCCGCTGCTCTCAGCTTTGCGCTGCGCGAGCGCGGGTTGCGGTTGATCTCGTCTTCATTCGCAGTCACGGGCTTTCTGGTCAGAACGTTCCAGATTCCCTTCTGCGCGCCTTCCCGGATGCTGTCTTTTGCGATGCGATCTTCAAGAGAATGAAAGCTGATAACGACGAGCCGTGCGGAGGGCTTAAGCAAATTTGGTGCGGCATCAAACAAAGCCCGGATTTCGTCCAATTCCTGATTTACGAAGATACGCAACGCCTGAAATGTTCTGGTAGCCGGGTGAATGTATTTCATTGGCGGGACGGCTGAGGCTACGATTTTGGCTAACTGCGCCGTTGACGTAACCGGCCGCCCCCGCACAATGGCTCTGGCGACTGTCCGCGACCTCCTTTCCTCACCGTATTCGTAAATAAGATTTGCCAGCTCGCGCTCGCTCGTCTCATTCACCACTTGTTCGGCGGTAGGGCCGGATCGCGTATCCATACGCATGTCCAGCGGCCCGTCCGCCTGAAAACTAAACCCTCTGCGCGCCTCATCGAAATGCAGGCTGCTCGCGCCAAAGTCGGCCAGCAATCCATCGCCTGAGGCCCGCTTCACGTGCTCGGCGATACGGCTGAAGGCTTCGCCGATCAAACTCACTTGCGGCGCCTGGCTGCCCAGCTCATCGCAAACTCTGCGCCAGCCGACGTTTTGGCCAACTCAAGCGCCTCGGGATCGCGGTCAAATCCGATCAGATGCCCCGCCGATCCCAGTTGCCTGACGATGCCTTCGGCATGTCCCGCCAGGCCCAGCGTGCAGTCGACGTAAGTGCCGCCGGGCCGCACGCGGATAAAATCCATCACTTCCTGAAAAAGAACCGGCACATGGCGTACTTTTTGCTCCGTCATGCGCGCCCCCTGAGGGCGTCAACCATTCGTCTGCGGCTTCATGATGTTGGCCAACTTCTCGAAATCCTCGTCGGTCATCGGGCTTGCCGCTAATTGCTGCTCGAAGCTTGTCTGGTTCACGACTTCGAGGTAATTCCCCTTGCCGAGGACGACCACTTCGGCATCAAGAACCGCCTTGCCGCGCAGAATCTGCGGCAACAGGACCCGCCCCTGGTTATCCATCTCGGCCTGCTGGCCGTAATAGCTGGTCTGGTTGATGTACTTATTCACCGCGCCGTTCAAAGTGCCGAACTCCATCAACCGTGCCTCGCGCTTTTCCCACTCCGGCAACGGCCAAATCTCCGCGCTCTTCCCGCTGGCGCTGGTGATGTAGAACTGGGAAACGTTCTGGGCATCCAGTAGCTGCTTGAAAGCAGCCGGGAGCTTGAGCCGTCCCTTCTCATCGACCTTTGCCGGATGGTTACCGCGAAACATCTGCCTGCCTCACTTGCCTTCTGCGGAACCTTGGCGCCTGCCGTGCCGCGTAGCGAACACCCCGTCGATCCCTCCCGGGTTAGCCAGGCTGGTACCCCAGCTCGATTGGCGCCCGGAATTCCGTTCCCCGGGGGAGGAACGGGGGTAAACTTAGTAGGAAAGAACAAGGCCTTGTGGGTGGTTCCAAATAACTCCACTCGGCTCCAAAATCCTCCACTTCGGTCGATAGTACCCCTGAACTTCCTCTTCCGCCAAGTAAAAAATCGGTGGAAAGTGGAGGAAAATCGGCCTCTCTGCGGGAATGCCGACTAATAGAAGAAGAAATCTCCTCACACCACAAGATATGGGGTTTACTGCTGTGATTCCCCGGCTGGACAGTTTCTTGCGCTTGTGATAGGGGAACAAAAGGCGAAAAATTGGTAGAGGGGAGCGGAAGCGGAGTCGGGTGGAGGGAATTGGAGCGAAGCGAGAACCCGCGCGTGGAGCTATGGGCCGAAATCGTTGTGCTGCGCGGCTTGTCAGGCTGATGATTTCTTGCGGGCCTTAGCGCGGCGACGGGCACGGTCGAGGACGAGGCGCAGTAGATAGAGGAAGACAAGGATGTTGATGGTGAATAGGCCGATACGAATCCAGGTGAGGTGGCGGAAGATTTCGAAGAGTTCCCAGGGCAGGAACGAGGCGGTGATGGCGAGGGTGAGGAATTCGCCCCAGGCCTTTTCAAGGTAGAGGCCGATGCCTTCGGCCAGGGTGATAGCGGCATAGGAGAAGGCGACGAAGCCGATGCGGCGCAGAACGGGATCGTTAATGAGTGAGGCTTTTTCGAGGACAAAATTGACCAGGCGCGACTCGGGATTGAAGCGGAGATGGCGGGCGAAGAGGTCGATCTGGTCGGCGAGGTCTTTATGGAGGAGGCGGTGGGCGCCTATGCCGATGGCAATGAAAAAAGCGCGTGGAGGAACTTGTAGACCGCGATGAGAAGCAGCAGGCGATCGCGGCGCTGGCCGCCGGGGCGGGTTAGGAACGAGAAGCGAGGCATGATGGCGGGGATTGGGTGCTGGAATTAAGGGTAAATGATGAGGGCGGCGCGACGGCGGAGTGAGCACAGCCAGGAGAATTCGTGAGGCAGCGAAAGCCTGCCCTGGAAGAGCCAAGCGCGCACCCGGCACACGACTCGCTCCCCTGCTACCTTCTGAGGTGGAGAAGGGAGTTGCGGTCGAGCGGTTCGCCGTCAAGAATGACGGCGGAGATCCGGCGAGCGTTCCAGATGCTGGCGGTCGGGTCGGAATCGAGGACGAGGATGTCGGCGCGGCGGCCGGGAGCGATGAGGCCGAGCTCGTTCCAGCCGAACTGGAGAGAGTAGTTGTTGGTGGCGGCGGCCAGGGCCTCGCGCGGAGAGAGGCCGAGACGGACAAGCAACTCGAGCTCGGTGTGAAGCGAGATGCCGGGCATTGTGCCCATGGCGTCAGCGCCAGAGCCGGCGAGGTAGTGAGGGAAGGCGGAGAAGATGGTCTGGTTGATGTGCCAGAGACGAAGAGCGGTCTGACCGGCTTTCTTTTGCAAATTTGCTTCCAGCCAATGCTGCGCGGCGGCGGGAAGGTGTCGCGACCAGGTGGGGAGCGGGAACATCATTTCGCCGGTGGAGGGGTCGGTAGGACGGAACATGCGGCCGGGATCGAGGAGGGCTGAGGCAGGTTCCTTCCAGAGATCGCGATGACCGGGGAGCTCGACATAGTAGAGGCTGAACGCGGGCATGAGCGCGGCGTGGTGGGTCGCGAGGAAGCGCGCGTAGTCGCGGAGACGGGCGTCGGTCGGCGGGATGCGCTCTGAGTAGTCGTAAGCGGTGTCGGCGGAGGGGCCGTCGGGGTCGTCCACGAGAGGGCGCTGGAGCTCGTCGGGAATGACGCCAAGATCGTAGTGGTCCATCTGAATGAGCGCGTCAACGCCTGCCTCATCGCCGACGCGATAGGGCGTGGAGACGAACTCGCTGTAGGTGACGAGACCCATCTCGTGGGCGCGCGCAATGATCCACTGTGAGTTGGCGGCGGTGAGGTGGGCAGTGAGGACGAGCACTCGCGTGCCGATGCGAGAGGTGTCGACCATCTGGCGGGCGGTGTCCTGCGGGCTCAACTCGACGGGATGCGTGCCCTCGCGGAGCTTCGAGACCCACTCGGGATGCCGGGCCAGCAGGCTCCAGTTGTCGGTGACTCCGATGGTGTCGATGGGATAGATGTGCGGGCTGGGCTGAGCGCCGGTATCGATAAAGCCGTGCTCCGAGTCGGCGCGGGCAACGACGGTGGTGACCCCCATGTAGAGGTTGGCGTTGGCCTGCGCCTGAGAGTTCATGCCGGCATAGCCGTCGATGAGACCGGGGAGTAGAAACTTGCCGGTGCAGTCGATGATGCGGGCGTCTTTGGGAATGGAAACCTGGTCAGGCAAGCCAACGTCAGTAATGCGGCCGTCGCGGATGATGACAATGGCGCCCGTAATGTCGCGCGCAGAGTTGCCCCAGGCGGTAACGTCGACGACCGTGCCGCCGGCAAGAACCAGCGGAATGGAGGGCGGGGTGGGCTCCGGTTGAGATTGGGCCGGAACGGAAGCCAGCGCGCAACCGATCACGAACAGACCCGGGAAAAAGTGATGCAGTCGCATGAAAATGACAGTCTGATGAGGATTGTCGCACAGCAGATTGGGGTGAAGGTATTGCTGAGAGATCGAGCGAGGGTGGCTGCAGCCATCTGGGCGATTGCAGGGGGCGAAGGGCGAGAGCAACGGACCCAGACCGGCAAATGGGCCGCCGGAACCTCCTGCAATGTCGGTTGAGCCACTTGTGAATCGCGCGCCCGCTGTAGTGAAGACACCGCTTACCCGCCAAGGCCGAATACAACGCCGAAAAATTGTTTCGCGCCGAATCGGCAGGCCCATACATAATTGATGCACACAGCTTCACCAATATTTGCAGCACAATGACCTCCGGCATCAGGGGTTCCATGAAGGACTCAACGGCGCTACCCCATCAAGCCAACGCAGCCGAACCGCGGAAAACGGCCGCGCTTCGGCGCCGGCTCGTCAAAGGAAGAAATGCTGCAAATGTTTTATTGAGTCAATGTTTTTCGCGGGCCCGACTTCCGATCTGGAGTCTCTTCCTGGCGCTGGTTGCGGGGGTGGCACTGCGCCTTTTATTCATCCTCGTCTTTCCCGACTTCGACGGGGACAGCGAGGTCTATGGCACCATTGCCAAGAACCTCCTCGTGCATCACGCCTACGCGCTCGACGGCCCATTCCGCAGCACGCTGATTCGTTTGCCGGGATATCCGGTCTTCATGGCGGTAGTTTTTGCAATCTTCGGAATCAAAAACTATTTCGCGGTGCGGTATGTGCAGGCGGTTGTGGATATGGGAACGTGCCTCCTGATCGCGGGCTTTGTGCGCGACCATGCGGGACGCCGAGCCGGTCTTTTCGCTCTGTGGATCGCATGCCTTTGTCCGTTCACCGCGAACTATGCCGCCATACCGATGTCGGAGTGCCCGTCGATCTTCTCCGTCGCGCTTGGCCTCTTCGCAGCGGGGCGCCTGACGAGCGCAGTCAATTCAGGAAGCGGGCGCAGAGGCATTTGGCTGCTGGTGACCACAGCGGCGCTCATCTGCGCCATTGGATTCCGGCCGGACGGAGTGCTGCTGGCGGGAGCCATTATTCCAGGCATCTGGTGGTATACGCGGAAGCGTTCACTACGCGCCGGGATGCGCGCTGCAATCATCGCCGCATTGCTGACGATGCTGCCACTTGTTCCATGGACCATCCGCAATTACCGTACGTTCCACGTGTTCCAGCCGCTTGCACCGCGCTCAGGTCTTGATCCAGCCGAAGTTTCGATCGACGGTTACGATCGCTGGACCACCACGTGGGAGGTGGATTTTGTTTCGCTTGGGGAGGTCTATTGGCGAGGAGACGATCTTCCGATCGACATCCGTTTTCTTCCTTCGCGGGCCTTCGATTCCGAACAGGAATACCGGCAGACGGCAAAGTTGATTTCGGACTATAACGATCTGTGCACCATCACTCCGGAACTCGACGCGCGATTTGCGGCGCTGGCCGCGCAGCGCATTCATCACCATTTGTTGCGGCAACATGTTCAGCTGCCGCTGCTGCGTTTGGCGGGCATGTGGCTTCGGCCCCGCACGGAGTTTCTGGAAGATCTGCCTTTGCGTTGGTGGGAGTGGCGACTGCATCCGGAGGGATCGCTGATCGCAATTGCCTATGCGCTAATGAATGCACTCCTGCTGATCGCGGCTGCGGTTGGATTCGCACGAGGGACGGTCCCGCTCCAGGGCGTTTTACTGGCCTATGTGCTGATGCGTTGCATGATGCTGATGATGATCGCCAACGCCGAACCGCGTTACACATTGGAGGCATATCCGATGCTCCTGGTGGCCGCAGCGATGGCGTTGAGCCGGCCGGATCAGGCATCGGAGGATACTCGGAGTCTCTGATTCAGCTTGCCACAAGTGTGGGCCGGCGGCGGCGCGTGAGCAGAGGGAGAACCTGGGCAAGGGCCGCTTCGGCGGTGAGGTCGTAACGTGCGCGAAGCTCGTCAACCTTGCCGTGTTCGATGAACTGGTCGGGCCAGCCGATGCGGACGACGGGAACAGAGAGGCCCATTTCGTCGAGGGCTTCGACGACCGCGGTGCCAAAGCCGCCCATTTTAGCGTGATCCTCAAAGGTGACGAAAGCAGCTACACGCGAGGCGTAGCGCGCGAGCATCTCGCGGTCGAGCGGCTTGATGAAACGGGGATTGATGACGGCCGTGGAGTGGCCGTCGCGCTCCAGCGATGCGGCGAGCGACTGCGCCATCGTGATCATGGGGCCCAGACCGAGGATGGCGACGTTGGAGCCGTCGGAGAGGACTTCGGCTTTGCCAATGGGGAGCGATTGCGGTTCAGGCTTGCGGGCGACACCTGCGACGGCTCCGCGGGGATAGCGGATGGCGCTGGGGCCGGGAAGCTCGATTGCGGTCTTGAGCATGTCGGCCAGCTCGTCTTCGTCTTTGGGTGACATGAGAACGATCTCGGGAATGCCGCGCAGATAGGCGATGTCGAAAAGACCGTGATGGGTAGGGCCATCGTCGCCGGAGAGGCCGGCGCGATCCATGCAGAACAGGACAGGCAATTTCTGCAGGCAGACGTTGTGGACGACGGGATCGAAGGCGCGCTGAAGGAACGTGGAGTAGATGGCGCAGACGGGGCGATAGCCGCGCGTAGCCATGCCCGCGGCGAAGACAACCGCGTGCCCTTCGGCGATGCCGACGTCGAAGTAGCGCTTGGGGTGGCGCGGGCGGAAGTAATCGAGGCCGGTGCCGTTGGGCATGGCGGCGGTAATGGCGACGATGCGCGGGTCTTTGTCGGCGAGATCGGCAAGGGTGTTGGCAAAAACCTCAGAGTATGTTGTCGAGCCATCGGGGGTCTTGCCGGTCTCAGGGTCGTAAGGACCAAGGCCGTGAAACTTCTTCTGACCGTCGAGAGCCGGCTGAAACCCCCGCCCTTTCTGCGTGAGTATGTGGAGCAGGACGGGGTGGTCGAGGGACTTGAGGAACTTGAAGGTTTCGACCAGCAGCGGGAGGTTGTGGCCGTCGATGGGGCCGAAATATTCCAAGCCAAATTCCTCAAAGAGAATGGAGGGCCACAACATGCTTTTGGCGGCTTCCTCTGCGCGTCGAACCACCTTGATCGCGGTCTTGCCGCCAAAGCGCTCAATGAGACGCGCGGCGCGATCGTGCAGATGCTGGTAGTGCTCGTTGGTCACGATGCGGTGAAAATAGCGGGCCACGGCGCCCACGTTGCGGTCGATGGACCACTCGTTGTCGTTGAGGACGACAATCATGCGCCTGGTTTGGACGGCGATGTTGTTGAGCGCCTCGAAGGTGATGCCGTTGGTGAAGGCGGCGTCGCCTGCGACGGCGATCACGTGCTCGTGACCGCCGGCAAGGTCACGGGCAACGGCCATGCCCAAAGCGGCGGAGAGGGCGGTTCCAGCGTGGCCTGCGCCATAGCAGTCGTGCTCGCTTTCGGTGCGCAGCATGAAGCCGTTGAGGCCGCCCGGCTGGCGGATGGTCTCAAAGCGGTCGAGGCGGCCGGTGAGGATCTTGTGAGTATAGGTCTGGTGGCTGACGTTGAAGAGGATCTTGTCTTCAGGCGTAGAGAAGACGGCGTGCAGGGCGAGGGTAAGCTCGACGACACCCAGATTGGGGCCGAGGTGGCCGCCGGTTTTGGAAAGCGTCTGGATGAGGAAGGTGCGAATCTCCTCGGCAAGCGAGGCCATTTGCGCATAGTCGAGGCGTTTGAGGTCGGCGGGAGAATGGATGGACTCCAGCAGTGTTCCCATGCGCTTCCTTCTCCCGGGAAAGACCGGGAATCCAGGGAAAAGTACCAGGCTGCAAAGCGCCCCCTGAAACGGGGATCTGTCATTCCGGGGGAGAGAACCCGGGGATCGCCAGCGTCTAGTATACCTGCGCGGCAGTGCGCGGCTTTGGTGGATTAGACGCCGGGAAGACGCCCGGGTTTGGGGCGAAAGCACGGCTGCAGAAATTGGAAAGCGTCTATACTTGTGCGCGGTGGGAAGGACAAGAACGGGATGCGGAAATGGGCCACACTGCTGCTTCTATGGGGAATTGCCTGGCCGGCAATGGCGGCTAAAACCATGTCCATCGAGCAAATGGAGCAGATGCTGGTCAAGCTCCAGGGCAAGCCGGATGGGAAGGTGGCGGGGGAGCTTGAGGATACTCAGGTGACGGAACGGGTGAGCCTGGCGAGGCTGAAACGCTGGGAGGCGGATTTTCCTGGCAAGCGCACTCAAGAAGAACTTATGAAGTTGGCCGATACGTCGGCGTTTCTGAATCCTCCCGCGGCCGATGTGCTTCGCGATCCGCCGCCTGACGAAGACACACAGCGGCAGATACTGGAACACGCCGTTGAATACATCAAAACGACGATGACGCGGCTGCCGAATTTTTACGCGACACGCGAAACCGCGCATTTTGAGGACATACCCTCTCAAGAAACAATCGGTGCATTTGGCTTCGCCCCAACTGGATCGGGGTTGCGTGCGTCGCTGCCACCGGGAATCGACGCCAAAAGGATCGAGTACAAGTCACTGCACAGCACGGGAATGTTTAGCTCGGTGGTAACCTACCGCGACGGCATAGAGGTGCGCGACTCGGAAACGGGAAAGGGCAGAAAAGAGGATCAAACGGCGGTTGGGTTGACCACCAGCGGCGAGTTTGGCCCAATTCTCAGCGTGGTGATTGCGGACGCTGTTCACGGTCAGGTGAAGCTGGTTGCGATGGGAGCAGGGCGCGAGCGAGCCGGTGGCTGTGTTCGGCTATACCGTGCCGGAGAATCAATCGAATTTCATGGTGCAGATACTGCAAGGGGCGAAGACGGGGCAGCACTATCCTCGCTACCACGGCGAAATCGCAATCGATCCGGCGACGGGCGAGATTCTGCGCATAAGCGCGGTGGCTGATTTGGCGCCGCCATACGAAAGGATGCAAACCGCGCTTATGGTGGAGTACGCAGCGGTGACGATCGGGGACCAAAGCTATTTCTGTCCGGTAAAAGGCGTGGCTTTCTCGAAGGTTCCGGTGGCCGGCTCCACAGCACCGGGAAGTAGTTCAAACGTCTCGACAGTAACGGTGCAGACGGAGCTAAACGATGTCACCTTCACGAACTATCACTTGTTCCGCGCAGAGGCCCACAAGGAAGGAGGGGGGGAGTGAGATGAGTGGCGCCACGCCTCCCGCACCGGTTGGAACTGCCGGCCCCGAAGCGACGCAACCGGCGAGCCGCCCGCAATAGCGAACTGGCGGGCAGGTTCGGAGGAGGCACGCGGGCTAACTTTTCTTCGAGGTGACCGCTGAAAAAGCCGTGACCAATTGCTCTACTCGCTTGCCGCCGCACTGTGGGCAGACCACCTCATCCTTGTCGCGGTCTGACATGTGGAGAGTCAGGGTGAACTCCTTATTGCAATCGCGACAGTGAAAAACGTATTGAGACATAGCCGCTCTCCAGCGCCAACATCATAACGCCGTTTCTGTGCGCGCGCATCATCGGGTCGGTGGGTCAGCGGGTCAACGAACGCGGGAATGGGGACGGCCGCAACCGTGCAGCCCGGCGTTGTAGGATGGGCGCATAGACTTCAAGTTCATTGGAGGGCGGGAACGTGGCTGGACTGCGAAATCTTTTTTCATCATTCGTTTTAGTTGCGGGATTGGCGGGGCTTGGTTCAATCGTGGCGTGGGCACAATTGCTGGAGCCGGGGACGCAATCGCAGACGCCCAATCCACTGGCTGACTCGACGGTAAAACCGGGCAAGATGCTGCTCTACGACCTGGAGGCGCGCTTCGCCAAGGATGTGCTGGAGCGTGGAGGCGCTGGATTCTCGTCGTGGTTTGCCGACGACGGCGTGGCGCTGGGCAATGGGGCGGCGCCGCTGATCGGAAAGGTGGCAATTGCTAAATCTGCCAATTGGTCGCCCAAGGACTATCAACTCACCTGGACGCCGACCGACGCAATGATGGGGCCTTCGGGCGATATGGGCTACACATGGGGACATTTTGAAGGGCATAGCAAGGACGCGAATGGAAATCCCGTAGTGACGAGCGGGCGGTATATCACAATGTGGCGCAAGGAGCCGGGCGGAAGCTGGAAAGTGGTTCTGGACGCAGGCGCCAACGAGCCGCCGGCAGCGGGGGATTGCTGCAAGCTGCCGGAACACTAAAGGCAGCTGACTCTCAAGTGATTAGGGGCGTTTTCGGCGAAATTCCTGATAGATGACGCCAGGTAACGATCGAAGAGTGTCTATAGTAATCATCGAATAAATCGAGTGGTGCGAGGAATCGCCGGTACTTCAGTTGTACAGCTTTTTCCTCCAACTGACCGGATAGTGGAAGAGCCAAGTTTGTCAATCTCTTTGATACTGGCTGGCAGGAACGTCTATCTATATGAGCGCGATGGTCGGTTCGCATGGGGGAGAGAACCAGGAGGCGGTGGCGCGTCCGGAGATGGGCGTCTTCGATCGCAACCCCGATCCTGCGCTGGACGAGCTGGTTGAGCTCGCAGCGGTGTTGTGCGACGCAGACTACGGCTACATCGGCTGGATGGACTTCAACCGGCTCTGGTTCAAAGCGCGGTTCGGGTTCAGGGCGACTGACCAGCCGCGCGCCAGCACTGCATGCCAATGGATGCTGGAGAAGAGTGAGCCGCTGCTGATCGCGGACGCGAGCCAGGATCCGCGCTTTCCTCCGGAGGGCATCCCACTCGCCGGCGCCAGTCCCTGCCTTTCGTACGCTGCTGTTCCGCTCTTCAGCAGCGACGAGCACATGATCGGCACAATGGCAGTGCTGGCGCAGAAGGCAAACCAATTCAAGCTGGAACATCTTACGCTGCTGGAGATTCTGGGCCGCCAGGCGGTGACGCGCCTGGAGTTGTACAACCGGATCCGGCTGCAGGAGCAGGCGCAGCGGCAGCGGCAGCGCACGGAGCGCGCTCTGGCGATAGAGCGTTGCTTTGTCGCCGCCACTCTGGACTCGATTCCCGCGCTGGTGGCAGTGCTGGATACGGCGGGACGCGTGGTACGGATGAACTATCCCTGCGCGCAACTTACGGGATTAAGCCTGGCGCATGCCGTGGGCCGGCCGTTTGTGGATGAGTTTCTTGAGACGGACGACCGCGGATGGGCGGCTGGCAAACTGCACGAAGCGTCGGCGGGGCAAGCTTCAGGACCACATGAGACGTTTTGGCGGGCGGCCGGCGGCGAAGGCCGGCGCGTGAGTTGGACCTTGCGTCCGCTGCTGGGCCCGAATGGAGAGATCCAGTACCTGATCGTGAGCGGACAGGACGTGACCGACCAGCGCGAGATGGAGAAGACGCTGCTCAAGAGCGAGGCCCGTTATCGCGAGGTGGTGGAAAACAGCCTGGGCTTTGTTTTCACCTGCTCGATGGAGGGGCGGCTGACCTCGCTGAACGCGTTCACGGCCGAGACGCTCGGATACCGCGCTGAGGCGCTGGTAGGACGGTTTGTGACGGAGTTATCCGACGCCGAGGGCGCAGCGGCGTTCCAGGATTGCTTGAATACGCTGGAGAGCGTGGAAGAGTGGCAGGGTGCGTTGCCCTTGCGGCGCAGCGACGGCGTGTACCGGCGCATCGCGGTGCGCAGCCGGCGCATGCAATTGCCGGGTGAACGGCCCTTTGTGCTGAACCACGGCATGGACGTGACTGAGCAGTACGAAGCCGAAGAAGCGCTGCACATGGCCACGCGGCAGCGTGAGCTGATTCTGGAAGCGGTGGATGACGGCATCTTTGGCATGGACCTGAACGGCAAGGTGACCTTCATTAACGAGGCTGGCGCAAGAATGCTGGGCTATACGGCCGATCAGCTTGTGGGCCGCGATCTGCACGAGCTCATCCACCACAGCCACGCCGACGGAACGCCGTATTCGCGGTCGACGAGCCCGATCCTGCAAGCGCTGCGGCGGTGCGAGCCAATCCGCATGCGGGACGAGGTCTTCTGGCGCCAGGACGGGACGGCGATTCCCGTCGAGTACAGCGCCAACCCGCTGATTGAGGAGGGCCAGGTGTGTGGCATGGTGGTCGCCTTCCAGGATGTGAGCGAGCGGCGGCGCCTGGAGAAGATGAAGGACGAGTTCATCTCCACGGTGAGCCACGAGTTGAAGACCCCCCTGACCTCGTTGCGCGCGTCGCTGGGGTTGATTCAATCGGGCACCCTGGACAAGCGGCCGGAGAAGCAACGGCAGATGATCGATATGGCAATCGGGAATTGCGACCGGCTGGTCCGGCTGGTGAACGACATTCTGGACTTTGACCGCGGAGAAAAAGGGAGGCTGCCGCTGAATCGCGAAGCAGTGGAACCGATAACGCTGCTGCGGCGCGCGGCCGACGTCGCCCACAACGCGGCCACACAGGCGGGCATCGACTTCCGCTTCGAGGTGAACGCCGCGCCGGTCCTCGCAGATGAAGAAAGGGTGTTGCAGATACTGAATGAACTGGTGGGCAACGCCATCAAGTTCTCGCCGCCGGGCACTTCCATTCGGCTGGCAGCGCGGAACGTGGAAGCAACCGCACCGAGTTCCGGCGCCCCAGAGGCGGGCGCGGTGTGTTTCATGGTCGAAGATCAGGGGCGCGGCATCGCTCCGGAGAAGCTGGAGCGGATCTTCGATCGATTCGAGCAAGGTGATGCCTCGGACTCGCGCGCGCTCGGCGGGACGGGGCTGGGACTGGCGCTGTGCCGCAGCATTGTGGAGCAACACGGCGGCCGCATCTGGGCGGAGAGCGAAGTGGGCAAGGGAAGCAGGTTCCTGTTTACGCTGCCTGCGGCATGCGAAACAAACACGCAATCGCGTTAACGGTCGAATGAACAGCCGGGAACTCATTTGTTGCGGCGGCGCGCGGGATGCGGAGAGCAAACGATGGGAAAAGATCTTTCGCTTGCGGCCCATGGGGTGGGTCAGGGCTATAATCGTGCTTCAAACTCCATGGATGCTCGGCGCACAGGTTCACTTCATCCGGCAAGCACCTCGATGGCCCCTGGCCGGCAGTCCTTCCCGCAGCGTTTGGAGGGTTTCTGGCTGCGCGTCTCAGAGGGGATGAAGCTCAACGACATGTGGGACCAACTGCGCTCGGACGCGCGGACCACGTATCGCCTCTATTCGCGGGAGATCGACGTAGTACGGCCTGCAGGCGCGCCCCGTTGAAAACACTTCATCTACGTGGCTAAGCAGTTCTTCTGGGCGATCCTTGAAAAGCTGACGCCGGCGCGGCGCGTTTTGCTGCTTGCGGCGCTGGTTCTGCTTCTGATGCCGGAATCCGCGATGGCCGGTCACACGGGCCAGCAATGGGAGTTCCGATTTGACGCGCATCTGGCGGGCGGGTTGCTGATGTTTGGGGTACTGCTTCTTGAATTGACGGACCGCGTAGTGATGAAACGTGATCTGCAGATTGCCAAGGAGATTCAGGCCTGGCTGCTGCCGGCGCGGCCTCCGCAGGTGCCCGGGCTGGAGATCGCGTTGGCAATGCGCCCGGCGAACACTGTCGCTGGCGATGATTATGACGTGTTTCCGCGGCGTGGGCACGACAGCGCAGCCGGCGACGTATCGGGAGAGAGCTTTTTAATTGCCGTGGCAGATGTTGCCGGGAAGAGCGTTCCAGCCGCGATGCTGATGGCGACTATCCAGGCCAGCCTGAAAACACTGTGCGCGACGCCCGGTCCACTCACGGAGCTGGTTGCACGCATGAACCGGTACGCATGCACCAACAGCCAGAATGGACGGCGGTTTACCACCGCATTTCTTGCCGAATACCAACCTGAATCGCGCGTGCTGAAATACGTAAATGCAGGCCACAATGCGCCGGTCCTGCGGCGGCGATCAGGAACGTTGGAAGAATTGAGAGCGGGAGGATTGCCGCTGGGCGTAATGGAAAGTGCTACGTACGAGAGCCGCACAGTGACGTTGGAGCAGGGCGATTTGTTGGTAGCGTTTACTGATGGGTTGGTGGAAGCCGAGAACATGCGTAGCGAGGAGTACGGCCAGGCGCGTTCCTCACCGTGTTGTGGGCAAACGCAGCGGCTCCGGCTGACGCGATCCTTCGCTCCATTCTGTTTGACATCGACCGTTTCGTGGGCACGGCAGCGCAGCACGACGACGTGACGTTGATGGTTCGAAGGCGATCGATCGCGCAGGCCGAGCTCGCCCCCAGAGACGCTGACACGCGATCTCCATGAGAATCGATTCGACATGAGACACTGGCATCGGCGGTATTCCCCGGACGAATCCACGGCCGCCGGTCAACCCTTCATGGGCGTATACACAAGCGTTTCCAATTTGCTGTTTGGGCGTCCGCTGGCGACCAGCGAGGAGCGCGCAGAGCAAATCGGGCCGCTCGCCGGAATCCCGGTCTTCGGTCTCGACGCACTGAGCTCGGCGGCCTACGGGCCTGAGGCGGCTCGACGCTGCTGATCCCGCTAGGCCTGATGGGCGTGAAGTACATCGTACCGGTGAGCGCGGCCATCGTGGTCCTGCTGCTAGTCGTGTACTTTAGCTACCGGCAGACGATCGAGGCGTATCCGCGCGGTGGAGGGTCCTACACCGTGGCCGGCCAGAACCTGGGCGAGGATGCGGGACGGCTGGCGGCGGCGGCGCTGATGATCGACTACATTCTCACCGCGGCGGTGGGAATCTCAGCCGGCGTGGGCGCGCTGATCTCGGCTGTGCCCAGCCTGCAACCGCACACGCTGGAGCTTTGCCTGCTTGTCCTGGCGATTCTGACCATTGTGAACATGCACGGCGTGCGCGACACAGGCGTGGTGTTCATGATTCCGACGTATCTGTTCACG
>CAWHVN010000049.1:0-61007 GCA_963832805.1 uncultured Acidobacteriaceae bacterium | reverse complement strand
GTGCGTTCACGGTATTCACCACCCAATCCAGTTCCAAAGGGTCTGCCAGAACCAAAGCGCCGGCCGTCGCAGCAGCACATATCCTGCCGGACGGAAGCCAATGGAGATCTTTCCCTTTCCGCTCATGCCGGAATGCAGCGCGGCGTCGCCATTGGGCACCGGGACTTCGACGGAAAAAGTGCGTTCGCCGTCGCCGGCCACCGCCTGCGGGCTTACCACCGAAACCGCATCGTGCCAGGTCCGCTGCGGGTAGCTGTCGAGCTTGATGGCGGCGGACTGGCCGGAACGCAGCAGCCCGGCATCCCGCTCGGGTACGGCAATCCGGACCACCGCCGAGTTGAGGTCGAGAACCTGCGCAAACGGGGCGCCTGCATCCAGATGCTCGCCTGCGGCGTTCTCCAGATTTGGCGTCACCACAATGCCCGCGATAGGCGAGCGCAGTTGCGCACTCTCCAGGCGCGCGCGCGCCTGGGCGGCTTCCGAGCGCAGGTAGGTCACGTTGGCCCGGTCAGTGCCGGCGCGGGCGCTGCCGTGGGCCAGATCGTCTTCCATCTCCAGCAACGCCTGCTGATATTTCGCTTCGGCAGCGGCCAGGTTGGCGCGCCATTGCCAGTCGTTGAGAGCGCCTAAAACTTCGCCGGCCGCGACCCTCTGCCCCTCGTGTACGTAGACCTTGTCCACATTCCCCTCCACCGGCGCTGCCACCGTGGCCAGGTGCTGTGCCTCGACCACGGCCTCGCCCGCCACCCGCATGGGCAACGGACAGAAGGCAAGAAAGAGGACCACGGCGGCAGCAGCGGCCGCATAAACCAACCTGCGCCGGCGCGTGGTACGCAGCAGGGCTGCCCGCTTCTGCATCAGAGGTTCCAGCAGGCTGATGAGCGGCACCTCGCGATAGAGGAGCGCGTTGCGCAGCGCAACAGTCGCCTGCCCGGCCAGGACCTTGATCATCTCGATCTGGGCCTCGCCGAGGAATTCCGGGTCGCTGCTCTCGAAGATGAGCACGCCCACCCGCCCCTGGTCGTCGTTCAGCGGCAGAGAGTACAGGGCGCGGTAGCCCGTCTCCCTAAAATGATCCAGTACCTCCGGCGGTAGGCCGGAACTCTCGTCGGATTCCGATGCCTTGCGCCAGCGCAGGTGCAAGGCATCGGGCTCGGACGAAAGCCAGCGCACCAGTTGTTCCACCCGCTCCACCGCCGGATCTCCCATGGGCAGCCGGGCCATGCCCGAGACCGCTTTCAGTTGCAGCCGTCCGCGGTTGTCCAGCGCAATGGCGCAGAGCTCGTAGGGCAGCACGTTTTGCGGGCTGTTGACGATGACCTGCAGCAGGCGATCCAGCCGCAGCGTGGACGTGATCTCAGAGCTGACCTGCACCAGAACTTTCAGAATCTCCAGTTTCCGCTCGGCCAACATCAGGCTGGCGTTCTTCAATGCATTGGATACCGTCTCGGCCATCGACGAGAGGAGGAACTGGTCGTCCTCGTCGAAGGGCCGGTCCACGCGGTTCACAGCTTCCAAAACGCCGACTTCCGCCTCATCCAGCATCAGGGGAACCAGAAGTACATTGCTTAGTGGAGGGATCCGGGCTCTCCTCGCTTCGCCTTGCATTGCGCACCTGCAAACGTTCATCGGCTTCGTCGGCAATCAGCAGCGGCTCGCCCTCCTCGGCCATATCGGCGACATAGCCCTCGCCAGGAGCCTCGGTCGCACCCACTTCCACCGTGTCGTCGGCCCCTTCACTGGAAACCAACCGCAGCTCCGGACCGTCAAAGAGCCACAGATGCATCGCCTGACAGGGAAGCATGGCCGCCGCCTTCTCGGGGACCATCGCGATCACCGCGTCCAGTTCGAGCGTCGCATTCAGCGATTTCTCCAGGTCATACAGTTGCGACATCCGATGAATTGAATCCAGCAGTGAATGGCGTTCCTGCTCGAACACTTCGGCCGACAGAAGGGCGGGTGCGGCCAGACGCACAATGGGGGCAATCTCCGTCAATTGCGGCTGCTCGATGGCACCGGAAAAAACGATGATCTCGAGAACCGCCGCCAATCGCCCCTCGTGCTCCACGGGCAGATAGGCAATCGCGCCAACCGAGCGCGCCACATTCAGATGTGCATAGTCTTCGCGGCTCAATCGGGTCTTGTCGAAGATCTGTCCCTCGGCCGGAAACGAAGCCGGCGCGTCAAACAGCCAGTTCCCGGCGTGTTGCACATGTTCGAGCGAAACATCTCCTGCCGCGCCGACAATCGTCCACGGCATAGGGCTGTCGCCTGGCTGATATCGGTGGATAATACAAGCGCTATCGGGCAACAGGCTGGCAATGGCGGAAGCAATCACCGTTGCGCGGGATGCGCCATCGGCCGCACTAAGCAGTTGCGCCGCCGTCTCGATGGCGGCCTCGTTCACAGATGGGATTGCGCTCTTCACGGCTGTCGTCATTGACGGCGCATCTCCGGAAACGCTCCTTTAGTGTGTCTCGGCGCGCAGATGAGCGGTCTCCGGCCCCTTTTGAAGCCGCTGGCGCAAACGCCGCATCGCGAGCGGTCGTCCGCCGAGAGCGAAGAAGATTTAGAAGCTCGACCTCTTAAACTGGTGCCCCGTGGAATACGCCGCCGCCCGCCGCGTCTGTCATTTTGCGGAATCGAATCTGACTTCCACGGCCGCAGAGGCAACGACTACAGCGGTTCCACAATTGCTATACCCAGGTCCGCAACCGCCAAGTGGCTTTTTCATCAAGAAAAAGCCACCCTGCAAGGCGCCGGAAAGGGCATGTGAATTGTGGAACCGCTCTAGACGCACCCACACTCGCCCCTCTCTCCGCCCCCAACTCACCCCGCTTGACAAGGCGATGCGTCGAAGAGATTATTGGCACGAGCTTAACAATCCTGAGTTCCACAGTAAAGTGAAATCTGCCCGAGGGACTTCTCGTGGATCTGGACATCAAAGAGGACGGAATCTTCTGCACTCTAAAGCTGAAGGGACGCCTCGTGTGCGGTGAGCCAGTGAACCAGTTCGAGGGCGCCTTTCTCAATGCGCTCTCCAGTGGCCACATTTTCCTCATCATCGACCTCGAGGCCGTGCCTTTCGTGGA
This sequence comes from uncultured Acidobacteriaceae bacterium, assembly GCA_963832805.1. Taxonomy (GTDB): domain Bacteria; phylum Acidobacteriota; class Terriglobia; order Terriglobales; family Acidobacteriaceae; genus Telmatobacter. The sequence goes on along the minus strand of CAWHVN010000049.1, from coordinate 57,915 downwards.
TTCGTCGGGCATCGGCTCCCTCGTGAACGCGCTGCGCACATCTTCCAAGGCCGGAGGGAGCGCCAAATTGGTCAAACCTACCGACTTCGTCTCCAAGACGCTCAAGATGGTCCGCGTTCTCAATCTCTTCGGCGTTTTCAACAACGAGGATGACGCCGTGGCGGCCTGTGCAGGTTCCTGAAGCCACTACCGTTTTCTCGACCGCGGGGGCTTCGTTCTTGGGCTACGCCAACATGGGATCGAGGCAGCGACGCTGCCCGGCGGGCGAAGCGATCAACTGCACGGCTACGAACCTTTCATCCTCGGAAGCGCTGCCTGCTTCTTCCATTGGATGAAGCACTCCACGAGGTTTGTCCGCCGCAACCGCGAACTGCCGGCCAATCGCCGCGTGTGGCTCTTCCGCAGCGGCCCTTTGGGCCTCAACGCTAATGGTGATCGAGGACGGCTCTGCGTCTGGCCACATAGGCGACGCACATGCGCTCCCCGGTCGAAAGGCCATTCCAGGAGGACTTTGTGACCGACATGATTCCAGACCCTTTGGTCCGTTCTGGTACAGGCGAGGGCCGCCGGAATTTCCTCTATCGAACGGCAGCCTGCACTGCCCAGTTCAGCGTCGCTGTGTTTCAGATTGTTGCCTCTCTCGATGTACCATTTCTCGGAAGGGGAGATTAAATTTTGAGATTCGATTCTGTCCAGACGTGCCCATTTCGCTTCCTGCGTGGATTCAGTTCGCGTCGCAGTTGCCTTTTGGGTGGACTTAATGTGGTGTGTATCCTATTCATTCTTATCCCGGCAGGAACTTCCGCCTTATGCGCACAGCAGGCGCCGGACACGCACATCGCTTCACAGCAGACGAGTGATAACCGCCAGCAGAGTGGGACTCCAGCAGCGGCAGGCGGAGGAATGGCCAACGCCGGCCCTCAAGAGGCCGTCTTCGATAGCCAGCACCGTCCGATCACCGCCGGCGGCTTTGTAAAGACGGGTCCGATTGTTTTTCAGGATGTTGCTGCGGAGGCTGGCCTTACACGCTGGCATCACACGGCGGGCACTCCTGAAAAGCGTCTCATCCTGGAGGCCAAGGGCCCCGGCGTGTGCCTGCTGGACTATGACAATGACGGCTGGCTCGATATCTATCTCGTCAACGGCTCGACCTACGATGCGCTGGCGGGCAAAGCCGTTCCGCCACATGCGGCTCTCTTCCACAATAATCACGATGGCACGTTCACCGACGTGACAGAAAAGGCCGGAGTTGCCAATGACCGTTGGGGATATGGGTGTGCGGTCGGCGATTACGACAACGATGGCTGGCCCGACCTCTATGTAACCAACTTCGGGAAGAACCGCCTTTACCACAACAACCATGACGGAACCTTTACCGATGTGGCGGAGAAGGCCGGAGTAACCATCGGCACTTGGTCCACGGGCGCGACTTTTGGCGACTACGACGGCGATGGGCGTTTGGATCTGTTCGTGGACGGCTACGCCAAGATCGATCTGGCCAATCCTCCGCTCTCGGGGACCCAGGCGGTTAATTTTACATTCTGCCAGTATCGCGGCGTGCAGGTGATGTGTGGACCGCGCGGCCTGACTGGCGAGCACGACCATCTCTTTCACAATAACGGCGATGGGACGTTCACCGACGTCAGCAAGAAGCTGGGCGTGGACGATCCCAACGGGTACTACGGCCTGGGCGCGCTGTTTGTCGACGTAAACGGGGATGGAAAGCCCGACCTGCTCGTGGCCAACGACTCCACGCCCAACTATCTGTATATGAACAAGGGAAACGGCACGTTCGAGGATCAGAGTTACGAAAGCGGCTACGCCCTCAACAACGACGGACGCGAGATCTCAAACATGGGTATTGCGGCTGGCGACTATCAGAACAATGGGCATCTCTCTATCGTCAATACAGATTTTGCCGACGACTACAACGTCCTCTTCCAGAACGACGGAACGGGCTTTTTCACCGATGTCAGCTTTGAGGCAGGAATTGCGGAGTCCTCCATCCCCTTTGTCAGCTTTGCCGACGGGTTCCTGGACTACGACAACGACGGTTGGAAGGATCTGCTGATTGTGAATGGGCACGTCTATCCCGAGGTTGACAAGCATCCGGAGTGGGGCAGCAGCTATGCTCAACGCCCGCTTCTCTACCACAACCTGAAGAACGGCAAGTTCGAACTGGTTCCTGCGGTCGAAGGGACCGGCCTCGCAGTGGTGACGGTTGGCCGCGGCGCTGCGTTTGGCGACATCTTCAATGATGGCAAGATCGACGTGGTGATTAACAGTATGGACGGCGTTCCGGTGCTGCTTCGCAACGTGAATCCGGACCGGCATCACTGGGTGGAGCTGAAGCTCATCGGCGGTCCCGGGAGCCCCCGCGATGCCGTCGGCGCGACGGTCTATCTGAATGCGGCCGGAATGCGTCAGCGTGGAGACGTTCTGAGCGGCGGCAGCTATCTCTCCTCGAACGACATGCGGGTCCACTTTGGCCTGGGCGACGCCGCAGATGCCGGGACGGCGGAGATTCATTGGCCCTCGGGCAAAAGAGAAATGGTCCCGCTGCCTGCGGTGGATCGCATCTACACGATCGCGGAACAGCAAGGAATCACTGGCGCGTTGTGTAGCGGCAAGCCCTGTGTCGACCCGGCAGGATCCGCGATCGCGCCAAATCCGGCCACCCCCAAGCCTAATCGTTAGAGTCTGTTATTAATATATTAACTTTTTCGCAAGCTACTGGTTCAAAAGCACTTGCACGCCGATTTGATAGTCGCGCAAATTGCTGCAAATTGTTGATTCTGCGCCACTTCTCACAAAGCTAATAACAGGCTCTAGGGAGCGTCTCAGGGTTCCTTTTGTATCAGGGGCATCGCCCTGCCGTGCCCTCTTCAGGGCGGGCGAAATGCCTCCCGTTCCCATCCAGGAGATGGGAATCGCATGCGACAGAAATCACATTTTGCTCCCAAATTTATCGTTGAATTGCGGCCTAGAGGGAGGTGTTCGCTTACTTAATCGTATAAGTTAACGACTAAATCGTATAAGTGGACAACTCAATCGTTTAACTATGCAGATTCTTCTTGACATCCATCCGCTTTGGGCGTTTTAATTTGCCCGCAGCCTAGAGATGGGCTTGCCCCTCCTCCTAAGAAAGGGGTTTTCGCTCTACCGATTGGAGGAGCGCATCCCTGGGTGAGCAGGTTGCGTTTGTTTCGCTTAAGCGTTTGAGTATGTGGATTCCAGAAAATGGCGAAGGAGCCTTGCAATCTGGATCCTCAGGCTCGCAAGTCTTGGCAGAATGCTTGACGGCCATCGCGGGGAAATGTCAGTTCCCGGCCGATGCTGATCAGGCTATTTTTTGGGTGTACGTAGTAAATCAATTTGTCTTTGTGATGAATCGATTTAGGGCGTGCACCGCTTGCGAGTCCTGGCTGAGTAAGCGTACGTGAACCGGAATCGCGGGTTCGGATGCGACTGTGCAGCGAGCCGGAGCTTCGGCGAAGTCGAAGTTTTGGTCTTGTTGCCGTTGCAAACTCAAACAAGGAGCTTCAAGGACGTAATAGCGATGACGCGAGTTCCATTTCGGAACGAGCTTCTTCGACTGTCACGCCTGTTGCTCACTAGCAAGAATACTGACAGGAGAACCCTATGGCGCATTGGAGTGTATTCAGAAGGGCTGTGGCCGCGAAAGACGGACGGCTGCGCTGGATTTTTGCAATCGGCGCATTGTTCGCTTTTATCGCGTGCAGCGCGGCCGCGCAGCAAGCAACAATCGTTGGCACAGTCATGGATCCCACGGGTGCCGTCGTGTCAAACGCCACCATCACCGCCACCAGTCTGGACTCGGGCCTGGCCAGCACCGTCAAGTCGGCACAGGACGGGCAGTACGTTCTTCCGGATCTGGCCATCGGCCACTACACCGTAAAGGCAGAGGCTACCGGTTTCAAGGTGTACGAGAAGACCGGCGTCCTTCTGACCGTGGGCGACCGCCTGCGGCTTGACTTCCAACTACAAGTCGGAGCTCAGGCGCAGACCGTAACCGTCGCCGCGGATGCGGTCCACCTGCAGACGGATACGGGTGAAATCAGCGACGTGATCAGCGCGCATCAGGTGTCCCAACTGGAGACCAATGGCCGAAGCATCTACACGCTGGTCAGTCTCACTCCCGGCGCTTCCAGCCTGCAGGGTGACTACCAGGCGCCTACATCCGTAGGCGGAGATGCCAACGTCAGTTTCAACGGCCAGCGTATGTCGCATAACATTTACCTGCTCGACGGCGGCGAAGACCTGGACCGCGGCGGCGCGGGTACTTTCAGCGTTATGCCTTCGCTGGAGTCGCTGGCGGAGTTCCGCATCCTCACCTCGAATTACAGCCCCGAGTACGGGCTTTCTTCGGCAGCGACCATGGTCACGGCGATCAAGTCGGGGACCAAGGCGTTCCATGGTGAGGCTTGGGAGTTCGCCCGCAACGACGCGCTGGACGCCCGCTATTACTTCAATCGGGCGCCGGCCAGGGTTACCGAATTGCGATCCAACATCTTCGGATTCAACATCGGCGGTCCGGTCAGCTTCCACCCCAACAGATCCGAGCCCAAGACGTTCTTCTTCTACAACATGGAATGGAGGAGACTGATCCAGGGAGGAAACATCAACCAGAAGGTGCCAGTCACCGATACGTACCAGGGTAATTTTTCGGTCACTGATGCTCCCGCTGCTCCGGCCGTGCCGTGCCAATCCACGCTCTCCGCGGCGCAGCAGTTGCGCTTTACCAACGCCGGGATTACCGCGTACAGTACCATGACTGCGGGCACGTGCAACTACGACGTCAAGTTCCCGGGCAATAAGATCCCAACCGCGCTTCTCGACGCCAATGCTCAGGCGCTGCTGATGCAGGGCAAGATTTTCCCGGCGCCAACCAGCGGCCAGCAGTTCGTGGGCGGCTCCAATTCGCCCACCGACGTAGGGGAGCAGATTGTCCGCGTCGACCACAAGTTCAGCGACAAGTTCTCCATCTTCGGACACTGGATTTCCGAACAAGTCTCGCAGACCTACGGGACCACGATGTGGAGCGGAGACAACGTGCCCACCATCGGCAACACGTTCGGTAATCCGGCCTATAGCGCCGTGGTGCACGCCACCTACACCATCAATCCCAACCTGCTCAACGAAACCGCTTTCAACTACAACGGCAACCGCATCCACATTCTGCCCGCGGCTGCCTTCGGGGCTCCGCTGGCATACCCGTCGAGCTTTACCCCTAACCGCATCTTTCCCGGTCCCGATCCCGACAGCGTGATGCCGACCATCAACCTGTCGACCACCGGCACCCAATACAGCGCCAACTGGACGCCGTGGAATAACAAAGCCGACGACTATCAAGTGCGCGACGATCTTTCCTGGGTAAGGGGCGCGCACCAGCTAAAATTTGGGGCAAGCTGGGCGCTCTACGCAAAGATTCAGGACTTTTTCGCCGCTCCGCAAGGCAATTTCGGCTTTAGCGGCTTCTACACAGGCTACGATTTCGCCGATTTCCTGCTCGGCTATTCAAACTCGTACTCTGAGGACGCGGTCCACAACAGCGGCACCTGGGACAATGACTCCTACGCTTTTTACGCGCAGGATAACTGGCGCGCAAGCTCCCGGCTGACTTTGAATCTGGGCCTACGCTGGGATGGCGTGCCGCACACCTACGAAGTCAACCATGGCTCCTCCAACTTTTATCCCAACCTCTACAAGACAGCCAATGCGGCCACGTTCGATTCAGCCGGAAACATCTGCAGCGGCGCTTCAGACCCCGGCTGCACGGCCATTAGTCCCGGCCTCGGCACGAGTTCCAATTCCGTCCTTGCCGGAGTCCAGTTCTATCTGAATGGAATTGGAATCGACGGTGTGGGTAGCACTCCCAAGGGCTTGGTTCAAAACCATTGGAACGCCTGGGGCCCGCGCCTCGGCCTTTCGTACGATTTAACCGGCTCGGGAAAGACTGTTGTCCGCGCCGGCATGGGAGTGATGTACGAGCGCATCCAGGGCAACGACATGTACGATGGCGCAACCAACGTCCCTGCCGATGTGACCGCGAATTTCAGCAACGTGGAGCTTGCAAACCCGCACGTCAGCGTCGCCAACGGCAGCACATTGGCGGTGCCGATCGCGGTGCCAAGCATTACCGGCTTGGACTCCAACAACTACAAGCTGCCGGTGAGCTACCAGTACAGCGGCGGCATTCAGCAGCAATTCGGCGGCAACACTGTGTTGTCGGTGTCCTACGTCGGTAACCAGGATCGTCATCAGAATGATTACCGCGAAACCAACCTGCCTCCGGCTTCGGCTCTGCCGGGGTTGATCACCAGCGGCGGCACCGGCTACAACCAGTTGGTTCCGTATCTTGGCTTCCGCTCCATCAAGCAGGCGGAAAACGTGGCCAACGCCCACTACAACTCGATGCAAGTCGATCTGCACACCGTCGTTCACAAGGACCTTCAGGCGCAGTTCGGCTATACGGTTGCCCGTTCCATCGATTCCACCACAGGCAACGGCGGCAACGGTTACGATCTCGATGCCACCGACAATCCGTACCAGGGCTGGAGCTACGATATAGGGCCGTCGGCCTTCGATCGTACCCAAGTGGCCTTTGTAAACTACACGTATGCCATTCCGCTTTTCCGGAACTCCTCCAACACCGCCGCGAAAATCATTCTCGGTGGTTGGGATGTGGCAGGAATCAGCACCTTTGAGACTGGCGCGCCGCTGAATATCACTCTCGGTGGCAACCAGGGCTCCAATGGTGTGCAGAATGGGACCAACCATCCCAATCTGAGCGGAGGCGCTTCCTATCCGAAGACGATCACTTCCGCCGGAAACGAGTGGTTCGCCCCCACGGGCTTTACGGCGCCGGCAGTTGGAGCGTGGGGCACCCTGCCTCACAATTCGCTGCGCGGACCGGGACGCGACGAATGGAACCTGGCTCTGCACAAAGTCTTCCAATTCACGGAGCACAGCAACTTCGAGTTCCGGGCTGAGTCCTTCAACGTATGGAACCACACGCAATGGAAGGCCGACATTCAGAACGGCGGAATCGGCACCAACTGCGGGTGGAGTAGCGGCGCTTGCACAGGAGGCAACTTTGGCGTCATCACGTCAACGTGGGATCCCAGAGTCTTCCAACTCGCCGGGAAACTTACCTTCTAACCGCGGTTTTGAAACTGCACTCGGAGGCCCTGCTCCAGAACTGGAGCGGGGCCTCCTTTTTTGGGGAGGCCACTCCTGACAACGGCTGATAACGGCACACTCGCCGCCGCGCTAACATAGATGCATCCTGGGTGGGTGTTGATTGGAATACCAATGATGCGCACGGCGCTTTTCCCCGCGATTCTCGCTATGCTCCTGCTGCCTTCGGCCGGGGCTCAGACGTCGAATGCTTCCCGCGCCCAGGCGCTGGAGCAAGAGGGCAATCTGGCAGAGGCAGAGCAGGCCTGGCGTGCAGTTGCGAAAGACAATCCGCACGACGCAAGAGCATTCGCAAGCCTTGGAGTCATCCTTTCGAAGGAAGAGAAGTACAGCGACGCCGCCTCTGCTTACCGGAAGGCTCTGGCTTTGAATCCGCATCTCCCGGGCATTGCGCTCGATTGGGGCCTCGCGGAGTTCAAGCAGGGGCACCTTCTCGATGCCATCGCGCCCTTCAAAGCTGCCCTGCGAACCGATCCGGCCAACGCTCAGGCACACACGCTGCTTGGAATGAGCTATTACGGCACGGGCAGATTTCGAGAATCGATTCCGCACCTGCAAATCGCGGTAAAGAGCACGCCGGCGAATCTGGAACTGCGCGGCGTCCTTGCACAGGCCTGCTTGAACGCCAAGGAGTACGACTGCGCACTCGAGCAGTACCGGAAGATCAATGAAATTGATCCTGACTCCGCACAGGCGCACATGCTCGCGGGCGAGGCCCTCGATGGCCTGCGCCGCACCGACGAGGCCATCGTGGAATTCCAGACTGCGGAGAAGGTTTCTCCGGCCGAGCCGAACGTGCATTTCGGCCTCGGCTACTTGCTCTGGGAGAAACAGCGGTACGCCGCGGCGGCGCAGGAGTTCCAGGCCGAGCTGGACCTGAACCCGAATCACGCCCAGGCCCTGACCTATCTGGGCGACTGTGACTTGGTATTGACCCGCCCGATGCTCGCGCAGCCGCTGCTGGAGAAGGCCATTCAGGTGGACCCGGGGATTGAATTGGCGCATCTTGACCTGGGAGTCATCGATGCCGATGCAGGGCGTCAGGATGATGCTCTGCGGGAGCTGGCCGCTGCCGAAAAACTGGCGCCCAACGACGTGAATGTGCACTGGCGCCTGGGGCGGCTCTACCGGGCGATGGGAAAGAGAGAGGAGGCCAAAGCTGAGTTTGACAAGGCCAAGGGCATCACCCAGGCCGCCGATACGGCTCTCGTCAACAAGATGAAACCCCACCCTGAGCAGGGGCAGACGCCTGCGGCAGTTCCGGCCGGCAAATAGCAGAGGTGTCTACGGCACTTCAGGAAATAACTTGACCTGTCCACATCGATTTCTTCACAGGCAGCTTCCTCAGCCGCTGGCGCAGCCAGTCCGTTGCATCCAATTCTGAGAACTTTCCATTCCAGACCCGACTTGCAGTATCCAAAGGAGCCGGCTTACTTCTCGCTCGGCTCTCCTGTCGACAGAAACGCCATTCCATCAATCGCAGTTCCCGACGCCAGCACGTCTCTAACCCTCTCCGGATTTGCGCCAGCGCGCACCGCAGCTTCGCGCAACAGGCGCAGAGCCGAGGCCGGCGCAGCACCAGGCGGCAGCCGGAAGATCCAGGGAACATTGGCTGATGTGAGCGACTTGTCGTTGCTCAGAGCCACTACCGGCACAAAGCACTTCAGCGCCAGTTGTTCCGAAAGGTGGCTGGCGTCCCGATCCAACGCCACAATCGCCAGGGCATGTTCGTCCATCAGCGCGTGAACCAGTTGTGTTGAAGCGGCGCCCCAATTCTGGCCGCTCTCCACTGGAAGCACCACCCACTGCCTTCCGCCGGGCAATTCAGGGCGCAGTGCTGCCAAAACCTCCGGCGAATGCGCAATCTCAGCGGCTCTCGGCCCAAAGAGAATCACGCGCACCGGCCCCGCTGGGAGGTCGGCTGATGATGGACCCGCATAGCTCACGCCATCTTCGCCCACGCGCGCATAAGGCGTCCCTGACGCAGCAGCCTGCCCTTGCACGTCGGCAGCGCGCTGCGGCGTCGGCTCCTTCTCCATCGTCGCAAGCCGGTAAGTAATCGCACCATTGTGCACAGTTCCCAGGTACATTGGCGCGACATTCTTCTGGTTCGGATCGAAGACCATGTGCCCGGTCACACCGTCATATTCTTCGATGTCCGCGAGCGCGTCGTGAATGCGTGCGCGATTCAGCCCGGCCTTGCAGATGGAGTCGAGCAGCGCATTGATGGCGTCATAGGCCAGCGAAGCAAACTGTTCCGGCTTCTCGTTGAAGCGAGCCTCAAAGCGGCGATTGAAGTCCAGCCAGCGAGGGTCCTTGCGTGTTGGGTCGTATGGAAAAACGGCTTCGAAGCCCTCCGCTGCCGTGCCGGCTTGAGCCAGCAGATCCGGTCCCAGTGTTCGGTAGGAACCGAAGACGCGCTGTTTCATGCCCATGGCGCGCATCTGCTTCAGGATATTCGCCGTCTCGGTTTCATCCGCCCAGAGCACGATGCCGTCCACGCGCGAGTCGCGAATGATATGTAACGCGCGCGTAAAGTCCGTGTCGCCGGGCAGGAATTTCTGCTCTATCACGACGGGGTGTCCCAGGCGAGTTGATGCATTCCGGAACTGTGGAACGCCCATCCGGCCGTAGCGGCTGTTCACTCTGAGCAGAGCAATCCGTTTGAATCCAAGCTCGGTGTAGATGTGGCGGGCCAGCGTAAAAGCCTGCACGCGATCGTCCTGCAGATCGGTAAAGTACCACGGGACAGAGGTCTCGGGAATGGTGGGATCGGTCGATGCGCAGTTGACAATGGTAATCTCGCCCTTGAGAACAACGCGCAACATGATATGTGTGCTTTCTGAATTGATTGACCCGAAGATGGCCCAATCCTTGTCGTCGTAAATCATTTTTACGGCTTCGTCCGAGGCCGAGCCCCAAATCGCAGGGTCGGTAGGGCGGTCGGAACCATAGACCGCTTTCGCTTGCCAGTTGTTGTAGTCGTTATGCAACATGAGCTTGAAAGGCTTGCCGCCATAACCTCCCCGGGCGTTGGCCTCCTCCACAGCCAATTGCGCCCCGTGCAGCATACGCAAACCGTCCACTTGCTCCGGACCGGGATCGATAGGAGCGATAAAGCCGATCTTCACCTCGGTGATGTCCTTGGGATCGGGGATGTCGCGGCCGGCGCCGGTATAAATGTTCGGTTCGAGATAGTACTCGTAGTAGGGCTTTTCAAACCTCGAGTACGGCCTCAGGTCTTGCGGCTGATCGGCGTACGGCGAGACGGTCCGGTCTCGCGGCGGCCCCGGCGGATGCTTGCCGCATTCGCACACGCCGCCACTCTGTGCCCCAATCGGCACCACAGCACCTGCAGCAAACATGCAAAGCGCTATCGGCACAATTCCATGGCGCATGATGCCTACTCCTTGCCGGCGTTGGCCTTTTCCGTACGGAACATGGCGATCGCCTCGATCTCCACCAGCAGCTCCGGCCGGCAGAGAATTGCCTGGATGCCGGTCGACGCGGGCAGTGGGTCGAGTCCTTGTGCCGCGAAAAACGCTGTACGTTCTTCGTTGAAGGCCTCGTAATCGCGCTCGATGTCTCGCAGGTAGCAGGTCGTGCGCACCACGTCGTGCCAGGTACAGCCTTCGCTCACCAGCAGCCCCGTGATGTTGGCAAGCGTGCGCCGCATCTGCGCGCGAAAGTCGCCTATGTGCACGCTCTTCCCTTCTTCGTCAATCGATGCCGTGCCGGAGATCAGCAGAATCGTCAAGCCGTTCAGGTCGATTCTCATCCCACGCGAGAACGAACTCGGCTTGGCATAGGCGTAGGCTTCGTTGAGCACTTCATGATTGGTGATCGCGCGTTTCCTCACCGGTGCCTGCGCGATGGTTTCCAGAATCTCAGCAAATGCGATCATGGCGTTAGCTCCTTACTTCCTTATCGTTGAAGAATTCCGTGGCTCAACCCCTCGGCGGTCGCAACCCATATGTCGCCGCCTTGAAAGTCGATGCCAAGCATGTAGTTGTGTGCCGGCCCGGTCGTCACGGGGATCTCCGTAACTTTCCCGTTCGCGTCACGCACTGCCATCACAGGCTTGTGCGTTGTGAGCGAGCGGGTGTAAACAGCCCAGTTGGTGCCGTCATAGTAGGCCAGTCCCTTGTCGGTGCAAAACCAGGCGTGATTCGCATCTACGCCCTTTACGAAGTTGGTGAAGTTTGAGGGTAGCCCGCTGTCTTTCGTGAGAAAGTTGTGCCAATAGCGGCCGTCATACCGGCTGTCGCCGAAGTATGTCGACACCCACACAATCTTGTCCACATAGCTGACCGACGAAACGATCTGATGAATCAGGCCCTGATCCTTGAAGAGCACGAGTTCGGTCTCACCATCGGGATCCTCGTATTTGTCCCAGATTCCCGTTTTCTGGTCATACTCGAGAAGGCCTCCGCCCCAGATGGCGAAGTACACCTTATTCGGAGCCGCGGAAACACCGTAAGCCCAGATTTCGATCATGGGCGTGTTGCGCTCGTTGTAAAGCGACCACTCGCCGGTATGCAAATTGAGCCGGCACGCGCCCGCTGCGGTGGCTACCCACACGTTCTCGCCTTCCACTGATACGCCGTAGACCACGTCATTGCTCAATCCCGAGTTCAACTGCGTGTAGCTGAAGATGCGCCCGCCGGAGATGCGGCTCAGCCCGCCCATCGTGCCGGCCCACACGTCGCCCGTCCGCTTATCGAGCGCCAGCGAAAGCACGGCCTGGTGTGCCAATCCGTCTTTCGTCGTATACGTCTTCCATTTGCCGTTCTCATAAAGACCGAGGCCATCGTCGGTGCCAGCCCAAATCCGATCGCCATCCACCAGAACGGAGTACACATGGTTGTCAGGAAGTCCGTTCGCGGTCGTGAAGTTCTCAAATCGGAAACGCGGCATCTGCGGAACAGCGCCAGCCGCTAATGTGTGAGGATGCCGCTCAACCGCCTGCGCGAATCCCCAAGGCTCTGCAGTCGCTGCAATCGCGACCGCCAGCAGCACCGCCATTAACCACTTCGTATCGGCAAACTTTTTCATCGCGTCCTCAGATAGTCGATTAGATCGTTTAGCTCGTCCTTGGTCAGGTCGTTGGTGCGGCCGTGCTTGTCCTCCGGGTTGTAAATGGTCCATATCTCTTCCAGCGTGCGTGCAGATCCATCGTGCAAAAAGGGTCCCGTCAGCGCGATGTTAGTCAGTTGCGGCGTCTTAAAGACCCCGGTGGTGTCGGTGGGCTTATGCGTACCCACGTCAAATAGCTTTTGGTCGGTTCCCTGTGGCCCGCTGTGACAATAAGAGCAGCGGTTTTCGAGCGGAATCGGCTTGCCGAAGCTGTCGACCGTGCGCTCGAAGATTGCCTCGCCACGCGCCTGTGCCGGCGTCAGCGCATTGCCCGGCGGGCGCCATCGGTTAGGCCGGGCGGGCAGGCTGCGAATGTAGAGAACCAGATCGGCGAGTTGGAGGTCGTTGTAAGTCTCCGAGCGCCAAAAGTACTCTTCCGTGCGCGGGCCGCACTCGGTAGGCAGGTTTGGGTTGCCGCCGTTCCACTTGTATGGCGCAACGTTCTTGATGTCTTCGAGCATCTTGTTATCGACGATGTCGATTCCGAAGCCGTCCGGTTCCAGATCCCACTGCAGCCCGTCGAAGGTGGAATCGATGTGGCAACTGGAGCAGCCGATCTGGCCCTGGAAGGAGTAGTGCGCCGTATAGAAGATCTGCTCACCGCGGCGCAGGGCACTAACGGTCTTTGGCCCCTCCAAGGCGATCGTTGTGGATACTCGAAGTGTGTTTGTATCGATCACGCTGATGGTGTCGTCGAGCCGGTTGGCCACGAACAGCCTGCGTCCATCGCGGCTGAGCGCAAGCCCGCGCGGATTATGACCCACGGGAATGCGTGCGGCCACGTAATTCCCGCTGGCCGCGAGATCCTCCGCGAACGAGCCCGAGGCCGGCCGCGGCCGAGAGTGAATGAAGTGCAGCAAGCGCGCCACATCGATGGCCAGCACAGCCTCAGACCCCGCGAGCGTCAGGTATAGGCGCGACTTGTCAGGCGCGAAGGCCACGCCAAACGGCTGCGAAGCGTAGCGGTCCAGTTCGTCGAGGGGCATCTCTACCGGCTGCCCTACGTCTGCGCCGAAGAGCGTGAGCGTGTAAGCGAACGCTCCGCCGTGTTCCAGGTGCGCCAGCGGCACCAGATTCTTGGGATGAAACTCGGCCACCGCGCCTAGGCGTCCGTCTGCGGAAAGAGCCAGGTGGAAGACGCCCGCGATGGAGTGCAGCGGAATGCGATCGACAACCTCTGCGCTTCGAGTATCGATCACCGTGATCTCCGATTCGGGCGGCGTGCGATTTTCGAGACCCGTCCGTAGCGGAGACGGATTGGGATAGATATGCGTCCCATAAATCCGCTTGCCATCGGGCGAGAGCGTAAGATAACTCGCGCCGCGCCCAGCCAGCAGGCGTTTTTCCTCCACGCCCGTCCCCGCATTGAGCACAGCAATGTCGTCGGAAATCCGGTTGGCGACAAAGAGATATTTGCCCTCGGGATCCTCAACCACGCCGGATGGCTCTGCCCCCACGTTCCAGGTAGCAACGGCGGCCAGTGCGCGCGTATCGATCACCGAAAGCGTATCGTCCCAGGAGTTGGTAACAAAGAGCCGGTCGCCCGTAGGAGAGAGCGCCATGCCGCGCGGAACGCGGCCGACGGCGATGGTTCCAATCACCGCGTAGGTCGCCGAGTCGAGCACGCGTACTTCTTCGCTCTCCTGGCAGAGTACGTAGAGCCGCACACCGTCGGGCGAAACCAAAATCTCCAGCGGCGACGCGTATTCGAGCAGATCAGCCGGTGACCTCGGCATGCCCCGCGCCGTCTTGGCGTAGACCCTCCGCTCCAACCCCGGGCGCAACGCAACGCCGAGCAGAATCGTAGCGCCCGCGGCGACCGCCGCCGCTACTCCACGTCTTGCTCTGCTCCAGCTCCGCGCTCTCATATCTGCTCCCGCCCCTCGCATCGCTTTCCTTCGCATCTTTATTTCGGCTCTTCGACGGTCAGCACGCGGTCCACGCTGACGTTGTCGAGCGTCTGCTCGCGTCCGCTGGGCCAGTGAACGATGATCTTGTCAATGCTCGTTACCGCGCCAAGTCCGAAGTGCAGCCGTCCGTCATTCTGCGAAAGGAAACCTGACGCAGCCACGCGCTCGGCCGTCCATCGCCTCCCGCCTGCCAGAACCTCGACTCGCGCCCCGATTCCATCGCGATTGCTCTTTGCCCCGGGGCCGGGGGCGAGATTTCGATCGCCGGGGCGCATGGCGCCGACAAGCTTGACCTCAATCCAGTGGCCCGTATTGGTGGAGACGTTGTGAAAGAGTTTGCCTTTGGCGCCGAGATTAACCAGGTAGGCGTCGACCTTGCCATCGTTCATGTAGTCGGCAAAGCAGGAGCCGCGCGCCACCGTGCGCTCGCTTAACACAGGTCCAGCCTCGCGGGACACATCCTGAAAATGTCCGTTGCCCAGCCCGCGAAACAAGGTGTGTTCCTGCGGAATGAGGTGAATCAGCCCACCATGGAAGACGAGAATATCGAGCAGCCCGTCGTTGTCAAAGTCATAGACCCCGGAACCCCAACTCACGTATTGCGCATCCGTCTGTGAGATGCCGTTGCTCGCCCCCTCATCCTCAAAGCCAGCCTTGGCAGTATTTAATTGCGAGCTGGCCGACCCGCCCTCCGGGGTCCCGGCATTCCGCAGAAAGCGGTTAAAGTTCCCATCGGAGACCCACAAGTCCAGCACGCCTCGGTCTCCGAAGTCCGCGAACACCGGCCCCATCGACGAAGTCGCCTCGCCGTTCTGCCCGAAGGCCGTTCCGGTTTCGTTCGCAATCTCCTCAAACGTCCCATCGTGCTTGTTGTGAAAGAGAAAGTTCTCCGTCCGGTCGTTGGACACGTAAATGTCGTCCCATCCGTCGTTGTCGAAGTCCGCCGCGGTCACTCCCATGGTGCGGCCGACGTAAGCCCCAATGCCCGATTTGTCCGTCACATCGGTGAAGGTTCCGTCGCAGTTGTTATGGAACAGCTTGTTGGTTTCGCCTTCGTAGTCCAGTGGCCCGGGATAGTTATCAGCAGCGTAGTAGTTACGATATTTGGGATCGAACTTGACGTAACGGCCCACAAACAGATCGACGCAGCCGTCCTTGTCGTAATCGAGCCAAGTGGAGCTGATCGACCAGCCATCGACCTTGATGCCCGCCTTCTCGGTCACGTCGGTGAAGTGCCCGTTGCCGTCGTTGTGATACAGGACGACCTTTCCGTAGCCGGTCACCAGCAGGTCTTCGTGGCCGTCATTGTCATAATCCGCTGCCGTCACGCCAATCGAATACAGGTCCGGGTCTAGGCCCGATTGCTCGGTTACGTCGGTAAAGCGACCATTGCCGTCATTGCGGAAAAGGTGATTGTGCGGCGGAGGATTGGGCTTATCCTTCAGCGGATAAGGGTGCATCGAGTCGTCGAGTGGTCTGCCGCTCAACACATAAAGTGAAGGCCGGCCCGAATTGTTGTAGTCGAACCAGACGCAGCCCGCGCCGGTGCCTTCAAGCAACGATCCGAGCTTTGCCGACCCGAAACTATGTTTAAAATCAATTCCCGATTTATCCGTCGCGTCTTCAAAGCGAATGACCGGCTGGGGCGGTGCCTGCGGACTCGCAGGCGTCGCTTGAGCAGCCGCTTGGGTCGTAGCTGGCGCTGTTTGTGCGAAAGAGGCGGACCTCGTCATTGCAACCGCGCCGAAAAGTGCAACAAAAACAGCAAACTTCATTTCAATTGCCTCCCGGCGCTCCCGTTGCTGCTTTTGCGCCGGTCAAATTCACTGGTACGGTTGTGCGCATCAGTACGGCCGGTACGCGATTCTCCGAGGCGCGTTCCGGCCCCGCGTGACAGCCAACGCAAATGCGCTGCTCACCGCCGCGAGCCCAGAACCATCCGTGCTCCTGTCGCAGAACCGCGCCTTTGAAGTCGAGCAGCTCAAACCGGATCGGCCTGTCGCCCGGCACCTTCACGAAAAACGATCCGTCCTGCTCAACCGGCGCCGTTCCCATTGCGATTGCGCGGCCCGCCGCGTCTTGCGTCTCCAGGCGCACCGACACGGGCTTTCCCTTCAAATCTCCGTCTCGGCTAACGCGCGCGTCCAATGCAAGCAGGTTCGCGTAGTCCCATGGGTGCAAACCCGATGGATGCCGGTTGGGCCGCGTGCGCGGCGCGACGAGTACGGGCTCGACCAGATCCTCACCGCTGATCGCCAAAACGGAATGCATCTCCGCCGAACCCGGCGTCCACATCTTGATCGCATATCTCTCATTTGCTGCCGTTCGCGCGCTCACCAACCAATCCCCTGAGTCGGTTTCGACAATTGAACCCGCAAAAGTGCCGTGCGGCGCTTGAACCGGAACTTCGTCCGCCATCGCCGAGGTAAATCGCGCCATCGATTCTCCGCGCGTAAAGACGATGTCGCCCGAGATCAATTGCGTCCCGCCCCAGCGCGCCCGCCCATGATCGCAGCGCACGGACTCCACGCCCGAACCATCGGCGTAAACCAGATACAGCTCCGGCGTCGACCCCTTGCCCAGCGGGAAGCCGGCTTCAAAAAGAATCCGCCCA
This sequence comes from uncultured Acidobacteriaceae bacterium, assembly GCA_963832805.1. GTDB lineage: Bacteria > Acidobacteriota > Terriglobia > Terriglobales > Acidobacteriaceae > Telmatobacter. Next base: position 41,034 of record CAWHVN010000049.1, on the reverse strand, counting down.
TCGCGCAGGACGTCCGCGGGGAACGCACTGGCCTGCGTATACGTGAGTGGTAATATCCCCGGCCCGGCTGTCGGATTCAGGAATTTGGGAATCGGGCGCCCATCTTCGCCGGACTGCAATTGGAACCCAGCCGCCGTCCGCTGCGCCCAGACCATCCGTCCGCCCGGCAAATAGAATGGACGCTCTGCATCCGTTGCGGTGGCCATCACTTTGCGCACAGAGCGATCCTTGAGCGTCACTTCCCAGATCTGCCATGGATCGCCCGCAGACTGTTTGCCGGCAAACAGCACCATCCGGCCGTCAAACGAAAGGTTCGCATCCGCTGAAGCTGCAAAGCCAGTCACCAGCGGTTCGGCTTTGCCGGCATGAACAAGCAGTAGTCGCGCCCCTTTGGGGAATCGTTCCTGCCCGCGCAACTCCGCCAAGGGTTCGTACGCGGGAGCGGCGGTCACAATAAAATCCGGAGGAACAGGCCGCTCCGCAACCGGCGTGAGCCCGCAAAGCGGAGAGAGCATCATCGCCGCTGGCACCGCAGCTGCCACCGCTGCAAGCGGCAATCTCATGCCACAGCCTCCGCAAGGCGGAGGCCATCAAGTTCGAGCTGTTCCAGATCCTCTTGGTGCATGGAAGTTCCGCGCAGAGCAATCCACGGCTCGAGCGCGGCCATCATGGCGTCGAACCCCTCAAAGTCCAACGACTGTTCGCCGTCGCTCCATGCCTTGTCGGGATTGGGGTGCACCTCGACAAGAAGTCCATCCGCGCCAGAAGCGATTCCGATGCGCGCCAGCGCCGGAACCAGTTCGCGATGTCCAGCCGCATGGCTTGGATCGGCAATCACCGGCAGGTGCGCGATCTGCTTGAGGAGTGCAATTCCCGCGGCATCGAAAGTATTGCGCATTGCCGTCTCAAAGGTGCGAATGCCGCGCTCGCACAGAATGACGTTAGGGTTGCCGTTGCTCAGGATCACTTGTGCCGAGCGCAGCAGATCGGCAATGGTGGCCATCATGCCACGCTTCAGGAGGATCGGCTTGCCGGATCGCGCCGCTGCTTCCAACAGCGAGTAGTTCTCCATGCTGCGCGAGCCGATCTGCAAAATGTCGGCATACTCGCCAACCAGCGGAACGTCGCACTCCGACATCACCTCGGTCACAATGGCCAGCCCGGTCTCCTCGCGCGCCGCGGCCAGCAGCTTCAGACCTTCGAGGCCCAACCCTTGAAATGTATACGGAGAGCTCCGCGGCTTGAACGCGCCGCCTCGCAGAACACGCGCTCCCCTGCGGCGCACGTGACTAGCGGTGTCCATGAGCTGGCGCTCGGTTTCCACTGAGCACGGACCTGCCATCGTGACGAACTCGTCGCCGCCGACGGCAAAATCGAGCACCGGCACACTTGTCCTGTGGCGCCGCGCGCCTAGCAGAACATCGGGGGCTTCGGCAAACCGTTCTTGCCAGCTTTCACGCACCCTGAGCGCTCCATCTGGCCTCCGTTCCGGGGAAGCGTCAGTGTAGCGCGATCGTTCGACAAGCGCCTCAATCGAAAGGTGGATACGCGCAGGCACGCCGCGGCACACGAGCCGCGTTCTGGGGACCCCGCAAACGACTATGTTCAATGGATTTGGACAGTCCGCCGCGAATCAGGGCCGCGCCATAGGGGGCCGGCGATAGCCAAACGCTGCGTCTACCACGGCCGCGATGCCCAACGCGGTTTCATCCTCGAACGGCCGCGCGACAATCTGAACGCCAATTGGCACCCCCTCGGGAGAGGTTCCCACCGGTACCACTGCGGCGGGACAAGCCAGCGTGTTGAACCATTGCGTGGACCGCATCGCATCAAGGTATCCCACGGACTTGCCATCGATCGTCCATGAGCGCTCATCGTGGCGAAATGCGGGAATGCTGGCCACCGCGCAGAGCAAAACCGGATATTCGCGCATCTCGGCCAGAGTCTTCGCACGCAGCAGATCCAACTCGGCCCACGCATTCAATAACTGCGCCGCGTTCAGCGGCCCGGCAGCTTCCGCGAAGCCCAGAAACTCATTGAAGATGGGGCTCAGCTTCTCACGCTTGCCGCGAATCTCTGGCTCGTAGAACATGGCCCCGCACTGCACAAAGAACTTCCACCACAATTTGCGCAATGGCTCCAGCGTCCGCGGGCGGAATGGCTCCACTCGGAAGCCCGCCTCGCGTAGCGCTCGCGCTGCATCGTTGACTGCGGCGCGCGTCTCCGGCGTCACTGGAACCAGGCCATCGTCCTCAAAGAACCCGATCGCCTTCGCGCGCAGCTCTTCGGGACTCGGTTCTCTCAACGCAACTGGCGGACTCACCGGATCCAGCAGGTCCTGGCCGCTGAGAGCTCGGAACAGCACGGCCACGTCGCCAATCGTGCGCGCCATCGGCCCGATGGCGCCCAAAATCGAGAACGGCCCCACGCACGGCGGCAAATGCCCCCGTCCCGGTATCCGTCCCGGTGTGGGTTTCAGCGAGCAAATCCCGGTGAAGTGCGCGGGAACTCGCACGGATCCTCCGCTGTCGCTCCCCAGCCCCGCTGCGGACATCCCCGACGCGATGGCCGCCGACTCTCCGCCGCTCGATCCGCCCGGCGTGCGCTCAAGGTCCCATGGATTGCGCGTGCGCCCGCGCAGCAAATTCGCGGTCTCATACGCCATCAGGAACTCCGGGCAATTGGTCGTTCCCAGAATCAACGCTCCCGCCGCGCGCAGGCGCGCCACCACCACAGCATCTTCAGCCGGAATCTCTCCTTTATGCAGCAGGCTGCCAATCTCGCATCGGTAACCCGCGGTCGCGATCGACGACTTGATGGTCACTGGCAAACCATGCAAAGCGCCGCGCGGTTCTCGCACCTCGTCGAGCTGCCGGGCCTGTGCGCGCACACGCTCCGCATCAAAGTCAGCAAATGCGTTCAGTTCCGGATTCAGCCGCTCGATCTGCTGGATGTGGGCCCCAGCTAGCTCCATCACGGAAATCTGCCCCGCGCGCACCAGCTCAAGCTGCCGCGCTGCCGTGGCCAATACCACATCGTTCATGGCTGAGTTCCCGGTGGCAATTGCGGCGTCCGATTCTCCTCCGGCGCCGACGGCAAAAGCTGATAGTTAAACCGGTAAGACCGCACTGGCTCGCCCGCGTCGAATCGGTCGTTCCAATTCAACCGGTAGTCGAGCGAGGCCGCATCGTCGGGATACTTCTCGCTCACTGGATATGGATAAGTGTTCATGCCATGAAACGGCATTTGCGCCACTGTGAATGGCGAGACATCCCACCAATCCATGTCCTTTACGAAGCCATTGGCATAAAAGAAGTAGTCGCGCTTCCAGTTCGCAGGCAGGGCAGACAGCTTCTTCGCGTCGAACTCCGCTTCAATCTCCTCGCCGCTGCCAAACACCACAAATCTGTCGTCGATGTTCGTGAGCAGTGGGGTCACGACGCCAAAGTGCGTATAGTTGCCACGCTCCCGCTGAAAGGGTCCGGTCAGGCTCACAAGGTTATAGTCGTAGTCCAGGTCGCCAGGGCTCACTCCTTCAATCTGCTTCGGATAACCGCGGAAGCGCAGATTCGCTGTGGCGAGCGGGACTTCCGTTGTGCGCGCCTCGGCTTCCGTGCTCTGATCAATCAGCACCTGATCCCAGTAAATCTGCAAATTCGTCATCAGCCGAATCCGCCGCGTTCCAGCCGGCAGCTTTCCTGTCAGGTCCACGACGATCGTCCGTTCCAGACCTGCGGGAAAGCCCGCATCGCCCGGAATTCGTTGCCACGTGTCATCCGGCAGTTCCGCCTCAACGTATGGCGGAATCTCCTTCAACCCCGCCTGCCACGCTGAATAGAGCGAGGTCGCGCTGAAGTAGTTCACATAGCCGGTCATCAACAAACGCAATGGTGCATCCGGCTTGATGTCGCCCAGATCCAGCGTGAGCGCATGCAGATTCGCAAACCCGTCGTAAGGCAGAGCCTTGAACCCGCTGGCAAACACGTGATCGCGTCGGCTCAGACTGTCCAGCACGTTGCGCCCTTCGCCATCCCACGCGCCCCTCGGCAAACGCGTCCCTTCGCTCGCCACCACGCGGCCCGAAGCAAATGGCGGATCGTCAAGGAATCGCTCGTCGGGATTCACTTCCACGTTCTCGGGATGATCGACGGCGATCATTCGCAACTGATCGATGTAGTTCACCTCCTCCATGGGCTCCATAAAGCGCACGCTGACCTTACCGTTCACCGGTGCAACATTCGCGCCGTCAATCTTCACCCACTCGCCTGGATTCGGCGTATTGCGCCGCGTGGGCGTGAACCAATGGCCTACCACGGCCGCACCAATCACGTCGGTCACGAATTTGTAGCGATGTCCATCCCACACGAACAGCACGGGGCACGAGCTGCCGCGCCGGTCCGCTTCCTTCATCGCGATCACGCGCTGTTGAGGCAAATCGATCTCGTCCTGCAGCACGCCCGTGGGCCACAGAATGCGCAACAGATCGATACCCGGCGCATCGCCAAGGCCCACGAGGATTTGCGGTGGGGCTTGCGTCTGGTAGCCCGATGCGCCGGCGAGCTCCCACTTCTGCCAGTAGCCGTTCGCAAAGACTTCGACCTTGACTCCCAGCGCCGTCTTGTTGTCCGCGAGGCCGGTCAGATCGAGACGCACAAAGTGGTTTCTGTTTGCGCCGATGTTGCGCAGCAGCACAGGCGGAGCATTCTCTTGGGTCACGATCAGGTCCGGCGCGCCATCGCCGTCCACATCGGCGGCAATCAGTCCGCGCGGCGCCGTGAGGCGAATTTTGTCCAGGCCCAGCGCATGGCTTACGTCCTCAAAACTGCCGTCGCCGCGGTTGCGGAATACGCGCACGCGCGGACCGGCCTTCGTCTCCACAATCGCCGCCAAGTCGATCCAGCCATCGTTGTCAATGTCGACTGGCGTCAGGCCCCATCCGCGCACTACATCCTTGAGCGGCAACGCAACGCGCTCAAAACGCCGGCTTATGTGATCCGGCCCCTCAACGTTCCGCCAGAGCGTGAGTCCCGGTGTGCCGGCGTGCGTCACGGCGATGTCCATCCAGCCGTCCTTGTTGTAGTCGAGCACCGCGATCCCAACCGTGGGCGGCAACTTTGCATTCGTATACAGCGGCTGTGTAGGATACTTGCCCTCGCGCGGATTCACGTAGATCTGCGGCGAATGTCCGTCGCCGGTCACCGCCAGGTCCACGGCGCGATCGTTATTGAAATCGGTCAGGATTGCTGCTGCCGTCTTGCCGCTTCCACCCAATCCCGTCGGCTCCGTTTGCTCCGTGAATGTTCCGTTGCCATTGTTCCGCCACAACACATTGGGCGCACCGCCCGGCTTTAGCGGCGCACCCGTCAAAAGCAGGTCCAAATCTCCATCGTGGTCATAGTCCACAAACGTAATACCCGTCGGCTGGTTGCGTGGCACAAGGCCCGATTGTGCCGTAACATCTTTGAATTGCCCGTGGCCGAGGTTGTGAAACAGCAGCACTCGGTCATCCAGAGCCACAGCCAGATCGTTCAACCCATCGCCGTCGTAATCGCCAACCGCGCACGCCACTCCATGGCCGCTTGCCCTCAGCCCCATTGCCGCTACATCCAGCTCTTCAAAGCTGCCGCCGCCGCGATTGTGCAGGATGCGTATCGCCTGCGCGCCCGCTTGCATCAGCACCAAATCCATTTGTCCTGAGCCCGTCGCGTCAATCATGCACGCCCCGCCCGTCGTCCATGGCGAGCCGCCTGCAGAGCCGGGCGCGACCATCAGTTGCGCCACAAGCCGGACCGGAATCATGGCGTGCTGAATCGTCTCCGGCTCCTCGACTGCCGTTACTGTCGAGTAGCGCCCCTCTTCTCCGTAAGACAACCCCAGCGCCGAAGAAATCTTGGTGCTCGTCAAATGTTGAAAACGCGCAAAGTGCTCCTTCGCCTCTGCTGTGTGGCCCGCGCGTTGCAGCGACCGCGCCAGAGCGAACTCAGCCGAAGCGTGCAGCGGGTTGATTTCGAGCGTCTTCTCGAAGGTTGCGACTGCCTTGTCGAACTGTCGCATCTCCTGGTAGCAGGCGCCTTCGAAATACCACGAGTCCGCGTCCCGGGGATCGAGCTTCACCGCCTCTTGAAAGCTGGCCAGCGCATCCGTTAGCTCATTACCCCCATGTTGCGCTAAACCCAGGTTGTACCAGGCTTGCGGGTTCCTGGGGTCGATCGCAATGGCCCTCTCAAACCATTCTTTCGCTTGGTCCAGCTTCTGCTGCGACAGCAGCGCAATGCCTTCATTGATAGCTGCCTGCGCCAGACTTGGGTCTTTCTTGAATGCTTCAGCGAAACTGTCCGCGGCTCGCTCGGTGAACTGCTGGCCCATCAGCGCCACGCCACGGTTGTTCAGCCGGATCGCCTCTGCGTCGAAGGGCTTCTGCGGCGCACAGAGCCCAGAGATGGTTGCCAGTGATACAAAAGCCCATAACCCGATTGCTCGCATTGTTCTTACACTCACGGATGCAACTCTCCCCTCATCGCGGAACCATCCAGTGTACGCGAGCACGGGGCCCTGCGGCAGAGCGGCTCGTACACCGTGCAAGCAGGCTTCATCGAGCGTTCAATTTATACTTCTCCTGTGATTTCGCCCCAAAATCAAGAGAGCGCGTGCGGATTTCCCGCGCAGTCTCCAACGCCTGCCGCGCGGCGCCGCATCGGCGTCGTCACTACCTCGCGCGCCGACTACAGCCATCTCTACTGGCCCTTGCGCGAACTCGCCGGCCGTCCTGAGATCGAGCTGGGCGTTTTCGCTCTCGGTCCCCATCTCGCGCCGCAGTTCGGAAACACGCTGCAGGAGATCGAACGCGATGGCTTTCCCATTCAGGCGCGCATCGAGTGCCTGCTGAGCTCAGACACTGACACCGGAATGGCCAAGACCATCGGTCTTGCCATCCTGGGCCTGGCGGACGCACTCACTGCGTGGCGGCCGGATTTGCTGCTGCTCATCGCCGACCGCTACGAGATGCTGGCCCCAGCGTCGACGGCTCTTGCTCTTCGCATTCCTGTCGCTCACATTGAGGGCGGCGAAGTGAGCCAGGGCGCCATTGATGACGCGGTGCGTAACGCTTTGACCAAGCTCGCGCACATCCACTTCACTTCGACTGAAACCGCACGCCTGCGCGTCATCTCTATGGGCGAAGAACCCTGGCGTGTGCATTGCGCCGGGGCGCCCTCGCTCGATCACCTGCGCCGCTCCGCGCTGCTCGATCGCGCCGCGCTGGAAGCTCAGTTGGGCCTGTCGCTCACGTCGCCTACGCTTGTCGCCGCGTGGCATCCCGTCACCATTCTGCGCAACACCAACGCCGAGGCTGACGCTTTCTTCGCCGCGCTCACTCAAGCGCCGGGCCAAATCGTCTTCGTTTATCCCAACGCTGATGCCGGAGGCTTCGCGCTCATTGACCGCGCCCGAGCTTTGGCGGCAACGCATGCTCACACCCATGTCTTCGTCAATCTCGACGCCGTTACATACTGGAGCCTGCTCGGCCAGGCCGATGCACTGGTGGGCAACTCCTCCAGCGGCATTATGGAGGCGGCATCCTTCGCTCTCCCTGTTGTCAACGTGGGCATACGCCAGCAAGGCCGTGAGCGCGCGTGCAACGTCATCGACGCACCCGCTGAAGCATCCGCCATCCGCGCCGCTCTCGATCGCGCTCTCAGTCCCGCTTTCCGCAAGGGCCTCGCAGGAATGACCAATCCCTACGGCAAGGGCACCGCAGCGGAAACCATTGCCCGGGTGCTGGCCTCCGTTCCGCTCGACCGCCTGCTTGTTAAGCAGCCCGCGCCGCTGCCATCGCTTGCCGAATCGGCGAAGCTGGAGCGCTCATGACTGCGCGCATTCCCCTCTCCGCACCTGACATCACTGAAGCAGAGATCGCGGCAATCACCGCCGTTCTGCGCACGCCGCACCTCAGCCAGGGCCCGGAGCTCGCGGCCTTTGAAGCGGAACTGGCTGCCTATCATTGCGTGGATCACGCAGTCGCGGTCAGTTCCGGCACCGCCGGTCTGCATCTGGCTCTGGTGACTCTTGGGATCGGCGAGGGCGACGAGGTCATCCTTCCTGCTTTCACCTTTGTGGCTGTGGTCAATGCGGTGCTTCAGGTGCGTGCGACGCCTGTTCTTGTTGAAATGGATCCGGTCACGCTCAATCTTGACCCCGCAGCCGTCGAGCACTCCATCTCTCCGCGCACGCGTGCCATCCTTGCGGTTCACACCTTCGGTATTCCCGCGCAGATGAACGCACTCAAAGATCTTGCAGCTCGCCATCATCTGGCTCTGATTGAGGATGCATCAGAGGCCATCGGAGCGCGCTTCGATGGGCGCCTTGCCGGCACCTTCGGCGATCTCGCTGTTTTCGGTTTCTACCCCAACAAGCAGATCACCACCGGCGAGGGTGGCGCGGTGCTGACACGCGATCCGGCGCACGCCAGGAGCCTGCGCCAGCTCAGAAATCAGGGCCGCGATTCAAGCCTCGATTGGCTCGACCACGCCGAGCCGGGCTACAACTATCGACTCTCGGAGTTGGCCTGTGCTCTTGGCCGCGTTCAGTTGCAGCGGATCGATGAGATCCTCGCTCTCCGCCGTCAGGCCGCCGAACGTTACGATGCGCTCCTCGCGGGCATTTCCGGACTCGAGCGCCCTCCGCTCTCGCTCCCCCGCCGCGAACTCAGTTGGTTTGTCTATGTCGTCCGCCTGCCCGAAAGAGCCGGCCGTGCTCGAGTGCAGGCTGCGCTTTTCAAGCAGGGCATCGCCACCGGCCGCTACTTCGCCCCCATCCACCTGCAGCCGGCTTGGCGCTCCTGCGCCGGGGCCGGCGCGCTCAGCTTTTTTCTCACCGAATCCATCGCGCGTCGTACCCTGGCCCTGCCATTATTCAACCGCATCACAGCCGGCCAGCAGCAGGAGGTAGCAGACGCACTTCGTGCGGCAATCTCCTGCGCTCCGTGAGTTGGCCACCCCGCTCGTCAGTTTGAATTGGAGGCGTGCGGCGGTTTTGCCGGCCTCTGGCGGCACGATCTTAGATAGGCAATCAGATCTTTGAGCTCGTCCGGCTCAAGATCGTCTCCGAAAGCCGGCATAACCTTGCTGCCGTGGACAATTTGCTGGCGCAATGCGGCCTTCGACTTCCTTCTTCCCACGCCTGAGAGGTCGGGCCCCTTGTGCCCACCGACGTTCCCGATGCTGTGGCAGTGCTGGCATCCGCTCGCGCTGAATACTGAGGCGCCGCGCGCCCTCTGGTTGCGAGAGGATGCAAGTGCAAAGGAAGAAAGAGCCAGAATAGAGATAGCAACGGACTGCAGCACTCTCATTGCCCGCTTCCACCGCCCTGCTTTTCATGATCGTCTGCAACGTTGCTATGGATATGCCAGGGAACGCTCTCTGAGGTCACCTCAGGATGCTCACGGAGGAACTCCAGCGCATAGGTATTCGCCGTCGGATCGTCTTTCTGGTCCGCAAAGGCCGCGGCCTCCCGCGCCGCTTCCGGCTTCATGCCCAAACGGCGATAAACGATGGAAAGAATGTAATGCGCGGCCAGATCGTCTGGATCGATCGATTGCACCGTCTCGTACTCGGTTCGCGCTTCTTGATATTTATGCTGCTGATAGAACGAGAAACCAAGTTCCCGGTGCGCGTCGCGTGAACGCGGGAACTGCGTGATCACGTCAAGCAAATCGGCGATCGCAGCGTCAGGATGCCCTTGAATGCGCTCCACAAGGGCAAGATAGTACAGCGCGCGCGCATTGTGCGGAGCGATTTGGAGCGCCTTCTCCAGGTTGGCTCGCGAATCATCGTAGCGCTGCCACGAGAAATCGGCGATAGCGACGTTGGTATAGGCGTCGGCATAATCCGGGCGCAATTGAGCCACGTGTTCGAATGCCCGGGCGCTCTCCGCGTATTGCTGCGCATCCAGCAATCCGATGCCATAGTTATTCCATCGCATCCACAGCGGATTGTCGGCAGGATCCGGCGGTGTCGCGGGATTTAAGCCGAGAGCCAGCGTCCGCGTGCGCGACGTCATCTCCACCTCCGGCAGATCGTAGTGCTTGCCCAGGCCAAAGTCGATGAAGTGCTGGTTGAAGCGGCGATAGTTGACCTTGGCGGTAATGGTTATCGGCCCGGACGCTTTCTCCGGCACCTTAAACTGATAACGCACGATCTGCGAGCGCCCCGACTGAATGGTGTTGTTATAGGCGATCACTCGCGTATCCCAAACCTGATGCAGGTCGTTGAGTGTGCCGCGAACATTCACCAGCCGATTCGTAAAGCTGTGCGCTGTGGGGTCGAGCGTGCCATCCGCCCCCACCGCGCCTGAGTCCATCAGCACGTTCCCGGCCGCATCCTTGGCCTGGAACTCAACCCAGCATTCGTAAAAGTCGCGCTGCTCGGGAACGAGAGTGTGGCCGATTCCCTTATTCTGGATCACAACGGAAACAGTCAGGACATCGCCCGGCGCGATGTCGAACGGCTCGGTTCCGAGCGGCGCGATCGTCTTGCCGCCGTTGCGCTCGACGGCAAACAAATCCACATTGAGGACCCCGTTCTGCAGAAAGGCGATCGTCTTCTGCAGCTGTTCATCGTAGCCGTAGTACTTCGATAGCAACGTATTCGCGCCCAGCCAGCGGTGCGACATCAGCTTGCCTTGCTCCGCTCCATAATCCGGCTGCTCGATAGTCTCCTCAGCCATATGGCAGGTCTGGCACGTGGACACCTGCGGTTTCACGTAGAACGGAAGAGGATTTTGCTTCGAAAAAGAGGCCTGTTGCCATTCGTCGTAAAGAAAAATGGCACGCTGCCACTTATAGCCATTCAACATCTTTGGCAGAGCAGCCTTGTGGCAAGCGCCGCAAAACTCGCTGCTGCTATAGAAGTCCTTCATCACAGCCTTCGAGTGCCGACCGAGATGAGCCAGAATCTCCTTGTCTGGGACCTCGCCGTATATCGGCTTGCCATCGGCATCCACCAGTACCGCCGGCACACCGATCACATAGCTGCCGGTCCCGCGCGTATCCACCTTCTGAATGGAATGGCAGACCGAGCAGGTGATGCCGTCCGCGTCGAACTTGCGGTTCACCGGAGAGTCCTCGGTCATCGCACCGGCAGTCAAGGCAATGGGATTGTGGCAGCCCTCGCAATGGCGCGCATACTCAATCCCTTTTCCGTGCATCAGCAGGTTCACGTTCTTGACGTACCAGGGCGCGCGGAAGGAGTTCGCGTGCGCCGTCTGGCGCCATTGGGCATACGCCGCCTGATGGCAGTGGCCGCAGTACTTCGCCGTCAGAAAGCTCTGGGGATCGATGAACTCTCCGGTGTCCGTGGTTGCGTTGGAAGGCAGAAACGGCTTGCCCGCGCCAAAGCGAAAGTTGTAGTACGAGGAGACGCTTCGCGAATATTGCGAGCGCTCTGCCGCAGGGTCGTCAACTGCATAGGCAGGCCGCGTCCGCCACGCCATCAGACCACAGGCAATCGCGCTCATCAGCAGAGCACTGCAGACAAGGCACAGGATTCGTTCGGCGAAAGATCGGGGAAGCATCGCGCCCCCCATTCTACGGACCGAAGATCGACCCGGCATCCACCGAAAGGTTGAGAGCGAGAACCCAATGGAGGGACCCTTCCGGTTGGCCGGACACGAGGTCGCGCCTATTGCTGGTTGGAGCCCCGCCTCAACCGAAAGTTGGTTGTTCATTGCGGCTGCGGCCTGTCATCCTCCATTAGTTTCTTCCCTGATCGGACAGTGAGGTCACAGTGCACCGCAAATCCCTTCTGTTGTTCACTCTTCTTGTATCTTCACCATTCCTTCTAGCTCAGGGCGGATTCATCAGCCACTGGGAGAGACGCGCCAGCGCGACGCAGTCCGTGCAGCCCGCGTGGCCGCCTCCTCTCATCACCACCTATGTGGGCCTCATCCAGGTGGCGCGGACCGATTTCATCCGCCAGACCGCTCCAAACCACACGGAAACATGGAACCTGGACGGCGGCAAAGGCCTCAACCTGATTCCGTTCGCGAATACAGAGTTGGACATCAATCTCCCGCCTTATCTCGTGCACAGTGCTCCCACCGTCGCCAACGGCGCGGGCGATATGTCGTTCGTATTGAAGTATCGCTATCTGAGCGGAAGCGCCAATCACGGGAACTACGATCTGAGCGCCTTCCTCTCTTCGACAATTCCCACCGGCAGCTACAAAAACGGCAGCCTCGATGCAACTGTCTCTCCGAATGTGGGGGTCGGCAAGGGCGTTGGGATCTTCGACGTGCAGACTACTGTGGGCGCAAGCATGCCCGTTGCAGACACCGTGAAGCTGGGACGGACTATCCTCTGGAACACAGCGATTCAGGCGCATATTGCAAGGTATTTCTGGCCGGAGGTTGAGTTCAACGCGACGTACTTCAAAGGCGGCCCGAACGACGGCAAGGTTCAGAACTTTGCCACTCCAGGATTATTGTTCGCTCGGAAGTTCCGGCCCAGGAAGACCGGCAGCCGTCTCGGGTTGTGCGTCGGCGCGGGTGAACAGATCGCGACCAGCCACTTTCACAGCTACAACCATGAGATTGCCGTAACCACGCGCCTGCTCTTTTAGTTAGCGGTTGTCCCCGCCCGCTGATCGTGACCGCGAGCGTTACTGCTTCCCTGCCCCTCGGTGATCGTCACGATGTGATCGACCCCCGGTACGGTGAAGTGTTCTACCCTGCCGCTGGGCCAATGCACCTCGATGTCGTCGACCTTGGTCGCCTGCCCCAAGCCGAAGTGCGGCCTTGGGTCGCTGGTCGAGGCGTAGCTGCCGCCGCTGAGCACGTCTCCGCGCTGCTTCATGCCGTTCGCGGTCACATACACCGTGGCCCCCACCGCATCGCGCGGGCTCTTGGGCCCTCCCACAAGCTTCAACTCCAGCCAATGATTATGGTCCGAGCTCACGTTGCGCAGAATCACCGGATGGCCGTCCATCACGTTGATCACCACGTCAGGCTTCCCGTCGTTGAACAGATCGCTGACGGCCATTCCGCGACCGCTGATGACGTCAGCCAGCCCCGATCCCTCTACGGCCGGCACGGCCTCGAACTTCTTGCCGCCAATGTTGTGGAAGAGCATGGGCCGCTGCGCCCAGCTTGTGCCCCACGGGTGCTGGTCCACCTGTGGGTAGACGTGCCCGTCGGCCATCATCAGGTCCTTCCAGCCGTCATTGTCGTAATCGAGGAATGCATCGCCCCAGCCAAGAAACGGCACAGAAATCTCCGCTATTCCCATTTGGTAGCTGATATCCGTCAGGTTCGCATCGCCTTCGTTGCGGTAGAGCGGCTTGTAGTCATCGGAAAAAGTCGTGTTGAAGATGTCTTCCATTCCATTGTTTTCAAAATCCCCCGCCGCGATACCCATTGACGCCGTCTCTCGTCCTGCCTCGTTCAGCGCATAGCCCGACGAATAGCTGTCGTCCTCAAACGTCCCGTCCCCTTTGTTGATATAGAGATAGTTTGGCGTCGAGTCGTCGGCCACCAGCAGATCGACCTTGCCATCGTTATTGATGTCCACAAACAGTGAGCTCAGCCCGTAGTAGCCGGGCGTGTCGGCCACTCCCGCCTTCTCGCTCACGTCGGTGAAAGTTCCGTCGCCGTTGTTGTGGAACAGATGGTCCGGTTCTCCCTTGAGTCCCCTCGGCCCGCAATTTACCTGCACACCGCGAAAGGTGCAGAACGTGTCCGGCACACCGCTCTCCCCGCCTGTCGGCAAATGGTCGCGGTCGAAATGAACGTACCCTGGCACAAACAAGTCCAAAAGCCCGTCGCCGTCGTAGTCGCCCCACGTGGCCCCTGTGGACCAATTCCCCAGCGTCACGCCCGCCTTCTCCGCAACATCGGTAAATGTTCCATCGTGATTGTTGTGATACAGGCGGTTCTTTCCCCAGTTGGTCACGTAGATGTCCGGCCAGCCATCGTTGTCGTAGTCCGCAATGGCCACGCCAAATCCCCAGCGGTCGTTGGTCACTCCGGCCTTGGCTGCCACATCCGTAAAGGTCCCGTCGTGGTTGTTATGGAACAGCGCCGCGTGGGGCGGCGTCTCTTTGCCGTCCAGCGCATCGAAGGTCGACCCATTCACAACGTAAATGTCGAGCCACCCGTCGTTGTCGTAGTCGATCAGGCCCACGCCCGATCCGTTGGTCTCGATGATGTACTTCTTGTCCTTCGTCCCCATTTTGTGGGTCCAATGGGTCAGTCCCGCCTTCTCTGAGACGTCCTCGAAGATCACCGGCCCGCTCGGCACGAATCCGCCCGCAGTGATCGGCCGGTGCTGCTCGTCGAATTGGGCTGGCTGGGGAGGGCCGGTTGCCTCGCCGCCCGTTGTCGGCGCCTGAGCGGCCTGGGAGGTCGTTTGAGCTTGTTGCCCTGACGGGGAAGTAGCAGAATTTGTGACTTGCGCGGAAACAAGCGAAACAACTCCACCAAGCAGGACAAAGAAGAGGGAAGCGCGGATCGGCTTAGACATCGCAGCAAGTATACGGGGCAGGATCGAAGGCGGGATCGACCGAAAGGTGGAGAGCCCCTCCGAGCTTAACCCGGCAACTACGCCTTTAGAAACCACTTGCGAGCGCTCGGCGCCGTTTGTGACCCTTTCCTTTTCGGCCCTTCAAGCCACCGCTATTGGTCACCCAATTTATAAGGAATCCCGAACCGTCCAATCTGGATCAGCGACTTGTCGCCCGGCGGCCAGATGCGCAGGCTCTCCACCTTGCTTGAGCCGGCGATCCTGTGTGCATCCGTGGTCCCCACCAGCGCTCCAGTCGCCGCCCGGTTGAAGTGAACGCTCAGTGTATCTCCGCCGTCTTCCCGGCTCCATCCAAACGCATACTCGCCCGGCTTCAATGCAACGCCCCCAATCTTTACCGGCGCCTGCACGATCAGGTAGTGCGAGTATTTGCCCTCTGCGGAATAGCCCGCCGTGATCAGCACCACCCCTGCAATAAAGCGCCCGCGCTCATCCACAATTCCTGACGCAGTACGCATCTCCGTCTCGATGTGCTCGCTCTCCACGGGTGCGCGCGACGGCAGCACCGCCGCTAGTTCGGCCTGTGTGGCCTGCCGCCACACCGTCTTTTGCGCCAGCGCCGGCAACGCGAGCAACGACAGAAAAACTCCGCACAAAATCGCGCTTTTCAAAGATTTCATCGTCATGATTTCGGCTTTCTCAACGATTCCAGCGGAACAATTCCTCGCTGAATCGCTGCCGTTGCCGCCTGGGTCCGGTCCGTCACACCCAGCTTGCCCAGCAGGCTGTTAATGTGCGTCTTCACCGTCGCCTCTGAAACCTCCAGCTCGGCTGCAATCTCCCGATTGCTCTTGCCGTACACGATCTGCTCCAGCACATCGAACTCACGCGGAGTCAGATCCTGAGCGCCCATGCGCTCGGCCAGCCTCTCGGCAATCGCCGGCGGTATATGCGACTTCCCCGCGTGGACCGTGCGAATGGTGCTGATGAGATCCTCGCTCGTCATTCCCTTCAGCAAGTACGCCCGCGCGCCGGCCTTCAGCGCGCGGTAAATGTCTTCATCGCCGTCGTAGGTAGTCAGCACGATGAACCGCGCCTGGGGGGTCTCCATGCGGATACGCTCGATGACGTCGACGCCGCTCATCTTTGGCATCCGCAGGTCGATCAGCGTGATATCCGGCTTTTGCTTGCGAAACTGAGCGATTGCCTCAACTCCATCTGCGGCTTCGCCCACCACCTCCAGACCGCCCGCCACATTCAGCAGCGCGACCAGCCCCTGGCGAACCACGTTGTGGTCCTCCACAACCAGCACACGGATCGATCCCGTCGTCACTGTTGTACCTCCGCCTGTTCGCGCGCTTCACCTCGCGCCGGTACACTCAACCGTATCGTAGTCCCCGCACCCGGCGCGCTGTTTACTTCCAGCGTTGCGCCAATGGCCTCCGCACGCTCTCTCATTCCGGTCAGGCCAAAGTGACCCGCCGTAGCCTCCGCCGCCCGCTCCAAAGCGCCGCCGCGTCCATCGTCTCTGATCTCGAGCGCGACCGCCTCCGGTCCGTACTCCAACTGAACCGAGAGTTCGCTGGCCCCGGCGTGCTTCTTCACATTATGAATTGCTTCCTGCGCCACGCGTGCCAACTCGCGCTCAGTTTCCGCCGGCAGCGGGCGATATGCTCCAAAAAGGCTGAACCGCGATGTCAGCTCATCACCCCCGGCCGCTTCCGCCATGCGCCGCAGTTTCAAAGGTAACGTTGTCTCACCCGCATCCTGCGTACGCAGAGCCCATATCGATTGCCGCGCATCGGACAGCCCATGGCGCACATA
Source organism: uncultured Acidobacteriaceae bacterium (assembly GCA_963832805.1). Classification (GTDB taxonomy): domain Bacteria; phylum Acidobacteriota; class Terriglobia; order Terriglobales; family Acidobacteriaceae; genus Telmatobacter. The sequence continues at coordinate 24,698 of CAWHVN010000049.1, read as the reverse complement.
GTCGCGCGTCCGGTCCAGTTGTTTGCCCGCATCCTCCATCTTTCGTTGGCGCAGCAGCTCCGTCAGCACCTCCAGTTGCACCGAAACACCAACATACCCCTGGGCCAGCGTGTCGTGAATCTCACGCGCAATCCGGCTGCGTTCGCCCAGTACCGCCTTGAACTCGCGCTCGGCCACGTACAGCCTCCGCTTGAGCAGCAGCAAGACCATTCCCGCCAGGGCCGCAAGCAACAACGCGTAAAACCAGAGGGTCTGATAAAAATGCGGCTGCAACTCGAAGCTGAACGCCGCGCCTGTTGTGTTCCAAAGCCCATCGTTGTTCGCCGCTTGCACGCGGAAGGTGTACCGTCCCGGCGGAATATTTGTGTAATAGGCGGTGCGCCGCGTTCCGGCGTCGGTCCAGTCGCGATCGAAGCCCTCGAGCATATAGCGGTAGCGCACCTTCTGCGGCGCGACAAAGCTTAACCCGGCGTAGTCGAACTCAAAATGAACGCGACCCGCCGCAACTCTCAGCCGAGAGTCCGCTCCAAGCAGTGGCTGCGCCACGTCATCTACCTGAAAGCGTTCCAGAGCCACCGGGGGCGGAAGCATGTTCACGGGAAAATGCGCCGGATCCACTTCCACCAGCCCTTTGGGCGTGGCAAACCACAAACGCCCGTCGCGCGATCGCCAGGCTGAAGGGTGGCTGTTGTTCGCCGTCTCCCGGCTGTGCAGCCCATCGGCAGTCCCAAACTCCATCCAGTGCGGACAACTCTCCGCGAGGCCTGCGCCGGCTATTTCATTGCAGTCGCACCGCGCAATGCCGTCGCTTGTCGCAAACCAAAGATGCCCTTCGCCATCGTCCAGAATCGCGTGGATCGTCGTCTCCTCAAGGCTGTTGCGCATCGCCCCGGAGAACTTGCTTCCGTCCCACACGTCCCATCCGTGATCCTGCGTGCCGATCAGCAGCGTCCCATCGGCGCGAGGCAACAGTGCCGTCACCACATTGCTCGAAAGCCCATTCGCGGTGGTGAAGTTCGAGATTGTGTTGCCATGCAGCCTTGATAGCCCTGCCAGCGTCGCCACCCACAAGTCGCCGCTCATGTCCCGAGTCATTGCGCCCACCAGATCGCTTCCCAGGCCGCTGCCCCGCGTGTAAGTCTCCATTCCCGTAGCGGAACCTGATCCGCCCAAACCGCTCTTCCCCACCTCCCAGTGCGTCAGCCCGCGCCTTGTGCCGATCCAAAGTGACCCATCGGCGTCGATCAGCAATGAGCGCACAAAATCGTCAGGCAGCCCATCGGCCGAGGTGAACGTGTCCACCTTGTTCCCTCGAATGCGGTTCAGCCCGTCAGGCGTCCCCACCCACAGATCTCCGTTTGGCGCAGCGGCCAACGACAGAATCACGTTGCTGGCGAGGCCGTTGCTCACTGAAAGGCTGCGCGCTACGCGCCAGCCTGCCGCGCCTTCGTCCCGGCGCAGAGCATTTAACCCGTCCTGCTGCGTCCCCACCCACAGCGTTCCGGTACCGTCTTCCACAACGGTCGTGACGCGGTCGGATGTCAACCCATCGCGCGTATCGATCGTGTGGAAGCGCTGATCGCGCAGGACGTCCAACCCTCCGGTTTCGGTCCCCACCCACAGATTGCCCTCATGGTCTTCCATCAACGAGAGAATCGACGCCGCAGCCAGCGGATCGGTAACGGGGAAGCGCTCGACCTTGCCTTTGACCCATCGCACCAGCCCTGCGTTCGTGCCGATCCAGAGCGCGCCCTCCCGGTCGGCAAAAAGCGTTTGGATTCGGCTCCCCGAAATCTCCGCGCCGACGGTCAGCTGCGCGAGCATTGTGTCCTTACGAAACACCAACACCGTGCTCTTGCTGGCAATCGTGAACTGATCCCCATTCATGGGTAGGGAGTACTCGATCGCACCCTTGGGCAATGCGGCCTTTGACCCAACCCGCGGCCTATGCCCCCGGGCTGCAAGAAATTCCTCGACTGTCACGGCGACAAAGTGGTCCCCGCTCAGTCCCGCCATCCCAATATCCGTCGAGACCAGCAATTGCCCGTCCGGGGTTTCCTCCAGCGTGAGAATCCCGTCACCCGGCAGTCCATCGCGCGTGGTGAAGGCCCTGACCACCCCGTCCTTCCACCGCGCCAGCCCCTCGTTGGTCCCAATCCACAATGCCCCGTCCCGGGCCACGAGCAGGCAGCGAATGTCGCTGCCCGGCAAATCTGGAGTGGAATCGCGGTCGTAGGTCTGGAATTCGACCCCGTCGAAGCGCACCAGGCCGGCCTCTGTGCCCAGCCACAGAAAACCATCCTTCGTCTGCGCCAGTGCCTGGACGGTATTCTGCGGCAGGCCGTTCTCCATGGCCCATGCCTGCCTGCCATAATTTGCGAGCGATGTCGAGGGTTCAAGCGCAGCAATCGCTGTTGCTCCGCTTAGAAGTAACGCCGCAACCGCGTACCGAATGACTTCCGGGAGCAGCTTTGTGCTCGTCGCGGTCCGCAAACGAAATTTGTCGCGGAGACTTGGCTGCCGGAAGCCCACAGCCATTCGCCTTACCGGCCGAAGTGCACGTAGCTCCGCCCGACATAGAGACGGAAGCCGCCGGCTGGATCATCGGTCACATCTAAAGGGCGGGGCCGAGCCATGTCAGCGTCCTTTGCCGAGTGAGCCGTAAGCACGTCCTTGCCGCCCAGATCGGTCACCACAAACCGATCGCCGTCCAGGAAGCCGAAGCCGTACGCGCCCGCAGGCAGGTGCTTCCCTTTAATGACAAGCGGAACCTCGGTAATCAGGTACCCCTGGTACTTCGCCGCCAATCCCGTCGAGTACCCGCTGGTGTCCACCAGGCTGGCCATCATGAAATGACCGTCGGCGAATTTCACGCCCCCGGAGTTGCGCAATTGCGCGGGCGCGCTCTGCCCGCAGTAGTACACGGTGGCCGGGAACTGCTTTTCAAGATCGGCTGGCTTCAGCACGGTATTCGCTCCGGACTGTGCCGCAACCAAGCCTGACGCGCCTAGCGCGGCAATCATTGCCGCGCCCGCTAAAACTCGAGTCATCGCAGGCAAACGCATCGTCTTCCTCCTGTTTTTCGCTGCCCCTGGAGTATAGCGCATCCCTGTAGGCTTGATCGATCACGAAAACCGGTCGCGCATGCCTCGGCCTGAAGCGTCTGAAACCGCCAGCCAGACCGCGCGAGAATGCCTATTTCACCGTGAGCTGTGCCGTCACAGAGTGCGACAGGGATCCCGACGCTGCGGTGACTGTGAGGGAAAAGTTCTCCGGGGACAGCTTGCCTCCGCATCCCATCATTCCCAGTGCCAGGGCCGCGCTCAACGCCGCAACCACCGCCAATCTCGTCAGTCCTGCACGTCCCCTGCGCATCCTGCCCGCCAACGGCAGCAGAATAAGGCCCAGCGCCACGGGCAACGCCCCTCCGCTGAGCGGCTCGCGCAACCTCTCCACCCCCGAAGCCTCCGGCAGTGTCACTTCCAGCGTAACCGTAGCGGTTCCAGTGCCTGCCGCCAGAGTAGAAGGAGAGAAAGTCGGGGCCATTCCCAGCGGGATATTAGGAATGGACAAAGTCACGCCCGCTGGCAACGTCGCTCCACCCACCGGCGCAATCACTAGCCTATACTCCGCGCGGCCTCCCGCCGGAACGCTCGCCGTGCCCGATGTCCCATCCGCGAACGTCAGCGTAAAATCCTGAATGTTTTCTGTCAGCGCGCTGCTTGTCCCCGGCCCATAGTTGCTGTCGCCGGAGTAGGCTGCCGTGATGGAGTGCCCTCCAGCCGCGAGCGCTGTCGTTGTGATCGTGGCCGCCCCCTCGGCGATGTTGGCCGTGCCGATTGGCGTTGACCCGTCGTAAAAGGTCATCGTGCCGGTTTGCGTGCTCGCATAGGACGGAAGGCTCGCGGTGAAGGAAACCGCGTATGTCATGAAGACGGGGTTGGCCGACGTTGAAAGCGTGACGGCCGGGATGGCCGGTATCACGTTCAGTGTCACGGTTGCCGTGGCGGGGATGTAGTCAGTGGTATCGGTTGGCGTAAACGTCGCATTCAGCGTTTGCTGCCCCACACTCAGCACCCTCCCCGCCGCCGGCGAATAGGTGAAGCTCCCTGCCACAGGCGAGCTGGCGTCCAGTTGCGTCGCGCTCAACGGCGTGCCATAGACGATCGGCGCCGGCGTGGCCCAGTTGATCTGCGGCGACTGCTGGAAGATCACGTTGTCCTGCGCCGTCACGTTGCTCGAGAATGTCACGCTTGAGACGGTCGCGGTCAGTTGTCCCGTGTAGCTGGCCAATGTCGTGTAGTTTCCGACGTTCAATGTCAGGTTCACCGGGTCGGTCACGCTCGCCCCGAGGCTGCCGCGGCGTGTGCAGGTCAGTGTGCTCACCGTGCACGTCCATCCGCCGGTCGAATCCGTCATCCCGGTCACCGTAACCTGCGGCGGCGCCGTAAACGTAAGAATGGCCGAACTCGCGATCTCCGTCGTCGTGCTGGTGTTGGTCACGTTTACCGTCACCTGATCGGCCGTGTCGCCCGATTTCACAATCAGCGGGCTTGGGTTGAAGGCCACGTCCAATGTGGGCACCACAACCGGCTGCACAAAGGTCGATAGATCGAAGAGCGCGTACTCCAGCATCTCCTCCTGCGCGCTCATAGCGGTCTCGGCCGGGCACTCGTTGGGAAAAATCGTGCCGCTGGCCTGCGACACGTTGATCACGTGATAGTCGTTGAACATCACCCGTCCGCACTGGCTCGCTGCTGGCGCTCCCACGGGCGTGTTGAACGTCATCTGCATCACCGGATTGCTGCTTTGGCCCGGATACGTGCCGCTGTTCAGCGTCAGCCACGACTGAGTCGGCGCAATCACTCCGCTCACGTCTGTGCGCAGCGTGCTGATATTGATCTGGTTCATTGAACCGGCCACGGTTGCGCCTGCATTCTGCAGCCATTGCGCCAGCGTTGCTCCGTCGCTGAAGTTCGTACTCACTGTTCCCACGCCTGAATTGATTTGTTGCTCCGCTGTAATCGTCCAGTCCGCAACCGGCGCGAACTGCGCGTTTACCGGCGAGCCGGAATCGAGATACACATAGCTGTAATGCGTTGCAAAAATGCGGCCGCCGGCGTTGGCGTAGTTCGCGATATTGGTCAGTGGATTCGACGGCTGAACGTACTCGCCGCCCTGGCAGGGAAACATCACCATGTCGTAGCCGGCCAGAGTGGCTGAATTGCCCGTCAGCGTCGACTCGACTGGCGTCGCCGCACTGATCTCCGCTCCAGGGTTTCCATCCCCCTTGTAAAGATGGATGCGCCCGTTGGGATTCACCGAGCCGGTGTCGTCGGTAAACTCCGACGGGTCAATTCCCATATGAAGCAACACGCACTCCACACCATCCACCTTGCCCGTGACAATGGCGATCATGGGAATATCGCCTTCCGTGTGATTCGCCGGCATGTTCAGGACAAGACCTGTAAGCGGATTGGTTCCAACCTCTTCGTCGGGAAATTGGCGTCGCCACTTGCCCGCCTGGATCACGACCGTGTAAGTCGCGTTCTCGGGAATATTGGGCAACGTGAATGTGCCGTCGACGCTCGTATAGGCGTAGCTCACGACTCCGGTTGGCGCCTGATAAGTCAAGCATTGCACTCCGGCAGGCAGCGCCGCCACTGGACTCGTCGTTGCATACACCAGAACATTGGGCAGCGGGAGCGCGTTCGTGGTTCGCGGGTCGTAAACCGTACCGCTGATGGTTGTGGTTTGGGCTGCCGCTACTCCGCACAAAACGGGCAGCAGGCAAAGGAGAACTCGCACGGCGTCCCTGCAGCGCCCCCTACTGATGTCGACATTCGCGGGAGGAGAGGCAAGAAAACGGAAGAATCTGCGCATGGCGACGGTTCATTACCCCACAGGCCCGTTTTGTTCCTCAAGAAGAGCGTTCATCAAAGCCAAACTGTGCTGGCCCCGGTCGCCGCTCGCGTTCCCTCAGTGATCGGCCGGCAATGCTCCATCTCACCGCTTAAGGCGCAAATCATAGAGTCGGAGACTTTCTCGAAGGTCTCCATTGCCCACGCCTCATGATACATTTCACCGGCGCGCAACGCTGCGATCCACGACTCCCGGACCGGGCTGGGTAGGAGCCGTTCCGGGGTCTCACCTTTGCCTCTAACATTATTTTTATCAATAAGATATCTTCGCCGAGGAGCCTCGCTTTTCTCCCGTGGAAGAGCCTTGGATCGAGGCCTGCAACGTTTGACGTGATTGCGTCCCCATTTCGGGTCACCGCCAGCCTGACCGCTCTTCCCAAGGCCGCTCTCTCCATCCAAATGCGTTCTCAAAATGGAAGAATTCGGGCGCCGCGTCCGGCAACAGATAAACACTGATCACGTCGAAGCGCGCGTGCGGGACGGTTTCACCGGGTAGCTGCCGCACGTATTGCCGGGCCAGTTGCCGCAGAACATTGCGCTTGTGAGTGTCGATCATAGCCTCGGCGGGCGCCATATCGTGCGCTGTGCGCGTCTTCACTTCGACAAAGCAAAGCAGCGATCCCTGCCACGCAATCAAATCCAGATCGCCGCGCAAATTCCCGCCCGACCACCGTCGCGCCACCACGATGTAGCCTTTGCGCCTCAGGTACGAACAGGCCGCATCCTCGCCTTCCATTCCGGTGCGCAAATGGGCGGGAAGGGCCGCGGTTCGGCCTCGCCGCGCGGCAAGCCAGTCCAGGCCCGCCAGCACTCGGTCATATATTCCCGCTCGCACATGTGCCACTCGTTCCATCGCCAACCATTGTCTGCCCGGATGCCGTGCGCCTGCAAATCGCCACGCAAGAACATCGTCGCGGCCAACAAGGCGAGGAAGCCGCTCGAGCAAACGGCTGCGGCTACTACGCCGTCACGGCTGCCACGGCGCTCTGCTCGAATTCCTTCTCCGCAACCGTTAGCGCATCTTCAAGGATGTCCAGCGCGACGGTAGCTTCCTCTTTGCTTACGATGAGCGGAGGCGAGAGCCGCAGCGACGTCTCGCCGCAGCCCAGCATCACCAAGCCGCGTTCGAAGGCCAGCGTCTCGATGCGATTGCGCAGCTCCACGGCCGGCTCTCGCGTCGCCTTGTCCTTCACGATTTCGATGCCGATCATCAGTCCCCGCCCGCGCACGTCGCCCACCACGGGATGGCTCTTCTTCCAGCCGCGTAAGCGCTCCAGCATGAACTCGCCCACGCTGGCGGCGTTCGCAATTCCCTCGCGTTCGATGATCTTCATCGTCGCCAGCGCGGCCGCGATCGACACAGGATTCCCTCCGAACGTCGACGCGTGCGACCCCGGCGCCCAGTCCATGATCTCCGCCCGTGTCATGCAGATTCCCAGCGGCATGCCGCTCGCAATGCCCTTGGCGATGCAGACAATGTCCGGCTCAACGCCCGAGTCCTCGATGGCCCACCACTTCCCTGTGCGCCCGCAGCCACACTGCACCTCGTCCACCACAAGCAGAATCCCATGGCGGTCGCAGATCGCCCTCAGCTCGCGCAGGAAATTTGGCGGCGCCGGCACAAAACCGCCCTCGCCCTGGATCGGCTCCACGAAGATCGCGGCCACCTCCTCCGGCGGCAGAATCGTCTTGAACAGCTTCTCCTCGATGGTTCGCGCGCAGCCCAGGCTGAAAGCCTCCTGCTCCTGTGGCCCGCCCGTGCAGCCCCGATACACGTAGGGATAGCGCACGTGCGTCACGCCCGGCACCAGCGGCGAGAAGCGGCGCTTCTGCTGCGGCTTTGAGCCGGTCAGCGACAGCGCGCCCATCGTGCGTCCGTGGAATGCGCCGAAAAACGAGATGATCTGCTGGCGTCCGGTGTGATACCGCGCCACCTTCAGCGCGCACTCGATGGCCTCGGTGCCGGAATTGCCGTAGAAGAACCGGTGCGGCCCCGGCATCGGCGCCACCGCCGACAACCGCTCGGCAAGATCCGTCAGATGCTCATCGTAGAAGTCGGTGCCCGAAATGTGGATCAACTCCGCTGCCTGCTTCTGGATTGCAGCCACCACCTCGGGATGACAGTGGCCCGTGGACACCACGGCAATTCCTGCCGCAAAGTCGAGAAACTCGTTTCCGTCCGCGTCTTCCACGCGAGCTCCCCGGCCGCGCTTGGCGACCAGTGGATACGAACGCGTATAGCTGGGCGAGATGAGCCGCTTATCGGCTTCAACAGCGGCCCGGCTCTTCGGGCCCGGCAGCGGACAAACCAGTTTGGGTCCAAACTGCTCATGCATCTCTTGCTTGTTCATGGCACATTCTCCTCGGCAGATTCGGTTGCGGTGATCCGGCGCTTATTCGCTCCGCGCATTTTGCTTCGCATGCGGCGCGGCCACGAATCCCCTAAATGGGCTCGCTCATTTCTGCGGACCCGCTGCAGCACTTCTCCTTCTGCTGGTTCCCGAAACCTGCAGGTCCAGGTGGCGGTTCCCTCAAGGAAGCGCCGCCTTGCACAGAAGCTAAAACGGCTACATGTGAAGGAGAAGTGCTCTCGGGGTCCATTGCAGGCGAGGTTCTTCGGCGGAGGGTTTTTAATCGCCGCCGAAGAGGCTAGGTCGAGTGCGGGTGGGCAGCACGCGCAGGTGCTTCCGCGGGCACATGCGCTGCGCGCGCGACCGCGACCAGCGCTTCGTGGCCGGCGCCTGCGGCAACTCCCTGTTGGCGCGCGTATACATGGATTCTCCGCTAAAGTTGAGGATACCACGCTGCCTGCCGCCGCTGTCACGCCCATCCTTGATCTGGGCTACGATGGAATCGAGTTCCATGTCCGCTCCTCCGCCCCACCTCGAAGCCGGAAAACATCACGCCAAAACAGCTCTCCGGATCGTGCTTGCCTTTGCCAGCGTGTACATCTTTTGGGGTTCCACCTATACCGCCATTCGCGTTGGCGTGGCGCAAATGCCCCCTTTGTTGCTCGCCGGAACGCGATTCCTCGCCGCTGGCGCAATCCTGTTGGGCTGGTGCCGCTGGCGCGGCCTTCGCCTTTTTTGGCCGCCCAGAAACATGCTCCTTCTCTGCCTCATCGGCCTCTTGCTTCTGGGCGGAGGAAATGTCGGCCTCGTCTACGCGGAGGAAATCGTCCCCAGCGGCCTTGCCTCGCTGGTCCTGGCCGTTATCCCCCTCTATGTCGCGCTCATTGAGATGTTTCTGCCCGGTGGCGAGCCGCTACCCGCCCGCGGATGGCTGGGCATGGCCCTCGGTTTCGCGGGACTCGTCGCTCTCTTATGGCCCTCGCTCCGTCACGGACTCGCTGGCGACCGCGCCCGCCTCTGGGCCGTGGCCGCGCTGTTGGCCGGCGCGCTCTGTTGGAGCGTCGGCAGCGTCGTTTCCCGCCGCGCGCGTCTGCGTGTCAACAGCTTTGTCGCCGCTGCCTGGCAAATGCTCGCTGCCGGAGCCTGCAGCACGGCCCTTGGCACCGTCCTCGGCCAGTGGCCGCGGTTCCATGTGAACGCCTCAGCGCTTTGCTCCCAGGCTTATCTCATTACCTGCGGCTCGCTGCTCGGCCATAGCGAGTACATCTATCTTCTGGAGCACGTCCCTGTGGGCAAGGTCGCGTCGTACGCCTATGTGAACCCTGTCGTTGCAGTGCTGCTCGGCATTCTGCTGCTTCATGAGCGGCCGGCAGCGGAGGAATTCGCGGGCATGGTTGCCGTCTTGCTCGCGGTGTTTCTCCTCACCACTTCGCAGTTTGAAGCCAGGCGCGCAACAGCGCCCGCTTCAACGATTACCAGCCAATCCGGCGTTACTTGAGGAAGAAAGCCGAGGCTGCCGCCGCCACGCCCAGCGCCGAAACAACAAGCCCCAGGTGCCAGTAGATGCGGCTCCGCGTCAGCAGCGTGATCGACGTGATCACTAGGCCAATCTCCAGCAGCACCTCGCCCAGATCGAAACGGTCTGCGCGCGCTTCTCCTTTGTCCACGCTGGCTTGCAGCGCCACTGCAGATGCCTGATCCTGCTTTAGCTCATCCGCCCACTTCTTCTCGTGGTCGGCGTACGCCTTATTGATCTTGGCAGCGGCATCTTTGCTGTCGAGCGCAACCACGCCCATCAGGTCGGATGCCAACTGCGTATCGTAGTCGCGGATCTTTTGCGCCTGATACTCGTTCCACTGGTCGGTCGCCTTGTTCTGGTTGAGCACCGCGTCCTCATGCGTGCGCCCGCCCATCACCGTAGTCACAGCCAGCAAAACGGCCATCACGCTCATCGTAAAGGCAACAGGCCGAAGCGGCTCTTCTTTCGCGCCTTGCTCCAAATTCTCTTTGAGGTCCTGCACTTCGCTCGCGTCCATAGGTTTGAGCCTTCTCATTTTTGGATTGGGGGCTTTCGGGGAAGCCTGCTCTGATCAGGCTTGGAACCATCATACGATCCCATACTGCGGTTCGTTGCTTTGGATGTCGATCGGAGTCCTTTTAAATCTTTTTGAAGCCGATCTGGCCCGCAAGCTTCACCGCTATATCAACGCCTACTCAGCGAACGCTAAGCCGATCCGGTGGAAATACTCCGATCCGACCCGCCGCATCCGCAGTAACGTTGTCCCTGTCGAATGCCACTAGCAGCTCTCAAATTGTCATCGTCATGCCTTACATGAATGGCTCCTAGCCCTGAAGCGGGCTAACGTTGCCAATCTACCCCATCGGCGATACTCTTCCGTAATGCGACCCCTTCGGTATTCCATCAACCTCACATTGGACGGGTGCTGCGATCATCGTGTAATTCCACCGGACGAAGACTTGCATCGTCACGCGGTCGAGAACCTCGACCAAGCCGATGCCCTCCTCTTTGGCCGGGTGGTTTACGAAATGATGGAGGCTGCGTGGCGGCCGCCGGCGCTGACAGGAGCGAGGCCTGATTGGATGGAACCCTTTGCCCGGACGATCGACGCGGCAAAGAAGTACGTCGTGTCCAGCACCCTGGACAGGGTCGATTGGAACGCAGAGCTCGTGCGCGGGGATCTAGGGACGGCCGTTCAGCAGCTCAAGCGGGAGTCTGGTAAGGGACTGCTCGTGGCAGGCGTAAAGCTCCCGCTGGCGTTGGCGGAGCTGGGATTGATCGATGAGTACGAGTTCGTGGTGCACCCCAGGCTAGCGGGCCACGGGCCGACGTTGTTCGCGGGGCTATCGAAGCGTATCGACTTGAGGCTCGTGAGCCGGCTGGAGTTCGGCTCGGGGGCGGTGGTGATGCGGTATGAGCCGAGAAGGTAGCCCTTGGGCTCGTTAGCCCGAGTCGCCCGCATCATGGAGCAGCTCGGGCAGATCCAGCGGAAATATTCCGATCCGACCCGCCGCATCCGCAGTAACGTTGTCTCTGCGACATGCCACTAGTAGCTAGTCGCCAGCAGCTGGAAGCTTATCTCCGCTTCCAGCGCACCCCGTCCTTCGAATCCTCGATGACCACGCCCTTCTCCGCCAGTTCGTTGCGAATCTGGTCGGCGCGGACGAAGTTACGTGCTTTCTTCGCCTCGGCGCGCTCGCCCACCAGCGCCTCGATCGCCTCAACGGTCAGCGACTGCGCGGCCAGCAACTCCGGAGCCACATCCGCCATCCTGCCGCTCTCTTTCGCCCACTCGAGCGCGCGCCGCGTCGCCTCTGAGTCACGGTCCTCCAGCACATCGAACACTGCGTCGAAGTCCTTCAGCACCGGCAGAATCGTATCGCGGTCCCCCGCAAAAAACTGCCCCTGATCGATCGCCGTATTCGCGGCGCGGACCAGCTCGAAGACGGGCGCCAGCGCGTCGGCAGTGTTCAAATCGTCGGCCAGTGCATCCCTGAATTCGGCCAGCGTCTTCTTCGCGGCCTCCTGCATGGCGGAGTTCTCGCCGACAGCATAATTGCCCGCAGTCAGCCGCACATGAAACGTCCGCAACCGGTTGATCGCATTGGTCGCGTCGACAAGGCTATCGAAAGTAAAGTTGAACGGCCTGCGGTACGGCACCGCAATCAGCGCCAGCCGGATAGCCGATGCCTTATAGCCCTTCAGCAGCAGATCGCGCGGCGTGTAGAAATTCCCCTCGCTCTTCGACATCTTCCGCCCGTCCACCAGCAGGAACCGCACGTGCATCCAATGCCGCGCGAACTGCTTGTGCGTCGCAGTCTCGCTCTGCGCAATCTCGTTTTCGTGGTGCGGAAACATCAGGTCTTCGCCGCCCGCATGCAGGTCCAGGCTCTCGCCCAGGTACTCCATCGCCATGGCCGAGCACTCGATGTGCCAGCCCGGCCGCCCGCGCCCGATCGCCGTCTCCCACGAGGTCTCGCCCGGCTTGGCTGCCTTCCACAACGCAAAGTCGCGCGCCGAGTCCTTCTCGTACTCGTCCACGTCCACGCGCGCGCCGTCTTCCATGCCGCTCAGGTCTTTCTTGCTCAATTTCCCGTAGGCAGGAAACGCCGCCAGCCTGAAGTACCACGACCCGTCCTCGGTTTTGTACGCTGCTTTCGCCGCGGCTAGCTTCTCCACCAGCGCCACCATCTGCGGAATGTTCTCCGTCGCGCGCACAATCTGCTCCGGCCGCTGGATGCGCAGCGCTTCCATATCCTCGAAAAACGCCTCCACGTAGCGTGCCGTATACTGGCCGATCGGAACGCCGGCCTCGAGAGAGTTGCGGATGATCTTGTCGTCCACGTCCGTAATGTTCATCACATGGTAGATCGGCGTCCCCATCAGCCGCAGAAAGCGGCGAAAAACATCGATCTGCAAGAACGTGCGGAAGTTCCCAATGTGGCCGTAGTCGTAAACCGTCGGCCCGCAGGCGTACATCCGCAGCGCCTTGCCGTCGGCAGGCTCCAGAGGATCCAGTTGTCCCGTCAGGGTATTGAACAGGCGGAGGGTCATCGCTTCGGCGGCTCGTGCACTGCCCGGCTCGTGCAAGCGCGCCTTGAGTCTCTTCTGACCCGCTCATCACGCGTATACACATTGCCCTTAGCAGCCTACTCGATTGTAGCAGCGCGGCTTCGCCTGTTCCGCGCTGCTCTGGGGGTGCGGGTACCCCATCCTAAAGCTCGCCGCAACGCGGAGAGCTTTAGGGTGGGAGAGCACAAGCCAACTCGCCCCAAATTAGCCCATCATCGCCGCCCAGCCCACGCCGATCAGCACAAAGAGTGCCCACCAACCGAACACCGCAATGTAGCCGGCGCTGCGCTTCGTCCCGGTCACAATCGCAGTTCCCATGCCCAGCAGTACCAGCGTCCAGATTGTGAGCACGTCCAGCGACGTGGCCAACGTGTACAGCGCTTTATTGGTTTCAACAGGATCGAGAAACGCACCCAGGTTTGTTGGCGCGAAATTCTTGATGTTGAACGACTCCGGCGCCATTCCTGAATAAATCACGATCGTCCCCAAAAGCGCCTTGATTGAAGCCGGCAGCCACGCGTAATAGAAGACAGCAAAGATGCTCCCAAACTTCGCCTTGCCGCCAAACCCAAAATTGATGGTGGCCATCAGCCCGAGCGAGAACAGGGCAACAAACGCTATGCCCACAATCGGCCCGGCAATGAATACTCCCTCAGTGATCCCGATGGCGATCTTGTTGCCCATCTCGCGCTGCTGCGGGTTTGCCTCTGCCATCCGTTCCTGCGCCTTCGGATCCATCCGGACTTGATTGTCCACTACCTGCTGCATGCCGATCTTCTGGACAATGGCGCCGAACAGGATGTACGAAAACAAGGCGCCAATGATCAGCGGCAGCCACCAGCTCCTGTTCCCCCGCTTGATGTCCTCAAACGTCTTCGACGGCGCCGCGAACGTGTTCGTCACGCGCTGCCACTGCGTCAATCCAGCGCCCGCTTCCGCTCCTTCCGCCACAGGTTGAACTCCGATATCGCTCATGACTTCGCCTTTCAACTAGGATTTCGAAACTTGCACAACAGAGCCATGCCATACATCAACCCCACTGCGACCGGCTCCGGCCCTCTCGCACACTCGATCGGCCGCGGAGATTCCATCCCGCCTTCGCAGAGCGGTTTGCTTTTGCCCGCGATTGTACTCTCGACAGGCATCTGGAATCGAATGAATTTTCGAGAGAAATGAGGCGAACGGCCAGTTGGCGAAAGAGCTACTCTCCCTGCGCCTCAGGCTCTTCTGCCGGATCGGCCGTCTGCCGCCTCGTACTGCGCGTGACCGGCTTCGCCAGCTTCGACGGGCCCGCCTTCCGCGCCGGCGCATAGCTCTTGTACACGGTTATGTGGAAACACGCCTGCTGGAACTCCTCTTCCACGTCGATCTTCCCTGCCGCCTGCAGCCCCGCCAGCCGCCGCCGCATCCACGCGATCTCGCCCCGGCTCAAACCGCTCTTGGCAATGTCAATCGTCGCGCCGGTCAAATGCGGGCTCACCAGGTCGCCTTCAGCCGGAGCCGCATTCCCATTCGTCACCATCAGCCGCTTCTGGTACTCCACCGTCCGCACCGCCGAGCTCACCTCCAGCGGGCTGTGGAACGCCGCCTCATGCGCCCGCGCCAGATCGGCCAGGAACTTCGCCGTCCACGGCCGGCAGTAGCGGTGATTCTCATCGAGGTTTGCATTCACCGTCAGCGCGCTCGATGCCGGAATGGGCACCAGCAGCTTGTTGGCGATGCGCGCTGCCAAATCGGCTTCATCCTCAATCCGCTCCAGCCCCTCCGCATCCAGCCGGTCGTTTTGCCTCTGCAGCGACGCCAGCGACCCCCTCAACGGGGCCGGCATCCCGCCCCTCGGGAGGCTGAGCGAAGCTACTTCGTCATTCCTCTTCGCGCTCACGGAATTCGCCGCATCCACCGCTTCGCCCGATCGGCTCGCAGCCTTCGGAGCGTCCTCGTCGCCTTCCTGCGTCGCCGCATCGTCCTCTCTCTCTTCTGCGGATCGGGCCGGCGCTGTCCGATCAGGCTGCGCTGCCTCTACATACGTACCGTTTGTCTCCACCCGGTGCGCTTCGGGTGTGGCCAAATCCGGTCCAGGTTCGATGAGTCGATTGTCTTCAAGATCTGAGGGAGGGACTCGTCGCGCGGATTCCATCTCCGCGGAATCCTCGGCTCTGTCGTGCGTTGCCGATCGCAGCGCGGCTCTTTCCAGCCTCGGCCTCCGAGCGTTGCATGCACGCTCTGCGCGAACCGCTGCGGCGCGGCGTTCCACCTGCTTCCGCGCAAGCTGTCGGCGGATCGCTAACCCTGCCCTGCGTCCAACTTCATTGGGGGTCGGCCTGCGTGCCGCGCTGACCTTCGTCTTGCCGGCGATCCGCGATTTCGTGTGCGCAGTCCCGGTTCGACGCGCACCTGAAACCGTCGACCGGTGCGCCGCGTGCGAAGCCGTCGCTGCGGCGGGTCTCCGCTGCGTCTTTGCCGCCTGGGTTGCCTGAGCGTTTTGCGCGCCGGACATTGCAAGCAAAGCCAGCGCAACCGCTATCATTGCGGCTCTGTACATGAGGGGGAGTGCGGACAATCGAGAGCTTCTACAGTCTACGTCGAGCCGCGGCCGCTTCCGAGTGCCTTTGCGGATGCGAACTCGTCTGATAATTGGACGCGCGCAGTGTTCTTTCGGGTTTGCCTGGCCTTCTCTTGATCCGCCTCAGTTGGCCGGCGCAGTTGGCGCGGCCTCCACGCCACTCGGCGGAGCAATCGGTTTCGCAGCCGGCTTCAGTTGAAAGCCCTTCCGGATCAGCGCAAACCCTTCCTCCGGCAACTCCGCCTGCAGCAGTTGGTTGTCCGGCCCTGAAAACAGCTCCGTATTGGCCCCGGCGATGGTTGCTATAAGGTGGTGCACCGCGATGGCCTTTCCATCGAGCGTGCCCTCCTGGTCCGGATACGTGGCCAATTGCACCGGCTCAATGGACCCAGCCCCCTTCGGCAGAATCGCCCACAGATCGCGGTTGTTCTGTGTCACTGCAAGCGCCAGCAGCGTCTCCAGCGCGCCCGGATCGAAGTCGGGCAGAAATACAGCGCCCGCGTGCGCCTCCAATCGCGTCGTAGAGCTCTTGCCGCTCGCCGAGATGTTGAGTAAGAACTGCGCCGCATCGGGCGCCGCCACCAAGTTCACTGCCTCGCCGTTCACCGTGGCGCTCAAAAGCACATGTTCCAACTGATTCGCCGGACCGAGTTTCTCTGTCTTCGAGAGCGCGTAGGCAAGCCCCTGCATGGCAACCTTCACCAGCGACGTTGAATCGTATCCATCCTTCGTCGCCGTGAACTGAAAGCTGGCCGAGCCCACCGCTTGACCGTTCTGCGCGATCTCGAAGTTGCCGGACTGCGCAGCGGCGTTGTTCGGCAACGCCATCACCACCAAAGCAAAAATTCCCGCAAGTGGGAAAACAATCAATCGACGCACAGGTGTCCCCCTCCTCCTGTTGGATTAGACACCAATCCGCCCAAAGGGTTACGAAGCGCATCTTTGAACGCTTCCAGCGGCCCTCATCGGTTCCTGCCGGACAAATCTCACCCGACCACTTGCTCGCTTGGTGACCCGCTGACTGGCGGGTGCCCCATCCTTGGCGCGTCTTTGTCTTTGCGCCAAGGGTGGGAAAGTATGAATTTCCATCGTTGAATCGATGAATCTACAAAACTCCCCGCTTGCAGAGCTCGCTCCGCAATATTTCCGCGCCCGTGAATCGAATCGCCTTCATTCCCGCTGCCGCCGCGCCGTCCACATTTTCCTGCCGGTCGTCGATGAACAGCGTCCGATTGGGCGCGGAGCCAAGGATATCCAGCGCCCGGTGGTACATCGCCGGCTCCGGCTTGCGCAAACCCATATAGCACGAGCTGAACGCCACCTTCAGGTATCGGCGCAGCTCAAACTTGCCGAACCGAAACTCGTTCGTCTCCCGCGCCTCGTTGTTCAGCGCGCCGAGCATATATCGATTGGATGCAGAGATTTCCTTCAGGACTTCCAGAGCGCCATCTGTCAGCAGTCGCGACTGGGCCAGGATAAAGTCGAAGAACTCGTCGCGCGAAAAACTGCGCGGCTCATAAAACACAGCCGCATCCAGATATTGGTTGCGATCGATCGATCCGCGGTCCCACGCGTCCATCACCGTGGCATTCCGCTTCTCGAGCTCATCCGCGTCCAGGCCGAACTTCGCCGCGCCCGCCGCACGCTCGCGCTTGTCCCATCCGTTGGTCAGCAGCACTCCGCCCACATCGAACAGGATCACGTCGAACGGAAGCATCGGCGACTCTTTCCCGCGCTGTGCGCGCTCTTATTCTTGGGATTGAAGTTCAGCGCAACGTGCGTCTGTCATCCTGAGCGGAGTCCGCTGAGGTGGACGGAGTCGAAGGATCTGCGGTTGCCTTTCTTCTGCGAACGGCTCACTTGTGTCGTAGAAGTCGATCGATTCTCCGCTGGATCGCACGAACCAATGGTCGGCCCTTCAAGCTATCGCCGGTATTTCGCCTCGATGGCAAGCACCTTCTTGAACCGCCGTTCGAAGCGTCCTTCCTGAGCCTGGAACTTTGCCCCGACGAACGCGTGCGCCAGCTCGAAGGCCAGCGCCGATCCGATGATCCGCGCGCCCAGCACCAGCACGTTCATATCGTCGTGCTCCACGCCCTGGTGCGCCGAATAGGTGTCGTGGCAAATCCCCGCGCGAATTCCCGGTATCTTGTTTGCGGCCACGCACACGCCCACGCCCGACCCGCAGATCACAATTCCCCTCGGAGCCACGCCTGCCTTAACCGCCTCGCCGACCTTCTCCGCAAAGTCTGGATAATCGTCCTCGGGCTCGCATTCGAAGGCCCCCAGGTCGATCACCTCGTGCCCCGCCGCAGCCAGGTTCGCGCGCAGCTCTTCCTTCAAAGCAAATCCCGCATGATCGGAACTGATGACGAGCTTCACAACGTCTTTCCTTTCAACCGAGCAAGTCAGCCTCGTCGCTCAGGAAGTCCTTGCCAACCAATTTGCTCATAATTGCATCTTGCCGCCAACTCGCCAACTCGCCAACTCGCCAACTCGCCAACTCGCCAACTTGTCTAGCTCCGCTAACCCCGCTACTTCACCAGCTTCTTCGCCCTCGCCGCCACATTCTCCGCCGTAAATCCCAGTTCCGCCATGGCCTTCGGCCCCGGCGCCGATGCGCCAAAGCGATCCAGCCCCACAACATCGCCGTTGCTTCCCACGTACTTCCACCAGCCCAGCGTCGAGCCCGCTTCAACCGCCAGCTTGGGCACTCCCGCGGGTAGCACGCTCGCCTTGTACTCGGCCGATTGCTCCTCGAAGATCTTCCAGCTCGGGAAGCTGACCACACGCGCCCTGATTCCCTCCGCCGCAAGCAGCTTGGCCGCGCCCAGCGCCAGCCAAACCTCCGAGCCGGTCCCGATCAGCACCACCTGTGGATTTGCTGCGTCCTGCAGCACATAAGCACCCTTGCTCACGCCCGCAAGCACATCATGCGTCGTCGCGTCGATCACCGGCACATCCTGTCGCGTCAGCGCAAAGAAGCACGGCCCCTTGCGCTCCAGCGCCAGCCGCCATGCCGCCGCCGTCTCATTCGCATCGGCCGGGCGAAAGTCCGTCATGTGCGGCACGGCGCGCAGCGCCATCAGGTGCTCAATCGGCTCGTGCGTCGGTCCATCCTCGCCCACGCCGATCGAGTCGTGCGTAAACACGAACAGCGACGAAGCCTCCATGAGGGCGGCAATCCGCAGCGCCGGCTTCGCGTAGTCCGAAAAAACAAAAAACGTCGATCCGAACGGCCGCAATCCGCCATGAACCGCCATTCCATTCACCGCCGCGCACATCGCCAGCTCGCGCACCCCGAAGAACACGTTCCGTCCCGCTGGATCGTCGGCAAAGTGCGGGCTCGCCTTGAAGATCGTCTTCGTCGAGGCCGTCAAATCCGCCGCCCCGCCAAACAGCTCCGGCACATCCGCGAAGATGGCATTCATCACCACTTGGCCCGCGTTGCGCGTAGCTACGGGCTTGTCCACCGGGAAGCTTGGAATCGCCTTCTCCCATCCGGCCTTCAGCTTGCCCGCCTGCGTGCGCTCAAAGTCCGCCGCCAGCTCGGGGAACGCCGCCTTGTATCCGGCAAAGAGTTTGTTCCACTCCGCCTCTTGCCCAGCGCCACGCTTCACTGCCTCGCGCCAGTTCGCCAGCGCGTCTTCCGGAATGTAAAAGCTCTGGTCCTCAGGAAACCCAAAGAACTTCTTTGTCGCCGCCGTATCCTCGGCGCTCATCGCCTCGCCGTGTACCTTGTTCGTCCCCGCTTTCGGGCTGCCGTAGCCGATGATGGTTCTCACCGCGATCAGCGATGGCTTGTCCTCCACCGCCTTTGCCGCCGCAATCGCTGCTTCGATCCCCTCCAGATCGTTGCCGTCCATCACCCGCTGCACATGCCAGTTGTAAGCCTCGAAGCGCATGTACACGTTCTCCGTGAAGCTCCACTTCGTCGGCCCATCCAGCGAGATCAGATTGTCGTCGTACAGCACGATCAGCTTGCCCAACCCCAGCGTCCCGGCCAGCGAGGCCGCCTCGTGCGAAAGCCCCTCCATCAAATCGCCGTCGCCGCACAGCGCGAACGTATGATGGTCCACCACATTAAAGCCCGGCCGGTTGTACGTCGCCGCCAGATGCTTCTCCGCAATGGCCATGCCCACCGCCATTCCCATTCCCTGTCCCAGCGGGCCAGTGGTCGCCTCCACGCCGTCGGTCAACCCGTACTCCGGATGCCCCGGCGTGATCGATCCCCACCTCCGAAAGCTCTTCAGATCGTCCAGCGTCAACTTGTAGCCGCAAAGAAACAGTGTCCCGTAGAGCAGCGCCGACGCATGCCCGTTCGACAGGACAAACCGGTCCCGGTCCGCCCACTTTGAGTGCGCCGGATTGTGCTTCATCAGCTTGTGAAACAGCAGATAGCTGATGGGCGCACAGCCCAGCGGCGCCCCCGGATGCCCGCTGTTGGCCTTTTCCACCGTGTCCAGCGCGAGCAAGCGCAATGTATCGATCGAAAGCTGGTCGAGTGAGAGTGAAGCAATGCCGGAAGCCATAAGATTCCCCAAAATTCCTTTCCTTGAGGCGCACAACGCAACCGCTGATTCAACCTGAAGGCGCATCCACCTTGACCTTCACATTGTATCCAAGCCAGCCATCCGATTCCGGCCAATGCATCGTCCACTCCAGCTCGCCGCTGCCCGCCGCAGGCGTCACCTCGGCGCTGAATCCCGCGCTTCCCAAACCCCGGCTGCCCGTCCTGTTCGTCGTCTTCCACCCATCGTCGGTCCACACCACTTCAAACAGCCCCTCGTCCAGAATCCTCAGCGCGCTCCCCGCATCCATCCGCTGGATCGGCCGTTTGCGGCTGTAGATCTCGACTCCACGCCGGCACTCCTTCCGCCCCTCCGGCTCGCAGTACCGCTCAAACACCGGATCGATGCGGTCGAACACCTTGCCATCCAACGCCGAGCGCAGCAACTTCAAATACTCCGCATGAGCCCACACCAGCGGCACCGCCGACCCTGCCGGCTGTCCCTTCTTCAAGCTCCTCTCCGGCCGGTCCGCCTCGTCCCACACCTGTTCCGGCAGCAACTGCCCGCAGCTCGCGAAATCCTCATAGGTGTTGATCAGCGCACTAATCTCCTTCCCCGCCGCCAACTCATAGTGCGCCCGCTCCCCCGTCAGCAGCGGCCAAACGCGCCCCTGGCCCCATCCCTCGAACGGCCCTCCATCCGGCCTTTGTCCATAGCCGTCCCAGTTGTACCGCAGCCATCCCGGCCCCTGCGGCAGTTCGCGCTTCAGCACCGCGTCCACCACCTTCAGTGAATCCACAATCAGCTTGTCGTCCGCCCGCCGCACGCCGTACCGCACCAGCTCCAGGAACCCCGCATCCACAATCTCCCGCGCCTCAAACTCCGTCCGCGTCCCCGGCGGCCGGTTCTGGAGGTTCACGATCTCCTTCCCGCAGCTCTCGTGCGCATATGCCTCGCCGCACTCGGGTGGCCTGATCCGCATGTAGTGCCGCTTCACATCCGGATCGAGCACCCCGTTGTTCGTCACCGTCCAGTCTTCCAGGTGCCCCTCGATCCAGTCGGCAAATTCCTCCAGAAACTCGCCCAGCTCCGCCGACTCATGCGCCCGCGCCATCTCCGCCGCGCAAATCAGCCCGCCAATCACCGCTGCCAGCGTCGACGGCGAATACCCTGCATTCTCCTCCCAACGCTCCTGGTGCGTGATCGGCGCATGCCGCACCAGAAACCCCGCCGCCCGCTCCACAAACGGAAACATGTGCAGCTCGCCCAGCCCGCCCGCCTTCCACAGCCGCCACGCCAGAATCAGCGGAAACGCCACCTCGTCCAGTTGTTTGCCGCTCCAGTACGGCCTTCCATCGATCCAGAAATTCTGCGCAAACCCTCCGTCAACCTGCTGCGTGCATGCCAGATACACCAGCGCCCGCCGCGCCGTCTCCGCCCGCCCGCAAGCCAGCAGCGCCGTTGCCGTCTGCACCATGTCGCGCGTCCACACCAGGTGATACCCGCCCAAATCGTCGTCGCCCTTCACCTGCCCCCACGGAATCGACGCCGACGCCACAAACGCTCCTGAAAACGCCTTATCCTCATGTGCCAGCAGCACCGCATGGCTGGCCCGCATCAGTTTCCCGCCATCCTGCGCCTTTGCCGCGAGCTCTTCCGGATGCGCTGCCCGCTTCCACTGCTCAATGAACCGCTCGCGCTGCTCCTCGAACGGCACTGCCAGTGAGCCCATCGTCTTCTGCAGCGCCGTGTGGTGCCCCTCGCCAAGCCCGATCGCCAGCGTGAACTCCCGCGCCACCCTTCCCTCGCCGTCAGTCGCCGCCGCTCCCGCGCTGCCGGCCCCACCCAACTCGCTCTCCAGGTCCACGCTGCATCCCAGGTCGATCTCCCCCATCAGCGCGATATTCCCGTTCGTCGCCGACCCAAATTCCCAATCCATCCTGAAGTTCTGCTTCAGGTCCTGCCAGCCGTCGCTCGCGCCCACAAACCCGCAGCTCATCCGCGTGAACCCGCAACTCGCCGTCATCACCAGCGACCACTCGTTCTTCCACGCCAGCAGCACCTTGTGCCCGGCCAGGTCCATCGCCCGCGCCGAGTTCCCCGCCCCTCCGCCATCCAAATGCGGCGCCAGCAGCGCATACAGCTTCAGCCGCGGCATCAGGTCTTCGCGGCACTCCAGCCTCACCCTCTGCAGCACCACTCCATGATGAGGATCCGAGATCATCTCCTTGGTCAGGCTGTAGCGCCCGTCGGGATCGCGGTTCACATACCGCACTCCCAGCGCGTCGGGATCGATGGTCTCGAAGCTCGTCTTCATGTCGCGCTTCTCTTCGTGGACAAACGTCTCCCCGTCCGTCAGCAGGAACTCCATGTCCCGCACCTGTGGGCGATCGATGGTCGGGTGATAAATCTCGTTCAGAATCCCGTGCGAGCACGTGAACCAAATCCGGCTCGATCCCGAATACGCCGTCACCACCGCATCCTTCACGCTCGAAGTCCATCGCGGCTCGAGGCCCGGCCCGCCAAAGGCCTCGCCCTGCTGCTCAAGCCACCGGTAGTTGGGCTGTTCGCTCATCCTTCACTCGCTTTCACGCAAGAGTTTTCCCCCGCAACTTTCCCTGAGAATCGCTGTGTCATCCTGAGCGAGTCCCGCCGCGGCGGGACGAGTCGAAAGCCTGCCCTGAGCGAAGATCGTCCGCCGAGGCGGACGATCGAAGTCGAACGGGGATCTGCGGTTGCCTTTCTGGAGAATCGCCCCAGCCGCGCATCACGATGAGAAATCGGAATCTGTTTAGGGCTCCGGGGAAGCCGCGCGCCACCCTTGTGCTTCGACGCTTGCAACCTGTAGAAGGATGCTAACCCGCCTCCGCGGCAATTTCGCCAAGAAACTCCACGGTCGGGCTGCCGCCGACTCACTGACCTGTGGGGTGCCCCATCCTAAGCGTCCGACGCAGCGGACGCCAAGGGTGGAATCGCACCACGCTCCACCCTGCTGACTCGCTGACCCGCTGATTGGCTCCCTAGTCCCTTAGTCCCTAGTCCCTAGTCCCCTAGTCCCTCAGTCCCTACGTCCCTAGCCCCTCAGTCCCTACGTCCCTACGTCCCTCAGTCCCTACGTCCCTGCCGTCCACCCCCGCACCAGCATGTACTTCACCGCCGCCTCCAGCTCCGCCGCCGTCACGTCCTCCACCACGCCCGCGTCGCCAATCCCAACCGGCAGCACGAACCGCCTCACCCCGCCCACATTTTTCTTGTCGCGCCCCGTCGCCGCCATCACTCGCGCCGCCGTCACCTTCAGCCTCGGCAGCGGCCCATAGCGATAAATCAGCTTCTCCATCCGCTCCATCTGGCCTTGGGTTACGGTCCCGCGTCTACGCGCTAGCGCCAGCGATGCCACCATCCCCCACGCCACAGCCTCGCCGTGCAGCATTGCCTTGTACTTGGTCGCCTGTTCCAGCGCGTGTCCCACCGTGTGTCCCAGGTTCAGAATCATCCGCAGCCCGCTCTCGCGCTCATCTCTCCGCACCACGTCGGCCTTCATCCGGATCGACGCCGCAATCACCCGCTCCAACGCTTTCGGTTCCCGCGCCAGAATCTCCTCCGCGTGCTCTTCCATAAACCGCACCAGCGCACGGTCGCGAATGAACCCCGCTTTCACACTCTCCATCAACCCCGCGCGCAGCTCGCGGTCCGGCAGCGTCCCCAGCACGTCGATGTCGGCAAACACCGCCCGCGGTTGATGAAAATTCCCCACCAGGTTCTTGCCCTCGGGCAGGTTCACGCCCACCTTGCCGCCCACGCTCGAGTCCACTTGTGCGAGAAAAGTCGTCGGAACCTGCACGTAATTGATCCCGCGCATGAACGTCGCGGCCACAAATCCGCCCACGTCGCCCACAATCCCGCCGCCAAACGCAATCAGCAGCGATCCCCGGTCGCCCCCGGCTCGCACCATCTCGCGCAGCAGGCGTTCCACGCTCTTCATCGTTTTGTGTTGTTCGCCGGGCGGCAGGAAAAGTGTGACCGGAGGCTCTTCAAACGAACGCAAAAACTTCTTGCTCCAGAGCGCCCAAATCTCCGGCGACGTCACCACAAACACGCGTCTCGGCAGCCGCCCCACCGCCCGCTCAATCCGCGGCGCCAGGTCCGCGAGCAATCCGCTCCCCGCAAACACGTCGTACTTCGCCGATGCCGTCTCTACCCGTATCGTCTGCACAGTGATTCAATCGTAAATGCAGCGCGCCATTTAAGACACGCCAATGAGGGCTGGCCGGCCTCGTCCAATGTCAGTCGACTCAACAGCGCTCACTCCGACACATTGGAGTAACATCAGCATTGCCGGACTCGGACAGGAGATTGAAGAATGACCGAGATAAAGAATCCAGTCGAAATTGACACATTCCAACCCGAAAAGCGGACGCTCGGGCAGATCCTCAGCAGCACGAGCCCCCCAATCCGCGTACCTGATTACCAGCGAGATTACAGCTGGAAAGACGAACAAGTTTCTGACTTTTGGTCAGACCTCATCGCATTCGGCGGAAATAACCCTAACGCCAAATTAACCGGAAAGGAGTATTTCCTGGGAGCCGCAGTGCTCGTCAACAACGGGACCTATCATTTGCTCCTCGACGGCCAGCAACGCCTAGCGACCGCAACAATCCTACTGGCCGCATTACGCGACAAAATACGCGAATATAAGGCAGACGCTGCACAACAGATTCAAGACCAGTACATCGCCTTCGAAGATCACCTAACAAATGAGCG
>CAWHVN010000048.1:0-20614 GCA_963832805.1 uncultured Acidobacteriaceae bacterium | reverse complement strand
CGCGGAGCTGGACCAGCAGGCCGAAGCCTTCCGCCATGTAGCGCCGGCGGGAACGCTGCTGACGCTGTAGGCCTTTCTCATTCGGTAGAGGGTGCGCTACGGTTTGAGCGCAGGATGCGTTGCAGCGATCCAAGTTTCGACCATGGTCAGGAATGCCTTGGCGTGCAACAGAAGTTCGTCCGCCTCTGTGGTGGTGGCAATTGCAGCCCCGGTGTAGTCGATCTCGTTCCGTTTGCGGCGACAAGCGTCAAAGTAGTCCGTCAGGTGCGCTGCAGACTTGCCCAGCGCCAGCTTCGCACCTTCGAAAGTGACTCGATGATGACCGGGTACGCTCGCTACGCGAAAGCCGGCACACGCAATCACCATCTTTGCAGTTTGAAGAGCCGCGTTGTATGCGGTGGCAAAGCGCCTGTCCTCTGAGAGGGCAGTGAGTCCAGCGTCGGCGAGTTCATTTCCGCTTGTTTTGTGACGGTGAACCTTTCCGTCTTGCAGCAGTTTTGCCCAGCTCATCGAGCGATCCCTTGAGCAGTATAGTTCTGCCCTTCAGTACGGAGCGCAAAAAGTAGTCGCCGGAGGCCAGCTTGGCGCGAAACTCCCGCGGTGAATAAAGCGTGGCATTCACCTCGCGCCCAAGCCTGTCTTCCAGTTTGCGCAGTGCCTGAACCAGGTCGATCTGCTTCACCGATCCAACGATCATCACATTCACGTCACTCGAGGCGCGCTCCTGCCCGCTGGCGATCGAACCGTATACAAATGCCAGCTCGATGCGATCCTCAAACGGGTCCAGAGCTCTGGCGAGCGCAGGCACGACCCCAGCGGTTTTTTCCACCAGCCGACGCAAATCCGCGAAGACCGGAGAGCCGGCGTTAGCCCGGAAATAGACGCGGCGGCCGTCTTCGCGGCGCTCCAGAATACCTGAGTTTACGAGCGATTCGAGTTCCCGCTGGAGGCTGGAAGGTCCGGCCTCCAAGTGCCGCGCCAGCTCGGATAGAAACCACCATCGCCGCGGCTCAAGCAGGACGGTAGAGAGAATTCGGGCCCGGACGGAAGGAAATATCGTTTCGAGGGTGGCGGAATTACTCATCAAACTCATTATATACGCAAATTGCGTAAATATTTACGCTTTTTGCGTAAATACTCCGACTTAGCCAGCACTCAGTGCCCGCCGGCGTGGGCGTCTGCCTTGCCTTTAAAGCGGCTGTAGACGAAGACCACGTAGCCGACGGCGAGAGCCATGCCGAAGAGCCACCAAGCCAGGCCCACGGCCAGGGTGTGCGGGCCGGAGATTGCGCGGCTGAGCGTGATGTCGTTCGCGGCGCCGGTGGTCGCGGGCAGCAGCGTGGGATAGACGCCCCAGCAGGCGCCTGCCAGCATGAAGAACAAGTAAAGGCATGAGGCGAGGAATGCTTTCAGCGGCTGGCCCTTCCGATTCCAGAGCCAGATGGCGGCGAGCGAGCCGACGACGCCGACGGGAACGATAAACGTGACCGGGTAGCGGAAGTAGTTGTCGAGGCTGGCAGGGCGCACGGCGATGGTGGCGAATAGGCTGACAACGGTGAGGGCCACAAGGATAAGCCAGAGCGGCGGGACCACGTTGCGTGCGCGCTGCTCCAAATCGCCAGAGGTTTTGAGCGTGAGCCACAACGCGCCGTGCATGGTGAGAGCGGCGAGCGCCACGAGGCCGCCGATGACCGTATACCAATCGAGAATGCCGGGCATGACGCCGGGCTGCCAGTTGGTCCAGAGGGGCAGGAAGAAATAGCCGTCGGCATTGAGCGGCACGCCGCGGAGCACGTTAGCCAGGGCCGCCCCGTAGAAGATGATGAGCAGCGCGCTTGAAACGCCGAAGACGCCGTCGAGGAGCGCTCGCCAGACACCCACGTCGATGTGATTGCGCAGCTCAAGGCTCACGCCGCGCAGGATCAGCAGCCAGAGCACGATCATGAGCGGAAGATAGAAGCCCGAGAAAGCCGAGGCGTAGAGCAAGGGAAAGGCGAAGTAGAGCGTGCCGCCGCCGGCGAGGAGCCAGACTTCGTTGCCATCCCACACAGGGCCGATGGAGGCAAGCGTGGCCCGGCGCTCGGCCTCGGTGCGGACAAGAAACAGGTGCAGGACACCTACGCCGAGATCGAAGCCGTCGAGGACTACGTAGCCGACGATCATCACGGCGACGAGCCAGAACCAGAGAAAACCCATCATGAGGAAAACCTCAGTTTCGAGTTCGCAGTTCGTAGTTCACAGTTTCAGTTCGCACATGACGATTGCAATTGCTCAATCTGCAGCGGCTGCTTCAGTGGCCGGTTTCTCCGGTTCCGGCCCGTGATCGATTTCGCGATAAATGAGCACCGTGAACAGCAGCCCCAGCAGCGCATAAAGTCCCATGAAGCCGAGTAGGGTGAAGAGACCGTTGCTGGCCGAGACGGTGCTTGAGTAGCCCTCGCTGGTGCGCATCAATCCGTAGATGAGCCAGGGCTGGCGGCCCAGCTCGGCAGTCATCCAGCCGGCGGTGTTGGCGATATAGGGCAACGGAAAGCTGAGTAAGAGCGCCCACAATGCCCATCGCGATGCGAAGAGGCGCCCGCGCCAAAGCAAGAAGACGGCCACCACCATGAGCAGCACGAACCAGGTCCCGAGACCAGCCATGATGTGATAGGCGTAGAAGAGCAGCGGCAGCGCCGTCGGCCACTGGTCCTGGGGAAACTGATCGAGCCCTTTCACTTCGGCCTTGGTGGTCCCGTAGATAAGAAAGCTCAGTGCATCGTTGACCACGATGGGATTGTCGATTTCACCGGTCGTCTCGTTGGGCTGGCCCATGAGCACAATTGGCGCTCCCGCTTCGCTCTTGAAGAGACCCTCCATTGCGGCGATGGCCACGGGCTGGTTTTGAGCGACGTATTTGCCGGCGAGGTCGCCAGTGGGGAAGATGATAAGGATTGACGAGATAACGCCCGCGATGACGCCGACTTTCAAGAAAATGCGCCCGTAGTTCTCGCACTTGCCTTCGAGCAGATAGAACGCGCCGACGGCGGCCATGACGAACGAGCCGGTGACCACCGCGCCGGTCATGTTGTGCATGTACTGGAGCAGTCCCCAGGGATTCATGAGCAGTTGCCAGAAGCTGAGCACTTCAAAGTGGCCGTCGCTCATGCGGCTGTAGGACACGGGATGCTGCATCCACGCGTCAGTGACGATGATGAAGAAACCGGAGATCCACGAACCCAGAAAGACCATCACCGCCGAGAACCAGTGCATCAGCTTCGAGATGCGTTTTTCGCCGTAGAGAAACAGGCCGAGAAACGCGGATTCAAGGAAGAAGCTGAAGACGCCCTCCATGGCCAGGGGCTGGCCGATGACGCCGCCCGAGAGCCGCGAGAACCGCGCCCAGTTGGTGCCGAACTCGAACTCCATGGGAATGCCGGTGACCACGCCGAAGACGAAGTTGATGGCGAAGATGCGGCCCCAGAAGCGTGCCGCGCGGTCCCATGTTTCGCTGCCGGTGCGCAGGGCCACGGTTTTGAGCACCACGATGAGCAGGGCCAGGCCCATGGTGAGTTGCGGAAACAAATAATGGAAGGTGACGGTGAAAGCGAAGTGCAGCCGGTGGATGATCTCTGCGGTCATGCAAGGTCTCCTGCTGCGGGCGAGGGCCGGATGATGGACGAGCGAGGTACCCGGGGACCAGGATCGATGGTTGTAATGATGGCGAACCCGACACAATTATTCGGATCGGGGAGAGTACAGGTTCGAACTCCGCCCCCGATTCTAGCTCTTCTCGCAACTTAAATCATTTGCCGCGGACGGGCCGCGGCTTGATTCTAGACTGAGAGGGTGAATTTCCGGCGAGCCGAGTCGTTCCGCTGCCGCGCACATGCCGCAAATTGCTGTAAACATGGAGTGAGGCGAAAAGAATGCGGATTGCGATCGTCGGCGGAGGGATTGCGGGGCTGGCGGCGGCCTATGAGCTTGACAAGGCGCGCGCAGCGGGAGCCACCGTCGATTACACGCTTTACGAGGAGCGGGCGCGGCTGGGCGGGTCCCTGGCGTCGGAGATTGTGAACGGGGCGGTGCTGGAGCGTGGGCCGGATTCGTTCCTGACCGAGAAGCCCGCGGCGGCTGAGCTGTGCCGCGAGTTGGGGCTTGGCGACGAGCTATTGCCCTCGAACGACGTCGCGCGCAAGACATACATTGTGGTTCGCAACCGGCTGGTGGCGCTGCCCGATGGGCTGATGTTCCTGGTGCCGACCAAGTTGATTCCCACGGCGCTGACGCGGCTGTTCGGGTTGCGCACCAAAATGCGCATGGGGCTTCGAGCTGCTGCACGCTTCGCGCCCGAGCGGCGGCGACGAGTCCGTGGCGGCTCTGGTGAAGCGGCATTTCGGCCAGGAGGCGGTGGACCGGCTCGCCGATCCTCTGCTGAGCGGCATCTATGGCGGCGACGCCGAGCAACTGAGCGCGCAAACAGTGCTGCCGCGGCTGGTGGAGATGGAGACTAAGTACGGCTCGCTCACACGCGGCATGCTGGCTGCGCACAGGCGAATGCGGGCGATGGCGAAGAATTCGACAGGGCCTAAGCGCGTGGCGCCGCCCATCTTTACGGCGCTGCGCGGAGGCATGAGCCAGCTTGTGGATGCGCTTGTGGCGCGGCTGGACCCGGCGAGACTCCGAACTTCTGCGCCGGTGAGCGCGATTCGGAGGACGGCCGGGGGTTGGAGCATCGTGGCCGGCGGAACCCAGCAGGAATACGATGCGCTCATTATGGCCGCGCCGGCGTGGGCAGCGGGTGAGCTGCTGACGCCGGTCGATCCTGCGCTCGGCAGCGAGCTCGCAGGCATTCCGTACTCCTCGTCGATCACCGTGAATCTGATTTACGACGAAACGAAGATCGGGACTCTGCCGGAAGGGTTCGGTTTTCTGGTTCCGGCGGTGGAGGGGCGCGCCATGCTGGCCTGCACGTTTGTCCATCGCAAGTTTCTCGGGCGCACGCCGCCGGGCAAGGCTGTCTTTCGCGCTTTCCTGGGCGGCATGAAACGCGAGGCGCTGTTGGCGGAGAGCGACGAGGCTCTGGTGGCGACAGTGCGGCGCGAGATGCGCGAGATTCTGGGAGCGGAGACGTTCAGCGCGGACGTTGAACCCGAACATGCGCAAGTTTCGCGCTGGCGGCGAGCGATGGCGCAATATGCCGTGGGTCATCGCGAACGGATGCAGCGGATTGCGGCGGCGGTGGCTGGGCTGCCGGGGCTGCGGCTGGTGGGCAATGCTTACGACGGCATCGGC
This sequence comes from uncultured Acidobacteriaceae bacterium, assembly GCA_963832805.1. Lineage (GTDB taxonomy): Bacteria > Acidobacteriota > Terriglobia > Terriglobales > Acidobacteriaceae > Telmatobacter. The sequence continues at coordinate 15,340 of CAWHVN010000048.1, read as the reverse complement.
GTGCCTGACTGCATCCGGCTGGGACGGCAAGCGGCGCGTGAGCTGGTGGCGGCGGGCGCGAAAGCGAGTGCGACGGCGGTCTGAGTCGCTCCGCACCACGCGAGCGTGGCAGGTTTACCCGCCCGTATACTCGACTGAGAACATGACGACCCGCGCGGACACATTTTTGGCGACGATTCTGGCTTCGACGCGCGCTACGCTGGCCGCGGCGAAGGCGGACGTGCCTGTCGCCGAACTGGAGCGTCGCGCAGCCGAGCATCGGCCGCGGGGATGGGCTGCCGCGCTGAAAGCGAGGGCGCAGACGGGACCGGCGGTAGTCGCAGAGATCAAGAAGGCGTCGCCTTCAAAGGGAGTGATTCGCGCCGCGTTCGACCCCGCGTGGCTGGCGCGGCGATATCGCGCAGGCGGAGCGGCGGCGCTCTCGGTGCTCACGGACGAGCCGTATTTTCAGGGCAGCCTGCGCAACCTGGAGATGGCGTCGAGTGCCGCGCCGCTTCCCTGCCTGCGCAAAGACTTCATCGTCGATGAGTACCAGATCGTCGAGGCTCGCGCGCATCGCGCCGACGCGATTCTGCTGATCGCCGCGGCGCTCAGCGATTCTGAATTGAAGCGATTGGCGCAGGCTGCGCGGTCGCTCGCGCTCGACGTGCTGGTGGAAGTGCACACCGCGGAGGAACTGGACGGCGTGATCGACGCGTTGGGCGAGACGGGCGCAGATGCGATTGGCGTGAACAATCGCGACCTGAGAACCTTCGAAGTGAGCGCGGAGACTTCAATGGCGCTGGCCGGGCGGATTCCGGCGAGCGTGGTACGCGTGACGGAGAGCGGCATCTCCACGCGCGACGACATCGAACGACTGCGCAAGGCCGGATTCGACGCATTTTTGATTGGCGAGAGCCTGATGCGCCAGCCCGATCCGGGCGCGGCCCTGGCGGAGTTGCTGAAGGGCGCGGCGAGTAAGTGATGAGCCTCTGGATCAAAGTCTGCGCCAACACTTCGCTTGAGGATGCGACGATCGCCGCGGAGGCAGGAGCGGATGCGGTGGGATTCGTATTTGCGCCGAGCCCGCGACGAGTGACTAGAGAGCAGGTGGCCGCGATTGTGCCCCGGCTCCCCGCAGAGATCGAGAAGATCGGCGTGTTTGTGGATGCGGGGTTCGAGGAGATTGTGACGGTGGTGGAGGCGACGGGTCTGACCGGCGTGCAACTGCACTGGGATGCTCCGGCTAAGTTGCCGGCCACGCTGCGCGCGCGATTCGGGCCGAAGCTGCGCATCCTGCGGGTGGTGCACTTTGATGCGAAGAGCGCTGGTGAAATCGCCGCACCGCTCGCCGAAGATCCGAACGTGGACGCGATTCTGGTCGATTCGAGAACAGGCACGGCGGCGGGCGGCACCGGAAGGAGCTACGACTGGGCCGAGGCGCGGCGCACCGTATTTGATGCAGTGAAGGAAATGAAGCTGGTGACGGCTGGCGGCTTGACTCCGGAGAATGTGGCCGAAGCGATTGCCATGTTGCGCCCGTGGGGGGTGGACGTGGTGAGCGGCGTGGAGGCTGCACCGGGGCGGAAGGATGCGGCCAAGGTGCGGGCGTTCATCGCGAATGCACGTGCGGCCGAATTGAAGCGCTGAACCTGCGATCTGCGGCCCTAGTACACTAGAAAGTTCCCCCCTCTTCGGGCAACAGTGCAGGAGTTTGTCATGGCGTCCATCATTCTTCCGGCAAATCCGAGCGAGTCGCGACCGGGGCGGTTCGGCGTTTACGGCGGGCGCTACGTGCCGGAGACGCTGGTGGCCGCGCTTGACGAGCTGGAGCATGCGTACGAAGAAGCCAAGGCGGACGCGGCTTTTGAGGCGGAGCTCAGTTCCCTGCTTGCGGATTACGCCGGACGGCCGACGCCGCTCTACTTCGCCAAGCGGCTGACGAAATCGCTGGGCGGGGCAAGGATCTATTTGAAGCGCGAGGACCTGCTACACACCGGCGCGCACAAGATCAACAACGCGCTCGGGCAGGGGCTGCTGGCGAAGCGCATGGGCAAAAAGCGCGTGATTGCCGAGACCGGCGCGGGACAGCACGGTGTGGCCACGGCGACGGTGTGCGCGCTGCTGGGCCTGGAATGCGTGGTCTACATGGGCGACGTGGACATGGAGCGCCAAGCGCTGAATGTGCAGCGCATGCGCCTCTTGGGCGCGGAAGTGCGCGGCGTTTCGTCGGGCTCGAAGACGCTCAAAGACGCCATCAGCGAGGCCATGCGCGATTGGGTCACGAATGTCAGGACGACTTACTATTTGCTGGGCAGCGCGCTGGGGGCGCATCCGTATCCGACCATAGTGCGCGACTTTCATCGCGTGATCAGCAAGGAGCTGAAGCAGCAGATCGTCGAGAAAGAGGGCCGGCTGCCGACCGCGGTGATTGCGTGCGTGGGCGGAGGGTCGAACGCCATCGGCGCGTTCTACGAGTTCTTGAACGACCGCCAAGTGCGGCTGATCGGCGTGGAAGCGGGCGGGCGCGGCACGGCGCTGGGCGAGCACGCGGCCCGGTTCAAGGGTGGCGCGCCAGGCGTGCTGCAGGGGACGTATTCCTACGTACTGCAGGATGAGGACGGGCAGATTGCGCTGACGCACTCGGTTTCGGCGGGACTGGATTATGCTTCGATAGGGCCGGAGCACGCGGCGCTGCACGACTCAGGCCGCGCGGAGTACGTCTCGTGCAATGACGCCGCCGCGCTCGATGCGGTGGTGAAGCTTGCGCGGACGGAAGGCATCCTGCCGGCGCTCGAAAGCGCGCACGCCGTGGCTGAGGCCATTCGCATTGCTCCTACGATGCCCCCAAGTGACATACTGGTGGTGAACCTCTCTGGACGCGGCGATAAGGATATGGGCATTCTGGCGCGCGAGTTGAAGCTGTAATGCCACGCGAAAGCGGTTTCGAAACCCATTCCTCAGGGGCTAAAGCCCGTGAGTATGGCTGTGGCGAGCGGCACGACTAAAGTCGTGCCCTTTCAAAACCCCGCTTCGATTTAGATTCCCGGGGAGAACGATCAGATTTCCATGCCGATCCGATTCGAACAGAAGCCGGGCCTCGTTGTTTATCTGACGGCCGGCGATCCCAGCCTGGACGCGACGCGCGAGATTGCAGTTGCGGCGATCGATGCAGGCGCGGACGTGATCGAGCTGGGAGTGCCCTTCAGCGATCCGCTGGCGGACGGTCCGATCATCCAGCGCGCCAGCGAGCGTGCCCTGACTCGCGGCACCCGGCTCAGAGATGTACTTGCGCTGGCGCACGAGATTCGCGCGGCGCGTCCCGCCGCAGGACTGGTGATCTTCAGCTATTTGAACCCGATTCTGCGCTACGGGCTGCACCGATTTGCCGATGATGCTGCAGCGGCCGGAGTGGACGGCGTTCTGGCCACCGACATGATTGTGGAAGAGGCGGCCGAGTATTTGGCCGAGATGAGCCGGGTGAATCTTGCGCCGATTTTTCTCGCCGCGCCCACCAGTCCCGATGTGCGGCTCGAGGCGATCGCGAAATACTCCAAAGGTTTTGTGTATGCCATTTCGCGCGTGGGAATCACGGGCACGCAGAAGAGCATTGCTTCCGATGCCGCGACACTGGTGGCGCGCATCCGGCGATACACGCGATTGCCGGTGGCCGTGGGGTTCGGCATCAGCAACGCGGAACACGTTGCGCAGGTGGCGGAGTTCGCGGATGCCGCGGTCATCGGAAGCGCCATTGTCGAGCTGATTGAGCGGGCGACCTCCGAACATGGAGCGGAGGCGGCGCCCGGCGCGGTGGCGCGATTTATTCAGGGTCTGCGCTTGCCACAGGGGGCGCTGGCCCGGTGAGAAAAGCAGCTTTCAGCTTCTAGCTTCTGGCCTTTAGCTTTTTAGTGGCGGGTTGAGCCGCATAGGCTCGCATTGGCAAGATCGGGCTAGAAGCTAGAGGCTAGAAGCTAGAGGCTGACTTGTGACGATCGAAGAATTGCGAATCCGAATCGATGCCCTGGACCGCCAGCTCGTAGAGCTGCTCAGCGAGCGGGCGCGCGCCGCGCAGATGATTGGCAACCTGAAGGCCGCGACTTCGCTTCCGGTGTATGAGCCGGAGCGCGAGAAGGTGATCTACGCCAACGTGCGCGCGGCCAACAAGGGGCCGCTGCCCGACATCGAACTGACGCATATCTACGAGCGCATCATTGACGTGATGCGGGCGTTGCAGCGCAACGAGCTGGCCAGCCAACGAAATGCCCAGGCCGCCCAAGCAGAAGGCGGGCTTTCGGGCCTCGCCGCGAGTGCACCACCACCCCAGCGACGTAGACCTGTCGCTGGGGACCCCGGGCCTGCGCCCGAGACAGGGAAGAGACAATGATTGTTGCAATGCAGGAGAAAGCCACAGAAGAGCAAATCGATGCCGTCATCAGCGCCATGGAAGAAGCCGGCGTAGACGTGCATCGCACGACGGGAGAGTTCCAGACGATTCTGGCGGGGGTGGGTCCGACCGCCGGCCTCGACCTGACAAAGTTCGAGATGCTGCCCGGTGTGCTGCACGTGCACCGGATCAGCGCGCCCTACAAGCTGGCGGGGAGGGCATTTCGCCCCGAGGGCACCGTCGTGGAGTTTCGCAACGGCGCGACCATCGGAGGGCAAAAGGTCGCGGTCATCGCCGGGCCGTGCGCCGTGGAAAGCCGCGAGCAGATTTTTGCGATTGCCCAATGCGTGAAGGCTGCCGGCGGGGGATTTCTGCGCGGAGGCGCGTACAAGCCGCGCAGTTCGCCGTACTCCTTCCAGGGACTGGGCATTCCGGGTCTGGAACTGATGCGCGAGGCCGCCGCAGCCAACGGACTGCAGGTGGTGAGCGAGGTCATGGAGATTGCGCAGATCGAGCCCATGCTGCCGCTGGTGGACTGCTTCCAGGTGGGCGCGCGCAACATGCAGAACTTCAACCTGCTGCGCGAACTGGGCCAGGTGCGCAAGCCGATCCTGCTCAAGCGAGGCATCGCCGCAACGGTGGAGGAGCTGCTGCTTTCGAGCGAGTACATTCTTTCGGGCGGCAACTACGACGTGATTGTCTGCGAGCGCGGCATCCGGACGTATGAGACGGCGACGCGCAACACGATGGACATTGCGGCCATTCCAGTGCTGAAGAAGCTGTCGCACCTGCCGGTGGCGGCCGACCCTTCGCATGGCACCGGGCGGCGCGACATGGTCCCGGCGATGGCCAAGGCCGCCGTGGCCGCGGGCGCCGACGCGCTGCTCATTGAGATCCACCCCAATGCCGACAAAGCCGTCTCCGACGCGGCACAGACGCTGTACCTCGATCAGTTTGAAAAACTGGTGGGCGAGCTACGGGTTCTTGCTCAGGCTGTGGGCCGGACGTTGTAAGCTAACGGAGCGACGAAACTCCGCATGATCGAGCGCATCTCCATTCTGGGCACGGGCCTGCTGGGCACATCTGTGGGCCTTGCGCTGCGCGCGGCGGGATTCAAAGGAAAGATAACAGGCTGGAATCGGAGTCCCGAACAGGGGCAACTGGCGCTGAAGATGGGCGCGGTGGATTCCCTCGCGGCCGATGCGATAGAGGCCGCGCGCGAGAGCCAAGTGACGGTTCTCGCCGTGACCATCTTTGCCACATTGGATTGGATGGAGAAGCTCGCTCCGGCGCTCGGGCCCGAGCATCTTGTGACCGACGTGGGCAGCACAAAGCGCGTGATTTCGGAGGCTGCCGCGCGGCTTTATAACACGCCGGAGCGCGCGGCGTTTCTACCGGGGCACCCGATGGCGGGCAAAGAGCGCGGCGGCGCGGCGCTAGGTGACGCAAACCTGTTTCGCGGCGCGGTGTGGCTGTTTACGGACGATCCTGCGGCGAAGCGTTCGCCGCAATCGGCCGGGCTGGTGAAGGACTGGCGCAAGTGGGTGGCCGCCATGGGCGCAAAGACGCTCGATCTCGATGCGGTGCGGCACGACGAACTGGTCGCGTGGGTCAGCCATTTGCCGCAGTTTACGGCGACGGCCTTGAGCGCGTTGCTCGAAGAGGAAGTGGGCGACGCGCCTGAGTTGAAGGACGTGGGCGGCCGCGCGCTGCGCGAGATGACGCGCCTGGGCGCGAGCCCCTACTCGATGTGGCGCGACATCGCGCACACGAATACCGAAGCGGTGGAGCGCGCACTGCTAGCGCTCGAGCAGCATCTCGCCCAGCTTCGCGAAAACCTTCGCACACCCGAGTTGCGGAGCGAGTTCGAGCGGGCCAACAAATTCCGGCAGGACCAGTAACCGCCCGGCAAGGGGTTCAGTAGACCTGAACCTTCGCAACTTTGCCATTCAGGAACTTCACCACCCAGCGGTGGCCATCCCTCAGGTAGTACCAGGTCTCGTGCAGGCTGTCGTCTGTGGTGTCGTCCACTTTCTTCTGATCGGGGTCGCCGGCACTCATCAGCACCATCTGGTAGGTCATGCCCTGAATAATGTCCTTGGCGCGAATGGCCTCCTGGAACTCTGGTGCGAGGCCTTGCACTTCCATAATGTCGCGAATCTTGCTGGTATCCAGAACGCGTTGCAACAGCGGCAGAAATGCGTCGATCTGGATGTCAACATCCGTCAGGTCTCTGCCATAACGAAAATTGATGCGCGAGCCACCCGCCCTTTTGAAACCCGCACCCTTCTTTTCCGCGTTCTTGCTGGCGCCGCTGCCCTCGCCGCCACCGCCCAGGTGAACCTCGACGCGGTCGCTGTCGACCTTAACATCGGTGATCGTCACCCATTCGTCTCGCTCGACGCCGACGCCTTTGTCCTTCAGGTATTTGGCCAGGTCCTTGAGGTCGATCCCACGTTCGTCCAGCCTTTTATCGGATTTTGGGTAGACATAGATGTCAACCCCGTCCTTGTAGGCAGGCATGTCAAGAAGCGCCTTGACATCCTTGCCGAGCAGAGTCTTGCCCAGAGCGGCTTTTGCCGAATCAGTGGTTTCGGCCATCAGATGTGTTTGGCAAGCGGGAAGCGTGAGAACCAGGAGAATAAGAAGGTGGTATTTCGATAGGCAACTCATATGAGGAGTACTCGCTTTCGAATCCGGTGTTTCCAGCGTCGTTTGCGCAGCCAAGGGACGGTTTTCTCCATGCGCACAAACGTTGGAAAGGGAGGTGGTGCAAATTATCGCGATTGAACAATCCTCTGTCAACCGCGAGCCGGATGAGGGGCGCCAAGGGGCAACGCGTGTGCAGACGCCGCGCGTAATGGTGCAACGGCTGGCCCATCTGCGCGAAAACCTTCGTACACCGAGCTGCGCAGCGAGTTGGAGCGAGCCAACAAATTCCGGCGGGAGTAACTCAAAACGGGTGAAAACAGCGGGCGCCGCAAGGCCCACGGCCGCGAGCGAGCGGCGCAGCTTCCTTCGACCGAAAGTCTGATAGTTAAGTCAGGACGAATGAGTGGGTTCGGGCCGACTCACCGTTTGGGCTGACCCATTCGTTCGATAGCCGTTTATCTTCATTTGCCGATACACTTCCTTAGGGTCATGATGGCGCACGGGTACGGCCGACTTTGGGGAGTGGTCAGGCTGGGCGCGGTTTGTCTAGTCATTGCGGCCGCAGCGCGCGCAGGCGCGCTCGATCCTCAGAAGGCGATATCCCAATACGTTCAGACGGTGTGGACGACGGAGGCGGGGCTTCCGCAGACTTCGATCTACACGGTCGCCCAGACCGGCGACGGCTACCTTTGGGTAGGAACCGAGTCGGGGCTGGCGCGGTTCGATGGCGTGCGTTTCACCGTCTATAACCGGCGCAATACCAAGGCCTTGCCCACCGATTACATTCCCCGCCTTCTGGGCGCGCGCGACGGAAGCCTGTGGATCGGAACCGACAGCGGACTGGTTCACAAGAAGAACGGAGTTTGGACAACGTACACGGTCCACGACGGCCTTTCGAGCAACGACATTCGCGCACTGTTTGAAGGCAGCGATGGAAGCCTGTGGGTGGGCACCGCGCGGGGCCTTGACCGGATGCAAGACGGCAAGATCCAGGTCTATGGGAGCCGCGATGGACTGCCGGGAACCATGGTGACCGCCCTGAAGGCCGACTCCGAGGGAGTTTTGTGGATTGCAACGGATGCGGGACTGGGGCGATTCGACGGCAGGCGCTTCACTGCGTACACGGCGCTCGAAGGGTTGACCAACAACGCTCTTTCGGCGCTGGCCATCGCTCCCGACGGCTCAGTGTGGATGGCGGCGGCGCACGGGCAACTGGCCCGCCTAACCCAGGGACGCGTGGAGAACGAGTCGCGCCCGCCGATCAACGACGACATCAACGCGTTGCTCTTCGACCACGATGGGAATCTCTGGATCGGATTCGAGAGCCGTGGGCTGGCGCGGCTGCACAACGGCGCCTTGAGCCTCTATGGAGCCACCAACGGTTTGCCGGGCGAGACTGTCGAGTCGTTCTTTGAAGACAGCGAGCACAACCTATGGGTGGGGCTGTTTGACAGCGGGTTGGTGCAACTGCGCGATGGAAAGTTCACGACCTTCGGAAAACCGGAGGGACTCTCGTCGAACATCGGGTGGTGCGGGTTGCAGGCGCGGGACGGAAGCGTCTGGATGGCGACGAGCACGGGCGGATTGGACCGAATTCTGCCGGATGGCTCGATCCGCAGCTACACCAACGGTGAACGGCAGTCGAGCGAGACCATCCATTCCATGTTGCAGACCAGGGACGGCGCGATCTGGCTGGGGCAGCGCCACGGCGTGCTCACGCGGTTCCTGAAAGGCCGGTTCAAGACTTTCAAATACGAGCACTCAAGCAAGAACGCCATCAATTCGATGCTTGAGGACCGCGACGGAAGCCTGATCGTGGGCACGTATGGCTCCGGAGTGGCGCAATTCAAGGATGGGAAATTTGAAGTGATTCGTGCGACGGGCGAGATTCCAGCGATGGTGGAGTCTGCCGATGGAACTTTGTGGCTGGGCACAGACGGCGAAGGTGTAATCAAGCTCAAGGATGGGATTGAGACCAACTTTACCAAGGCGAAGGGACTGCTCAGCGATCATATTCTGGCGCTCGACATGGACGAGCAGGGAGTACCGTGGATCGGCTCGTCTTCCGGGGGATTGAACCGGATTGAAAACGGAAGGATCACCTCCTATACGCCGGATCAGGGGCTGTTTGATTCGACGGTGGGAAACATTCTCGAGGACAATTCCGGCAATCTCTGGATGGGTTCGGACAACGGCATCTTCCGCGTGGCAAAAAGCGATCTGAACGACTTTGCGAACCGGCGCATTTCTTCGATTCACAGCGTCGTGTACGGGACCGTGGATGGGCTGCGCTCGCGCGAAACCATGCAGGGCGGGACGGGGACCGCGTCGAAAGGACCGGATGGCCGGCTTTGGTTCTCGACCATGAGCGGCCTGTCGGTCGTCGATCCTGCACACGCGATGGACAGCGGCCAGGCGCTGCGCGTGCAGATTGAAGAGGTGTCGATGAACGGCAAGGCGGCCGAGACTGCCCCAGCGATCCGCGTGGGCCCGATTTCGAGCCGTCTGGAGATCCAGTTCACCGCACCGAGCTTTGTTGCGCCAGGACAGATCGAGTTCCGCTCTATGCTGGAAGGCTTCGACGATCACTGGAGCGGGGCGTCCACGCGCCGATCCGCCGACTACACAAACCTGCCGCCAGGACGCTATCGCTTTATGGTCGAGGCCAGCCGGGACGGCAACGAATGGAGCGCCGCCGCCGAGCCGCTAAACCTTTCCGTCGTGCCGCCGTGGTATAGGACGACGTTGGCTAATCTCTTCTATTCGATTGCCGCAGTTCTTTTCACCTGGTGGATTGTGGAGATGCGCACGCGCAGCCTGAAGCGGCGTCGCGACGAATTGGAAGGTCTTGTTGCGGAGAGGACCGCGCAGTTGGAGATTGAGAAGCATGGCCTGATGAGAGCGCGTGAGGCCCTGCAGTTCCAGGCGGCGCACGATTCGCTCACTGGACTTTGGAGCCGGGGCGCGATTCTGGACCAACTGGCGCGCGAGCTGGAACGCGCCGTGCGCGAGCGCATCGTGCTCACTGTGATACTCGGCGACCTCGATCACTTCAAGGTGGTCAACGATACGCACGGACATCTCTGCGGCGATTTCGTACTGCGCGAGTCGGCGCATCGCCTGGTGGGATTGATGCGCGGCTACGATGCGGTGGGCAGGTATGGCGGCGAAGAATTCCTGATTCTGTTGCCGGGTTACGATGCGGCGAAAAACCCGGCGCGCGCGCAGGAGCTTGTGGATACGATTGCCGCGCGGCCATTCGATTGCAATGGAATCGAAATTAACGCGACCTGCAGCTTTGGAGTGACCGTTACGCGGCCATGGCTCGATGGAACCACGATCGACGAGCTGATTCGCCACGCCGACAAAGCTCTCTACCAGGCAAAGCGCAACGGCCGCAACCGCGTGGAATTCGATCCGTCGTATACGCCGGTGAGTGCCAAGCGCTGAGCGGCGCGCTGCGCGAGAACCTGCGCACCGCGGAGCTGCGCAACGAGTTCGAGCGAGCCAACAAGTTCCGACGGGAATAGAACTCTCTCCGCGATCCGTCATTCAAGCGCGAACTCCTGCCGGCACAGATCGCATTTCCTTTCAATCGTTTGCCGGTTCAAATTCTGTCCAAATCTAATTCATCCCGCGTGCATCGACCTTTGAGAGTCTGCACGGCACTGTTGCATTCACCGCGCAACCCGCGGGGGAGGCAAGGATGCAGACATCAGCGTGGGCGACCTGGATGGGAGGCTTGGCAATCGCTGCGGCGGCGTGCGGCGCAACGGGATGGGCGGAGGGCGCTGCGCGCACCGCGACTATCACCCTGCGCGTCTACGACTATGCCCAAGCGAAGGACGCCGCCCTGAAGCAGGCCGAGACCGAAGCGAGCGCGATTCTGGCTACGGGCGGGGTGAGCGCCCGCTGGGTCGATTGCCCAACGTCCCACGCAGTCCTGAAGGATTTTCCCGATTGCCCGTCGGCACTGAAGGTCACGGATTATGTGGTGTCGATTCTGCCCGCGGCGATGGCCGATCGGCTGGAGCACTCGGAAGATGCATTAGGGAGCGCGAACGAATCCGCAGCAGGGTTTGGGCGAGCCCAAATCTTCTACGACAAGATTCGCACGATGGCCGGAGGGGATACGGCGCCGTTTTCAGCACTCCTTGGGCGGGTGATGGCGCATGAGATCGGGCATCTGCTACTGGGAGACAATGCCCATTCCCGCACAGGAATCATGCAAGCGGCATGGGCTGATCGCGAGCTGGGAATGACGGCCGGCGCGGAGATGGTATTTACTCAGAAGCAGTCGCACCGCATCGAAACCCGGCTGGCCGCGGAGGTGCGCGATGCAGACGCGCGTATGGCAGCGGCGAACGCCGGGCAGCCATAAAACGCGGCCGCACGGCGACTGCTCACTTCACTTTCATGAGCCAGATGTTGCCTGTGGTCTCGGCGTACTCATACACAATCTGATCGCCACGAGGAGACCACGCGGGATAGCGGACGTAGGTGTTGTTCGAGGTGTAGTGCGTGAGCTGCTTCTCTGCTTTGGTTCGCCGCGAAATCCACCAGACGTTCCAGACGCCGTTGCGCAACCCCGCGAAGAGAATCCTGTCTCCGTCCGGCGACCAATCGTGAGGCCAGTTTTCGCCCTGGTCGGAGGTGAGTTGGATGGACGCTCCGCCTTTCGCGGGAATCAAGACAATTTCTGCGCCGCCATTGCGTTTGATCTCGGCGGCGAGAAGTTTGCTGTCGGGCGACCAAGAGGGAAACGCAATCGACTCCTTATCGAAGGTGAGCTGGCGTGGCGGGCCGCCGTTGACGGGAGCGGTCCATACATTTTGCGCTCCGCCCTGCTGGATATTGTAGGCAATTTGTTTTCCGTCAGGCGAGAGGCGCATGGTTGAATTGGCCTCAGGCAAGTCGCGCAGAGCCTCTCTTCGTCCCGAAACCACGTCGAGCGACTCCAGAACGTTGTGGCCGTTCTCGCGGGCAATGTAGGCGATCCGGCGGCTGTCAGGAAACCATCCCTGGAAGAGCGGGGTATCCTGCGCAGCACCCGCAGGCCTCGCGTTCTTTCCGTCAGCGTCCATCAGCCAGACGTTCCAGTGCCCGCCCTCCTGAAGAACGGCATACGCGATGGTTTTTCCATCGGGAGAAAACAGCGGACCTGTCTTGCGTCCGTTGGTGTCGTGGGTCAGCGGCTCTGGAGCGCCGATCGCTTCTCCCGTCGCCGGCGAAATGCGCACCGACTGGAGATTATTCGAAGCAGAAAGCTCGCAAAACGCGGCGAATTTGCCATTTGCCGAGAATTGCAGGTGCGCATAGAGGACCTGGCCAGTGTTCTGGATCATCTGCGGCGCCCCGGCAACCGCGCCTGAAGGCGACAATGCCACGCGCATCAAGGTCCAGGTCGCCCCCCAGCCCTGCGTAAAGTAGAGAGCGCGGCCATTCGGCGCGTAGACCGGGCCGACGGCGCCGTTGCCCAACATGCGTAGGGGCACGCCGCCATTGGCCGCCACCGACCAGATTTCTCCGAAACCCGTATTCGTGGTGCTGAAGGCGATCCTTTTTCCATCCGGCGACCACACTGGCGCGCCGTGTCCGCCGGCGGGGTCTCCCGGATGCGTCAATTGCGTCGGGGCGCCTCCCTGCACGGTCACCGTCCAAATGGTCGAGGGCGGCATGGCGGGAAAGGCTGTCTGGCCGAGATCGGCCGTTTCAACCGACTGGAAGGCGATCATGGTGCCGTCCGGCGACCACGCAGGCCTTGAACCGAAATCCGAGAGGAGGCGCGGCGAGCCGCCCAGCGCAGGAATCAACCAGATGCCGCCGCGCTTTCGTGAGTAGTAAGCGATCTGCTTGCCATCGGGCGACCACGCCGGCTGGAAGTTCTCTGCGCCATCGGAGGTCAGTTGCACTTCGCGTCCGCCGGGCGCCAGAGGCTTCACATAGATTTCAAAGTTGCCGTCTTGATCGGAGCTGTAGGCGAGCAAACTTCCGTCGGGCGAAAGGGAGGGATCGATATCGAGGCCAGGGGAAGACGTGACCTGCGTGAGGCTCGAGGGATCGAGCGTTTCGCCGGGAGGCACTTCGCGCGTCCGTGTGAAGCGCAAGCCCAGCCAACCGATTACGAACAAAACGAGGACTGCGAGAGCAAACAGGGCCATCCGACGGTTTGTCGCGGCATTCGCGGTTAGGGAACGGGCCGTCGACGCGACATCGCTCGAACTCTGCTGCGGAGCCGTCGACGTGGACGGTTCCTCCACTTTGTTTGTCCGCTCCACGTCAGCAAGAATGAAGCGGAAACCGCGGCGGGGGATTGTCTCCACGTAGCGTGGGCTACCGGCCTCATCGTCAAGCGCCTGGCGCAGCTTCTTAATCGCTGTGCCCATGCTGTGATCGAACTCGACGACGGTATCGTTGGGCCACAGGCGGTTGCGAATCTGTTCGCGGGTGACGAGTTCGCCCGGCTTGTCGAGGAGCATGAGAAGGATCTGCAAGGGCTGCTCCTGGAGCCGAATACGCACTTTGCCCCGGAGCAACTCGCCGGCACGCGGATCCAACTCAAAGTCGCCGAAACGAATCCGCTCTGTGCTCTCGCCGCCCACCGGATACTCCTCGTCGAATACCGACAATTTAACACGCGCTCTCGGGAACATTGATGATCGAACGATGGAGGACTGCGCAGGTCACGCGTCCCGCTGCGTGCGCGCGCCGCGCCAGTAGAGGGCGAGGCCGACCTGGAAGGGAACGCGCGGCGATGAAGCCGATGCGCAGCACGGCCGAGCCGGCGGCGATGGGTCTGGCTGAAACCATATGCACAAGCTGCATCTTGTCGCCATCGCGTGGGCAAATGCGCGTGCCATGGCGCCCGAAAACGCAAAGGAACAGCCTCTCGGCCTATACGGATGCCGCCTGCTATCCTCGAGGTTGCGGACCTCACGCCGCATGGATTCGCGGCTCCGCCGTGCTCTGAGGAGTCTCTCCTTCATGTCCGATCCCACACGCCGCCCATCCGCCTCCGAGGCTGCAGCTCCAGAATCCATGGGATTCTTCCATCCATCCAGGCGTCCCTACCGCTTCACCATCCTGATGTTCATCAGCCTGCTGGTTTTGGGAAGCTATTTTGCATACGACAGCATCGGCGCTCTCGCGCCCACGCTCATCGAGGATCTCCATCTGGACCGCAGCACCATCGGCAATCTCTACACGGCCTACTCTGTGGCCGCCATCGTCATCGTCTTTTTCGGGGGCATGCTCTACGACAAGCTGGGCCCCCGCCGGGCGAGCCTCCTGTTCTGCACGCTCGTCCTGTTGGGCGCCACCATCGTAGCCCTAGCCCAATCCCGGTGGGAGCTCTTTGCCGGGCGGTTAATCTTCGGCGCCGGCTCCGAATCGCTGATCGTGGTGCAGAGCGCTATCATCAGCCGCTGGTTCAAGGGCAAGGAGATGGCCCTTGCCTTCGGCATCGCTCTAACCATCAGCCGCGTCGGGACCCTCTTCAGCTTCAACACCGAAGAACTCATCGCCCGCTACTTCGGCAGCTACCGCATCGCGCTTTGGGCGGCGGCGGGCTTCTGTCTGTTCTCCGTGCTCTGTAACCTGGTCTACAACGCCATGGACCTCCATGGCGAGAAGGTGCTCGCGCTCCCGAAGCCGGAGGGCGGCGACAAGATCGTCTTGTCCGATATCCGGAAGTTCAACTCTTCCTACTGGTACGTTGTCTTGCTCTGCGTCACCTTCTATAGCGCCATCTTTCCCTTCACGGCGCTGGCGACCGACATGTTTCACGACAAGTGGGGCATCCCGCTGGTCAGCGCGTCCACAGGCGGCTTCCTGTCCCAGGCCTTTGTCAACTTCCAGCACATGTTCTCGACAGCGCCGGGAATGACCAGCATCATCATCTTCGCTTCCATGGTCTTCGCGCCCTTCGCCGGCGACCTGATTGACCGCATCGGCAAGCGGGCCACGCTGATGGTCGTGGGCTCCCTGATGCTGATTCCCGCCCACCTCATCATGGGCATCACCCATTGGAATCCGGTCCCCAGCATGATCGTGCTCGGCGCAGCCTTCGTGCTGGTTCCCGCAGCCATGTGGCCATCGGTTCCGCTGGTGGTGGAGGAGAAGCGCGTGGGTACAGCCTTCGGCCTGATGACGGCCATCCAGAACCTGGGGCTCGGGCTATTCCCGCTCCTGAATGGCAAGCTCCGCGACGTTACCGGAACCTACACCGCGACCCAGATCATGTTCGCGTGCCTCGGCGTGGCCGGGCTCATCTTCGCCCTTCTCCTGTTGCAGTCGGATCGGCGTCATGGCGGCAAGCTGGAGCAG
>CAWHVN010000047.1:0-41690 GCA_963832805.1 uncultured Acidobacteriaceae bacterium | reverse complement strand
TTGAAAACTTTGCCGATGGCCAGGCGGGGATTGCGCGTGCCAAGTTCGAGCTTGTCGAGGCGCTTCCCGCGAAAATGGGTCGCTTTCCTGAACTGCGACGACGAATACGCTGCACAATTTGGGCGCGATTTTCCCGGCCGCGTCGTCTACTTCGGCAGCGGTCCCGCGCCGATCCACAAATTCTTTTGTCTGTCGAGGACCCCGGCGGCCTGCACGTTCACATACGCGCCGGTGAGCGCCAGGTAGCTTCACGTTGAATCTGCTCGGCGCGCACAACGCGTCGAATGCCGTCGCTGGATTGGCCGTGGCGCTTGAGGCTGGAGTGGATCCGGATGCGGCCCTGGCCGCAATCGCCACGCTCACGGCCGGTGACAAGCGGGGCCAGGTGATTGAGATTGCCGGAGCCACGATTCTGAACGATAGCTACAACTCTAACCCCGAGGCGCTGCGCTCCATGATCCGCACTCTTGCCGCGCGCCCTGCCGCAGGCCGCCGCATTCTTGTGGCCGGCGAGATGCTGGAGCTGGGCGAGCACGGACCCGCGCTGCACATCGCCTGTGGTCGGGCCGCTGCGGAGGCTGGCCTCGATCTCGTGGTCGCAGTGCAGGGCAATGCGGAGCACCTGGCCACGGCCTCATGCGGCGGCGGAGTTCCCGCGGTCTTTCTCCGCGACGCCGAAGCCGCAGGCCAGTGGCCGAGGGAAAATCTGCGGTCCGGCGACGTCGTCCTCGTGAAAGGCTCCCGCGGCGTTCATCTGGAGCGAGCCGTCGCCTCCATCGCAATTCAAACAGCATTTGAGTGAGAAAGATGAAAGTCACCAGATTCATACTTCGCATTGCGCTGATCGCTTTGCTTGGTTGCACAGTTCCTCTCGCCGCCCAGTACCCGGTAGCGTGGACCAGGCCGTTTCCACCCTTCCGCATCGCGGGCAACCTCTATTACGTTGGGAGCGAATACCTCGCTTCGTACCTTATCGCCACTCCGAGTGGACTCATCCTGATTAATTCGAGCCTCTAGGTTTCGGTGCCGTTGATCCGGAAAAGCGTCGAGTCTCTCGGCTTCTGCTTTAGCGACATCAAGATTCTCCTCATCAGCCATGCGCACAACGATCATTGCTCGGGAAGCGCGCAGATCGTTCACTTCACGGGCGCCAAATACTACGTGATGGACGCCGATGTTCCGGTTGTCGAATCGGGCGGTAAGGACGACTTTCAATATGGTTCGAATCTATTCATGCGCTATCCGCCCACGCATGTCGATCGCGTCCTCCACGACGGCGACACGGTCTGGCTGGGAGGCACGATTCTCGCCGCGCATCTCACCGCCGGCCACACCAAGGGGACCACCACGTGGACCATGGACGAGACCGAGGGTGGCCGCATGCTGCATGTCGTTATCGTTGGCGGCCCGAATGTGTACGAAGGGTATAAGTTGGTGAACAACGAGCCTACCCACCAATCGCGGCGGACTTTGCCCGCGGTTTTGCGGTGCTCAAGGGTCTGCCCTGTGATATTTTTCTGGGCGCGCATGGTTCATACTTCGGACTGACCGAAAAATACGCGCGCTGGAAGAACGGCGATAAGAACGCTTTCATCGATCCTGCAGGGTACAAGGCCTATATTGCTGGCCGCGAGCAGGCATTGAGAAGGAGCTTCAGCGGCAGTCGGCACCGAAGCCCTGATTCAATCGACCATCCGCTTCGCCAACGCCGCCGTCGCCTTCGCCGGCGTCACACCGCGCAGCAGAAAGACCTTGTTGCGCGACAGCTCGCCTGAAGCCAGCACAACAGCGCTTTTCGGCAGCCCAAAGGTTTTGGCGAGAAAGGCAATCAAGGCCACGTTCGCGCGGCCCTCGAGCGGCGGCGCCTGCACGGCAATCTTGAGCTGAGCCGTAGTCCCCTCGCCGGAAATACCCACAATGGCCGTCTTCTTCGCGCCCGGCTGTGCACGGACAGCGAGCGTGACCCCGTCCGCCGCGGCGCGCAGCATCAGTCGAACTCCGATTCCTGGCTTCGCCGCTCCGCCAGCGGCTTGCGTGCGCCGAACAGCGCCGTGCCGATGCGAATGCGTGTCGCGCCCTCCTGGATCGCCAGCGCAAAGTCTCCGCTCATCCCCATCGACAATACATCGAGCTTTAAGTTCGGATGCGCGGCGGCCCACCGGTCCCGCCAGACGCGCAGACTGCGGAAGCACGCCCGCGTCACATCATCAGCCGCGCCCCATGGGGCAATCGTCATCAGGCCGCGCGCTTCAAGGTGCGCGAGATCCGGCAGCCGCTCCAGCAGCCGTGCTGCTTCGTCCGACTCCGGATCCACTCGATTTTTGTTGCTTCGGGGCTTAGCTTCACCTCGATCAGAACAGGCAAGCGCTTCTCCATCCGCCCCGCCGCCTCATTCAATCGCTCCGCCAGCCGCACAGAATCCAGCGAATCCACTCCATCGAAGAGCTCCGCCGCGCGCGCCGCCTTGTTCGACTGCAAATGTCCGATGAGATGAACGCGCAGCGTCTCGCGCACGGCCCAAGTGCCAAGCTCCTCGGCGCGCAGCACCTTCGCTGCAAATTCCTGAACGCGGTTTTCGCCAAACAGCGTGAGGCCTAGCGCCGCGGCCTCGGCGATCGCCTCCGCGGGGAAGGTCTTTGAAACCGCCATCAGCTCCACTTCTTCGCGAGCGCGACCTGCCGCCCGGCAGGCTGCGCCGATTGCTTCTTCCAGCCGTTCGAGATTCTCTTTCAGTGCTGTCACCGCGCCCTCATGCCGATGAGAAAGACGACAAACGGCTCATCGCTCTGGGCGGTGTAGAGCCCGGGAAAGATCTGCGCCATCTCATTTCTCCAGCGTTGACACCTCGGTCCCTTGCTCCCTCGCTGCCTTGCTCCCTGTCTTTCAGTGCCCGTGCTCCTCGAGATATTTCTCCGCCTCCAGCGCCGCCATGCAGCCCGAGCCCGCCGCTGTAATCGCCTGGCGATAGCGCCGGTCCTGCACATCGCCGCAGGCAAACACACCCGAAACAATCGTGCCATTGCGCGTTGTGAACACGTTGTTCGTCGTCTTGATGTACCCGTCGTCGTCGAGATCGATCTGCCCGACAAACATCTTTGTATTCGGCTCGTGACCGATGCCCAGAAACATCCCGCTGACTTTCAGTTCGCAGTTCTCGCCGCTCTTTACGTCGCGCAGGCGCAAGCCCTTCACTTCACCCTCGTCTACGCCCAGCACGTCGTCCACGACGGTGTTGGTCCGCAGCTCGATTTTGGGATGCGCCATCGCGCGCTCCAGCATGATCTTCGAGGCGCGGAAGGCGTCGCGCCGGTGCAGCAACGTCACTTTGGAGGCAAAGCGGGTGAGAAAGATCGCCTCTTCCATCGCTGAGTCGCCGCCACCCACCACGGCAATGTCCTTGTCGCGGAAGAAGAACCCATCGCAGGTGGCGCAGCTCGACACGCCGTGGCCGATGAGCGCCTGCTCACTGGGCAGCCCCAGCCAGCGCGCGCTCGCACCCGAGGCCACAATCAGCGTGCGCGCGTGAAGCTCGCCAGTCGCCGTCCGCAGCCGGATGGGATGCGCGCCAACTTCCACTGAGACCACATGCGCAAGCTGGAACTCCGTGCCAAACCGCGCAGCCTGCTTCTTCATGTTGCCGATCAGCTCTGGCCCCTGAATCCCCTCCGGCCAACCGGGAAAGTTTTCGACCAGCGTGGTAATAGAAAGCTGGCCGCCGGGTTCGTGGCCCTCCAAAACCAGCGGCTTGAGCCGGCGCGCGCGGTGTAGAGCGCTGCCGTCAATCCGGCACAGCCGGAGCCAAGAATTACGGTATCGCGTATCTCTGCCATGGGTTTACCCGAGTCGATTGTAGACGGAGCGGGCCGGTTTGCCGTTGTGTTCCGAGAATCTCCGGACCTGCCGTTCACTCCAGTTAAGATGACACGGGCAGCAGGTTCGACTCGGGCCGGCAGAGCGCGGGGGGCGAAGGGATCGACGCCCAAAATGAGAGATTTCTAACGGTTGCCGCATCTGCATGAGCGATTTCTAATCCTTTGTGTCGGTCAGCCCTCCTTCCAGCCCAAGTGCGCCTCAAATCGGAGCCTCTCGGTATTCAAAAATCTCTCATATTCCGTGAATTGTTCTGAATGTTCTCATCTGCGGCGCAGCGCCGTTGCATTAGAAGGCTCTAAAAATCACCAAATTCCTCTGGTGTTGCGGATGCCCTCAATCACTCTGTTTGGGGGTTCTCGTGCCCATCGCTACCTCCGCGTCCGCACACACCGCTTCTGTTCGCGCTGCCTCTTCTCGCCGCCGGGCGATCCTTGTCGGCGCATTGCTGCTCCTCCTTCCCGCATGCGCCTTTGCCGGAGGACCGAAATTCGTCGCCGGAACCAGTTTCTTCAATCCCGCTGTCATTGGCCAACCCGTCCACTGGGCCGGCGGCCAAGTCAATTACTTCGTCGATCAGGGTCCGCTCTCGAGCTCCGTGACCAATCAGCAGGCCACTGCGATGGTCGACTCCGCAGCCGCCTTGTGGAGCGCCGTGCCGACCGCCGCAGTCACCCTCACGGATATGGGCCCGCTGAATGAAGACGTCAATGGCTCGAATATCGCGGTGAACTCGTCTGGCACGATCACCGCGCCCGCCGACGTAACGCCCGCGGCAACCAACTATCCTCTTGCCGTGATCTACGACGCCGACGGCTCCGTGATCAACGCAATCTTCGGCGCCGCCACGAGCCAGCCCGACGCCTGCCAGAACAACGGCGTCTACGTCTGGATGGACAACCTGAACCCCGACGCCACCATTGCGCACGCCGTAATCGTCCTCAACGGACTCTGCGCCACGAACTCCAGCATGCTGGAAATGATGAGCTTTGAAGTGGAGCGCGCCTTCGGCCGCGTTCTTGGCCTTGATGACTCGCAGGTCAATCCCGGCGCAACCACAAACGGGGAGGCCGGCGGCACGCAGGGCTGGCCCATTATGGAACCGCTGAGCGGCGCTTGCGGCGCAAGTGGCGGTGCCTGCATCCCCGCCCCCACGGTTCTCCGCTACGACGACATCGCCGCGCTCAACCGCATCTATCCAGTCACCGCTGCCAACCTCGCGAATTTCCCCGGCAAGCAACTGACGTCGCCCAATACTATCTCCATCCAGGGCACAGTCAGCTTTCGCACCGGCTACGGGATGCAGGGCGTCAACGTAGTGGCGCGGCCGCTCGATGCCAACGGCAACCCGCTCTACCAGTACACGGTGACTGCCGTGACGGGCGTGAACTTCAACGGCAATCATGGCAATCCCGTCACCGGATATTCCGATGCCAATGGAAACGCGCTGACCATGTGGGGCTCGAATGATCCCTCTTTGCAGGGCGCCTTTGACCTGAGCGGCATCCCGCTTCCTCCCGGCGGGCCAACCGCCAGCTACCAGGTCACCTTCGAGGCCATCGATCCGCTTTACATCCTCGAGAATTCCGTCGGTCCCTACACGCAGGGCCAGGTCACGCCCTCCGGCACACTCAACGCGATCACCCTCCCGGATCTCTCGCCGGGAAGCACGCAGACTCTCACCGTGACCGCTGCGGACTCGCCCGTCGCCGGCTTCAACGACGCCACCGGCTCCGAGTCCGAGCCGCGCCCCATGCCCACAGGCGGCTTGTGGTGCGGGCGCTTGAGCCAGATCGGCCAGACGGACTGGTTCACGTTCCCTGTCCGCGGCAATCGCATCTTTACCGTCGTCACGCAGGCACTCGACGAATCCGGTGCGCCCTCGAATTCCAAGGCCATGCCCTCGATCGGCGTGTGGGACGCATTCGACGCTGCCGGCGCAACACCCGTTGGCGCAGCGCCCGGCCTCAATGGACTGGCAGCTGGCGAAACGTGGCCGCGCGTGTCCTCAAACGCAGACGATATCGTGCGCATCGGCATTGCCGACCTGCGTGGCGACGGACGCCCCGACTACGCCTATGATGGCTGGCTGCTTTACGCCGACACGGTTTCGCCCGCGCACTTGCCCGCTTCCGGCGGCCCCATCACGATTCAGGGCACGGGCTTTCGCCTCGCGGACTCGGTTCTTGTCGGGGGCCAGCCGGCGCTCGTCACCAGCATCTCGCCGAATCAGATCACGGCGATCGCACCGCCCGCGGCCTCCGGCGTCACGGGTTCCGTCGATGTTGAGGTCGACGACCTGCCGACACTTTACGCGGCCGCTGTCATCCCCGGCGGCGTCAGTTACGACTCCGGCACAGGCGACGCGCTCACGCTCGTCACCGCACCCTCCAACACCGTGCCGGTCGGCGTGCCTCTTCCCTTCAGCGTCACTGCGCTTGGCCCCACGCTTACGCCAGCTGGCGGCGTCACCGTCATCTACACCGTCACCGGCGGCACGGCCACGCTTGGCTGCGGGCTGCCTGTCTGCTCTGCGACTGCCACAGGCGACGGCCGCGCCACCATGAACGTCACCGCCGTGGACGACACTTGGTCCATCATCACCGCGTCGCTCACCAACGGCTCCAGCGTAGAGGCGCAGTTTGCCGGCGGAACTCCGCCCATCCTCGCCTCTCTCTCACCGCGGCTTTCAATCGCCGCCGGAGCCACCTTCAGCTGGACCGTGCAGACTCTTGTCCTCTCGAATGGTTCTCCCCTCGCCAATCAGTCGGTCGTCTGGCAAACCCCGTCCGGTGGCGGCATCGCTCCGCAGGGCCCGGTCGCCGCGCTCACCAACTCCGCGGGAATCGCCTCAAAAACTCTCACCGTCGGTCCGCTGACCGAGGGTCAGGTAGTCAGCATCAACGCCTGCCTGAACGGAACCAGCCAGTGCGTTGCGTTTAGCGCCTATGGCGCGCGACCGGAGTACGCTTTGCTCGAACCCATCTCCGGCGCCAGCCAGACCCTCGCCGCCTCGGGCACCCCCAGCCAGATCGCCCTGCGCCTCCTCGACATGGACGGCAACCCCATGGCCGGCGGCACGGTCGCGCTCTATCAGGCGCTCTACGCCTGGTCGCCGCCCTGCGCACCGCACACGGTCTGCACGCAGGGGGCGCTCCTTGCCACGCAAGCCGCAACAGCCACTTCGGCCATTGACGGCTCGGTCACGTTTCTTCCTGTCTCGCTGCCCGGAGTGGCGACGAACCTTCTTGGCCTCGCAGCTTCGGGCTCCACGGCCACTGTCAACATCGCCATCGAGCAGCACCCGTAACGCCGGTGGCCGGAGATTCGTATTCGAGTCCTGTTCCCTCGCCGCTGATCGCTGATCTCTCGTCCGTTTCGCACCACCCCGCCTTGCGCTCTACAATAGGAGCGGAACTCACCTTAGAGGACAAACATGCCGCTTTCTGGAGAAGCTATCCGCCTGATGAACTACATTGACGATGTCGCCGTGACCCTGCGCCGGGTGCTTGCATTGGCCCCTACGCTCTCAGCGGACGAGCGCGCCAAGGTCGCCGAGCATCTGCTCCGTGCGCGCCCCAGCGTCGAGGAAGTGGCCGAGGCCCTTGCCGCCAAGTGAGTCTGTTGATCCGCTAAAAATTGTGATCACCGTCGCCATCATCGGGGCCGGACCCCTCGGCCGCCGGCTCGCATTGGGCGCGGCCCGCGCCGGGTATCGGGTTCTGCTTGAAGATGTGATGCCAAGCAACCTGCATCATGCGAAGGAATCGATCCGCCAGGAGCTAAGTCCCCCAGCTCTGCCTGCGGTCGCATTCGTTTCCTCGATCGAAGACGCTGTCCGTAACGCCGACCTCGTCATCGACTGCGTGCCCGACGAGCTCGAATCAAAGCTGGAAATCCTCTGGTTGGTGGACCGCATGGCGCCGCCGCACACGGTGATCGCCACCCCCACCATCCGCCAATCCATCGGCGACCTGGCCAGTTGCACCAACCGGAGGGAAAAGTGCATGGCCATCGCCGCCTCGCCGGAAGAGCTGACAGCCGGCGCGGGACGCGATCTTGTGCTTCGCGCCGCGCCATTCACCAGTGACGAGACCCAGTCTCTCCTTGTCGATTTCTTTCGGCAGCTCGGATTTCGCCCGGTAGTCGAACGCACCGCTGCCTGAGAGCCGCACACCGTACTTCAATCCCTCGCAGGCCTGCAATTCTTACATCCTGCAGATCAGCAGCTCGCGCTCGTAGATCATCTCCGGCGGCAGGTGGTCGTGCAGGTCAATGAAGAGCTCCTCATGGCCGATCAGCTCCTTGCGCCAGGCGGCGCGGTTCACCTCCTGCATCTCGTCAAACTCGGCGTGCGAGACGTTGAGCCCTGCCCACTCCATGTCTTCGTAGTGCGGTGTCCAGCCGATCGGCGTCTCCTTGCCTTGAGCGCGCCCGTGCACCCGGTCCACGATCCACTTGAGCACGCGCATGTTCTCGCTGAACCCCGGCCACAGGAACTTTCCGTCCTCGCCTTTGCGGAACCAGTTGACGTGGAAGATGCGCGGCGTGGAGCTGAGCGAGCGCTGCATCTTGATCCAGTGGCGGAAGTAGTCGCCCATGTGATAGCCGCAGAACGGCAGCATGGCCATGGGATCGCGCCGCACCAGGCCCACTGCGCCGCTGGCCGCAGCCGTTGTCTCCGATCCCATCGTAGCGCCCACGTAAACGCCGGCGCTCCAATTGAAGGCCTGATAGACAAGCGGCATGGTCGTGGACCGGCGGCCGCCAAAGACGAACGCGCCGATGGGGACGCCGGCAGGGTCTTCCCACGCAGCATCGATGCACGGGCACTGTGACGAAGGGACAGTAAAGCGGCCGTTGGGATGCGCCGCTTTGGCCCCGGTCTGCTTCGCAATCTCCGGCGTCCAGCGCTGGCCGCGCCAGTCTTGGCACTCAGCCGGCGGCTCTTCGGTCATCCCCTCCCACCACACGCCACCATCCGGTGTCAGCGCCACATTGGTAAAAATCGTGTTCTTGCTCAACGCAGCCATCGCGTTGGGATTGGTCTTTGCGCTGGTGCCCGGGGCCACGCCAAAGAATCCTGCCTCTGGATTGATGGCGCGCAGTTGGCCGTTGGCGTCCGGCTTGATCCAGGCAATATCGTCGCCGACCGTCGTCACCTTCCAGTCA
Source organism: uncultured Acidobacteriaceae bacterium (assembly GCA_963832805.1). Taxonomy (GTDB): domain Bacteria; phylum Acidobacteriota; class Terriglobia; order Terriglobales; family Acidobacteriaceae; genus Telmatobacter. Next base: position 32,648 of record CAWHVN010000047.1, on the reverse strand, counting down.
CCCAACGCCTTCGGCGGCACCAGCATCGCCAGATTGGTCTTGCCGCATGCCGAAGGGAACGCCGCCGCCACATACGTCTTTTCTCCCTGTGGCGACTCCACGCCCAAAATGAGCATGTGCTCGGCCATCCAGCCCTCGTCGCGCGCAATGTTCGAGGCAATGCGCAGCGCAAAGCACTTCTTGCCCAGCAGCGCGTTGCCGCCATAGCCTGAACCGTAGCTCCAGATCTCGCGCGTCTCAGGAAAATGCACAATGTACTTTTCGTCGTTGCACGGCCAGGGCACATCCTTCTGTCCCGGCCCGAGCGGCATGCCCACCGAGTGCATGCACGGCACCACGCGCATGGTGTCGCGGTCGATCTCGGCCAGCACCGGCAAGCCGATCCGCGTCATGATGCGCATATTCGCCACGACATAGGGAGAGTCGGTTAACTCCACTCCGATGCGCGACATCGGCGAGCCCACCGGCCCCATGCTGAAGGCCAGCACATACATCGTCCGCCCCCGCATGCAGCCGTTGAACAGCTCCTTGAGCTTCTTCCGCATCTCAAACGGCTCGATCCAGTTGTTGGTCGGCCCGGCGTTATCCTTTGAGAGCGAGCAGATGAAGGTCCGGTCCTCCACGCGGGCCACGTCACGCGGATCGGAGCGGGCATAAAAGCAACCCGGCCACTTTTCGCGATTCAACCGGATGAAGGTGCCCGACGCCACCAGCTCGTCGCACAGCCGGTCGTACTCCTGCTGGCTTCCATCCACCCAGTGAATGGCTTCCGGCTGCGTCAGCTCGGCCATCTTCTCCACCCAGCGGATCAGGTGCTTGTTCGTTGTCAGCGGCTTGGCAATGCTCGATTTCCCCTGTTTCATTTGTCTTCCTCTTCTTCAGCCGTCGGTAGCGCGATAACAGAATTGATGGGGTAAACAATACACATTCACTTTCAGCCTGGCCGGATTCTTAAGGGCCGGACACGTTCGAGCAAACCTGGAATTCTGCGGGGCTTTTGACTCATTTATACGGGATTCCGATCCAAGACAGCAAGACGAAACGGCCCCTGGCGGGCCGGCGTCCGCCGGCGTCACAGAGAGAATCGTTCTGAATCGAATCGCGATTTGCGGCGTTCGACGCGCAGAATCCTTCGGCACGGGCACGAATGCCGCAATTCCCGAAGGTGCTCAAGGGTCTTCCCGAGGCGGTGACGGCCCTAAGTTGTTTAGCGATTGACCCCTCAGGTAGAACTCGAACCTTATTGCGCCTGGTTGCCGGACCGAGCATGGCATCGATCAGGAGAATGCGGTCACCGCACAGCTGAACCGGTGAAAGCACGATGAAAAGAGGGGAATTGTGCAACATTGACCAGACTGCTCGCCATGAAACAGATATTAAAGCAATACTTGGCCTGTTCTCCCTGACCGATTAGGCTAAGTATCCCCATTCTGAAGACCTTCATGCCCCTAACGGTTGTCCTGGCCGTCGGCTTGGATTCGTCGCTTCTGGCAGGTCAGAGCTCAGTCTGGCAATCCGCTGGATTCATCGTCACGTCCACAGAGTCGATCAGGGAAGCGATCGTCCATATCAGGGATCGTGATTTCGACCTGGTCCTCCTGGGCCATGCCATCCCTGCCGATAGTCGGGAGAGATTGACCTTCCTGATTCGAGCAATCGGTTCGCGGGCGCCTGTGGTTTCGATTACGGACTCTTCAACCGGCTGCGACAGCTTTGCGGACGCAACAATCAGGAATGAGCCGATCAGCCTGCTGCAAAGTATTGGAGAATTAATGGCCGAAGGGGCGAAAACGCACGCGCCGAGTCGAGCCAGGCCGGGCCTTGCAGCATAAGAAGCTCCGGCACGGCGTCTTCAAATCTGCGGGCGGATTTCCAGATCGCTACAACCAGTCTCATAAATGCCTCTGCCGCATAATGGGCACGTATGGGACCAAACAACAAGGCGGGTCCCATGATTACCGCGAGTTAACAAAGATGGTTTATGCGACCGGTTCTCGTCCGGCGGAAGTAACCGGCGGGACCAAATTGACAGGCTGGGGGGAGATCGATGCGGGCCTTGCAACTGATTCATCGCCAGGCCAAAAGCGAATTCCAAGCCGATCGCTACGAGAGTGATTTCACCGAAACAGAGGCAGATCGTCGCTCCTGGTGACATTGAAGTCCTGGCTTCCTCGATGGGATCCGCCATTACGCTCATAACCTGCTATCCATTCCACTTTATTGGCGCAGCTCCGGGGCGATTCATAGTGCATGCGCGAAGCACGGGGCTGAAATTGCTCACGGGATAGGGAGAATCGCAGGTTTTTGCGCGTTGTGGTCAGGCAATTGATCGAGCAGAACCACATTCAGGAGCGACTTGTGTACCTGGATGCGGCCGTTATAGCTGATAAAGCCGAGCTTGCGAAAGCGGTTCATAAAGAAGCTGACACGGGACCGGGTGGTGCCGATCATATCCGCCAGGGTTTCTTGCGTAATGGGCGGGATGAAGGTTTCTGGTTCACCGGGCTTGCCGAATTCCGCCATCAAGAGGAGAATTCGCGCCAAACGCTTTTCGCTGGAGTTGAAAAGCTGATCGACAAGATCGGCCTGGGTTCGCATGCTGCGGGTTAGCAGGAACTTGAGAAATAGATCAGCGAATGCAGGTTCGTCATGCATCACCCGGATCATTTCGCTTCTACTGATCTTGAGCGCTGTACAGGTGTTCACGGCAGTGGCGGTCGCCATACGCAACCCGACGATTGCCGCGAGAGACTCCTCTCCGACAAAATCGCACGCGGATAGAAGGGTGATCGTGGCTTCTTTGCCCTTCTGCGAGACGACAGTGACCCTTGCACGGCCTTTTTGCAGATAGAACACAGAGTCCGCCGTGTCTCCCTGGCAAAAAAATGTCTGCTTTGGCTTCAACTCGACAATGGTTCGGCCGAGCCCGGCGTTCGCAAGAAAGGCGGCAGAATGGAATGTATTGTTGTCATTGCTCGTCAAAATGCTACCTCGTTGCAGGCCCATTGTTTGGGCGGCCTCTTTATGCCCAGGAAGGCGCCGCTTTGTGCCGGGCTTAGAGTCTGTGGCGAATGGATCAAAGGCCGTGAACGCAGTGCTCAGGAGGATAAGAGCCACTCTCTTTTTGCGATCTGACGACGGCAACGCAGGCCCGAGTCGATCCCTGGGCACTTGCGCAAAATGGGGACAGTCCATCCCGTGATGGACCGCAATGACGATCAATCTCTGTCCATCATGGCCCGGAGGCAAGGCGCGCTTCTGGTCAATATTGCTCACTTCCGGATTTGCGCCGGAAGGCTGGCACGATTCGGCGCAGTGAAACGGAGTCCTAAGTTCTCTCTACCACCATTCCGTGGAGCGTCCTGCCGGAATCTTCCCATCAATGCCGGGCTCGGCTGAACCCAGGAGGATTACCACGCAAAAAATGAGACTGAAATCCTGACGCCTCCTGTACTCTGCCTGTATCAGGCAAGCGGTGCTCGAGCGTTTCTCGTGCTCGTGGGCAGTTTTTTGTTCTTTTGCGCGCATCCAACATCGTATCGGGGAGGATTTCATGGAATTGGGCATGATCGGCCTGGGCAGGATGGGAACCAACATGGTCCGGCGTCTTATGCGGGCCGGCCACCACTGCGTTGTCTACGATATTCATTCGGATGCCGTGCAATCGCTTGTCAAGGAAGACGCGGTTGGCGCGAATTCGCTTGAAGACTTCGTCAGGAAGTTGAAGACGCCTCGCGCCGTCTGGATGATGGTGCCGGCAGGCGTGGTTGATGCGACGCTCAAAGGCCTGACTCCTCTGCTCGAAGCAGACGATGTGGTCATCGATGGCGGGAACTCCTATTATCGCGACGACATTCGCCGAGCCGCCGAATTGAAACCGAAAGGCATCCACCATGTGGACGCGGGGACCAGCGGCGGAGTGTGGGGGGCCGATCGAGGTTATTGCCTGATGATCGGCGGCGAAAAGGATGTGGTTCAGCGTATCGACCCCATTTTTTCCGCATTGGCGCCAACCATCGGTTCGGCGCCGCGCACGCCCGGCCGGGAAAAGGCGGGCGGCACCGCCGAGCACGGCTATCTGCACTGCGGTCCCAGCGGCGCTGGCCACTTTGTGAAGATGGTGCACAACGGAATCGAGTACGGAATCATGGCCGCGTACGCCGAGGGGTTGAACATTCTCCAACATGCCAATGTCGGCAAGCATCAGCAAACTGTGGACGCCGAAACTACGCCACTGCGCAACCCCGAGGTGTACCAATACGACCTGAACCTCGCTGACATCGCCGAGGTCTGGCGCCGCGGCAGTGTGATCTCTTCGTGGCTCCTGGATCTAGCCGCCATCTCGCTGCTCGACAGTCCGGATCTGGCAAAATTTGCCGGGCGCGTGTCAGACTCGGGTGAGGGACGCTGGACGATTACCGCTGCGATCGACGAATCGGTTCCGGCCCCCGTACTGAGTGCCGCGCTGTATGAGCGCTTCAGTTCGCGTGGCGAAGACAGTTTTGCCGACAAAATGTTATCCGCATTGCGATTCCAGTTCGGCGGCCACGAAGAGAAAACTGGCCAGAAAGAAGGCGCCTGATGGCCGAGTCGCAATCGGACGCGCTGGTCGTCTTCGGTATCACCGGTGATCTGGCCCACAAAATGATCTTCCCGGCGCTCTATGCGATGGTGAAGCGCGGCATACTCAAGGTTCCGGTGATCGGCGTTGCTTTCCCGAAATGGGGTCTGGCGCGGCTGCACCGGCGTGCGACGGACAGCATCAAGCGAGCGGGTGGAATCGATGACAAGCGGGCACTGCAGCGCCTTCTTTCGCTGCTGAAGTATGTGAGCGGGGACTATGCAGATAGCAATACATTCAAGGCGATCAAAGACGCGCTAGGGAACGCGCGGCGTCCTGCGCACTATCTCGCAATTCCGCCTGCACTATTCGAAACGGTGATCAAAGGACTTGGAGCCGCGAAGCTGGCCGAGAACGCGAGCGTCATCGTCGAAAAGCCGTTTGGGCGCGATCTCGCTTCAGCGCGCGAGTTAAACAAAGTTGCCCATGCGGTATTCCCTGAAGACTCCATTTTCCGCATCGATCACTTCCTCGGAAAGGAAGCGATCATGAATATTCTCTATTTCCGATTCGCCAACTCGTTTCTTGAACCGATCTGGAACCGCAACTATGTGGCCAGCGTTCAGATCACTCTATCGGAGAATTTCGGCGTGGGCGGGCGCGGCGCGTTTTACGAGACAGCCGGCTGCCTGCGCGACGTGATTCAGAATCATCTCTTCCAGATCGTTGCACTGCTTGCTATGGAAGCGCCTGCGGGGCGGGACTTTGGAGACGTGCACAACGAGAAGGCGAAAGTTTTTAAGGCCATGCTCCCTCTGAAGCCCGACGATATGGTGCGCGGCCAGTATTTGGGTTATCGTGATGAGCCGGACGTGGCCAGGCGCTCCGATGTCGAAACCTATTGCGCCCTGCGGCTCTTCATCGACTCATGGCGCTGGGAAGGGGTGCCGTGGTATTTGCGCTCGGGAAAATATCTCCCAACCACTGCGACTGAGATCCTGGTGGAGCTGAAGCGGCCCCCGCAGAAGCTTTTTGACGACGCTGTGCAGGGGAAGAGTAGATCGAATTACCTCCGCTTTCGGCTCTCTCCCAGCTCCGCCATCGCTCTGGCTGCCCGTGTGAAGCTTGCGGGGCAGGAATTCATCGGAGAAGAGCGAGAGCTTTACCTGTCGGATGAGCAGCCGGGAGAGGAAACGCCTTACGAACGGCTTTTGGGCGACGCCATGAAGGGCGACGGGGCGCTCTTTACCCGCGAGGACGCGGTTGAAGCCGCATGGAAGGTGGTCAATCGGGTCCTGAAGGACCATCACCCGGTTCGCCGCTACAAACGCGGCACATGGGGGCCGAAAGAGGCTGGCACACTCATCGCTGCGGACGGCAGCTGGCATAATCCAAGCCCCGATGAATGCTTGACCACATAACCGACGTTGACCTCGACGAAAGCCGCAAATGTTGGGCTCAGTCGTGGAGAACCACATTAAGCAACGACTTATGAACACGAATACGGCCGTCGTATTCGATAAAACCAAGCTTGCGAAAACGGTTCATAAAGAAGCTGACACGGGAACGTGTTGTGCCGACCATCTCCGCCAGGGCCTCCTGCGAGATCTTGGGGATCAGAGACTCGGGCTCGCCCGGCCGGCCAAACTCGGCCATCAACAGGAGAATCCTGGCCAGGCGCTTTTCACTGGAATTGAAAAGCTGATCGACAAGATCGGCCTGGATGCGCATGCTGCGGTCCAGCAGAAACTTCAGGAACAGGTCAGAGAAGTCATGCTCCTCGTGCATGACGCGGATCATTTCATCCCGCATGATCTTGACCGCGGTGCAGGCGGTAACGGCGCTTGCCGAAGACAAGCGCAGCCCAGGCCCTGCCGCGAGGGACTCCTCTCCGACAAAATCGCCGGCGGAGAGAAGCGCGATGGTGGCCTCCTTGCCGGCCTGCGAGACGACCGTGATCTTTGCCCGGCCCTTTTGAAGATAGAAGACGGAATCGGCCGGATCTCCCTGTGAAAAGAAGGTCTGCTTGGGCGCCAACTGGACGATTCTTCGCCCCAGCCCGGTGCTCATCAGAAAGGCCGCGGCATCAAATGTGGGTTTCTCGAGCTCAACCATCCGGCAGGCCTCCTTTCAGATGCAGCGAAAGTACGGGACATTGCGGGAAGAATGCAAGACGGGGTGTGGATTCCGGTACGGGAAAGCGTCGCGATGGCTGGCGCCAAAGGGAACCGCGGAGGAGTTGCCGGAACGCCACAGCACGCACTCGCGAAATTGTGCAGTCCGCCCCAAAGACATCTCCCGCGGCATCGATTGATCGGCCGCCATCCATCGAGAGAGCCCTATTGCTCAGACATTACCCGTCAACGCCTCTAAGGTAAGGATACCTTGTGCGCCTCAGTGCGCAATATGAAAGTGACGCTTGCGCACGGGTAGAAAAGGTGAGATGTATGAAGAAATTCATGACGTTAGTAGCATTGTTCAGTCTGGGTGTGGCAAGCACTGCCTGGGCGGAGACTCGCGAAGATGTGCAGAACCGGCTCGACAACGCAACGCTGGTGCTGCACCAGATCATGGCGGCGCCGGATAATGGCATTCCGCAAGAGGTGCTGGAACACGCAAAGTGCATTGCCGTAGTGCCGCACATGATCAAGGGCGGCTTGGTGTTTGGCGCGGAGGACGGCAGGGGCGTAGCCACGTGTCGAACAGCAAACGGATGGAGCGCGCCGGCGTTCTTTGCCATTACTGGCGGGAACTGGGGATTGCAGATCGGCGTTGAAGGCGTGGATCTGGTTATGGTCTTTCGGGGCGACAAAGGGATGCAGCGGATGATCTCCAGCAACTTCCAACTTGGAGCGGACGCCTCTGCGGCAGCCGGACCAGTGGGGCGCCATGCTTCAGCCAATACCGACTGGAAGCTCGATACCGAGGTCCTCACCTACTCGCGGGCCAAAGGCCTGTTTGCCGGACTCACTCTGACCGGGGCAAATCTTCGCCGGGACGACGATTCCATGGATGCATTCTACGGACCTGACGTCTCCACACACCGCGTTCTGCGCGGCGAAGTGGCGACGCCTGCCTCGGCAAACCCATTTATCGATGCAGTCAGAGACGCAAAGGCGCAGGCCATTGCTTCGAAGTAACCGCTGCTTGTGAGTGCGTTGTGTGCGCCTGAGGCGGATTTCCCGTCTCAGGCGTCCGCAATCGAGAGAGGTGTTGTCTATGCCTTGGGCAATTTTCGTCATCGTTCTGGTCTTGTGGCTGCTGGGCTTTAGCTTTCACATTGCCGATGGTTTGATTCACCTTCTGTTGGTGGTCGCATTGATCATCCTGGTCTTCAACCTGGTCTCCGGACGCCGTACCGTCTTATAAAGAGACCTGAGCCGCGGGGGTTTTGGTCGGCAACGGTGCCTAAGAGGGTTTCAAGCCTTGAGAATTCGCTTTTTCACGGGAAAGTGATCCCTTTTGTACAGCTTTCCACCCCCATCGCAGAGCAATCTGTTCCGGAAGAAGTGCGCCGTCTCGTGCGCAGCCGTTTAGGTTTGCGATGAACTGGTACCAGTCACCGAACCCGGTCTGGACCTTCATGTTCGCCGGCCGCCCTTCTTCCCGGAGAAGCGGCCTATGAACGCCCTGCTGATCTACCCTAAGTTCCCCGATACCTATTGGAGTTTCAAACATGCGCTCAAATTCGTGGGTAAGCGTGCCGCGCAGCCTCCGCTGGGCCTGATGACGGTGGCGGCGCTGCTGCCGGACACGTGGAAGAAGCGGCTGGTGGACATCAATGTGGAGCGGCTGCGGGACCGCGACTTGGCCTGGGCCGACGTGGTTCTGATCAGCGGCATGCACATCCAGCGCCCTTCCCTTCTCGAAATTGTCGAGCGTTGCCGCGCGCGCGGGGTACGCACCGTTGTTGGCGGGCCCATTGCCAGCAGCGTGCCGGCAGCCGAGCTCAAAGCGGACCACGTGGTGATCGGCGAGGCCGAGAGCCTGATTGCCGGCTTGGCAAGGGATCTGGAACAAGGGACAGCCAAACCCGTCTATCAAGCCAATGAGCGGCCGCCAATGGAGACCAGCCCGCTGCCGGACCTGAGCCTCATCAAGATGAACCGCTACTCGACCATGGCTGTGCAATATTCGCGCGGTTGTCCCTTCAACTGCGAGTTCTGCGACATCATCGAGATCTACGGCCGCCGGCCGCGCACCAAGGCCGTGGCCCAGGTGCTGGCCGAACTGGACCAGTTGCGCGCTGCCGGCTGGCGCGAGGCGGTGTTTATTGTCGATGACAACTTCATTGGCAACAAGGCGCGTGCCAAGGAATTATGCGTGGCGCTGGCCGAATGGCGGAGCCAGTACAAGACCAGCTTCGACTTCAATACAGAAGCCTCGCTCAACCTGGCCGACGATCCGGAGTTAATGCAGCTGATGAAAGACGCCGGCTTTATCTCGGTCTTCCTGGGCATTGAGACCCCCGATGAATCGGGGCTGATCGCCAGCAATAAGTTGCAGAACACGCGCCGCAGCTTGCTGGAGAGCGTGGCCACTATCCAAAGCTATGGGATGCAGGTGATGGGCGGCTTCATCCTCGGCTTCGACACGGATCGGGAAGACATCTTCGACCGCATGGTCGAGTTCATCCAGAAGAGCGGCATTCCCATTGCCATGGTCGGCCTGCTGCAAGCCATGCCTGGGACCCAACTCTTTCGGCGTCTGTGGCGGGAGGGCCGGATTCTGGACGCGGGCGGTGGCGACAACACGTTTTGCGACCGGCTGAACTTTTTGCCCCGCATGGACGCGGCAAAGTTGGTAGAAGGCTACCGCGAGGTGCTGAAGAGGATTTATTCCTGTGAGGCCTACTATGAACGCGTCAAGCTCTATCTGAGCCGTACTCATGCGCGGCCTGAAAAGGGAAACACCAGGCAGCGATGGATGACCAGGAGCAATGCGCGCGCCTTCGTTACGTCGATCGTCCGCCAGGGCGTCTTCGGCCGGCAGCGATGGAGTTACTGGAGGTTCGTATTGACTGTGGCCACGCGCTATCGTCATTGCGTCGGCGCGGCCATGACCCTGGCAGTCATGGGTTATCACTTTCAGGTGATGACACAAAGGCTGTCGAAGGCGATCGATTCAGCGACGCAGCCTGCCGAATCTGGCGAAACCCTGCTCCGTGAAACAGGCAGACAGGTCCTCTAGCTCTTGCTCATTTTGTATATGCCGCGAGGCCGAATCTCCAACGGCGCCCATCTGGGCCCGACGCCCCCGAAACTGTCTCTGCAAACGAAAAGCGGCGGAGCTGATATGCTCCGCCGCTTGTTGTGTAACTCGCCGCCTGATTCAGCGGCTACGGATTAGTTAGTGCCGTTCGCCGCCACCACCGCCGCCTCCATGTCCGACGCCACCGTGAGACCCACCGCCGCTTGGAGGTGCGTGCGAAGCCGGTGCGTGCGAAGCCGTGGCATGGGACGAGCGCGGAGCATTGCTACGCGCCGCTGCCGGCCGGCCTGCGCTGGGTCGCGCCCCGCCGCCGCGGACTTGGCCGCCACTGGTGCGATAGGACACCTGCCCAGGTCCGCCGTGGTAGCTTCCTCCGCCCTCGCTTACAAAGCGATGGCTGCCCCAGCCGTGGCTGTAGCCCCAGCCGCCCCAGGGGCCCATGCCCAGGAAGATGCCGTTGTAGAAGTACCCCGGTCCGTAATAGCCATAAGGCGCGCAGGCGTACGGCGCATAGCCGTAGTAGCCGTATGCACAGCTTGGTTGAACTCCGATGTTGATCACAAGCTGCGCTTGAGTCGCTGGCGCCAGGGCCAGGCCGACGAGCAGTGCAGTTGTACCGAGTAGAATCTTGATTCCACGCATGTGAGACCCCCTTAAGGTGTCTGCGGTTCCCTGGTTCGAGTGGGATGCTTTGGCGCCGTAAAGATCAACCCGGCAACAGCAGCCTACATAAGGGGGTTAAGTCCGTTCATGAATTCCCGTTACTTGATTGGGACCATCATCTATCTACCCTTACATACCTGAATCTAGTCGCAGGCATCGCCGATGTCTGAGCAATAGGAACCACGCGCTATGACCGATTGCAGCAGCGCCTCGTTGATGGGCGTCCGGCGCCAGATTCTCAAACCCAAGGGTGAGAGCATCGGGATTGCTGGCTTGGGCTGCCACACCTTCAGGCACACGTACCGTCTTCTCCTGGACGAAACTGGTGTTCCGATTGGCGTGCAGCAAAAGCTAATGCGTCAAAGCAACGTGGCAACGACCATGAACGTCTACGGCAACGCAACCATAAAGGCAAAGCAACAGGCAAACTCTCGGGCAGTTCAAATGGTGATGACGCAGGCTGGGAAAGAGTCTGCGGCAGCATAGGTGTTGATGTGGGGTTCTGTTGTGCTGAGAATCTGGGCGATGCCTCTAAGTTATTGGTTTATTGGCTCCTCAGGTAGGACTCGTTCTCTGAAGTCAATCCGTAAGTCCAATGCTATCAGTAACTTGTTGAAAACACTCGGCCGAATACTTCGCAGATTTCGCAGGATTCGCTTTCTTCGCGGAAAACTAGGACAGAAATTAGTACAAACTGGTATCAAAGAACATGGGAATCTTAGAGCAAGCCGGAATACCTCTCCAGCCGCCGGTGACCGCCGCGACAGTGGCCAAGATTGACCTCCGCAAGGTCGGCAAGGACATCTACGAACTAGTCACTTATTCTGGTCGCCGCAGCTTCAAGCAGCGTGCTCGTAAACGAACTGTGGAATTGAAGCCAGACAACCTTTATTCCCCAAGTGAGGTCGCTGCGCTGCTAAACGTAAGCTATGACACCGCAGTTCGCCGTATGCAAAACATGAAGGGTTGCGTTGACATGGGGACCCAGACGAAGCGCTACAAACGGGGCAAGAAGATGCTGCGTATAAGCGGCAAACATCTCGTGGCGTACCTCAGAAGCAAGACAAGAGATTCGCAATAAAATGCCCCGCATTGCGGCACGGGGTGAGCTTCTTGATAAAAAGCTCACCAAGTTACATAGGTTCGCCGGCCGATAGACTCTGGCCTTCAATGACAGGTAGAGAGGGTTTGACCGTGAGCGCTACGTGAACCACAGGTCTTACGAAGCCGGAGCAGCCTCGCTTTACAGTTTGGCGAGTCTCGCCTTCTGATGGAGCTTCCATCGGTCGGGCAGCCAGACGGATAGATCACCGTCGAGCGCCGCGGGCAGGTTGGTAAGCAGTTGCGTCAAGTAGATCTGAGGATCGATGTCATGCCGCCGGCAGGTCGAGGTGAGGCTGGCGAGGATGGCGGCGGTGCGGCCGCCTCGCGCGTTTCCGACGAAGAGGCTGTTCTTTCGATTTAAAATTACGCGCTTCATCTCTCGCTCGGAGACATTGTTGTCGATTGCGACCGCGCCGTCTGACGAGAACACGTTCAGTTCTTGCCACTGGCTGAGAGCGTAGTTGATTGCCTCAGCCATGGGATGCTTGGGCAGCAACTGCTCTTTCCAGGCGAGGAACTTCTCGCGCAGCGTGGTCAGCACCGGCGCCGACTGCTCATGGCGCAGGCGGAGCCGCTCCTCGACAGTGGCATCTTTGGCTTGCTTCTCGACGGCGTAAAGAGCCCGCACCAAGTCGATCGCTTCTTGGGCGATCTCCGGCGCCGCTTTCTCCGCATCGATAATTTTGCGGCGCAGATGTGCCCAGCATCCGGCGCGCACGATGCCGTTGCCGACCACCACGCCGTTGTAGCCGCCGTATCCGTCGGCGAGGAGCACCTGGTTGTAATCCTTGAGGAAGTACTTCGGACCGTCGCGGCCGCGGCTCAACGTGAAGTCGAAAACGTTGTAGGGATGCGCCGCATCGCCGACATACACCCACATCCGCGCGTTGGCGCATTTCTCCTTACTCAGCATGGGCATAACGGTGTCGTCGGTGGCCACCACGTGCGAGGCTCGCACCTTGTCCGCCATCAGCGCATACAGCGGCTCGACCAGATCGCCCACGTCGCCGCACCAGACCGACTGCGTGGCTCGCGAGATCTCGAACCCCTGCCGCGCGAAGATGTCTTCTAACCGATAAAGTGGGGCATACTCTGCGAACTTGCTGGTGACGATGTAGGCCAGCAGACCCGGTCCGGCGAGTCCCTTGTCGATCGCCGTCTCCGGCTTGGCCGCGGTCTCGATGCATGGGTTCTCGCCATTCGTTTCGCAGGCCGGACAGGCGTATTTCTTGCGCACATGATGGATGCGTTCGAACCGCCCCGGAATATGCTCGATCTGCCAGCTCTCCTCCTGGCCGATCTCCTTGCGCTCGATGCCGCAGCAGGGACAGGCCCCTTGCTGCGCACTCAACTCGTAGACATGCGTCGTGACCGGCAGGTTTTCGAAGTTCGCCAGCTGGCGGCGACCCTCGCGCCGCTTCACGCGCCGCAGTTCTTCGTCTGGCTCCGTGTGCGCCGGAACATCGTCCGGGTTGACCGGCTTCCGATCCAGCGCCTCGGCAAAACCGAGCAGCATCTGCGCCAGGTCGCCCGCCGACTGCAGCCGGTCGGCGCGGGGGCCGTAATACCACTTCTTGTAGCGAGCCAGTTCTACCTGCAAACGCAGGTTCTCGATGTGCAGATCATCGCCGCGGCGTTTTTCAGCATCACGCTCCAGCAGCAGCGAGCGCACCACAGCCTTCAGTGTTTCGCTGTCGTCGGGTAACTCCACTAACTTGTCTGTGGGAGGCACATAGTATAGACGTGTAAGTCGTACCCGAAGTTACTTACACCGCCATCTTTTCTCCGTTGTCTTCGCTGGTTCGCGCTCTACGCTCGTAGCGCGGCACGCGTTTCAGTTTCGTCATGTCGATCCCATCCAGGATCATCGCCAGCTCGCTGGCCCGCAATTCCACCGAGCGCGCTCCTGCCCTCACCCGCGGCAGCTTGAACACCCCAGACTCCAATCGCTTGTACCACAGTACAAATCCGTCGCGGTCCCACGTCAGGATTTTCAACCGGTCACCCCGGCGCGAACGGAAAATGAACAGGCTATCGCTGAGAGGATCCTGGCCAATGATGGCTTTCACCCGCTCCGCCAAGCGATCAAACCCGCAACGCATGTCAGTCGCTTCCACCGCCAGCCAGATCCGCGTTCCCTGCGTGCGGTCCAGCGCGCGCAAACTGGGCAGACCGATCATGCTTCCGCTTCCAATACCGAAAGCAACGCGCGCAGATGATGCGCATCGAATCCGGGCTCAACCATCAGGCTCCGGCCTCGGCCAAGCCGCACTTCAATCGCTTCCCTGTGCACTACCGCTGCTGGACACTTCGTCTCTCGAACTGGCGCCACTTCCACGGCCACAAACTTCGCCGCTTCCGCTTCCCGCAATCTCTTCTTCCACGCGAAGAGCTGACCGCTGCGCAGACCCCGCTCGCTGCAGAATCCCGATACGCTCTGTCCACTCTGGCCCTGCTCCGCTACCAGCCCCCGCCACTTCGCCCACGCTTCTGCTTTGCGTTGCCTCATCCCTCAAGAGTGCAGCCTCGCGCACAGCCGCACAAGATGGGGTTCAGATAGCGCTCACGATACTGAGTGCTTCCGTGCGGGCTTATGTTAGGGGTAAGTGCTTGATTCTAAATTGGCTGCCCCCCAGGGAGCCATTTGTATTGATTCCAAGTAGTTTATTTGCAGGAGGGTCGGCGGTACCCTTATTCGTACCCCTCCGCGCTTCTGGATGAATTCGTACCGAAACGCACTATGCCGAACGCCTGCGAAAACAAGTCGCTAGCCGAGGGAAGCCAACACTTCCTCTGGCGAAAGAACCACAATGCCACTGAACCGGCGGAAATCCTTGACATTCAGAGTGAGCAAGTTCCCGATTCCATGCACGTGCATCGCTGCCGCCATCCGCGCGTCATGGACTTGGATACCTGAGACCTTCGCTGCAACAATGATTCTGCGCCACTCCCGATGTGTTGATTCGCTGTCGGCGGCAAGAGAAAACTTGGCTTCGATCAGGGCTGCGCGTTCATCTGTCTCTGCAACAGAGAATCCGAACCCGTTCCGATCAGCCGGCCGAGTGCAGACATTCCAAAATTCAGCCAAGTTTTGCGATGTATAGAAAAGCTCCGCTCCATGCGCCCAAAGACGATCCGTGCATTGCCGAATCGCTGCATACTCAGGACTGTCCGGCTGTACGAGACGGAGCAAAATGTTCGTGTCCACCAAGTAGGACAATCCGGGCATTAGGCGTGCTCACCGTAAATCATTTCGCGCGAGAAGGTCTCGGACCGCAGTTGGGGGACATTAGGGGCCTTGCTCGCAAGAGCATCCAGAAAGGCGCGAAATTCTTCCTGGCTTGCGCGCGCATGCCCTGTGCTCCTAGAAGCAATTGCTTCCTGGAGGAGCCGCTGTGCATACAGCTCCAGCGCAATGCCACGCGCTAATGCTTCCGCAGCAAGCTGTCTCTCCATCTCCGGGTTTAGTTCGACACGGATCGTCATGGAACCCTCATACTTCTGACTATTATCGGATGGCTGTGGGGAAAAAGTCGATCCCAAGTTGGATTTGCGGCGGGCTGCGCGGTCAACTCCTGTGGATTATGAGTCCCATTTTTGCACATTTTGCACAGGCCTGCACTCGGGCGCATTCACGTGCATAAGCCATTTTGTTGCAGCACCTTAAGAAGAATACTGCTTGCGCATGGCGCTGCATGGAAACGCATAGAAATCGGGGAAAAAGTATCCCCATAAGTATCACCAAACCTGCGGAGCCTTGACTCGAACCCTTTGCCCATCCCATGCTCCTTCCTGCCAGCGTGTCTCATCCCAACTGGTAGAGGATTTGCTGGGCAGTCCACCCGTGAAGTCGCTCTATTTCGATTCGAGCATCGGGCTCCGGCACCCGCCTGAATTGGTGGCGACAGGGTAGGATTCATCCATATTCCGCGCCGATGTACCGAACCAAAGAGTGAAGCATCCCTGGATTTCTCGCCAGCGGCTTTGCTTATCGTCCCAGACAGAAAAGGCGCGCTCAGGCAGGTCGAATTCCAGTTGCCGTTTCTCTCCGGGTTGAAGCAGGTGTACGCGGCGGCGCAAAAATAGACCACGAATCGGCGCGTGAGCGCGGGTTCGTGGCGGAGTAAAAGTAGCCCACTTCGCCACATTCTGGTTTCACGGACAACAGGGACTTTGAGGGGTAACGAACAAGGTTCATCGCCGAGTTCGGTGCCGCAGGGGAGCGTGTTTTCCGTGGAACACCGGAGGCATGTACGACGTGGACCTGTATGCGCGAGTGCGGCGGGCGGTTCTGGTCGAGGGCAAGAGCCGGCGGGCGGTAGCCCGGGAGTTCGGGCTGGCGCGGAAAACAGTGAGGAAGATGCTGGAGTACTCGTTGCCGCCGGGGTATCGGCGGCAGAAGCCGGTCCGGCGGCCCAAGCTGGGTCCGTGGCTGGGTGTGATCGATGCGATTCTGGCGGAAGATAAACAGCGGCCGCGGAAGCAGCGGCACACGGCCAAGCGGATCTTCGAGCGGCTGCGCGCCGAACACAGTTATACCGGCGGCTACACGATCGTGAAGGACTATGTGCGGCAGTCGAAGCTGGGCAGCCAGGAGATGTTTGTGCCGCTAGAGCATTTCTAATTTAAGTATAGACAGTTATGTGAGACAATGTCTCCGCCGACGTAGGGGCGGCGGAGATGCAGTCCTATTCACAAGATTTACGGGATCGTGTGCTTTGGGCTTTGGAGCGCGGAGAAAAACCGACGCACATTGCCCGGCGGCTGGAGATCAGCCGGGGCTGGGTGTACCAGGTGCGTGATCGGATCCATGAGACAGGCGAGCGCACCAGTTTTCAGATCGGTGGCCATCGGCGCTCTCGTATCGCCAGCCTGGAGTCGGAAGTGCGCTCCTGGATCAAAGCCGAGCCCGATCTTTCCTTGGCAGAAATCTGTGACCGGCTGGCCGAACAAGGGGTCTCGGTCAAAGTGGGGGCGTTGTGGCATCAACTGAACAAATGGAATCTAACCTTCAAAAAAACCCTGCACGCCAGCGAGCAAGATCGGCCAGACGTGCAGTTGGCACGCAAGGCGTGGCTGGAAGCGCTGCTCACGATGAACGTAGAAAAGCTCGTATTCATCGATGAAACATGGACTTCCACCAATATGACCCGCGCCTACGGCCGATCTCCAAAGGGCAGCCGCTGTATCGGTTCTGCCCCTTACGGTCACTGGCAAACAACCACCTTCGTGGGCGCGCTGCGGCACAAGAAGATCTCCGCACCGATGGTAATCGAAGCGCCCATGGACGGAGAGGTTTTCCTGGAATATGTGCGCTTGGTCCTGTGTCCCACGCTCACGCCGGGAGACACCGTCATCCTCGACAACCTCGGCAGCCATAAGGTAGACGGGGTAGAACAGGCCATCGTCGCCACCGGAGCGTCCGTACTCTATCTGCCACCGTATTCTCCCGATCTGAACCCCATCGAAAAGCTCTTCTCCAAGCTCAAGGCACTGCTCCGCAAAGCCGCCAAGAGGAGTGTCGACGCCCTCTGGCAGGAAATCGGAAAACTGCTCGACTCTATCTCTTCAGATGAGTGCTCGAACTACTTCCTGTCTTGCGGTTATGTAAACACTTAAATTAAAAACGCTCTAAGCCACGCGCCGGGTGAGGCGCAGGCGGATTTCGGCGCGGCGGTGGTGGTCATTGCCGGGGTAGAGCAAACGGCGCATTTCATGGCCTTCGATCTGCCGCACTCCGACGACTGTTTTGTGCAAGCCTTTCCGGCCGAGACGACCGAAGCTTTCCTGGAAGGCCATGTGCGCGCTTTCGCGTACTGGGGTGCCGTGCCTACGCGCATTCTCTATGACAACACCACGCTGGCAGTGGCGCGGATCCTGGGTGACGGGAACGGCAGAAGACGCGCGCCTTTTCCGAGTTGCAGAGCTACTACCTGTTCGCGGAGAAGTTCGGCCGGCCGGGCAAGGGCAACGATAAGGGCAAAATCGAAAATCTTGTGGGTGTCGCACGGCGCAACTTCATGGTGCCGATTCCTCATGCAGCGAGCTGGGAGGACCTGAACGGACAGTTTGAAGCCGATTGCCGCCGGCGCCGTGAGCGCCGCCTGCGCGGCCACGCCGAGACCATCGGCGAACGCTTCGAGCGCGACCGCGCGACGATGCTGCCACTGCCGCCCACGCCCTACGAGGCCTGCGAGAAGGTCACGGTGCGAGTCAGTTCGTTGTTGCTGGTCCGCTACCATACCAACGACTACTCCGTGCCCACCGAGTACAGACACCGCCAGGTGCTGGTGAAGGGTTACGTGCACCGCGTGGAAATCGTCTGTGGCAGTGAAGTGATTGCCCGGCACGACCGCAGCTATGAGCGCGAGACCGCAGTTTACGATCCGCTGCACTACCTGGCATTACTGGAGCACAAGAGTCGGGCTCTGGATCAGGCCGCGCCGCTTGCAGGCTGGCAGTTGCCGGAGTGCTTCGCGCATCTGCGGCGCCTGCTGGAAGCGCGCTTGAAGAAGCACGCCGCCCGCGAGTACATCCAGATGCTGCGCCTGCTGGAGAGCTTCGCGCTGGAAGAAGTCACCGCCGCGGTCGAGGATGCTCTGCGCTTGAACACGATCAGCTTCGATGCCGTGCGGCATCTCGTGCTCTGCCGCATCGAGCGCCGGCCGCCGCGGCTGGACCTGGCCAACTGGCCGCATCTGCCCGCGGCCAGCGTGTGCACGACTCGGGCCACCGATTATCTCGCTCTGCTCAGCCGCCCGCCGATCACGCCACCGTCGTCGAGCCCGGAGGTGACGTTATGAGCAGCCAGATGGACATGCCTACTCCCGACACTCCACGCGTGTTGCTGGAGCATCACCTGAAGGCCCTGCGGCTGCCTACCATCCTGCGCGAGTACGACAAGGTGGCCCGCCAGTGCGCCCAGGAAAAGGCGGACTTTCCGGCCTACCTGCTGCGGCTCACCGAGCTGGAGTTAATGGATCGCGACCGTCGCGCCACCGAACGTCGCATCCGGCAGGCCAGGTTCCCGGTTGTCAAGAGCCTCGACAGCTTCGACTTCCTGGCCATTCCATCGCTTAACAAGACGTTGGTGCTGGAGCTGGCCCGCTGCGAGTTCCTGGGGAGAAAAGAAAATCTTTTACTCTTGGGCAACAGCGGCACCGGCAAGACACACATCGCCTTGGCTCTTGGCCTGGCCGCGTGTCAGCGCGGTCATCGCGTGCGCTTCACCACTGCCGCCGCGCTGGTCAGCGAACTGATCGAAGCCCGCGATGAAAAGCATCTGCAGCGCTTTCAGAAGCAGCTCGCCGCCCATGAAATGCTTATCGTCGACGAGCTCGGCTTCGTTCCCTTGTCCAAAACCGGCGCCGAACTGCTGTTCGAAGTCTTCAGCCAGCGCTACGAGCGCGCATCGGTTCTGGTGACCAGCAACCTGCCGTTCGACGAATGGACTGAAGTCTTCGGCTCCGAACGGCTCACCGGCGCTTTGCTCGACCGGCTAACCCATCACGTTCACATCCTGGAGATGAACGGCGACAGCTACCGCCTCAAGCAATGCCGCCACAAACGCAACCCGCATCCAGATCGCTGAACCCTCCCCTCCCGACGCGCTTCGGGGGAGAAAGGCCTCTTCCGCTACGCTCCAGAGGCCTTTCTCCCCCGAAAAACCAACCTCACCGATGTTCTTACTGGTTCCCTTTTCCTCCGCCCTGATGGTTCCCTTTCATTTCGCCCTTGACACCTACCTTCGACGATGTTGAAGCCGCCCGCAAGTGGCTTCTTGCCCAACCCAATTGCAACGGCAAGGTCGGCGTCATTGGCTTTTGCATGGGCGGTGGATTCGCACTTTTGCTCGCTTCAGGCCACGGCTTCTCCGCAGCCAGCATCAACTATGGTGGAAAGCTCCCGCCAGATGTGGAAACCTTCCTTCAGGCCGCCTGCCCCGTCGTCGGCAGCTATGGGGGCAAGAGCCACTGGGAACAAGGTGTCGCTGATCAGCTTGAGCAAGCTCTCCAGCGCGCTCTGGTCCCTCACGACGTTAAGGAATACCCCGACGCCGGCCATTCTTTCACGAACAATAAGCAGAGCTTCTGGTTCAAGATTCTTCGCTATCAGAACATCGGCTTCAACGAGCCTGCAGCGATGGACGCCCGCCGCCGCATCATCGCCTTCTTCCACACACATCTCGGAAACTGACAAGACATGAACTCAGGCGCTCGCTGGGTACGCCGCATTCACTCGGTTCTCCAACTGGTGGCTTGTCGCCTACTCTTCCCTAACGTGGTCTAGCTCACATTGCTTCCGGGTAGGCGGTAATTCAACCGTAACCCTGTCCTTCTAATTCGATTTGACCAACTTGCCAGCTTTTGCAGGGTTTGTCTTCTCAGGACGGACGAATGCAAGTTGTCTTAGCGCTCGGCCCTAACAGGACGTCTGCGGAAACACCACACGGAATGTCGTTCCCAGGTGCTCATTGCTTTCCACGGAAAGATCGGCGTGGTGGATTTCGGCGATCCATTTGCCGATCGCCAGCCCGAGTCCGGTGCCCTCTACCTGGCTGCGCGATGGATCGGCGCGGTAGAAGCGTTCGAAGACGTGAGGAAGGTCGGCTGCAGCAATTCCCATGCCGCTATCACGGACCAGAAGTGTGGCTTTACCCGCGACTGCGTTCAAGCTAACTTCGATTCGGCCCGGCGTTTCGGTATACTTCAGCGCGTTATCGAGCAGAATCCAGAGCAGTCTTCGGAGGCTTGGAGAATCCCCCAGCACTTTGGTCGAACGCGCAGCGCCCAGAGAAACGGACAAAACCAAATGTCGTTTATCGGCCAGTGGCCGCACCATCTCACAGGTTTCCTCGACCACCGTAGCCAGATTCACTGGCTCCAAGGCAGTGTGGCAGGATACTGCATCGGCGCGAGCCAGAGTGAGCATGTCCTCCAACAGGACCGAGGCTTTCGCCGCTTCCTCAACAATATCGGCGAATGCCTCGCGGCTCTCATCGCCGCAGCGGGGATTACGCATGGCCACCTCCGCCACCGTGCGCATAAATGACAATGGCCCGCGCAACTCATGCGATGCGTCCGCAGTAAATTGTTCAATCCTCTTCACGGCCGATTCCAGCCGGCCCAGCATGGCATTGCAGGTTTCGGCGAGCCTTTGCAATTCGTCACCCGTTTTGGCCACAGGAAGACGCTCGGATAGATTTCTAATGCTGATCGACCGAACCGCGGCGGTGATCCGGTCCACCGGTTTGAGCGCAGTGCGGCTCAACAAGTAACCACCTGCCGAGGAGATGAGCAACAGGATCGGTGCCGAGGCCAGCAGGCCACCCAGGAAGCGCGCAAGGACCAGTAGATTGCCGGACTCTGGGGCCGCTGTCAGCAAATATACCGGTTGCCCATCGAGCACAAATGCGCGCAGGAGCACCCAGTACGATTGCCCCGCATCGCTTGCTTGAACGAATCGCTCCTTGCCCCCGCCGTGAATCGCGGGCCACGGAAAGCTTTGCGCCGCCGGCGAAGGAGACGGAAACACCAGGCTGCCATCGGCGCGCACAACTTCGGCGAGACCGTTCCCTGTTGCATTAGCGAAATCTTTGAAATCCTGATCGCGATCTGCCTGGTCTTCCCCTTGAGTTTTGCGCAGTACCTCCTGCAGCCGGTCGACACGCCGAGCGAGGGTCTGATAGCGCTCTCCCGTCAGGGTACTCTTCAGGTTGAACCACATGGCGGCGCCGAACAGGATCCAGCCTAAGAAGAAGATGCCGCCGAACCAGAGCGTGAGGCGAAGAGAGATCGACGCACGGCGCTTCAGCACGTTGCGCTCCGCAACGAGTAACCCACGCCGCGAACGGTATGCAGCAATTCGGGTTCGCCGTATTGCGTGATCTTCGACCGCAACGCTCGGATGAAGACGTACAGGCTGTCAAAGCTCACCTCTGCATCGCTGCTCCAGCCCTCCTCAATCAGGGCGGCGTGAGGAACCACGGTGCGCGCTCGGCGCATCAGCGTCTCCAGCAAGGCGCATTCAGTGCGAGTGAGAGAGGCGACGCGAGAGCCGCGTTGCAACTCAAATTGATCCGGCTTCAGGATCAAATCCTCAAATTGCAGTGCTTGCGGCTCTCGGATGGGCACTCTGCGTCCAGCAGCGCGAACTTTGGCCAACAGAACATCGAGCGCGAAGGGCTTGGTGAGATAGTCGTCCGCTCCCGCATCCAGGCCATAAACGATATCGCGCATCGAATCGCGCGCGGAAACAATGATGGCTTGCGTGCGCATTCGCACTTCGCGCAGTTTGCGAATCACCGTGAGCCCATCCATCCGAGGCAGCATCACATCCAGAAGCATCACATCGTAGACCTCAGACTTTCCGAGACGCAGCGCCTCCTCGCCGTCGTAGGCAAAGGACACACGGTAACCCTCGCTCTCGAGAGCGCGTCCAAGATGGCCGGCAAGGCTGCGTTTGTCTTCGACAACTAAGACGTGCATGAAAGGAATCCCGAGCTTGATCCTAGCGGGCGTCTATGAATTCTCCGTAAATCACGCTGGAATCCTCAGGCTTCCTTAGATTGCGATTAGACTTGGCTGCCATACTGCCCTCCTGTTCACACGTGTTGCGTGCTGAAACTAAGCGGAGGATAGAGGCCATATGTCTGATATCAGATGGAATCGGCGCATTGGTGCCGCAATCTTACTGTTTTCAAGTCTCTCCGTGGCGACGTTGCCGGTCTTTGCACAATCGAAGAAATCGGTCGCCGCGAAAATGATGGCAGAAAACTCAAGAGAGATGCCGAAAGGGGTCGGCGCCGACCCGCTTGCTGGCGGAACTACGGGAATCGATAAGGGCGTATCTACGGGAAATGGCAGTGTGAGCGGAACCGTCAGCGACATAAGCGGCGCGGTATTGCCGGGCGCGCAGATTGTGCTGCAACCAGGGGCCGTAACGGCCGCAGCCAACTCGCAGGGCGATTTCCTCATTCAAAACGTGACGCCCGGAACGTATACAGTCACGGTCTCGGATGTGGGATTTACGAATTCGGTCTCAACCATTGTTGTGGCCCCCGGCACAAACACGCTCGTGAATACGACGATGAAGGTCAGTTCCGCCAGCCAAGAGGTCGTTGTGACTGCCAACCTGGGAGGTGATGTTGCCTCGGTCAACGAACAGCGCACGTCACCCAACATCGTGAATGTCGAGACTGCTGCGCAAATTATGAGCCTGCCCAACGCGAATATTGCCGATGCGGTCGGCCGTATGCCGGGCGTCACCTTGCAGCGCAACGAAGGCGAAGGTCAGTATGTCCAAATCCGGGGGACGGAGCCGCGCCTGAGCAACACGACGATCGATGGCGTGATTGTTCCAGGCCCCGATCCCGAGGTGCGGCAGGTCGATTTGGACACCATTCCTGCCGACCTGGTCGGCGCGATCACGATCAACAAGACTCTCTCCGCAAACCAGAACGGCGATGCAATCGGCGGTTCGGTGGACATGCAACTCAAGCAAGCGACTTCTGACCAGCCGACGCTGTCGTTCGAAGGCATGGGCGGTTATACACCCATCGACAACGACCGCACAATGTTCCTGATCAATTCGTCTGCCGGATTACGCTTCGGTCCGGGCAAACGTTGGGGTCTAATGCTTGGCTACAGTTACGATTACAACGGCCGCGGCATTGATGACGTGGAACCCGTACCCGATCTCGACACCAATGGCAACACGACCTACGACAAGCTCTATGTCCAACAATACTTATACGATCGCACCCGTTACGGCTTTGCTGGTAGCCTCGACTATAAACTGAATGATAACTCCGACTTATATGTTCATAGTTTGTTCTCGGATTTCAGAGACTTCGGACAGAAATATGCTTATCAGTTAAAGGCCGGAAAGAAAGACGCGTATCATACCAGCGTTCGCAGGCCGAACTTGCAGATCGCGGACTTGGCGATGGGAGGCAACCATGTCTTCAAACGCTCCTACCTCAGGTATGAGATCGCAGCGGCGCATTCGCGCTTCGGGGGGGCGGCAGGCAATCCCGGAGCGGCCTTCGGGGGCTCGGCAGGAAAGGATTGCACGTACGAACCAGGCCCGAGCGTGTATAGACCGCAATATAGCTGCGACGTTGCGGGAAACCCCATCTTCGATCCGACCCAATACGGCCTCCAAACGATCGATTTGACCTTCGGGCAGGCGACACAACTCAATCTCCAGGCTGGCGCCTCGATGGGAATAAACTACCACTTAGGCACTCACTTCTCCACCTTTGAATTCGGCGGCCAGATCCGCAATGAACATAAGGGCCAGGATGCTTATTCCCCGGAGTACGACTCGATCAATGGAACAGACATGACTCCTTACCTCGGTACATTCACGAACTCGCACTTCTATGGCGGAAGCTATCATCTTGGACCCGTTACCGAATTCGGCTTATTGACGAACGACCTCGCGGCGAACCCGTCCGCATATAGCCTTGACGAGGGTACGACTCATCTCCAATCCGACGCTGCAAATTACAACCTCCAGGAAAGGGTTTCCGCCGGTTACATCATGAACACGCTGGAGCTCGGTACCCGGGTTCATTTGCAAACCGGGCTCCGCTTCGAGGCTACGAACACCTCGAACACAGGTTATCTCGTCTTGAATGACGCGGATGGCAATTACGTCTCCACGACGCCACAGTTCGGCAGCGGTTCGTACATTAATCCACTGCCGAGCGTGCAGCTTCTTTACAGGATCGATAACGGTTCTGATGTTCGCGCGGTCTATGGACGAGGCATCTCACGTCCGGATCCCTACCAACTCGTGCCTTACATTACCGAGGATCAGTCGACCACGCCTTACACGATCAACATTGGAAACCCAGCGATCGTAGCGGAGCACGCGAACGACTATGACGTCCTCTATGAACGATATCTCCCTTCCGTCGGCATGATAGAAGCGGGTTACTTTTATAAGCAGATCACGAAGCCCATCTATGGCCAGCAGTCGATCATTCCAACCACCGGGTCCCCGCTGTCGCAAACCTACGCTGGGGATTTGGTCTTCCAGGAGGTTAATGGGGACCACGCGTATGTTCAGGGCGTCGAAATCGCATTCCAACAACACTTAACCTATTTGCCGGGAGTGCTGGGATACGCTCGGTTCAATGGCAACTTCACCTACACGGGTTCAAAGAATTGCAACCTGACGGGCCGCGCAGATTCTCCGCAGCTAGTGGGTCAGGCGCCGGTCTCGTGGAACATCGGGCCCTCTTATGTGACAAAGCGCGCCCAGGTATCCGCGGCCGTCTCCCACAATGGTGCCAATATCTATGCATATCAATACCAAAGCACGGGACCGGGCGCCGTACCGTATGGTGTGTCGGGGCCGAACGGGGATAACTACTTTTACGCGCACACTCAGGTGGACGCGCAGGCCAGCTACTATATCGGGAAAGGCTTCACGGTGTTAGCCGTCGGCGAAAACATGAACAACGCGGTCTTCGGCTTTTATAACGGCAGCCCACAGTATATGGTTCAGCGGGAGTATTACAAGCCCACCTATTCCTTTGGCCTCAGCTGGTCGCGGAACCACGAATAACGACTAAATAGCAGGCCGCCAGGGCTCTCCCTCTGGACGACCTGCTATTCCTGTGATCGAAGGAGTGCCTTGATCCCGGCCATCCGTTTCGCCTCGCTGCTTCTCGCGTGTCTTCTTCAGCCGCTTGCTCTGCTGACCGCGCAATCCGCAACCCCGCCCGGCAAGACTGAAAATGCGGACCTTAAGTTTGTTGTCTACCTGAGCCGTCACGGGGTGCGCTCGCCCACCGGAAAACCGGAACAGTACAACCCCTACTCCGCCGCTCCTTGGCCTGCCTGGGACGCTCCTCCCGGCTTTCTCACCGCGCACGGCTTCGAGCTGATGAAGCTCTTCGGCGCATATGATCGGTTGGAACTGGCGAGCGAGGGCCTTTTAGCCGCCGCCGGTTGCGCGGAAGCGGGTCGAGTAACTTTCTATTCGGATTCTGACCAGCGCACGCGTGAGACTGGCAAAGCACTTGCCGCGGGCTTTTTTCCTGGATGCACGACCTCGGTACGCAGTCTTCCCGAGGGGAGCCAAGATCTTCTCTTTCATTCAAGCCGTGCGAGCACGAGTCGGGATGACTCGTCCCTGGCAGCCGCCGCAATCGCGGGCCGCATCGGCGGTGATCCGAACAATCTCACAGAGGCCTACCGCTCCCAGCTCTCAACGCTCGACCAGATTCTTGCTACTTGCGGCGCGAGCGCATCCGATCCAAATCATCGCATTTCTCTCTTCGATATTCCGGCCACGCTGTCCAACGCGCAGCAAAGTCATCGTGCCGAGTTGAACGGGCCACTCAACACGGCTGCCACGCTGACCGAGAATATGCTGCTGGAATACGCTCAAGGTATGGATGCCGCCAACGTGGGCTGGGGTTGCGTGGACGGAGCCAAACTTCGGTCCCTGCTCGTCCTGCATACCGCGGCGGAAGACTTCACGGCGCGAACACCGGCCGTCGCCCGACTTCAGGCTTCCAAACTCCTCGACCAGATTCGCTCCTCTCTTGAACAGGCCATTACCGGAAGGCAAGTTCCCGGAGCCCTGAGCAAACCCCTCGATCGCGCCCTCATTCTTGTCGGACACGACACCAATCTGGCCAACGTCGCCGGCCTGCTCAATCTCAATTGGATCGCCGACGGACGTCGCGACGATACTCCTCCAGGCGGAGCACTGATCTTCGAGCTTTGGCGGTCTCGCACGACCGGCGGTTATCTCGTTCGAACCTATTTCACCAGCCAGACTCTCGAACAGATGTGCTCAGCCGTTTCACTTTCGCTGGAGAATCCCCCCGAGCGCGTTCCTCTGTTTCTTCCCAGTTGCAGCGGCGAAGACTTCTCCTGCTCGTGGCCTTCCTTCGCTGAAACCATCCATCAAGCAATCCATCCGGGCTCCGCGTCCGTGAGGTGAACTGAGAAACGCCGAAGGATGCGGGAATTGAGTAGCGCCTGGTTTGTTGCCCATCCGTCAATAACTGGTTAAGCAATAGTCCGCCGAGGAGTGTGAAGCCGGCAGCACGGCGTCGCTTGGAGATTCCGCCTCCCCAACCACCCCAAATCGACCTTCTTAGTCCTGCGTGCAGGATCGGTCCCGATAAACGCCCCAGCGTCCAAGCATTGGTGGGGACAGAACTGCGGCTACTGATCCGGCATCAGCGGACGTGGGCTGTTTGATCCCGGGTGGCCTGAGGTCGGGCCGAGCTCGGTGTGCAGAGAGTGTGCCGAACAGTGGCGGCCGCTCAGACGATAAGTGGTTTGGAAGTTAGCAGTTTCCTTTCTGCCATTGTCCAGAAGAATCCCTCAACAAACCGCTCGCGTCAAGCACACATTTGGCACAGGGCGATCAGCAAGCTGCTGAACATGATTGCGCGACACTCCGAGGCGCGTGGTGCGAAGGTCTCGCGATCAATGGCGGGCAGTCTTCTGTTCCGCAATCTCGGTACAACTTCGGTACAACTGAACGAGAGAAGGAAGGTCTTTTCGTCCCTAAGCGACGCCAAGCAAAGCACTTAGAGTTTTGACTTTCAGAGTTCGGGACCAGGGGGTCGGAGGTTCAAATCCTCTCTCCCCGACCATTATTTTCAATCGTTTATGGATTGTTGAATCCGGCCATCTGGTATTGGGCCAGGTGCTCGAATGTTGGAATCTGCGTCAATATTGGATCTCACGCCGCATCGTGGATGCAACACCATCTTCAAAGATATCTACAGTCGCAAGAGACGATCAGGTTTTCTGCCTGGAGAGCGAAACTGGATCCGCTACCCATCTGTTTGCTTTAGCAGTAGATCGGTGTTTTGGCGAGGAACCGGGCTTGAATATCGCCAACCGGAACCTCTCGCGGGCTTCAGCATGTTTCAACGGTAGAATTCTATATGCCCTTGCGGCGGAACTCCAAAGTGACCGATTCGTCCGCGGCTTCGCAAACCACGCTGCCGGTTGTGTGTATCGTCACCATGGACCAAGAGTTTTTGGATGTGCTTACTCCAGAGATCTCTCCTTGGTTCAAGGTGATCGTTCGCGACAGCTATGACGATCTGGCGCGTTGGACACGGGAATTGAATGTCGCGGCAGTTCTTCTCGACATCGACACCGAAGGCGAAGATCCATACGGGGGGTTGCCGGTTCTGAACGAAATGCGCAGGCTCAACGAGAACCTCACGCTGATCTCCATGAGCCGCGCGCGTGCGCGCTCGGTCGAGAAGCAAGCGCACAACGCTGGGGCCGATGCGCACTTCCGCAATCCGGTAGACGTGGCTGAATTGCGCATGACGCTGACGGAGACCTTGCGCCGGCGCATGGAAGAGGCCGAGCGCAGCCGGATGCTTCAACGGTCGCTCGAAGCCAGCCGCTTCCAGGATTTTGTGGGTGCCAGCGAACCCATGCGACGGGTCTACGACGCCATCCGGCAAGTGGCCGGCAGCAACATCAACGTCTTAATCCGCGGTGAGAGCGGAACGGGCAAGGAGCTGGCTGCCCGCGCCATCGTCGCGCTCAGCAGCCGCTCTGAAAAGCCCTTTATCCGCCTCAATTGCGCGGCTCTGCCGGAAAGCCTGATCGAATCGGAGCTCTTCGGCAGCGAGCGCGGCGCCTTTACCGGGGCCACCGAATCGCGGCCAGGCCAGATTGAACTGGCCGATGGCGGCACACTTTTCCTGGATGAAATTGCGACTCTCACCGTACCGCTGCAAACCAAGCTGTTGCGCGTTCTTGAGGATCGCCAGGTGCAGCGCCTGGGCGGGCGCACTCACCGCAAGATCGATTTCCGCCTGATTTGCGCAACCAATGAGCAGCTCGAAGACATGGTGCGCGCGGGACGATTTCGAGAAGATCTTTACTACAGGGTCAATGTCCTGCCCATCCAGCTGCCTGCCTTGCGCGAACGTCAGGGCGACATTCCCCTCCTCTGCCGGCATTTTCTCGAAGTCCATTGCGCGGCTAATGGTAAGGGAGTGAAGTGCCTTACCGAGGAAGCGCTGGTGGCCCTCGAGGAACACACCTGGCCTGGAAACGTCCGTGAGCTGGAAAACCTGATTCAACGCCTGGTGGTGACGGTGCGCGGAGAGGTCATTGGCGCCAACGATTTGCCGCCGCGCGTGTTGCGCGAGAGCATCACCGCCCAGGAGGCCATCCTGGTTCCCGCCGAGGGCACCGACTTCGACAGCGAGATTTGCCGCCTCGAGGTAGCCTTGCTGACCACCGCTCTGCGCCGCACCGGAGGCAGCAGGGCGTCCGCCGCGCGCCTGCTGAACATCGATGCGCAGCGCATCAAGTACCTGTGCCGCAAATATTCTCTCTAGGGCCCGCATGGGTTAAAAAATAACCCATGATGGGTTAATTTTTCACCCGAAAGCGGCAAGAGTCCGCTCGGCTAGCTTTTTCTGCCGGACAGGCACGCGCAATGAAATCAGGAACTTAAGAAAAAATGCGGCTGTGGATTGCGTTTGGCACGCGGCATGCATATTAGAGTGCGTCGCAAGAATTTCCAAAGGTTCCTCAGGAGGGTTTCCATGGCAGTTATCAAGAAGTCGCTGTTGAACACGAGTTCCGCTGCAACGTTCGGCTCGGCGAAGGGATCCAACTACCCCAGCCTGACAGCCGCCAAAATGACTGCTGCCAAGGTGATTGCACCTCGCGTGGCCGCTCCCCGCGTTGCTGCTCCCCGCGTAGCTGCTCCTCGCGTGGCCGCTCCCCGTGTGGCCGCTCCCCGTGTGGCCGCTCCCCGTGTGGCTGCTCCCCGCGTTGCTGCTCCCCGCGTTGCTGCTCCTCGCGTGGCCGCGCCCCGCGTAGCTGCTCCTCGTGTAGCTGCTCCTCGTGTGGCTGCTCCCAAGGTCGCCTTCTAAGCTCTACCGGCCTAGGCGAAAACAGAGCCAAGGGGCCCTCCGCGCCGCACGGCGCCTCAGAGTCCTCCCCCGTTCCTGCAAGCGGCG
Organism: uncultured Acidobacteriaceae bacterium; assembly: GCA_963832805.1. GTDB lineage: Bacteria > Acidobacteriota > Terriglobia > Terriglobales > Acidobacteriaceae > Telmatobacter. The sequence goes on along the minus strand of CAWHVN010000047.1, from coordinate 3,126 downwards.
GTTGCCTAGGCAACTGCCGCTTTTGCTTTACCAGACGTGGGCTCTTAGCAGGTTCAGAACCACGGTGAGCATGCGCCCGGCGAGACTGCGCCTGGCTCCGAAGATCTTGGCGCTGCCGGCGACACCGAAGCGCGGACTGCCGGCAGACGCGGGCAGCACCATGCGCGCGCAATAAAATACCGGCAGCTTGACGCCTTTGTAGTTCTGCGATTCCACCAGGCCTTGGGGAAGATTTACGGCATCTCCGCCGGGCTGAGCGAGTGTAAGGTGAACCATGGAAAAACGGCCCGGGAGCGCCAAGGCCACTTCAGCGCCGGGCCGGATGCGCTGGAGGGCCGCGGTCGGAATGTAGACGCGCACCGCGCGCGGCCCGTCATCGGCGAGCTCGAGCAGCGCCTGCCCGGAGCCAACGCTCTGGCCGAGCAGCATGTCGGGATCCTTAGTAAGCACGATGCCATCCTCCGGCGTTGCGACCACCAGCGACGATCGAGCCTCGCTTGCCAGCAGGCTGGACCGCTGCGCCGCGTCTTGCTCGGCCGCCGCCGGACCAATGCTTTGCCCTTGCAACTCGGCGTTGAACGCATTGAAGCTGGCATCGTGGGTTTGCGCCACGGCTGCCTCGGCCATGGAATCGGCCGCCGGACTGGTCATGGTGAGCAGCGCTTCCCCGGCGCGCACGGTTTCTCCCTCGCGAACCAGCACCCCATTCACCCGTCCCGGCGTCGCGGAATGGAGCGTGTGGGTATGCAGCGGCTCGATCACGTAGAAAGCGTCTTCGCGATCGCGCAGCAGCGGGACGAAGAGCACCACTGCGACAGCCGCAACTCCGGCAATGGTCTTGGGCCTCAAGGCGCGGCCGGAGCCGAATTTGGCGGCCCACAGCCGCCCCAGTACGCCGCGCAGCGAACGCAACCGCGACCGGAACACCAGGAAGGCCAGCGCGCCCGCGGGAATCACCGCCGCCTCGGCCATAAACTTCGAGGTCACGTTGTACGCAAAGCGAATCATGAGGCAAAGGATCACATAACTGTAGAGTCCGGAGATAAAAGCGTAGAGCACGAAGAGCGGGACACGGCGGCGCGGCACCACGGGGGTTTCTGCCGGCAAGCCAAGAATCCGGCTCTGGAACCATCCCGAGAGGAACGAAGTGGACCGCTCTTTCAGATCGGCCACTCCGATCAACTCCGTCAAAAAAAAGTATCCGTCCAGCTTGATGAGCGGGTTGAGATTGATGACGATGACCGCCAGCCCGGTAATCAGGATCAACTGGTAGGCCAGGTTGTGCAGCCAATCGCCGGGCGCCGTATTCAGCCAAACAATCATGCCCAGGCCGCAGACCACCATCTCGACCCAGATGCCGGCGATGATGGTGGCCAGCCTTTGCTTGCGGTCGGCCGTGACCCACGCCTCGGTCACATCGCAGAAAAAGGCGGGCATGAGGTAGATGAGGAGCAGGCCCATACCGTGCACCTCGCCGCCATAGTGTTTGCAGGTCAGCCCGTGCGCCGATTCATGGATGAAGCCGATTACCAGCATCAACGACCAGAACTGGGCCAGGTCGAGCACGCTCTTTTGCGTGAAGTTGTAATACAGCACGGCATCGGGAGCGATGGTGTGCCATTGGGAGACAAAAACTGTAGCCTCAAACAGGAAAAGCAGAACCACAGCCAGCACGCACCAGCGGCTGTAGACGTACTTTCCGATGGCGCGGTCGAGCCATCCCAGGTAACGGTCCGGATCCCAAGCGGAAAAGCTGATGTGCACCAGGTTGAACTTGGATTTGCGCGACGCGCGGCGTTCGCGCTGTGCCTTCAGTTTCTGGCTCAGGGCAAGGTTTCTCTCCTGCGGCGTCTTGTACCAGAAATCGGATTCTTCCAGCCCGTCGGCGAATGCCCGCACGTCTTCAGCGGGGGTTGGCGCGCCGGTCTGTTCGCTATAGATTTCGGCAATCTCTTCATAGGTGCGCGTCCCGTCAAACAGGATTGCCAGGTTCCATTGAAAGAGCGGGAAGCGGAAGAAAGTGCCCTTTTCGCGCTGCACGGCGGCGACGATGGGTTCCCCGTCAACGACGTCCTCGCGGATGACGAGAAGCGGGTCGAGGCGGGGCGGATGAGCACGGGCCAGGCGCGCCTGCGGAATCTCCGGAAGGGCGGCGTCGAGAGCTTCACTCAGATTCATGGCGCGAGCCGCACCTGCATGGTCATTCCGGGCTTGAGCAGCGGCGATGGGTGGTCGATCGTGCCGATCACCTGCACGCTGCCGCTGGCCGGATCCACCACCGGGCTCACCCGATAGATGTGGCCAGCCTGGTGCAGACCGGGATAATCCGCAGTAGTCAGATCGAGCGGCTTGCCGGCAGTGAAGAAGGCCATCAGCGTTTCGGGCACGGTGAACAGCACGTGCAACGGGGCCTCCGCGGTAACCCAGAAAAGCGCGTCCCCGGCCTTCACCTGCTGGTCAGGGCGCACCGAGCTGCGGCCCACCACGCCGGCAAACGGGGCCACAATGCGCGATTGGTCCAATTGGACTTGCGTCGCATTCAGGTCGGCCTCGGCCGCCGCCTGCTCGCTCTCGTAGCGTTCTACCTGGGCAGTGGTCTCGTCCACTTTGTACTTGGAAACCTCCCAGTTCTCCTGGCTCAGGATGTTGTCCTTGAGGAGGACGTCGGCGCGGCGCAAATCGGCACGGGCACTTTCCTGCTCAGCCTTCCAGTTGCGAACCTCTGCCTGGGCCGCGGCCATCCTGGCCTTTTGCGCGGCGCAAGCCGCCTGCAGCATGCGGTCGTCAAGCCGGGCCAACAGCTGGCCGGCTTGCACATGATCGCCAATCTGCACGGCGATTTCGACAATCCGGCCATCGCGCTCCGCACCCACGTCGGCCTGTTGCTCGGCGACAAGGGGGCCGCTGGTGGTAAAAGATTTCGCCTCCGGCGCGTTGGGCATCGCAGGCGGCGGCGCAGGCGGGTCCGTGCTTGCCGTCATGGCAGGCTGTTCCGGATGAGGCTGCGCCGCTTCAGAGGCGGGCACTCCGCTCGGCGTTGCAGGCGACTTGCATCCCGGCACGCACATCAGCAGCACGGCGATCGCGACCGCGGAAGCCAAGCCAGGAAAACCGCATGGGTAAAAG
>CAWHVN010000046.1:0-32117 GCA_963832805.1 uncultured Acidobacteriaceae bacterium | reverse complement strand
CAGGATTGAGCTCGACGACGAGGCGCAACACGCCGTGCGTAGCCGGGTGCTGCGGACCCATATTGAGGACCATGCGGCGCTCGCCGGTGTTTTCGGCAGCGGGGAGCTCGAGGACTGGCGCGCCGGGATTCTCGCTCATCAGCGGTAGCCCTCCACCGGATAGTCCTTGCGCAGGGGATGGCCCTGCCAGTCGTCGGGCATCATGATGCGGCGGAGATCGGGATGACCGGCGAAGCGAATGCCGAACAGATCGAAGACCTCGCGCTCGTAAAAGTTGGCGCCTGCCCAGACGGGAACGATGGAATCGACGGTGGGATCGGATTCGTCGAGCATCACGCGCAGGCGGATGCGCTCTTTGAAGGCGTGCGAGAGGATGTGATAGCTCAACTGGAAGCGCGGCGAGGCGGGGAACCAGTCGACCGCGGTCATGTCCTCAAAGAAGTTGTAGCCCGCTTTCTGAATAGTGACGCAGGCGGCGCGAATCTCAGTGGGCGCAATGGTGAGGGTGAGCTCGCCGAAGTCGAAGCGAGCGTCGAGGAAGGCCTGCGGATTCCAGGCGTCAATATTCGAGGTTTCAAGGGCCTTGATGGCGGGGTGATCCGGCAGTCCTTCAAGGACGGCTTGCTTGCCGGCGAGTGTGGGTGGTTGACTCGTCATCCTCAGAAGTCCGCCTTATCTCCTCAAGAATTGCTTCCAGTTGCGCAATGACCTTGTGAATCGCCGAAAGAACTGACCACTGATCACTGTTCACTGTTCACTGCATTACAGATCCGCTTTGTCCTGGCTCCAGTTCAAGATTCCTTTGCGCACGATGTAGTAGAGGCCGACAGCCACAAAGCCGAGGTAAACGAGCATCTCCCAAAAGCCGAAGAGGCGGGAGCAGCCGGTGAGGTGTGGAAGCTGGCGGTAAATGACAGCCCAGGGCATCATGAAGACCATTTCCACATCGAAGAGGATGAAGAGAACGGCGACGAGATAGAAGCGTACGCTGAAGCGGCCGCGAGCGTCGCCGACGGCCTGAATACCGCACTCGTACGCTTCGAGCTTGACCTTGGTGTTGCGATGGCGGCCAACGAACCACGAGGCCACAACCATGGCCGCCCCAAGGAGAAAGGCGGCGAGAATCTGCATCAGCAGGGGGAGATACTGCCAGTCGTAAGGGGTTGGATTCATCGCCCAGCCTGAAGGAATTGGATCGCACGCCGCCTGAATGGCCGAAGAAAAGGCGCTCAGGCAGTGTGAAAACCTAGCTTGAGATTAGGTTTTCGCGCCTCTCCCGTCAAGGCGAAGCGCGGCGAGCGGCGGCGAAGTGCTTTGCCGGGCTGAAGATGAGGGAGTTTTCTGGCGCGACGTGTTAGCGGCGGGAACATTTACCAAGCTGGTGTGAGCTGCGTCACAGGCTTTCCCGGTTTAATCCGTCATATATATTTGTGCGCCGTTTTGGGACAGCACTTTTGTACTCTGTCCGATTCAATGGGATGCGCCGAAGAACCGGGTGAGGATAGACTTCATGGGCTCCTGTTCAACGTTGGGTAGTTTCCCGGTTTCGGCTTCGATTCCCGTTTCGCTCGCCAACCAAAGCCGCGCGCGCCCGCGGCGGATCTCGCCCGAGGCAGGCCGCGCGCTGGAGATTCTGGGGCATTCGATCGAGTACCTGAGCGACGAGTTCGCGCACGCGGGCGGGCCGCTGAGCGCGCACAACGCGCAAGTGGAAGCGGTGCAACTGCTGATGGCGACCAACCGGCAAATTTACTTTGCGTGCCCCGAGGCGCCGACACTGGCGGAGCGATGGCGCGCGCTGGTGCATCTGCGCACGGCGTAGAAAGGCAGCCGTTCGCTCTTAGCTTTTAGCCTCTAGCTTGTGCGTGCGGCGGCTGGCGGCTCGACCAAGCAGGGTGTTCCGGCCGAAAAAGAGCCTGAGTGTTGTAACCGAAAAAGGAATTGATTTGTGCTGTCCCATCCCTGACCGGAAATCCGCCGCGGCGGAGGTTAGGGATGGGACAGCCAACCCTTCGGCAGGCCAGGTGAGAGAACCGCGCGGGTCGCAGCGCCGGATTTCTATTGCCCGAAGAGAAGGACGCCGAACAGGATGAGCCAGGCGAGGGTCATGGTGTGCCAGAACCATGCGGTCGAGTCGACGGCGATCTGGCGGGATTCGACGCGCTTGAGGAGGGCGAGCGCGGAGAGGCAAAAGACCAGCGCGAGGACGCCGACGACGAGATGCGCCGCGTGGAGGCCGGTGATCAGATAGAAGAAATAGCTGGCCGGAGTGGCCCAGCGATCGAAGGCGAATCCCTGCGCGGTGAGCTGACGCCAGGCGATGACTTGGCCTGCAAGGAACATCAGCCCGAGGGCGAGGGTGACGCCGAGCCAGGGCAGAGTGCGGCGGAGCGCGGGACGGCCGAGGCCGAGCCACTCCTCGAGGACATCGAACTCGCGGAAGATGTGCCGGCGGGCGAACTCCATGGTGAGGGTGCTGAGGACGAGGACCGCGGTATTGAGGAAGAGGATGGGCGGCAGCAGAACGGGATGCCAGTCGCCGATCTGCTCAAGGGTTCGCGGGTCCATGCGCGTGCCGGCCTGGCGCGCGTAGAAAAAGGCGACCAGAACGACAAAGAAGACCATGTCGCCGGCGAGGGCGCAGAAGACGAAGGCGCGGGTGCGGTGCAGGAGCTCGCGAGGGCCGCGGCGCGGACTGCGCCAGTCGTCGTCGCCTCCGCCGCCACCCCCGCCAGTGGGCCGGCGGTCGACGGGCGGCTTGCCTCCGGTGCCGGGAGCCTTGCGTTCGACCTCAGGCGGGATGGGAGTAAAGATCGGGGGCATGGGGAACCCTGTGAGGATGAATGTACACTCACTTTTGTTTTGACGCATCCACAATCGGAAGAGGTGCCTGGAAGTTGGGAGATGAGAGCCAGTTCGGGTCCACCCCATCATTCCCTTGACGACATATGTATATTAGTACATACTAAGCTAATGGCCTGGGAAGTTGAGTTCACGGATGAATTTGGCGAGTGGTGGGACGGGCTGAGCGAGAACGCGCAAGACGACGTGGCCTTTGGGGTTGGCCTCCTCAGAGAACACGGTCCAGCCCTGACGCGACCCTATGCCGACACGGTTCATGGCTCGAGTTATCCCAATATGCGCGAATTGAGGATTCAGCATGAAGGCCGACCTTACCGCGTCCTGTACGCATTCGATCCGCGGCGCACGGGGATTCTATTGATTGGTGGTGACAAGACAGGAAATCCCCGCTGGTATCAGGAGTTTGTGCCAAAAGCGGATGCAATCTACGCGCGGCACCTGCGCGAGATCGGAGAGGAGTAGAGATGGCGAGAAACTTCAGGGAGCTGGAAGCCAAGATGTCGCCCGAACGGCGGGCACGTGTCGCAGCGCGCGTGAAAGAAGAACTCGCAAAGATGCCGCTGCATCAGCTTCGCAATGCGCGGGAGATGACGCAGACACGCCTGGCCGAGGTGCTGGAGATGGACCAGGGAAACATCTCCAAGCTGGAAAAGCGGACAGACATGTACATCAGCACGCTGCGCAGCTACGTTGAGGCAATGGGCGGGACGCTGGAGATTCGCGCGGTGTTTCCCGACGGGGATGTCAAGATCGACCTGCTGAACAAGCTGTCGGCGTGAGCGGGGGCGGGGAGACGAACGCCTTCGGCGCGGGGAATGAATAGCGGTGGTTCCCGCCCTTCGTGAGAAAAAAGCGAAGGATGAGGCACCCGGCCGCTCCAAGATCCCTATTGGCTTCGATCACTATTCGTTATTGCGCCAGCCGAATTTCTTAGCTATCTGGTCACTCAGCGAAACTGGCTTCGGCAGGTCGTAGCCTTTTCCCGCATCCAGATTACCCAAAATGGCCGCCTGAAGGTGAGTCACCCCAAGCTCGGAGAGGGCTTCGATAAGGCCGTCCCTCGTCATGAGGTGCTCTACGGAAAACGCTCCTCCACTTAACAACTCCAGATTTGCCCTATCCAGGCCGACCGGGCGGCTGCTAGGCCGTAAGTGAATTGGATAGCCCTGTCCTTCAGAAAGGGGATCAAAACATACATCGTAGCTTTTCGTGGTGCCTTGTAGCATCGCAAACCTCCACGCACAGATTATCGCGAATAAAAGGCGAAAAGTCCGCGCCTTCTGGGCTTGGACGCGTGGTACCCGCCTTTGGAACCTGGGAAAGCACAAAAAAAGATGCAGCGAATAGATCGCGTCCGCCGCACCGCAGGCGCCTTCAGGCGGGTACGTAGCGCTCAATCGAGATGTCCTTTGCGTATGCTCTGGTTCTTGACACGTCATACGCCAACTGCATGCGCAGCAGGTGGTCCATCTCCGGGCCGAATGCCTTTTCGATGCGCAGAGCCATATCGGGTGTGAGGGCGGACTTGCCGTTTAGAAGATCGGAGAGCGTCGCGCGGCGTACCTTTAGGATTTCCGCGGCCTTGGTCACGCTGAGACCGAGAGCTTCGATGACTTCGGTCTTGATGAGATCGCCTGGGTGAGGCGGGTTCTTCATGGGCATTTCGGCCTCCTCAGTGGTAGTCAATCAAATCGATATCGGTTGCCGTATTCGCATCTTCGTCGTGGCGGAAGATCAATCGCCAGTTCCCCGTAACAGTCAGGCTCCAGAATCCCTTCAGGTCGCCCTTGAGCGGATGCAGCTTCCAGCCGGGAAATCTTCCGAGCTGATCCAGTGTTTCGGCAGTCTCTAAGGCAAATAGCAGCTTGCTCAGTTTGCCGGCCATCGCGGCAGGCACGGAACGCGCATCTTCGTCCTCATAGAGCTGGCGCAGCCCTTTGTGACGAATCCGGACAAGCTCCATGAAGCCTCGCTGATCCATAATGTACGGTTTAACCGTACATGTCAAGCGGTGCGGCCGGTGTCGTATCCCTGGGCTGTCTTCTGGCGCAAGGAAGATGGGCAACGGAGTCTGTGCGAGCGAATAGCGAGCGTTTGCCTGAACGGCCAGTTCACCAGCCACGGGTCTGCAGGAGTTGCGACTCTTCGATCGAGGCGGCGGCGAGGCCCTTCATGGTGCCGGTGACCTGCTCGGAGACCTCGGCGAGAATCTTGGGGTCGTTCCAGTGCGTGGTGGCGACGACGATGGCCTTGGCGCGCGAGACTGCCTCCTCGCGCTCCTTGGGATCGTTCTCGACATCGAGCGGAGTGGCGCGCTCCTTCATGAAGATTCCCGAGCCGACGAAGATGGCTTCGGCGCCGAGCTGCATCATGAGAGCGGCGTCGGCAGGCGTGGCGATGCCGCCGGCGGAGAAGTTGGGGACGGGAAGCTTGCCGGCCTTGGCGACCATGGCTACGAGCTCGTAGGGCGCCTGCAGGTCTTTCGCGGCGGCGTAGAGTTCTTGTTCGGTGAGGACGGTGAGGGTGCGCATTTCGCGGGTGATCTGGCGCATGTGCTGCACGGCGTGGACGACGTCGCCGGTGCCGGCTTCGCCCTTGGTGCGGATCAGGGCCGCGCCTTCGGCGATGCGGCGGAGGGCCTCTCCGAGGTTTCGCGCACCACACACAAAGGGTGTAGTAAAGGCGTGCTTGTCGATGTGGTGGGCCTCGTCGGCGGGCGTGAGCACTTCGCTCTCGTCGATGTAGTCGACGCCGAGTTCCTGCAGAATTTGCGCTTCGGCGGTGTGGCCGATGCGCGCCTTGGCCATGACGGGGATGGAGACGGCCTGAATGATCTGTTTGATGAGGCTGGGCCGCGCCATGCGCGCTACTCCGCCTTCGGCGCGGATCATGGCGGGAACGCGCTCGAGGGCCATGACGGAGACGGCGCCCGATTCCTCGGCGATGCGCGCCTGCTCGACGCTCATCACGTCCATGATGACGCCGCCCTTGAGCATCTCGGCGAGGCCGACTTTAAGACGCAGGCTGGTGCCGGTGAAACTCTTGTTTTCAGTGGGTTCGGGCATGGTTTTCGACCTCGAAAGGCGGCCGCTTCCGATCCGCTAGGGATGAGAAAGCGCAAAGTCTTTCCAGCTTCAAGTGTAGCAGCGAAGTGAGTGCGGCGTAGCGGCGGGGAGTGGGTCAGTTTGAAAGAACTTTCCCTCAGGGGCTAAAGCCCGCATTCGATTTGCTTGGCAGATGTACGGGCTAAAGCCCGTACCCTTCAAGCTGACCCACTACACAGAGGCGCGAGGCGCGAAGCAGCGCGCAATCCTAAAGCCATTCCAATCCTTTCAACTCTCCTCTGGACCCTTTTCTGCAGGGCTTTCTGCGAGATGGCCTCATCGGCTCCAGTTGCAGCGGGCGTCCGTTCGGGTCCGGGGGAGGGGCGTCCCGCGGCGGCGGCAGCGCTTCCAAGTTCGGCACCGGCGCATCCGCCGCCTGCGCCTGCGGGCGAGACGTTGCATGGAGCGGGCCCATCGGCAGATACGGCTGGGGAAAGTGCCGGGGCCGCGCTGGTTCCGGCGCCGCGTCCGGTGGGGGAAGCGGGGGAAGACGAGATCGAGCCACTGTTTGGGCCGCTGGTGGAGCGATTGCCGGTGGAGCTGGACGTTGCGGTGCCGGTGCGCGAGTTTCGCGTACGGCATCTGCTGGCGCTCGAGCCGGGAGCAGTCATCGAGTCGCAGTGGAGTCCCGGGAACGACCTGCCCCTGGCCGCAGGGAAGGTGCAAGTGGCGTGGAGCGAGTTCGAAGTGCTGGAGACGCGATTGGCGGTGCGGGTGACGCGGCAGGCGTGAAAACGACAGGGACCGAGCCACCCCAGCGACATGGACCTGTCGCTGGGGGCCCCGGCAGGGACCAAGGGAACGAGGGATCAAAAAGACAGAGCCTGGGGATAGGGAACAGAGGCGGCATGGCGGAGAGTTTTGGTGGAATCGCGGGGTGGTTGATCGCGCGGCTTCGCGGTAGAAGACACGCTCAGCCGCGCCTGGCTTTGCTCGAACGGATCGCGCTGGCGCCGCGGCAGTCGCTGGCGCTGGTCGAGGCCGAAGGCAGAAAAATTCTGGTGGCGACGTCGGCCGAGGGCGGGCCGGCGTTTTATCCGCTCGATGAGGGACGCGGGATGGACGCGGGGGCGCGAACGCGCACGGGCGAGATTGGTGCGCGGCGCGGGGCGCTGAGGCCGATCGACCGGCGGCCGAGGGTCTCATGGTGACGGCGTGGATGGGAGCGTTGGCCGCGGCCGCTCCGGCAAGCGTGCCGCTGCTTCCCGATCTCAACCAAAAGCTGCACCCGTCGGACGCGACGCCGTGGACGATTCTCTTTGTCCTGACGCTGATCACTCTGTTGCCCGCGATCCTGATGTGCATGACGCCGCTGGTGCGCCTGCTGGTGGTCTTTCATTTCTTGCGCCAGGCGCTGGGCACGCAGACCGCGCCCTCGAATCCCACGCTGATGGGGCTGGCGCTGATGATGACGTGGTTCCTGATGACGCCGGTGCTCAATCAAGTCGACCAGCAGGCCGTGGAACCGTATCGGGCGGGCGAGATTACGGGCTTGGAGGCGATCGAGCGCGGCACCGTGCCGGTGAAGCATTTTTTGTTGCGGTATGCGCGCGAGAAGGATCTGGCGCTGTTTGCGGCGGCGGGACAAATTTCCCGGCCCAACACGCCCGACGATTTGCCCATGCGCGTGGTGGCTCCGGCCTACATTCTGTCGGAGCTGAAGGCCGGCTTCGCCATCGGCGCGGTGCTGTTTCTGCCCTTTCTCTTGATCGACATGGTGACGGCCGCGATCACGACCTCGATCGGCATGTTCCAGTTGCCGCCGGTGGTGGTCTCGACGCCGTTGAAGATTCTGCTCTTCGTGATGGTGGACGGATGGAATCTGCTGGCCAACTCGCTGTTGAAGAGCTTTTGAGAGGAGACCGATGACGCCCGACCTGGTTGCCGAGCTGATGCGCCAGCTGATGCGCGAGGCGATCGTGCTGGCCGCGCCGCTGCTGATTGCGGCGGCGGCGCTGAGCTTTGTGCTGAGCCTGGTGCAGACCTTGACCAGCCTGCAGGACCAGTCACTGACCACCGTTCCGCGGCTGGCCGCGATTGCGCTGATTCTGCTGGCCGGGATGCCGTGGTTTCTGGAGCGCATGGCGGCGTACACGCGGCTGCTGCTGGGCGACTTTCACCGCTATCTCGGCTAAGTCGTGAATCGTGAGTCGTGGATCGTGAACCGTGAGGGGTTTGGCGAATCACGAATCACGAAACACGAACCACGGTCCACGCCGAATGAGGAAGAGAGAACGCGATGCCGGACTGGCCGACATTTCTGAGTGCAATGACGCTGGCCCTGGTGCGGGTGAGCGGCATGGTGGCCTTCGCTCCGTTTTTCTCGTCGACCGCGCTACCCATGCGCGCGAAAGCGGTTTTCGTGGGCGCGGTGGCGTGGCTCGTGGCGCCGCTGGTGGCGACGCTGCCCCACGCGCAGGCGGCGCTCAGCTTTTCTGCAATCATCGGTGAGCTGGCGGTGGGCCTGGTCTACGGGTTGTCGCTGACCCTGTTGAGCGAGATGCTCATCTTTGCGGGGCAAATCGCGGGCTTGCAGTTCAGCTTCTCGCTGGTCAACCTGCTCGACCCCGAGTCGGCGATTCAGACGCCGCTGTTGGGCGACCTGTTTCAACTGATGGGCACGCTGGTAGTGATCGCGGCGGGCCTCGACCGGATTCTGCTGGCGTCGGTTTTCCGGAGCTTTCGCGCGGTGCCGCTGGGAACCTATGCTCTGGCTCCGCTGACGGCTCTGGCAATTGTGCGCGCCGCGGGAGGGATTTTTCTGGCGGCGCTGGAGCTGGCCGCGCCGGTGCTTGCATGCACCATGCTGGTCGAGATCGCCGTGGCGCTGGTGGGCAAGCTGAGCCCGCAACTCCCCGTGATGTCCTTGACCGTTCCTCTCAAAACGCTGACGGGCTTCGTGATTCTGGCCAGTTCGCTCGCCCTTTGGCCGCGCTTCATCGAGGCGCGTTTCGGGAGCCTGCTGGATATGGCGGAGCGATTGATTGCGGCGCCCGGCGGCGCGCACGGATTCGGAGGCTAGACGATGGCCGGCGAGCGCACCGAACAGGCCACGCAGCACCGCCGCGAGAAGGCGCGCAGGGAAGGCGACATCCTGCACAGCCGGGAGCTGACGGCGGCGGCGGGAACTCTGGCCGGCGTGATCGCGCTGGGCGTGCTGGGCGGCCGCTCCATCGAAGCGTGGCGGGAGGCGTTCCAGGGATTTCTCGTGCTGGGCGCGCCGGAGCGCTGGGAGCCGGCGACGCTGGCGCCAACGCTGGTGGCAATTCGGCGGCTGGCTCTCGCGGTGCTCGCGGCTCCGGCCGTGGTGATGGCCGCGGTGGCTGTGGCGGCGCTGGGAGCGGGGATCGCGCAGACCGGCGGAGTCACAGTGCACGGCAGCGCCATCGCCTTCAAGCCGGAGCGCGTCAATCCGATTGCCAATATCAAAAACCTGTTTTCGCTGCGCGCCGCTTCGCGGCTGGGAAAGTCGCTGATCCCGGCCAGCCTTCTGGCTGTCTTCGCCGTCCAGCGCATGGCCCATCAGTTGAGCATTCCGCCGTTTTCGACCGAGCGGCTGGAGATCCTGGGCAAGGACGTCTACGGATTGCTGCTGGCCGCGGCGTGGCTGCTGTTTGGATGGTCGGCAATTGATTACATGGTCGAATGGCAGACGCGCGAGTCGCGCCTGAGAATGAGCCGGCAGGATCTGCGTGACGAGTACAAGGAGACCGAAGGCAGCCCGCAGATTCGCAGCCGCATTCGCAGCCTGCAACGCCAGATGCGCCGCCGCCGCGTGAAGGCCGATGTGTCGCGCGCGGCGGTGGTGCTCACCAATCCCACGCATTACGCCGTGGCGCTGGGCTTCGACTTCGTGACCATGGAAGCCCCGAAGGTGATGGCCAAGGGGCGAAATCTTTTAGCGGAGGAGATCAAGGCCGAGGCGCGCTGGGCGGGCGTGCCGATTGTCGAGAATCCGCCGCTGGCGCAGTCGCTCTATCGCACGGTCGAGGTGGGGCAGGCGATACCGGTGGAGCTCTATGCGGCGGTAGCCGCGATTCTGGCCTACCTCTACCGGCAGCGCGTGGAGGCCGAGCTGCGCGACAGACAGATGCGTGAGGCCGCGGCGCGGGCTCAGGCATGGAGAAACGGGCGCTCCGCGCTCTCAGGTCTTGGAGGAGGGCCGCAATGAGTACAACCGCACTTGCCGCGGGATCGTTGCCGGCGCGGGGATCGATCTGGCACCGGCTGCGCGAATCCCTGCTGCCGATGGCCGCCATCAGCGTGATCTTCGTGATGCTGGTGCCGGTGCCGGCCCCGGTGTTGGACCTGCTGCTGGCGATCTCGATGGCCTGCTCGATCATCGTCTTCCTCTCCGCGGTGCAGATTCGCCGCGCCGTCGAGCTCTCGGTATTCCCCACGCTCTTGTTGCTGTTGACGCTCTTCCGGCTATCGCTGAACATCGCTTCCACGCGCCGGATTCTGCTCCACGGCCAGGAGGGAACGGCGGCGGCAGGCAAGGTGATCGAGGCCTTCGGCCAGTTTGTGGTGGGCGGAAATTATGTGGTCGGTTTCGTGCTGTTTCTGGCGTTGGTGGCGATCCAGTTTCTGGTCGTCTCGCATGGCGCGGTGCGCACGGCCGAGGTGACGGCGCGATTCACTTTGGACGCGCTGCCCGGCAAGCAGATGGCCATCGACGCCGACATGAACGCGGGGCTGATCGACGAGGCCGAGGCGCGCAGGCGGCGGCAGGCCATCGCGCGCGAGGCCGAGTTTTACGGCGCCATGGACGGCGCGGCGCGCTTCAACCAGCGCGATGCGCTGGCCACGATTCTGATTACGGCCATCAACATTGTGGCCGGCCTTTTGATCGGGACGCTGCAACAGGGGATCGAGCTGGGCGAAGCGGCGCACACCTACACCGTGCTCACCGTGGGCGACGGGCTGGTGACGATTATTCCATCGCTGCTGGTCTCAGTGGCCGGCGGCATCACGCTGACGCGCGCGAATTCGGCGGGCATGCTGGGCGGCGAGATCCGGCAGCAACTGCTGGCGCGGCCGGCGACGCTCTATATGGCGAGCGCGGTCTCGGCTTGCATGTGCCTGATTCCCGGATTGCCCAAGTTCGCCTTTCTGGCCGTGGCCGCGGGATTGTTCTGGGGCGGAAGGCGGATGGCGGCCGCCTCGCCCGCCGCGCTGCCGGCCGAACTCGTGCCCGGCGAAAAAAAGAAGGCCGAAGGCGCGCAGAACTCCGATCTCGCGGCGCTGATGCGGCTCGAAGACCTGACCCTCGAGATCGGCTTCCAACTGATTCCGCTGGTGGACGAGAAGCAGGGCGGGCAACTGCTCGGCCGCGTGCGCTCGCTGCGCCGCCATCTTTCGTCGGAGATGGGCTTTCTGGTGCCTCCGGTGCACATCTCGGACAATCTCCGATTGAAGCCCAGGGAGTACGTGGTCTCCTTGCGCGGCATCGAGATTGGCCGCTGGCAGACCGAGGGGCCGCACCTGCTGGCCGTTTCCGGCGATCCCGGCCGCCGGCCGCTGACCGGCAGGGAGACGCGCGAGCCGGCTTTTGGCGTTCCGGCGATCTGGATCGCGCCCGCCCTCGAAGAGCAGGCGATTGCCGCGGGCTACTCGGTGGTGGACGCGGTCACGGTGATCACCACGCATCTGGGCGAGCTCGTCCGCCAGCACGCCTGGGAGCTGCTGGGACGCGCTGAGATCAAGCGCCTGCTCGACGCGCTGAATGACTCGCACCCCAAGCTGATGGAAGAACTGGTGCCCAAGCTGCTGACGCTGGGCGAGGTGGCGCGGGTTCTGGACGAGTTGCTGCGCGAGAGAGTGTCGATCCGCGATCTGGGAGCAATTCTCGAGGCGCTGCTCGAAACCGCTCCGGTGAACAAGAGCCTCGTCGCGCTGGTCGAGGCGGCTCGGGCCGCGCTGGGACGCCGGCTGGTGCAGCCCCTGGTTGACGGCGACGGGCATCTGCCGGTGCTTTTGCTCGACGCGGGACTGGAAGAGGAGATTCTGGCCACGGTTGCGCCGGACGCCGGGCAGCGCCTGCTCGCGGCAGCCACGCACCCGCCCACGCCTGTCGTGCGCCGCCTCACCGATTCTGTGAGATCCCTTATCGGTTCCGCCTCCTCCTCGGCACCGCCCGTGCTTCTTTGTCCCAGTCCGGCTCGTTACTTTGTCAAGCGCTGGCTTGACCCGGTCGTGCCGCGTCTGGCGGTGATTGCGGCCAGTGAGGTTCCGCCCGAGATCCGGCTGCGCCCCGTGGGCACGGTGCGATGAGTGGGCGGGGGGAAGTTGGGGGATAGGGGAAGGTGATGCCATGGAAGCGGCGGCCGGAGTGAGAGAGTCGAGGCCCGCGCGGCGCCCCGCGGCGGGCGGCGTGTATCCTCCGCAGGCGGCGGCCGCAGGCGCCTTGACCGCGGAGCAGGAGCGGGTGCTGCTCGAGCACTTGCCCATCGTGCGTTTTCTCGCCCGCCGCATTCACGAGCGGCTGCCCCAGCACGTGGACATCGAGGACCTGGTTTCGGCGGGCGTGGTGGGGCTGATGGATGCCTTCGCCAAATTCGATCCCGCCAAAAAGGTGCAGTTCCGCAGTTACGCGCAGTTCCGCATCCGGGGCGCGATTCTGGACTCGCTGCGCACGCTCGACTGGAGCCCGCGCGAGTTGCGCCGCAAGGGCCGCGCGATCGAGGAGGCAATTCGCGCGCTGACGGCGCGGCTGGGCCGGGCGCCGGGCGAGGGTGAGATCGCCGCCGAGATGGAGATCGGTCTCGATGAGTATCAGCAATTGCTGGGCGATCTGAAGGGCCTGGAGATCGGCACGCTGCATGTTGAGCGCAACGAGAACTCGGGCGAGGAGGAACTGGCCTACGTGCCCGGCAAGCCGGAGGAAGACCCGCTGTTTCGCTGCCTGCGGGGCGAGCTCGAGGAGCGGCTGGCCGACGCCATCGCGCATCTGCCCGACCGCGAACGCCTGGTGATGACGCTCTACTACTACGAAGAGATGACCATGCGCGAGATCGGCCTGGCGCTGGGCGTGGTCGAGTCGCGGGTCTCGCAGGTGCACGCTTCGGCGGTGGCGCATCTGCGCGCCGCGCTGCGCGACCTGGTTGGCAAAGGCGCCCCGGAGCGGGCGGAATCGAGGCCGCCGGCGCGGAGGAAGTAAGCAGGGCGGAAGGGAATCCGGAGGGAAGCATCCTTGGCCGAAAAGACGCTCAAGCAGGACGAGATCGACGCACTCTTCGAGGCGGCGCGCAGCCAGGCGCCCGAAGCTGCTCGCGCCGAGGTGCGCGCCAAGGTCGTGCCCTACAACTTTTCTTCCGCGGGCCAGATTTCGACCGAGCAGTTGCGCGCCATCAGCATGCTCAACGACCTGTTCGCGCGCAACCTGACGCATAACCTGGCGGCATGGCTGCGGACGCGGTTTCAGGTCAACCTGGTTTCGGCCGAGCAGATTCAGTTCAATGATTTTCTGCTCAGGATTCCCGAGATCTGCTACGTGGCGTCGGTGCGCCTGGAGCCGCTGGGGGCCCTGGCGGTGCTGCAACTGGATATGGGCCTGGCGCCTCCGGTCATCGATCTCCTTTTGGGCGGCGAAGGCAAGGACGGGCCGCTGCGCGAGCTGACCGACATCGAGGAGTCGATTCTGGCCAGCGTGGCGGAGATCGTCTGCCGCGAGCTGACGGTGGCCTGGCAGCCGGTGGGGCTGAGCTTTCTGTTCGAGCGGCGGCAGATGCAGACCCAGGTGGCGCGCATCATTTCGGTCACGGAAAAGACGCTTTGCCTGAGCTTCGAAATTCGCATGCCGCACAGCTCGGGCCTCTTGAACCTGGCCTTTCCTGCGGTGGTGGCGAACACCATTCTGCGCCGGCTGACCACCGACTGGGGCCGGCACCGCCGCCACGCGGGCGAGACGCGGGCGCGCATGGGCGAAATGGCGCGCGCGATCCGCTTTGGCTGTTCGCTGCAACTGCCCACCGCACGGCTGGCGGCAAGCGCGCTCGAACAGGTCGAGCCGGGCGACGTGCTGCGGCTCGATGTGGGGGCGAGCACGCTGGCGGAGTTGAGGGTCGCCGGCCAGCCTCTTTCGCTGGCCCAGGCCATGCGCCACGGAGCGCATCGCGCCGCGCGCATCGAGCGCGTTCTCGCGGGGGGTGAGCGATGAAGACTTACTTCGAGTGCTGGGCAGAGGCGGCGGCGGCCTTGTTTTCGCAGGCGCTGGCCGGCGAGCCGGAGCTGAGCGAGTCGTTGCCCAAGCCGCTCGGCGCGGGCGCCTTCGGCTGGGCAGCCACGCTCGCCGGAGACGTTCACGGCCGGTTCGCGGTGGTCCTCGACGGCAAGGTTCTGGAGACGCCGCTGGTGGGCGAGGGCGTGGATCAGAAGGCCGGCTGGAAGGAGCTGCTGCAAGAAGCGGCCGGCGCCGCCGCCGGGGCTCTGTTGGCAGCGACGGGCAAAAAATGCCAGGTAGCGAGCTTCGAGGAGATCGCCGGAGAGGCGCAGATCTCGCACGCCTTCCAGCTCCGCTCGGGCGAGCGGGCGTGGACGGTTCTGGTGCGGGACGAGCTGCAGGAACAGGAAGCGAAGCAGGTTGCCGAGCCCGCCCGCCGCGACGCGGCGCAGGCTGCGGTGCCGGCGCCGGTCCCCTCAGGCGACCTGAGGTCCGCGCCTTCTTCGCTCAGTCCGGGGCTCGAACTGCTGCTCGATGTCGAGCTCGAAGCCTCGCTGCGCTTCGGTTCGCGCGAGATGCCGCTGGGCGAGATTCTCGATCTGGGGCCGGGCGACGTGGTCGAGCTCGATCGCCATGTGGCCGATCCCGTGGACCTGATTGTGGGCGACAAGATTGTGGCGCGCGGCGAGGTGGTGCTGGTGAACGGCAACTTCGGGCTGCGCGTGACCGAGATGGCTATGCCGAAGAAGCGGCTGGAGAGCATTCGATGCCTCTTCTGAGCCGCCGTTCCGCGCCGGTTTCCCGGAGTTCCATGCCGGAGATCGCGGCGGGGGAACGCGCTCGTGTCGATCGCGCCGACCGAGCGCCGGCGTTGCCGGGAGACGCCGCGGCGGGCATGCGCGGCGGAATCCTTGCGACCTGCGCTAACCCCCGCTGCAGATCGGGCTGGCTGCGGCTGTGGCGCCGCCGCGAGACGCCGGTCTTCGAAGGGGGATGGTGCTGCTCTTCAGACTGCATGGCGGCGCGGGTGGCCGCGGCGCTGGGCCGGGAGATGGACGGGCGAGGCAGCCCGCGCGAGGGCCACCGGCATCGCATTCCGCTGGGTCTGGTGCTGCTTGAGCAGGGCTGGATCACGCAGAACGACCTGCGCGCGGCGCTCGCGGCGCAGAGAGATGCGGGCGGCGGGAGGCTGGGCAGCTGGCTGGTGCGCAACCAGAGCGCCAGCGAGGAGCAGGTGACGCGCGCGCTGGGCCTGCAATGGGGCTGCCCGGTGCTGGGCATGGAGTTTCACCATCCCGAGGGGCTGACGGCGCTGGTGCCGCGGCTCTTCGTCGACGCGTTTGGCGCGCTGCCCTTGCGCGTGGCGGCAGGCAGGATTCTTTATCTGGGATTTGAGGACCATCTCGATCCGGCGCTGGCGCTGGCCGTCGAGCGCATGACCGGGCTCCAGGTCGAAGGCGGGCTGGTGCAGGAGTCTGCCTTCCGTCCGGCGCACACGCGCTTGCTCGATGCGCGCTTTCCCGCGGCGGAGCTGATCGAGGCCGCGACCGAGCCGGCGCTGGCCGCCGCTTTCGCCAAGGCAGTGGAAAGAAGCCGCCCCGTGGAATCGCGTCTGGCCCGGGTGCATGACTGCATGTGGTTGCGCATGTGGCTCCGGCCGCAGACTGGCCCGGTGCCCGAGACCGGCTCGATCCGGGACTTGATCGGCTCGGCGCGCACGCACTGACCTGGGCGGGGGCAACGCGGTGGGCGGGTCGGGAAGGCGGGCTCGTCAGGCGGCGAAGGATGTGGTGCAGGCAAAGCGGTTCAGGCAAACAGGGCAAAGGGGTTGCGGTTTCGCACTCATGGATGGTGCCAAAGCGCCGATAGACGCATTAGGGAGGAGGCCTGGGCATGGGCGAGATTCGCGCCTTGATCGTCGACGACTCCTCGGTGATGCGCAAGATTGTGGAGCGAACTCTGCGCCAGGCCGGACTGGAACTGCTGGTGGTGCATGAGGCCGGCAGCGGCACCGAGGGACTGGAACTGTTGAGGGCCAAGCCGGTGGACCTGATCCTCTCCGACATCAACATGCCCTCCATGGATGGGCTGGAGTTTCTGCGCCAGGTTCGGGCACAGAATCTCGCGCCCGGCATTCCCGTGGTGATGATCACCACCGAATCGAGCGAGGAGCACGTCAAGCAGGCCATTCAGGCCGGAGCGCAGGGCTACATCCGCAAGCCATTCACCGCCGAGCAGGTAAAGGAGCGGGTGTTGCCGCTGGTGCGAGCGACTTAGAGTAACCATGGTTGCGCGGGGCTCGGCTGCGCCGGGAATCCAGAGGAGGGTGCCGTGCTTTTAAACGGCGTGCGAGCGGACGCCATCGCGGGGCAGAGTGGCGGCACAAACAAGGGGGGCGCATACACAGGCGGCGAATGTGAGGGCGGCCGAGAGGCGCATGGCGCAGTTCC
This sequence comes from uncultured Acidobacteriaceae bacterium, assembly GCA_963832805.1. GTDB lineage: Bacteria > Acidobacteriota > Terriglobia > Terriglobales > Acidobacteriaceae > Telmatobacter. Next base: position 15,540 of record CAWHVN010000046.1, on the reverse strand, counting down.
AGGTTGCGAAGTTCCAAGGGAGCGTACGATGGCGGTTTCATTGCGTGAATCCGTGCAGCAGGTCTCCGATCCGCGGAACCTGGATGCGAGCGTGGAAGAGGTGTTCCGGCTGATGCTGGGCTTCGCGTGCAGGCGCGTCACGCAGCCCGCCGTGGTGGAGACCGAGACCGTGACCGCGGTGGTGGGATTCGGCGGCATGTTGAGCGGCGCCTGCGTCTTCCGTTCGGGCGCCAGGGCGGCGATAAAGATCGCGGCGCAGATGACGGGCATGGAGTTCACGGCGATCGACAACACCGTGAAGGACGGCATTGGCGAGATCTGCAACATGCTGGCCGGGGCGTGGAAGGGCAAGGTTCCGGAGCTGGCGGCCAATACCGGGCTCTCGGTTCCCGCGGTGATTACCGGCCGGGACTACAACCTGCGCGTGCAGGCTCCGGAGTTTCAGATCCACCACATTTACCGCTTTGACGGCGAAGTATTCGAAGTCACGATCATCTGCGACGGCATGCAGTGAAACAGCTCCTAGCTACTAGCTGCTAGCTTCTAGCCGACCATGCTGAGCAGACGGCCGTGGCATGGACCAGAGGGCGCCTTGGGAACTGGCGACTGAGTTTGATGCTTGACTGCGCCTGCGAATCCGGCTCGATGAGCTAGAAGCTAGTAGCTAGAAGCTCTTTTTCAAGCGGATTTGCTTTCTCCCACAATGATTCCCTTCTAATTCTTCCTGCCCCCTTTCCGGTCATCCATCTGCATTTCCTCTCTCCAGTTCCACTGGAGCGCCCATGGACAGCGGCTACTATGCGGCGATGACGGGCCTGGTGGCGCGCACCCAGGCGCTGGACACGGCGGCGGCCAATCTGGCCAACGCGCAGACGCCGGGCTATCGCGCCGAGCGCGAGTTCTTCCGCTCCGTGCTGATGGGGCCCGATGCGCCCGGCTCGCAATTCGACTCGCAGCTGGGCGAGACGGTGAACAACTACGGCCTGCTCGGCGGCGACCGGCTGAGCATGGCGCAGGGCGCGCTCGAGGAGACCGGCAACCCGCTCGATCTGGCCATTGAGGGCCAGGGATTCTTCATGGTGCAGACGCCCCACGGAGTGCGCTACACGCGGGACGGCAGCTTTCAGCGCACGCAGAGCGGGCAACTGGTGACCGAGGCGGGCGAACCGGTGCTCTCGGCGGCGGGCCAGCCGATCGTGATTCCGCCGGGCGAAGTGTCGGTGGGCGCCGACGGAACGATCTCGGTGGCGGGCGGCGCGGTGGCGGCGGTGGGAGTCTTCACATTTCCTGCCGGAACCGAGCTCACGCCGGAGGGCGCGAACCGCTATCGAGCGCCGGCAGGTGCGGCGCCCGTTGCGGCGAAAGATTCCGCAGTGCATGAAGGCGCTCTCGAAGCCGCCAACCAGGATGTGGTGCAGGGATCGCTGAACCTGATCGTGATGCAGCGCCAGGCGGAGATGATGCAGAAGGCGCTGACCGTGTTTCACACCGAGTTCAACAAATTTGCAACCGAGGATCTGCCGAAAATCTAGTCCGAGACCAGAAAAACCTTCCCGATGATCCGGTCCAAGACCAGGAAGAAACGAGGGGAAAAATGATTCGAGCCTTGTATACCGCAGCCAGCGGCATGAGCGCGCAGCAGATGAATCTGGACACCATCGCCAACAACCTGGCCAACTCGTCGACGACCGGCTTCCGGCAACTGCGCCTGCAGTTCCAGGACATGGTGTACCAGAACATGGTGACGCCGGGCGCCGCGCAGAGCCAGAACACGGTTTCGGCCGGGCTGCAGATTGGCCTGGGGACCAAGTCGGCGGCGACGGAGGTCATTAACACCCAGGGCGAGTTGAACGAGACCGACAACCCGCTCGATGTGGCCATCCAGGGCGCGGGATTCTTTCAGGTGCAGCGGCCCGATGGCACCATTGCCTATACACGCGCCGGACAGTTCCACCTGAATAACCAGGGAACCATCGTGACCACCGACGGCGACCCGCTGATTCCGACGATTACGATTCCGTCGAATGCCACGGCGGTGACGATTACGCAGTATGGCGTGGTGAACGCGACCCTGGCCGGGCAGCAGAACCCATCGCAACTGGGACAGATCCAGTTGGCCACGTTTCCCAACCCCGGAGGCCTGGAGAGCATGGGCTCGAACCTGCTGACGGCCACGCTCAGCTCCGGCGATCCGGTGCTGGGCAACCCCGGCGGAACGGAAGGCTTGGGAACCCTGCAGCAGGGGTACCTGGAGAACTCGAATGTGGACGTGGTGACCGAGTTCGTGCAGATGGTGCTGGCGCAAAGGGCCTACGAATCGAACTCCAAAGTCATTAAAGCCGCAGACGATATGTATTCCGAAGTCAATAATATGACGCACTGATCCGCATGTATCTGTTGAGGGCTCGGCGAGGTGAGATTACAGTGACACGGCGATCCATGGTCCTGACCGGCCTTTTGGCGCTGCTGGTTCGGTCGCCGCTGCCGGCCTGCGGCCAGACCGCGCTTGCTGGCGCGGCATCGGCGGAGCGTCTTCACGGGCAGGTGGTCCGGGAGATCGACGACGCAGCGACCGGCGACCGGTGGGCGCTGGTCCGCGACGCGACGAATCCGGCAGGGCCGGGGCGGATGGTGCGGATCGCGAGTTCAGGATGGATCCAGGGCCAGGCGGCGCAAAAGGATGGGCGGAGCCGGACCAGCCCGCCACTCCGCCCCGTGATTCATGCCGGCGACGCGGTGATCGTCGAGGAACACACTGCAGTGGTCGACGCGCGGCTGGAAGCTCAGGCCCTCGGGTCCGCGGCGGTTGGGGCGGCGTTCAGGGCGCGCTTGAAGATTGGCGGAAAGGTGGTGCGCGTGGTGGCAAGGGCGGCGGGAAGAGCAGAGATGATGCCCAGGAGCGAGGTGCAGCCGTGAAAAAGGGCTGGATGGCGGCGATCGTTGCGGGCGCGCTTTTGGTTGCGCCGGCCGGCACATGGGGCAAGAAGCAGACGCACGCGACGCCAACGGTGAAAGCGACTCCGCCGGAAGAGGCTCTGCGCAACTACATTGCCCGGGTTCGCGCCCAGCAGGCGGCCGAGGTGCGGACGCCGGGATCGCTCTGGAGCCCGGACGGAGAGTTGGTGCGCCTGGGCACGGATGTGAAGGCCTTCCGCATTCACGACGTGGTGATGATTGTGGTGGGCGAAAGCCTGACCGCCTCGACCGATGGCCAGGTGAAGAATTCGCGCGCCTCGAACGCCAACTCCGGAATCACGTCGCTGTTTGGCGCGCTCAAAGCTTCCAACGCCCTGCAGAATCTGGTTGGCGCCAGTGCCGCCTCGGGGCTGACGGCGCAGGGCCAGAGCACAACCGACTCGAGCTTGGCGACAACCTTCGGCGCCGAGGTGGTGGATGTGCTGCCCAACGGGATGCTGGTGGTGCAGGCGACGCGGCAGATCACCTTCTCGCAGCAGACACAGCTGATCACGCTGCGCGGCCTGGTGCGGCCCGAGGACGTGAGCAGCCAGAACCAGGTGCTTTCGACGGCCATGACCGATCTCGAGCTTGAAGTGACGGGCAAGGGAATTGTGAACGACTCCACCTACCGGTCGAATCCGCTGGTGCGTTTTCTGGAAAAGCTGCTGGTGTTTTGACAGAGATCGGGGTTTGGGGAGAACGATGCGGGCTGCCAGTGCAGTTGGGAAAGTTCGAAGTTACGGCGTGCCACTCCGGCAAAGCCGGACGTTCTGGTGGTGGCTGGCCGTGGCCGCGGCGTGGCTTTTGGCCATGGCGCTGGCTCAGCCCGAAGAGCTGGGACAAAAGTCGCGCATCAAGGATGTGACCACCATCGAAGGCATTCGCGACAACCAGTTGGTGGGCTATGGGCTGGTGGTGGGGCTGAAGGGTACAGGAGACAGCTCGCAGACGGTGTTTCCGGCGCAGACGCTGGTTTCGGCGCTGGAGCGCATGGGCATCACCGTGCCGCAGACGGGATCGAACAGCGCCAGCAACATGCAGGTGAAAAACATGGCGGCGGTGTTTGTGGTGGCCACGCTCCCCGCCTTCAGCGAGCCGGGGTACAAGGTGGACGTGACGGTTTCGTCGGCCGGCGATGCCAGGTCGATCGAAGGTGGAATCCTGCTGATGACGCCGCTCTACGGGCCCGATGGGCAGATTTACGCGCAGGCGCAGGGAGCGCTGGTGCTGGGAGGGTACATGGCGGCATCGGGAGGCAGCGCCAAGCAGGTGAACCATCCCACCACGGCGCGCATTCCGGGCGGCGCGCTGGTGGAGCGGGCGGTGCCCTTCGACCTGAAGCAGATGCACACGGTGAGCGTGGTGCTGAACGACGCCGATTTTCACACCGCGGAGCAGATGGCGGCGGCGATCAACCGGGCGCTGGGCGCGGGGCGGGCCAGGGCCGTCGACAGCCGGCGCGTGGAGATTGCGGTCAAGCCCGATGAAGATGTGACGGCTCTGCTCGACAAGGTGGAGGAGCTGGAGATCGAGGTCTATCCGCGGGCGCGCGTGGTGGTAAACGAGCGCACGGGAACGGTGGTGATTGGGGGCACGGTGCGGCTGCAGCCGGTGTCGATCCTGCACGGCGGGCTGAGCATCAACGTGATCACCCATATGGAGGTCTCGCAGCCCAACGCGCTTTCCTCCGGGACGACGCAGGTGGTGGAGCAGACTACGGTGCAAGCCCAGGACAAGCCGGTGAATCGCATCGAGCTTAAAGAAGGCGCGACGGTGGAGGATTTGGTCGAGGAATTGCAACGTACCGGAGCAGGGGCGCGGGACGTGATCTCGATTCTGCAGGCGATGAAAGCCGCCGGGGCGCTGGACGCCGATCTGGAAGTGCTGTAAAGGCAGGGAACAAGGGACCAAGGGAACAAGGGACCGAGGGACCGAGAAGACAGGGGACAGGGACCAGGGAATAGAGGGCAGCGTGCAGGCGACTCCGGTGGTTGGAAACACGGCGGCAGGTGCGGCGGCAAGCGCGCCATCGCCGCGGCTGGTGACGGCGGCGCATGAGTTTGAAGGGCAGATGATGAAGGAGTTATTGCAGCCGATGCTGGCCGGAGATGCGCTGACGGGCGCTGAGGACGGCGACTCGGAACTGGGTGGGGGCTCAGGTTCGGGTTCGGGCGGGGCGCTGGGCGAGTTTGCCTCGGAGGCGCTCGGAAAGGCGCTGGGCGAGCGCGGCGGGTTTGGAATTGCCGATCGCATTGTTAAAGAACTCTCCCATTCCAGTAACCAGCACGGAAACGGGAAGGTAACCAGAAATCTGCACGGCAATACCGTGATGAGAACTCCTGAATGACTAGAGTGATTAGCAGCGAGGCCGATAGACCCAGCAAGGAGCAAAGCGTATGGATATTCGCAATAGCCTGGACGGATTGAGGTCACTGTTGGGAGTGAACCCGACTCCCCAGTCCGTGCCACAGCCCAAGGGCAGCACGGCGACGGCCGGGAGCGGATTCGATGCCGACCGGGCGACGTTCAGCGCCGCGGCGAACGAGGTCTCGCAGGCGTTGTCGGACGAAGGTGTGCGCACGGAGAAGGTCGCGGCCATTCAGTCGGCGCTGGCGGCGGGAACCTACAGCGTGCCGGCTGCGGCAGTGGCCTCGAAACTGGTTGACGCGATGCTGAGCGGCGCGCAGTAACCTGCGGCAGGGACTCTGGAGGGCCCGTACGCAAGAGGGCCCGGTACACGCAGGAAGAGGCAGGCACGCAAGCAGGAAAGGAATGCCGAGAGAGGAATCGAAGCATGCAGGAGCTTGAGACGCCCGCGACGAATCCGGAGCTCAAGGAGCTTGTGGTGGAGGCATCGCGAGCGCTGGCGCGGCTGGATGCGCCACGGCTGGAAGAGCTGGCGCTCTCCTGCGAGGCGTTGAACCGCGATCTGGACTCGATGGATGAGGACCAGAAGCAGGATTTGGCGCGGCAGGCGCGGGAGGCGGCGCCGGGCATGGCGGTACTCGGCCGGGTGCTGGCGGTGACGCGCGGCAATCGGAATGTCATGAGGCGGCTGCGGGAACTGCGCGAGCGACGCCTGGAGTACAGCGAGAGGCAGATTCGCGGCGGTGAGGAAGCGGAGGCTGTCCATGGGGACGATTAACTCCGCATTGAGCGTGATGACGGGAGCTCTGGACGCCGACCAGGAAGCTCTGAACGTGGTGGCGAACAATGTCGCCAACGCGAGCACGACGGGATACACGGAGGAGACGCCTAACTGGCAGGAGAACGCGCCGATCAACGCCGGCGGCGTGCTGATCGGCGACGGCGTGACGGAGACGGGCGCAACGTCGCTGCGCGACCGGGTGCTGGAGGAGCGGCTGGACCAGCAGCAGCAACTGGCCTCGGCGTCGGGCACGCGGCTGACGGCGCTCGACAACATTCAGGCGCTGTTTACGCCGGATTCGGGCTCGTCGAGCGCGACGGCGGGAGACATCGGCAGCGACATCACGAGCTTCTTCGACTCGTTCTCGTCGCTGGAGAGCGATCCGACGAACAACGCGCTGCGCGAGCAGGTGTTGTCGTCGGCGTCGACGCTGGCCGGCGACATTTCCAGCGCAGCAAGCAGCCTGAACGGGCAGAGCGCGGCCATCAACCAGGAAGCGTCGGGGGTGGTGAGCCAGGTGAACTCGCTCACCAGCGCCATTGCACAACTGAACCTTGCGATCGAGTCCACCTCGCCGAACGCGGATGCGGGAACGCTCGAGGATCAGCGGCAGCAGGATCTGAGCCAGCTCTCGCAACTGGTCGGGATCAACCAGGTGACGACGGAGAACAACGGCCTCTCGATCACCACGACCTCGGGGCAGTTGCTGGTCTCAGAAGGGCAGAACTTCCAACTGACCACGGGAACGGTAAGCGGCGTTACGGACTTCTTCGTGGGCGGAACGGACATTACTTCGCAACTGGCTTCGGGCGGCGGACAGTTGGGCGGGTATTTGACGGCGCGGGACGTGGACATTCCCGGCGCGCTCAGCTCGCTCGACCAATTGGCGTACGGCATCTCGACCGCGGTGAACGCGCAGAACAATGCGGGCACGGATCTGGACGGCGTAACGGGAACGGCGGCCAATCCGCTGTATATCTTCAACGAGCCGGCGCAGGTGGCGGGAAGCGCGGCATCGATGAGCGTGATCATGACCGATCCCAGCCAGGTTGCGGCGGCGGGCGCGGGGAACGGAACCGGAGACAACTCCAACGCCGTGGCGATTGCAGACCTTGCCAACGGGCTGATCGTGAACGGACAGACGCCGATCAACTACTACTCGAACTTTGTCTCCACGCTGGGCGCAACGGTTTCGGAGGTGCAGACGGAGAACACGGCCGAGAACGCGTCGGTGACGCAGTTGCAGACGCAGAACAACGCGCTGTCGAGCGTGAACCTGAACGATGAGGCGGCGGCGATGTCCACGCTGGAGAACAGTTATCAGGCGGCCTCGCAGGTGTTCACGATTCTGAACACCGTAATGGCTTCGGCGCTGAATCTGGGCGAGGAGACGGCGGTGGCGTAAGAGCAGGGAACAAGGGACCAAGGGACCGAGGGAACAAGAAGGACGAAGACACGGAACGACGGGGAAAGACAGCAGGGCGCGAAGCGGAGCAAGGCGATGCGAGTGGAGTCAACAAATGCGGGTTGATCCGACGTACATCACAAATCTGGTAGGCTCGCTGAACCAGACACAGGCCAGCGAGCAGCAGTTGAGCGCGGAGCTGTCGAGCGGCGTGAGCATCACGTCGCTGAGCCAGAATCCGGTGGGCGCGGGCGAGAATGTGCTGCTGCTGAACCAGATTCAGCAGGACGATTCGTTCACCGAGAGTTCCAACCTGGTGACGGGACAACTGCAGGTTGCGGATTCGGCACTGGGCAGCGTGGTTACGGAGCTGACGCAGGCGATTTCCCTGGCCACGAGCGCCAACAACGGGACCATGAACTCCAGCGACGTGAAATCGATTGCCAATGAGATTTCGGGAATTCTGAACGAGGTGCAGTCGCTGGCCAACACCAGCTATCAGGGCCAGTACATTTTTGCGGGAGGAAAGACGGGTGCTGCGCCGTTTTCGACATCGACGGGCACATCGCCGGCGGTGACCAGCTACAACGGCGACGAGAACGTGAACTATCTCGAGCTGCCCAACGGGCAGAAGATTCAGTTGAACGTGCCGGGCGACCAGATCTTCCTGGGAAGCGGCGCGAACAGCGTATTCGGCGCGCTGAATGCTCTGGTGGCCGACTACTCGAGCGGCACGGTGAACACCGCGCAGGCTGCCAGCGACACGGCGGCACTGTCGACGGCGTTGAACTACGTCTCGCAGCAGCGCGTGACCGTTGACAACTCGATCACGCAGTTGAGCGCGGCGTCGGGCGCGGTGACGAACGAGAAGACGCAGCTAACGGTCGCGCAGACCGACTTGATGCAGGCTGACATTCCGACCATCGCCACGCAGCTTTCGCAGACGGAGACGCAGCAGACGGCGCTCGAAGATGTGATCGCGCAACTGGAGTCGACGTCGAACAGCCTATTCAGCAAGCTGCAGGGGTAGAAAGCCCTGACTTGCCTGCCCTCGCAGACGCAAGTCGGCGTTTCTAGCGCGCGAGATCGGTGGCGATAAGACGTGACTGAACCGTCGAGAGAAATCGTGGTTCGTTTTCCTGGTGTGGTCAGCTTGATTTTTCGCTGGTGGGCTTCGCAGCTACTTGATGTCCAGCACTTTTCTGAGCGCCGGGGCGGGAACGCCGGAACGGATCACGGCGGCGCGGAGATCATCGGCCAGAGCCTGCAACTCGTCCGGCGCCTGCTGGGCGTGGTAGATCCCGCCGACTTCGAAAAACCTGGACTTGAGCATTAGGCGAAACAGGATGGCCAGCATGGACACCGGCACGACGTCGATGACCTTTTGGCTGGCAGGCACGATCTTGTGGCCCAGCGCCTTGAGCACGGCATGGGTCTCGCGGATCGCCGCGGCGGCCAGCTTCAGGTCTTCGGTGGATGGAGGCGCGACCGTGGGTCCGTTTGTGAGTTTCAACATCAGAGGCACGATAGCTGCCACGCCGGCGGCATGGTTGGCGAGATAATCGACTACGCTGGTTGAAGCCTGAGACCGGAGGCCGGCGCGATTGAGGAGATTGACCAGACGCTTGAGACGCGGAGTGATGGTTCCGTCGATCTCGCCGAAGGGCGTTCGCATGGGCCCGTGATCGAAGGGACCGATGGCCCGGATGAGGTCGCCGTCGCGTTTGCCCCCGCCAAACACGAAGCCGAGCATGGTGCGCTCTTTCCCGAGGGCTGCGACGATCTCTGCCGGGCCATTGAGGTTGTTGTTCATGAAGACCACGTTGGGCGAGCGGTTGGCCGCTAGCGTGGGCAGCAGTGCGGCCACCTGGTTGCGGCGCACGACGACAAGGATGTAGTCGTAGATGTCGCCGGGCGGGAGTTCGCCGATGGCTCTGACGCGGGCGACCCGGCGTTTCCCGTTAAGCGGGTTTTCAATGACGATGCCGTTGGTCTGAATCTCGGCGAGGCGCGCGCCGCGGGCGAGGACGGTGACATCCATGCCGCGCGCTAAGAGGCGCTCGGCGCAGATGGAGCCGTTCACTCCCGCGCCGATGACGAGGATTCTGGCGTTATCGCTTGCCATAACGCGCTTCCGGATAATCATTGTAGGCCAGAATCCTGCATCTGGCGTGAAGATCATCCGGCTTTGCGCATCGGATTGTGCAAGGCCGAGTTGGTATGCTCGTCAGGAAGGGGTCGAACGTGTTTGCAGCGCTGCGTTTCCTGTGGAATGCGACGCGGGGCCACCGGCTGGCTCCGTGGCGGAGCGAGTATCTGCGCTGGCGCGTGGAGACCTACAGTGGCAAACGCGCGGAGACGCTGACGGCGAAGAGCGTGCTTGCTTTTATGTGGGCCGAGCGCTGGGAGCTGTTGCGTTTTCTGGCCTGGACGGAACAATTGGAGCGCGAGGCGCGTAAGCACGGGTGAGCCCGGCGCAAAGCGGCTCGATCGGGGGTGCGCATGAAAGTCCTTGGCGCATCGCATCTGACACGAAGACAATTTGGCTGGGCCGCGTTGGGTATTGGGGCGGCCAGCGCCCTGGGCCTGGGATGGGCAGCAGTAGAGGAACCGCAACGGCGGCGGGAGCGACGGTACGCGGCTGCAGTTGATCCCGGCGCGGCCGGGGCGAATTCTCTTGCGGCTCATGCGGCGGCGCGGGGATTGCTGTTCGGGGCAGCGGTCGATCCCGAGCTGCTGGATGTCGAAGGCATCGCTGCGGGGCACACCGGCGACGCGTACACGCAGCTTTTCGCGGAGCAGACGCGGATCCTTGTGGCGGAAAATGCGATGAAGTGGTTTGCGCTGCGGCCGGCGGCGGACCGGTTCGACTTCGCGAATGCGGATCGGATGGTGCGGTTTGCGCGGCTGACTGGCAAGGTGGTGCGCGGGCATAATTTGTGCTGGCACGAAGCGCTGCCGCTGTGGTTTGCGAAAACGGTGAATAGGGATAATGCGCGACAGTTTCTGACCGAGCACATTCGCACCGTGGCCGGTCACTTTCGTGGGCAAATCCAGAGCTGGGACGTGGTGAACGAGGCGATTTGGCCGCAGGATGGGAGGCCGGACGGGCTACGCAAATGGCCGTGGTTGGAGCTGATCGGGCCGGAGTACATCGAGCTGGCGTTTCGCACGGCGGCGGAGACTGATCCGCAGGCCAAGCTGACGTACAACGATTACGGAATCGAAACGGACGCGCCGGACGAAGTAGCCAAGCGGGCGCAGGTGCTGGCGCTGCTGAAGAGGCTGAAAGCGAGCGGAACGCCTATTCATGCGATGGGCGTGCAGAGCCATTTGCACGCGGCGGGTGAGCAGCCGGGAGCCGGGCTGCGCGAGTTTCTGAGCGAAGTGGCGGCGCTGGGACTGGAGGTCTACATCACCGAAATGGATGTGATCAGCACGGAAATCGCGGGCGGAAGCGGCACGCGCGATGCAGCGGTGGCGAAGGTGTATGGCGACTATGCGTCGCTGGTGCTGGCGGAGCCGACTGTGAAGGCGCTTCTGACTTGGGGCATCTCGAGCGCTTATTGCTGGACTAATCAACTGGATCAGAGGTTCAAGCGATGGCCGGATTTCGCGCGACAGCGGCCCTTGCCCTTGGACGACGATTTCAATCCCACGCCGGCGTTCTGGGCGTTGCGGGGGGCGTTCGATAGGGCGCCGCTGAGACCAGCAGCGACCTGATTCGCGGCGAGACGACCGGCTTGTTGCGTGACTCGCAAAGATTCGATTTCAGCGTCCAAGGGTTCATGGTCGATTATGCTGAAGTTCTGAATCGCATGAGCAGCCGTTTCTCTCCTTCTTACTCTGTATGCGCGAGTGTCTTGTTTGCGGCCGTTGGCTGGGCACAGCAGTTGCCTCCGGTTGAGCCGCCCGTGCCGATGCCTGTGCCGCCGGGCGAGACGGCCAATCTGCGCGTGACCACAACCGAAGTGCTGGTGCCGACGCTGGTGGAGAAGCGCGGCGGAGGCATTCTCTACGGGCTGAAGCCGAGCGATTTTGTGCTCGAAGACAATGGCGTGCCGCAAAAGATCAGCGTGCAGCCGGAGATGGACACTGCGCCCGTGGCCCTTGTGGTCGCGGTGGAGCTGGGCGGGGTGAGCGTGCTGGAGTTTGACAAGCTAGCGCGGCTGGGGCCGCTGCTCGATGTGTTTCTTTCCGATCCGAGGAGCCAGGTTGCGCTGGTGGGATTCGATTCCGTGCCGCATCTGATCCAGGACTTTACGCACTCGGGCGACCGGGTGAACACGGAGTTGGCGCAACTCGAGCCGGGCGATGGCGGCGCGGCGATTCTGGACACGGTGAACTACGCGGTGACGCTGCTTGAGGGCGAGCCCAAGGAGTACCGGCGCGTGCTGCTGCTGATCAGCGAGGAGCGCGACCACGGCAGCAAGCACACTAAGCCGGTGCAACTGATCCGCGAGATCGGGGAATCGGATGTGCTGGTGCTGAGCGTGAGTTTTTCGCCGGCGCTGGCGGAGCTGGGGCACGACGTGAAGGACTCCGGCGAAGACCGGACGATGAATATGGTGAGCGCGCTGTGGATGCTGGTGCAGGCCTTCAAGAAGAATGTCGCGAAGGAAGTGGCCCAGATGAGCGGCGGCGAGTACACGACGTTTGTCGGCGACAAGCGTTTCGAAGCGCGGGTGATGACGGCGGCGAGGGATGCGCGCAACCGGTACCTGATAACGTTCAGCCCGTCGGACGCGACGCCGGGGCTGCATACAATTCGCGTGCGGACGGCCGAAGATTATGGGGCGAGGATTGTGGCGCGGGCGAATTATTGGCGGGATGCTCAGGGGCAGGGAGTCGCGGGTAGCCAGTAGAGATTAGGCGAGCAGGGAATAGAAAGGCAGGGACCAAGACACCCCAGCGGCAGAGCCACTGGGGACTCCGGCTAGGGCTGTGTTGCTCCAGCGATTCTGGAATCGCTGGAGCCCAAGCAGCGTTGAGGCCGGCTATGCCGGCTTAGCAAGAAGCCGGCGCGCTGCAATAGCCATGGGAAGACGGGTAATTCCAGCGAAGAACATGCTGATCCCGATCAGAGTTCCGATGGCCCACTCGCTGCTCGATGGCCAGCTCAGGCCGATCATCGCACCTAGAACCAGGGCGATAGCGCCATCTAAGAAAAGCCAGCGGGAGCCGGGCAGGTGGCGGATACGGAAGGCCAGAATCAACACCAGAATGCCGATGGCGAAAAGGTAGCACGCGAGAAGAAGCGTAAGCGAGGCAAGGCCTGCGACCGGCCAAATGAGCAGGTAAACCGCCAGAGCGAGGTAAAGCAAACCAAGAAGAACCTGCCAGAGGAGGCCTCCGGTCGAGCGGATATGCCAGGCAAGGGCCAGATGCGCCACTCCGCCGAGCACCAGCAGCCAGGCGATAACAATCGCGACTCCGATCCCTGCGGCCAGGGGAACGACGATCGCCAGAATGCCCGCGAGGATCAATAGAATACTGAGCGCGATGGCCCAGCCGACAGAATGTTTCGCGATTCCGATGAGAGATGAATCGGCCATTTTCTCCTCCTAATAGGCGTTGTACTGCTTGTGAGATTGACCGGAGATGTCACAGAACGTTCTCCGGCTGAGTGCGTAAATCGGTGCCCCGAGGGGGAGAAAAACACTATACAGGATGAGAGGGCGATCATGGAGCATCTGGTAGCGCACCATTTTTGAAAAGTCGGCTCTCACAGGGGCTGAAGCACGCGATCGTTTTGCTCAGTTTATATACGGACAGAGGCCCGTTCCCTTCACGCTGAAGCCTTTACCCTTCAAACTCGGCTACCACGCGGAAGCGGCGCGGGTTTTCTCTAAGGGCGGGTTCATGTTAGTCTTTGAGTAGACACTGAAGAGTGGACACGAGAGAAGATGAGGAGTTATCTACGCCGTGCTGGCGACTGAAAAGAAAACTGACCTGATCAAACGCTTCCGAACCCACGAGACGGACACCGGATCGCCGGAAGTCCAGATCGCGATTCTGAGCGAGCGGATCAACGACCTGACCGAGCACTTCAAGGCCCACAAGAAGGATCATGCATCCCGGCGTGGGCTGTTGATGCTGGTGAGCAAGCGCCGCCGCTTGCTGGATTACCTGAAGGTGCACGACACGGACCGCTATCGCGACGTGATCGGCAAACTCGGAATCCGCAAGTAAGCGACGAAAGCAGACATTGAACCGGAAGCATTCAGACCGGACACTGGTCACGGTCCCCATCCAACATGGAACACCTGACCAAGGCGCGCCGGGCGGCCTGAAGAGGACGCCTGAGCAAGGGTGTATCTACATATACGGGTGTGCAGCGTTGCGAGCGAAAATCGGGCCAGACGAGGCGGAGTCCGAAGGCTGTGGCGGGTCCACCGGCGAGGACGACAACAAGGTATGGCCCAATTTTCTCCGCAACCCGGAGGGACGGGGCCATTTTCTCTCATTTCGTCGTCAATCGTCGCTAGGAGACACCCGGTATCCGTCGCTCCTCCTTCCTCGAACTGAGAGAAAATGGCTCCCGTCGCTACGCGCCCGTATATGTGGACACACCCTAACGCAGAGGTGTTTGTTGCGCGCAGAGTCGCGCATTCCCCACACAAGTTTCCCAAGCGAACAAAACGAAACGAGGACACTATGTCTACGAAACATGAAGTAGCCGTCGAGCTTGCCGGCGGCAAGCGGCTGGTCTTTGAGACCGGGCGCATGGCCAAGCAAGCCTCTGGCGCAGCGTTGGTGAGCACGGGCGAAACCGTTGTTCTGGCCACCGCTGTGGCTTCTCCCGACCCCAGGGAAGGGATCGACTTTTTCCCGCTTACGGTGGATTACCGCGAGTACACCTACGCCGGCGGACGCATTCCCGGCGGATTCATCAAGCGCGAGGGCCGGCCGAGCGAAAAAGAGATCCTGACCTGCCGTCAGATCGATCGGCCTCTGCGGCCGCTGTTTCCCGATGGGTTCCGCAATGAAACGCAGTTGATCGCGCTGGTTCTCTCCGCGGATAAGGAGAACGATCCCGATGTGATTGGGATTAACGCGGCCGCAGCGGCGGTGGCGCTGTCGGACATCCCCTTTGGCGCGACGGTGGGAGCCGTGCGCGTGGGACGCGTGAACGGCGAGTTCGTGGCGAATCCCACGTACTCGGAGCGCGCAGCAACGACGGTGAACATCATGGTGGTCGGCCACAAGGACGGCATCGTGATGATCGAGTCGGGCGCCAAAGAGGAGACCGAAGAGGTCATCCTGGCGGCCATCGAGTTTGCCCACGAGGAGATCAAGAAGATTGTCGCGGCGATCGACGAGCTGGTTTCCAAAGCAGGCAAGCCGAAGCGGGCCTTTACCGCGCCGGAGGTCGACGAGGCTTATTACGCCGAGCTGAAGGCGAAGATTGGCGACCGGCTGAAGGATGCGCTGGACACCAAGACGCACGGCAAAACCGAAAGCTACGCGCTGATCAAGCAGATCAAGGATGAGCTGGCGGCTGAACTGCCTGCTGACGATGCGAACGCGAAGAAGAAGCTGGCGCACTATTACGAGCTGATGCGCGAGCGGCTGTTCCGCGAGCAGGTGACGAAGGAGCGCATCCGGCCCGACCGGCGCGCGTTCGACGAGATTCGACCGATCAGTATCGAAACGGGCGTGCTGCCACGGACGCACGGGTCGGCGCTATTTACGCGCGGCGAGACGCAGGCGCTGGTGACGGCGACGTTGGGCACGGCGGACGACGGGCAAAGGCTGGAGAGCTACGAGGGCGAGCAGCGGAAGAACTTTATGCTGCACTACAACTTTCCGCCGTTCAGCGTGGGCGAGACAGGCCGCATGACCGGCGTGGGCCGTCGCGAAGTGGGCCACGGAGCTTTGGCGGAGCGCGCTATCAGCGCGGTTCTGCCGAGCGCCGATGAATCGCCGTATTCGATCCGCATCGTCAGTGACATTCTGGAGTCGAACGGATCGTCGTCGATGGCTTCAGTTTGCGGAGCGAGTCTGGCGCTGTTTGATTCCGGCATTG
>CAWHVN010000045.1:0-22809 GCA_963832805.1 uncultured Acidobacteriaceae bacterium | reverse complement strand
TCGGCGCCTAAGTCTTCCGGACTACGATACCGCGCCCTCCCTGACGTGATTTGGATCACAGTCTCCTTGCCCAGCCCTCTCCTACTCTTGCCTTGGAGGCATTCCCCAAAGATGGCCCCGCAGACGGCTACAATCGCCCCGCACATCAAAGAACAGAAAAGACTTATCCGCCGTGTGACGCTGGACAACTCGCAGCGCCTGCGCCACGCGGTGCAGCTTGCCTTCGTGCTGCTCAACGCATGGCTGGGCGTTCAGTTCTACCTCTGGGTGCGCTTCTTCGAGCGCGGCGGCGTGGGTCTCCAAGTGCCGCGGCCCGCCGGAGCCGAGGGCTGGCTACCGATCGCCGGATTGATGAACTTCAAGTACTTTCTCCTCACCGGCCATGTCCCCGCCATCCATCCGGCCGCCATGTTTCTCTTCATCGCATTCCTCTCGATGAGCCTCCTGGCGAAGAAATCGTTCTGCTCTTGGCTGTGCCCCGTTGGAACCTTTTCCGAGGTATTGGCAGGAATCGGCAAAAGGATCTTCAAGCGCAATCTGCGCTTGCCACGCTGGGCCGATCTCCCGTTGCGCGCGCTGAAATACCTGCTCCTCGCGTTCTTTGTTTTGATCATCGGCTCCATGTCCGCTGCGGCGATCGGAGAGTTCATGCACACGCCCTATGGGCTGATCGCCGACGTGAAGATGCTGAACTTTTTCCGCGAGATGAGCGAGACGGCGGCGATTGTCCTCGCCGCATTAGTTGTGCTATCGATTCTGGTGGAAAATTTCTGGTGCCGCTATCTTTGCCCCTACGGCGCCTTGATGGGACTCGTCTCGCTTCTGAGCCCGCTTAAGATTCGGCGCGACCCAGGAGCCTGCATAGACTGCGCCAAGTGCGCGCGCGCCTGCCCCGCGGCGCTGCCCGTCGACAAGCTGGCAAAGATCCAATCCGTTGAGTGCACTGCCTGCATGGCCTGCATTGCGTCTTGCCCGGCAGAGGGTGCGCTGCGGTTCTCGCTCGCGCCTGGCATTGGGCCCGTCGCACCCGGGGCCCCCGGCGAGCTTGCTCGCTGGGGTGGAGCCGCCGCGCAACCGCGCTTTCGCCGCGCCGTCACGCCGCTGGCGATGGTTGGCATCATCGCCGTCCTTTTTCTCGGAACCGTCCTCGTGGCCCGCGCGACCAATCACTGGCAGACCTACGTTCCGCGCGCCGTCTACCAGGAACTGGTGCCTAACGCCAACCAGGCCACCCACCCCGGCTACTGAATCGCCTGGATCTCTGATCTCTGTTCGCTGTTCGCTGTTCCCTGGTTCCCCTGTTCCCTTGGTCCCTCGGCCCCTTGGTCCCTGTATTCTCTTTCCATGCCCCGCTTCCCTGCCGGCCAAACGTTGCTCATCGACGCCGACGATACGCTGTGGGAAAACAACATCTACTTCGAGCGCGCGATTGCCGCCTTCATCAGCTTTCTCGATCACAAGGAGTACACGCCCGCCGCAGTGCGGCAGACGCTGAACGCCGTGGAGCGCGAGACGATCATCGCGCACGGCTACGGCCTCTCAAGCTTCACGCGGTCGCTGGTCGATTGCTTTGAGCGCCTCAGCCCCGCGCCCGTCACCGACGACAAACGCGACCGCGTCCGCGGATTCGCCCAAACCATTGCCGAGCAGGAGATCGAGCTGCTGCCCGGCGTGGCGGAGACGCTGGAAGAGTTGGCCGGGCGGCACCATCTGATCCTGATGACCAAGGGCAACCACGCCGAGCAGGCCGACAAGCTGGCGCGCTCCGGCCTCGCGCCCTACTTTGCCGCCGTGGAGATCGTGGCCGAAAAAGATCCGCCCACCTACCGCGCCGTGATCGCGCGCCACGAGCTCAAGTCGCACACCAGTTGGATGATCGGCAACAGCCCAAAGAGCGACATCAACCCCGCGCTCGCCGCCGGCTTGCACGCGGTGTTTCTCTTCCATCCCGACACGTGGGTGCTGGAGCATGCGGCCGTCGACAAGGCGCCCGAAGGCCAGCACCTCATCGAGCTCGACGCGTTCGCCAAGCTCTGCGAAATCCTCTGACCGGATAAGGTCGGAACCGCGAGTACACTGCGCGCGAATCGGCCCGCGGTTCTGTGAGAAACTGAGAGTGCGGCAGTGGATTCTTTCATCTGGGCGGCTTGCGTTGCGCCAAAACCCGCTTCAAACCCAATTTCAACCGGTCCGCGCGGCCTATGCCACGCTGCGGCTGGTGACGGCAAGCGAAAAAGCCTTAGGGATTCAGACGAATGATCAGTGTCAGCAACGTCACCATGCGCTACGGCTCGAAGGTCCTCTTCGAAGACGTGAGCACAACCTTCACGCCGGGCCGCCGCTACGGCCTCACCGGGCCAAACGGCTCCGGAAAATCCACCTTCATGAAGATTCTTTCCGGCGAACTCGACGCGCAGAAAGGCACGGTCGTCCGCCCGCGCAAAGTCGGCGTGTTGCGCCAGGATCAGTTCGCCTTCGACGCCTATCGCGTCATCGACACGGTCATCATGGGCAACAAGCCGCTGTGGGCGGCGCTCGAGGAGCGCGACCGCATCTACGCCAAACCCGAAATGTCCGACGAGGATGGCATGAGGCTGGGCGAGCTGGAGGGCACCATCGGCGATGAGGACGGCTACACCGCCGAGAGCGACGCTGCCGTGCTGCTCGATGGCCTGGACATTGCCGAGCCCCTGCACGACCGAAAAATGGGCGAACTGCAGGGCGGGCAAAAAGTCCGCGTGCTTCTCGCGCAGGCGCTCTTTGGCAAGCCGCCCGCGCTGTTGCTGGACGAGCCCACCAACTACCTCGATCTCGACTCCATCCACTGGCTGCAGGACTTCCTGACCAGCTACGACGGCACGATGATCGCCATCTCGCACGACCGGCACTTCCTCAACTCCGTGACCACGCACACCGCCGACATCGACTACCAGACCATCATCACCTACACCGGCGGTTACGACGACATGGTGATGGCCAAGACGCAGATTCGCTCGACGCTCGAGTCGCAAATCGCGCAGCGCGAAAAGAAGATCGCGCAGCTCAACGAGTTCATTGCGCGGTTCGCCGCGGGAACGCGCTCCAGCCAGGTGACGAGCCGGCGCAAGGAAGTGGAGCGGCTGCAGACCAATGAGCTGGCGCGCTCCAACATCCAGCGCCCGTACATCAAATTCGATCAGATTCGGCCCAGCGGCAAGCACGTTCTTGAGTTCAAGCATCTGACGAAGTTGTACGGCGATCTAACCGTTCTTGATGGCTTTACGGCCAACGTCCTGCGTGGCGAAAAGGTCTGCCTGATGGGCCGCAACGGTGCCGGAAAAACGACTCTGCTCAAGAGCCTGCTGGCCAACTATCCCGGCCTGGCCGAAAAGGACTTCACGCTCGATTCCGGCTCCGTCTTCTGGGGTCACGAAGCCCAGGTGGGCTACTTTCCGCAAGACGTCGGCGCGACGATTGAGCACGGCCTGACCGTGGCCGAGTGGCTGCACCAATGGAACCCCGGCGCGCACATCGAGGACATTCGCGGCATTCTCGGCCAAATGCTCTTCTCCGGCGAAGAAGGCGCCAAGCCAACAAAAGCTCTCTCGGGCGGCGAGCAGGCTCGCCTTGCCTTCTGCAAGCTCATCCTCACCAAGCCCAACATCCTCATCTTCGACGAGCCGACGAACCACCTCGACCTCGAAGCCATCAACGCGCTCAACATTGCGCTGCAGCGCTACGAAGGCACAGTCCTGTTGGTCACCCACGATCACGATCTGATCGACGAAGTGGCGACGCGGCTGTGGATCTTCCACGACCACCAGATCGAAGACTTCCAGGGCCCCTACGAAGAATGGCAGGGCAAGCACAAGTAGGTTTGTCAACGCGGGACCCGCGCCGAGACGAAGATGGAATTCCGCGATTCTCGCCGCGGGATTCGAGTAGCATAGTGAAGCATGGCGCGGATTGGCGCATTCTGTTTTCCGGGGACCGGGCACCTGAACCCATTGACCGCGCTGGCGCGCCGCCTGCAGCAGCGCGGCCACTCAATTGTCATCTTTGGGATCGCCGATGTAGAGTCGCAGGTTAAGGCGGCAGGAATTGAATTCTGCCTCATTGGCCAGAGCGACTACCCTCCAGGAACACTGCAAAAACTCGACCGGCAATTAGGCGAATTGCAGGGTCTGGATATCCTCTGGTTCGTTCTGGAGCGGGTCAAGAACGCCGCGCGCATGGTCTTCCGCGACGGCCCGGATGCGGTTCGCCGCGCCAATGTCGAAGCCCTGTTGGTCGACGAAGCCGACATGGCCAGCAGTGTCGCGAACTATCTCCATCTGCCCTTCGTGTCGCTCGCCCTCATTCCGCCCATGGTGTGGGACAACCGGACTCCTCCATTTTGTTTTAGCTGGTCCGCCCGCCAGGGGTGGTTTTGGCGATTGCGCAATGAGATCGCTCTGCGTGTGCTCTCTCGCATCGCGGCGCCGCTTCTAACGGTGGTCAATCAGCAACGCACGGCGTGGGGGCTCAAGCCGCTGAAGCGTCTGAGCGAAACGCTTTCAACACTGGCTCAGATCGCACAGCTTCCCGAAGTGCTTGATTTCGATGTTGACCCTCGGCCTCCATTACTCCACTACACAGGCCCGTTTGTGGATGCCGGACAGCGGCCCAAGGTGCACTTTGACTGGGGCCGGCTGGACGAGCGCCCGCTGGTCTACGCATCTCTCGGCACGCTGCAGAACCAATCGCGGGAAATGTTTCGCAATATAGCCGACGCCTGCGCGGGTCTCCCTGTGCAACTCGTAATGTCGCTAGGCGGCGGCCTCAAACGGGAGCAGCTCGGGGCTCTGAGCGGCGATCCGCTGGTGGTCGACTACGCTCCGCAATTGGAACTCATCGCGCGAGCTTCGCTGGTCATCACACATGCCGGGCTCAACACGACACTGGAGTCCATGGCCGAAGGCGTGCCCATGGTGTGCATCCCCATGGGCAACGATCAGCCGGGAATCGCGGCGCGCGTTGCAGCGCGAGGTGCGGCCGTAGTCGTGCCGCCGCGTAAAGCAAATGCGAAACGCCTGCGTTCCGCCGTGCGTGCGGTCCTGGAGAATGAATCGTATCGGCGTGCGGCCCGCAAGGTTCAGGCGGCCATGTCCGCGATCGACGGACTCGAGCGAGCCGCGGACATTGTCGAAGATGCGCTGAAGATCGGGACCGGAGCCCGCGCCCCGACGAACCAGAGCGTCGCAACTGCGAGCTGAGATTCCGCGCCTCTCACGCGAAGACTTCAAATAGCAAGCTGAAAAGCGCCCGCACCGCGAACTATCTCGCGCTGGCCGGTGGCACAATCCCATTCATCCGCAGGTACTCCACCATCTGGCCGTAGTGGTCGAAGGCGTGGGCGACGCCGAAGGCCGCGAGCGTTCCTCGCGTGGGTACGCTCGGCTCCGGCGATTTGACCACCTCAAACGCGTTGGCTGCCGTGAGCGTGGCGATGGCCTTGTGCGCAAAGGCAAACGAACCGGCCAGTGCGGCCACAACATCGTCCTTCTTCGTCAGCTTCGAGAGCGCCTGCACATCCACGTCCGGCTTGAGCCCGCTGACAATGCCGTAGAAGAAATAGTTGGCTTGCGCCACGTGGGTTGCCTGCTGCGCGAAGGTCCTCACCGTGGCGAATTCGGTCTTTTGCCCCGGCACAAAGATCGCCTGGCTCGGAGCAAAGTCAAACTTATCTGCCGGCATCGCCTTCACCGCGCTCATCATCTCGCTCTCAATCAAACTCACCTGCGCATCGAAGGCATCCGCCGGCGTAGCGATGGTCCCAACGGCCGGCCCGGCCACCGTACCACCCGCCTGCGCCGCCGCAGTGAGCGAGCCCAGGCCCATCAAACAACACGCTGCCATCCACCGAATCTGCATTGCAAACCTCCAGGAGAAGTGAATTCCGCAAGAGTTCACAGGTTAGCAGATAGAGGTCGAGGACGCGCCGCTATTTTCTAATCCAGAAAACCGAAGGATGAGTCCCTACACCAAGCTTCTGTACGGTGTGATTGGCTGAATTGACCTGAACGATGGAGGTTCCAAGCCCTTTGAACACCACGTTGCCGCCTGCCACAACATATCCGATCACTGCGGAATCTGCGCTGGTACTCAAGTTGACGATCAGCAGTTTTCCGTCTGGAGAAAAAATGGGGGTATACCAGTCCAGAGTGCCGTCGCCGCCGATCTTTCGGATGTTGGTTCCGTCCAGATCCACACGATAGATCGCTCTCACCAGCTGGCGTATCGAAGAGAATGCACCGCCACGTCCGTCCGGGAGCCACTCGGCGCCTTCGGCTGAGGAGTCGTCGATCACTTTGCGAATCCCGGTACCGTCGAAGCCGGCGATCCAAATGGAGCGGTGGATCGGATGCGTTTCCTCGCCACGAAAAAAGACGAGCTGTTTTCCGTCGGGGGACCAGCGAGCGCCGAAACCTTCACCCACCTCAACATGGTTCCCGCCATCCGAATCCATCACCACGATCTCAGGGCCCTTGCCGCCGTAGGCAGTGATCGCAATCTTGCCTCCGTCGGGAGAATAAGCAGGGTGGCAAGCGCCGCCTTTCAAATGGGTCAACTGCTGCAATCCGCTGCCATCCGGATGAATTCGCATGATCTGTCCAAATCCAGCGCCTTTGCGCTCACAGAATGCGATCTGAGACCCATCCGGCGACCAAGCAGGGTAAGCTCCCGCCGCCAATCGTCTCGGCTCCGCCCCAGGCGGTTCGACAACAAAAACTCCACTGGCTACGATATTCGAAGCGTCCACAACAGGGTTAGGTGGAAATGCGGCCGAAGGCCGCTCAAAGGCAATTCCGCCCATTGTCCAATCGGTGGCTAAGGCGGTCTGGCCTCGTGCGACGCCCCACCACATCAAGCCGCACAACGACAACATTGAAAGCAGAAGAGCATTCCTGGGATTCATGGGCAGAATTATTGCACACGCGCAGCCGACGAGTTCCCTCTAGGATCTACGCACTCTCTCAGAAATTAAACCGCCCCGTCAGTTCCAGACTGCGCGGGCCGGCGCCCTCGGCGGTCTGCAACGCCGTAATCGACCCGAAGCCGGCGGAATCCAACTGCATATTCGGCGGCTCGTAGTTGCGATGGTTGAAGACGTTCGCCGCCTCGGCGCTGAATCGGAAGCTCGTCTGCTCGCGCAGCGAGACGCTCTTCATCAGCGACAGCGAGAAGTTCACGGTGCCGGGGCCGGCAACGCCGCCCACTGGCGCATTGCCGAAGCGGCCGATCCCCGTCTGGTCCGATTGGCTGTAGTTCACCGCGAGGTTCTCGTACGGAAACGCGGCAGGATTGAGCCACTGATTCGTCGTGCGATGGGGCGCATACAGCGGGACGTTTTGCAACTGGTCAGTGCGCGCCAGACCCACTGTGGTGAGGATGTTGGTGTTGGCCGGATCGACCGATTGCTCGAAGGGTGTGAGGAAGGGCCCGGATTGCAGGACCGTGACCCCGGCGAGTTGCCAGCCGCCGGCGAGGGCCCGCGCTGCGCCGCCCGTGGTAAGCCAGCGTTGGCCGCTGCCGAAGGGCAGGTTGTAGAGATACGTCGCCAAAAACCGCTGACGGCGATCGTAGACGACGTTGCCGTAATCGAGGCCGGGATGAAAGCGGTCGGTGAGAAAGCTGCCGCCGGCGACGGCAAATGCGGTGGGCGCGATGCCGCCGGCGTTGGAGAGGTCGCGCGTGAAGGTGTAGCTCAGGTCAAAACCGATCGATTTGCCGTCGTGGCGGGAAAGCTCTGCGGTGGCGCTCGAATAGTTGCTGAAGGCGGCGTTCTCCACGCTCTGAATCACGCTCCAGTCGGGGTACGGGCGGTTGCCCGCAACAGCTTGGTAGCCAAGAGTGTTGGCCGGAACCTGATTCAGGTCTTCCATCGCCTCAAGATTCGCGCCGTGACTGCCCGAGTACGAAAGGCGGAGGCCAATGCTCTTCCCGACATTCTGCTCGAACGTCAGGTTCCACTGCTGCACGGTGGGATCTTTGTAGTGAATGGGAAAAGCGTAGTAGAAGCCTCCTGTTGCGGCGGCAGCGGGGTTGAAGGGATTGCTGAGCGACAGCAGCGGCGTAACGCCATCCGAGTCGTAATCCTGGTTGTAGGTGGGCACGTAACTGGCGGCCACGGCCCATCCGGCGACGAGCGAGAAGCCCAGCGGCATCTCGATGAAGCGGCCCCAGCCGCCGCGAACAACCGTCCTGTCGTTGCCCAGCGGACGCCAGGCAAAGCCCAGTCGCGGACCCAGATCGGTGTGGTCGGTAAAGCGAAGCGACTCGGGAATTCCGGCCTGGGACGCGATGAGGATGGGCGTGGGCGCAATGCCGTTGAGGAAGGCCTCGGAAGCGTTCCTGCTCGCCTGCGCGTTGGGAACGACGACGGCGCCGTTGACTTCGGTCGTCCCGTCAGTGCCGATGCCGCTCCAATCGGGCATGAAGGTGGCTGTGTTCGAGTGCGTCTCGTGAATGGGCGGATGCAGCTCGTAGCGCAGGCCAAGGTTGAGCGTAAGATTCTGCGTCACCTTCCAGTCGTCCTGCGCAAACACAGCCCAGGCGTAGCCAAGGCCGTCCATCGTCGGGTCGTTGGTGGAGCTGACCTCGGTGTAGTCCGGATAGCCGAGCAGGAAGGCAGTGTAGGGATCGCCGATGGCCTGGCCGACGTCCGAGCTGCCGTTGAAGACATACCAGCCGGAGCGATAGTTGCCGTAGACGTTGTCGTCGTGATCGGAGAGGCGCTTGAAGTCGGCGCCGAACTTGAAGGTGTGCGCATGGCGGGTCCAGGTCACGTTGTCCAGGAGCTGCACGATCTGGCCGCGCTGCATGCCGGGATTACCGGCGCCGGTGGACATGAAGCCGTTGATGAGCATCTGCGGAGCTTCGGACCATTCGCTGTCCGGCTGAGGCACAACCGGGGCGAATCCGGTTTCGGCCAGCAGATCCCTGGTCGAGTAGCTCTGCGTCTCGGAGGCGTGCTGGGCGTTGAAGCCGCCGCGAAACTCGTTCAGCAGACTCTGATTGAAGATGGTATTGTGCGCGAAGGTCAGCCCTTCGTCGATCTCCGGCGTGTTGTATGCGCCCTGCAAGGGGCTGCCGGCCTCGGCGCAGTACGCGTACAAGCAGGCCGCGGAGGGCGCGGTGAGTACCTGGCGGTTTTTGTAGGAGAAGCGCGCGAACACCGATTGGCGCGAAGAGAGCGTGCGATCCAGGCGAATATCGCCCTGATTGGCGGAGATGGGCGAGGGGAAGTTGATCTGGTAGTTGTTGGCGTAAGAGTCGGGCGAGCCGTAATTCGGCGCGGGAAACAGGTACTTGAGCACGGCGGCCGCGACGGGACTTGGGGTCACCTGCGTCGAGTCGATGGGCGTTGCCATCGGGCTGTGAGATGGAACTGACGCCCTGATCTGCGAGATAGCTGGTCAGATCGCCATTGCGCATCGCCGCCGAGGGCACGCTGAGCAGCATCGGCGTCTCGCGCGGCAGGCGCAGGCCCTCGTAGCCTATGAAGAAAAACGTGCGGCCGGATTTTCCGGCCACGAATGGAAGACGCAGCGGGCCGCCGAGCGTGCCGCCGAAGTCGTTCATGTTGATGCGCGGCTTGGCGAGCGCAAACGGATCGTTCGAATTGAAGGCGGTGTTTTCGTTGTTCTCGAACAGGCCGCCGTGGAAGCTGACCGTGCCCGCCTTGGAGACGGTGGTGATGTCGGCGACGCCGGAGAACTCGGCGCTGTTGTTCGACTCGGAGACGCGAATCTCCTCGATGGAATTGAAGGAGGGAAACATCTCGTTGACCGGGCCGGAGTATTCGACGCCTACCGACGAGATGCCGTCGATGGTCACGCTGAGCAGCGCAGGCGTGGCGCCCATCACTGAGAGGTCACCTGTATCGTCGGTCTGGACGCCGGTCTCCGTGGTCAGCGTGGAGATCGGGCTGGTCGATCCAGTGGACCGCGAGTAGATGGCCACGGGCAGATCCACCAGTTCGTCGCCCAGCTTGGTCACGGCAAGGTTGGAGACGTCAGTGGTAATCACCGGCACTGCGTTTTCCCTCACCTCGATGGTCTCGGTTTGCGCGCCCGGCTTGAGCGTGGCATCGATGCGGCGCGTTTCGCGCGCGGCCAGCGCAATCTGAGGCAGCGATTCTGTCTCGAAGCCCGGCGCGGCAATGGTGAGCTTGTAGAGGCCTACATCGATGTTCCGGAAGGCATAGTTGCCGCTGGCATCGGCCACGGCCATCTGCGAGGCCTGGGTTCCCGTGTTCTCCAGCGTCACGTGCGCATCCTGAACGATCGCGCCCGTCGCGTCGCGCACGATACCCAGGATGGAGCCGAATGTGGATTGAGCCGACAGACGGCCGCCGGCAATCGTCAGCAGCCATAAGATGAGAAACAACGTCCCGGCGAATCGCCTTCGGGGCTGTGCAGAGCGGGAGAGACTTTCCATCGACTCACCTTCCGAGCAAACTAGCGAGAAATCATCTCTTTCGCTGCTTTTGTGAAGTTGGAATTAACTTCAATTTAATGCAGATGGAACGCTGTGGAAATCTGTCAAGCCACGCCACGAAGATTTCTTGTGGAAAAATCGGACGCGACTGCGGCGTCAGGCGCGGCAGCGCCGGGCGAGACGGCGCCCAGGTTTGCTTCGCGGTGAGTCAGGAAGAAATCAGTAGAGGTGATGAGTGGGGGCGGAGGTCGCGGCTGGCGCGCGATTCCTCATGCTTTGCTGCGCGCTGCTTTCTCATACACCCGCACATATTCCTTCGCCGGACCTCGCCAGCTGTAGTCCCGCGCCATACCGTTGCGCATCAGGCGCATCCAGCCCTTCTTGTCGCGGAAGGCCTCGATGGCGCGGTCGATCTCGGCAAGCAGGTCTTTGGGATCGACTCCCGCGAACTTGAAGCCCGTGCCGGTTCCCTTCTTTGCGTCCCACTCTTCGATGGTGTCGTCGAGGCCGCCCGTAGCGCGCACGATGGGCACCGTTCCGTACTTGAGGGAGTAAATCTGGTTCAGGCCGCAGGGTTCGTAGCGCGACGGCATCAGAAACATGTCGGAGCCGGCCTCGATCTTGTGCGCCAGCGCCTCGTCGTAGCGAATCTGCACAGCGATGTTGGCGGGATGGCGGAAGGCCCAGCCGCGGAAAAGGTTCTCGTAGTAGGGATCGTCGGTTCCCAGCGCCACCACCGCAACGTCGCGTTCGGCAATCTCCTCGGCGATTTCGGTCATGATGTCGAAGCCCTTCTGCTTGGCAAAACGCGAAACGATGCCGATGACCGGCGTCGTGTCAGCCACTTTCTCCAGCCCGAAGGCATGCAGCAGATCGGCGCGGCAGGCACGCTTGCCGGCCAGGTTCCCCGGCGTGTAGTGCGCGGCGAGATAACCGTCCGTCGCCGGATTCCAGAGCGCGTAGTCCACGCCGTTCAGGATGCCGTGCAGGTCAGCCGCGCGCTTGTGAAGAATAGGGTCGAGTTGCTCGCCGAACTCCGGGGTCTGAATTTCCTCGGCGTACTTCTTGCTGACTGTTGTCAGCTGATCAGAAAACACGACCCCGCCTTTGAGAAAGTTGAAGCGGTCGTAGTGCTCCAGCTTGTCCATGGTGAAAACTTCCCAGGGAAGGAGCAGTTCTTCGGTGGTCTTGGGCGGATACAAGCCCTGGAATGCAGCGTTGTGAATCGTGAGCACCGTGGCCGCGCTGTGCAGCGCCGGATCGGCCAGGTAAACCGTGCGCAGGTAAACGGGAATGAGCGCGGCCTGCCAGTCGTGGACGTGAAAGACGTGGGGCACGCCAAGCTGCTTTGAGGCCTCGATGACGGCGCGGCAAAACAGGCCAAAGCGCTCCGCGTTGTCGGTATAGTCGGCACCGCTCGGCCCATAAAGCTCTTTGCGGTCAAAAAGTTCCGGGCAATCGATAAAGTAGTGCTGCACGCCGTCGCGCTGGCCGCCGTCCACGACGCCGGCAAAGCGGTTGTAGTAGCGGAAGGGGATGGTCAGCGAGCGAATCGCGTAGTCAGGCTCATCCTTGATGCGCCTGCGCACGCGCGCATAAAGCGGCAGGTAAACCGTCAACTGGTGGCCGAGCCTGACCAGCTCGCGCGGCAACGCGCCCACCACGTCGGCCAAGCCGCCGGTCTTGGCAAACGGCGTGCATTCCGACGCGGCAAACGCGATCTGCATTCAGGAATCTCCCCGCTGCGGAGTCAAGGCCCAGTCTACTACGCGCGTTACCGCTGGATCGGAAGCGCGATGCGGCGCGCCTGCTTTGCCGGCGGTCTTTTCTGAATTCTGCTCGGTGGAGTTTCTCACTTGCTGGCGCTTGCCGCTCGCCGACCGGCTCCGGCGGCACCATCGCGGCGCGGATCCCCGCAGTCAGCGCCAAGCCAGCAGACGGTATTGCGCTCCCAGGCAAAGCCAACCCAACCTCCGCTCCAGAGGGCGAAGATACGCCAGGGCGCGCGGGAAGAACAGACGATAGGCAATGCTTGCGCTGGACCAGCCTGCCTCCAGACAGGCGCGCCGCAACTTCCAGGCCTGGATCAGACGAGCATCCTTGTCCAGGGGACAGGTATTGAATGCCCGGACCGTGAGCGGGTTCAAAGGGTTATGTTCGTAGATGGCCAGAATGCCGCCGGGCCGGGTAATCCGCAGCAACTCCTTGAGCCACTGCTCGTGATGTTCGTGGGCAATATGATGGAAGACGCAGGCGGAAAACACGATGTCCTGGCTGCCCGGTTCGAGGGGAACCTTGTCTCCTTCGATCATCAGGAAGGTTTCATTGCCGGGATATCTTTCCTGCGCCTTTCGCATACTCCGCGCGGAAACATCGGCGCAACTTAGGCGGGCATCGGGGAAGTATTTCCGAAAGTACGGTATCGAGTTACCGATCCCGCTGCCAAAATCCGTAATCCGGCCGCAGGCGGCGCGCCTTTTCGTAACATACCGGGCTAAGTCGGCTATCTTATATTCGGCGAAGTACTCGGGAGTTTCGCCGGTTATCTTGATATTCCTCGAGTGGTCCTCATAATATGTGTCAGCAAAGCTGTCGAATCCCGCATCAGCCACGGGTCCATTCCTCCTTGCGGCTTTGAGCGTCGCGAGGCGAGTCTGCCGGCCTGACTTCCACCTTGCTTTTCCCGCGCGACACGGAGCGAACGATAAACAGCGGCCTGTTTTTCCCCTGGATGAAAGAACGCCCTACATATTCCCCGATGAGCCCCAGGGCAAACAGATTGATCGCGGAAAATGCAAGCTGAGCGCACATGATGCTCGCCCACCCCTGGACCACGGGAAGATAGAAGAACGCATAAATCGTCCAGCCGAGGAAGCATAATGCCGCGGCAGCCGCCCCCGCGCTCAAATAAAACATGAACCTCAGGGGCGCGGAAGCAAACCCCGTCACAGCGTCAATGGCCAGCGCCATCATGTTTCTAACGCCGAATTTTGTTTTCCCGGCGAACCTGGAGTCGCGGTGATAGTCCACGGGAACCTGGCGGAAGCCGACCCAGGCGACCATGCCCCTCAGGAAACGGTGCGTCTCCGGCATTTGCCGCAAAACATCGGCCACCTGTCGGCTCATCAGGCGGAAATCTCCCGTGTCCAGGGGAACGTCGGTCTGCGAAATGCTGCGCAGAAGCCGGTAAAAGATTCCGGCGGTGAGCCGCTTGAAGGTGCTTTCGCCGGCGCGCGAGATGCGTCTGGCGTAGGCCACATCGGCGCCCGCATCCATGGCCTCCATCAACTTTGGCAACAACTCCGGGGGATCCTGCAGATCGGCATCGATCAGCAGCACCCGTTCGCCCCGCGCAACTTCAAGTCCCGCGGAAAGCGCCAGTTGATGGCCATGATTCCTGGACAGGTCGACAACGACAACATGCTCATCCTGTTCCTGGATCTCAATGAGGCGCTCTGCCGTCCGGTCGATCGAGCCATCGTTTGCGAAGATCATCTCGAATGACCTTCCTGTCTCTTCGAGCACGCGCCGCGTGCGGCGATGAAACTCGCCCACGCACGCCTCCTCATTATGGCAAGGGACAACAACGCTTAAATAAACAGCTTCGCCCGGCTGATCGCATTGCACGACGCCGGCGCCCCAGTCGTTTGCCACGGGTCTTCTCCTTCGTCCTTAGTGCGGACTCAGAGTAACAGTCCCCATGGATTGAGCATACAATGAGACTTCTCC
Organism: uncultured Acidobacteriaceae bacterium; assembly: GCA_963832805.1. Taxonomy (GTDB): domain Bacteria; phylum Acidobacteriota; class Terriglobia; order Terriglobales; family Acidobacteriaceae; genus Telmatobacter. The sequence continues at coordinate 8,619 of CAWHVN010000045.1, read as the reverse complement.
TTCGCGGAAAACCCCCTTCACGAGTGCGCCCCCGGGAAAAAAGCGCCGCTCTCCGGACTTCGGCTTCCCCACCCCTCGAGACTGTCGCGCACGTCCTTTATAATGCGCCAATGACCACTCTGGTCGCGGGCCCCGCGCGGGCAACCGGGAAGACCGCGTTCCGCTCGCCGCTTCCCCTCATCATTCTTCTCGCGCTCGCCATCCGCCTGCTGGTGGTCTGCTTCACCTATCGCAGTCTGCCCGACGCGGACAAGCACTATGAAGCGTTCGGCTGGGAGATGGGGTGGATCGCGCGCGCGCTCGCCTCCGGCCACGGCTTCTCCTCGCCCTACTTTCCCTGGAGCGGGCCCACCGCGATGCAGCCGCCGCTCTATCCGGCGCTCCTCTCGCTCGTCTTCCGGCTCTTCGGCATCTACACGCTCACCTCGGCATTCGTCATTCTCTCCATCAATAGCCTGCTCTCCGCCCTCACCTGCATTCCGGTCTACTTCAGCGCCCAATACTCCCTCGGTGAGCGCGGGGCAAAAGTGGCGGCCTGGGTCTGGGCCTTTTATCCCTTCGCCATCTATTTTTCCGCTTGCCGGGTGTGGGAATACTCGCTCACCTGCCTGCTCTTCACCACCTGCTTTTGCATCGCGCAGCGAATTCACCGGACCGTCAATCCTCTGGCGTGGCTTGGCTGGGGCGCGTTGTATGGCCTCACCGCGCTCTCCAATCCGGCGGTACTGTCCACGCTGCCATTTCTGCTCGGCCTCGCGCTCTACGGCGCGCACCGCTCCGGCCGGCGCTGGTTGGCCAGCGGCGCGCTCGCCCTGCTTGCTGCTCTCGCCGTCCTGACTCCATGGACCGTGCGCAACTACCGTGCCTTGGGCATCCTCTGCCCGGTTCGAGACAACTTCTGGCTGGAAATCTATATCGACAACTTCGGCAACGCTTACCTTGACCGCAGCTCCCCGCCCAGCGCGGACGGCCGGCCGTATCCCGCCAGCGATCCCGCGGAGATGCGCAAATTCCTTTCTCTGGGCGAACCGGCCTATCTGGCGGAGAAGCGTGCCCTGGCCCTCTACGACCTCACGCATCATCCACGGCCCGGTTTCCTGGCGCTTAAAACCCTGCGCCGCGTCGTCTATTACTGGACCGGCTACTGGAGCTTTTCCGCTGAGGAGCTGCAGGCGCAACCCTACACCATCGGAAATATTTTTTACGTAAGTTGCATGACGCTGCTTATGCTGCGCGGCGTCGGCCGCTTTTGGCGCATGAACCGCGCCGCGCTCCTTCCCTACCTGGTGCTGATCGGCATCTTTCCCATGGCTTACTACATCACGCATCCGCTCATGGATTATTGCCTGCCCATTGCACCGGCCGTGATCGTTCTTGCGGTTTCCGGTGCGTTTCCGTGGAGGCGCATCCGGCATGACCACGCTGATTCCCAATCCCCGGAATTGATTGGCGCCGAACGCATCCCGTAACGGCGGCCAGCCGCTCGGAGCCGCGGGACGGGCACGGCTACCGCGCGCGAAGTCCCCGCCGCCGGATCGGCTATTCTCTGTTTGACAGCCCCGGAGGTTCACGGATGTTTTCCCCTGCCGTCACCACTCCCGATATTCCCACCGCGGCGGAAGAGATCGCGGCCGCCCTCGAACACATCGGCGCCCTGCACGACCTGCCCCTCGACGACCGTCTCTGGCTGGCCCGCCACGGCCAGGAAGTGATGGCCAACCCCGGCGACATTCTGTTTGAAGAAGGCGCTCCGGCCGAGCACATGGTGCTGATCCTCAAAGGAGAGATTCATGTGCGCCGCCAGCACGGAGGCCCCATGGCGCTGTTCATCGGCCGCACCGGGCAAATGACCGGCGTGCTGCCGTTCTCGCGCATGAAAGGCTACGGCGGCCAGGGCTTCGCGGTTTCGAACCTGTGGGGCCTGCTCATTCACCGCTCGCTTTTTCCCGAGATGCTCCAGGCCATTCCCTCGATGGCGCAGCGCGTTGTCTCCACTCTGCTTGACCGCGTCCGCGAAGTCACCCGCATCGAGCAACAGGCGGAGAAGCTCGCGGCTCTGGGCCAACTGGCCGCAAATCTGGCGCACGAGCTCAACAATCCCGCGTCGGCCGCGCAGCGCGCCGCGGCCAGCCTGCTCACCGCATTGCGCGCCAACCGGAGCAATCGCATCAAGCTGATCGGTCTCGGCCTCACCGAAGAGCAGATGGAGAGGACCGTTGCATGGGAGGAGCGGATCTTCTCGCGCACCGGCGAGTCGCTCGACCCTCCTCCTGAAGTCGATGCTCTCGGCTTCATTGCCCGCGAAGAATCTCTCCGCGCCTGGCTCAACGGCATCGCATGCAGCGACGCCTGGGAGGTTGCTGCGCAGCTGGCCGAGCAGCTCGCAACCACGGCGGATCTCGACCAGCTGCGCGGCTTTCTCAGCCCCGCCGAGTGCTGCGTAGCCCTGCAATACTTCGCTCGCTACCTGCGCTCCGCGCGTGCCGCCGAGACCATCGTAAACTCGACCGCGCGCATCTTCGACCTGATTGGCGCGGTCAAGGACTACTCCAACATGGACCGCGCCCCGATCCTCGAAGTCGACGTCCCGGCCGGCCTGGACGCAACGCTGCAGATGCTCAGCTCGCGCATGACAGCCATCGAGGTTGAGCGCAACTACCAGCCGGACTTGCCCCGCATCAGCGCCTACGGCGGCGAGCTGAACCAGGTGTGGACCGCGCTCATTGAAAATGCGCTGGACGCGCTAGGCAATCAAGGCCGCCTGCGTGTGGCCTGCGGGCTCGAGGGCGAGATGCTGCTGGTGGAGATTTGGGATACCGGGCCCGGCATTCCACTTGAGCTGCAGGAGCGCATCTTCGAGCCGTTCTTCACCACCAAAGCGCCCGGCAAGGGACTCGGCCTCGGCCTCGACAACGCCATGCGCATCGTGCGCAAGCACCGCGGCCATTTGAGCGTGAAGTCGGAACCGGGTTCGACTTGCTTCCGCGTGCGTCTTCCGCTGGATCAGTTGCAGGCGTACTGAAAGACAGGGAGTAGCCAGTAGGGAATAGGGTGGACGCCCAGCGGTCGGCGTGGCTTCAAAGCTCCAGAGGGTGGAGTCGCACTGCGGCTGTGTCGGGAGCCAATGCTTTCGCGGGATTTTTGAGCTTCGGCGTTCGTGCTTCGCGCCTGTTCCCTATTCCCTACCGGCTACTCCCTACTCCCTGTTCTTCTCCACTTCCACGCCCCGCCAGAAGCCTACATAGCCTCTTACCTTGCGCGCCACTGGCTTGGGATCGGGATAGTACCAGGCCGCGTCCTGGTTATCTTGTCCGTCGATCACAACGGTCAGGAATCGCGCCTGGCCCTTCAAGGGATGTGTTGAAGTGGTCGTGCTGGGCCGAAAGAATTCGCGCTTGAGGCTGGACTCGGGAAAATAGACATCGCCATCCAGTTCCTCGATTCGGTCGCTCTCAGCAATGACTCTGCCGTTCCAGATTGCTCGCGCCATGATGATCCGGTCGCTTTCAGTCGAAGCCTTCCCCTGCCCCGGACACGGCCTGGAGGCCGGCCCTGCAAAAGGAATCGATACGACACTACCAGAGTTTGCGCGGCATGGCGATTACCAACCAGGTTCGCCGGGCCCGATGGCGTTACTTGGCTGCCACGATGGACTCGACGTGCATGCTTTTCTTCGCCGCGTCCTCGGTCGCCGTCACGGTCACGTGAGCACCGTAAAAGTTGGGTGTCACCGCATCCGGGTTGTCGATGCTCCAAACCTGCTTGCTGGTGTCAACGAACACCGGCTTCAGCCCGCCCGCGATGCACTTCTTGACGCAGTCTGCGCCGGTGCCCATGTGCTTGGCGCCGCACATCGAGTCTGAAATCCATCCCGTGCTCGTGGTTGAACCGGCAGCCATGGCCATTGTGACGGTCAAGGCAAAAACGGCTGCCAGCGTGAAAAGGGTGCGCTTCATTTGAACCTCCTGGGGATTAATCGGTCTGAACCTGTTCTTATCATGCTCTCCTCACCGGCCTTCGACAAGGGCCGCCAAGAACGGTAGGGTTTCTGCCTTGAAAGTGCACGACCGGGGCACCCACCCAGTGGGTGGGTCGCGTGCCAATGAGCTCAGGCCAAACGACGGGGCTTCAGCCCCTGCGAGATGGTTTCACCAAACCGGAGCCGTCGCCTCCGCATTTCGAAGCTGCGCTCACTTCCCTGCTCGGGCGCTACGCGTCGCTTCCACGCGCTTCAGAGTCACCTCATAACGTTGCGCCGCCGCCGAGAAGCGGTTGATCAGCTCGGTGGTCTTGTTCAGGAAGGTAGGATTCTTCTCCCGGATCGCTTCCAGGATGTGCGCGAACTTGGCCAGCAGGAAAAAACCCTCGCCGTTGCAGTCCACAAACAGCTCCGCCGAGACCGCGCCATGCAGAACCATCGCCGCCGCCATCTCCCAGTAGGTGAGCACCTGGCGCAGCCACGGATTGTGCGGATCGCGCGGGTTTTCGTAGACGGCGTAGAATTCGTCCGCCGTTTGAGGCCAGAACTCGCCGCCGACCCACGCGCGCGCCTGGCGCATCACCGCCTCAGTGCGCAGTTCGTAAAGTCTCAGAATAATTTCGGCATCGGCCGGCGTGGCCAGCATTCGTTCCATCGAGCATCTCCGCAGCTAATGGTACAGGATTCCGCCGGCGTCATGTCGTGGTATTTCCCGCCAACGAAAAAGGCGCGCCATCCCGGCGCGCTCCCTAGGGCCTGTTAACACTACCTGAGGTGGACGGCGTTGCGAGCGAAAGACCGCTCAGACGAGGCGGAGGACGACGGCTGTGGCGGGTCCACTGCCTAGGACGACAACGAAGTATGAGCGGTCTTTCGCCGCAACCCGAAGGGACGGGGCCGATTTCCCCCATCTCTTTGTCGCTTGTCGCTCCAGTGGGCTGGCTACAGTTCGCTCCGCGCTCCGCGACCTGGGGAAAATCGGCTCCCGTCGCCGCCATCCCAGGTAGTGTTAACAGGCCCTAGTCCCGACGTCCCTGGTCCCTGGTCCCTGCCTTTACGTCCCCTGCGGTGAGATCAGCGTAAACGTCACGGTTCCCGCGGTGCTCCGCTTGTGCAGAGTGCCGCGCGGGATCACCAGCATATCGCCCTTCTGGAGCGTCAGAGTTGTTGTTCCTTCTGCTTCCGGCGCGCGCCATTCGCCCGGAGCGATGCTGTGCGCGCCTTTGGGCGTCCCTCCCACCTCGTACACCGTCGATCCGTCGAGCACCTGCAGGATGTGATCGCGCCCCTCGTGCCACTCGAACTCCTTCGCGCTCTTCGCCGTCTCCACCGTCAGCACCACCGTAAAATTCTTCCCATGCACAAGATTGTTGTTGCCCGGGCTGGCCACGAGCGCCTTCGCGTCGTCCTGAATCTCCTGCGCGCGGAACAACTGGAAACCTGCGAGGCCTGGATTGGCCGCGTCCTGTCCGATCGCCATTGGAGCGAGAAAAGATGAATTCGCCAGCGTGATTCCCGCGGCGGCTGCCATAGGCGCGGCGCGCAGAAATTCGCGCCGGCCCGACTTCTCCGGGACAACATTGCTCATAGGATTTCTCCAGAAGCGGCGATCGACTTCGTGCCGAATTCTATCAGCAAATCTCAATTTGGGTGCCCCAGGTCCCTCGCATTCGGGGACCTGGGATTGCGGTTGCCCCACTCTTTTCGTCTGCCCCAGGGGACGAAAGGGTGGGATGCCTTGTTCCCTCGTTCCCTTGGTCCCTTGTTCCCTGCCTTATTCGAATTGCCGAAGCCACGGGGCCACGATCGCGGCGACCTTCTTCGGCTGCTCGTATGCGGCAAAGTGACCGGCACACGGGAGCGCGTGCAACTCGCATCCTCCGGGAGCGGCGCGAAATGCCTCCATATCCGCTGCCGTCACGCCCGCGTCCTCTGCGCCCGCAATAGCCAGCACCGGCACGCGGATGGTCGCCACAGTGGGAACCGAATCTGGCCGCGCCGCCAACCCCGCCTGCACGGCAACCATTGCCTCGGCCGACAACGTCATCTGCGCGCGCACCTCGGTCACCACTTCAGGGCGTTCCTTGCGCACCGAGGGCGCCACCGTGCTTTGCGCCATGCCGTCAAAGAGCGCGGCGACTCCTTCCGCCCGGGCCCGCGCAATGGTCTCCATGCGCTTTGCCAGGTTTGCCTCGGCATCCGGCTGCGGCTTGGAGCAGACAAAGATCATGCCGCGCATGCGCTGCGGCGCCCTGCGCCACAACTCCAGCAGCACGTAACCGCCGATCGAGCATCCGCCAAAGACCGCCTTCGAAATGCCTAGGTGATCCAGCAGCGCAAGAATATCCGAAGCAAGCTGGGCCATCGTGAGCACTGGCGCACCGGGCACGCGGGCAAATCCGCCCGTGGGCAGGCCTGATCCCAGCTCGGAACGGCCGTGCCCTCGCAAATCGGGAACAATGGCGCGAATCCCCGCAAGCTCCCGCGCGAGCGGACGCCAATAATCGCGGTCAAGCGGTGTGGGATGCAGCAGAACAACCGGCAGCCCTTCGCCCGCGTCACTGAAACTCAATCGGGCGCCGGCAGAAACGTAATCGCCGCTCATATTTGAGGAGGATACGCTCCCGGATACGGCATCGTCTCCTCTGGAATCCCGATCCATGCGGCCACGTAGGCCACGCCGACCAGCCCGCTGGAAACGAAGAAGCCGATCACCGCGAAGATGCGGACCAGAGCCACGTCCCAGCCGTTGGCCTGCGCCAGCGCCATGCACACGCCGCCAATCATGCGTCCCACGTGTGGCCGCATCAGCGGCCGGCCCGGTATCGGAGGCGCCATCTGCACCGCTCCGCCGCAGCCCGGGCAGAAGCGCGCGCTCGGGTGCAGTGCATTTCCACAATTCTGACAGTATGCTGCCATCTTCATTCCCTCCCGAGGAAAAAGCCCGCTGCTTTCGTCATACGAATTCCCATCCACGTTGGTTCCAGCGCGCTTCTCGCTCCCTAATCCCTGGTCCCTGTCTTCTCGGTCCCTTGGTCCCTTTGGTCCCCGCCGGGGTCCCCAGCGACCGGGCTCCAAGAAGCGGCCCTTCGCTTCTTGGGTGCAGCAACAGGCCCTCGTCGCTGGGGTGGCTCGGTCCCTGTTTTTCAGTTTCCCCTGTAAGGAGCGCGCAGGTACCTCCGTGCCTGATCGGCGCGCGAGGTGTTTGGTCCGGCGTCAATGGCGGCCTGGTAGTCGCGGACCGCAAGCTGGCGCTGCCCGCCCAGATCGCGGCATTGGCCGGCATCGAGTAGCGAGCGGATCTTGAGTTCCAGCCCCGCGCCGGGCGTCCATGCAGCCTGCTCATAGGCTTCAGCCGCCTCATCGTAGTGCCGCTGGCCGCGCAGCGCGTCGCCCAGCCCAAAGTCGGCCAGTTCCATGTGTGCATCGGTAAAGTAGCCCGGCCTCGCGTTGTCGGCCTGAATCTGCCGGTACGCGTCCACGGCTTTCATGCCCTCACCCGCGTCTTTGCGCAGGTTGGCCTCTTCCAGGCAAAACAGGAAATCATGCGGGTACTCGTTCTTCAGTTCGAGCACCACCTGAATGGCTTGGTCATACTTCGCCTCGCGGCGCAGAAAAAAGAGCGATCGCGGTCCTGGCATCCACGCTGGTCAGCACGCCGCGTTCGCCATCGTCGCGCAGCATCGCCAGGCCGGTAGCTTTGATCCCGTGATTCCGGCAAAGCCAATCATCAACTTGAAGGGCCACGGCAGCGCGCCGACCACGTACGCGTAAACCCCCGTGATCAGCTTCGCGTCCACATAATTCGGGTCCAGCTCCAGCACGCGCTAGGCATCGTCCCTGGCCTTCGTCGCCAGGCGGAATCCCGTGCCATACCCCCGCTCCACCATGGCCACATAGGTGCATCGCAAGCTGCGCACCCAGGCGCGCGCAAACAGAGCGTTCACATCGTTGGGATTCTGGCTCAACCGCCAGATCCGCCTCGCGCACCGCCTCATCGGCCAGCGCGAAGATCTGGTCGCGTTTCTTCGGATCCTCTTCGGTAGCGTGACGCCCCCTCACTAAACCATCATTGGGATAAAAGGTCGTATCGAGCAGGTCCTGGTGGTAGAGCTCCTGAAAGACCAGCGCATCCAGCAGGTACGCCGTGGCTTGAGGGTCGCCCGGGTGCTCCGCGCGATAGTGCTCGAAGATCTCGACCGCGCCCGTGTAATCCAGATTGTAGAAATCCTTGAAGGCGGCGCGAACCTGCGGATCGCAGTTCATGGGGTTCGTATCCACGCTCGCCGCGTGGGCTGGGCCTGCCGCACTCAGCAGGACCACTGCCAGGGCCAAGCCGCACTTTCGCAACGATCCCAGGCTCAACTTCAACCTCCTTCTTCTATCGTATCGCTTGGCGGAATCTCTCCATCCCCTCGCGCGGCATTCTTGAAACTGAACCGTTGCGGCCCAAAAAATGAAAATGGATTGAAGACCGCGACTGCCTTGTGAAGCTGCAATCCGTTAGGATCGAGGTATGCCCATCCCCGAACGGCTGAATCCGACTTTCGCTGTCGCGCGTCCGACCCTCCGCTCGCCGGAATTCGACAAAATGCCCCTCGCGGAAAGAATCGAGGCCGCGCGCCAGCGCCTCATTGTTG
>CAWHVN010000044.1:0-91071 GCA_963832805.1 uncultured Acidobacteriaceae bacterium | reverse complement strand
ATTTCAGCCTGAGGCGGGCAGCCACACCATTGGCGCATCGCACGAGCACCAGCTTGCAATCGGCGCCATCCCTGGCATTGCCAAATTCGCCGCTGTTGCCGTTACCCCGTGGTATTCCGGTGATCCCAGCGTGATACGCAATGCCATCGTGCTCCTTCTCAGCTTCATTTTCCTGGGGGCTGCAGTGGCCGTCATCGCTCACAAAGTGGACCCCCGGATCTATGTTGCCTCCGATGTCGAGCACCTCTTGGGCTTTGCGCCAATGGTGCAATTGCCTGACTTTTCCGAAGTCGCCAATGAAGTTTCCGAGGAGCACCTTTTGCGCTTGGCCTCCGGCATCGATTGTGCGTTCAAAAATCGCAGCCTCAGCCATTGTGTTTTCACCGGGGCGGGCCCTGGAGTCGGCGTCACAACCGTCGCCACCAGGGTCAGGGAGTTGCTGCAAAATCCGGGAAAAGCGGCCGTGATTACCGACGCCCCGCCTCTCACCGGCTCAGAGGACGCCGAGCAACTTGTCCGCTCCGCTGACGGCACAATCGTGGTGATCGAATCCGGTGTCACCACGCGCGCCGAGCTTCGCGCCGTAGCCGGCACTCTCCAGCGCATCAAGGCGCCGGCCGTCGGATTCGTGCTCAACCGCGTGCAACTAGCCACCGCCGATCCGGCATTCCGGCGTTCCATCAAGGAGATGAGCCGGCGTCTCAGGAAGCAGGGTCCGACCGCGGATGAGCAAATGCTTCAGACGCTCCGGCAGGCAATCGAAGAGGGCAGAGCCAGCCTTGACCTTGACGCTGGCACGCAGATTCAGTTCGCCGCAAATCCATCTGCGGAGATCGTGACGGGCGCTGCGCCGGCCGGGAGGGTCGTCCAGCCTGAGCCCGCTATGCCTGCCGCGTCCCAGCAACCTGACGTCGTGTCAAATTCAGCGCCGGAGCCCGCGAAGCGTACCCCTGAAGGGATTTCATCGCCGTGGGCCCAGATGGCATCGCAATTCGATGCTGTGCTCCCGTTGCCGGAAACCGAGCCCTGCCAAAACCCGCAAACGGCCTGCAACGGCGGAAACGGCAGGGCACATGGACAAGAGCCGGCAAAATCGGCGCCGCAGCAGACTACGCATCTCACGCTGCCGCGGCTGAGCGAGCTCAGAGATATGTGCTTCTCGCAGGCACTCAAAGAGTTGGATCAGACAAGGCGTCCAGCACAGCCAAGCGCCGGCGTCGAGGTGCTGATGAGCGCGATCGCGCCCTTCGAAACGCTGTTTACGCGGATGGACTCCGCGCGGAACGATGTTCTGTCAGGAGCGGGGCATGTGGAGCCGGAGCCGCTCGCCGCGATGCACGCTTCTATTCCGCTTCCTGAGTCTGGAGCCGAGCCTAAGGCAGAGAACGGAACAGCAGCGAACGAAAATGGCCCGAAAAAGCATCCGTCGCAGCCGAATTTACTTTCGTTCAAGCCCGTCATGCCTGCGAAGGCCGGGGGCCACCACGAAGAAAATCACAGGGGAACGCAGCCCGGACAAAATGCCGCCGTACAAATGCCAGGCGGCATTCTCGATCAGTTGCAGATTCTGCCCTCGCGGCGCGGGCAATACAAGAAGAAAAGTTGAAGGCCGCGGACTAGGTGGACATGGGACAAATTTTGGGGGCCAGTGAACTTTTTTTTGGGGGGGGCAGTGACAGCAATCAGTTTGAACGAGATATATTATCAATAACTTATTGCTCGGAAGGCCCAGCCTCTCACCCTCTTCGACGCGGGTGGGGGCTGGGCTTTTTTGTCGCCGGGTGAACTTCGGAAATCCCGAAGGCAGCGAGTCGGCGGGTCGGCGCCTCACTGGCCTCGCGGCGTCGGCGGGCCGGTGACGTTGCGTTTGGCCACCGTGCTGAATTTTCCTCGTTGACAGGGTTTCCGGGCAGAACGTATACGAGAGACTCCAGGGTTCCCCTATCAAATTCAATCGAACGAGGAGAGCGGTCATGAAGAGATTCGCATTTTGCGTGATGGCGGGGCTTTGCGCGCTCGCCGCTTTCAGCGCAACTCAACAGATGCAGGCGCAGTCAAAGGACGGGCAGGAGATTCGTGCTCTCGAAGACAAGTTTGCGGCGGCATTCAGCGCCAAAGATGTGGACGCGATTATGAAGTTCTATGTGCCGGGGAACGAGCTGTTCGTGTTTGACGTAGGCGTTCCGCGGCAACACGTGGGCTGGGAAAACTACAAAAAAGATTGGCAGGATTTCCTCGCCGGCTTTCAGGGTCCCATTCACTTTGACCTGAGCGATCTGAGCTTGACGAGTGACGGAAAGATTGCCTACGGTCACAGCATTCAGCACGTGACAGGAACCACAGCGGACGGCTCGCCGATTGACTTCACCGTCCGCGTGACTGACGTGTACCGCAAGATCGACGGAAAGTGGCTGATCGTGCAGGAACATGTGTCGGTGCCGCTGGACTTTTCTGGGCCGAAGCCAGTACCAGACATGATGTCGAAGCCATAACAATCGGCCATCAACGATCCCCGCGGTCGCGGCTGCGTTTCCGAAACACAATCTTCAACTCGCGGCGCCAGTGTTCGGCGAGGGCGATCAATTCCCATTCGATCTCGGGCGAGAGGGATCGCAGCACCGGCTCGTTGGCAGGATGAATGCGCAGGGCCGGCGCAGCGAGAATGAGGCGCGGCGCCAGCGGCGAGACCTCGGCGCCAGCGAAGTAGCCGTTGCGCTCGAATGCCGAGAGCGGCGCGGCGCTGGGCGGCGCCGGCTGGCGGTCGGCGTTCAGCGCGCGCACGCGAATCCAGTAGTCGAGTGCCTGCAGCGGCAGATGCAGGTCTTCTCCGGCCTTCAATTCCACGACAACCAGACGGCCATTGCGGTCGAGCGTAAGCAGGTCGAGCATGCCGCGATCGCCCGTGGAAAGTGCGGGCACCTGCGTGTAAAGCAGATCGCCGCGCAGTTCGGGCACGAGTTCGGGCAGGCTCGCGCGCAGGCGCGATTCCAGCCAGCGCTCGGGCGCCATGCGAAAAAGCGGATCGGTGTGCGCGCCGTCGGCGTGGCGGCTCAGGAAAAGGCGCTCCAAGAGATCGCGGCAAAGCGATTCGTTCTCTTCGGTAAGTGAGGTCTCGTTTGCGCCCGCGCCGAAGGTCACTTCATCCTGCCGCGCAAAGGAGTGCGCCGACGTGCCGTGGCGCACGCGGGCGAACTCAAGGCCGTGGAGAAGAAGGCCGACCTCGGTCGCGGAATGAGGGCGAATCTCCACACGCTCGCGCGCTGCATCGGGAACGAGCGCGAGGAGCCGGTTGATGCCCGCTTGACATCGCTCAAGCGCAGCCGCCGGCGAAAATGCATGGACAAGACGCGACTCCAGGTTTCCCGTGTCGCGAAAATCGACGGGCGCGAGCTCTTCGCTGCGCTCGTCGAGAGTGAATAATTCAAAATCGGCTGCCGCGCGATTCAGCCAGGCCATGCGCTCGGCGGTGGTGCGCCATGCGCCCGCAGGAACGATGACTTTGAGGCCACCAAAGTAGTGGCGAGCGTCGGTGTGCTGGCGGCAGTAGTCAAGCCACAAAATTCCCAGGGTGAGAACGCCGTCGATCGTCGACGCGGATTCGGCCGCGCCAACGCCGATGACCGCGTCGGCGGCTGCTCCCTTCAGAAGGCGGCCGCGCGCATAGGCAGGGCCAAAGCTGTGCTCTAGGTCCATGGCTGTGCGCATGCCGTCCACCTTGGCGCCGATAAAGTGACGTGCAAGCGCGCGCTCAAGGAGGCGCTGGTAGTTGCGGCGCGCGGTGTCGCGGGCTGTCGGCGTGCGGCGGTCGCTCGTGGGCGCGAGTTCGAGCGATTGCGGCTTGGCCGCGCCCATGCGCCGAGTCACCAGACGCAGGCACTGCACGCGCTGCTGTACATCCACCACCGTGCGCACAAGGTTGCGCTCGTTGCTCCATAGCTCAAGCAGGCAGCGGCCGTGCGCCTCGCCAACGGAGTAGTGCGCGGTGCGCATGTCGAAAACGACGCGGCCATCTTCCAGCAGCACGGCCGCGGGATGATCGGCGAGATAGGATTCTATCGTCTGTGCCAGCCGCGCGAGCGAGGCAGGCTCTTGGCCGGCGCCCCCAGCGACGGGTCTTTGTCGATGGGGTGGTTCGCCTTGGCCCATGGTCTTTTCTACCAGCCCTTGCGGGCGCGCAGGTTGGTGATGTGGGCAGTGTGGTGGCGGGAGTGCCAATCGTAGATCGCGAGGTTCGCCGCGAGAGTCACGCGACCCCGTTCCGGATGGTTAAACCCGCGCTGAAAATCTTCATCCCGCATGGATTGAAGCAGAGCGACGAGGCGCGCATGGAGGCCGTCGACAAACTGGAGCGACGGCTCAATGGGCATGAGGCTGTCGGGCGTGCGCGCCCAGGCAGCTTCGTCGTACGGTTTGATCGTCGGCCAATCCTCGGTAAGCGCGAGCTTGAAGCGGATGTAGCTGTTGGCGTGGCTGTCGGCGAAGTGATGAACCACTTGGCGCACGGTCCAGCCGCCGTCGCGGTAGGGTGTGTCGAGCTGCGCATCGTTGAGCCCGGCGACCGCCGCGCGCAGGCGCTCCGGCAGAAGGCGCAGGGTTTCAATCTGCGCGGCGCGCACGGCCGGCGTGTTCTCAGCCGGCGCACGGAATCTTCCAATGGGGTAACGCGGGTCTTCTTGATCTACCATGCCAAAAACTTACCACGGCCGGGCGTCGCAGCGGAAAGGCACTCGCATTGCCGGCACGCGAAGCCCTTTGCGAGACAGGCAGGCAGCCTGGAGCATCGGCCTGAGCTCAGGCGTGGTGGTAATGATGATGGTGGTGGTGGTGGTGGTGGTGATGATGGTGCGATCCGTAAGCGAACGCCGGACTTGCGAACGTCGTCAGGAGCAGTACTGCCGCAAGTATTCTCTTCATGGCTCGAATCCTAGGGCCTGTTAACACTACCTGGGATGGCGGCGACGGGAGCCGATTTTCCCCAGGTCGCGGAGCGCGGAGCGAACTGTAGCCGGCCTACTGGAGCGACAAGCGACAAAGAGATGGGGAGAATCGGCCCCGTCCCTTCGGGTTGCGGCGAAAAACCGCTCATACTTCGTTGTCGTCCTAGGCGGTGGACCCGCCACAGCCGTCGTCCTCCGCCTCGTCTGAGCGGTTTTTCCCTCGCAACGCCGTCCACCCCAGGTAGTGTTAACAGGCCCTAGCATGGTTTCAGATGCCTGCGTAGGCGTGCCAGCGGCCCGCGCATCCAATGAACAACTGTTTGAATTACGCAAAGCGCGAACGCTCTTCCGCACCTGAGAGTGAGACGCGGGCAGAGTACACTGAGGTTACGATGACTTCCCCGAATCCGAGCCATCGGCGTTACTTCTTTGAGAAATTCGGCTTGACGGAGCGGCTTTTGGAGCGCTGCCTGGGCGAGGCGTTGAGCGCCGGCGGTGACTACGCGGACCTTTACTTCGAGTCGGTCACGGCAACCGCTCTGGGCGTGGACGAGCAGATTGTGAAGTCGGCCAGCCAGGGCGCCAGCGCCGGATGCGGCATCCGCGTGCTCAGCGGCGAGCGCACAGGCTATGCATATACCGACAACCTGAGCGCGGAGCGCCTGCTGCACGCGGCGCGAACGGCCGCGCTGATTGCCTCGGGTCCTACGAAACAACCCGTGCAGGGATTCACAGAAACGCGCGGCGCCGATCTCTATCCAGTGCCGCTCGGCGGTTACGACCTCGATCTCGCGGCGCGGCTGGAGCTGATTCTGCGTGCCGACCGCGCTGCGCGAGCCTTCGATGCGCGCATTGTGCAGGTGCGTGCCAGCTACAGCGAGGAGCTGCGCCGGATCCTGATCGCCGCGTCGGATGGAGCCTTCGCCAGCGACACGCAGCCGCTGTGCCGTTTGAATGTCTGGGTCATCGCAAAAGAAGGCGCAATCACGACCAGGGGCGCTGCGGGCGGCGGAGGCCGGGCGGGCCTGGAGCAATTCGATGGGAGCAAAAGTCCGGAGACTCTGGCGCGCGAGGCGGCGCGAGGCGCGATCCTGCAACTCGGCGCCGTGCCCGCGCCCGCGGGCGAAATGGAAGTGGTGCTGGGTCCGGGCTGGCCGGGAATCCTTCTCCACGAGGCAGTGGGCCACGGGCTCGAGGCCGACTTCAATCGCAAAAAGACCTCGGCCTTCGCGGGGCTGATCGGCCAGCCGGTGGCCAGCTCGAAAGTCACGGTAGTCGACAACGGCAAAATGACCGGCCGCCGCGGCTCGCTGAATGTGGACGACGAAGGATCGGCGACGCAGGAAACCGTGCTCATCGAGGGCGGCGTGCTTAAGGGCTATCTCTCTGACAAGCTCTCGGCGCGGCTCATGGGCATGGCTAACACAGGCTCGGGACGGCGCGAGAGCTACCAGTCGATCCCTATGCCGCGCATGACCAACACCTACATGCTCGCCGGCGACGACGCGCCCGCGGATATTTTGCGCAGCGTAAAGCGCGGGCTCTACGCGGTGAACTTCGGCGGCGGGCAGGTGGACGTCACCAACGGGAAGTTTGTGTTCTCGGCGTCGGAGGCGTACCTGATCGAGGACGGCAAGGTCACCGCGCCGGTGCGCGATGCGACGCTCATCGGTAATGGGCCGGAGGCACTGAAGCACGTATCGATGGTGGGCAACGACCTCAAGCTCGACGAGGGCATCGGCACCTGCGGCAAGGATGGACAGAGCGTGCCGGTAGGCGTGGGCATGCCAACCATCAAGCTGGACAAGATGACCGTGGGCGGCACGGGACGATAGAAGCGCTAAGCCGCTCCGAGCTGAGCTCTAACCTTCAGGCCGAGCGCGGCTGCCGCCCTACGTGTGCTGGTTGTGCTCGGGTGAGCCGGCCATCACCAGGCCGCTTTTCTGGCGGCCGTGGATATACCAGCAGCACCAAGTCGTTTCGTGGGTCTGCTCGCTGTCCGCCGGGCGCAGGTCGGCATACGTCACTGTTCCCAGCAGATAGATCTTCTCCTCCCAGTCTTCGACGCGGCGAAGGTGTTCGGCGGATTCGCAAATCGATTTCACGTCTTCGCGGCGGAAGGTCTTGATCACCGTGGACTCGCCGGGGAGCAGGATCAGGGCAGCGATGGGCGCTCTGGGCTCCCCGCTTTTGTACAGGGCGGCAGTGGAAAGCCGCGACTCGTCGCTGACGAAAGCCACGCCATCGGTGAACGAGGTAATCCGGGCCGGACTCTTGCCGCGATTGACCGCCACCACATTGAAGTTGTCATGCATGCCGGGCACCGGCTCTGGAGTGACGGCAATCCAGGGGCGTTCGGCCCGTTCCTGCGCCTGGGCCAAAAGCAGCGCCGCTTTGGCGCTCTCGGCAGCCGCCTGGGCAGCGGCTTCGCTAAAGCGCGCCTGCCGCTCAATCTTGCGCAGCAATGAGAGGGCAAGCATCACGCCCACGTAGGCGATCAGAACAAGAATCAGGTTGGCCGCCCAGCTGATGCGTTCCTGCAATGGCCATGGTGCGGGGGCGGGCGCCGGAGTCGCGATGGTGATGTGCGGCAGTGGAGCATCGCACGCGCCGCCCTGGCAGTCGCTCCGCGGGGCGGGATTGGCCGCGCCAGGCACGGATGCGGGCGAAGCAGCAGGCGGGTTCGGGCCTGCCGCCGGCGAAGGCGCCGCGGTTGGATGCGTGGGTGAGGCGGGGTTGGCTGCCTGCGCAGTTGCCGTTGCGGGCGTGAGTGCCAAGGGAAGCAGCGCCGCGGCCAGCGCCAGGTTCTTCAGGATCATGGCGCAAATGTAGCACAGGACCTAAGCCGCCACGCGGCCGCTTCGCACACGGGTAACCTTCTCGCGAACGGTCCATGGTGCCGCGCCGGCCAGCGGAAGCGAGCTTCAGACTCCAACGGGGAACGGCTTGGGGCTGGATTCGTCGGTGTCGACCCCGGTACGCCAGCGCTCGAAACGGCCCTGCAGAAGGCTCATCAGGCCGGTGTACCAGTAGCCGACGACGAAGAGGATGAGGAACGGCGCAGTAAAGAAATTGTTGTTCGTGAAGGTGTAATAAATAGCCCCGGCAAAGTAGCAGCCCAGCAGAAGCTCGATCCATGGTGTCAGCTTCAGGCGCTTGCGGTACTTGGCGGCCTGGGACTTCTCGCCCTTCCGAGCGACACGGTACTTCGGCGTGCGCACGAACGCGCTCTTGATGCCGAATAGCGCCTCCATCACGGCTTTGGTATTGGTCACGGTAAGGCCGATGCCCAATGCCATCAGGAAGGGGAGATAGTAAAACGTCTTCTTCCAGGTTTTGGGAAAGATCTCCCGCTCGCTCATCACGTAAAATACGGCGATCGAAAAGCTTGAGGCGGTGAAGAGAGGCACGTCGATGAGCAGCATCTGGAACCAGCCCTGGTAGAAGCGGCAAATCATCGCTGGAATCAGCAGCGCCGACATGACGACCATGAGCGGATAGCTCAGGTTGGCCGTGAGGTGGTAAACGGCCTCGATCTTGTTGCGGCGTGGGGCGCTGGAGCGGAAAACCTGCGGCAGAATCTTGATGCTCGTCTGGATGAGTCCCTTGGCCCAGCGCGCCTGCTGCGTTTTGAAGGCGGTCATTTCGATGGGCAGCTCGGAGGGGCACTCCACGTCGGGCAGGTATTTGAATCTCCAGCCGGCCATCTGGGAGCGGTAGCTGAGGTCGGTGTCTTCGGTGAGCGTGTCGTGCTGCCAGCCGCCGCCGTCGTAGATGGCTTGGCGCCGCCACATTCCGGCCGTGCCGTTGAAGTTGAAGAACTCGCCGCGGCGGACGCGTGCACCGTGTTCAAGAACGAAGTGGCCGTCGAGGAGGATGGCTTCAATCTCCGTCAACATGCTGTAGTGGCGATTCAGGTGCGTCCAACGCGTCTGCACCATCCCGATCTCGGGTTCGGCAAAATGGTGGATCACGTTCATCAGCCAGTCGGAGGGGGGGACGAAGTCCGCGTCGAATATGGCGATGAACTCGCCTTTGGCCGCCTTGAGGCCGGCGCCGAGGGCTCCGGCTTTGAAGCCCAGGCGGTTGGTGCGATGGATGTAGACGATGTTGTGGCCGAGAGCCGCGTAGCGATCGACAATGGTGGAGGCCACCTGCACAGTTTCATCGGTTGAGTCGTCGAGCACCTGGATTTCGAGCTTTTCGCGTGGATACTCCATGGAGCAGACGGCCTCGATGAGGCGGTCGATGACGAACTGCTCGTTAAAGATCGGCAGTTGGATGGTGACCGGCGGCAGCTCGTCGAACTGCCGCGGAGGATTCGGGTTGTAATTCTTGCGGTACTTAAAGTACTGGTAGGCCATCGTGTAGCGGTGAATGCCGTAAAAGGAGAGCAGGATCATCACCGCGAAGTAGGGCAAAAGCATCGACGCATCAAAGAGATTCCAGTGGTAGAGTCCTTTGAAGGTCTGGTCCGCAAACTGCATTCTCAGGTAGTGGTGGAAGGCGCCTTCCGGGGCGAAGGCCAGAAATGCCCCGGCCGAACGCAGCACTCCCCCGAGCGGGCCGGCGAATGCAAGCAAAGGGGTTAGAGTCGCGGCCAAAAGGGCTTCAGCCTCCCGGGCTGGATAGGATTTATTGTACGCGAGACCGAAAAGCGGCGATGGCTGGCGATTCGCACTGCGGCACGGCTTCGCACTGTGCCACGGAGTGGTTGCGCCAGGCCAGCCGTATCGCAAAGGATCTTCGCAAGTCGCGGTAGCTATTACGCAGGATGTGGTTTGACTCCCGACCAGGTCCACGCGCTGATCTTCCAGCCGGCTGCCTCGCCATGAAGAACAAAGGTCATCTGCCCTTCCTCCGCCATCGGCTTGCCGTGTTCCTTGTAGAGATAGACCGTGGGCACGATCACGTATGCTACATCTCCGTCGATCTCGGTGCGCGTTGGCTCACTGTACTTCACCATCCCGTCTGAGACGCCAGTTGCCTGCCCATGCTTGTCGTAGTCCGAAGCCCGATCCTGTGCGGCATGAGGCCCATACCAGCGATGCGGCGCAAATTCGTCAATGATCAGAATGTCGCCGGACGCGTATGCTGCGTAGGCGGAATTCGTATCGCCCGTATTAAATCCGTCAATGAACTGGCGAATCGGCGTCATCACATCACCGTGCAATGCCGCGAACGCAGAAGGCACAAACAGCACACTTGCGACCATTGCCAGGACGGCACGTTTCATGATTCCTCTCCTTGAATTCAGATTGAAGGTCGGCCCGGTGTCCCTAGAGAGTCGCATCCAGATGTGGGCATGTCAACGTTGGGTTGCCCAAAAGGGAGCGAGCGTGCCTATGCGGCCGCGAACGTCCTTGATTTTCGAAGGAATGGTGGTCAGAGATGGGCCTTGAAAGAATTGCCCCGCCGACCGGTCGGCCTTTTCAGGGCCGCGCTCTACCTCTGAGCCGCGCAAAAGTCAGAGCGCTGCCCTTGATGATGAAGACGACGGGCTAAAAGGAATGGTGGCCAGGGACGGGATTGAACCGCCGACGCCGGCCTTTTCAGGGCCGCGCTCTACCACTGAGCTACCTGGCCTCAGTGCAGACTTCGTTGCAATTCCTGCGCGGATTCCCGGCGAAGCCGGAGAAGGTAGGCGTAGTCCACGAACAGTTCGCTGCAACAACCTGAACAGTATACCAATTCCAGTTTGGCCGGGCCAAGCCGCGGCGGTGGACTAAACTGGAGAGCAATCATGCGGAGCCGGCTCTCTCTTCGTCTCTTGCAAGTTGCCGGAAGCGCAGCTCTGGCCGCGCTGGCCGGGTGTGGCCCCCCGCCCGGCGGATCGAGACCCACCGGGGAGGGCGTCCCCACCAGGGCCGAGGCGCGGACCGCGCTGATCTACGAGGCCAATCTGCACCAGGGCCCGGAGACACTGCGCGCGTTTCTCACCGATTTCCCCAAGGGGGCCGACCTGCACGTTCACCTCTCGGGTGCGGTCTATGCGGAAACGTTGATCCGCGACGCGGGCGACGACGGATTGTGCGTCGACAAGACCGCTCTGAGCTTTGTAAAGCCGCCATGTCGCGGAAACCTGATCCCGGCAACGACGCTGTCCGGCAACATCGACCGGCAAAGCCAACTGCTCTATGACAAGCTGATCGATGCGCTCTCTGTGCGCAGCTTTGTGCCCACGCCAGCCTGGAGCGAGCATGACCAATTTTTCGCGATGTTTGACCGTTTGGGCGCGCTCAAGGACCACACGGGCGAGTGGGTCGACGAGGTCGCAATGCGTGCAGCGGAACAGAACCAGCAATACCTTGAGCTGATGGTAACGCCGCCCTTCAGTCACGCACTGGAGATTGCGAGCCAAATCGGCTGGAGCCCGGGGTTGGCGCAGGCCGGCCCGGAGGCATTTGCGCGCTTCCGCCAGCAACTGCTGGATCGCGGCCTGCGCGACGAAGTGGCGGCGGACCGTGAGACGGCGCGCGCGGCCGAAGCGCAGCGGAAGCAATTAGAACACTGCGGAACAGCGCAGGCCGCGCCGGCCTGCCAAGTCGAGGTCCGGTATATCTGGACGGTTTTGCGGGACTTCACGCCGGAGCAGGTGTTTGCGCAGATTCTGCTGGGGTTTGAGACGGTCGAGGCCAGCATGGATGGGAAGGACGACACGTGGGTGGGCATCAACCTGGTGCGGCCCGAAGACGATTTCGTCACCATGCGCGACTACACGCTCCAGATGAAGATAGTGGGTTACCTGCACACGGTGTATCCAAAGGTTCACATCTCGCTGCACGCCGGCGAGCTCGCGCTGGGCATGGTGCCGCCCGAAGGGCTGCGCTTCCATATCCGGCAGGCCGTTGAGCTGGGCGACGCCGAGCGCATCGGCCACGGCGTCGACGTCATGTACGAAGACCGCCCGCGCGACTTGCTGACGGAACTGGCCGCCCGCCACATCATGGTGGAAATCAACCTGACCTCGAACGAAGGAATCCTCGGCGTTTTCGGCGATGCGCATCCGTTTCCTGTCTACCGTTCCGCGCATGTGCCGGTAGCCCTGTCCACTGACGACGAAGGAGTGAGCCGGATCGACCTGACACACGAGTATGTGCGGGCAGCGATCGATTATGGGCTCACCTACCGCGACCTGAAGCAACTTGCTCGCACGGGGATGGAACACGATTTTCTGCCCGGCGCGAGCTTGTGGGCAAAACCGGATGACTTTAGCGCGGCTGTCAGTGCGTGCAAAGGCGAAACCCTGGGTGGCGGCGATCCATCGGACAACTGCAAGCAATTCCTCGACGGCAGCCAGAAAGCCTCCGCGCAGTGGGAACTGGAACGGCGGTTCACGGATTTCGAAGCAAAGTTCCAGGGGCCGGCCTTCGACCGCCTGCTCCACGGACACTGAGCGTCGGCGCGCGGCTCGGCTGCGCCGTCCTACACTGTTGCAATGGACAACGAGCGCATTCGCGAAATCTGCCTGGCGCTGCCGCATGTCACGGAAACGCTGAACTGGGGTCATCACCTCGTGTACTGGGCTGGCGATCGCGACATCGGCGGAAAAATGTTTGCCATGACCGATCTCGACGGTGCCGGAATCGGCGTTCTGTGGTTCCACTGCGGAGCCGAGCGCTTTCATGAGCTGTTGGAGCGCGAGGGGATGATTCCCGCTCCGCACCTGGCGCGGGCGCACTGGGTTGCCGTCGAGCGATGGGACACTCTTCGGCCGCGGGAGATTGAGGACGAACTCAGGCATGCGCATGTACTGATCTTTGCAAAACTGCCGCCGAAGACCAGAGCCGTCCTCGCCATGCCGGAGAAAGAGCGCTTGAAGGTGATTCGTGAGCGGAAAAGGGCGCTTGCTGCTCGGGCCAAGGCGCCGGCGAAACCTGCGAAGGGGCCGCGAGCGTCGCGCCCCAACCGCACACCTCATAAGAAGACCCGGTGATCCGATCTGGAACTCCTCCCGCGGTCATTGCGTAACAATGGATAAGGCACTCCTTGCGTTGAGGCGCTGAAAGCCATGGCAAAGTTTCTCCTTTGGTGCATTCTTCTGGTGTTGTGCTGGCCGCTGGCACTGCTGGCTCTGGTGCTTTATCCCATCGTTTGGCTGCTCTTGCTGCCGTTTCGCGTGGCGGGCATCGCCGTGGGCGGTGTGCTTGAGCTGGTAAGAGCCATCATCTTCCTGCCGGCGCGAGTCCTGCGCGCGGTCTGAGGCGGCGGCTTACCTCGACATCCCCTTCCGCAATGCATTAGCGTGGGCCTAATGCTTTTTTCCCGCGTTCAAGCGCCGACAGCGCTCGATCTGCGTCATTCTATGCAGAGACTCATGTACGGAGGATTCATGCGGAAGATTTTGCCCGTCGCCTTGGCCATGTGTTTGCTGTTGGCGCCGCGGGCGATGCAGGCGCAATCCGGCGACCAGGAGGCCGCGAAGAATGCGGCGCAGGCCCGCGCCGCGCTCGACGCCATGGTGCAGGCGCTCGGCGGCGAGCTGTGGCTGAACATCACCAACATGGAGCGGCATGGGCACATTGCCGCGTTTTTCCAGGGCAATCCCGACCCCGGCACCACGGAATTCTTCGAGTTCCACCAGTGGGCCGACCATGACCGCATCGAGTACACCAAGCACCGCGACGTCGTGCAGTTTTACGTTGGCCGTCAGGGCTGGGAGGTGACTTACCGCGGCAAAAAGCCGCTCGACAAGGACATCGTGGACGACTACCTGCGCCGCCGCGACCACTCCATTGAGACGGCCGTGAAGGTCTGGATGAAGGACCCGAACACGATCCTGCTCTACGAAGGCCAGCACATGTCCGAGCGGCACCTGGGCGAGCAAGTGACGCTCATCTCGCCTCAAAACGAGGCCATCACCATCCTCATGGACGTGCAGACGCATCTGCCGCTGCAGCGCAGCTTCCAGTGGCGCGACCCCGAATACCACGACAAGAACACCGACACCGAAGAGTACGACGACTATCACACCATTGACGGCTTCCCCACCCCCTTCACCATCACGCGCCTCAAGAACGGCGATCCCTTTCGCCAATACTTCATGGACCGCGTGAGCTTCAACCAGAACCTGACCGCCGATTTCTGGGATCCCGATGCCGTGGCGAGGAAGATCAAGAAGTAGCGGCGGCAGCGGGAACCGTACAAACGATTCATTCGCGACCGGCATCGATATTTATAATCCGAACGAGCGCAAAGCAGCCCACACAACCGCTCCGAGGAGCCGCAGAATGACGTTGACCATTCAGGAAATCATGGATTTCCTGCCCCACCGTTACCCCTTCCTGCTGATCGACCGCGTGCTCGAGTTCGAGCCGCAAAAGCGCCTGGTTGCCATCAAGAACGTGACCATGAACGAGCCGTTCTTCCAGGGCCACTTCCCCGGCTACCCCATCATGCCCGGAGTGCTCGTCGTGGAGGCGATGGCTCAGGCAGGAGCGCTGATCATGCTGGCCGAGATCGCCGACCGGGGCACGAAGCTTGCGGTCTTCACCGGCATTGAGAAGGCCAAGTTCCGCCGGCCGGTCACACCCGGCGATCAGATCCGCTTTGAAGTGGAAGTGCTCTCGTTCCGTTCGCGTGCGGGGCGCATTCAGGGCAGGGCCACGGTCGAGGGCAAGCTGGCGTGTGAGGCGATCCTCACCTGCGCGGTGGTGACCAAGGAACGCGAGCAGCGCGCGCACGGCGACGCTCCGCAGACTGAAGCGCCGCCTGAGAATCCGAGCGCGCCGGAGCCTGCGTGAGCATCCACCCCAGCGCGGTAGTCGCCGAAGGTGCGCGCATTCCCAAATCGTGCACCATTGGGCCCTATTGCACCATCGGGCCGGAGGTCGAACTCGGCGAAGATTGCACGCTCATCTCGCATGTCGTGATCGACGGCCGGACGCGCGTCGGCGCGCGCAACATCTTCTATCCCTTCGGCTCCATCGGCCTGGCGCCGCAGGACCTCAAGTACGCGGGCGAAGCGACCGGGACCGAGATCGGCGACGGCAACACCATTCGCGAATGTGTCACCATCAGCCGCGGCACCACCGGCGGCGGAGGCATAACGCGCCTGGGCTCGAACAACCTGCTCATGGCCTATGTGCACATCGGCCACGACAGCCAGGTGGGCAGCAACTGCATCCTTGCTAACAACGCCACGCTTGCCGGCCACGTCACCATCGAGGACCACGTGACGCTCGGCGCCTTTTGTCCCGTCCACCAGCACTGCATTGTGGGGGCCTACTCATTCGTCGGCGGCGGAACAATTATCACGCAGGACGTGCTCCCCTTTTCGCTCACATCGTGTCGGCGCGAAAATCGCGCCTTCGGCATCAATAAAATCGGCCTAGAGCGGCGAGGCTTTACGCTTGAGCGCCTTCATCAACTGCAGAAGGCCTACCGGATCCTGCTCGCGGCCAAGCTCAACACCACGCAGGCGGTCGAAAAGATGCGCGCGCTCCCTGGCGACGACGTGGCCCTGTTGGTCAAATTCATCGAGTGCAGCAAGCGCGGGGTGATCAAGTAACAATGAAGCTCGGCCTCATCGCCGGCAATGGCCGCTTTCCCTTTCTGCTCCTTGATGCGGCGCGCGCGGAGGGGCTCGAAGTCGTTGTGGCGGCCATCAAAGAGGAAACCGACCCCGAGATGGACCGCCGCGCCAAGGCGGACTCCGGCGTCTCCGTGCACTGGCTCTCGTTGGGCGAGCTTTCGCGCCTCATCGATACCTTCCAAAAGGCCGGGATCGCAAAGGCCGTGATGGCCGGTCAGGTGAAACATAAGCAAATTTTCAGTAGCATCCGGCCCGACTGGCGCCTCGCCAAGCTGCTGCTCAACCTGCGCACGCGTTCCACCGACGCGCTTTTAGGCGCAGTAGCCAAGGTGCTCAATGACGAGGGCATTGAGCTGATCAGCTCAACGACATTCCTCGAGCCTCTGCTGGCCGAGGAAGGCGTGCTGACCAGTCGCGCGCCCGACGAAGAAGAATGCCTCAACATCGAGTACGGGCTGGGTGTGGCGCGGGCACTCGCCGGCTTCGACATCGGCCAAACCGTGGTCGTGGCTGCGCAGGCCTGTGTGGCCGTCGAGGCCATGGAGGGCACCGACGCGGCAATCGAGCGCGCCGGCCGCCTGATGGGCTCGCTCGAAGAATCAAGGTACATCGCCGAATCAGCGCCCATTGCCGCCGCCGCCAAACCCGCATCCGAGCCCTCGCTCCAATCATCGCTCCTTGCCCGGCGGCTCACCGTCGTCAAAGTCGCCAAGCCAAACCAGGACATGCGCTTCGACGTTCCCGTCATTGGCGTGCCGACAATCGAAACCATGGTCCGCGCCGGGGCGACCTGCCTTTCCATCGAAGCTGGCCGAACCCTTCTCTTCGACCGCGATGCCCTGCTGAATCGCGCCAGTGAGGCGGGAATTGCCATCGTGGCGACGCGCCGGTGATACTGTGAAGCAGTGAGCAGTGGTCAGCGGCCATACCTCCCCGGTTCCCTCGTTCCCTTGGTCCCTCGTTCCCTGTTTTCTGTTCCCTGGTCCCTACTCCCTATTCCCTGTCTTCAGGAGGTTTCTCGTGAAAAAGTCTCTTCTCTTCGGTTTTGCTCTGGCCATTGCCGCCGCGCTCCCCTTCGTCGCTGTCCGTGCTGACGATTCCAACATGCCCGCCATAGGCCAGGCGGCGCCCACCTTCACCTTGCCCTCGCAAACCGGCGAGCAGATCTCGCTTGAAAGCTTTCGTGGCAAATGGGTCGTTCTCTACTTCTACCCCAGGGACATGACCACGGGCTGCACCATCGAGGCGCATAAGTTCCAGGACGCCCTGAGCCAGTTCGAGGCCAAGAATGCCGTCATTCTGGGCGTCAGTGTGGATTCGACCGACAGCCACCAGCAGTTCTGCACCAAGGACGGGCTCACGTTTCATCTGCTTTCTGACACCAGCCACTCGGTGGTCAGCGCCTACGGTTCGCTCGGTGGATTTGCCGGCATTGCAATGGCGAATCGCAACACGTTCCTCATTGACCCGCAGGGCAAGATCGCCAAAGTGTGGGTCAAGGTCAATCCAACCACCGCGGCCTCGGATGTGCTGGCAGCGCTCCCGTAAGCCGGCCTTAGATCCGACCGCGAAACGGATCCATGGATCATCCGCCGTCTCCGGTGTTTTCCGGAACGGGAAAGGGTCAGACTATGCCAACGCAAACTGCGCGCGCCTTTCGGGCGGAACTTGAAAAGCTGCGCGCTGCGCTCCTCGCGCTCCCGCTCGCGCTTGCCGATGTTCCCTGGCGTGTGGGTGGATGGACCCGAAAGCAGATTGTGGGCCATCTTCTGGACTCAGCGGCAAACAACCGTCAGCGCTTTGTCCGCGCCGCGATCGACGGCCGGTATGCCGGCCCTGGATACGAGCAAGATGCCTGGGTAGCCTTGCACGGCTATTCCAATGAGCAGTGGGAAACGCTGTTGCGCTGGTGGCAGGCTGAGCACGAGATTCTGATGGTCGCCGTGGATCGGATCCCTGAAGAGCGGCTTGAGGCGAGTTGCGCGGTCGGCGACGACGCCCCTGTTACGCTCCGCTTCCTGATTGAGGACTACGTGCGCCATCAGCAGGGTCACTTCAAGCAGCTTCAGGCAACCTGATTTTCGCGAACGGTCAGATATCTGCAAACGCAAAAAGGCCCGGCGAACTGCCGGGCCTTTCGTTCTTCCTGGCGATGAACGCGGACGGCGGCGCAAAGCGCCGTTCCCGCTGGAGAGAGCTCCCGCTCGCCAAAGCGGCCGACGCAAAGGCAAGCGCCGCGGCAGACAAGTCCGCGCTACTTCTTGCTCTTCTTCTTGGCGGCTTTCTTGGCCGGAGCCTTCTTCTTTGCCACCTTCTTGGCAGCCTTTTTCTTGGCTACCTTCTTAGCGGCCTTCTTGACCGGAGCCTTCTTCTTCGCCACCTTCTTGGCAGCCTTCTTCTTGGCTACCTTCTTAGCGGCCTTCTTGGCCGGAGCCTTCTTCTTCGCCACCTTCTTGGCGGCTTTCTTGGCTGGCGCCTTCTTCTTCGCCGCTTTCTTGGCCGGGGCTTTCTTGAGCTTCGGCGGCGCCGCAGGCTTTGCTGCAACGGCGATCACCGTCTCTTCGGCGACCACTTCGTCGTCATCTGAGGAGGTAAGGATGCCGGCTGTTTCCAACTCATCTTCCTCTTCATCAAAGGCTTCGACCTGACCGGGGTCCAGGTCACCCGGCTTCCCAAAGGGGTCGCCGTCACTCATTGCGTACATCCTCAACACGTCGTCCATCCTATTGCCTCCAGCGGATTGCCGCTGCTCACATTGTGTTTCGTCATTTGCTGAGCAGACAAAAGAGTTTTGCTCGCGCAAGCGATTGTAGCCTTAGCTTGCCAGCAAATACAAGCAGAACACAAGCGTGGAATGGGGGTGACGGCGAATTTTTCTTACTGCGAGGCTTTGGCTGGGCCGCCCGACTCGTGCATCGACTTGTGCGCCGCGCTCTTCCCCGCCCCGGAGCCCTTCTTCGCCGCGTGGGAACTGCTTTTGGGAGGTGCCGCGCCGGCCGGCTTATGTGCTGATGCGTCCCCGCCAAGCCTGGACGCGGTAGCCCCCGAATGGGCAGCCGGCCCCGTCTTCGTCCCGGCGGCTGTGGTCCTGCGGCGATGCCGGGTTGCCGTGCTGACGGGGGTGGGCTCGGCCACGTGCAGGCGGCGGCCCGGCGCCACCCGAATGCCGGAGGGGATCGCGTTCCAGCGCCGCAACTGGCTCAGGGAAACGCCGAACCGGTCCGCAATGGTCACCAAGGTGTCGCCCCGGCGGACGGTGTAAAGCCGGGTCCGGGCCGAGGGCTCTGCGGCGGGCGGCACCGGGACGATGAGGGCCTCGACGCCGGCAATGCTGTCGCCTTTGCTCAACTCGTTGGCGCTGGCAAGTTCAGCCTCAGGTACCCGGTACTCCTGCGCCACTGACGCCAACGTATCTCCCGCCACCACCGGGTGGTAGCGCCACGAGTTGCGCCGCGCCTCGGGAATCAGGGCCACTCGCTGGTCAAAAAGCGCGGCCGTGCCGGCGGGCAGGTGCAGATCGAAAGAGGCATCGGGCGGGGTCACCATGCGCAGCAGGCTGGGATTCAGGGCCTCGACCTCATCCACGGGTGCACCGACGAGATCAGACACCAAACGCAGATCGATCGCGTAGTTGATGGTGACCGTGTCGGTCAGAATCGGCGGATCGACGGTCACGTCGGTGAAGCCGTACTGATCCGGGTGGTTGGCGATGATGATGGCGGCCAGAATCTCGGGGACGTAGTTGCTGGTTTCCCGCGGCAATTCGTTGCGTTTGTAAAGCTCCCAGAAGTCGGCATAACCCGTCTTTTGCACGGCGCGCTGCACGTTGCCCGCGCCCCGATCGTACGCAGCCATGGCCAGGTACCAATCGCCGAGCTCGTCATAGAGGAACTTCATGTAGCGGGCGTATGCTCGCGTCGACTTCTCCGGGTCGAATCGTTCGTCGACGTAGGCGTTGCGCGTCAGGCCGTACTCCCCATGAGGCATGAACTGCCACATGCCGCCGGCGCGGGAGCGGCGATTCACAGCCTGCGACTGGAAGCCGGACTCCGCGACCGCGAGGTAGATCAGGTCCTGCGGCACGCCCTCCTCGGCCAGGATGCGCTGGATCATCGACTTGTAGTGGCCGCTGCGCTCGAACGAATGGAGGAGCGTGTTGTGTCCCTTCTGCGTGTATGCGAAAAAATTGATGTACGAAGCCACATACTCGTTGACCATCAGCGGAAGGTCGGACTTCGTCGTAGCCAGATCGGCCGTGGCCTTGGCAACCAGATTCGGATCGGCAGCGAACGTGACGTCGCTTGCGGCCTCCGAGGGCGTGATCTCTTCCTTGGGCACGAAACCGTTGCCCTGCTTCAGCGCCTCCATCTCCAGCGCATTCACCTGGTCCACAATCTTGTCGAACTCGTCCTGCAACTGTGGCGTGTTCTTGATGTCCACGCCGCTCGCCAGCATCAGATCCACCGCGCGGTCGAACTCGACCTTGGCTTCGGCCAGCATTCCCTTCTGGTAGTCGGCGTTGCCTCGTGCATAGGCCGCCTCAACCTGGGCGATGATCGCGCGAACGCGCTGCTCCTCGGCCGTGGGCTGGGGCCGCGTTGCAGGAGCTGCAGCCCGTATCGGAGCAACCGCGGCCAATGTGGGCGCGGTGGCCCGCTTCGGCTGCGCGGCAGGGGCTCCGGCGGTTTCTGTTGGCGTGCACCCGGCCAGCGACAGGGCCAGCCCCGCAACTCCCACCATCAGGCGCGACGCCGGCAACCGACTCCAACGCCTAGGCGCGAAAAGACGCAACCAGCCGCGCAAGTGTGAGGCCGCAGTGAGCACTATGCCGATGATAAGCTATGCCATGGAGGACGAGTCGCGGCGCGCACGCCGCAAATTGCCCATCGTATTCCTAAAGCCAACCCTCCGAAAGCCCTCCCATGGACGCCCGTTTTCTTCGCAACTTCGCCATCATCGCGCACATCGACCACGGCAAGTCGACGCTCAGCGACCGGCTGCTGGAGTTGACCGGCTCAGTGACCGACCGCGAGATGCAGGCCCAGATCCTCGACGATATGGACCTCGAGCGGGAACGCGGCATCACCATCAAAGCTCACGCCGTGCGCATGATGTACAAGGCGCGCGACGGCCAAACCTACCAGCTCAACCTGATCGATACGCCAGGCCACGTCGACTTCAGCTACGAGGTCTCGCGCTCGCTGGCCTCTTGCGAGGGTGCGCTCCTCGTGGTCGACGCGAGCCAGGGCGTTGAGGCGCAGACGCTCGCCAACGCATACCTGGCCATCCATCACGGCCTCGAGATCATTCCCGTCATCAACAAAATCGACCTGCCCTCCGCCGACGTTCTGGCCACGCAGGAGGCCATCGAGAAGGCGGTCGGCCTGGATGCCACCGATGCCATCCCGGTCAGCGCCAAGACGGGTCAGGGCGTGGACGAGCTTTTGGAAGCCGTCGTCCACCGGCTCCCTGCCCCCAAGGGCGATCCCGATGCGCCGCTGCAGGCCCTCATCTTCGACTCCTGGTTCGACTCCTATCGCGGCGTCATCGTGCTGGTCCGAGTGATGCAGGGAACCATGCGCAAAGGCCAGCGCATCCGCATGATGTATAACGCGAAATCGTTCGAGATCGAGTCCATGGGCGTGCTTTGCCCCAAGCCCGTTGAAATCGGCGAGCTGACTGCGGGTGAAGTCGGATTCTTTGCCGCCACCATTAAGAATGTCGGCGACACCAGGATCGGCGACACCATCACCGACGAAGCGCACCCCGCCGCGCATGCGCTGCCCGGCTTTGAAGACATCAAGCCCATGGTCTTCTCCGGCCTCTACACCGTGGACTCCCACGAGCACACGCTGCTGCGCGACGCGCTCGAGAAGCTTCGCCTCAACGACTCCTCCTTCTTCTTCGAGCCGGAAAGCTCCGTGGCCCTGGGATTCGGCTTCCGCTGCGGCTTCCTCGGGCTCCTGCACATGGAGATCATCCAGGAGCGCCTCGAGCGCGAGTATGAACTCGACCTGATCACCACCGCGCCGGGCGTCCGCTACCACATCACGCTCACCGACGGAAAAGAGATCGAGGTCGACAACCCCTCGCGCTGGCCTGAGCCGCAGAGCATCGCCAGCATCCGTGAGCCGGTCATCATGGCCAAAATCCTCACCAACGAGGAGTACGTGGGCGGCATCTTCAAGCTCGTCGAGGAAAAACGCGGCAAGCAGATCAACTTCGAGTACGTGACGCCCACGCGCGTCATGCTCACCTACGAACTGCCGCTGAATGAAATCGTGCTCGACTTCTACGACCGGCTGAAGTCCATCTCGCGCGGGTACGCCTCGCTTGACTACCAGCTCGCCGGCGAGTGGGAATCTCCAATGGTAAAGCTCGATATTCTGGTCTCCGGCGAACCGGTTGATGCGCTTTCCATCATCGTCCATCGCGACCACGCTTACGAGCGCGGGCGGGCGCTGGTCTCAAAGATGCGCGAACTGATTCCCCGGCAGCAGTTCGAGGTGGCCATCCAAGCGGCCATCGGAGCCAAGATCATCTCCCGCGAGACTGTTAGCCCTCTGCGCAAAAACGTCCTGGCCAAGTGCTACGGCGGCGACATCACGCGCAAGCGCAAGCTGCTCGAAAAACAGAAAGAGGGCAAAAAGCGCATGAAGCGGATCGGTAAGGTGGACATTCCGCAGGAGGCGTTCCTTGCCGTCTTGCGCGTCGGCGAGGACCAGCAAAAGTGATGCCAAATGTTTGGCTGTTTGTGATTTTTGTTACAGGAAATTTATGACCAGTTGTGGAAACCAGGCCACACCGCTACTGGGGCAATCATTACGCTGGTAACGGCCGCCGGCGAGTGCCAATCACGAAACTCCCGTTCAAATACAAGGGGTTAGACCTTCTATCAGATTCCGATTCAGCCTGACAAGAGGGGAATTTCGGTTTTTTTCTGAGGCTTTCCGGGAAATATCCACAAACTTTTCCACAGGGACGGCCTCCCAGACAAAGCAAAGGCCCCGAGGATCGGGGCCTTCGATTCAAGAGAACGGCCGCTTTTCAGTGCGTGGATGCTGGCGCTGAAGCCGGAGCATGAGACGACGTGCTTGGCCCCCTCGACTTGGGCGCCGCGGCCGCGGGTTGCGCCGGCGGAGCCGGTACGCCCGATTTCAAGTTGTACGCGTCGATCACCTGCTTGGTAATGTTGGTCGTCGCGGTGGCAAACAGCACCGGCGATTGCTGTTGCGAAATGTCGAGAACCAGCGTGTAACCCTGTTGCTCGGCGTAGGACTGCATCACGTCGTAGACCTTCGCCTGCAGGCTGCTGAACATGTCCTGCATATCCTGCTGGCCGTCGTTGCGCAGGTCCTCGGTCTCGCGATCCAATTGCTTTTTCTTGTCGTCGATGGCCTTGCTGCGGTTGGCGCGCTCCATCTCGCTCAGCGTGGCTCCCTGTTCCTGCAACTGCTTGGTCAGGCTTTCGATCTCGTCGTTGAGCGACTTGAGGGCCGCCTCTTTGGGTGCGTACTTCTTCTGCAGATCGCCAAAGTCGCGCTGACCCTCGTTAGTTTGGGCTACGGCAAGCTCCCAGGCAATCACGGCAATTTTCGCCGGGCCGGCGGGGGCGGCGGCTGCCGGAGCCGTTTCAGCCGGTGTGGCCGGCGTTTGGGCAGCGGCGCTCAGGACCATGCCTGAGGCCAGCAGGAGAACAAGTACAAGCGAACGTTTCATCAAAGTCGAAAACTCCTTCGGGATTCCTGGCCGGCACCTCAGTTAGACGCAAAAACGTGCCTGACTCTTCTGACCAACCTCACGGCTTTTCCACGGGAACTCCGCGCCGGTCGGCGCAAGGGTTGAAAAGAACGCGAACGGAAACGTCAGCAGGAACTAACTGGATTATACAGGGACCGGCAGACAGTCAACACTCAACCCAGAAAGAGCGTCAAACTTCTCCGTCCTCTGATCTCTCGGTCCCTCAGTCCCTAGTCCCTGTCTCTCAGTGCGCCGGCGCCGGCTGTGGCTGAGGCGCATCCACGGCAGGTTGGCTTCCGCCCGCTCCCCCGGCAGGCGCCGCCGGTATGCCCGACTTCTGGTTGTAGGCGTCGATGATGGCCTTGGTGATGTCGGTGGATGGCACGGCATAGAGCACCGTGGCGCTCTGTTGATCACCCGCATCCAGCACCAACGTGTAGCCCTGCTTCGCGGCGTAGTCGGTCATCACCGCGCCCACCTTGGTAGCCATGTTGGTGAACAACTGCTGCATGTCGCTCTGGAAGTCGCTCTGTGCGTCCTGGGTATCGCGGTCCAGCTTCTTCTTCTTGTCGTCAATGGCGCGGGAGCGGCTGATGCGTTCCTCTTCGCTTAACTGCGTCCCCTGATCCTGCAACTGCTTGGTCAGGGTGTCGATTTCGTCGCTCAGGGTCTTGAGTTGTTGGCGCCTGGGGTCGTACTTCTTCTGCAGATCGGCAAAGTCGCGCTGGAACTCGTTGGTCTGGCTGACTGCTGCCTGAAAGGCGATCACCGCCACCTTGGCTGGGCCGGCGGCAGGGGCTGCGCTTGGCTTCTGCGCAGCCGGTGCGGCGGTGGTTTGGCTGGCGGCCGGAATGAGAGACGCCAGGGCGAACAAAAGAGCGAATACGGGCAGACGCTTCATGCGATTCAATAACTCCTTCGGAGTTCCCGCGTGCCGGTCCCGTCAGCGCGCCGGTCTCGGGCCACAGCAAATCCTGCCATGCTGTCCAGCCTCCGTCCGGCATCAAGACTGCTCGCAAAACCTGCGCTCGGGGGCATCGCCGGGAACTAGAGGGGATTATAGGAGCCTGAATTGGGAGCGTCAAACCCGGAGCGAGCCGCAATCGGGGGCCGGATTACGGTGGGTGCGTTCGTAATCGCGGCTATGGGTGCGGGCCAACAACCAGGCCGCTCAGCCTCTGCCACACCAAGGCCCCAACACCGACCAATTCCAGGGCGAGAAACGCCGCGGCTACGGCAAAGAAATAGGGCTGAAGGCGAGGCCAGAGCTTCGCTGGCAATTGATCGACAAGTTTGTCCACCATGGTTTCGTTAAAGCGCGTAGGCCGGTCCTCGCCCTCGCCTGCAGGCCTCCACTCCGAGGCCAGGAAGGCCGCGCGCACGTTCGACAGCAGGATTCCGGTGAACAGGATGTCAATGATCCCAGGGAGGTGTCTCATCGCCATCGTGTAGAGCAGCCCCATGAAGAACAGGCTGAAGACCGTGGCCGCTGCCGGCCAGCTTGCCTCCCGAACGCCCATCCCGCCAACGAGGTAAACGAGCGCAGCCATCACGTAAATGACAAGCACAACGAGATTGCTTGAGAATGCCGCAACTACAAGTTGAAAGACGGCGAGGACCACGCAGATCCAGAATCCCTGCTGGCCCAGGTAGTTCACGTCCCATGCATTGTCGACCGTGGGCCAAAAAATGCTCTTAAGCCGGCCGTCGGAACGGCGGCTCTCGCCAGACAAACCCAATGTTTGCATGCACGCCAGTTTGGCGCGGAGTGCGCCGCGCGTCAAGCAGCATCTCGGTTCATTCTTCAGCAAAGGACCGATGTCGCCCTGAAAATCCGGAGGGCCGAATTCATGATCGCCCCCGGGGCTTGCTGAATCCCGCGGCGTGCTAGGGCCTGTTAACACTACCTGGAGTGGACGGCGTTGCGAGTGAAAAACCGCTCAGACGAGGCGGAGGACGACGGCTGTGGCGGGTCCACCGCCTAGGACGACAACGAAGTATGAGCGGTTTTTCGCCGCAACCCGAAGGGACGGGGCCGATTTTCCCCATCTCTTTGTCGCTTGTCGCTCCAGTAGGCCGGCTACAGTTCGCTCCGCGCTCCGCGACCTGGGGAAAATCGGCTCCCGTCGCCGCCATCCCAGGTAGTGTTAACAGGCCCTAGAACGTCGTCGAGACGGTCAACCTGAACGTCTTGCGCGGCTCGCGGAAGATGTTCTGGGTGCCGTAGGAATCGATGGCTTCCTGGTAGGTATAATCGCCCGCGCCGCCCGGGGGGAACATGGCGCGCGTAATCAACTCCGCCGAGCAACTCAACTGCTTCTGGCCCAGGTTCACTTCGTTGCAATATGGCGTCTCATACAGGCGCAGCGGGTTATAGGCGTAGTAGAGCCGGAAGGGAGCGTTGATGACCGGCATGATGACCGAAAGCTCGGCCCCCAGCGACATGCGCGGAACGAAGTTCGTGCCGGACACCGGGCGGATATCCTTCTTGAACCCGACTTGGGAGCCGGGAATCCCGCCCTGGCAGGATCCGTTGTTGTAGACCGGGCAGCCATACAGCGGAGATGTGAGAGTGGCGAAACCCTCCGGGCTCTGCGTCAACTGGCCATGGTTTGTCGCGGCGTCGACACCGAAGTCGTCGAAGAACGAGAACATGAAGGGCCCGACGACGGGGATGCGGTATTCCGCGTTGGCAGTCAGATTCGTATCGCCGCCGATAGAGGCAATGCCATAGATCGGGAGCGGCACCTGAATGCACTGGTTGTCCTCAGGGTTGGTTGGATCCCGGGGGACGCAACTGCCATCGGGATTGGTGAGCTGGAAGTTCACCCGGGTGGGCACATAGCCGTAGGGCGTCGCGCCGCGCACGTCAAAGCCGCGCAACTCCTGCTCGCCGCCGGCATAGAAGCGGTTGTTGGGCGGAGCCACGTCGCCGCCAAACCCCTGGATATAACCCAACTGCGCGCGCAGGGCCAATACGTTGTGCCCTTCTTTCGAAGGCCTCAGATAGTGCATGGGGATGAATTGCTTGTACGCCACCACCGGGTTCACATAGCGGACGCTGCCCCAAATGCCGGCGGCCTGAACAAACGCGCTGTACTGTTTCCCCTGGCGCGGGCGCAGTGGATTGCTGACCGTGTCGTATGTATAGGTCAGTGAGATCGAGCTGTTGATGATCCCGGCCAGCGGATTCGATCCCTGCACTCCGGAGCGGAAGGCGATGGTCTGGAAAAAAGTCGCCGACGCCGTGCTGAAGGCCGTAATCGTGGACTTGGTCAGCGAATAGGTCATGCCCACGCGCTGGAAGGCATGACGCTTCAGCGGGTAGCTGATGGAGAAGTTCAAGCCGTCGGACCCCACGTTGTAGTTCTGCGTCAGCGACTTTTCCGCGGTTGACAGGTTCAGTGAGGCGCCGGTGGTTGCCTGGTAGTTCTTGGCCGCGTTGTAATCCTGTTTGTTGTTGAAGATCTGGAATCCCAGGTTGATGGGGCGGTTGCGTATGTACGGCTGCGTGAAGCCGAAGAGGAAGGTGCGGCTGATGCTGCCCAGATTTGCCTGCACGCTGAGAGTTTCGCCCAAACCCAGGAAGTTGTTGGTCGAGTAGTTCAGTCCCAGGAAGGCGCCGGAGTACCCGCTGACGCCGCCGTTCAGGCCGATCGAGTTCTTGCCCTTCTCTTTCACCTTCAAAAGCAGCTCGACGGTGCCGTTATCGGGATCCTGGTGAGCCTCGGAATCCTGGTCGACCTTCAGCGGTTCGAAGTATTCCAGCTGGTTGAGGCGGAGCAGGCTGTACTCCCATAGCTGGGAGTTGTAGACCGAGCCCTCGTCGAGCATCAGCTCGCGGCGGATGACCTTATCGCGGGTGATGGTGTTGCCCGTGAACTCGATCCGCGAGACGAAGAATTGTTTTCCTTCGTCGATGTCGATGTTCATGGAGACAGTCTTCTTCACGTCGTCGTATGTGATCTTCGGGATGGCGCCGAAATTGATGTAGCCCAGGCTCCCATAGGCCTTCTTGAGGTTGTCCAGGCCCTTGCCGACCGCAGTCGCGCTGAACCAGTCGCCTTCCTTGATGGGGAACGTGGCGCGCAGGGCTTTCACGTTGGTGATTTGCTTGTTGCCCGTGAACGTGATGGCGCCCATGTGGTACCGTTCACCCTCTTCAATCGTCATCGCGATGTCGATGCGCTTGCCTTTGCGCGGCCTGAAGGTGAACCAGTTCAGCCCGCCTTCGTCTCGGACCTGGGTCTTGGGCTGCTCCACTGCGGCGTTGGCATAGCCTTTATCGCGGTAGGCCTGCCGCACCCGCTCGGTATCCTCCTCGAGCTTCGAGGAGTCGTAGGTTTGCGCGAAGAGGTCCTCGAAAATAATAGAGTACGGAATTCCTATGGGCTTGAGGTTCTTCATGGAGCGCCGCAGGTAGAGCGCATTCAGATGCTTATTGCCCACGAAGGTGATCTTGCCCACCTTCACCACCGGCCCTTCCTTGATGTTGAATGTCACCTGCACCGAAGCCGGCGGAACGGTCTTCACGTCGGTCTTGACCATCGCGAACTGGTGTCCGTGCTCGGCAAGCAGCTCCTTGATCACGTTCTCGGCGTGTTTGATCCTCGTGGGGTCGTACTGGCTCTCCACCGAAAGACCGACCTTCGCCTTCTTGAAACGGTCCAGAATATCGGAGTTTGTGACCGAGTTGTTGCCCTTGTAAATGATGTCGCGGATCGTGGGCTTCTCGCGGACAAAAACGTCCAGGATGATGCCCTTCTCTGAGTCCTCGCGCTCGATGCGCAGGTCCTCAAAGTAGCCGGTGTTCCAAAGAGAGTTGAAATCGCGCTCGATCGAGACGGGATCGTAGGTGTCGCCCGGATGGGTAAACATGCGGGCGAGGATGGTTTCCTTGGGGATGCGCCGGTTGCCGATGACGCGGACCTGATCGATGGTGTCGGCTGTCTGCGCGAGGGCGGCGCTGGCGCTCGACACCAGTGCCAGGAGCATAAGAACGCGCGCCACGCGCCTGACGGCAGACGCGGCGCTCGAGATCGAAGTGTGCCTGATCTTCACCGGGTATGAGCCCTGCGGCGAGCACAAAGTCTCTTTCGTACCATAGTTCGGGTTCACAAGAAGAATATGCACACCCTCGATTTCCGAAAATCCGTTCTTTCCTCGGAAATTCTGGTCGTTCCTTACGGAAAGATCGATTCTACAGGACCGCAGCCACCCTTCCAAAACTTCCCGCGCCCCCTGACATTGCGGTTTGCCCCCTGGCTCAAAAACTCCCAGGCTGACTTCAGCCGCGCGACCCGGTCCCTGCCACAAACTCCTCGCGCGCATGACGCCGGAGACTGGGATGAATCCCTTTTCTCCGGCGGTTCTCCAATTCCTGTGGCCTCTCCAGCATCGCGCAAGGCGGCTTCTTTTTGAGGGAAAACGCCACTTAGAAACTCTGGCTTCGCTCTACACCAATTGGAGAACCGCCTAAGAATCCATCTCACAGTCTATCGGAAGCCGGCGGGTTGCCACGCGTAGGCTACTCCGCACATGGCGGTATGCTCCTTAGACGCGCTGACCGGGCTCAGGACACTCTCCGTCGGGCGGCTGGTTTCAAAGGCCGAATCTTTTCCGCCCCACGAGCGTCCTATGAATGCGGGTGCCAGTCCGAGTGACCGGTTTCCCGCGTACGTTCTCATCGTCTTCGTCGATCAGCTACCATAGTATGTTCCATGAAACGTCCGGCCGGAGTTACACTTCGGTGCGATCCGGCACGGTGCCCGAGGAGCCGGCGCGCGCCGAGACATCGATCAAAACCGGCCCCGGTTTGCGGCTGCGGTTGATGGCGGGCCAGTGGCTGGCTTGAACACCATCGGAACGCCGGCCGAGGAGCGAATACCAGCCCTATGATGTGGATTGTCCGGCTTGCGCTGCGGCGGCCTTATACCTTTGTCGTCTTCGCGCTGCTGATTTTGATCCTCGGCGTCTTCAGCATCGAATCGATGCCTGTGGACATCTTTCCCAACATCGACATTCCGGTGGTGACCGTGGTGTGGTTTTTCGGCGGTCTCTCAGCGGATCAGATGGCCAACCGCATCGCCACCAATGCCGAGCGTGGCATGACCACGACGGTCAATGACATCGATCACATCGAGTCGCAGTCCCTGGTGGGCATCAGCGTCATCAAGATCTTCTTCCATCCCAATGTGAATATCGGCCAGGCGATCGCCCAGGTGACTGCGATCAGTCAGGTGCAACTGCGCTCCCTGCCGCCGGGTTCTACGCCGCCATTCATCATTCAGTACAACGCTTCCAGCGTCCCGATCCTCCAATTGGGTCTCTCCGGGCCGGGCTTGAACGAACAGCAGTTGAATGACCTGGCCACGAATACCATCCGCACCCAACTGGCTACCGTTGAAGGCGCGCAAACGCCGTACCCATACGGCGGCAAGCAGCGCCAGATCGAGGTCGACCTCGACCTGAATGCGCTCCAAGCCAAGGGACTCTCGCCTTCCGATGTGGTCAACGCCCTCACGGCGCAAAACGTGATCGCGCCCTCGGGCACCATCAAGCTCGACCGCTTCGAGTACCAGGTGGAGACCAACTCCGCGCCGTCGCTGCTTGAAGCACTGAACAACATGCCCATCAAAACGGTGAACGGCGCAACGGTCTACATCCGCGACGTGGCCCACGTGCGCGACGGTAACCCGCCGCAGACCAACATCGTCCGCGTCGACGGCCGCCGCGCCATCATGATGAACGTGCTCAAGACCGGCTCGGCCTCAACGCTGGACATCATCAAGAACGTACGCGAAATCATTTCCAGCCCGAGTTTGAAGGGTCAATTGCCTCCGCAGCTCAGGATCGTCGCCCTTTCCGATCAATCGATCTTTGTGCGCAGCGCCATCAGCGGCGTGGTGCGCGAGGCCATCATTGCGGCTTGCCTGACCGCTGCGATGATCCTGATCTTCCTGGGCAGTTGGCGGTCGACGATCATCATCGCCGTCTCCATTCCGCTTTCGATCCTCTGCTCCCTCATCCTGCTCTACGCGCTGCACGAAACCATCAACATCATGACTCTCGGCGGCATGGCGCTGGCCGTGGGCATCCTGGTGGACGACGCCACGGTGGCCATCGAAAACATCAATCGCTATCTGGAGACAGGCAGGGAACTCGAGCAGGCCATCCTAGAGGGCTCCGCGCAGATCGCCACGCCCGCTTTCGTCTCCACCCTCGCCATCTGCATCGTCTTCGTGCCCATGTTCTTCCTGAACGGCGTGGCGCGTTACTTGTTTGTGCCCATGG
This sequence comes from uncultured Acidobacteriaceae bacterium, assembly GCA_963832805.1. GTDB lineage: Bacteria > Acidobacteriota > Terriglobia > Terriglobales > Acidobacteriaceae > Telmatobacter. The sequence continues at coordinate 60,567 of CAWHVN010000044.1, read as the reverse complement.
CCGAGGCCGTGGTCTTTGCCATGCTGGCCAGCTTCTTCCTGTCGCGAACGCTCGTGCCCACCATGGCCAAGTACCTGCTCAAGGAGCACGACGACGCCGAAGCAGCGAGAAAACGATCCAGCCGCAACCCGTTCACGCGCTTTCAACTCGGATTCGAACGCGCATTCGACGGTTTTCGCCGCGGCTACCTTCGCCTGCTCACTCTGTGCGTCAATCACGCGGGAATCTTCCTCATTCTTTTCCTGATGTTTGCCGTTGCATCGTTAGGATTGGCTCCGTGGCCGGGACAGGACTTCTTCCCGTCCGTCGACTCCGGCCAATTCACCATTCACCTCCGCGCCCACACCGGCACGCGTATCGAGGAGACCGCCGCTCTCTGCGATCATGTCGAGGCGACCATCCGCAAGGAGATTCCGGCCAACGAGCTCGTCACCATCCTCGACAACATCGGGCTGCCTTACTCGGCGCTGAATCTGTCCTACTCCACGTCGGCCCCGGTGGGCCCTTCCGATGCTGACATTCAGGTCCAGTTGAGCCGGAACCATCATCCCAGCGCGATGTACATCGAGCGTCTGCGGGAAGTGCTGGCCCGCGACTACCCGGGCGTGACGTTTTACGCCGTGCCGGCGGACATCGTGACCCAGATCCTCAATTTCGGGCTCTCGTCGCCCATTGACGTTCAGATTGTCGGCCCCAATCTCTATGCCGATCGCGCGCTGGCCGAACGCATGCTCAACGAGATCCGCTACGTTCCCGGAGCCGCCGACGCGCGCATTCAGCAGCCGTTTAACTATCCCAACCTCACGGTGAACGTGGACCGCACGCGCGCCGCGAGCACGGGCCTGACGCAGCAGAACGTGGCCCAGGCCCTGCTGGTAGCGTTGAGCGGCAGTTTCCAGACCAGTCCCAATTTCTATCTCGATCCCCGCAACGGAGTTTCCTACAACATCGCCATTCAGGCGCCGCAGTATCGCCTAGACTCGATGGCGGCGTTGGAAAGTCTGCCCATCACGAGCTCGGCAACCAACGCGGCCACGACGCAACCTTCCACCAGCACATCGACGGGCGCGCCCGGCGCCGCGCCGCTCGGCAGCGTTGCTCCCGCCCAGACTTCCGGCGCCTCGACGGCTGCACCGGGCGTTTCCAGGCCGGTGCAGGTATTGAGCAACGTTGCCTCTATCGTCCCCGGCGCCGAGCAGGGTACGATCAGCCATTATGACGTGCAGCCGGTGATCGACATTTACGCTAACGTGGAAGGCACAGACCTGGGCAGCGTGACCCGCGCCATGGAAAAAATCGTCGCCGCGCACCAGAAAGACCTGCCCCGCGGATCGCAGTTTATCTTCCGCGGCCAGAGCGAGACGATGTACAGGTCGTATTTCGGACTCCTTAGCGGCCTGGTGTTCTCCATCCTGCTGGTCTATCTGCTCATCGTGGTCAATTTCCAGTCGTGGCTGGATCCGTTTCTCATCATCTCGGCTCTGCCGGCGGCGTTGGCGGGAATTGTCTGGTTCCTCTTTTTCACCGGGACGCGCTTGAGCGTGCCCGCGTTGACCGGCGCCATTATGTGCATGGGCGTGGCCACGGCCAACTCCATTCTCGTGGTGAGCTTTGCGCGCGAGCAGATGGAAGTCCTTGTCGGCGATGCGCGGCGCGCCGCGCTGAATGCAGGCTTCGTCCGCCTGCGCCCGGTGCTGATGACGGCCCTGGCCATGATCATCGGCATGATACCCGTGGCGCTGGGGCTGGGTGACGGCGGTGAGCAAAATGCGCCGCTAGGCCGCGCTGTGATCGGCGGCCTGCTGCTGGCCACGGTGGCCACGCTGTTTTTCGTCCCCGCTTTCTTCTCTTTCATTCACGGCCGCATCGAGCGGCGCCGCGAGCGCGACGACGAGTCCGACGCCGCTCGATTCGATGAATTCGACGCGAGACCGGAGTAGATGCCATGAGTAACAATGCGAATGCAAATCCCCACGCAGCGGCGAGCTACGAGACTGCGCCGGAAGAGACCCCCATCTCGCCGCGCAAGGTCCTTGCGGGCGTGGCCGTCGTCCTGCTCATCCTCGTGGTGCTTGCGGCTGTCGGCATCCTTGGACGCATCCATGCCAACACTGTTCTTGCCCAGCGCACAAACGCACTCGCCGCGCCCACGGTCTCAGTGGCTCCCGCCAAGCCCGGTTCGCCCGTTGAGACGCTTGTGCTCCCCGGCAATGTGACTGCGTATACTGACTCGCCCATCTACGCCCGTAGCGACGGCTACCTCGACCACTGGTACTTCGACATCGGCGCCAAAGTGAAGAAGGGCGCGCTGTTGGCCGTGATCTCCACGCCCGAGCTCGACAAGCAGGTGGCGCAGGCCGAATCGGACCTGGCCACAGCCCAGGCCAACGCCAACATCGCGCGCATCCAGGCGGAGCGGTACTCGGGCCTTGTCAAATCCGACGCCGTCTCGCAGCAGGACACCGACACGTATGTGAGCCAGGCTGCCGCCACCGCGGCAGCGGTCAAATCGGCCCAGGCCAACCTGCAGCGGCTGCGCGAATTGCAATCGTTCGAGAAAGTTTATGCGCCATTCGATGGCGTGGTGACGGCGCGCGAGGTCGATACCGGCCAGTTGATCGGCTCAGGCTCCGGCCAGGGCGCCGGCACCGAGCTATTCCACATGCAGGCGCTGCAAACGCTGCGCGTCTACACCAACGTTCCGCAGCTCTACTCGCAAACCATGAAGCGCGGAATGAAGGTCGGCCTCGCCTTTCCTGAATACCCGGGAAAGACCTTCGTTGGCACGCTGGTTCGCACGGCCGACGCCATCGATCCCGTCAGCCGCACACTGCTGGTGGAGATTGACCTGGACAACCGTTCAGGCGAATTGATGCCCGGGTCGCTCGCGCAGGTTCACTTCAAGACGCCGTCCACGGCGCCAACATCCATCGTGCCCACATCGGCCCTGATCTTCCGCCGCGAGGGAATGCAGGTGGCCATACTGGCCCAGGGCAGCGATGGGACAGTCGCGCATCTCGTCCCCGTTGTGATCGGCGAGGACGACGGAGCCACGGTGCAGATCGTCAGCGGCCTCAATCCTAGCGACAGAGTAATTCAGGATCCGCCCGACTCGCTGATCGACGGCGAAAAAGTGACGGTGGAATCGTCCGAAGGCAGTGCATTTAGCGCGGGGAGAATGTGACCATGGCGAAGCGATCGCCAAAGAATCGTGCACCATCGCCGCGCGCAATTCGCCGGCTTGGTCCCTTGGTCCCTTGGTCCCTTGGTCTCTGCTTTTTTGTCTCCGGCTGCAAGCCCGTCGGCCCCAACTACAACCGCCCCGGCTATAACGCGCCTTCCGTCTACAAAGAAACCGGCGCAACAGCCGTCGTCGTTCCCCCGCCCAATCCGCAAGGTGGCGCATGGCAGCCCGCGAACCCCTCCGACGGCATGTTGAAGGGCAAGTGGTGGGAGATCTACCAGGACCCGCAACTGAACAACCTCGAAGAGCGCATTGACTCGAACAACGTGCAGCTCCGCCAGGCAATGGAGCTTTACCTGGCCGCTGAGGACCAGGTTCGCGCCGCCCGCGCCAACCTCTATCCCACGCTCTCGGCCGGGCCCTCCATCAGCCGCGATCGCGTCTCAGCAAACCGCCCTCAGGCCGCGCCCGGCAACACCACAACCTACAACGATTTCGTCATCGCCGGCCAGGCAAGTTGGGAGCCCGACTTCTGGGGCCGCATCCGCCGCACCGTGGAGCAGGCGCGCGCAAACGCGCAGGCCGGCGCTGCCGATGAAGCCAATGTGGCTCTCACGCTCCATGCGGAGATGGCCACCGATTATTTCGCCCTCCGCGGACTCGATTCCCAGATCAAGCTGCTGACTGCTACAGTCACCGATCTTGAGCACCAGCTCGACCTGACGCAGCGGCGCTTTGCCGGCGGCGTGGCCACCGCGGTGGACGTGGCGCAGGCGCAAACACAGCTCGAGACCGTCCGTGCCGAGCTCGTCGACCTCGGCGTCGCGCGCGTACAGTACGAGCACGCCATCGGCACTCTCGCCAACTACGACCTTTCCAGCTTTAGCATTCCGCCTTCGCCGCTCAACCTCGCGCTGCCGAAAGTTCCCTTGGGCGTGCCTTCGCAACTGCTCGAGCGGCGTCCCGACATCGCTGAAGCGGAGCGCCTCACCGCCGCGGCCAACGCGCAAATCGGCATCGCGGTCAGCGCGTTCTATCCGACGATCACGCTTGGCGGCAGCGGCGGCTTCGAGAGCACAAATCCCGGTACATGGATTCAGGGTCCGAGTTCGTTGTGGAGTCTCGGCGCTCAGGCCACGGAGCTCCTCTTCGACGCGGGCCAGCGCCACGCGCTGACAGAGGCCGCCCGCCACAGCTACGAAGCTCAGGCCGACGGCTATCGCAATACGGTCTTTCAGGCCTTCAACGACGTGGAAGACCAACTCTCGAACCTCCGCATTCTGGAGCAGGAAGCAGCCGCGGAGCAGCGCGCCGTCGATGCCGCTCAGCACTCCTTCGACCTCTCCAACTCACGCTACAAAGGCGGCGTAACCAGCTATCTTGAAGTCCTGACCGCCGAGCAGACGCTGCTTCAGGACCAGGTAACCGCCATCAACATCGAGAGCCGGCAATTTGCTGCCAGCGTCAGCCTGGTGCGCGCGCTCGGCGGCGGCTGGGATGTGACGCAGTTGCCTTAAGCCCAGGAGCACCCGGACTGTCGGAGTGATTGCTAAATGGTTGAGTCCGGTTTGCGGGTCGTCCGCCCGCCATCCAAGTTTTGCGTCCCGAAGTCAAGATTTCGGACAGGCCGGGACATAATGAACTCATCAGTTCCTTGTTTCGAATGTTAGGCTTTAGACCGTAAGGAATCCGATCATCAAGAATCTGGGGGTGAGATATATGGACTGGAAGCGGTCGATGGTTGTCGCCGGGGCTTCTTGCATTGTGACGGCTTGCGGGACTGGGATGGCATATGGGGCTCCGGTCAACCCCTGTTCGCTCCTGACCGAAGGGCAGGTGAGCGCTGCTTTGGGGGTGACGGTCGGGACGGGCAGCTCAACCATGGCAATGAATCACTGTGAATGGTTTCCAAAAGATCAGATGCAGAAGGGTAGCGTCTTGCTTTCGATGGAGAACGCGCAGGGACTCGCCGCTGCCAAAATGCCACTTGGCCGCCAGGAGACGCCTGTCGGTGGCGTGGGTGACGATGCGGTTCAGGATACGACCCAGGGATCTCGCACGGTCCTGACGGTAAGAAAAGGGAACACCTACTTCGCTGTTCGCGTCTCGGGACTTCCGGTGGAACAGGCGAAGGCGATCGAGAAGGCACTGGCGATGGAGATCGTCGAAAAGCTGTGAAGTGCTTCTCTCGACTTCGAGCCATGGTTGAGGCTGCCAATGCTTTCGGTGATTCTGTCCCCTCGCTGTGAGTCGCGGGCTTTCAGCCCGAAAACGAACTGAAGAAAATAACCTCGAGCATGGCCCCCTGAGGGACTGTCCTCTCAAACTGACCCCATCCGTTACTGAGCCTAATGTGAGAACGCTGCTGTCGGCACGTCCGCCAGCGGCGTCGACGGACCTTCCCACATCAATCGCGGCGCGCCGCTGCTGGCTGTATTCAGGGCTTCCACGTGGATCGCGTGCAATCCCGCCCGCAGTCCGAGCGACCCGCGATCGTACCGGAGCGCATTGCCGGGCGAGCCGCAGACCAGCCCGAACGGCGGTCCGGTGTTCGCCACTTCCATTCCGTCGATGACCAAACGTGCGCCATCGCGATCGATCAGGTGAAACGTGTAGCCACCGTCAGCGGGAATGCTGATCCATCCGTCCCACACCGTTGCGTACTGCGTCAATCCCTGAGCTCCGGCCGTGAGATTCGGTGCCTGACCGGTGAATGCGGGCTGAAGCGCCGAAAAATCGGGCAGCTCCGTCCACGCGCCCGAATAGATCTTCCAGTTCAGGCCCGCCGCCGTTGGCCCCGCCGTCTTCACTGCATCGTGCCATTGCTCCACGGCCACGATGCCCTGCGCCGCCCAATCCTGATGGCCGGTCTTGTCCGTCACGTGCAGCAGCACGCGGAATCGTCCCGCGCCATTCCTGCCGTCGAGCTCGGTCCCCAGCGCATCTGGAAAGCGATGTTTCACGCGGCGATGGTGGGATGTGCTTCCATCGCCAAAGAGCCACGTGTACTGCGCGCCGGGCACGTCCTGCGCGGTGAGCGTGACTTTTTCGTGCGGCGCGAAGGCCGCCAACTCCTTTGGGTCGACGCTGAAAGCCGCAACCAGAGCGGGCGCCGGCGCAAACGTAGGCTGCTGCGCCCCGCCTGAAACCACCAACGGCATCTGCGCGTTGCTCGTCACGCGCGTCTGGCCGTACTTCACATTGTCGAAGGTCACGTCGCTTACGTCGCCAATGATTGTTGACTCGGCGAGAGGCGGCTGATCGAGCGCCCAGATGTTGCGAAAGGTGAATCCGTGCAGGCTGGGCTTCTCCTGCTCCATCTGCACCAGCGAATACCAGTTGTCGAGAAGAAGATTCTCGAAGGTCACGCCGGAGTGGTCGCCGCTCGCGCCGTTGGCGCCCCAGAAGCCGAGCAGGCCGAAGGTCTGGCCGCACGCGCCGATGCCCGCGTGCAGAATGTCGGAGTCGCGTAAAGTGAAGTTGCGCAGGTTATAAGTCTTCTGCGGCCATCCCAGGCGCACCACGTTGGAGATGCTGGTGGAAAACTCGCTGTTCTCGACCAGAATGTTGGCAACGTCGGCGCCGGGAGCCGTCATGGCTGCCTCCGTATAGCCATCCCAATTTCCCAGCGCCGCCAGGTCGTCGTCCGACGCACGGAAAAACGCATGGTTCACGACGGTGTCGCCGCCGCCCAGCCAGTCCATGCCGTCCTGGTTGGCGTTGCCCGGGTTGCCGCCGATCACGCGCAGATCGTCAAAACGGAATCCAGTCGAGTCCTTCATCTGGATCGACCAGGTCCGCGAGCGGATGATGCACGTCAGGCCGTCGATCTCCACGTTGTGCGCCTGGTAAGCGACGATGCAGTGCCAGTCGGGCTTTTGCATCCATCCCGTGTCGCCGCTCGGGTCCTGCGGACCGTCGTACACGATCGTTCCCCGGCCCAGCACCTTCACGTTGTCCACCTGCCACAGGTTCAGGCTGCCGAAGACGAACGCGCCCGGCTCAAGGTAGATGGTGTCGCCGCTTTTGGGATTGAGGCTCTCGCGATAAACGCCTGCGGGCACGATGGTCACGTTGGGCCCGCCGGGCGCGGCCGGAGGCGGCGAGCCGGCAAAGAGGAATAGCATCCGCGCCTGATTCAGGAAGTCGCCGGGCCGCGAGATGGAGAGCTTGGCCGGGCCGGGCAGGCGAAATCGGATGGTCTGCGGCTCATCGGCGAGATGTGTCGCGCGCAGGCCCAGCCGCCATGGCTCGATATCCACGCCTCCGTCCCAGAAATGCGGGTCGGCAGCAGTAATTGTGATTTCGGCCGGGCCCTTCGTGTCGAAGCTCACGAACTCGTAGTTCGAAGCGGCATGAGCCACGTCGACCCGCTGGTTGTTCACCGTGATGGCGAAAAAGCTGTTGCGCATCTCATCGGGAACGGGCGCGGCCTGAACCTGCGCAGCCCCGCGGCCAGCGCTTGAAAGCACAAGAAGGGAAACAAGTAGAGCGCGAAAACGAGGCAACGAGACAATCCCTCCAACAGAGTTCGGAACCAAACCACTGTAGCACTCGAATTTGGCCAGCCACCGCGAAGGGATGCATCGGCAAGGCGGTGATTGAAATTCATGCAGCGATGAAACTCCTCACTTTCGCCTAATCTGCGCGAGGCGCCCCAAAGGCCTTTGCCGCGTCCTGTTCAATCCATTGATCTTCCCCTTCGCTTCTTGGCCGCGCTCGACATGCCCGCACCGGCCTCGTGGAGCGGATGGGAGGGATACTTCCACATCATGGAATACGAGGATGACCGGTCAGTGGATGTGCATTGAGGTGCAAGTGGAGCGGCTGCATGAAGAAATCGTCATCCAAGGGCGCGCGATGTGCGCCCAAACTGACGCACGGGCAGTTTCCAAATATAATCGCTTAAGGTTCTCCTTCCACTCCGACGCGCTCCATGACGCTGCGCCGGTCTGCAAGTGAGCCGCGGACGGGTACTGCCCTCTACATGAATGAAGAAGACCTGATCCTGGTGACTGGCGCAACGGGCTTTCTGGGCACGCAAGTGGTCCGTGAGCTGTTGCAACGCGAGCCACGCGCCAGGCTTGCCTTGCTCATCCGCCCACGGCCGGGTCAAACGCCTGCGCAACGCGCCGAATCGATCCTCCAGTCCGCGGAATCGCGGCGCGTGCAGACCTACGCCGGCGATGTGAGCGAGCCCAACTGCGGGTTGGACGATTCAACCTTGCAGTTCCTCGCTGCTCAGGCCACGCGCGTTATTCATTGCGCGGCCACCGTGCGCTTCGATCACTCGCTGGAGCAGGCGCGGCACATGAACGTAGAGGGCACGCGAAAGATGCTGGACTTCGCAGCGGCCATGCGCTCTCTTAAGAGCTTTGTTTACGTGGGCACCGCATATGTGGCGGGCGAGCGCCAGGGTTTGGTCCGCGAAAGCGAACTCGACGTGGGCCAGCATTTCCGCAACACCTACGAGCAAACCAAAGCCGAGGCTGAGGCGCTGGTGCGCTCCCGGCTTGGCTCACTTCCCGGTGTCATTTTGCGTCCAAGCATTATCGTGGGAGATTCGCGGACGGGCGTCACATCCAGCTTCAAGATGTTGTATTGGCCGCTCAAAATCTACTCCAGAAGGCTGTGGCGCACTGTGCCGGGATACCCCGATGCCGTACTGGATATTGTTCCCGTGGATTACGTTGCAAGAGCCGTCGCGCAGCTTGCCTCCGACGAAAGTGCCCTGGGCAGCACCGTTCATTTGTGTGCCGGGCCGCGCGGCAGCGCCACAATCGAGCAAATCGCGAGGCGGGCGGCGGAATACTTCAAAGTGCGCGAGCCGCGTTACGTCGATCCCAGGATATTCTTCGCCGCAGTGCGGCCATTGCTGTCCCTTGCGCTGTGGGGACGCAAGCGGCGCGTGCTTGTTGACGGCAGCGCCTACCGCGATTACTTCACCATGCGCATGCAGTTCGACACCACCAACGCCGAGCGGTTGCTCGGCCCTGCGGGAATCTTTCCGCCGCCCGTGATGGACTATCTTGACCGCCTGCTTCACTACTGCGTGGCCAGCGATTGGGGCCGCAAGGAGATTCCGGCACAATGACTCTTTTCCGCCGCATTCAGCTCGCCCGTGACCACAGCATCACTGTGGCCAACCTGGTGGACGAACTGCTGCGACGCAAGGGAGATTCTGAGGTCTCGGTCGGCAAGGACGGGACTTTCCACCTAACTGATCTGCACGCCGCAATTTGCCGGATTGATGCCTTTCTGCGCCGTTCCATCGGCCTGCGCCCCGCTGAGCCTGTTGCCATCTATTGCTCGAACGATCACCACTGCTTCCACTGGTTCCTGGCCATCATCCGCGCCGGCGGCATTGCCGTTCCGCTGAATCCGCAACTTTCTCTCAGCGAGGTACGGCGCATCCTTGCCGATAGCGGCACTCAGATTTTGGTCACTGACAAAGCGGTCTTCGAGCGCAGCATTGTGGAGCGGAGCGCGCTGAATGTCCGGGCATGGATTCAGGATGACAGGGAAACGGTGACGATGGACGGATTTGTACGCGTTGGCGATTGCGGCCCGCCGCTGCCGCCGGCTGCCATCGATCCCAAGGCGACTGTCGCGGTCTTCCATACCTCCGGCACCACCGGGTTTCCCAAGGGAGCGGCACTTTCAAGCTGTGCTTTGCTCGGCGCGCGCGCGTCTACGGTCTTTGCCGGACTTTTTCTCGGCCCCAAGGATCTCGCGCTCATCGCTTTGCCCTGGTCGCACATCATGGCCGTCAGCATTGCGCTCTACGGATTGATGGCCGGAATTCGCGGATGCTTTCTCGAGCGATTCGACGTCGAAAACGCGCTCGATCTGGTCGAGCGATTCGGCGTAACTGCAGTTGTTGGCGTGCCCGCGATGTTTGCCCGGCTGGTCAACAGCAATCCCGATCCCGGCCGGCTCGCGAGCGTGCGCGTGTGGCTTTCGGCCAGCGACTACCTTCCCTCTGAGGTTCGCCTGCGTCTGCGCGAATTCGGCGCGATCCTCCGCCTGCCGGGCGGCCGCCGCATCCCTCCTATTTTGCTGAACGGCTACGGCATGGTCGAACTCGGCGGACTGGCCATGATGGGCATCGAACTGTCGATATTCCCCAGCAGCAGCCAACTGTATTTTCCCGTCCCGCCCTTTCGCGTTCGCATCACCGATGAAAACGGCCGGCGCGTCCGGGCTGGCGCCCCCGGCGAGTGCCAGATCCGCCGCCGCGGCCTGTCACCGCACTATTGGAAGGACAAGGACAGCAACAACGGCCTTTTGACGCGCGACGGGTGGCTGCGCACGGGCGATCTGGCGACGCGCAACCGTCTTGGTCTGATCCGGCTGGTGGGGCGCGCCAAGGACGTGATCAAGTCCGGTGGCTATTCGGTTTACGTCCGCGAACTGGAAGAGACCATTCTGGCTCATCCCGCGGTAGCTCGCGCGATTGCCTTTGGCCTTCCTCACAAGGAGAAGGGCGAGATACCGGCCGCGGCAGTCGAGTTACAGCCCGGCGTTCCGGCAGGCGAAACCGATCTGCTTGAGTGGTGCCAGAACCACCTCGCGGCCTACAAAGCGCCGCGGCGCATCTGGATTGTCGATCCCGGTGGCTTGCCTCAGAATCACAACGGCAAGGTCCTCAGGCGGGTCCTGCGCGAACGGTTCTCTGCAAAGACCGCCTAGTCGTGGCGCAGCGCATCCACGGGAGAAAGCTTCCCGGCGCGCCAGGCTGGAACGGCGCCGGCAATGATCCCCGCCAGCAGAGCGATCACCATCGCCTGCACAAGCAGCGGCCAACCGACAGTAGCTGAAACAAAGCTTGCCGTCTGCGGCAGGCCTGCCAGCACGCGCAGCGCGCACCATCCCAGCAGAAGGCCGAGTATTCCGCCACCCACGCCGAGTATGGCTGCCTCAAACTCGATCAGCGCCAGCACCTGCCGCCGCTTCCATCCCATGGCGCGCAATGTGCCGATCTCTTGCGTGCGCTCGAAGACGCTCATCACCATCGTGTTCGCAATCCCCAGAATGCCGATCAACAGGGCAAGCGTGGATGTGCCCCAGGCTGAAGCCTGGGCAAGCTTGACGAACTGATTGTCGCTGGCGCGCTCGGCCGCGGGGACCGCGCGCAGCCCCGGAAGAGCAGCTTCGATCTCCGCTTGCGCGCGCTTTATGTAGTGGTCCCACGCCTCGCCGCTCGGCGCTGGCCGCAGGCGCACGTCAATCGTTGACACTTTGCCTTCCACGCTGCTTAGTTGCTGCAATTGATCGAGCGGCATGATCACCGCGTCGGCTTGCAGCGCGGAGGCGCCATGGTAGACGCCCGTCACCGTGAAGGGCGTGCCCTGAATCTCCAAACTGTCGCCGGGCTTCTTCTTCAACTCCTGCGCCAGAACATCGCCCAGCATCACTTCCGGCTGGCCATCGCGAAACCGCCGCCCTGAGAGTATCTGCAGTGAGTCAAGTTGGTAGTCGCCGGCCTTCCAGCCGTAAACCAGTGCATTCTCCTCTGCGGTCAGGTCCATCTCGTCGAAGATTGCGGGCGCGGCCTGTGCCACCAGCGGAAGGGCTTTCACCTTGTCCGTCGCCGATTCATCCAGAGAAGTATTCAGAAACGTACCGCGGATCACTGCAATGTCTGTCCGGTTGCTGGAGTAGATCTGCATCCATTGCTCCTCGAACGACCGCGAAAAGCCCACCAGGCCCACAAATGCGCCCACCGCCATACTGATTCCGCCGAGGGTCAGCAGAGTTCTCAGCTTTCGACGCTGCAGATTCTTCCAGACAAATCCGGTAAACGAGAGTGAGGGGGCCATCAAGCCGAAGCGGATCCTGTAGAGCAGAGATGAGCAAAGAAAGAACGTCCAAAGAGCCGGGCAGCGTTCACTTCACCCATCCACAAGAATATGAGGTCGAAGCCCTCCATTGCAATGCGCCGCCGACGGCCTTCAGATGCCTTCGCCCATGGTGACGTAGACGCGCATCCGCTCCAGCTTCACGCGGTAGGCAGTGCGCTCGGCTTCTTCGGCTGCAAACGGATCGGGTGGGCACGGCTCCGCACCCAGCCGTTCTTCCAGTTCCTCCACGCGGGCTGAAAGCGCGATCAGTGCGTCGGAGAGCGGGTCCTTGATGTCGTGCGGATCGGTGAGGAGCACGCGCTCGCCATTGCGGTAGACGATGTGGGCGGGAACGCCGACGACGGTCGAGTTAGGCGGCACGTCAGACAGAACTACGGAGCCCGCGCCGACGCGCGAGTTTTCGCCCACGGTCAAGTTCCCTAGGATGTTGGCGTTGTTGCCGATGAAGACGTGATCGCAAATTGTAGGATGGCGCTTGCCATGGCCCTTGCCGGTGCCGCCCAAAGTTACCCCTTGGTACATGGTCACGTCGCTCCCCACGATAGCCGTCTCGCCGATCACCACACCGGTGGCATGGTCGATAAACAGGCGCTGGCCGATCAGCGCTCCAGGATGGATGTCGACTCCCGTAAAAAACCGGCCCACCTGCGAGATGATGCGCGCAAGCAGGCGCAGATGGTGACGCCAGAGCCAGTTTGACACGCGATGAATCCACACCGCCCAGAGTCCCGGATAGCAGAGCAGGACTTCCAGGCGCGTGCGCGCAGCCGGGTCGCGCTCCATCACGGAGTCAATTTCGTCGCGCATTCGGCCGAAAATGGACATAACTTTCAGTGGATGCAGGGATCAGGAACGTAGAAAATCCCGGCAGCGGCACCTGCGTACCGATCCCCGGTCCCTACTCCCCATTCCCTGCTCCCTGCCTTTCTCACGCCGGCACTGCAATTGGCTCGGCCTGCAACGCCAACGCCTGCTGGCGCAGCGGCTCAAAGAGCACGCTGGACAGATAGCGCTCACCAAAGTCGGGCAGCACAACCACGATCAATTTGCCCGCATTCTCAGGCCTCGCGGCCAACTTGAGCGCCGCGGCGGTTGCCGCACCGGAACTGATTCCGACGAAGAGGCCCTCCTCCTTCGCCAGCTTGCGGGCGGTCTCTACTGCCTCGTCATTCGTCACCTGCACAACTTCGTCGATAAGCTTGGTATCGAGCACGCTGGGCACAAATCCGGCGCCAATGCCCTGAATCTTGTGCGGGCCGGGCTTGCCGCCGGAGAGCACTGCGCTGTCGGTGGGCTCAACGGCGATGGCTTTGAACGAGAGCTTCTTCGGCTTGATGTAGTTGGAGACGCCGGTGATGGTGCCGCCGGTGCCGATGCCGGCGACGAGAATGTCAACTTTGCCGTCCGTGTCGTCCCAGATCTCAGGGCCGGTCGTCTTCAAGTGAATGGCCGGATTCGCCGGGTTGTCGAACTGCTGCAGGATGTAGCCGTTGGGCGTTTTCTCGAGGATCTCGTTGGCCTTGGCGATGGCGCCCTTCATACCATTGGGGCCAGGGGTAAGCACGATCTCAGCTCCATAGGCCAGCAGCGTTACGCGGCGCTCCAGGCTCATAGTTTCGGGCATCGTCAGGATGATTTTGTAGCCCTTGACTGCCGCTACAAACGCCAGTGCGATGCCGGTATTGCCGCTGGTCGGCTCAATCAGCACGGTCTTGCCCGGCGCGATCTTGCCCGCCTTCTCGGCAGCGTCGATCATGGCGAAGCCGATGCGATCCTTGACGCTCGATGCGGGGTTCTGGCTTTCCAGCTTGGCGACGACGGTAGCGGGCAATCCCGCTGCCACACGGTTCAACCGCACAAGAGGAGTGCGGCCAATCAATTCAGTAACATTCGCGGCAATGCGCGCCATAATGATCTCCTTTTTCCGGGGCCATAGACCCGGATCGCTCGTGGAACGGGATTCTTGGGGAACGGTGCAGCTTGTCAAGTGGGAAAATTCGCGCGCGATCAAACGCACTTCGGCATCGGAGCTGGCACCAGGACGGTGTTAGCGACATCGATGCATACAAATAAGGTAGACCCAAGGGGCAAGCGTTGGCAAGAACCGGTTTTTCCAGGGTTCCCTTGCTCCCGGACCCTGGGCCGCTCGGAAACACGCCCTAAGCCCCATAGAACCTTCAATCTGAGGCCAAGTCCCGCCTCACCCGGTGTTTCTGAGCCCCGCTGAGATCCCGTTGATCGTCGCGGCAATGGCGCGGTTCACATCCGGAGTGTCTTCGCCGGCGCGCTTGCGGCGCAGCATGTCCACTTGGATCAAATGCATGGGATCGACGTAGGGATTACGCAGCTTGATCGAATGAGCCAGCACCTGGTTGCTCTGCAGCAGCTCCGTTTGGCGTGTGACGGCGAGGACCGCGCGCACCGTGCGATGGAACTCGGCTTCGAACATGTCGTAGATCCGCTCGCGCAGCTTCCCATCTTTTACCAGCGTGGAATAAAGCCGCGCCGTGCCCAGGTCGGCTTTGCCCAGCGCCATCTCCACGTTGCGCAGCAGATCGATGAAGAGCGGAAACTCCCTGGCCATGGTCTGCACTAACTCGAGTGCGCCGGAGTGGGCCAAAAACTGGTCGATGGCATAGCCCACGCCGAACCACGCGGGCACCAGCAGCCGCGATTGCGTCCAACCGAAGACCCAGGGAATGGCGCGGAGATCGGAAAGCTTGGGTGAATCGCTGCGGCGCGCTGGGCGGGAGCCGATTTTGGCGTTCTCCAGCTCGCTGACAGGCGTGCTCTGCTCGAAATACGTAATCACGCCGGGGTCGTCGAGAATGTGCTCGCGGTAGAAGTCGAAGCCCAGGCTCGAAAGCTCATCGAACGCGGCCTCCCACTCCGGCTTGAGCACGCCGGTGAAGTGGCCTTCGGGGTCGCGCGCGTTGGGCCGCGCCAGCGCATCGAGCGAAGCGGCGATCATCAGCTCGAGGTTCCGCTCGGCCAGCACTTCGTCGGCGTATTTGAAGTTGAGCACCTCGCCCTGTTCGGTGATGCGCAACTGGCCGTCGAACGCGTCAAAGGGCTGGGCAAAGATGGCGCGATGGGTAGGCCCTCCGCCTCGGCCCACCGTGCCTCCGCGGCCATGGAAGATCCGCAGCTTGAGGCCCGCCTCGCGCGCCACCACGTGCAGATCGCGGTGCGCGCGGAAGATCTCCCACGTCGAGGTCAGCATGCCGCCGTCCTTGTTCGAGTCGGAGTAGCCGAGCATGATCTCCTGCCAATTGCCCCACGACTCGAGCAGCCTGCGGTAGTCGGGCCGGCTCCAAAGCTCGCGGCAGATTGAAGGCGCGTTGCGCAGATCGTCGATGGACTCAAAAAGCGGCACCGGCATCAGGCCGGGGTCTGCGCTCGCTGCAGGGGGGGCGACAGTTGGCTCAGAGAGCCGGTGTCGCTGGGGTGGAAGGCCGGGATCGCGGCCGGGCTCTTTGCCCGCGCCCTCCACCGTCACGCCACCCAGTCGCGCCAGGCGAATCACCGCCAGCACATCCTCAACCGACGATGCGCCGCTGATCACGTACTGGCGAATCGCCTCGGGCGAGCATCCTCCCTTCACCTCGGCCACTACGCGAAACGTCTCAAGCACGTTCGCCGTCTCCTGGGAGAGCCCGCTCTGCAGCGCAGGCGCGATGGTGTCGCTGATCGCCTCGCGCAACGCCGCGGCGTGAATGCGCGCGTGCTGGCGAATATCCAGCGTGTGCAGATGCAGCCCAAACGTGCGCACCTGAAGGATGAGCGGGTCGATGAGCGTGCGCGCAATGCGAATGCCGCCGTTCGCGGCCAGCGATGCGCGCAGCGTCTCCAGGTCGTCGATAAAGTCCTGAACCGAGCAGTAGGCCGGCAGCGCCTGAATGAGTTTGTCCTGTGTGCGCGCCAGCGTGTAGGGCATCACGGGCATCGCTCCGCCCATGCCCGGCACATCCCCCGCCCGCTCCAGAGTGCGCTGGATGCGCGCCTTGAGGCAGATGACAAAGCGGCGGTAATACTCGAATTCGTATTGCGAGCCGAAGACCTGCGCCTCCGGCGTGTGCACCTGGGCCACGTAGGCGCGCAGGCGCTCGAGCAGCGCATCGCTCACCGGCCGCTGCTGCGCGCTCGTGGTCAGCAAGTCGATGATCGCGTCGAGCCGGCGCTGGTAGTAAAGCAGCAAGTGCCCGCGCGCAAGCTGCAGAGCGGCACGCGTCACGTCGGGCGTAACAGAAGGATTGCCGTCGCGGTCGCCGCCGATCCACGAACCGAAACGCAGGACCAGCGGCAGCTCCAGCGGCTCGATCTCGAGGCCGTACGCTGCGCTGAGGGCTGCGGAGATCTCACGGTAGAGTTCAGGCAGCGTCTCGAAGATGGACACGTCGTAGTAGTCGAGGCCCATCTTGACCTCGTCGTAGACAGTCGGCCGGCGCGAGCGCACCTCATCGGTCTGCCAAAGACCCGTGATCTCAGCCAGCACGAGTTCCTCGAGCCGCGCCATATCCTGCTCGGGCAGTGGAATGCGATCGAGCGCCTCAAGAAATTCGCCGATGCGGCGGCGCTTGAACATCACGGTGCGCCGGGCCGCCTCAGTAGGGTGCGCTGTAAACACGGGCACGATGAGCACGCGGCGCAGCCAATTCAGCGCTTCCTCGGCGCCGATGCCCACGCGGCGCATCTCGCAGAACGTGCCCTCCAGCGAGCCGCGCTGGCGGCCCGCCTGGCCGCTGAGGCGCAGCGCAACGCGGCGGCGCTTGCGATGGTTGGTCTCGGCCAGGTTGATCAGCTCGAAGTAGAACGCGAAGGCCCGCGTGAGCAGGATGGCGCGCTCAACGGAAAGCGAATGCACAAGTTCCATTGCGGCGGAGGCTTGGCGAGATGCTTCTTCGGCATGTCCGTGCGCGTCGGCGTCGCGCCGGCGGATGGTGCCCTGTCGCAACGCCTCGACTTGCTGGAAGAACTCCTCGCCAACCTGCTCGCGTAACACCGCTCCCAGCAGCGTGCCCAGCGAACGCACGTCGCGCCGTAGCGGCGCCTCTTTCAGGTCGCCGGTCTGCGCTTCCAGCTCCGCTAGCCGCTGTGACCAGCTCTCGGGATTCCACAAAACAGCCATCGTATTTCGATTATGCACGACAGGATTCGAGGTCGCCCCGGGATCAGGTCGTCTGGCCTTCCAACTGCGCCATCAGCTCCTCCCACTCAGCGGTGAGCGCGGCGAGTTGCGCGCGGAGTTCCGCGGCGAGCACATTGAGGCGCTGGGTTTCTGCGGCGGAGACATAAATCGCCAGTTGCTCTTCGGTGTGCGCAATGGCGCTTTCGATGCGCGGGATCTCCTCTTCGAGGAAGGCGCAGCGGTCCTCCATCTGCTTCTGCCTGATGGGATTCAGGCGGCGGGGACGGGCGTTGGGTGCCGCATCCGCGTGGCTTGAAGCGTGATTTGGTGAAATCGTGGGTGGTTCATCCCATGGCGCCTGCGGTTGCTGCGACTTTTCGGCCGCAGCCTCTGCCAAAGGTGCGGCAGCCAGCGCAGCTTTGCGCCGTAAATAGTCTTCGTAGTTTCCCTCGTACGCCGTCACCGCGCCGCCTTCGATTTCGATCACCCGCGTGGCTAGGCGATCGATGAAGTAGCGGTCGTGAGAAACAAAGATCACCGTCCCGCTGTACTTCGCAAGCGCATCGAGCAACACGTCTTTGGCGCGCATGTCCAGGTGATTCGTTGGCTCGTCGAGCAGCAGGAAGTTTGCGGGCGAAACAAGAATCCGCGCCAGCGCGTAGCGGTTGCGTTCGCCGCCCGAGAGCACGCCCAGCGGCTTGAAGACGTCGTCGCCGGAGAACAGGAAGCAACCCAGCAGCGAACGCAGCTCCACCTCCGGCACGCGCAGCGCGGCACGGCTCATGTCGTCGAGCATGAGCGCTTCGGGATCGAGCACTTTGTACTGATCCTGCGCAAAGTATTCGGCTACCACGTTGTGCCCCAGCCGAACCGAACCTGCCGTGGGCGCCTCCTCGCCGGTGAGCAACTTGATCAGAGTGGACTTGCCCGCTCCGTTCACGCCCACCAGCGCCACGCGGTCGCCGCGCGAGAGGTTGAAACGCGCGCCGCTGAGCACATGCTTTGGCCCGTAGCTCTTCGCCAGGCCCTCGGCTTCGGCAACGATGCGTCCCGAGGGCGGCGGCTGCGGAAATCTGAAGTGGATGACCGCCTCTTCCTCGGGAACTTCGATGCGCTCGATCTTTTCCAGCTCCTTGATCCGCGACTGCACCTGCCTGGCCTTTGTGGCCTGATACCTGAACCGATTAATGAAGGCCGCAAGATGCTCGATGCGATCCTTCTGGTTGCGGTAAGCCGCCATAAGCTGCTCGCGCCGCTCATCCTTCTGTTTGAGGTACTTCGTGTAATTTCCCTGGTAGATGGTCAGGCGCTTGTTCCAGATTTCCACGGTGCGGTCGATGGTCACATCGAGAAAGTAGCGGTCGTGCGAGATGAGGATGTAGCCGAACGGATAGCTCTTCAGGTAGTCCTCGAGCCAGTTTCGCGTTTCCAGATCGAGATGGTTGGTGGGCTCATCGAGCAGCAGCAGGTTCGGCTTGGCGAGCAGCAGCTTGGCCAGCGCAATGCGCATCTGCCATCCGCCGCTGAACTCGTTGGTCTGCCGTGCCCAATCTTCCTTGCCGAATCCCAGGCCCGTAAGCACGCTGCCCACTTGCGCATCGAGCGCATAGCCATCGAGCGCGTGAAAACGGCCCTGCAGCAGCGAATAACGCTCAGCTGCGGATTGGTACTCCGCGCCTTCGTGATTCAGGTCTGCCATCTGCCCGGCCAGCCGCTCGATCTCGTGCTGCATCTCGTGCAGCTGGTCGAAGACGGTCAGGCACTCCTCGAAAACAGACCGGCCCGCGAGCTGCAACCCCTCCTGGGGCAAGTAGCCGACGCTGATGCCGCGCGTTTGTTCGAGCGACCCGTAATCCAGCGATTCCAGCCCGCAAAGGATCTTCATCAACGTGGATTTGCCCGCGCCGTTGGCGCCAACGAGCGCGGTCTTCTCGTCGTTGCGGATGAGCCAGTCAGCCTCGAGAAACAGGACACGCAGTCCGAACCGCTTGCCGGCATGTTGGAGCGCAAGCATGAAATTCCATTGTCGCAAAGAAGCGCGCGATCCTTGCGACGACAGGCATCCCGTGACGGTGCTCAGTCTAGGTGAAAAACCTCCTCAATTGTGGTCCACCACTCGCTCTCTTTCCGATCGGGCAGCGGATTCTGCATCGGCTTCATGATGGCCCACCACTCCTGCGTCGTCTTATCGGCCGCCATGCGGGCCATGTCGGCTGCGAAGTCGGTGCCGTGGTATTCGAAGTAGCTGAACAACGTGTGATCGTGGAGATAGATGGAGTAGTTGCGGATATTGCAGGCGCGGATCGTGCTGAGCACACCGGGCCAGACCGCGGCGTGATGCTCCCTGTACTTTTGTTCGGCTTCGGGCTTGAGGCCGATTACCATTCCGTATCGTGTCATTTGTTCTCCTCGTCGAATTCGTCCGAGCGGCGTCAGAACTGAATAGGGTAGCCTCCGCGGCCGGCACGTCATCTAGCAATTCACTTTCGCTCATCAAGACGACTATGATCAATGAGCGCAAGTGCGGCGACGGCTGTAGGGGGTCCAAATTGCGGAACGCTTCAGCCGGTCGGAGCAGCGGGAACCGCATCGGACACGGTGCAAGCAATCTGAAGAAACGTGGAGGAGAAATGGCAACGAATTTGACGCAGCGGCGCGAATTTTTGAAGCAGGCAGGACTGGTGGGATCGCTCGGGTCGGCGGCGATGATGGCCGGACTTCCTGAGAGCGCGATGGCTTTCGGCGGCGGAGCGGCGGGCATCGTTGAAGACGCGGTGGTGCCCGCGCAGGCCGAGGAGGCGCCTAAGTATCACATTAAGTTTGCCGTGTGCGGCATGAGCCACGACCATATTTACGGCATGATCGGCGCCGTCGAGCGCGGCGGCGGCGAACTGGTGGCCGCTTGGGGCGGCGAAGAGGACAAGCTAACGCTCTTTCGCAAGCGGTTTCCCGACGTGAAGATCGTCGCCACGCAGGACGAAATTCTCGACGATCCCTCGGTGCACTTGGTTCTCACGTCCCAGATCGCCAGCGAGCGCGCAGGAATCGCCGTACGCGCCATGAAGCGCGGCAAGGATTTTCTCTCCGACAAGCCCGGCATGACAACGCTCGAGCAACTGGCCGAGGTGCGCAAGGCGATTGCCGAAACCAGGCGCATCTACGCCATTCTCTATAGCGAGCTACTGGAGGTGAGGGCCGCCGTCTACGCGGGCGTGCTCGTTCGGCAGGGCGCGATCGGCAAGGTGATCCAGACCATCAACATTGCGCCGCACCAGATTGTCCAGCACGGCGGCACCTCCGGCGGCGCAATGCCGCGTCCCGATTGGTTCTGGAACCCCGATCAGTACGGCGGAATTCTGTGCGACATTGGCTCGCACCAGGTGGATCAGTTCCTGTTCTACACGGGATCGACAGAGGCGGAGGTCGCGGAGTCGCAGATTGCGAATGTGCGGCATCCCCAGCACCCGCGCTTCCAGGACTTTGGCGACATGGTGCTGCGCGGCAACCGCGGTTTCGGCTATGTGCGTTTGGACTGGTTTACTCCGGACGGCGTAGGGACCTGGGGCGACGGCCGGCTCTTCATTTTGGGCACTGACGGATATATGGAGGTGCGCAAGTATACAAACATTACTGTGAGCCACCAAGGCAACAATCTGTTCGTGGTGGACGACAAGCAGGCGCGGTATATCGATTGCAACGCCATGCCCCTGCCGTTCGGCCCGCAGTTTGTGGCCGACATTGTGAACCGCACGCACACGGCGCAGAACCAGGATGAGGCTCTGCTTGCCGCGGAACTTGTGCTCAAGGCGCAAAAGAATGCGAAGTTCGTGACACTCGAGAGCTGAAGAGTCGAGTACGCCTGCCACTGTTTCAAACCAGCCGGAGGTGACGCTCGTCGTGTGGACGATCAGAACACGCGCACGCGCAGGCCAACACTGCCGCTAAGTGTCGTCATGTTTCCGAAGGTGAACTGTGGCCAGTCCTGATACTCGACGTCGGCCGCGCGAATGTAGATCCTGCGGTCGAGCCGGAAGTCGACTCCGCCTCCGCCAGTCAGAACCAGGAAACGGCCCGTGGCCAGGTTATAGGGAAAATTGAAATCGCCGAAACCCACCAGGCCTTTCACGTAGGGCTGGAATCTGCCCGTGTTGAAGTGATAGCGAGCTCCAATCGAATAGGTTTCGATGTGAACATCGGCCGACTGACGAAACTCTACCCAGCGGCCCTCGGCCTCAATGCCCAGGCGCCTCCGCGTGTCGGCGTCCACGAAGCCCGTAACGCCGACCATCTTGCGTTCGCCGTACTGCACGTAGTACCCCGAGCCCTCGGCGCCGGCCCAGATGCCCAGCCCGCCCTGGTCACCCGCGGGCGCAGTCTGAGCCCGCGCCTGCCCCGCAAGGCAAACGGCAAAAGCCAGTATCGCGCCCGCACGGATTGCGCCGCCTCCTGCCCATTTGCCTCGCTCGCCACTCCACCACTGCCCCAATGCAGAAAACATCGTCGTGTCTCTCCCGGCCGCCGGCCGCTATGGGCCGCTGTGGTTCTATTGCGTGATCGTCAGCGAAACATTCTGCGTCTCGACCACGCCGGTGGTTGTGCCGGACCCCACAACCTGGATGGTGTAGGTTCCTGGCGCCGCGCTCGTCGTGCTGATGCCGCTGCAGCCCGTGGTCCCAAGCGCCACCGCGGATAGCAGGATCACGAGCGCCATGGTGAACGCTGCCGCCATGCGCTTGCGTTGCCGCCGGAAGATCCAGCCGAACAGCATGGAGAAAGGAAGCAGAACTCCAGCCAGCAGCGCCCCGCCGCTCTCCGCACGGCGGTTCATGGCCGTGGAACCGCCCGTAAGCGGCGAGTTGGTGTCGATGGTCAACTCCGCGATCGCGGTTCCGTTCGCCGGCAGGTTGACCGACGGGCTGGAGAAGTGGCAGTTCACACCCGGCGGCAACCCCAGGCAACCCAACGCGACCGTGTCGGTGAATCCGCCCTCCGAAGTCAGAATCAACCCAAGCTGCGCGTTCTGCGTGGTCTTGAGGGTCAACGAGGTTGGCGACACCGCCAGAGTGAAGGCTACCGGATTGTTGGCTACCGTGATGGGCAGCGACGTGGAGCCAAGGTGCGTGGCGTCTCCGCTGTACACAGCCTCAACGACATAGGTGCCCGCGGGAAGGGTTACGGTCAGGTTGGCGACTCCGGTGGCATCGAGCGTCGCCGTCCCCAGCGTGCCTGTGGCATCAGAGAACGTCACCGTTCCCGTCGGCACCGGACCAACGTTCGCCACTACCGTAGCTACCAGATTGAGCTGCGAATTGGAGCCGCTGGTCATCGAAAAGCCCAGATCGGTCGTGGTGGGAATCTTGCCCACCGTCAAACTCACCGGGAGCGATGTGCTGCCCGCGTCGTTGGCGTCGCCCTCGTAGGTCGCGGTGATGGCGTAGGTCCCGATGGCGAGGTTCGCGTAAGTGAGTGTGGCGACTCCATTCAGGTTGAGGGTCCCGTTGCCGATCAGGCCTCCGTTGGCGAAGAACTGCACCGTCCCCGTCGGAATGGCGCCATTGCCGGTCACCGTCGCCGTGAAAGTCACTGCCTGGAGCCACGACGAAGGATTGGGAACCACCGTGAGTGCAGTCGCCGTCTGCGCCTGCGCCACCGTCAACGCGAACGGAGCGGACTGGCTGCCGCCGTCGTCCGTATCGCCCGCGTAGGTGGCCACGATCGAGTAAGTCCCCGGCGCCAGCACCGGGGTGATCGTCGCGGTTCCGGCGGCAGTCAGGTTGGCCGCGCCAAGCACGATTGTTCCCGAGGTGAAGGTCACAAGTCCGGTGGGCGTACCCGCTCCCTGAGTGATCGTCACCGTCGCCGTAATGGTCTCCGGAGTTCCCGCGATCCCAGGATTCGGCGCCGCGACGATGGTCGTCGCGGTCACCGTCTGATCGACCACCTGAGTGATGGGCGCCGAAGCCGCTGCGGTGTTGGAATTGTCTCCGGCGTAGGTGGCCGTAATGGAGTGGGTGCCCACGGCCAGCGCCGAAGTCGTGAATTGTGCGATGTCCGGGCTGCCGCTGTTCAGCGTACCCGTTCCGATCTTCGCGCCGGCGTCAAAGAAACTCACGACTCCGCCGGCCGGCGTCGTCGCGCCGAAGGCGATGGTCGCGGTAAAGGTCACCGGGGCGCCGTAATAGGACGGGCTGCCCGACGTCGCGACGGTAATGGTTGCCGTGGCCTGCACAATCTGGTTGAGCACTGCCGAGGTCTCGCCCAAAATCTCCTTGGCCGCGTCGCCGCTATAGACCGCCGTAATCGGATGCAGGCCGTTGGCCAGAGTCGAAGTGGTATAGGTGAGGACGCCGCCGGCGAGTTGTCCCGTGAAGAGCGTAGTGGTTCCGTCAAGGAACGTCACCGTGCCGTCGGGCAGGATTCCTCCGCCGTTCAACGCGGTCACTGTTGCCGTGAAGGTCACGCTCTGGCCAACCAGGGAAGGGTTCACGCTGGAAGTGAGCGTGACTGCGGTCTGCTCTTCTACGATCTGGCTCCAGGGCGACGCCCCGTTGTCCGTCGAGGTGCTCGCGGCATGGGTCGTGTCGCCGCTGTACGACACGGTAATCGTGTGCGCTCCCACGGCCAGTGTCGACGTCGTGAACGTCGCGGCGCCGGTAGTCGCGTTCAGCGCCAGCCCCGCGGCCAGCGCGTTCTTCACTCCGCCAAAGGTGTCGAAGATGGTGACTGTCCCCGTGGGGATTGCCCCTCCAGCCCCCGAGGCCACCTGCACCGTGAACGTCACCGCTTGGCCGAACAGCGACGGATCTGGCGTCCCTGTCACCGTCGTTGTGCTCGAATTCAGGACCGTCAGCGACAGCGGAGCCGATTGGCTGCCGGCGTCGTCGGTGTCACCGGCGTACGTGGCTACGATCGAGTAGGTCCCCGGCGCCAGCACTGGGTTGATCGTCGCGGTTCCCGCCGCGGTCAGGTTTGCCGTGCCCAGCACTGTCGTTCCCGAGGTGAAGGTCACCACCCCTGTTGGCGTCCCGGCTCCCTGGGTGATCGTTACCGTGTCCGTGAGCGTCACCGCCGTGCCCTGAACCCCTGGATTCGGCGACGCGGTGAGCGCATCCGATGTTACTGTCAGATCGACCACCTGATTGATCGCCACCGAGACCGCCGAGGTGTTGAAGTTATCCCCGGTGTAGGTGGCCGTGATGAGATGCGTCCCCACGGCCAGCGTCGAAGTCGTGAATTGCGCGATGTCCGGGTTGCCGCCGCTCAACGTGCCCGTTCCGATCTGCACGCCGGCGTCGAAGAAGGTCACCGTCCCGCTGGCCGGCGTCGCCGCGCTGGACGTGATGGTCGCGGTAAATGTCACCGCGGCGCCGTAGTAGGACGGGCTGCCCGACGCCGTGACAACGAGGGTTGCCGCCGCCTGCACATCCTGGGTAAGCACCGCCGAGGTCTCTCCCAGAATCTCCTTGGTTTCATCGCCGCTGTAGATTGCCGTGATCGGATGCGCGCCGGCGGCCAGTGCCGCCGTGGTGAACGTGGCTACGCCGCCACTCAGTTGCACGTCGGCCAGCGTCGTGGTTCCATCCAGGAACGACAGCGTGCCATCGGGCAGCAGCCCGCCGCCATTCGGCGCGGTCACCGTCGCCGTGAAGGTGACGCTCTGGCCAACCTGCGACGGGTTGGCGCTGGAAGTGAGCGCGATCGTGGTCTGCTCTTCCACCACCTGGCTCCAGGGCGAGACGCCGTTGTCGGTCGAGGTGCTCGGGCCGTGACCCGTGTCTCCGCTGTAAGCCGCCACGATCGAGTTCACGCCCACGGGCAGCGAGGCGATCTGGAAGGTTGCCGTGCCGGAAGCGTTCAGCGCCAGCCCTGTGGCCAGCGTCGAGGTGTTGCCAGCGAGGGTGTCGGTGATGGAGACCGTCCCGGTGAGTGCGCCGGTTCCGGTTCCCGTGGTCACCTGCACGGTGAAAGTCACGTTCTGGCCGAACAGCGAAGGATCGGGATTCCCTGTCACCGTCGTCGTGGTCGAGTTCAGTGGCTCCGCCACGCCCACGGCCACGATCGCCAGCGGCGAGTTGGGGCCATTGACAGTCGCAGCCGTGGTGTACGCGGCGGACACGGTCCCCGCTTCGGTCGTGTTTACTGTCAGGACCGGTGTCGTGGCAGGCGCAAAGTACACCCCGATGGTGCACTCGCTATCCACAGTCAGCGGCGACGTGGTCGCGCACGCGCCTGCCGGGATCGATGTATCGATCTCGGCGTTCGTTCCGGCCGTGATCGACGTAAATGCCAGCGGGTTCGCCGCATCGTTGCCGTCGTTCTCCACCGTCTGGAACATGGCGTTCGATACGTTGCCCTGCCGCACCGGCGTCGCCGTGAAGTCCAGCGCCGCCAGGTTGCCCTCGATCTCCCACACCTGCATGTCCAGCGTGTTGGCAAAGAAGACATTGCCGTTGGCATCCACCAGGAGCCCCTGCGGGCCGTTCACGGCAATCGTGTTCGCGATGCTGTCGGTGTCCAGCAGATACTCTCCGCCGCTGACTGCCAGGGTGTTGATATATCCGCTGGCTGCGTTTACTTTGCGGATCCTGCTGTTCTGCGTGTCCCCGATGTACAGATCGCCCGCCGGATCGAGGGCGATGCCCGTGGGCGCGTCGAGCTCCGCCGCGGTTGCGGGCCCGTTATCGCCAGTCGCACCCGCTACGCCGGTTCCAGCCACCGTCGAGATCGTCAGCGCCGTCGCATTGATCTCGCGGATGCGACTGTTGCCTGTATCGGCGATCAGCACGTCGCCCGCCGCGTCGAGGGCCACTGCGTAAGGACGGTTCAGCGTCGCTGCCGTAGCCAGCTCTCCGTCGCCGTTATAGCCGCCCACTCCGTTGCCGAAGGGGCCGAAGTACTCGCCCGCCACCGTGTTGATGTCGCCCGTTGCAGCGGAAACTTCGCGGACCACCTGGTTGTTTGTGTCGGAGATATAGAGATCGCCCGCGGCATCGACTGCAATGCCCTGCGGGCCATCGAGTAATACGGTCCCCGAGGTGGCAAGGGCCCCGTCCCCGCCGAATCCCGGCAGACCGGAGCCATTGCCGGCGACAGTGGTAATCACGTGCGTCACCGCATCCACTCTGCGGATGACGTTGTTGCCCATGTCGGCGATGTACAGGTTGCCCGCTCCATCGAGCGCGATGCCGGAGGGTGTGTTGAGCGTCGCCGCCGTTGCCGCTGCGTTATCGCCTGTGTAGCTTGCCGTTCCTGTGCCCGCCACGGTCGAAATCTGACCCGTCGACGCGCTGACCATCCGAATCCGGTTGTGCCCGCTGTCGGCGATGTACAGATTCCCCGCTCCGTCCTTCACCACGCCGGCCGGCGAGTACAGTTCCGCATTGAGCGCGGGAATCCCGTCTTGCACCGCATCCAGATAGCTTCCGTTACCGGCAAAGGGGAGCGTATTGCCCGGAACCAGGACCGCCAGCCCGCCGACGCCCGCGCCGGAGACGAGCGTTTCACCCAGAAGATCGCCGCCGGCGTCAAAGAGCTCCACTGCGCCGACGCGCACCCCGGGCGCCGTGGGTGTAAACGCCACCGACTGGCTGCAACTGGGGGTAGCTCCGCCCACCGTCAGTGTCACGCCAGTGCAACTCGATGCGGGAACTGCGGGAAGCGTGAAGTCCAGTCCCGGCTGGCCCAGAGTCACAATCGTCTCATGATCCACAGTTCCCGCAGCCTGCGCGACCACGGTCACGGCCTTTTGCGCGGCCGACGTGCCGACCGCAGTAGCGGGAAACGTGCTCTGCGCCGCGCTTACCGTGGCCGCAAGCAGCAGCGCCGCCAGGCCCACCGCAAGACTTCGGCTTCGCCTCCACTCGCAGTGCGATCCATGCGCTGAAGAATGATGCAAATTGTTCTCTGGATGTCGTGCCAGGAGGGGGGGGGCGGATTTGCGATTCATGTACGGGCTCCGTATGCGATTTTCGGCAACCTATTGCTACCGAACAGCGCCACGGCCGCGGCCAGACCGTACGTCATCGGCAACACGGGGGCCGCTGCCGATTCGCGAGAACGATAACCGGCGTGCTACGATCCACGGCCGGTTGAACGTCTTAAATTCGTGCCCTGATGCTAGCACGCTCGTGTCGCAAATTTGGACAAGAAGCCGCCGGAATCCCATCAGGGTTGTTCCAAAGGTAATAGGTATCTCAAAAGAGGAATGCCGAGTCTCCTCCCCCACCTCCGGAGTGCGGAAGCTCTCGCTTCCCCTCGAGCGGCCACCGGACACCCTACCGTCTCATTTCTACTTGAAAACAAAAGACTTGGCTCTGTCCCTTGGCGATCCCCCCAGGACGCCGAACCTTCCATGGGAGGGGCAGGACCGGTTCTCCCCTGCGGTTCCGATGGCCGTGCCTTTCGCAACTGCAATTCGCGGTGGTTCCCTCTTTCTGACGCTGCCACGTCGGCTCCGGGGAGATTCCTCGGCGCCGCCGCGCGCAATGATTTGTCTGGGCGGCGGCTTCCCGCCAACAGGAGAATTTGCGCTGCGCCCATCCCATGCCGTCTGTTCTTGCCGGCGACTCGCGCCTCATCTGGCTCAGAAATGCCATCCTGCCGGTAACCGATTCCGGTTACCACAGACATTGCGCCTTCCGGCTGCAAAAAATTCATCTTTTCAAAAGAGCATTCACGCGCTACACTACGCTCTCAATTCTTAATTGGGCTTTTGCTCCCGAAAAGCCGTCTTGGTCGACATACAATTTGGCCGTAGAAGCCGCGACCACGGTGGCAATGCTTCCCTGATGAACCGGGAGAAATCCCAAAACTTTAACTTGAGTCGGTCGGGTCCAGACCACGTTTAGCCGACTGTGATTCGCTTAGCGGATCTTTGCGCTCAGAGCGCCCACGTATGTCTCATTCACCGGCAGTTTCTTCCCCAGGAGATCGCAAACATGTCCAAGCAGTCCGCTGGTTCGGCTTCCAGAGTGCGTTTCGCAGGGTTCCAAAAGCACCTGATCGTGGCTCTGTGTGGAGTGGCCGTCGCTGCTCTTTTCCCGCACCATAGCTCGGCCCAGGCAATCAACTACTTCGACTTCGATACCCCCGAGGCTGATCCCTCTCAGACATTAACCAACAGTTGCGCCCTGGGAACCGACCCCGCCGCATCCGGTGTCCTTTTCTGCTTCAATTACGCCACGAGTCCTGACAGTGACGGCCTCAGTTTCATCTCGGACACCTATCTCTCCTCGATCAATCCCGGCGCGAGCAGCAGCACGGACTACGCGCTGCGGTTGACTGAGGCCACGGGGAGCCAGGCCTCGAGCATGTGGTTCTCGATTCCACAGGATGTCGCGGATGGCTTCACCGCCTGGTATGCCGTCAAGCTCACCCCGTCGAACGACTCCACCACCGCCGATGGTCTCGCCTTCGTAATCCAAAATGCAGCCGGTGGAAAAACGGACTCCATCGCAGATTGCTCCGAAACCGGCTCGGGCTTTACCGTCCTTGGCGAAGGAGGCGGCGGCTGCATCGGCTATGGCGGCATCGACAATAGCGTCGCTCTAGAAATGGATACGTACGCGAACTCGTGGGACCCGACGCAAGACTATTTCGGCTCGGGAAGTCGAGACAACCACATCGCTCTGCAAAGCTGCGGCATTGACAGTAACGGCGACCCGATTGCGAACTCGCCCGCCCACACCACAATCCCTAACTGCCTCATCAAGCTCAGCAACGGATCAAGCACGCTCATTACGAGTCCGATCGCTTCTGCCGTGCCTCCTGCGACCGGCAGCGCGGTCACCCTGGCTGACGGCAACCCGCATCAGGTCGTCATCGTTTACAACGGCCCGAACGATTCTCCGGCGAATACCATCAACGTTTACCTCGATCCTGCGTTCGTCACGGGAACACACACGCCCGTCGCGGGATCGGCGCCTCTTTTCTCGGGACCGTTCGACATTGCAAAGTACATCAAGCTCTCCAGCGGAGGACCCCCTTACTCCCCGGCCTATGTTGGCTTCACCGCTGCCACTGGCGCAAGCTTCGAGCAGCATGAGCTGATGGGCTTCAGTTTCACGCCGCACGTGGCTCACCAGAATCTCGGCAACGTCAACGTTTGCCCGTCGGGACAAACCACCCCGGCGCCCTGCAGCAGTACGCTCACGGTGCCCATTAGCCTCACGGCAGATACGAACATCGGCTCGGTCCAGGTGGTCACGCAAGGCGCAACCGGCCTCGACTTCAAGCTGGGCAGCGGCAGCACCTGCACCGGCGCCATCGCCGCAGGCAATTCCTGCACGGTGAACGTCACCTTCGCCCCGCTCGCGCCTGGATTGCGAATGGGTGCGGTGCGCCTCTTCGACAACAGCGGCAACCTGCTGGCGACCACGCCGATCTACGGCACTGGCCAGGGACCGGCGATTGCCTTTGGCCCGGGCATGCAGACCGCGGTGCCGACCAGCGGGCTGAGCGGCAGCACGCAAGGTGTGGCAGTGGATGCATCTGGGAACGTCTACATTGCGGATGATCGAAACAACCATGTGGTGAAAGTTACACCAAGCGGCGCCCAGACCACCGTGACAGCCACCGGACTGAATGGCCCATATGGCGTGGCGGTGGATGGAGCGGGAGACGTATTCATCGCGAATGTCTTAGCCGACTCGGTGGTAGAGGTTACGCGCCTCGGCGTCCAGACCACGGTGAACACGCCGAATTTCACTTTGAATCAACCGTCCGGAGTGGCTGTGGACGGAGCCGGCGATCTCTTCATTGCGGATACCGGCAATGACCGGGTAGTGGAGGTTCCGGCCAATGGCGGTAATCCGGCCGCGGTGGGCACGGGACTCAGTTCTCCCGTGGGACTGGCGGTGGATGCAGCAGGCGATCTGTTCATTGCGGATACAGGCAACCACCGGGTGGTGAAGGTTGCGAATGGCGCTCAGACCCCGGTGAATACCACCCTGAGTAATCCGTCCGGTTTGGCTGTGGATGCAGCGGGCGACTTATTCATTGCGGATTGGTCCGGCAACACGGTGGCCGAGGTTACGCCTGGTGGCGTCCAGACCACAGTGAGCTCTACCCCTGGAGGGGCCCAGCCGTATGCGGTGGCATTGGATGGAGCAAGCGATGTCTTTATCGCCAACTCCAACGTCTCATCCCCCAACCAGGTGATCGAGATCGAACGCATGGTGCCGCCATCGTTAAGCTTTGCCTCCACGACTGTGGGCGGCACGAGCAGCAATAGTCCGCAATCGGTCACCATTCAAAACATCGGCAACCAGGCATTGGATGCCGTTAGCCCCGGGCTGACTGTCAACGGACCCAACTTCGTCCAGGTTGCCGGCCCAGGCACTTTCTCAGATTGCTCTGCCACCTTCGCGCTGACGCCGGGCGAAGCCTGCAATCTAAGTATCAGCTTCGAGCCGCAGAGCGCCGGCAATCCGCTTACCAGCACGGCGGTCCTTTCTGACAACTCTCTGAATGCCGCCCTCGCTACGCAATCCGTCTCCCTCAGCGGGGTTGGTGTGTTGATCAACTACGCGTTGGCCGTGTCTGAAGTGGGCTCGGGCGCAGGCACGGTGACATCCGCTCCGGGACCGATCAGTTGCAGCGAAGCCAACGGAAGCATCACGGGAACGTGTTCAGCGAGCTATCAGAGTGGATCCTTGGTGACGCTGACGGCGAATGCGGCCGGGACCTCGACATTCCTGGGCTGGGGCGGCGACTGCGCGTCCGCGGGAACCAGCCCAACGTGCAACGTGTCAATGAACTTGGCCCTGAATGTTTCCGCGAGTTTTGATCAGCAGTCTTTCGGCAACGTCAACGTCTGCCCGCCGGGAGAAACCCCCACGCCGTCGTGCAGCAGTTCGCTCGCGCTGACCTTCAATATGGCGGCGAACACCACGATTGGCGTGATCCGAGTCGTTACGCAAGGCATTTCCGGCCTTGACTTCGCGCTTGGCAGCGGCAGCACCTGCAACGGCACCATCGCCGCAGGCAATTCTTGCACCGTAAACGTCAACTTCACCCCGCTCGCGCCCGGATTGCGCATGGGCGCGGTCCAACTCTTCGACAACAGCGCCAACCTGCTGGCAACGACGCCGATCTACGGCATCGGCCAGGGGCCGGCGATTGCGTTTGGCCCAGGGACGCAGATCACGGTAAACACTGGAAGCTACTCTCTGAGTAATCCACAAGGTGCAGCGGTGGATGCAGCGGGAGATTTCTTCATCGCGGATTACGGCAATAGCCGCGTTGTGAAGGTTCCGGCGGGGGGCGGCACATCGACCCTCGTGAGCACCGGGACCTACACGCTGAATGGACCATTCGGTTTGGCGGTGGACGGAGCGGGCGATCTCTTTATCGCGGATTACAACAACGCCCGCGTTGTGCAGGTTCCGGCTGGAGGCGCCCCGGCCTTCGTGAGCACCTCGCCCTACACGGTAAGCGGTCCGGAAGGTTTGGCGGTGGATGGAGCGGGAGATCTCTTCATCGCGTCTTCCTCCAACGGCCAGGTGATCGAGGTTCCAGCTGGGGGCGGCGCGCCATCCCTTGTGAACACCGGGAGTATTACGCTCGCTCAGCCATCGAGTGTAGCGGTGGATGGAGTCGGCGGCGTTTTCATCGCGGATCGGACGAAAAACGAAGTGGTGCAGGTTCCGGCTGGGGGCACACCCGCTCTCGTAAACACTGGCAGCTACACACTGAATTCCCCGCAAGGTGTGGCCGTGGATGCGGCGGGCGATATCCTCATCGCGGATGCGGGCAACAATCGCGTTCTTGAGGTTACGCCCGAAGGCAGCCAATCCATCGTCGAGAGCATGGGAACGGGTCAGCCTTACGGCATCACAGTTGATGGAACGGGAGATGTCTTCACCGCATCGATCGTCACGAACCAAGTTTCGGAACTCGCCCGCTTTCTGCCGCCATCCTTGAGCTTTGCCCTTACGAATGTGGACAGCACAAGCGCGGACAGCCCGCAATTGGTTTCGATTCAAAACGCCGGCAACCAACCGCTCACGGGCTCGCTTGCCTTGAACCTGGGCACGAACTTCGCCGCCAACGGAAGCTCGACTTGCGGCAGCGGGTTTTCGTTGGCTCCCGGCGCAATGTGCAGCGAGAGCTTCAGCTTTACGCCGCAGACCACCGGCTATCTCACGGGTACGGCGGCTTTCAGCGACAACACACTCAACCTTTCTTCTCTCGTTGTCCTCCAGACCGTCAATCTCAGCGGCAACGGTGGCCTAAACGGCCAGGCTGTCGGCGTAGCCGTCCCCAATGTGGTTGGGCTCACGCAAGCGGCGGCAACGACGGCTATCACCGGTGCAGGTTTGGCGCTGGGCACGGTGAGCACTGCGCCCAACAGCATCGTGCCGTCCGGCAGTGTAACAGCCTCAAACCCCGCCGCCGGAGCACAAGTCAGTGTCGGATCCGCGGTCCGGCTGCTCGTTTCAACTGGCCAGGCGCCGCCGCAGACGCCCAACCCGCTCTCGTTCGAGAACAACTACTTCGTCACCGGTGACTATGCCTCCGCGGGAGTCGCTCTGCGAGGAACCGGCGTGAACGGCGTTGCCACCGGAACCATCACCATCCCCGATAGCTCCACCACCTCAGGCGTCAGCCAGGGTGTTCCCGACGGCGCCGATATCATTGACGCTTTCCTTTATTGGGAGACGCTGGAAAATACGCCGTCGCCCTCGGCCACCAGTGGAACCTTCGATAACTATCCCATCACCGGGCAGCAGATAGGGAGCGACCTGCCCTATACCGACGGTACGTTGAGCGGGACGCTGCGCGTGTATCGCGCCGACGTGAATGCTTATTTCCCGGTGGGGGCGAACGGCGTGCGCTTTGCCTCGGGCGCGTTCACGGTCTCTCTGCCCGACGGAGGAACCGCGCTTCCGCTCACCGAAGGCGCGAGCCTGGTGGTCATCTATCGCGTGTTGTCACCGAACTTCCCCCTCAAGGCGGTGGTCATTTACGACGGTTCGGCAATACCAGCCACCTCTACGACTCAGAACATGCAGGGATTCTATGACTCGGCCGGCACGGGAGAGAATACGGCCCTCTTCGACGTGCCCGGCGGAGGTTGGAACAACAGCTCCGGTCCTGTCGCGCTCCCCGTACATGCAAATCAGTTCAGTGCGCCGCTGAATGCTGGCAACGCCTATGCTGCGGTGATTCTCTCGACCCCTGTCAACAATAGCGAAAACGACGGAATTCTGGACGCCTGGAAGGCCGGTCCCGCGGCGGGCGATTTCTACGCAGGGCAGCCGGGTTATTACGACGTGAAGACCGGAGCGTGGGTGCCGTTGCCTGGCGCGCAGCACGGCGAAAAGGACCTGTTCGTTCAACTCGATTACATGTGTGGCGCCGTACTCTCAAATGGCTCGTGCGATCCCAACCAGGAGAATCTGTTCCCCTCACCGGATGCCCAGGGCAACGATCCGCTGGCGATGGTCACGAATGCATTCGCCGCAATTGGAGTCCATCTCCATCTCGAAATCGGAAATGCCGTGCCTGAAGACACCTGCACGGACAACACTTCCACCACTCCGCCGCAGCTATGCCAGTTCCCCAGCCAGCCGGGCGTCATCGGCTGGAAAAACAGCCTGGAATTCTCCAAGCTCTGGCCGCGCAATCTTGCTTCCTGCGCGGGGGGCGGCGATTGCAGCCCTCGTTTCCCATACGGGCAGAAGGATAGCTATCACTACGTTCTCTTTGGTCACTCTCTGGCGATCCCTGCCTGGAACAGCCGTTACGGAAGCTTGACGTCGATACAAGTGTCGAGCGGAGTAACGACGATCGTCACCACCGACCGAGGCAACGGGATTAACTACTGCCCAAGCCGTATCACGATTTCCGGCGTGCTTGGAAACCCCAGCCTGAACGGCGTGTACAACACGACCGGCTGCGCCAACTCGTCGACAATGACTCTGTCAACTCCTGGCGTCCCCAACTGGAGCTATCCCAACACCACATTGCCTGAACCGGTCATTGGCCTTACTTCCGGCACGGTCACGAGCATCTCCGGTTACTCCGATCTGGGCGGCTCTGATTCTGCCGTCACCCTCGGCCTTTGGGAAACAGCGCCGAACCAGAACATGAGCAAGCGCGCCAACGTAATCGCCGGCACGTTATTCCATGAAATCGGCCACACGCTCGGCTTAAGCCACGGCGGGCTCTATTATGACGGCCCCTCGGGCAGTTACATCCCGACCTTCGATGTCAATTGCAAGCCGAACTATCAGAGCGTGATGAACTATCTCTTCCAGCTCGATGGGGTGGGACCGAATGCAGCGGTTGCTTTCTCCAACCAACAGCTAGACGGCGAACCGCTGAGCGGACCACCCGCTACGGTTTTGTCCCTGAATTCGTTGGGTTCGGTCGCTCAACTTACAGACGGCTCCGGCAATCCCGCGACGTTCTCGACCTCGGCCTGGTACACCCCTAACGCCCCCAGTTCGACAGCCAGCCCTGCCACGATGCATTGCGACGGCACGCCGCTCACCGGCGATACAGGCTATCGCGTGGATGGGACCGTCGATCCCCTCTCCCCGTCGTGGTCGCCCGACCAGAACATTACCTTCGATGGCGTGCCTTATACGACGTTGCGCGGATACAACGATGTGGCCAACATCGACCTGCGCCAGGTGGGCGCCACCGGTGGTGAGTTCGCATCCCTGGCCAGCGTGCTTTCGTTCGGTTCCTCCACAGCGCCGTTGAACGTTGCCGCGG
The DNA here is from genome assembly GCA_963832805.1 of uncultured Acidobacteriaceae bacterium. Lineage (GTDB taxonomy): Bacteria > Acidobacteriota > Terriglobia > Terriglobales > Acidobacteriaceae > Telmatobacter. The sequence goes on along the minus strand of CAWHVN010000044.1, from coordinate 25,667 downwards.
GCGGAACCGTGTCTCTGGGCTCCGGCGGCACCGTAACCGTGGGCAGCGGCGGCACTGTAACCCTGGGCAGCGGCGGAACCGCGACCGTGGGCAGCGGGAGCACCATCACGCCAGGCAGCGGCGGAAGTGTAACGCTCAACAACGGAGGCACCGTGACGCTACCGGCTACCGGCGGCACCGTCACGCTGGGCAGCGGCGGTACTGTCACGCTGGGCAGCGGCGGCACCGTGACGCTGGGCAGCGGCGGCACCATTACACTCGGCAGCGGCGGCACCATTGCGCTCGGCAGCGGCGGCACCATTGCGCTGGGCAGCGGCGGCACCATCACCAGCAGCGCCGGCACCGTGACAATTCCCTCCACGGGTGGCACCTACACTCTTCCCGATAGTGGCGGCATCATCGCGCTGGGCAGCGGCGGCACCATTGCCCTGGGCAGCGGCGGCACCGTAACCTTGGGCAGCGGCGGCACCATCGCCCTGGGCAGCGGCGGCACTGTCGCGCTTGGCAGCGGCGGGACTATTGCGCTGGGCAGTGGCGGCACCATCGCCCTGGGCAGCGGCGGCACCATTGCGCTGGGCAGCGGCGGTACAGTCACGCTGGGCAGCGGCGGCACCATCGCCTTGGGCAGCGGCGGCACCATCGCGCTCGGCAGCGGCGGCACTGTAACCCTGGGTAGCGGTGGAACTGTGACGCTCGGCAGTGGCGGCGACCTGTCTCTTGGCAGCGGCGGTACGGTCGCACTGGGGAGCGGCGGCACGGTCACGCTGGGCAGTGGCGGCACGGTCACTCTGGGCAGCGGCGGCAACGTCACGCTCGGCAGCGGCGGCACCATCGCCTTGGGCAGTGGCGGCACGGTGGCTCTGGGCAGCGGCGGAACGGTCACCCTGGGCAGCGGCGGCACCATTGCGCTCGGCAGCGGCGGCACGGTGACGGTTCCTCCAGGGGGTAGCTACACCATCGACAGCAGTGGTGGGACCATCACGCTCGGTAGCGGCGGCACGGTCACGCTGGGCAGCGGCGGGACGGTCGCTCTGGGCAGCGGCGGGACTATCACGATGGGCAGCGGCGGCACGGTCACGCTGGGCAGCGGCGGCACCGTTACGCTGGGCAGCGGTGGCGTGGTCGCGCTGGGTAGCGGCGGCACCATCGCGCTGGGCAGTGGCGGCACCATCGCGCTCGGCAGCGGCGGCACCGTGACCCTGGGCAGCGGCGGCGCCACCACCAACGAGTTGGATTACAACACCGCCAACTCGATCGTTCGTCCTCCGTCTTCACCCACTGAGACGCCGATTTCGACGTCCCCGGGTACACCTGTCGTCATCAATTGGACGGCGCCAACCTTCGGTGTCGTCGCCACCTACACCATCTCTCGCGGTTCTGAAGCCTACGAGCCGTTTGTGATTGGCAGCGTCAGCGGCGTGAACGGAAACCCACCGGCGACAACATTTACTGACACCAACCCGGATCTGACGTCGCATACCGTCGTCTACACGATAGGAACCACCCTGCTTCCGGTACCAATCGATCCGACGCAACGCCAGAGTCCACCCTCGCCGCCGGCGGTGCTTACGAATAACCAGACGATCGTGCTCGGCCCTCCCGCCTTGCCGAGTTCCGTTTCGATTTCAACTTCGCCTCTCACCGTCTATGCGACTGCCGAGTCGAACGGCGTGGTGAATGGTTTGCAGGTGAGCTTCAGCGCGATCAGCGCGACGGGATCCTGCTCCATCGCCAGCCAGTCGCCCCCGGACAGCAACGGCGTCTCCTCGGCCACCGTGGCCCTCAACAGCGCGGGAAGCTGCACCATCACTGCGTCGCAACCGGGCACGGACCTGTCGCAACCGGGCACCCCCCCCTACTACAACGCTGCCAATTCTGTGTCGGGAACATTCACGATCCTGCCTCAGGGTTCCAACACGCAATCGCAAACAATCAACTTTCCGCAATTGCCGAATGTGCAGTATGGCAGCACGTTCTCATTGAGCGCGTTATCCTCCGCTGGGCTGCCCGTCAGCTTCACGGCATCCGGGCCATGCACGGCGAGCGGCAGCACGACCGGGGTCGGCTTGTGCGCCATCACCGCTTCCGCGCCGGCAGGCACCGTCGGCAACAACTCGTACAGCGCCGCCTCCGTGTCCCAGTCGTTCAACATTTACCCGGCAGTAATTACGGTGTCGGCAAATAACCTCACGAGTGTGTATGGGCAGCCGCTCCCGTCGTTGACATACACTACCAGCCCACTCGTGAATGGTGATCCATCTACGGCGGTGACGGGCGCACCGGTGCTGTCCACGACTGCTGCTACAGGGAGCATTCCCGGCAGCTATCCGATCACGGTATCTACTGGCACTTTGGCCGCTGCAAATTACTCTTTCCTTTACGTGAGCGGCACGTTGACAATAGGACCGGCGAGTCAGGCGATCACCTTCACCACCAACGCTCCCGCAACTGCCGCCTACAACAGCAGCTTTACGGTGGTGGCCACGGGAGGCGCCAGCGGGAACCCGGTGATTTTCACCAGTTCCGGGGCGTGTACCAATTCAGGTGCAACTTATAAGATGACCAGCGGCACGGGGACGTGCTCGGTGATCGCCAACCAGGCAAGCAGTACGAATTACTCGGCGGCACCGCAGGTCACGCAGACCGTAACCGCGACCCTGGTGGCGCAGACGATCACGTTCGCGGCGCCGGCGTCGCCAGTCACTTACGGAGTATCTCCGATCACGCTGTCGGCGACTACAACTGCGGGGCTGACGGTAGCTTTCAGCGTCGACCCCACCAGCACGGGAATAGGAACGATCTCGGGCAACACATTAACCGTCAAAGGGGCAGGAAATCTGGTGATCGATGCCAATCAGGCGGGGAGTTCCAATTACCAGGCTGCCACGCAGGTGCAACGAACCATCGTGGTGAGCAAGGCCACTCTCACCGTAACTGCCAACAATGTTTCGCGGGCTTACGGCCTGGCGAATCCCGCCCTCACCGCCAGTTACGGCGGGTTCGTAAATGGCGACACCGCTGCAACGGCGGTAACCGGCAGCCCAAGCCTGACCACGACTGCGGTTGCTACCAGCCTTCCCGGCTCCTATCCGATCACTGTGAGTCAGGGAAACCTGGCAGCGGCCAATTACACCTTCAACTTTGTGAACGGCACGCTGACAGTTTCGTACACCGGATCGGTTCCCACTTCGGGCACTGCTTGCAACGGCGCTTACAGCGGCACGTTCCAGGGTAACCTGACCGTCGTCGGCGCGCAGGCCTGCGTCTTTGTGGGCGGGGGGACATCGGGGAACATTACAGAGACGGGTGGCAACCTCGTTCTCAACGGCGCTACTGTCGGCGGCAGCGTCTCGGTTAGCGGTGGCAGCCTCGTTCTCAGCGGCGGTACGGTCGGCGGCAACGTCACGGTTAGCGGCAGCAGCACTTTCTCCATCGGCCCCTCGACCACCATCAAAGGCAATCTCCAAATCCAAGGCATTCCATCGGGATCGGCGACGAACCAGGTGTGCGCCACGTCCATATCCGGTAATCTGCAGTTCCAGAGCAATGGGACTTCCGTCCTGATCGGCTCGGGCACATCGTCGTGCGCAGGCAATGTCGTCAAAGGCAGCCTTCAGGTTCTCAGCAACACCGCGGCAATCACGATCGATGGGAACACCGTCGGCGGGACCATGCAGGTACAGAGCAACAGCGCGGTAATCACGATGGATACGAACAAAGTCAGCGCGGCAATGCAGGTGCAGAGCAACAGCGGAGCAACCACAGTGGATGGGAACTCTGTGGGCGGGACCCTGCAGGACCAGAGCAACACCGGGGCCACGCAGGTGTTTAGCAACATCATAACCGGGGCCCTGCAGTGCCAGAGCAACACCACGATCACCGGCGGAAGCAACACCGCTGCCTCCAAAACGGGTCAGTGTGCGAAATTCTAACGAACAGGTGGCGGTTCCCTTAAGGAAGCGCCGCCTTGCATGTCCATCGAAACTCCACAGCAATTGGAGAACCGCCGTAAGGAGCAGAACCAGTGCGGTTGTAGCAGTGTCGATTCCGCACCGTTTATTGGCCGATGCGGCGGCGGATTTCGGGAACCAGCGGATCTTCCGTCGACTGCCCACGGATGCTCAAATAGGACTTATAAAAGTCCGCGTACCCGTCGCTCTTCATTCCTTCCCGCACGCGGCCCTCGTAGTAATAAACGGGCGGGAAATAGGCATAAGTCGGCACGTTGTCCATAAACAGTTCGATGGCCTCGCCTCGCCGCTGCACACATTGATCAAACTCCGAGTCAGCCTCCGTGAACGCTCCCGCTTCCAGGTAAGCCCGCCCCAGTTCAAAGCGGCCGATCCAGGTGTCCAGCAGGTTGTTTGCGGCTGTGATCTGCTTAACTGCTTCGTTGGCGTCCTTCCGCTTTAGTGCAATCATCCCCTCGACGATCTTGCCATAAGCCTGCGGCTCGCTTGTCAGATCGGAAGAGAGGCTCGCCGCGAGCTTTTGCGTCTTGGCAAGGTCTCCGGCATCGACATAGGTAATCGCTGCCAGGAACTTAATCGGGGTAGACTGGCTGTTCGCCAATGCCTTGTCCATGTCAGAGAGCGCTGCCGCATTGTGTCCTTGCAATTCCTCGATGTTCCCCAGCGCCGCGTACTTCCTCGCAGCGTTGTCGGCCATCTTGGCCACCAGATCCGCAGTGGCTCCTTGTGTGAGGATGCGCGCCGCCTCTGCATACTTCCCCTGGTAGGCAGCAAGATCGGCTAGTCCAGCGTTCGCGGTCGATATCCCCGGCGCACCAAACCTCTCAAGCTGATGGTACGATTCAGCCGCCTTGTCGATCTCTCCCTGCCCGAGCTGCGCTTCGGCGAGCACCAGGTATCCCTGCGCGGCCGACGGACTGATCTTCAGCGCGGTGCGCGCCACTGTTTCGCTCGCGGCAAAATCACCGGCAAAGGCGCTGATGAATGCCAGGTTCAGTTGCGGCCCCACTCCGTTCGGGACAATCTCAACTGCGTGTTTGGCCGCTTCCAGCGCCTCTGGCGCTTTGCGTAACTGCACATAGCAAGAGGCTAGATTGTTCTGACCGACGCGATCGGCGGGGTAGTGAGTGACGAGCTGTGTGTATTCCTGAACACAGTTTTGCCAGTCACCCGTGGTGAGATAGTAGAGCCCGCGGTCGCGATATTTTTCCCGCTCGGTCATGCTGTCTTCGTGCTGCATCGCCAGCTTCATGTACTTCACGGCATCCCCAGGCCTCCCTAGGTTCTGCGCCATGGCTGCCATGCCGGTGTAAGGCCGCGCAAACTTCGGATCCAGTTCCGCTGCCTTCTGGAACGAATCGAATGCCCCCTGGAAGTTGCCTGCGAACTGTTCTTCAACACCAAGAGCGTCCTGGTGGACGGCCTCCAGTGACGCGGCGGTAAAACCGCCGCTGACCTGATCGAACTGCACTGAGGCGGGCGTGGCGTCGCCCAAGGCTTTGCGAATCGGCGCCGCCAGCTTGGGAAGGTTGGGCAGAATCTCCTGCTTATTGGCGACGGTGATCTCCGCTTTCGCGATCTCCTTGCCGCTCACGGCGTCGAGGGCGATCGCCGAAATATCGTACTCGTCGCCCCGCAAGCTGATGTCGCCCGTGATAACCGCGTTGATGCCTTGGCTTACGGCGACCAGCCGCGCTGACTGCTCGTCGAGCTTGTCCGTAGGATTCGGGAGTTTCTGCGCCAGCTTACGCGCTTCCCCGCGGCTGTAGGCGTTGATAAAGCTGGCGCCTTCCAGGGCCACGCCAAGCATCGGTTCCAGGGTGTCATCCAGAACCGGGTCGCCGGTATGGTTCTCAAAGTCGGCGACCAATACCGACACCGGGGCGTGCGTCCCTGATTTCGCGGCCAGTTGCCTCTTGATCACGTACCACGAGATCCCGGCTGCGATCGCCAAAATCACAGCGCCCGTGACCGCGAGACGTTGCCATGGCAGCTCCCGAATACGATTCAAGCGCAGCCGAGCCGACGAAGCAGAAACTCGGGCTTTGCCGCCCCGGCCTTGCCACGCGCGAAGATCCGCATCCAGCTCTTCCGCGTTCTGGTAGCGCTTTGCGGGATCCTTCTCAAGACATTTGCTGACGATGTTGCTTAGCGTGCCCGGGATATGCTTGTCGATATCCGCCAACGGCACGGCGCGTTGTTGCGCGCGCATCAGTAAACTCGCAATCGCGCTCTCCGCATGGAACGGTGTGACCCCGGCCAGCAATTCATATAGGATCAGGCCGAACGTAAAGATGTCCGAGCTGGCCTTCACTTCCATGCCCTGCGCCTGCTCTGGAGACATATATTCGATCGTCCCCAGCATGGCGCCTGCGCGCGTCATTCCATCGCCAGCAATCGTCCGCGCCAATCCAAAGTCCATCACCACCACGCGGCCGTTCTTGTCGCGCATGATGTTGCCCGGCTTTAAATCGCGGTGGATGATTCCTTCCCGGTGAGCGGCAGCCAGCCCGCTGGCCGCCTGTTCCATGATGTCGACCGCTTCCCCGACTTCCAGTTTGCCCCGTTGCTTCAGGAGCTGATGGAGGTTCTCACCCTCCAGATACTCCATCGTGATGAACTTTGTCTTTCCGGCTTCTCCGATATCGAAAATGCGGATGACGTTCCGGTCCGTGACCTGGCGCGCAAGGATCAGCTCCTGTTTGAAGCGCTGCAGAATCTCGGGATGTTCCGCCATCTCGGGCCGGATGACTTTGAGCGCGACCTCCCGCTCCAGCTCCACGTCTCGAGCCTTATAGACAGCGCCCATTCCGCCTTCACCGAGCAGTTGCAGGATTTCATAACGTCCGCCAAGCAAATCGCCAATCTGAAATACGGCCGCACCGGAGGGCGATGTCAGTCGCGGCTGAACTGCTCGCCGAGCCGAAGCTCCCGGCGCAATCGTCGCGTTGGCATCCAGCAACGTCGCTTGGACATCGACAATGGTGGCATCGGCGTCAAGTTGGGGTGACGCGTCGACAATCGTAGCGTCGGAGTCTACCAGCTTTGATTCGGGATCGAATCGTGGTCCAGCATCGACGATCGTGGCATCCGGATCGTGCTGGGGGCCCTTCTCTGGAGCAATCGGGATGTCGCCGGAGGAACTCTCACCGGCAAACGGAGTTCCGACGCCCGGAGGGCCGGGCTTCTTAGGGATAGCCTTCTTATCAGACCGCGTGGAGTCACTCATGTTGAGTTTTCAGAGATTGCCTGGAGCTTGTCGAAAAGAAAACCCGATGGACGTGCGGCAGCACGGCCACGTGTGCGGACCCCTTGAAAAGTATATACCTTGCGCCTTAGAGAACCCGCTTGTCGCGTGCCGAAGGACCTGCAATCATGGCGGAGAGGGAGGGATTCGAACCCCCGATACCCTTTCGGGTATGCCGGTTTTCAAGACCGGAGCCATCAACCGCTCGGCCACCTCTCCGCGGTCTGCCGGTCATCTTCGATTGTACGTCGAATCGAGCCGATTCATGGCAAGCTGGCGCCGCATCCTGCCGCGCGCCCCCGTTGCCGCGCAAACAAAAAGCGGGAGCACACGGCTCCCGCTTTCTGCTCTTGCCAGGCGGCTACTTCTTGCCTTCGAGCTCGTCGGCCAGCGCGTCAACGCCATAAACCTTGCGCAGAGCCTCAAGCATCCCGGCCGAGTGAACGGCCACCGCGCGGTTCTTTGTGCCGTCGTAAACAAAGTCTCCCGCCAGCGATTCGATGTTGCCGTCGAAGATCAGCCCCACGAGTTCGCCATCCCGGTTCACAACCGGCGAGCCGGAATTTCCGCCGATGATGTCGTTCGTTGAAACGAAGTCCATCGGCGTTGCCAAATCCAGCTTGTCCCGTGCCGCCTCTTCTTTCGGAGTCAGATTCCACGGCGCCTGGTTACTGAAGCTCGCCGCGCGATCGTAGAGCCCGTAAAAAGTCGTGAATGGCGGAGCGATGGTTCCGTTGTATGGATAGCCCTCCACCGTTCCGTAGCTCAGCCGCAGAGTGAACGTGGCGTCGGGGTACGCGTTTTTGCCATAGACGGCGAAGCGCGCCTTGCCCAGTTTCTCGCCCGCCGCCTCGAACACGCTGTAGACCTTGTCGCGCATGTACGTGTAGTTGGCTCGCCAGACCGGATCTGCACGGCGCGCAGCCATAATCATCGGATCGTCAGATGCAGCCACCGCGGCTTCACCTCCATCGAGCAGGGTTTTGCGGAACGAAGGATCGCCGAGCTTGGTCCCGTCCACCAGCGCGTCCACGGCCTTGTCGATGTCGCCGCCCTGAACGATCGCCTGCAGGTATGCGTCGTCCGTGCCAAGCTTTTCCTTCGCCAGCTTCAGCGCGTTCGCCATGAACATCTTCTCCACCGACGGGTAGATGGGTGCCGGAGACAGCATCTGGAATCGCAGCGAATCCAGCCCCGCCTCGTGGAACTGCGGCAGGCGCTCGCCATCGGGCTTCTTCACTTCCGCTACGTACTGCACAATTTCCATCGCGATTGTGAAGAGCTGGCTGTCGGCGCGCCTGAACAATTGCTTCTTGAACTCAGGCCTGGCCAAATCTACCGCGTGCGCGACTTCGTTCCAGGCATCTCCATATTCCTTTTCCAACTCCGGATTCGCCGCCACCTTTGCGCGCAGGTCGTCTTCCTCAGCCTGTTTCTTGGCGATGATCGTTTTGTCTGAGAGCGCCTCGTCGCGGCCCAGGTAGACCTTCAGACCGTTCTGCAGGAAGAAGATCGTGCTTTCAACTTTTTGCTCCTGGTCCGGTCCCTGCTTTCCGAATTCCTGCGCAGCGGCAATGCGCCGCTGGAGATATTCAACAATCGCTGGCCCCCGAACATCGCGCTCCATCAATAGTTGGGCCATGGTGTCTTGACGCGAAGTCGAGCCGGGGTTCCCCGAAACAAACACTAGATCGCCTGGCGCGGCGCCTTTCGCGCTCCACTTCAAATAGTTATCGGTATGCAGCGGCTTGCCGTTGTCATACACGCGGTACATGGCCATGTCGAGGTCGTAGCGAGGATAGGTGAAGTTATCCGGATCGCCGCCGAAAAAGGCGGCCTGCTCCTCGGGTGCGAACACCAGCCGCACGTCGGTGTACTTCTTATATTGATAGAGCCAATACTCGCCACCGCCGTAAAGGGTCACCACATCGGAGCGCAGGCCGGTCTTGTCTTTGCTTTCCCGCTCAATGGCCGCGATCTCCGCATCGCGCGCCTTCAGCGCCTCGACATCGTTCTTGGCGCCCTTGGCAGCACCCTGCACTCGCGCCGTCACGTCCTGCATGGCCACCAGTACATTGATTTCCAGGTCCGGAGACTTCATCTCCTGGCCCTGCGTCGCGGCATAAAACCCATCGCGCACGTAATCGTGCTCTGGCGTCGAGTTCTTCTGCAGTTGGAATCGCGCCACGTGATGGTTGGTGAGCAATAGGCCGTCGGGACTCACAAAAGAGCCCGATCCGCCGTCGTTCAACCGTACGCTTGAAAGGCGCAGATGGTCCAGCCATTCCTGTGTGGGGTGAAAGTTGTACTTTTCCGCCAGCTGTTTCAGCGGCGGGTTGTCAAACGTCCACATGCCCTCTTCGGCGCACATCGGCGTCACGAGCGCGAATACTAGCGCGGGAATCAAAAACACAGAGCGAACATTACGAACAGTCATAAGATCCTCATTCGTTACTCAGCGCCATTTGGCGCCGCAGTTATGGTTGCGGCTGCACCTGCACTTCCACGCCGGAGGCTGCGTCCTTCTGGTGGAACACCTCTTCGGTCGCCTTCTTGAAGTCCTCTGGCCTGGCGTAGGGAATGTCGGTGAAGATTTGCGGATTACGGTCGGTGAGCGGGAACCACGAGCTCTGCACCTGAATCATGATGCGATGACCGCGGCGGAAGGTGTGATAAAGATCGGGCATAGTGAAGTCGAGGTCGGTTTCCTTGCCCGGCGTAAGCGCCTCCGGCTTCTCCCAGCCTGAGCGGAACTTGGCGCGGAACGGCTCGCCGCGAATCAACTCCTCGTAGCCGCCCATGTGCAGCGGTGGCTCGTCAATCACGCGCTTGTTCGGAACCGGCACGTTGTCGGCGTCCTCTTTGGGATAAACATCGATGAGCTTCACGTCGAAGTCGGAGTCTGTCCCCGAGCTCGCCACCTTCAAATGCGGCGAGATGGGGCCGGCAATGGTTAAATCTTCCGTAAGCGGGTCGGTCTCGTACACCAGCACATCGGGCCGGTAGCTGGCAAAGCGCTGGTCGTCCACCATGTAGCGCTGGGGCACCGTGTCCGTGGTGTAGCCCACGAAGGGCACGGGGTGGTTGGGGTCGCTCACGTACTCGTCCCGGCTCTCGGTCTCCACCGGCGGATCGAAGCTCAGCTTGCCGCCTGCATGAAAATAGAGAGTCTTGGCTACCGTGTTCTTCGGCGGCCACTCGTCGTAGCGCCGCCACACGTTCGTCCCGGTCTCAAACACAATTGCCGTCGGCAGTGCCTTGCCCTTGCCCTTCAGGTAATGCTCGAAAAACGGAAACTGGATGTTGGCGCGAAAGTAGAGTGAGGTCTTTGCGTTGAATTGCACGTCGCCCAAATGGTCGCCGTCGTTGCGCGCCCAGCCCCCGTGCACCCAGGGTCCCTCGACCAGCGTGATCGGCGTATCCGGATTGAATTTGCGGATGGCATAGAAGGTCCGGTACGGTCCCTCGAGGTCCTCGGCGTCGTACCATCCGCCCACTACCAGAACCGCGCATTTGACGTTCTTCATATGCCGCGATAGGTCGCGCGACTGCCAGTAGTCGTCGTAGGTGTCGTGTTTGTATTGGTCGTCCCACATCCACGCCGTGCCATCGAAATACTTGTCCAGGCTGGCCACATTCCCGGCCTGAAGAAAGAACTCGTAGCTGTCAGGAGTGCCAAAATCAAAACGCTTCTCCGGCTTAGGCAGCACGGGATTCTGTTGCGGATGGAAAAAAGGCGCGTAAAATTCGAATCCCGCCCCGAGCATGTAGGCCCCGCCGTGATAGGAGTCGTCGCCCCGAAAGAGATCGGTCATGGGCGCCTGCGGGCTGGCCGCGGCAATGGCCGGATGCGAGTCGATGATCGACGCCGCAGTGTAGAACCCCGGATACGAGATCCCCCAAATGCCCACCCTCCCGTTGTTGTTGGGCACATGCTTCAGCAGAAACTCGATTGTGTCGTACGTGTCTGACGAATCGTCCACGTCCTGCGGCGATTTCTTCTCGTCGATGTGCGGACGCATCTCAACGAACGCGCCTTCGCTCATCCAGCGTCCGCGCACGTCCTGATAGACAAAGATGTAGCCTGAATTTTCGAACTCGTCCGAGGGGCCAAGCCGTGCGGGATAGCGGTCCTCGCCGTAAGGTCCAACGCTGTAGGGCGTCCGCTCCATCAGGAACGGATACGGGCCAGGGTCCTCGAGAAAAGCCGATGCTTTCGGCACATATACGGCGGTGAAGAGCCTTGCGCCGTCCCGCATGGGGATGCGGTACTCGTATTTCGTGTAGTGGGCGCGGACGTAGTCTTCTGCGGAAGCCTGCGCGGCGGGTTGCTGGCCGCGCACACAAGGCACGATAAGAAGCTGCGCAGACAGAATGCCTAAAACGAAGCGTCGCGGAATGAGCATCGTGGCCCGGAATCTCCTGATCATTCAGAGTAACGCAGCGGGACGCTGTTTGGCCCCGAGCCGGCGCCTGGACTCCTCGCACCGCTGAAGGGATGTGACAAATTGAGGAAAGATGAGGGCCAATAAAGTCCAGGCTCCGCGCTTTTCTGGCGACCCACCCGGTTCATAGCGTTCTGCCTGGCGGTAGAGACCGCCTATTGCTCTCCCATTAACTGATTTTTCAATCTCGGTCGGCGCGACCATGCTCTCGGCATCGCCATCGCCGCCGGAGATCCGGCCGGCAATGCAAAGGTGGCTATGGCTCGCCTTCTCCGGCCGCGGCTGCGCTTTTTCCCGGCGTGGTCAGCGCCTTTGTGATGTCGTCAAGATAATCCGGTGTGCCTTCAACCCGTTCCAGGGCTGGATAACGCTCGCCGTCATGGTAATCGATATCGGCCATGGAAACGAACGAATCGGCTTGCACGATCAGGTGAATCGGCTCGGTGCTGCCTTTGGCAGCGCGAATTGCCTCTCGCAATGCGTCGGTGGAAAAGATCCGGCCGTCTATGGCGATGATTTTTTCGCCCGGCGCCAGTCGCGCCTTGTCGGCCGGGCCGTCCCATCGCACGTCAGAGATGCTGCCGTCGTTCCCGATGCGCAGACCAATGGAGAACCAGCAGTCCGGACCCGGTTGCCGCGGGCCCGGCACGCTGCTCAACTCGCGCTCCGCGGCGCTTGGATGATCGTTGTAGACCAGCTTGTAACCGCCCCGCTCGATACCGGCAACATCGGCCCGCGGATTGATGTTGTCAATTCGGTCGCGCAGGAATTTGGCCCAATCGTAAGGGACGACGGCGTTCAGGTCCTCGACCAGTTCATCAAATGCATAGGGCACGATAAGCGGGCCGGTGTTTCCGCCCTTGCCGAGAAAGATTTTCTCGAAATCGTCCAGCGATTTCTTATTTCCGGTCATCTGGCGAATGAGCGTATCGGCATCAAGCCACACCAACTCTCCCTCCTGGTAGTAGTCCTGACCGCGCCTCCAGTTGTCCCAGGCAGGAGGATCGCTGCGCAGAATGCTGGCGGCGATGGCGGTGTCCTCGGTCGAGCGCCAATCGCGGCCGAGGCGATTGTCAAGCCGGGCCGCGCTGAGCGCCAGCTTATCGCGATATTGGGCCTGTGTTTCGAAATCCGCGCGCGCTGCCAGCAAGTCGCCCAGGTACTCTGTCATACCCTCGTAAACCCACAGCATCGCTCCCCGCTCCGGGGTGGCAAAGTCCGGCTGATAGAGGCCTTCAGGCCGGCGATACTTCCCGTTCCATGAGTGCGTAAACTCGTGCGGCAGCAGATCCGCCTCGCGCAGCGTGTGCGCATCGTCGGAATACCCCTTCTCGCTCACGCCGTTGTCTGACGACTGGCCGTGCTCCAGGCCTCCGCCTCCGGCCTGGTTGGAGAGCGTGAGCAGGAAGTGGTAGACGTGATAGTGGTGCGAAGCGTAGAGCGCATCGGCCTCACGCACCAGATTGTCGAGCGCGGCCAGCACCGCGGGGCGCAGGTTTGAGTCCTCAGGGTCATCCGAGACCACATCGATAAAATGTTTTGGCGTGATGGTGGGAGCCAGCGGAAACTCGTGGAAGTATTGCCCCGTTATGACTGGCGAATCCTCGAGCTGCTCCACGTTGGTCGCGGCAAATTCCGTGGTTGAGCCCGGCGCGGGAATTGGGTAGGGGCCGGAGCCGATGGGCGTGAGCGCGGTGCCGACCCCCCATCCGGCGGGAACCCTCAGCGATGCTTGAATGGCAATCTCGCGCACCGGGGTGTGGGCGGGATAGAGCATCAGATCCTCCCACTCCAACACCGCCAGCTTCTGCGACACATGATCGGCCACGATGAAATCCAGGTGTGCGTGCAACATCGTCACGCCTGCGGGAATCGTGAGATGGAACTCGTAGAGGTCCACGTCGTCGCGCCGCCACGGGAGAGTCTGGCCGTTGGCCGTGAAAGCCACGCCGGTGATCTCATTGGCCGGGCCCTTGGGCATGTGAGTGCCGGGAATCCATTGTGGGGTGGTCAGAGTCAGTGGGCCGGGAGCGACGGGTAGATCGATCTCCGCGTGATAGAGCTTGCGCGCGGCGTCAGTAAGGTCCGCAGTGATCTGAATGACCGGCTTTTGCGCCAGCGCCGGTGAAAGCACAATCATCGCCGCCAGAAGTGCTACTGGGGCCATGAAAACGTGTTTGAGGATGCGCATGGGGAAGAATCTCCTGAGCGATCAGGGTAGCGCACGCTAGTGGAGGAATCAAAGAACTCCGGCGGCGGTGAGAGCCTTTGATTGCCAATCACTCGCTCGCACCACCGCCTTCCACAAATTTTCTACGCTTCCTTATGCCATCCTTATGCGATTCTCGCGCGCCCAGTTTACTCTGAAGTTGATCCCTTAATTGGCCGCAGGCGCATTCGCCGCCGGGCTGTCCCTCAAATCCCTACGACTCGAATAAGGAGACCTATGTCAAAGTACAAACTGGAGTACATCTGGCTCGACGGCAAGAAGCCCATCCCCGAACTGCGCGGCAAAACGCAGATCAAAAGCTTCGATAAGACGCCCACCCTCAGCGACATGCCCCTTTGGGGATTTGACGGCAGTTCCACCATGCAGGCCGAGGGCAGCAAGTCCGACTGCATTCTCAAGCCCGTCGCTCTCTACCCCGATGCCAGCCGCAAGGATGCTTTTATCGTTTTGAGCGAAGTGATGCACCCCGACGGCACCCCGCATTCCACCAATATGCGTGCGACCGCCGCCGATGACCCGGATCTCTGGTTCGGATTTGAGCAGGAATACTTCCTCTATAAGGATGGCCGTCCGCTTGGCTTCCCCGAGCAGGGTTTCCCCGGTCCGCAAGGCCCCTACTACTGCGGCGTGGGCTACAAATATATGGGCAGCATCGCCCGGCAAATCGTGGAAGAGCACCTGGAGCTCTGCCTTGCCGCCGGCATCAACCACGAAGGCATCAATGCCGAAGTGGCCAAGGGCCAGTGGGAGTTCCAGATCTTCGGCAAGGGCTCGCACAAGGCAGCGGACGACGTGTGGGTTGCCCGCTATCTTCTGATGCGGCTCTGCGAGAAGTACGAAGTGGACGTCCAACTCTATTGCAAGCCGATCAAGGGCGACTGGAACGGCTCCGGCATGCACACCAACTTCTCCACCAAGCACCTGCGCGAAGTGGGCGGAAAGGAGTACTTCGAGACGCTGATGAAGGCCTTTGAAAACCACATCGCCGCGCACATCGAGGTCTACGGCCCGGACAATCATCTGCGCCTCACCGGCCTCCACGAGACGCAGGCCATCGACAAGTTCAGCTTCGGCCTCTCTGACCGCGGCGCCTCCATCCGGTTGCCTGTGAACTTTATTAAGAACGGCTATAGGGGCTATCTGGAAGATCGCCGCCCCAACTCCGAGGCCGATCCCTACCAGATCGTCTCGCGGATTCTGAAGACGATCAACACTGTGCCAACGCCTGGAATCAAAGAACTGGTTCCGGCCTAAATCGAGGCTCCGGCTCATGGAGCAGGAAACAAGAATGGCGGCGCGGACCGCAATGGTCCGCGGCGTCAGCTTTCATTCGGCTCGCAACCGCGAGCCTTTCCTAATGGCACCTTTATACCCTGCGTGATAGAAACGAGAGAACAGGTCAAAGGTGGAGCTTGCCCTAAAGTCGGAGGCGAGCAAGTCACGCGCATCTGCTCTGCATGCTGCAAGTTACCCACCCATACCCTGAATCCGCAACAACGAAAGTTTGTCCGAGACTTATGACCGCAGGCCATCAAGTCGAGTTGCAGCCGCTCTTCGGTGACTACCCGCTCGACCAGGCCTTCGATGAGATGCGCGCACCCGGCGGGGAGGTGCGGCCGCAGTACCGCGCGCTGGCTGAGGCGCTCGCCACGCTGCCCGCCGACGAGCTTCGCCGTCGCAAGCAATCGGTTGACCTCGCCTTCCTCACCCAGGGCATCACCTTCACCGTCTATGGCCGCGAAGAGGGCACCGAGCGCATCTTCCCCTACGATCTGCTGCCCCGTCTGGTCACCGCTCAGGAGTGGGATCGCATCGAGCGCGGCCTCACGCAGCGCATCACCGCGCTCAATCTCTTTCTCCGCGACGTCTACTCCGACGCCAAAATCCTCGCCGACCGCGTCATCCCGCGCGAGCTCGTCTACAGTTGCAGGCACTACCGGCGCCAGATGCGCGGGCTCCAGGTGCCGCGCAATGTCTACATCGCGGTCGTCGGCTCCGATCTGCTTCGTCTCAACAACGGCGAATTTGTGGTCCTCGAAGACAATCTGCGCGTGCCTTCGGGCGTCAGCTACATGCTCACCAACCGCCGCGTCATGAAGCGCACCTTCCCGCAACTTTTTTCCAGCTACGGCGTGCGGCCCATCGAGCACTATCCGCAGGTTCTGTTGTCCACGTTGCGCTCGCTTGCGCCCGAAGGCCGGCCCGAGCCCAACATCGTGCTCCTCACGCCCGGCGTCTTCAACTCCGCCTACTTCGAGCACACCTATCTCGCCCGCCAGATGGGCATCGATCTTGTCGAAGGCCGCGACCTCGTCACCCACGAAAACATCGTCTACATGCGCACCACTGACGGCCTCAAGCGCGTTGACGTCATCTACCGCCGCGTCGACGACGACTTCAGCGATCCCCTCGTCTTCCGCGCCGACTCGGCACTCGGATGCGCCGGATTGTTCAACGCCTACCGCGCCGGCAACGTCACCGTAGCCAACGCATTTGGCACCGGCCTCGCCGACGACAAGGCCATCTATGCCTATGTGCCCCGGATGATCCGCTACTACCTCAATGAGGATCCGATTCTGGCCAACGTGGAGACGTACCTGCTCAGCGAGGAGAAAGACCGCAAGCACGTGCTGGCCAATCTCGACAAGCTTGTCGTCAAGGCTGTCGGCGAAAGCGGCGGCTACGGCATGCTCATCGGGCCCCAATCCTCGGCCCGGCAGCGCGAGGACTTCGCCCGCCAGATCCAGGCCAACCCGCGCAACTACATCGCGCAGCCCACGCTCGAATTCTCCCGCGCGCCCTGCCTGGTCGACGGCCGGCTCGAGCCGCGCCACGTCGATTTGCGCCCCTACATTCTTTTTGGCGACAAAGTGAACATCGTACCCGGCGGATTGACGCGCGTGGCCCTCGAAAAAGGCTCGCTCGTAGTCAACTCCTCCCAGGGCGGTGGAAGCAAAGACACATGGGTTCTAGAGTAAGTCTGGTTCGGGAAAATCGGGCGGGAAGTGAGAGAAGCAAGATGCTATCGCGCGTTGCTGACAGCCTCTACTGGATGAGCCGCTATCTCGAGCGGGCGGAGAACACCGTGCGCCAGCTCGACGTGACCATGGGCCTCATGCTCGACCCTGGCGGCGCCAATGCGGAGCAGCGCTGGCAGCGAATGGTCGCTGCGCTGGGCCGGCCGGCCGGCATGACCTGGAACGGATCGTTGCAGGAAATGGCGCGCAAGCTCGTCTTCGATCAACTCGATCCCTCCTCCATCACCTTTTGCATCAGCGCGGCGCGCGAAAATGCGCGCCAGGTCCGCGAAGAGATCTCCACCGAGCAGTGGCAGCGCCTCAATCGCCTCTTCCACCAGATTCACTCGCCCAATGCGGAGGCGCAGTTCCGCTCCAGCGTGAGCGATATGCTGGCGTCCGTCGTCGACGGCATCTATCTGTTCAAGGGCACCACGGACACCACGATGATTCACGGCCAGGGATGGCAGTTTATTCGCCTGGGCCGCTATCTGGAACGCGCCTATGCAACGGCGACGCTGCTCGAGGTCTTTCAGCCGGATTTGTTCCAGCAGCCGGCCGAAGAACGGACCGGCTACTTGTATCTCGAGCTGGTGGGCGTTTTGCGCTGCTGTACGTCCTTCGAAGCCTACTGCCAGGTATACACGGCGGATCTCTCGCCCGATCGCATTCTTGAGTTCCTCCTCTTCAACCGTGACTTTCCCCACGCCATCTGCTACTGCGTCGAAGGCGCGCGGCAGGCCATCGATGCCATTCAGGCGTCGGGCGGTCGGCGGGCGCCCGAGGAGCTGATCGCCGGAATCGGCAAACTGCACGCCATGCTGATTTTCACCAGGATCGGCGAAATTCTTGCCGGCGATTCGGCGGGATTTCTGCACAATATCCGCGCGCAGTGTCTGCGCATTCACGAGCTCATCTACCGCTACTATGTGCACTATTCCATTCAATCCGCGCTGGCTGTCTGAAAGAACGGCCGGTACCAAAGGCGTTTTGAAAGGGCACGACTTCAAAGCCTGCCCTGAGCGCAGTCGAAGGGTGCCGGAAGAGCATCACAGAATCGCGGGGCTTTAGCCCCTGAGGGAATGTCGGCAACATGAACTTCTATTCTATTCGTCACCTCACGCGCTTCCGCTACTCGCAGCCCATCAGCGAGAGCATCATGGAAACGCGCATGCATCCGCGCTCCGACTCCAGCCAGCATTGCCTCACCTTCTCGCTCTCCGTCAGCCCGCGCTGCCGCGTCTTCAGCTACCGCGACCATCTCGGCAACAACGTGCAGCACTTCGACATTCCCGGCGAGCACAACCAGCTCGTCATCGTGGCCGAGTCGGTGGTCGAACAGCAGCCCCTGCCCGACGTTCCCCATTTTCTTTCGCCCGACGCGTGGGACGAGCTGGATAAGCTGATTGAAGCCGGCGACTACTCCGAGATGCTGCTGCCCAGCACGTTTGCCGCGGAGACGCCGGCGCTCGTCGAGCTCGCGAAAAAAATGGACGTGGTGCGGCGCGACGACCCGCTCCATCTCGTTCTGGAGCTCAACCAGCGCCTCTTCCACTACTTCGATTACGTGCCCCGCTCTACGCGCGTCGACTCGCCCATCGACGAGGCCATCCTGAGCGGCGCAGGCGTCTGCCAGGATTTTGCCCACACCATGATTGCGCTCTTGCGCCACGTGCGCATTCCGGCGCGCTACGTGTCTGGATATCTCTACCGCGGGGCCGAGGACCACGACCGCTCCACGCCCGACGCGACGCACGCCTGGGTTGAGGCGCTCCTGCCTCATCTTGGCTGGGTCGGCCTCGATCCCACCAACAACCTTGTCGCGCATCACCGCCACATCCGCACCGCGGTGGGCCGCGACTACGCCGATGTTCCGCCCACGCACGGCATCTTCCGCGGCACCGCCGCCAGCGAGCTTTATGTGGCTGTGCAGGTTGAGGCCAGCGAAGAAGCGCCTGCTCTCGACCGCAAGCTGCCCATCCCCGAGGACTGGAGCGTGCTGGTGGAGCGCGCCCAGCAGCCGCCGGCGTCCGCCATTCCCTTCATTGACTTGCAGCAGATGCAGCAGCAGCAGCAGTGAGAACTGGCCAGCGAACAATGATCAGCGACCGGCACTCAGCAGCAAACAAACGCTGTCATCCTGAGCGAAGGTCGCCGCAGCGACCGAAGTCGAAGGATCTGCGGTTGCTGCTCGACAAACTTCAGACTCACCACGTTGGGCCCATATCACACAGAAGATGCCGCCGCGGGTTTGGTCCACCTAACCTTCTGGCCGAGCGTGGATGTCGCGGACGTAAACACAATCAGAGCGCGCTCGCAATCGCCAAGAGCGCGGTGTGTATTAACGTCTGAGAGATTTCCCAATTTCGCCAAATCCACGAGTCGATAGCTTGGCAATTGGGGCCATGCGCGACGGGCGCGCTTCAAAGCGCAGGTATACGGGTTGGGAATTGCCGCTCCATGTCTCTTCGCCGCATTGTGAAGGAATCCCATGTCAAACTCTGCGTTGAAAGTCACGAGCGGGAGATCGCCGATGAATTCTTTGAACTGGCGAAGTGCCTCTTCGAGCGGAATCCCGTCATTATCCACCATCTCCTGAGTGATGCCAGTGATGTTCGCGATCCTGCGGGGAACTTTGCGGGTTGGTCTCACGAATGTTTGAAATGCTAGTTGGTTCTTGGCGTCAAGTGTTACACGGATTGCGCCAATTTCGATAATCTCGTCCGTCGCCGGATTGAGTCCTGTCGTCTCAAGATCCAAAACCACAAACTGGGGAGGCAGGAGATCCGACAGCTTGGCCGGCTCGCGCGCTGAAGTAACAACGGCTTCTCTTGCAGGATTGTTGAGAATATGAAGTTCTTCCTCTGATTCTGAGCGATTGGCTTGGCGAAGCTTTGTGATGGCAATTGCAATCACAATGATTGCAAAAACGACTAATAATGAAATGATTGTCTCTTCTTCCACGTTAATGCTCAACTCTTTCTAAATGCACTGCGCATGATGGAACCGCACGCGACGTCGGATCTCCGCCCCTATCGACGAACTACTTATTGCCCTGCCGTCTCCTCCGCCCCCATCGCCTTCAGCCGCATCTGCGCCAGCCGCCATGTCGATGTGGGAATCGCAAGAATCTCCTTCGGCTTTTTCAGCTTGTGGTAGTCTGCGATGGCAATGTCGCGCTCGCCATATTGCTCGGCAATGCGGCCCAGCACGTACCACACCTCGTCGTTGGGTTCGTCCAGGTTCCAATCGTCCATGGCCCGCAACAGCACGTCGTGGGCATCTTTGGTGTTTCCCACTTCGGCGTAAAGGCAGGCCAGCGTGTGCAGGATGCTCGGCGTGTCCTTCTGCATCTGCGTGGCGCGAATGGCTTTGTCGACGTCGTCCTGTTCAACCTTGCCGGTGAAGAGCGCATTCCAGGCAACGTTATTGAGCAGCATGGCGTCCGCGTTGCCCAGATCGGCAAGCTTCTTCGCCCATGCGCTGGCCGCTGCGTAGTTGCCGCGGTCGGCCTCGATCTGCACTTTCATGTTGAGCGCGTCGGTGTCGTTGTCCAGCAGCTTTAGACGTTCGTCAGCCAGAGCGATGGCTTCGTCGTAGCGGCCCAGGCCCATCAGGGCAAGAGCGTTGTCGACAAATGCCTCTTTCGATTCGGGAACCTGCTTCACGAGCTCCGATGCAACGCCGAGCATTTTCGAGAAATCCTGCTGGAGCAGGTAGCCGTTTGCCAGCGCGATCTCGATGTTGGTGCGCTCGCGATCGTTGGCCGCATTCTTGAGCCCTTCCTCGAGAATGGCGACACCCTGATCCACGGTTGGCTTCGTGCCCACCAGGATCGCCGCCGCGGCCAGCTTCATCTTGCGCGCATCGGCCGCTTCGCCCTTGATCCAGAACCTTGGAAACACTGGCCCCCCCAGCGGATCGTCGCCCCCCTCCAGGTGCTGATCCTCGCGCAGCCAGTCCAGAAGCGCCTTGGCTCCATTCAGGTCGCCGGCCTGAATGCGGTCCAGCATCTCCAGGCCAATTGAGTTGGGCTTGTCCAGGGTGTCGAGCAGCTTGTACTGTCCGTCTTCCTTCACCACAAAGACGGTCGTGGTAGTGCCATTCAGGTTCTCTATCTTTTCGCGGTAGCCGGTCGCATCATCGCCCTCGCCCTTGGGATCCATCGTTTGCAGCATGATGTCTTCCGTGACATCGAGCGAGCTGTCTTCGCGCGCCAGCGCGCTGTTCATGTTTTTCGGAGCTTCGAGTGTTTCCTTGCGCTCGTCCGCATCCTCCGCGTTCATCACCTTGAGCGCATTGCGGCTGAGCAGAGCGTCGAAGCTCGCCTCGGTCAGATTCAAATCGAAGGCAACCAGGGCGAATCGCTTGGCCATATCCGCCGGTGTGTTGGCGAATTTCACGTCCTCGTGGCGCCGCGCGCCGCGCAGCATGTTGGCCAGGCCCAATGTGCGCGCCGCATCGTCTCCGGCCGCGCCCGCCTGCATAAAGTCCGCCGCCTGCGGATACTGCCTCATGTTCATCAGCATCTCGCCCGCTGTGCGCGCGGTGTCCTTGAATGAGTTGTCGTCCGTTGACCGCTTGTTCGCCTCCGCCAGGCCCGCTTTGCTGTCCTGCATCATAGCCATGCTGGCGGCAAGCAGCGGCTTGGGTTCCGGATTGAGCGCCTGCGCCGCCTTGTACGCGTCCGGGTATTCGCCGCCGTAGAACAGAGCGAAAGCCAGGTTGTCGGCAATCCCGAGATCGGACAGCTTGTCCTCCCCCAGCGCCTCATACTCGGCAATCGCCTCCTTCATGTGCGACTGTCCGCTGTAGCGGCGACCCACCGAGTCGTATTCCAGCAGGATCGCCAGGTCGCCCTGCGCCGAGTGGTCGTCGGGATCCAGCTTGATGGCCGCGCGATACGCATCGGCTGCCCCTGCCAGATCGCTGCCGGCGCGCAAATTGCGTCCTACCAGGTCGTGCTTCAGAATGTCGGCCAGCGTTCGCTCGGCAAGCGCCGACTTCGCATCGAGCTTCACGGCCAGCCGCGCTTCATCGCGCGCGGCCTCGCCCAGCCCCGCTTCAAGCAGCACATTGGCCACCTGCAGGTGGTGCACAGCCGAATTCGGATTGGCGGCGATCAGCGCGCGATAACTGGCCAGCGCCTCCTTCACCTTGCCGTCGCGCAGCAACGCCGCGCCCTGCGGCTCGAAGTTTACCAGAATCGCCGGCCCGTCGATGAGATCGGCGATCTCGTTGCGCAGTGCCGTTGCCTCGGCCACCGTGTAGCGCCGCTTCACCGTGTCAAAGACGAAATGCGCCAGCACCTCGCCGTCCTTACCGCTAGAGAAATTCTCTGTGAGCAGTGCGGGACCCACCGTGATGGTTGCGTCCTTGGGCAGCTCTTTGGGAATGAATCCGGCCGGCGGGATCAGGTGATAGTTCCATTCGATGTTGTAGGGTGCGTCCAGCCACCAGTCGGCGGTGCGCGGCTTTTTCGGCTTGTCGGGCCCGGTGTTCTTCTTCTCGTCGCTGTCGTCCTTGCGCTTGAGTTCGTTGGGCAGCATCTGGAACAGCCGGTCGACGCGAATCGCAGCCTGCGCGTTCTCCAGGCCTGTGTAGCCGCGCTTGGCTTTCTCGCATGCAATGGTGAGTTCAAATGGCTTGGAGAGGTCGGCGGGATCCGTGCGGTCCACCTTCGTCAAATCGTCCGAAACGTACTCTGCCTGCACATATCCGCGCAGTCCGTCGCGCGTGTCCTTGTCCGGCTTGTCGGCGTAGTAGCCCCGGTAGCCCGACTCGTAAATGCCCCTGGGTTCGGTAATCTCCACCACATTCGCGGGACCGCTGTCCGTCAGCGTGAACTCGCGCGTCTCCACCAGGCCGTTGTCCTTCGAGCTTGACTCCGGGGTCTTCTTCAGCGCCGTGGTAGTCGCGCTGGCAATCAGCGCCAGCCGCCCCTGGTCGCCCATGGGAATCTGTCCCAGGCGCGCATAGCGGTCGGTAGCGTCGATCCATAAAGGATTCTTTCCCGGCACATAAACGATTGCATGATCGAACATCCCCATGCCGGGCAGATCGGCCGGAACGTCAATCCGCGATTCGACTTGCAGCAGCGCCACGTTGGCGGAAATGGCGGCGGCGCGCAGCATCGCGACGAGCAGCGTGGCCTTGTCTTTGCAATCGCCATACTTTTTGGCCAGAGTTTCCGCAGGGTCGTGCGGCACAATGGCTGCTTCCCCGAACTCGATGCCGGTGTAGCGCACCTCGCGGTCCAGGTAGTCCACGATCGCCGCTTCCTTGTCTGCGGCAGACTTCTTCCCGGCAATCAGCGGGTCGACAACGGCCTTCACCGCGGCGGAGTCGGTGAGGTTGTCGACGATCTTTCCGTATTCGGCCGCCACTCTCTGCCACGATGCGCCTGTCGCGAATGCGATCGCGGGATAGCGGATCACGTCCGGCGGGAGGTAGGCCTCGCGCGGATCGATGCCATCGAGCGAGCCTACGTCAAAGGTAAGCGTCACGCGGCCGCCTGCTTCCGTGCGCACCGGTTTAACGTCCGGAAGCAGAAACAGGTCGGTCCGCAGCGGCAACGCAACCGGCGTGTCGAATACCACTCGGCTGTGCGCCACCGGAACGTCCTGCTGGCCGAGCTCGATGCGACCTACGCGGCCCTGCGCAAAAAGCGGTTCCGTCTCCGTCTCGGTGTACTCCTCCTCCACCACCACTCCCGGAGCAATCGCCGGGAACGGCGCGTGCAGCCGTTTACCATCACTGTAAGTTTTATAGTCGCCGCCGCGTGCTGGTGCTTCCGTAATCGTGTTCGAGTCGAGGGTATGTACGCTGAAGTCCGGCCCGATCACCCGCGCGCGAATGATGGGCCGCGCCTCGTGCCAAGGCTCCCAGCCCACCGAGAGAGAGTCCCATCCCTCTGCGCCCTTCTGAGTAAGGACCTTATAAACGACGCGGCCCACACGCGTCATGCGTCCCGCGTCGTCAAACGTGTAGGTCTCGTCTTCCACCAGCTCGACGACGTTCGCCCCGTCCGGCACGGGCACTGCCGACGTGGCCTCATACAGCGCTTTGGGATCGACGGAAAAGTCCGGCGCGGCCCACGGGTCAACAGCCGCACCCGTAGACGGGTTTGCCGCCGCTGGTGCGGGCGATTGCGCATCTCCAGCAGCGGGTGCGGCGCCTGCGATGAAGGCAAGGAAAAGGCTGTAGATGAGAGGACGCAAAAGGGAATTCGACACGGGTCACCCGGTTCGCTGGATTGTGAACACAACGGTAAACTGAGCGGCGCGGAAGCGCAAGCAGCGGCGGGGTGTAGCGCCGGCACCCCGCCGGTTGCACTGGCGGCGTCCACCCCGCCAGTTTATGCGCTCAGCTGTCCTTCCGCACCTCGGCCGCAATCTTCCTCAACTCCGGCAGCACCCTTCCCAGCGCCGCAGGCGCCGCGTCGCGCGTCCCCAGTGCGAAGTACGCATCGCGATAGTGCCGGTACAGCTGCTCGTAAACACCCGCCGACTTCGCGTCGGGCTCGACCGTGCGGAACGGCAGGCATACCGCAGCCTGCGCCTCTTCGATGGTTTTATAGGCTCCTGCTGCAAGCAGCGCGAAGATCCCCGACCCCAAGCTCGTCGGAATCCCCGCCGGTACCAGCACCGGCTTGTTCAGCACATTCGCGTAGACGCGGTTCAGCACCTCGTTCTTCTGCGGAATTCCCCCCGCGTTGATCACGCGATCGATGCGCACGCCGTGCTCGGCCATCCGCTCCAGAATGATGCGTGTGTGGAACGCCGTGCCCTCGATTGCGGCGAACAGTTCGTCCTGCGCCGTGTGCACCAGGTTCCAGCCCAGCGTCACGCCGCCCAGCTCTGGATTCACCAGCACCGTGCGATCGCCGTTGTCCCAGCTCAGCCGCAGCAGGCCCGTCTGACCCGCCTTGTAGGCGTCGAGCCCCTCGCTCAGAGCGGCCACCGTCCTCCCCGCGCGCTTGGCAATGGCGTCAAAGATGTCGCCCACCGCCGAGAGCCCCGCCTCGATCCCCGTATATCCGGGATGCACGCTCCCCGGCACCACGCCACACACACCGGGAACCAACTCCGCCTGCCGGGCAATGGCAATGATGCACGTCGACGTGCCCACCACGTTCACCACGTCGCCTTCGCGGATGTTCGCGCCAACCGCGTCCCAGTGCGCGTCGAATGCTCCAACGGGAATCGGAATCCCTGCGCGCAGGCCCAGCTTCGCGGCCCACTTTACCGAAAGTTGCCCCGCCAGGTGATCGCTGGTCAGGTACTCGCCGCCCATCTTGGCGCGCACTCCCGCGAACAACGGATCGACGGCGACGAGGAACTTCTCCGGCGGCAGCCCGCCCCACTTCGGATTCCACATCCACTTGTGGCCCATCGCGCAAACGCTGCGCTTCACCGAGCTCGCCTCCGTCACATCGCACAGTGTCGCCGCCGCCATGTCGCAATGTTCCAGCGCCGTCACAAAGCGCGCGCGCTTCTCCGGATTGTGCCGCAGCCAGTGCAGCAGCTTCGCGAATCCCCACTCGTGCGAGTAAACGCCCCCGCACCACTCAATGCCCTCGAACCCCAGTTCGTGCGCCTTGTGCGTAATCTCCTCGGCCTCGGCGAACGCGCGGTGATCGCACCACAGGTAGTACTCGTCGAGCGGCTTCAGCCCCTCGCCCACGGGAATCACGCTCGACCCCGTCGTATCGAGCGCAATCGCTGCCACCCGCGCGCCATCGATTCCTGTCGATTT
>CAWHVN010000043.1:0-43806 GCA_963832805.1 uncultured Acidobacteriaceae bacterium | reverse complement strand
GCCTGCACCCCGAGGGCGTGGTCACCTACATCATCGATCGCAACATCAACTACACCAACTACTGCACCGAGTACTGCACCTTCTGCGCCTTTTACCGCCCGCTGCCCCGCGCCGGCAAGCCCGATCCGCGCTCCGACGAGGGCTACATTCTCAACTTTGAAACGATCTACTCGAAAATCGCCGAGACTCTCGAAATGGGCGGCACCGGCGTGCTGATGCAGGGCGGCATTCATCCCGATCTCAAGATCGACTGGTTCGAGCGTCTTTTTCGGGGCATCAAAGAGCGCTTTCCACAAATCTGGCTGCACTGCCTTTCGGCCTCTGAGGTGCTCGCCATCGCCGAGTACTCCTCGCTCGACCTGCGCACCACCATCGCTCGGCTGCGCGACGCCGGCCTCGATTCCATCCCCGGCGGCGGCGCAGAGATTCTCGACGACGAGGTCCGCCATCGCATCGCGCGCCTCAAGTGCGACACCGAAGACTGGGTGAGCGTGCACCGGACGGCACATCAATTAGGCATGAGAACCACCGCGACCATGATGTTCGGCGTGGGCGAGAATTTCGATCAGCGCATCAACCACTTTGAAGTCGTGCGCCGTCTCCAGGAAGAAACCGGCGGATTCACGGCCTTCATCCCCTGGAGCTTCCAACCCAAGCACACCGCGCTCGGCGGCCGCGGCTGGGACGAAGCGACCTCTGTCGAATACCTCAAGGTCCTCGCCATCGCGCGGCTCTATCTCGACAACATCGAGAACGTGCAGGCCAGTTGGGTGACCCAGGGATTGAAGGTTCTCGAGCTCGGCCTCCACTTCGGCGGCAACGACGTCGGCTCGGTCATGCTCGAAGAAAATGTCGTCCGCGCGGCAGGCACCTCAAACTGCACTACCGAAGAAGAACTCCGCCGCATCATTCGCGACGCCGGTTTCAAGCCCGTCCAGCGCGACACGCTGTATCGGACGATGTTCCTGAATTGACGAGAAGCTCGGATCTGCCAATCATTTCTCCGGGTTCGTGCCAGAGCACCATAGATGGACGGAAAACTCCGATGCCTGAGGCGTTCCTGGGATCTCAACGTCTTTCCGAACCTCCCAGACGAGCCTGGAGAGTAAGACAGCCTCTTTTGCAGCCGAATGGTTCGGATTGGAAAATCTCGCTTCATCCTGATAGGCATGAAGCGCATCCAGCACGCTCTTTGAGCCAATCAGGTGAAGTGTGTTACAGGCTTTGGCAAAAACCCGGTTACCCTCTGGAGTCGAGTCGCCCGCAACAATTCCGCTTATAGAGACCACAAACTCTTTGTACTGTTCATATTTCCACTTTCGCCAGTCCGCTTCCCGCTCCTTCATTTTCGTGAAGAGGTAGCTTAATGCCGCAACAACTACCGCGGCGGCGCTCGCAATTACTTCAACGACAACGGCACTATTCATCGCAACCCACTATACACTCATCGTTGCGGGCGTCTGTAGCTTTTATGCTACACTTGTGCTGTGTTCGACCTGATCGTCTATCAGCAACTCCAGGGCCAGTGCCCGTATAACAGGTGGTTTGAGAGCCTTCGAGACGAGAGGGCGCAGTCCCGAATCATCGCAAGGCTTCGTCAAGTCCGGGCCGGGAACCTTGGTGATTGCAAATCGGTGGGGGAGGGAGTCGTCGAGCTTCACATTGATGTGGGACCTGGCTACCGTCTCTATTGCGGTCGATCGGGAGTCACACCCATTGTTTTGCTTTGCGGCGGCGACAAGTCAACCCAAACGCAAGACATCGAACGCGCAAAAGGATTCTGGGCCGACTGGAAGCGGAGGCAGGGATGAAAACATACAAGGCCGGTATTCCATATGACGAATGGGAAATCAAACAGCTTCGATCCAACCCACAACTTGGTGTCGAATGCCTCAAGTTGGCCCTCGAATCCCTCGATAACCCTGGCGAGCGCGGCGGAAGTTTGCTCCTGCTTCGTTCCTTAGCCGAAGCCTACGGCGGTCTTGGCGCAGTCGCCGCTCAGGCTGGCATCAGCCGCGAGTCGCTCTATCGCTCGCTTTCGCCCAAAGGCAATCCCACGCTCAAAACGCTGGTAGCCGTATTGAATACCATGGGCCTGAGCCTCTCTGTCGTTCCGCAGCAAAAGAAAGCGCACAAACGGGCCGCGAAGAAGTCGCCGAAAACCGCGCGCGTCCGTGCGGCGGCCTGAGCGGAGACCCGCGTGCCGGACGCCTCGCGAGCCGCGGCGCAGATCGCAGTCCCATCGGTGCGCTCTTTACTTAGGTGAAATTCAAGCAGGTGCGGCGGCAACGAAAAAGGGTGTGCCGCCCTCAAGGGGAAAGCCGGATGATCCGGCAGCGTTACCGCCGCTCTGGGGAGTGCACAAGCTCCAACCCTATGAACTCGCCGCAATGAGAACTGTGCAGTTTTGACCACTTTTTCAACTTTTTTCGAGGCGCCCGGCCCACGCAAGTCATCTATGTTTCAGATATGACACTTCTTGCTTCGCTTTCCCTCCGCACTCTCGGCAACTCCGACCTCCATCTCACCCCGATCGGCTTCGGCGCATGGGCCATCGGCGGGGGCGACTGGCAATTCTCCTGGGGCCCCCAGGACGATAACGACTCCATCGCCGCCATTCATCGCGCGCTCGACCTGGGCATCAACTGGATCGATACCGCCGCCGTCTACGGGCTGGGGCACTCGGAAGAAATGGTCGGGCGCGCCGTCAAATCGCTATCGCGCAAACCCTACATCCTCACCAAGTGCTCCATGCGCTGGCACGCCGACCGCACGATCTACAACTCGCTCAAGGCCGCCTCGCTGGCCGAAGAGGTTGAGGCCTCGCTGCGCCGCCTCGGCGTGGACACCATCGACCTCTACCAGATTCACTGGCCCAACCCCGACAGCGAGATCGAAGAGGGGTGGGAGGCGTTGGCGCGGCTCCGCGAGCAGGGCAAAATACGCTGGATCGGCGTCTCCAACTTCTCCGTCGACCAGATGAAGCGCGCCATGAAGATCGCGCCCATCACTAGCCTGCAGCCGCCTTATTCCATGTTGCGCCGCGCTATCGAGGCGGAGATTCTTCCCTTCACGCTGGCCAACGGCATCGGCGTCATCAATTACTCGCCCATGCTCTCCGGCCTGCTCGCGGGCAAGATGACCGCCGAGCGCGCGGCGCACCTGGCCCCCGACGACTGGCGCCGCGGGAACAAGGAATTCAACGAGCCGCGATTGAGCCAGAATCTGCGCCTTGTGGAGTTGCTGCGCGAGATCGGTACCGCGCACGGCGTAAGCCCCGGCGTGGTGGCCGTGGCCTGGGTGCTGCACCACCCCGCCATCACCGCGGCCATCGTGGGCGGACGCAGCGCAAAGCAGGTGGAAGAGACCGCTGCCGCGCTCACCTTCCGCTTGACCGAGGAGGAATTCGCGAGGATCTGCGCGTTTCTGGCCGCGATGCAGGCCTGAGCCGGCTCCGCTTCATCGGCACACAAGCAAAAACCCCGGCCGCAGCCGGGGTTTTCTTTTCGAAAGAAGAATCCGCGTTACATCGCCGCTACAAAGTCCGGAACCATGACGGCTGCGTGCTCCTGCAGCAACTGCGTCATGCGGGCGGCCATGCCGGTGTAGATTGCGGCGGCGCGGAAGGCATTCACGCGAACGCCTTCACTGGTATGACGGAAGGCATATTGCGCCAGAGCCAACAGCACGCAAAAGCGAATCTGCATCGCGTCGCTATATAAAGTCTCAATGAGCAGCCGATCCACGCCTTCGCAGTGCTTGGCGGCGTAGCCTGCCATCTCCTGCATGACCCGCGCGTTCTGGTACATCACCCACAGGCCCTTCGGTCCTTCCATGCGCTGCCATGCATCTTCAGGGGTGGCGCTCAGGCCTTCCTGCCACAGGAAGTGGTCGCTCAGCTCGCGCGCGCTCCACTCGGGCCGGAGCCGGGCCAGCAACGTCTCCCATGTTTGCGAATTGCGGCGCTGCGCGTTCTTGCGCATACGCACAAGAACAAGAGCGATTGCAACCACGGCAGCAATTTGGAGTACAAGCAACGCCATTCGTAATCCCCAAAATAAGTCTATCGGCAGTTAGTTCCCCAGTGATTCAACCCGGTACACTTCTCTGCACATCAATACTTGTAGCAGAAAACAAACCGCTTGTCTGCGCCAAAAACGTGTTCGGAATACCCCTTTAGTGGGATAATTTGCCTCTCCCTCGGACAGTGCACGAAAGTAATGGTTCGCAGGCCGCAGCAGCATTTTCCGCTTGAATGCGCCCGTCGAAACGCGAAAGCACTGCGCCAAAAGCCTTCTACTACAATGGAATAGAGAGAGAATCCCCCCGAAGGAGCAACCACAAGTGCTCGAGCGCACGTTCAGCATCATCAAGCCAGACGCGGTAGCCGCTGAATCCACCGGCGCC
Organism: uncultured Acidobacteriaceae bacterium; assembly: GCA_963832805.1. Taxonomy (GTDB): domain Bacteria; phylum Acidobacteriota; class Terriglobia; order Terriglobales; family Acidobacteriaceae; genus Telmatobacter. The sequence goes on along the minus strand of CAWHVN010000043.1, from coordinate 39,399 downwards.
ATTCTGGCCGAGATTGTCAAGGCAGGTTTCCGCATCGTCGCCATCAAAAGGCAATCCATCACCAAGCGCGAGGCCGAAGGCTTTTACGCCGTCCACCGCGACAAGCCATTCTTCTCCAGCCTTACTGAATTCATGGCTTCAGGGCCGCTGTTCCTCATGGTCCTTGAGAAAGACAACGCCATTGCCGATCTGCGCAAGCTGATGGGCGCCACCAATCCTGCCAACGCCGAAGAGGGAACGATCCGCAAGAAGTTTGCACGCTCTCTCCAGGAGAACGCCATCCACGGCTCCGACGCGGAAGAGACGGCGGCCTTCGAGATCGGCTACTGGTTCGCCGGCTACGAGCTGATTTAGCTCTCTCCTTTGAAATTCAGGTTTGTGCAGAGAGGACGCATCTCCAATGGCGGCAAATGACAACCAAATCGCTTCCCTTTTTCTCGAATGCTCGCGGACACAACTTCTTGGACAGTATTTGCCCCGGCTCCGGGAGTGCGTGGCGCCGCTTACTACGGAGCAAGTCTGGTGGCGCCCCAACGATGCCTCCAACAGCATCGGCAACTTGCTGCTGCATCTCGACGGCAACGTGCGCCAATGGCTGATTACTGCGTTCAACAAGGATGACGACAAGCGCAACCGTCCAGCCGAGTTCGCCGCGCAGGGCGGGCTCTCGGCCGCTGACCTGCTCACTCGCCTCGGCGCCACGCTCGACGAAGCCGCCGAGGTTCTCGACCGCCTCACTGTGGACGACTTGCTCGCTCCTTATGAGATTCAGGGCTACCGCACGCACGGTCTCGATGCTGTCTACCATGTCGTCGAGCACTTCGGCCTGCACTACGGCCAGATCGTCTACATCACCAAGAGCCTGCTCGCCAAAGACCTCGGCTTCTACAAAGAGTTGAACAAGACTGGCCGCGCAGACTAGGCGCCCTGGCCTGATCTCTCCGTCCCGGAAGCTCACGGGGATGCGGCGATTTCGCGCTCCGAAGAATCAGTAAAGAATTCGCTTGACCTGTCTATAACTTCATAGTTCAAGATCGACCCATGACGCGCAAACAGTTTCTCAAGACCCTGGGTGTCGCTGGAGCGGCAGCTATCGCCGTTCCGAACGGCGCCCTTGCCGCAACCGCGCCCGCCTTCCGCTCCAGACGAACGGTCAGCGAATATCTCGGCGAGCTGGACTCGCCTCCGGAGGCTGTGTTCCCGCTGCTTTGCCCGGTTCGCGAATACGAGTGGCTCGAAGGCTGGAAGGGCGAGATGATCTACAGCGACTCAGGCGTGGCCGAAGAGAACTGCATTTTCAGAACTCCGCCGGGACCCAGCATCTGGAATGTGGATCGCTACGAGCCGCCTGGCCGAATCGAATTCACCGTCGTCTCGCCCGCCCAGGTCTGCCGGCTGAATCTCACACTGGAGCGCACCGCCGCTGGCGGTACAAAACTCATGTGGCAACGCATCGTCACCGGCCTCACGGACGAGGGCAACGCAACGCTCCCTTCATCAAGCACTGAAGGCGACCGTGCGCGGACACAAGCTCTCGACTACTTTCTGAAGACGGGAAAAATGGCGCACGGAATATAGCTGGATCCGGCAACTCCTATGGGGTACCCCAGGTCGCGAAGCCGAGACCTGGGATGACTGCGCAAAGATGCAACCCTACTTCAGCGAGCTCATGTCGATCACGAAGCGGGACCGCTGCCGGATTCATGCGCGGCTGGCGACGGCCACCCGGGGAATGCCTTGCAAATCTTTCGTGAATTCGATGCTTCTGAATCCCGCGCCGGCAAGCAGTGATTCAACCGCCGCCTGCTGGCCGTATCCGATCTCGAGCGCTACAAACCCGCCTGGCGCAAGAGCTGCAAATGCCGCGGGAATCAGCCGGCGATAAACGTCTAGACCGTCGCCGCCCGCAAACAGCGCCCGCGCCGGCTCGTAATCGCACACCTCCACGGAGAGAGAATCGCGATCGCTCTCCGGCACGTAAGGCGGATTGGAGACAACGAAATCGAATTGCTCGCCCGACACCGGAGCCAGCAAATCGCCTTCGAAGAAGCGCACGCGATCCGTAACGCCATTGCGCGCCGCATTTGCCCGAGCCACTTTGAGCGCCGCCTCGGATTCTTCGGTTGCGAAGATCCGCGCGGCCGGCAAATTGCACGCCAGCGCCACGGCAATCGCTCCCGATCCCGTGCCCACGTCCACAATGCGCTGCCGCTCGAACCCGCGCGCAAGCGCGATCGCTTTTTCCACCAGGTGCTCGGTTTCGGGCCGCGGAATCAGCACGTCGCGATTGACCTTGAAACGTAGCCCGTAGAACTCTGCCTCGCCCGTGATGTATTGGATCGGCTCGCCCCTGCGGCGGCGTTCAACCCGTGCGCAAAAACCAGCAGTCGCGCGGGCCGGCAGGGTTTCGTGCGCGTGCGCGATCAGCCAGGCCAGATTTGTCTCCGGCGCATCCTGCCTCAGCGCATACAGCAACAGCGTCTCCGCGTCGCGCTGCGCGCGTTCGGCATGAGGCCCCTCGGCCAAAGCGCGCTCCGCCTCGGCCAGCAGCACACGAATTGTCTCTGAACCAATTGGCGCAGGCTGCATAGGAACCGGTTGCCCGCCTCAAACGGGATAGCGTTCTGACTCGACGCACTGGTGGGCCACCGTGCGGCTCAACGCAACCGCGTCGGCTGGCATCACCCGCGCCAATCTCCGCAGAATCGCCAGTTGCGTTTGCAGCGCGTCGCCTTCGCCGCAGGCCGCCAGCACTCGCCGCGTCGCTGGCTCGGCCAGAGCCATCGTTTCATCTGCCAGCAGCCCCGTCATCGCCGCAGCAACCTCAGCCGAGCCGCGGCCTGCGCGCGCAAGCTTTTCCGCGCGCCTGAGCGCCGACTCCAGCGCATAGACTTGGCTGATCATGTCGGCCAGGTCGGCCACGATCTCCTGCTGCTCTTCGAGACCCGTCATGAACCGTTGGCTGGCCACGCCCGCCGCAAACAGCGCCATCTTCTTCACTGCTGCCAGCACTGCGGCCTCGCGCGCCAGTGGCCCGGCGCCATCGCTATCGCCGCCGAACGCGGGTGGCTCCGTCACCTCATCCATCACGCGCTTGATCGCTGCGAGTAGCGGCAGCTTTCCGCTCATCGCGCGCTTTATCATCCATCCCGTGATGATCAGGCGGTTGATCTCGTTCGTTCCCTCAAAAATTCGGTTAATGCGCGCGTCGCGGTAATAGCGTTCCGCCGGATACTCTTCGACGTAACCGAATCCGCCCATCGTGGCGATCAGTTCGTCCGCCACCAGCGTGAGCATCTCCGAGCCGTAGACCTTCAAAATGGAGCACTCCACCGCGTACTCCTCGATGCTGCGCGGAACATCGATCGCCTGCCCCGGCCCTTCGCCGCCCGACCCCGCCAGCCTCGCGTCAATCAATCCTGCCGTGCGGTACACCATGCTTTCCGCGGCATAGAGCCGTGCCGCTGCCGACGAAATCTTGCGCTGGATCAACCCGAACTCGGCAATCGATTTGCCGAATGCGTGGCGCTCCTTCGCATAGCGGATCATCGCGGCCAGTGCGTGCCGCGCCCCGCCCACGCAGGCCACGCCCAGCTTGAAGCGGCCCACGTTCAGCACATTGAACGCAATGTGATGTCCCTTGCCTGCCTCGCCCAGCAGATTCTCTTTTGGAATCCGGCAATCCTGCAGGACCAATGGACAGGTCGACGAGCCGCGAATTCCCAGCTTGTGTTCCTCTGCGCCGATGGTCAGGCCCGGCGTGCCGCGTTCGATGAGAAACGCGGAGAACTTCTCTCCGTCAATTTTGGCGAAGACCGTATACAGCCCTGCGATGCCGCCGTTGGTCAGCCATTGTTTCTCGCCGTTCAGAATGTAGTGCGTGCCGTCGCCCGTAAGCGTCGCGCGTGTGCGAATGTTCATGGCGTCCGACCCCGAGCTGGCCTCGGACAACCCATACGCGCCGATGCACTCGCAGCTGCCGAGCCGAGGCAGGTAGCGTTGCTTCTGCTCCTCGGTCCCGTACCACACCAGCGGCAGCGTAGCGATGCCGATATGTGCGCCGAATGCCGTCGAAAAACTGGCCAGAACGGAGATGTGATCGGTGATGAGCGTCGAGCTCACCTTGTCCATCCCCAGGCCGCCGTACTCCTCGGGAATATCCACCGCGGTAAACCCCAGCTCCGCGGCCTTGCGCATCAATGCCGGCAGCACGCCCGGCTCTTTCGCCTCGATCGCCGCCACGCGCGGCAGAATCTCCTCGCGCGCGAATCGCTCCGCAGTGGCCGCAATCTGGAGCTGCTCTTCGTTCAGGTCTTCAGGAGTGAAGATTTCATCCGGCGAGCGCGCTTCGACGAGAAAGCTGCCGCCCGCGGCGGCAACAATGGGGTATGCGGCTGCGGAGATCGGCACAAAGGCCTCCTGTCAAAGCCAACCTTACGATAGTGGCCTTAAGCGCCGCAATGATTGCCGCTTCAGCTAGAGCCTCACCGCCGGGTGCGCCGCGTAATGCAGCAGCACGGCCACGGCGCAGCTCGTGAGCCGCGTCTCCGCGGAGTCAGCGCGGCTCGTCAGGATGGTCGGCACCCGCGCGCCCAGCACGATCCCGGCTAGTTGCGCGCCGCCAAGGTATTCGAGCTGCTTGGCGAGCATGTTGCCGCTCTCGAGGTCGGGCACCACAAGGATGTCGGCCTGGCCCGTCACCGGCGAAACCAGTTTCTTGATCTGCGCCGCCTTCTCGCTCACTGCCGTATCGAACGCCAGCGGCCCGTCGAGAATGCCTCCCGTGATCTGGCCGCGATCGGCCATCTTGCACAGCGCCGCGGCGTCCAGCGTCGACTTGATCTTGGGATTGACGGTTTCAATCGCCGAAAGCAGCGCCACTTTGGGCTCTGGGATGCCCAGCGCGTGCGCCAGGTCGATGGCGTTCTGCACAATGTCAACCTTGTCTTCGAGCTCCGGCGTAATGTTGATGGCCGCATCGGTGATGAGCAGCGTGCGCGCGTAGGCCGGCGTATCCATGATGAACACGTGCGAGATGCGCCGCGCCGTGCGCAGCCCGGTATCGCGCTGCATGGCCGGTTTCAGCAGCTCGTCGGTGTGCAGGCTGCCCTTCATGAGGGCCTGGGCATCGCCGGAACGGCAGATGACCACGGCAGCCTCGGCGGCCTGGGCCTCGGTTTCGGCCTCGACGATCGGGAATGCGCTGATGTCGGCGCCGATCTTCGCTGCCAGCGCCTTCATGGCCTTTTCCGGACCGATAAGCGTTGGCTCGATGAGGCCGGCAGCCGCAGCTTCCACCGCGCCGCTCAGAGCCACCTCGGTCAGTGGCCAAACCACCGCTGTGGTGATCGCGGGAAGATCCTTGCAGCGCGCAATGAACTTGTGAAACACGTGGTAGTCCGGCGGATGGCCGACAAGCGGGTCAACGGCAACAGCCTCAGCCAACGTTGCAAGATCGCTCATGAATTCCCTCTCCCGGCCGACGACACCAACGCCTCGCTCGGCCCTACTCGATTATTGTCGCGTGCCTGCCCTGAACCGCGTGTGCCTTCGGTCACAGTTCGGGCTGGCGTCTCTGCATGTGGTACCACCGCGCACAAAGTGCCCGTTCCCAGGGCCTCTCCCAGGGCGTCCGCTTTTGCCCTGCCGATTCGCGAATCCCCGCTCCATTGGCTGCGATTTGCGCCCTTGCGCCGCGTTGACTCCGCTTGAAATCCCGGCCTATACTCGTGGGATACCGGGCCTTCCCCCCCAGCCAGCAACGGTCAACGGCGTCTTCCTGACGCCGAAGAAACACAGGAGAAAAGGAGAGTCTTATGAAAAGACTTCTCGCCATCGCCTTTTGTGCTCTGCTCGTCTGCGGAGTTACAGCGCCGCCTTCCTCAGCTCAGGTGACACAGATAACCAACGCGCTGTCAGGGAAGCAAAAGAAGGGGCAAGACGCGATCGATCTGAGCAACGTCGACAAAGACAAGATCGCCCGGATCGAGCAGATGCCCGACGTCCAGGATGCCATTCAGCAGGAGTGGGACACGTTGCGCCGGAACGATATGCAGCTTGCTTACGGCATCAACCTGACCGCAAACATGGGATTGGCCCAGGACGTTGCTTCCGGCGACTCATTTGACCGGCAGCGTCTCTACAGCAATCCCGTAGTGCAAAGCTACGTCAACCACATCGGGCAGAAGCTGGTTCCCAAAGACTCAAGCAACATATACACGTTCCGCGTCTTGTACGATCCCATCCCCAAGGCTCTCACCCTCTCCACGGGAACCATCTACCTCTCCACGGGACTGGTTTCTATGCTCGACAGCGAGTCGGAGCTGAGCTACATCCTCGCTCACGAAATTGCCCACGTTGAGCTGAGGCAGGCCTACCTGCGCATTCGCGACAAGCATGTGGTTGAGGAGTTGGCAAAGGAGAAGGCCGAGAAGGAAAAGGTGATCACCGACGTAGGCTCAATGGTGATGGGCGCCGGATTGGGCGGCGCCATGATCCCGCTTCGCCTCGGATCCGTCCTGGGCGGCAGCACTGGCCTTGCCACGGGAATGGAAGTCGGCCACTACTTCATTCATCCCCAGATCGAGCCGGTCCTCTGGGCGTCGAAGGAAGAGGACGATGCCGACGACATGGCGATGAATTTGATGATCGAACAGGGCTACGATCTGCGCGAAGTCAATCGCCTTTTCGCTTCGCTGAATCAGGTTGTCACGGCGGACTCGCGCATGGGACTCGGTTTCATGGGGAGCGCGCCGCGCATCAAGGAGCGGCAAGCCCACCTGGACTCGCTTCTCAACGGACAGCTTAAGGCGGAGATTGAGTTGCGGACCAAGGGCAAAGGCTTCAATCCCAACAGCCCCGATTTCAGCCCCATGATCTCCTCCGTCAAGCGCGACAACGGAATCCTGGCCATGGACTATGATCTCTTCGCCGTGGCTAGGAGGAATTTGCAGGGCGCTGTGGCGGATCGGCCTGACGATCCCTACGCGAACTTCTATCTCGCCAAGCTCGAACGCCTCACGGCGCGCACTCCCGAGGAACGGCAGGACGCTCTCAACCACCTGACCACCGCGCTGCGGCTGGATGCGGATCGCGGCGCGATCCCGTCGGCTCACCTAGAGTATGCCGTCGCTCTGATGGAGGCGGAAGATCCGTCCAACCACGATCAGATTGCGAGCGAGCTCAAGGCCTACGTCGCACTCTCGGAGCGCGATCATGGCGGAGTGCCGTCCAATATGCCGCTCATCTACGACTACCTCACTGCATCCGGCGACGCAAAGTGGTATTTGCCTCCGCAGTGGTTTGCGGCCCAGCTCACCAACAACCCCGGCTTCACCACCACCGCTCCTGAGGCGGTCATCCGCAAGGCCACCATGCTGGAAGGTCCGGCCGCAGCGCCCCCGGCAGAGCCGACTTCCACGCCCGCTTCCCGCACCAAGGTCAAGACGGCCGCGGCGGCCAAGCCGGGATCCGGAAAGAGCAACCCGCCGGCAGCGAACTAGAAATCGTGCGCTGATTACGGCGCTTGGTAGTGGGGTCACAGAGTGGATACGCGGCGTTGTGCTTTAATAGAGTCCAAATGAAAAGCCCCCTGGCAGGGGCTTCAGTCTTGCGGTTTGGCGGCCACCCAAATCATTGTATGAGGTGTGCCTCCAATGCAACTCCCATTCAATGCCTCCAGTGACGTGGAAGATACCAGCACAGACCAGGACAGCAGTGCTGTGGTAGATTTTGTTCATCTCATGGCAAATGTTCTTCCAGACCGGGAAATCAATAAGCTCCTGGGCCAAGCCATCATAGATGGCTCCGCTAGCTGTGTACGCATAAACAGCTATGAGGTTCGGCTGGGCCATAGGGCCAAATTTGATTCGACGGGAGAAGAAGTTGCCATCTCCGATGGGCAGTTCTTAGAGATTGAACCCGGCGATTTTGTAACAGTTGGGAGCCTTGAATCTTTCGACTTCAGCGCCGAAAAGCTAAAGGCGCTTGGCAAGCCTAACGGGTTGTTCGCGTGGATCACCCCTACCACCACGATGATGAGGGAAGGATTTCTTTTCGCGTCCACGAAGGTCGATCCGGGATACAAAGGGCATCTAAATTGGGGCATCAGAAATAGCTCAGTTAAGACAGTGAAACTACAGCAGGGAGAGCATCTATTCAAGCTGACCCTCATGGAGCTATCTGACGGTGAGAAGCCGGACAAGTTTTACGGGGACGATGCGCAAGATTCTTATCAGGGAACGAGCGGAATCCGCGATTCGGCAAGATTAATTCCAGCCCATATCGACGAGACCCAAATTGTGCGGAGAACCCAACGAAAGCTGGACCCCATAAAGCAACTCACGCAGGCTGGATATCCGTACAACCACATCGGCACCGAACTCATTGAATTGCAGGGCAAATTTGAAATCGTCTCGCGTGACGTAGCGGCCATGCAGTCTGGGTTTGCCGATCTAAAACGGGACATAGGAAACCAGATTGATAAAGAGTCTGGAACGCTGAGCGCCTCGATTTCTGGTCTCAGCGACAAGATAGACACCGGCATCCGCGGGGTGTTTGCCGAGCAATTCCATCTCTATTTCGATCAACGGATGCAGCGAATCATCGGGATTATTGCGACACTGGCAGCATTTGCTGCTGCATTGTATAAAGGTTTGATCCAGAACGCTCCCCAGCAAAAACAGTTCTATTATTTGCTTGGTCTTGGCGTGTTGCTGCTCATCGCCACTTTGGTTCTCACAAAATCTGCTAGTCCACCTAAGAAAAAATCAGATCATTGATCGTCAAAATGTGATCCGTGATTCCAGCTTCCATCGCCGGGGTGATCCTTAGGCTACTGTGAACCCGTGCGAAGTTGTAGAACCAAAAATGCAGGGCGAACAAGAAGAAGGGTGCCGATTAGCGTTCGTAAGACCGGATCAAACGTGCCCTCTCCTCCTCGGTGAGTGAACGAGTCTCCGACAGAAAGTCCTTGATATCAAATTCCCTATCATTTCGCCGCAGAGATAGCGGTGGGGATGGGAGTTGACGCCGGTGGACGCTTGGTCCCGCTCGCCTGTCGTTTGCGTGGGGTCGCCGGCTTTGCCGCAGTGACTTTGCTGAAGCCATGGAACGAATCCTCATTGTCTCTGATGCAGCTTAACGCCTCTAGGAACATTTGCTCATCCTTTGCATCAAGGCGGTGAACAGGTAGCCCGATTTCCCGCGCTTCACCCGCGTCTATAACGAACGAGTGCGAGGGATATTTCGAGACGAGAGCAGCCACGATTTCTTTCTGCCGAGAATTCTTAGTCAGGTCAAGCAATCTTTTCGCGTACTCCTCGCCAATCGCCAGCAGCCTGCGATGCTCTCCGATTTCAAGGGGATTGATTTGCTCATAAAGCGGGCGCATGATTTCTGTAGTGAAACTAATTGACAGCTTTATTGCCTCCATTATGCTCATGTTTGACCGCTTAAGGAGCAGAAGGGTGTAAGAATCCGCAAGCTCTAGGGCGTAATCACGTAAGAACTCGGCTGATTTGAGTTCGTCAAGAGGCGAGATCGGCTTGTCACCGTGTCTGAGCGGATCGCGCATTTGCGCGTCAATCGGGCCAAGGTCCGCAAACTCGCCCATGTAAATGGCATCGCCGCCGAGGGCCATCAGGGTCGCTGCACTCTTGGCATAGAAGGGGACAATCACATTCAGTCGATTACAGCGTCGGCGAAGAAATCGTATAAGCGAATAGGCGACATCTGCGCTGCCACCTGGAGAATCGAGCAGGAGTTCCAATACTGGGACGGGCTGAAATTCTAGGCGGCGTTTGTATACTTCTCGGAAGGTAAAGCCACAAATTTCATCCTCTCCGCGGTCGCCCCCGCACTGGACAATCGAAAAGATGCGAGACTTCCGCCGCTTTTCGAGCGCAACGATGAGCTTATGAAATTTATCCAGATGCTTCTTTTGGGCATCGGCCACGGTCATCTCCCGGAGTGAAGCCGCAGGATACACCATCCCCCGCGCCCCCGTCCTTACAATTTTAAGGGCATTCGTCGAACCAGGTGCCTTCAAAAACTGTGGCCTCATATCCAGTCAGTCACGCCAACTGCTTGCAACGTTCGTGCCAAACCGTAGCGCTCTCATTAGGAAGCGCCGTATCCACATTCAAACACCGCTACCCGGCGCATCTCTTCGGGCCTGGTCCATCAGCTTGCGTTACCCTTGGTTCTTATGGGCCAGATCCGCATCCTCCCCGATCAGGTTGCCAACCAGATCGCCGCCGGCGAGGTGGTCGATCGGCCCGCATCCGTCGTCAAGGAACTCCTTGAGAACGCTCTCGATGCGGGGGCCACGCGCATTCGCGTAGAAGTCGAAGGCGGCGGGCGAAAGCTGATCCGCGTCTCCGACGACGGCTACGGCATGAACCGCGACGATGCGCTGCTGGCCTTCGAGCGCCACGCAACCTCCAAGCTGCGCACCGCCGACGATCTGCTCTCCATTGCCACGCTGGGCTTTCGCGGCGAGGCGCTGCCCTCCATCGCTTCCGTCGCGCGGGTCACGCTCGAGACGGCCACTGGGGACGAAGCCGCGGGCACGCGCGTTGAGGTCGCCGGCGGAAAGATTCTGCGCGTCGAAGATGCTGCGCTGCCCCGCGGCACAACGATCACTGCCGCCGATCTCTTTTTCAACACTCCCGCGCGGCGCAAATTTCTCCGCGCCGAATCCACTGAGCTGGCCCACGTCACCGCTCTGGTCACGCATTACGCCCTGGCTCATCCCGAGAAGCAATTTGAACTCCTCTCCGCCAGCCACACCATCCTCTCCGCTCCTCCCGTCGCCCGCACCGCCGAGCGCATCTTCCAGGTCTTTGGCAAGGAGACGCTCAGCCAGCTTCTCCCCGTCGCCGCAGAAGCCCCATTCGACCGCGCCGGCCTGCCCGAGCCGCCGCCGTGGAAGCGCGATCCCGATCAGCCCCCTCGCCAGCCCGGCTCCCTGCGCCTCTCAGGCTTCTACTCCAAGCCGGAGCTGCAAAAGCTGAACCGCAACTCCATCTACATCTTCATCAACAAGCGCCTCATCCGCGACCGGCTTCTGCTGCACGCCATCACTGAGGCCTATCGCAACGTGATTCCTCCCACCAGCTTCCCCGTGGTTCTGCTGTTTCTTGAAATGCCGCCCGAAGAAGTCGACGTAAACGTCCACCCCGCCAAGACCGAGGTGCGCTTTCGCCAGCAGAGCCACGTTCACGACTTTGTTCGCGACAGCCTGCGCACCGCGCTCATCAAAGCTCGCCCCGCCGCCGGATTCCTCGCCGCCCTCGACTCGCAGCCTTCGGCAAGCCCGTCGCTCATGCCGCCTGCGGCGTCGCCGCTGCCCGGCGTCCCGGACTCCGATCCGGCCGCCTTCGCCGACGCCGAACCGTTCCACCTGACCCCGCGTGTGCCATCTCCCGTTCCCGGCGCGTTGCCCTTTGGCGGCCAGCCTCCCCAGACTCTGGACCCGCGGGCTTGGAGCGCCGCTGCCAACGCGCTCTTCGCCCCAGACGCCGCCCCAATCGCCGGTGAATGTAGCCCAAACCAAAACGGCGCAACAGCTTACGCGAATGATTCCGCCGCGGCCGCCGCCCTGGTCGAAGCCGAACAGGCAGCCGCCTCCCTCAACCGCCTCGGCTCGCTCAAGCCGCTCGGCCAGCTGCGCGAGTCCTTCATTCTGGCCGCCGGCGACGATGGATTGTGGATCATCGACCAGCACGTTGCACACGAACGGGTGCTTTTCGAGAAGATCCTCCGGGACCGCCAGGTGGAACGCGTCCAGCGCCAGCGCCTGCTCATGCCTTTGCTGGTAGAGTTGCAGCCCGAACAGATGGTCGTCTTCGCCCGCATCGCCGAGGAGCTCGAAAACAACGGCTTTGAAGTGGAACCCTTTGGCCCTCAAACACTTGCGGTTAAGGCGGCGCCCGTTGGCCTTGAAGGCGCCGAGCTCGAGCGCATGTTGGCCGAGGTCATCGATCAATCCACGGCAGATTCCGCAGAACCCTCTCGCAATGAAGAACTTACCAAGCTCCGCTCGCGCATTGCCGCCTCTATCGCCTGCCACTCTGCCATCAAGGTCAATACACATCTTGATCTAAACCGTATAGAATGGTTATTGTTAGAACTTGCAAAGACCAGTCACCCAACCAGTTGCCCGCATGGACGTCCAATCGCTTTACTGTATTCTTGGAATGAGATCCAGCGGGCCTTTCACCGAATTTAGGGTCCATTAAGAGACCCCTCGGACGCTTGGAAGGTGGCCGGACGTGCTCCTAGGAGCGCGGGTTTTTGGCCGTGATCGCCAACCTGGAAGCGAGGTTTTCTTTGACAGCAGAACAGTTGGAAGCATCGCGCGCCGAAAGGATGCGCCTGAACGGACGCGGGCAGTTGACTCTTGATGAGGCCCGCACTTGGTTGGAGGAGACGGGTTTGTGTCTCTTCTTGCCGAGGCGTCAGTTCGCCTCTTTCACTGCCCCAACCTTCGTTGAAGCCGTAGCGGGTGAGCACAACTCGTCTCCCTCGGCCAAATTGATTTCCGTTGCCGAAGATCTGCTGGTTCGCCTCGAGTCGGAAGGCGTAGCAGTCCGCCTCAATCTCCTCGGCCAGCCCGGTGAGCAGCCCGACTTTGTCGTCGCGGCATGGGTCTTGCCCTACGTCTACGCCCTGCGCGGCGATCGCGACTGGCGGCGCATCCCGCAGTTGACCGGATCGCGCCAGGTCTCGCAGCTTGCCATTCAGACCTACAAGCAACTTGAAGCCGGCGACGCCACCATCCCTCAGTTGAAGCATGCGCTCGGCCGCGAGGTCTCTGAGTCTGCCGTTCTGCGTGCCATCACCGAGCTATGGCAGCAGTTGCGCATCATTCCGGTTGTCTCCGCTCCCGGCAAAACGCCGCAGTGGCAGCTTCTGCGCACCCGCTATCAGAAGGCCATCGCTGAAGGCGCGTCCACCTCTCAGGTCACCGCGATCTCCGTGCTCGCCTCCATCTACCTGCAGGCGGTGATCGCCGCCAGCATGGAAGAAGTAGAAATGTTCCTTGCGCCGCTCACCGCGCGCAGCAAGGTCCGTGAAGTCCTCCGCGGGCTGGTCGCCACGCGCCAGGTGCACACTCTTGCTTTGGGCCACGCTCCGCACTTCTACGTTGCCGGAACGCTGCCCGAGTTCTCTGCGCCACCTACGACTTATGCCAGTTCGTCCATGCCGGCCTCCTCGCACTTCCTTCGCTCCTATGAGCACGAGGAAGCGTTGCGCGAGCCGGTGCAGCCCACGCCCGTTCCGCAGTTTGCCTCTGCGCCTCCGCCGCAGCGCAAGCCTGCCGAGCCTGCATTGGAGCGCCCAGCGCAGCCCCGCGAAAAGACGCAGGCTCCACGGCCTCGCTTCAGTCATCAGCCCGCTCACGCCCGCGACCGCAAACCGGCGCAGAGTTCCACTGCTGGCCGGGTTGCCCGCCGTCCCAGCCGCGATGCGCGCGGCGCTTCAGTGCGCGCCGGCGGCAACTCGCGCCACGCGCACGGTTCGCGCTGGACCAAGAGCGCTTCGAAAAATGGTCACGACAAGCGCCACGCGCCTCACTCCGCGAAAAGCTCCTCCAACGGGAACGGCTTCCGCTCGAACAGCCACGCCCGCCCGGCCAACGGCCTCCGCAAGGCAAAGCCGGCCGCGGCGAGAAATCTGCGCAACGGCCACGCCGCCAACGGAAAGGCTGCTGCAAAACCCGTCTCGCGGCGTGCGATCTCCCGCAAGGATGTGCGCCCCGGTGCGCGTCCTGACGCGCGCGGCAGCCGCAAGCCGGCATTGGCGGCCTCCGCAAAAGCAGGCAACCGTTCGCGGTTTGGCTTTACCGCTTCGTCCAATCGGCGATCGAAGAAACGCGGATGAGCGAAAGTAGATGAGCGCGGAAGAGAAGCGCATCGCTGCTGTTGAGCGCGCCCGCGGAATCATTGTTGCCATCGACGGCCCTGCCGGCGCCGGTAAAAGCACCATCGCGCGCCACCTCGCCCGGCACTTCGGCCTGCTCAATCTTGAAACCGGCGCCATGTACCGCGCCTTCGCTCTCAAAGCGCTACGCTCTGACGTCCCTTTGGACGACGCCAAGGCCCTTGAAGACCTCGCCCGTGAAACCGAAATCTGCCTCGAGCCCGGCGATGAGGAGAATCTCGTCCTGCTCGATGGCGAGGACGTCAGCGGCCTCATCCGCAACCCCACAGTCACTGAAGCCGCATCGCGCGTAAGCATCTTCCCCGCCGTGCGCGCCTGGATGGTCCGCCTGCAGCAGCAGGTCGGCGCACGCGGCGGAGTCGTCATGGAGGGCCGCGACATCGGTACCGTCGTCTTCCCCCATGCTGAAGTCAAAATCTTTCTCGACGCTGCGCCCGAGGTCCGCGGCCAGCGCCGCTACGAGCAGATCGGCCAAAAGGGCGCCTCGCCCGCTCCACCGCCCAATGAGGTGCTCCGCGACCTCCGCGCCCGCGATGAGCGCGACCGCAATCGCGCTGACTCCCCGCTCAAGCCTGCGCCCGACGCTGTCATCCTCGATTCCACTAACATGTCGCTCGAGCAGGCGCTCGCCGCGGCCGAGGCCATCGTTGCCGCAAAGCTCGGCACGGCTAATTCTCCCTCCTGATTTGTCAGTGGGGCAGCCTGGATGTGCCTTGAAAGGGCACGACCGGGGCACCCACCCAGTGGGTGGGTCGCGTGCCGTAAATTGCGGTAAATGAATCCGGGCTTTAGCCCTTGAGGGAAAGCTTCTCCAAACTAACCCAACGCCTGATCCCGCCCTTATGCCCGATGCGATAGGCTCATAGTTGTATGGAAGTGACCTGCAGCCGTTGCCACCAGACCGTTCAGCCAGGGGACTGCTTCTGCCCCTTTTGCGGTTTGCCCCAGCTCGTCTACACGGCTGACGGATCCTCCGGGCCCGGCCAACCCGAACGCGCAGGCGAGGCGGTCCGCGATGCGGGCTCAGTTGACTGGAAGGCCGCCCTTCGCTTGGCTCTCATGCTGGCCATTCCCGCTGGCGCGCTCTGTTCCATGTTCTCCCCGGCAGGAATCCTGGGCGTGCCGTTGATGGCTGCGGCCGGCGCCTGGGCGGTGGCTCTTTACATGCGCGGCCGGCGCCCGGCTTGGATCACCATCGGAGCCGGCGCGCGCATCGGCCTCGTCACCGGAATTCTGGGTGGTTGGACAGCCGCCTTCGCTACGGCAATCTCGCTTTACGCCATGCGCTTCTGGCAACACCAGGGCAAGAACGTCGATGCTGCCTGGCTTGCCCAGATCAATCTGTCCACCCAGCAACTGGCGGCGATGGGCTTCGATGCCCAAACCATCGCGATGAATAAAGCCATGATGCTCTCGCCCGAAGGTCATGCCGGCTTCATGCTCTTCAGTGTTGTCTTGCTCGCAATCATCATCCTGGTCGTCTCCGTTGCCGGCGGCGCGCTCGGCGCGCGATTCCTTGGCCGCCCGCGCAGGACACAGCACTGATCCCGGCACGAATCCCTTACGGAAAAATAGTCAGCGCGTCGCTTCGGATGGATCGGGCGAGTTCGCTGTGTCCAGATCCACAAATGTGTTTGCGCTCGGGGGCAGGCCGGGCGCGTAACAGTTGCCGTCGGCCGCCGGTTTGGCGGGGCAACTGGCGCTGAACTGCGCCCGGCGCGGCGACAGCGCATACTGCCACACGGTTGTATAGGGCGCGATTTCCGGCGAGAGCGCCGCACTCAGCGGCGGAGCTGCAAGCGTGCAGCCGGGCGCGGGCGGGCATTCGTCGTTCGCGATCCACAGCGCCAGGCTGCTCCCCCGTTTGGAGGGGCCGCTTGCCGCAATGCGTGCGCTCTCCCGCGTCGCAATGTTCTCTGCCGAGCTGATCGTTTCGCTGCCGTCCGGCACGGCGATCCCAGAGCAATAAACGCCGGCCCGCGCACCCACGCCGCGCACCGCGTCAATCCACGCAAACAGATAAGCGGCCTGTTCCGGAAGCAGCCTGCCGCCCTCCTCCTGGTCGAGAAAGATCAGTGCGTTGCGCGGAAACCTCTCGCGCGCCGCGGCAGCCGCGGCGGCCTTGCCATCTGCAGTTCCCAACGCCGCCGGACTTTGGCCTCTCAACTCTGCTGCCTTGAGCTCTGCATCGGTGCGCCCGTCAAACAGCACCAGAAACCCAAACCCGTAGCGCCGGAGAATCGTTCGCTTGCCCGTCCAACTGCTCCCCGATTCGCCCGGCGGGTGGTTCAGCCAGTAACCTGTGTAGCGGAAAATCTTCCGCAGCGCGGCGAGCGCCCCATCGCCCGGATAGTCGTTCCTGTCGAATCCAAGGTAGGACCTTTCCTTTGAAGAGCTTCCCTCATCTGGCCGCTGCGCTGTGCCCGCGCATGCCACGGCCGCGAGCAGCAACAGCGCCGTCCCGCTTCTCGCTCCTCGCGCCTTGGTCCGCATTCGTGCTGTTGCAGTAAACATGCGCAAACAGTTTAGATGGCTGCACCACCGGTACGTCTCCCGCGCCGGATGAGATCATCGATGGGTGCGCCTCTTGGGCGCCGAGGGGTCGATCGGCAATGAGGGAGATTGTTGCGTTTGTCTTCGGGCTCGCCCTGCTGGGCAATGCAGCTCTTTTCGTGCCGCAGGCGCTCGCCGTCTGGCGCAAAAAAAGCGACGAGGGCGTTTCGCTGGTCACCTTCGGCGGCTTCTGCATCCTGCAAATCATCGGCGTCGTCCACGGCGTCTACGAACACGACAACTCCCTCATCGTCGGCCTCGGCGCCAGTTTTTTAACATGCGGAACGGTCACCCTCCTCACCATCGTCTACCGCCTCCGCCGCCTGCGTGCCCACTAGGGTCTGTTAACACTACCTGGGGTGGACGGCGTTGCGAGTGAAAAACCGCTCAGACGAGGCGGAGGACGACGGCTGTGGCGGGTCCACCGCCTAGGACGACAACGAAGTATGAGCGGTTTTTCGCTGCAACCCGAAGGGACGGGGCTGATTTTCCCCATCTCTTTGTCCCTCGTCGCTCCAGTAGGCAGGCTACAGTTCGCTCCGCGCTCCGCGACCTGGGGAAAATCGGCTCCCGTCGCCGCCATCCCAGGTAGTGTTAACAGGCCCTAGCCTTCAATCTGCCCGCCACACACGCGCCTTCCTGCCCAGCTCGCCCGTTGTAACCAAAGGCTAGTGATCTCCGTCACATCGCGTGCTGTGGAAGGATCAGTACGACATTTGTGTGCATGTCGGGGTATACTGCTCTTCCCCGGCGGAAACGCCGCTGCGGAGGGAAGCAGTCCCCCGCTGCGTGGCAGCCACAGTTCCAGGGAGGTTCAGATGCGCATCACCGACACCATTGGAGCGGTTCTGAAGCAAAAAGCCGGACACAAAGTCCTGTCGATTGCTCCCGAGCAATCGGTGCATGAAGCCCTGTCGCTGATGGCCAAGTACGATATCGGCGCGCTGATGGTCATGTCCGGCCCGCGCCTGCTGGGCATCTTCTCCGAGCGGGACTACGCGCGCAAAGGCATCCTGCTGGGCCACCACTCCCGCGAAACCTCCGTACGCGAGATCATGACCAGCCCCGTCCGCTCCGTCACCACGCTGCACACCGTCGACGAGTGCATGAACCTCATGACCGACGGCCACTTCCGCCACCTTCCGGTGATGGAAGGCGACACGGTCGTGGGCATCATCTCTATCGGCGACCTGGTCAAGTGGGTCATCTCCGGCCAGGAGCACGCCATCCAGGAGCTCGAGGGCTACATTACCGGCGCCTATCCGGGATAAATTCTGAGCAATCGGCAATGGCTGTCATCCTGAGCGAGTCGCCGCGGCGACGAGTCGAAGGATCTGCGGTTGTCTCTCGCGCCGCGTCCTCAGCGAAACATGCGCTCGTCGTACCGGAACGGCTTCGCAGGCCCAATTTTGACCTTGCCGAAATCCGGATGCTTCGGGTTCAACAGCACGTTCCAGTCGCCGTCCACCACAGCCGACGGAACCTTGAGCGCCAGCGACCGCAGGCTTCGAGCCCACTCGGATCCCAGATTGCGGCAGCGCTGGTTGTTCAGTCCACGCCAATTTCGCGGAAGAAGATTGGCGTCGATCGCTTCGACGCTGGCATCGGGAATTGCGGCCTCAGCCATCAGCAGATCGTCCGGCGCCTCAATCGGCTGCAAATTGACGAAGAATTCCAGCGCCGCCAGCGCCCGCGAGGTCGCTGTGTAAACCATCGGCGTTCCCAAATGGTTCCACCGTCTCGCGGCGTAAAGCCCGCCCACCCCGGTAAATGCCGAATCCCGGAATCGCGCAGGGAAGAGCCTCCAGACGTACATCAGCTGTACATTCCGTAAGCGATGCCGTACAAGACCTCTTCGACCGATCGAACGCCGGGCTCGGTATCGAGCTGGTCGAACGGCCTCTTGCCTCCCAGCGCACGGTTGGGATTGCTCATCCAGTGCGACGCCTTCTCATCCGATCCCAGAACCTCTTTGGCCAGCGCCACAACTCGGGCCATGCGCAAGGTCCGGTCCGATTCGTCGTGCGTCAGTCGCGATTTCGTCGCCAGCCGCCGGCTCAGCGTCCGCGACGGAATGTTCAGCCGCTCCGCCACCTGCGCCCTGTGCACTGCCAGTCTCACCGCCAGCAGCGCCACGGTCGACGCCGGAAGCCCTGAGCGCACCAGTTGCGCCAGGTCGTCCGTGCTTCGCACCGCCCGCTTGAAGGTCTTCCTGCCGCCCAGGACTTCCACGATCTCTGCCGTGCCCATATGCGCCACCTGGCTCAATTATTGCGCCATTTGGCGCACAAGTCAACGCAAGCAGCAAGTGGCCCAGTCCGGCCCGCGCAGCCAAAGCTTGCCTACCCCAGAAATATCCCCGCAATCGACGCCGAGATCAGGTTCGCCATCGTCCCTGCCAGCATCGCGCGCACTCCCAGCCGCGCCAGGTCGTTGCGCCGCTCAGGAACCAGCGCGCCGATGCCGCCGATCTGCATCCCGATCGATCCCAGATTCGCGAACCCGCACAGCGCAAACGTGGCGATGGTGAACGAGCGCGGCATCAGCGTGGCTTTTTCAGCGCCGAGCCCGATGTAGGCAACCACCTCGTTCAGCGCCATGCGCGTTCCCAGCAGGTTGCCGATCGCCGGGCAGTCGCGCCACGGCACGCCGATCAGCCACGCCACCGGCGCCCCAACGAACCCCAGAATCTGCCCCAGGCTCGCCGGAACCCAGTGCGTGTAGGGCATCCCGTGCACCCAGCCCAGCAGCATATCCAGCAGCGCCACCAGTGCCAGAAAGCTGATCAGCATGATGGCTACATTCATGGCCAGCTTGCCGCCGTCGATCGTTCCGCGCGCGATGGCGCCGATTAAATTCTCCTCGGCGTGCATTTCGTCCTTGGGGATCACGACCTTGCCCTCCGTCGCCGGCACTTCCGTCTCCGGCACCAGCATCTTGGCCATCAGAATCGTTCCCGGCGAAGTCATGATCACCGCCGACAGCAGGTGACGCGCCTCCACGCCCTGCGAAATGTACATGGCCATGATCCCGCCCGAGACGTGTGCCATGCCGCTGGTCATGATGGTCATCAGCTCGCTGCGCGTCGCCTTCGACAGGAACGGCCGAATCGTCAGCGGCGCCTCGGTCTGCCCCATGAAGATGCTTGCCGCCACATTCATGCTCTCCGCGCCGGAGATGCGCATCGTCTTCAGCATGATCCACGCCATGCCGCGAATGATGATCTGCATCAATCCAATGTGGTAGAGCACCGCGAAGAATGCCGAGATGAAGATGATCGTCGGCAGCACCTGGAACGCAAAGATCGCGCCCTTGTTGGCTCCCAGCATGTTGCCGAACGCGCCGGAGTTCGGCAGCCCCAGCTCGCCAAACAGCACCTTCGTCCCGGCGAACGTCGCCGACAGCATATGGGTCACCACGTCGCCCGCCCAGTTCATGGTGCGCACGCCCCAGTCGAAGCGCAGCACCATGAAGGCAAAGCAGATCTGCAGCCCCAGCCCCCATGCAATCGTGCGCCAGCGAATGTGCCTGCGGTCGGTTGAGAAAAGATACGCGGCCGCGAGCACCGCTAGAATCCCCAATATCCCCGTGAATCGCGCCAATGCGTTCGCCTCCTGAAAAACAGTGAGCAGGGGTCGGTAAACAGTGGTCAGTGTATCGCGCCAGACCGCATTTGACTCCCGCAAAACGCCTCTTCATCACTCCAATCCGAGGCGAGCTCGCGAGACAGTTTTCTCCGCAACCGAACAATCGGCTTGCGAAACAGCAGATTCAGGGCTCAAACTGCCAGCCGCAGTCTGACCACTGGCCCACGGTTCACTCTCCACTGAGATACTTCTCCGCCGCATCGCGTGTGAATACGCGCCCCACTAGCGGAACTGCGTTCGGCAGACTCTTGGAAAAGTGAATTGCCTTCTTCAGAATCGCCACCGGCTCGGCGAGCAACTCCGGCCGTGTCGCGTACACCGTCGCCAACGGCTCCCCGTGCTCCACTTTCGCGCCACGCCGCGCATGGAAGAGAATCCCCGCATGTGGATCGACCGGTTCGCCGGCTTTCTCGCGCCCCGCGCCCGTGCGCTGCACCGCCCAGCCCAGCGCCGTCGTATCCATCTCCGCCACGAATCCGCTCTCCCACGCGGCAACGATCTCAGTCGCTCCGGGTTTGTGAAAACTCTCCATATCGTCGAAGACCGATACATCTCCGCCCTGCGCATCGACCATCTTCATAAAGGCAGCGAGTCCCGCTCCGTCCGTCAGCGCTGCTTCCGCCAGCGAATAACCCGTCTTGGGCGAATCCGCCTTGCCGCCTAAATGAATCATCCACCCTGCCAGAATCAGCGACATCTCACGCAAGTCGAAATTCGTCTCGGGGCTCCGCTCCGGCCGCCCCCCGCGCAGCAGCTCCACGCACTCCGCAAGCTCGATCCAGTTGCCCGCCGCGCGCCCCAGCGGCTGGCTCATATCGGTCAGCAACGCCACCGTCCGGGTCCCCGCGGCCTCAGCCGTGGCCACCATCAGCGCCGCCAGAAACTCCGCGTCTTCCACCTTGCGCAGAAACGCGCCCGATCCTGTCTTCACGTCGAGCACCAGCCCGTCCAGTCCCGCCGCCAGTTTCTTGCTCAAAATCGACGCGCAGATCAGCCCCGGATTCTCGACCGTCCCCGTCCTGTCGCGCAGCGCGTAGAGCTTGCGGTCGGCGGGAGCCAGTTCATCCGTCTGCCCGATGATCGACGCGCCGCACTTCGCAATCACCGCCTCAAACTCGGCCAGCGTCAGCGCCGTGCGGTAGCCGGGAATCGCTTCGAGCTTGTCGAGCGTCCCTCCCGTGTGCCCCAGCGCGCGCCCGCTGATCATGGGCACGGCCACACCGCACGCCGCCGCCAGCGGAGCCACCAGAAAGCTGGTTTTGTCGCCTACCCCACCTGACGAATGCTTGTCCACCGTCCGCTTGCCCAGCCGCGCCGCGGAAAACTTCACGCCCGAGTCGCGCATGGCCAGCGTCAGCGCCCGCGTCTCGCTGAGCGACAGCCCTTTCAGCCACGACGCCATCAGCCACGCTGCCAGCTCGGCCTCCGGAATCGACCCATTCGCCGCGCCCGCCGCCACAAACGCAATCTCGCGCGCGTCCAGCTCCCCGCCGTCGCGCTTCTTGCGAATGATGTCGATCATGTGCAGCGGAGCCGTGGAGGTTTCAATCGAATTGCTGCCGGTTTGCGTCATGGACTCAGATCCCTACTTCAGCTTCATCTCGCGCCCCAGCGGCAGCAGCTCGCTGAGGGCCATCGTCCGCATCCCGTCCGCGGCCGGAAAAACAACCGGCGCGTCGAACTCCATGAACTCGGCGAGCACCTGCCGGCACGCGCCGCACGGTGGGCTCGCCAATCCATTTAGATTCGCTACGGCCGCGGCTGCAATCCTTATCTTCGGCCCGAATTCTGTGACCGCCCGCGCCACCGCCGCCCGCTCCGCGCAAATCGTCAGCCCGTAGCTCACGTTCTCTACATTGGTCCCCGTCACCGTCTCGCCGTTCGCCAGTCGCAGTGCCGCCCCCACGCGCACCCCCGAATACGGCGAGTAGGACTCCTGCGCGGCCTGCGCCGCCATTTCAAGCAGCTTTTCAAGTTCCTGCTGATTCAAGGTAGCCATCATGAATGCGCCCCACATCCACACGAGGGGTCGAGATTAGAGGCTAATCCATTTCAACCGCTCATGTACACTTGCCGCGACCCCGCCGCAACCCGCGACTCTTTACCAATGGAACTCGATGTTCCTCGCTCCCTGTTCTCTGTTTTCTGCTTCAGATGCGACGATTTTCCCTCTCGCGCCGCGTCGCGATTTCGACGACCTGCACGTCGCCGGTTTTAGCCCGCCGGAACGTCATCGCAAATGCTGCTTCCGCACCGTGAGCTGAGGGCTGAAAGCTGAGAGCTAGCCGTTCTCCCCCATCAGCCGCTCCACCTCATCGTGCAGCCGCGCCGTGATTGCAGCCTCGCTCTCTTCGGGCCCAAACCGAATGGCCTCGCCAATGTGCACTTCGATCGTCCCTGATCGGAACCAGCGGCGCTCCCCGGTCTTCAGCTCACCCAGTCCGCGAATGCCCACCGGAAGCACGGGTACATAGCTCTCCTTGGCCAACAATCCAATGCCTGGCCTGAACCGCGCCAGTTGCCCCTCGGCCGAGCGCGTGCCCTCGGGGAAGACCATCACGTTGTAGCCGCGGTCGAGAGCCTTGCCGGCGTGGGCAAAGCTCCGCTGGAAGTCCCGCTGGCGTGGCAGCGGAAACACATTGAACAGCGCCGTCACCAGCCAGTAGGCCGGCGGCCCCAGAATATAGAAGCCCTTGTGTCCCGGCGGCCAATCGGGATTGCGCCCGTGCCGGTAGTCCTCGAGCATCTCGCCCATCATCGCCGTCGCAATCCACCGCCGGTACTCCCCCGGCAGCGCGTACTGGATCAGCGGGCCGTCGTATGCCGTTACATGGTTGGCGACGATGAGCAACGGCCCCTCGGGAAGCGGCTTGTCTGGCCCCACCACGCGCGGCGCGGCAAGCAGCCACGTGAACGAGCGCATCACTGCCTCGATAAACGCCACGCGAATCCAGTGGAACGGCTTCCACCACGGCCACTCGGGATAAAGAAAGTGCGGTCGCGGTGGCTCTTGCGGCGCCGCTGCCTGCGGCGTGATTTGCTGCGCGTCGCCCGTCACCGGCGCGGCCTCTGTCGCTACGGCGCCTCCACCTTGCGCGCCATCTCGTTGCCGGCCATCCGGCTGAATCACAGCAGCCGGCGCCGCAACCCCTTGCGGCGGCTCAATCTCCCCTGCGGCGCCGCCCGCCACCACCCTGCGCAGCTCTCCCAGCGTCTGCACCTCTTCAAGCAGGCTCGCGCCAGAAACGATCCCCAGCCGCTCCTCGATCGCCGAGGCCAACTGCACGCGCCCCAGGCTGTCGAGATGCAGATCCTCCGTCAGCCTCAACTCGTCGCCCACGCCGGGATGAGCCTCTCCGGTAATCTGCGCAATCAACGCCAGCAGCCAGTCCGACGAAGGCCCGAATGCATGCTCGCCGTTCGTTGCCGGCGTGCCGCTCGTTGGCGTTGCCGCCGCGGCCTGAATGCGCTCGAGCCACGCGGCGACCGGCTTGCGCCTCACCTTGCCCGTCGAGGTCCGCGGCAGATCCGGCTCCGGCCATAGCACCCAGCGCGTGATCCGCTGGAACTCCGGCAGTGTGGCGTTGGCGCGTTCGATCGCTGCCAGCGCGCAGTTGCCTTGTCCGCGGCAGGCCAGCACCGCGCAGGGCTCCGGCCCTGTCGGCGTCTCCATCGCGACCACCGCGCAGGCCGCAACTTCAGGCTGTTCCTCGATCGCCGCTTCGATGTCCTCCGGGTGAATGTTAACCCCCGCCTCGGTCACAATCACCTCGCTCTTCCGCCCCAGAAACCGCAGCTCGCCTGACTCCTGCCGCTCCGCAATATCTCCCGTAGCCAGCCACTCTTCCTCGCGCGGGCGCATGGCTCCGTCCTCCCACGTGGCGCTGGAGATCACCGCGCCGCGCACCAGCACTTCGCCGTCGGGGCCGAGCCTGACCTCGCGCCCGGCAACCGGCTTGCCAATGGTGCCCTGGGCCACGTGGAAAGGGTGATTCAGCGTAATGAGCGCTGTGGTCTCGGTCATTCCGTAGCCCTGGATGAGCACGAAGCACATCGCATTCCAGAACTGTTCCAGCGGCCCCGGCAGCGCGCCTCCGCCGGAAACAAAAGCCCAGAACTTCAGCCCGAACTCGCGATGCACTCCGCGAAATCGCCACCAGCGCCGCCACGGGCCGAGCTTCTGCGCGCTTGCGGCTCGTTCCGCAAGGCCGTCGTGCGTCGCCTCCAAATGCGTCTTCAGCAGCGCCAGCACGCGCGGCACGGCGGCAAGGACTGAGATGCGTTCGCTGTGAATCAACTCCATGAGTCGCGGCGCAGCCAGGCGGCTCTCGAAGTGCAGCTCGGCAGTAAGAACCGGTGGCACCCAGAGCCCCATCGTCTGCCCGAAGACGTGGCTCAGCGGTAGCGTGTGCAGAATGCGCAGCGGATGAACCAGCCGCTCGTAGCGCATGTAGGGCTTGGCGCCGTCCTCGATGGGGCCAACGCTTGCCAGCACGTTGCCGTGCGTCAGAACAATTCCCTTGGGGTCGCCGGTGGTGCCGGATGTGAAGAGAATCTGGAGCGGGGTTTGGTTCGAGAGTCCGGAGATCGCGCCCATCTCCGCGGCGGGCAGCTCGCCCAGCCAATCTTCGAAGGCGAGCGTCGGAATCGGCGGCGCGGCGCGGGCAGCGTGGAGCTTTGCGAGAAGGACTGCGTCGCCGACAGCGAGTTTCGGGCTCACATCTTTGGCCACGCGCGCCACAAACTCTGCGGTTCCGAAGGCATCGAGCGGCACGGCCATCACGCCGCGCAACATGCAGCCGTGAAACGCGGCGATCCACTCGGCGCTGTTTTCTGCCCAGATCAGGACGCGCTCGCCCTCAGCGATGCCTCGCGCCGCGAGCAGCGCGGCAAACCGGCCGGCGAGGCGCGCCATCTCGCCATACGTCGTCACGCGCCGCCGGTTTCCCTGGTAGCGCACCACGGCGATCTCGCCGTCGAAGCGGCGAAAATCGTCGATCAGCGTGGCAAGATGATCGCGCATATTTGTAACGGCAAGTTCATGGTAGCAGCGTATCGTTGTCGGTCTTTGACTTCCTTTGCCCCCTCGATGAAAACACGCCAACGAGGAGGCCAGTCGGTCCTCGCGGCTGGGTCGCCGGCGGCCGGTGCACGAGCATCGTAAACTAAGTAAAGCTGGAATTCCCCATGAAAAAACTCGCCATCAGCCTTTATCTTCTCGTCACCGTCGCCTTGCTCGCCTGGGCCTACTATCAGGCCATTTATGTTGCCCCCAACGACGCCGCGCAGGGCGAGATGTTCCGCATCATCTACTACCATGTGCCCTCGGCGTCGGTAGCCTTCCTGTTTTTTGCCGTCAGCCTCGTCGGGTCCATCGGATACCTTGCCTCGCGCCACAACCACGCCGGGCGCGCGCAAATGTTCGACGCCTGTGCCCTGGCCGGGGCCGAGGTCGGCGTTGTTTTTTGTACTGTGGTACTGGTCACCGGGCCGCTTTGGGGCAGGCGCGCATGGGGTATGTGGTGGACCTGGGACGCGCGCCTCACCACCACGCTGGTCCTTTGGTTGATTTACGTCAGCTACCTGCTCCTGCGCCGCTTCGCCGCCGGACCCCAAATGCAAACCCTCGCCGCCGTGCTGGGAATCTTCGGCGCCCTCGACGTGCCCATCGTCTATATGTCGAACCGCTGGTGGCGCACGCAGCACCCCGCGCCCGTCTTTGGCGGCGGGCAGGATTCAGGTATGGACCCAACCATGGTCGGCGCGCTCCTCTGGAACATGCTCGCCTGGTTCGCCTGGGGCGTGCTCATCCTGGCCCTTCGCTACCGCGTGGAGCGGAAGCGGCAGAAGATTGCCGCCGAAGAAGCCGAGCGGGCATTGAATTTCTGATTGTGGCGCGAATGTGCCGGGAGGATCGAGGACCTCGATGAAAAAATTTGGTACCGCACTGATCGTTGCCGTCCCCATCGCTCTCTTCTGCGGGGCGTGTTACCTCGTCTTCTCCGCGCCGCCTGAGCCCCCGTTCGACTGGCGGCTCCACATGTCCGCGGCGGAACACGATGCAATCGTGGCCACGCTCAATCACCTCTATACGAGGGCCGCCTACACCGTCACCTGGGCTATCCAGCTCGGCTACGCCGCGTGGCTCTTCGTCAATTGGCAGTCGCAAAAGCAAAAAACCGCAAAATAGCCGCAGCTTTCCCTTTTACGTCACACACCCCTGTGCGCTGCGTCACGACTCATTGTGAACTTCGCCCCGCCACGCGCATTTCGGTGCCCTTCGTTACTCTCTAAAGGGTCACGCTCTCTACCACTTCCGCGTATCCGCGCAACTTTTCGTGGTATTTCAAGATTCCTCTCATACCGCCGATGATGCACTGGTAGATCGGTTGCAAAAACGGTTCGTCGGCATCTCAGCGGGTCCGCAATTGCCTTACTCAGGTCCGCAACTGCCGAGTGGCTTTTTCATTAAGAAAAAGCCACCCTGCAAGACACCGGAATGGGCAAGTAAATTGAGGAACCGCTCTAGTTGAAGCCTTGGACTCTCGCGTTGCGGCGTCTCCTCCTCCTAAGAGAGGCGAGTGCACCGCCAGGGCTTTCACCAGGTGCGAGTCAAGAACCGTTCAGCGCCGAATGGGGACAGATATTATGCATGACTTCTTGATCGCTCTCGCCTTTATCGGTATGGTCATTGCTCCTGCCGTCGTTGCCGCGAATTGCTCAACTGAAGTGACGGACGAATCCAAATCAAAATAATCTCCGCCGCTTGGCTCCGAGAGTTTTCACCCCGGATCTGCGTTTTACCACCCTCTCCGGATCTGCGTTGTTGTTTCCCAGCGTCCTCTTCGCGCCGCTAACCTCCTGCGGCCAGTACCCAAATCAATCCCCATCTCCCTCTGGTAGTTGGATGGTGGGTTAGTTTGGATGCGCCTTGAAAGGGCACGACCGGGGCACCCACCCAGTGGGTGGGTCGCGTGCCGTAAATTGCGCCAAATGAATTAGGGCTTTAGCCCCTGAGGGAAGGCTATTCCAAACTGACCCACTACCAACTCCCCGTAAACATTGCCCTTGGCTCCTCAAGCCAGTAGACTGATGGATCGAGGGTCATTCATGTTGGTTGTCATGAAAGCGCAGGCTACGCCGGAAGAGATTCAGGCGGTCTGCGACCACATTGTGCAGTTGGGTTTCCGTCCCCATCCCCTTCCCGGAGCCCAGCGCACTGCCATCGGCATCACCGGCAATCAGGGAGAAGTCAACCGCGGCAACCTGGAGTCCCTCTCCGGCGTTGCGGAAGTCATTCGCGTCTCCAAAGCCTACAAGCTCGCCAGCCGCGACGTGAAAGAGGAAGACACAGTCGTTCGCTTTGCCGGAACCAACGCCGCCATCGGCGGCCGCGACCTGGCCGTCATCGCCGGCCCATGCTCCATCGAAAGCCGCGAGCAGGCCTTTGCCATCGCTGCTGAGGTCTCCGCATCCGGGGCCAAGTTCTTCCGCGGCGGCGCTTACAAGCCGCGCACCTCTCCCTATGCTTTTCAGGGCCTCGGCCTTGAAGCCTTGAAAATCATGGCCGAAATCCGCGAAAAATTCGGCCTGCGCATCGTCACCGAGGCGCTCGACTCGGAAACCCTCGACCTCGTTGCTGATTGGGCCGACGTGATTCAGATCGGCGCGCGTAACATGCAGAACTTTTCGCTGCTCAAGAAAGCCGGCCAGCTGCGCAAGCCCGTGCTCATCAAGCGCGGCATGAGCGCCACGCTCGAAGAGTTCCTCATGGCCGCCGAGTACGTAATGAGTGAGGGCAACTACGAGGTGATCCTCTGCGAGCGCGGCGTGCGCACCTTTACCGACCACGCGCGCAACACGCTCGACCTCAGCATCGTCCCCGCGCTGCGCCACGTCAGCCACCTGCCCATTCTCGTCGATCCCAGCCACGGAACCGGCCGCCGCGATAGCGTCCTGCCCATGGCGCGCGCGGCAATTGCCGCCGGGGCCGACGGCGTGATGGTCGAGGTGCACAACCACCCCGAGAGCGCGCTCTCCGATGGGCCCCAGTCGGTGTACCCAGCGCAGTTCGCAACCATGATGAGCGAGCTCGAAAAAATCGCGCCGGTCGTCGGCCGCCATCTCACGCGAGGCGTCTCTGTTCCCGCCGCCGCGGGACAGTGAACAGACAGTGGAAAGTTGGCGTAAATCGGGAATTTGGCAGCGGGCTCGACTCATGGCCGTCCTGTCTGCTCTGTCCCTGCTTATCCTGTCTTTCGCCGGGTGCCGTCCCCACGACTTTCCCCAGTACCCGCCCAACTATCGCGAGTACGTCTACGTGACCAACGGAGGCAGCGACACCGTCACGGTGCTCGACGTCGTCAACGTCCGCGTCGATCGCGAGCTGCCTGTGGGCCACGATCCGGTTGCCGTCGCCGCCAACCCCACGCGCAACGAAATCTATGTTGTGAACTCCGGCGCCGCGCCGGCCAATGGCTCGCTCTCGGTCATCGACGCCGAGCACAATGCGGTCATGGCCACCATTCCACTCCACCTGCAGTCCGCTTCAATCGATCTCAATGCGGCCGGAACCGTCGCCTACGTGACCAACTCCGGCTCAAATTCCGTCTCCGTCGTCGATCTCGCAGCTCGCCGCGAAATCGCGCAGCTCGCTGCCGGAGACGATCCCGTTTCCGTCCGCCTTGCGCCCGACGGCAAGGCTCTCGTGGTCGCCAACCAGCGCGGAAACTCGGTGACCATCATCGATCCGGCCAGCGGCAAAGTGCGCGCCGCGTTTGCGGGCTGCCCCGGAGCCTCCGAGGTCGTCATTGTTCCCGATTCCTCGAAGGCTTTCGTGCCCTGCGCGGCCGGTCATCAGGTGATGGTCGTTGCCCTGGCGCAGCCCGACGCCCACCCCGCACAACCCGATCGCCTTGAAACCCTCATGGATGTGGGCCGGGAGCCTGTCGATCTGGCGCTGAAGCCCGACGGCGGCGAGATCTTCGTCTCCAATTCCCTTTCCAACTCCGTCTCCGAGATTTACAACACCACCGACGAGGTCGGAGACACCTACATGATCGGCAACACCCCCGTCCGCGGGATTGTCTCTCGCGACGACTCTCTGCTCTACGTGGCCAACGACCGCTCGCAGGAAGTGACCGTCTACTCCATCGACGACGGCAAGCGTATCGGCTCGATTCAGGTTGGCGACGGCCCCGCAGCGCTCGCATTCTCGGCCGCCGGGCACCTGCTGTTCGTCGCCGATCGCCGCTCCGGCGACGTGGCCGTCGTGCGCACTGCCTCGCAATCGCTCTTCACGCTGCTCCCCGCCGGACGCGATCCCAACGCCATTGTCGACAAAGCATTCAACGTCCAGTAGGTCTTTGACCGCTCGACCCTGCACTAGCTTTGGGTGCCCCTCGATTTTGAGACCTGGGAAACCACAAACTCAACGTACAAAATAAGGCGGTCAGGAGCCCAAGAGGCGCGCAGCTTGCACCCGATGAGGCCTGCTGTGCGTTTACGGCGTCGCGCTCCCGCCTGCGGCGGAGCTGTCCTCGGCGGAACTTAACTTCGGCCCCACGAGCACTCCATCGTCGAGCGAGACGGCCACAAGCCGGTCGCCGGCCGCGCGGACCAGCACAATATCGTAGCCTGTCTGCCACCAATCCCACGTCAGCTTTTTCGGGTCGATGGCGTACACCTGGTCGCTCGAGCGCGAGCTCACCAGGATTCTCTTCACCGCTCCGTCATAACTCAGATCGTCCACGTCGCGAAACGGAAGGCGATGAATCCACATCCACGTCTCGCCCAGGTCGCGGCTAAAGTACACGCCCTCGCGAGCGCCCAGCCAGAGCGTGCCATCGGGAGAGAAGGCCACGCGATGAATCCGCGTCAGCATCGTCGGCAATCCCATCGGCAACCAGCTTTGCCCTGCGTCTTTCGACAGCACAACGCCATCGGCCCGAGCCGCGGCCATCGTGTCGCCTTGCACGGTCACGGAAAGGTAATTGCCCTCGCCCATCACCGGCCCGCCCTGCCAGCTCGCCCCCTGGTCGTGGCTGGTCAACAGGCCGTAGCTCGTCGCCGCCACCCACACATCGCCGGAGACATCCAGTGCGTTCACCGGGCTCTCCAGCTCGATCACCGGCGCCTGCACTTGCTTCTCGATGTTCACCTTCGTGTGCAGATGCGTCTCGGTGATCGTCTTCTCCACCGTATTTACGATGTTGTTCCGTGGCTGCCAGGTCAGAGCAGGAAGTGCAGCCGCTGATCCATCCGCCGCAGGCGCTGTTGCTCCTCCCGCAGCCGACGCCCCGCCTTCTGCACCTCCCGCCTCAGGCGGATCACTCGCACTGTCCAGAACAAAAATCCCGTGGCCGGTTCCCGCCACCACTCGTCCATCCTTCGTCTCCGCAAGCGCGAACACATCGCGCCCGTCGAGCCCCGTTCCCAACTGCTCCCAGTGCGCCCCGCCGTCGCTCGAGCGAAACACGCCGCCATACTTCTTGTCGTTCACCACGCCCGCGTACATCACCTCGGGATGGTTCCGGTCCACGAGAACCGCCGCCACCTTCCGCTCGCTGATTCCCTGGTTCGACGGCGTAAATGTCGCGCCCCCGTCCTCGCTCTCGAGCACGCCGCCGCGATCCGTAGCCAGCAGCACGCGATTTGAATCGTCGGGATCGACATAGACCGCGTTCACTACCACGTCGGCGTCCGTCATGCGCTCAAAGGTCTTGCCGGCATTCTCGGTCTTGTACAGGCCCTCGGTTGTTCCCGCGTACACCACATCGCGCTTCTCCGGATCCTGCATCAGGCTCCGTGTCCTTCGCGCTTCGGACGGAATGCCCTCGATCTTTTTGAAGAGCACACCCGCGTTCTCGCTCTTGTAGATTCCGCTGCATGCGCTCAGGTAAACCGTGTGCGGCCGTTCGGGGTCGACAATGATGGAAAAAACGTCCGAGTCGACAATCAGTCCCCGCTTGATGTTGTGCCAGGTTTTGCCGCCGTCGGTGGTCTTCCATGGCAGGTGCCAGGTTCCGGCGTAAACCGTGTCCGGATCGCCGGGGTCCACCGCCAGCGATTCGATCTCATGAATCTCGTGGCTGCCCGGCGGGCTGATCTGCGCCCATGTCGCTCCACCGTCGTTCGACCGGAAGACCCCTTCCAATGTTCCGGCAAACAGAATGCGCGGATCGGAGGGCGCCTGCGCAAGCGCGTGGACCGGCTGCCCCTTGAATTGTGCGGGCTCGCTCCAGCTCCGTCCGCCGTCGCGGCTGATCCACAATCCGCCGTCGTCCGAGTTCTTCCACGCGCCTACGTAAATCGTCGCCGGGTCCGCGGAGTTCACCACAATGCTGTCGAGCACGAATCCATCGGCGCTACCCAGCTTCGCCAGCCGGTGCCAGCTTCCGCCCTCGCCCATCGACTCATACAGCCAGCTATTCGTCGTGCCCAGCAACAGATGCTTCGGCTGCCCCGGAAACGAGGCAAACGCGCGCCCATCGCCGCCCGCCGGACCCACAACGGTCCACGCGCTCTGCCCATGCGAGCAGGCAGCGCCCAGCAAAAATACAATGCATACAATCAATTGCGCCGGAACCCCGACCCGGCACGATTCACTTCGAACACACCCCAAACGGCTCATTCAAACAGGAAGCTCCCAATCTCTTTCAAGAATAGACAATTCCAGTCGCAAAATGCGAAGAGGCTAACCAGTTTGTGCACCGGTCAGCCTCAACACTCCACCGAAAGACAGTTTTCAGCTTGCGCGAGCCGCGCCCTGCGCGGCCCGCCCATTTGTGGATAGAAGAAAGTCAGCCTACTGCGCCGCCTTCTTCGGGTGACGCTCTGCCAGCGGCTTGCGCACCTGCGGCTTCACCTGGGTCTCGTCCACCGGCATCGTTCCGGTCACGTCAGAGGCGAACGTCGCCCCCGCCGGCACCAGGTAGTCTTCCACCGTCTGCCCTTCGGTCATGCCTGTGGCTACGCTGATGCGCGAAGCGTCGATCCCCTGCTCCGTCACCAGGTAGTCCTTGGCGTTCACCGCACGCTGCGCAGCAAACTGGTCCACCGTGGCGTGCTTGTGATGCGCGGCGTACTTCTGCTCCTTGGCCGTCTTGGCGTTCTCGTCCGCTGTCGACTCGCCCACCACTACCGCCTTGGCGTCTACCTGCTGTTTCAGGTCCAGAGCCACCTGATCCAGGCACGCCTTGGCTTCGTTGTCCACGCGCATCGGCCGCTTGGGGTCGTTGGTAAAGCTGATCGAGCACAGCGCCTGCGTCTTCGGCGCCGGCGGCGGAGGCGGCGGTGCCAGAATGGTCAGCGTCGTGTTGGTGGACACCGTGTGGTCCTTGTCGTCTGAAACATTGCACGTGATCCCAACAGCCCCCGTCGGCGCGCCCGCCGAGGAGTACTCTGCCGTGGTTCCTGTGCCCGTCACCGTGCCCGCCGTGGCCGTGTAGCTGTAGCTCAGCGGACGGTTCTGCGGACTCACGCCCACCGCCGTGACGGTCGCCGAGTCTCCAGGCTTGAGGGTGTTCGGGCTGGCCGAGCAGCTGATCGTCGGCGGCTCAAACGCCTTTACCGTGTATTCGGCAGAACATTCGGCGGTCTGGCCGGGTTTCAGCCCTTCCTTGCCCTTCTTGCCTTCCTTCACGTCGGCCTTGGCAGTGTACGAACCGGGAGCCAGAGAAGCCGTATTCACGGTGGCTGAAGTGCCGTTACCGGTTACGCCGTCTCCGCTCCAGCTGTAAATGACGTTGTTCTTCTTGTTCGTGTCCACCGACCCGGCCGTAGCCGTAACGGACAGTGGATCGCCTGGGTAGACAGTTGGCGCACTGGCGTTGCACGCTAACGTGATCGGCGGAGCCTTCTTGCACCCCATCGGCAAAAGGGCAAAACACACCAGGGCCGGGACGAACAATGCGGATTTCAACGATTGTGAATCCATGCTTTAGCGCCTCACAATTACGCTGACTTACGGTTGGAAAAACGGTTTGAAAGGGGAACTCGCATTCCCCCATCCTTCGGCTCCGCACAGAGTGCGCAGCAACCAATGCTCAATTGAGTATCATAAACCTAGCACGCTGGACCCTGTCGAGCACATCCTGCCTTTCCACAAGCCGGCACATTGAGACTTGGGAGACGCTCCCGCGCCGGCCGTGATTGGCTCCAACGCTCTTTTTCCAGGAATCTTGCCCTTTGATGGGGCTCATCCTGCATTCAGAGTCTTCAGCAGGCTCCGGGGCTCGCGCTGTATCTTCTCCTGTAGAAGCGAGATCGCGTAGATAAGTTGCTCGGGCCGCGGCGGGCACCCGGGAACATAAACATCCACCGGAACCACCTGATTCACGCCCTGCACCAGAGCGTAGTTGTTGAACACGCCACCCGAAGTGGCGCAAGCGCCCATTGAAATCACCCACTTGGGCTCGGGCATCTGGTCGTAAAGACGGCGAAGCACGGGAGCCATCTTTTGCGAAACCCGCCCCGCCACAATCATCAGGTCCGACTGCCGCGGCGACGGCCGGAACACCTCCGCGCCGAAGCGCGCAATATCGAACCGCGCGGCGCCCATCGACATCATTTCAATGGCGCAGCAGGCCAGCCCAAACGTCATGGGCCACACCGAGTTCTTGCGCACCCAATTGACCGCAAAATCCAGCGAGGTGAGTAAGACCCCTTCCGGCTCTTCGTAGCCGTAGTTCGCTTCACCCACCTTGATGCGATTCTTCGCGCTGCTCTCAAGCGCGCCAAAAAGATAGTGGTCGCGCTCCGTAGAAGCCGCCATAGGTCTACTATATAACTCCCCTCCCGCCAACAGGAATGGTCAGAATTGACCAGTTGCATATTCTTGAATGAATCCTGAACCCCTGCCTGCTGCGGTCTTCCTTGTTCACGCGTCCGAAATCCCCCTCCCGGCCCCTCCACAGCGCTCGACGCATGAAAAAGCAATAAGGAAGTCAAAGAAACTTGCGTTATTTCGTCGACTTTACGAAAATGAAACGAAAGCTCAAAGCGTCATTCGCGATGCTTCTGGCCGGCGGCCACCCTAGTCGGCTCCCGGCCGCCTGCAACTCGTGCCAGACGGCTGGTCTTCCATCGCCAGTTGTGCAACATTCACCGCTTTTTTCCGCGCCTTGCGCGCAAAATTTCAAACCGGAAGACCTCATGCCCAATCGTTTGTTGAAGTTGCTCACCCTGCCCGCCCTCCTTGTATTCCCGGCGTTGGCCCTGGCCCAAACCACAGCATCCGCCCCAGCCGCACAGGCCCCGGCAACGCAGGCGCAAATCGCCGCCCTCCAGCAAGCCGTCCAGAACGCTCAATCCGCGGGAGATAACGCCTGGATGCTCACCTCGGCGGCGCTCGTGCTGCTCATGACCGGCCCTGGCCTGGCCCTCTTTTACGGCGGCCTGGTGCGCCGCAAAAACATCCTCGGCACCATGATGCAAAGCTTCGCCATGATCGGGCTGGTCACGGTTCTCTGGGCTTTCGTCGGCTACTCGCTGGCCTTCGGCCACGGCAACGTATTCGTCGGCGGCTTCGAGCACCTCTTCCTGAAAGGCGTCGGGCTCACTCCCAATACCAACTACGCCGCCACCATTCCCGAACAGACCTACATGATCTACCAGCTCATGTTCGCCATCATCACCCCGGCGCTGATCACCGGCGCATTTGCTGAGCGCATGAAGTTCAGCAGCATGGCCCTGTTTCTCTCGCTCTGGTCGCTCCTCGTGTACTGCCCCATGGCCCACATGGTTTGGGGCGTCGGCGGCCTGCTCAACGCCACCGGCAACCACATCCCCTCGCTCGACTTCGCCGGCGGAACCGTCGTCCACATCACCAGCGGCGTCTCGGCGCTGGTCTGCGCGCTCTATTTAGGCAAGCGACTCGGTTACCCGCACACGGCCATGCCGCCCCACTCCCTTGTGCTCAGCTTCATTGGCGCGTGCCTGTTGTGGGTGGGCTGGTTCGGCTTCAACGCCGGCAGCGCCCTGGGCGCCAGCCCGCTGGCCACCAGCGCCTTTGTCAACACGCACTTCGCCACCGCCGCAGCCGCCATCGGCTGGACCATCTTTGAGTGGTTCCACAACGGCAAGCCCACGGCGCTGGGCGCGATTTCCGGCGCGGTCGCAGGCCTCGTCGCCATCACTCCAGCCTCCGGTTTCGTCCAGCCAATGTCTGCGCTGTTCATCGGCCTTGCCGCCGGCTTCGTCTGCTCGCTCATGGTCTTCCAGGTCAAGTCCCACTTCGGCTACGACGATTCCCTCGACGCCTTTGGCGTTCACGGCGCGGGCGGCACTCTGGGCGCGCTGCTCACCGGCGTGTTTGCAGTGAGCGTCATCAATCCCATCTACGGCAAGGGCGTGCCCACGGGCGGCATCGACGGGCATTGGAGCCAGATCCTTAACCAACTCGCCGGCATAGGCGTCGCCTGGGGAATCTCCATCGTCGGCACCCTCGTTCTGCTCTTCGTCGTCGACAAGATTTTTGGACTTCGCGTCGCTCCCGAGCACGAGATGGCCGGCCTCGATCTTTCCCAGCACGGCGAAGAAGGGTACGATTTCAACACCTGATCGGTTTTTCATCGGTGCCTTTGGCAGTTCGCAAGGCAAAATTCTTCCGGTGGAGGCGGCCAAGTACAGCGGAACCAGAGTCGACGTATTCCGAAGGGGTTTAATTCAAGTCGACGCGACTAATCCGGGGTCCCCAACGACGGGCCTTCGTCGTTGGGGTGGGAGCATCAGGGAGCGGCGACCTTGTGCAAAACCTAGAAAGAGACAGTTACTCTGGTTCCGCTCCGGCCGTCCCGCCTGTTACGCTATCGAACGAGGATTCTCTGTTTATGCTGAAGATTGAAGCTGTCCTGCAACCCTCAAAACTGGATGCCGTAAAGGATGCGCTGCTTGAAGCGGGCATCGAAGGCATGACGATTCTTGAAGCCCGGGGCCACGGCCGCCAGAAGGGCCACACCGAGTTCTATCGCGGCCGCGAATATACCGTCGATCTCCTGCCCAAGGTGAAGATCGAGCTGGTGATTCACGACGACTTGAAGGATAAGGCGGTCGCGGCCATTGAGGGCGCCGCGCGCACGGGCCGCATCGGCGACGGCAAAATCTTTATCAGCCGCATCGACGAGGCCGTCCGCATCCGCAACGACGAACGCGGCGAGAACGCGCTATAGACTGATCGGCGCACTTCGGGCATGCTCTTGTTTTCAGAGAGTCGAGTGCTTTAGTGTGTTGTTGCAATGCGACAATGTAAAGGAATCGCGGCCATCACTCCCCGTTTCGCCTCTTTTCTTGCCTTGATGTTCGGCGCCGTGTCCTGCCTGTCCGCGCAGGACACTCGCACCGTCGTCGAGCCGTTCTTTCCCCAGCTGTGCACCACGCTCGATGCCCTACTCCAAACCAGCGGCCGCTCCCTTTCTCCGGCCGACGAGCAAAAGCTCGACACCGCCCGCATTCAAAAGGCCATCGACAAGTGCGGCAAGGGCCGCGCGGTCCTGCTCCACGTGAACGAAACCAACAACGCCTTCCTCAGCGGCCCGCTGGAGCTGCGGCCTGAGGTCACCCTGATCCTTGGCACCGGCGTCACCCTCTTCGCCTCGCGCGATCCCGCTCTCTTCGCCGTGTCGCCGGGCAGTTGCGGCATCGTCAGCCACGGCCCCGGCCCGCGCGGATGCAAACCTCTGATTTCGGTCGACCACGCACCCAACTCCGGCGTGATGGGCGACGGCGTCATCGACGGCCGGGGCGGCGAGAAAATGCTTGGGTCCGAGTATTCCTGGTGGGACCTGGCCGAACAGGCGCGCCCCGGCGGCGGGCAGCAGGTTCCGCGCCTTATCGTCGCCAATGACTCTGATAACTTCACGCTCTACCGCATCACGCTCAGGAACTCGCCCAACTTTCACGTCGTGTTCAACCACGCCGACGGCTTCACCGTGTGGGGCCTCAAGATCGACACGCCGCAACGGCTGGCGCGCAACACCGATGGCGTCGACCCCGGCGACGGGGCGAAGAACGTGACCATCACGCACAGC
Source organism: uncultured Acidobacteriaceae bacterium (assembly GCA_963832805.1). Classification (GTDB taxonomy): domain Bacteria; phylum Acidobacteriota; class Terriglobia; order Terriglobales; family Acidobacteriaceae; genus Telmatobacter. The sequence continues at coordinate 2,225 of CAWHVN010000043.1, read as the reverse complement.
TACATCCGCGCCGGCGACGATAACGTCGCCATCAAGGGCGGCCCGGGCGGCGCAACCAACATCACCATCAGCCACGATCACTTCTACTGGGGCCACGGCATGTCCATCGGCAGCGAGACCAACGGCGGCGTCAGCAAAATCCGCGTCTTCGACCTCTCGCTCGACGGCCCCGACAACGGCATCCGCATCAAGTCCAACGGCTCGCGTGGCGGCCTCACCGAGGACGTGGTCTACGACGACGTTTGCATCCGCAACTCGCCCAATCCCATCACCCTCGACACGGCCTACTCCGCCGCCGGAACCCTCGAGGGCAACTCGCCTCCCACCATGAGCGGCATCACGCTCCACAATGTTCGCGTCTCCGGTGGCGGCAAGATCACCTTCAACGGCTACGACCACACCCACCGCATCGCGGCTGCTCTCGACGGCGTGCAGATCGTCGATCAGGCCTCATACACCTACGAGGTGAATCACGCGGACCTGACGCTTGGACCCGGCGCAACGAATCTGGAATTGCCCGCGGGCGAAGACTCCACGATCAAGGGAACTCCCGCCGAAGGCAACCCCGCCTCCTGCGCGGACAAGTTCGTCCCCTTTCCGCGATAGCAACGGCGTAAGCCATCAGCACATAAGCCCGGCTTTGTTAGGAATCATTCTCCTGTCGGCCGTTTTCCAAGGTGAAAAGAGAGAGAGCCGCTATAGAACATCTCATCGATTCCTGGATTGCTCGGCACGATGAATCCGTCTGAAAAATGAAAGTGGCCTATGCTTGCGCGAAAATCCCATCGATGATTCAGCCGGAATTGGACGCCGATGCTTTGCTGAAGGCTGAAGTCCATGTAAGCGGCGTACTGCGACAACGCTTTTCGGTTGAAGCCGATCAACCCTGCTTTAACGGTGTAGAAGGGTTTCCATGCTCTGCCGTCTCTCCACATCATGCGCAGGCCGACCGGTGATATGCCAAGACCGTGGAGCGTTGTAAATGTCGAACTTCCCGGATTTCCCCACACGTCGGTTTGGCTCGGTTGCTTGAGAATGGCAACCGGGAGAATCTCAGCCACGTAATCCATGCGTGCGCCGATGAACTTTCCCCATGAATGCCGGTCATACTCCACTCCTGCGACGTGGAGATAGCTCCACCAGCTGTTCGCAAAGATGTAGAAGTGACCGAAGGAATTGAGATCTTCAAACTGCAGCTCACTCGCGACTGGGCTTCGTTTTTGCGCGCTTGCCTGTGTGAACGAAGACCGTCCGAGGCGGGGAGCCCAGACCAGGCCGGTGGAAATGCTGCCGAAATTCTGCGGCAAACCCGGTACTCGGTAGGGGTCCAGACTGCCGGCTTGAACAAGAGCGAGATTCTCGTTGCGATAGTCTCCCTGAATGCGAAGGGCAAAGTGCTTGCTGAGCGGGGTGTCGAGGCCGCCGCCAAGCAGTGTAGTGAACGAGGCCGTTTCGCCCCGTTGCGCGTTGGGTCCCCAGTAGCGGTTCATGCCCACATCGCCGAAGAGAGCTTCAACGAATAACCGTTCGCGGTGGAACGTGCGCTCGTATTGCCCACCTCCCATAATCGAGAGGGCCTGTTGCTTTGCGCCGAGATTGGTTCCGGAGTAGCGGGAGACGTCGATTTCGACGCGCAGGCCGTGCCACCCAGGAAATGCTGCGCTCGCGTCCCAGCCGCTGAGTGCCTTCTGCGATTCGGGTATTCCGTTGAAGGAGTTGGACAGGCGTGTGTAGCCGCCATAGATCTGGAACGGAGGGACGGACTGAGCGGCAAGAGCGGGAGCGCAGGAAATCAGGGCAAGGGTGAGCAGAACACAGGAGCGCATTCGCAACCTCAGAACAATCGTTGATGAGAAATCGATTGCTTAAAAGAGCGTGCTGACTGTTCTGCTCATGGCGCCGAAAGCGAACTGCCCATCGATCGAGTCATTTTTGATCCTCGGATTCGTGGACGACGAGGCAACAGACTATGAGCCACAGAGGATGGTAGTGCAAATACCCTCTGGTTCTGATTTCTGATTGTACGTGTCTCGCAGTTGCACCCAAGCGGAAAATTCCATTTTCCTTTCCTGGTTGCCAACCAAGCCGGGAAACCTCCGATGCCAGGTGGGTGCAGCTACTTTTCGCCGCGGGCCGGGTGCCCCGCGTCTCGATTGACGTGGGATAGCACGCTGATGCGCTGACCTGCTGACTCGCTGACTTGCCTAAAGCCTCACCGCCCTGCG
>CAWHVN010000042.1:0-82456 GCA_963832805.1 uncultured Acidobacteriaceae bacterium | reverse complement strand
CAACTGCGCACGCCGCTGGTGGAAACCTACATCCAGGACACGCGGCCGGACGTGAAGCTGTACGAAGTGCCGGTGGACGACCAGTACATGCTGAGCCGTGTGGACTTCAGCAAAGGATTCTTTGACAAGAGCTACGAGCCCAAGGAGGAGGCCAAGCACGGCTTCTTCAAGGGTTCCTTTGCGGCCATGACGGGACTCAGCAAGGCGCTGGGGCTGGAGAAGTTTACCTATAATCCCAACGGATTTATGCAGATGATGTTCATCGATCCGTCGGGATTCGACCAACAGCATTATGTGTTCAGCTTTGTGCGGCGCGAGTTTCTGGGCTCGGTGCGCACGTGGGTCTACGACGTGCATCCAAAGGCGGATGTGAAGGGCATCGGCCGGTTCTACGGACGCATCTGGATCGAAGATGAAGGCGCAAACGTCGTCCGCTTCAACGGCACCTACACCGGGCCGGCCTCAGAGGATTCTTCAAAGTATTACTTCCACTTCGACAGTTGGCGCATGAACGTGCAGCCGGGAATCTGGCTGCCGGTGGCGGTATACGTCGAGGAGACGCAGCGCACCGAGGCCAGCAAGTCAGTGGGCCTGAAGGCGCAGACGCACTTCTGGGGCTACTCGCTGAAGCTGCCCACGCGCGAGAGCGAGAACGTGAGCGTGAAGGTTGACGAGGCCGTGGACAAGAGCGACGACTCGCAGGATGTGGGTCCGCTGCAGGCTTCGCGCATGTGGATCACCCAGGCGGAAAACAACGTGATCGACCGCCTGGTAGAGGCGGGCCTGGTTGCGCCGCTCGACTCCGGCGGATATGAGAACAAGGTTCTGGACCAGATTGTGATCAACCTGGTGGTGCCCAACAACCTGGCCTTTACCGACCAGATTCACACGCGCGTGCTGCTTACCGATACCGTGGAGGCGACGACCGTGGGCAACACGATCCTGCTGAGCAAGGGGCTGATCGACAGCCTGCCCAGCGAGGAAGCGATCGCTTCGGTGATCTCCATGGAACTGGCGCACATCGCCATGGGCCACCACATCGACACCCGCTACGCCTTCAACGACCGGCTGCTCTTTCCCGACACCGCAACGTTCCAGAAGATCAACATGAACCACTCCGACGTGGACAACGATACCGCGTCGAAGAGGGCCCTGGAGTACCTCCAGAATTCCATGTACAAGGACCGGCTGGCGAATGCGGGCCTTTACTACGAGCAATTGGCGGACCGGGCCAAGGAACTGAAGGCGCTGAATACGCCGATGCTGGGCGACTCGCTGCTGAGGCCCGATGGCACGCCGTGGATGGCCGCGGTGGAGCACATGGCGCCCAAGCTGAACTGGGACGACTTGGCGCAGACACCTGCGCTGCCGCTGGGAAGCTGGCTCAAGACCGATCCCTGGGACGACACGGTGCACATGCTGAGCGCGAAGCGGTATGCGCCGATGAACGCCCGCGACAAGATGCCGTTCGAGGTGACGCCGATCTTCTACAAGCTGCAGCACTATGAAGAGGCCACCGTAGCGCCGCCTGCGGCCGCGCCCGCTGCGCAGCCGGCCAACGATCAGCCGGCAGCCGCACCCGACAATGCACAGCCAGCTCCGCCGGCTCAACCCTCGAGCAGCGCCGCTGCCACGCCGGACCAGCAGACCGCAGCCGGCGGCACACCGCCGCCGCCGCAGCAACCAACTGCAGCACAGAACCCGCAGCCATAAGATAAAATGAGTCCCGCCGAGACCGGATACGGTGCGCCGCTTCAAAACGAGCGCACCCAAGCCGGTCCGGAGTGTGAGTTCGATTGGTATTGCCTTGCGAACCGAAGATTCACAGGAAGTGGAATTGTGTCTTACTTATGAAGAGAGCGATCCTAGAGCATTTTCGATTCGTTTCCTGCCGTCTGGAGACCGTACAAGGCGGCTTCCTCTTGAGGAAGAAGCCGCTTAGCCGCTACTTTTCTGTGGGGACCAGAATCGGAAATGCTGCGGCGTTCATTTGCGCCGTATCTTCCTTCGCCATCGTTTCGGCGCGGGGTCAGGTTGTGCCTGCGGCCACTTCGCGCAGCTTCACCCTTTCTGCCGGCGCGCTGGGCTCGACGGCTCAGCCTGACTACACCGGAGAGGGCATCGCCTATACCGGTCCCAAACGGTTATACGGCGCCGGCGCCTACGTGGACCTCCGTTTCAGCCGCTGGTTGCAGGTGGAAGGCGAAGGCCGCTGGATGCGCTTTAACGAGTACTATCCTCCAGGTTCGAGCACGGGGATCGATGAGGATACCTACCTGATCGGTCCGCGCATTCCCATCGCCACGTTTCACCGCGTAACACCTTATGGCAAGTTTCTTGTTGGCCTGGGCAGCGCCAGTTTTCTCATGGGGGGCGATGCATTCGTTTTCGCCTACGGCGGCGGCGTGGACTACAGGCTCAGCCACCGGCTCACGCTGCGGGCCTTCGACTTCGAATGGCAGCAGTGGCGCCTGACTCCTGTACTTTCGCCTTACGGCGGCAGCGTCGGCATCAGCTACAAAGTCTTTTAAAGACAGGAAACAAGGAAGGCCTGAACTCTTCAGGCCCTACCTTGGTCCGCGGGCGATGGGCGACACACTCTACGGCGCGACGTGCAGCGGCGATGCCTTTGCCGTGGGCATAGGCACATGCAGGATTCCGGCCACGGTGGGCGCAATCTGGCGCATATCCACCAAGCCGAGGTCGCGATGGCGCGCGATTCCGGCTCCCACGGCAAAAAACGACGAGCGCATCTCGGGATCTTCGGGCGAGAATCCGTGCGAGCCGCGGTCGCTGGGATTCGGATTGACGAGGCTGCCGCTGAGACCGCTTCCGGTATAGTAGCCGGGCTTGAGCACTACAAGAAATGCGGCGTCGGGAAATCCGCCGCGCTTGCTGATCGCGTCGCGATCCAAAATCTCTGCGATTCCATATTCGGGGTTCGCGGCCAGGCTGTCGAGCATCGCCTTCACCTGCTGCTCGGTTGCGTGGTCATTGGGATCGTGCAGCATGATCGCCGCCATGCCTCCGGCCATCCACGGCTCAGCTTTCCATGAGTTGACGACCGGGGCTTTGCCCGGGGCCATGGTCGCGTCAATCAGGCCTGCCTGAAGAAACGGAACGATCAGGTTGACGGATTTCGAAACATTCATGAAGCCGTGGTCGGAGACGATGACCAGCACGGCGGAGGGATTGTTGGCGAACAACTGATGCGCGAGGCGCGCCACCATGCCGTCGAGCGCTTCGAGGTTGGCGCAGGCCTCCGGGCTGAAGGGTCCGTGGGCATGCTGTGTTTCGTCGAGCGAGCTCAGGTGCAGAGTCATGAATGCCGGCTTGTAGCGGCGCAGAATCTCGAGTGTGTAGAGGGTCTTGGTTTCGTCGCCTTCAGGCGTGGTCACATTCCCGTTCATGTAGGGGCCGGCGGCAGGCTCAAGCTCTTGGATCAGCGTGGCGGGCCGCGCGAGAGCGGCCATCAACAGCTGATCGACGGGATTGTATGGGCTCGATGCATCGGGGCCACGCCAGTATTCGGGGATGAGGTAATCGACGTCGAGCGCGCCCACGCTCACCGGCCAACCAACGCTGGCGGTGCGCAGTCCCGCCTTGTGAGCAGCCTGCCACAAGGTGGGAACGCGAATCTGTGATGCGTACCAGTTCCACGCTTCGGAGAAGCGCCGGAAGGGGTCGAATTCGTGATTGTTGTAGATGCCGTGTTCGGCGGGCCAAACGCCGGTAATCAGCGTGGTGTGGCCGGGATAGGTGACGGTGGGCCAGATGCCCACCACGCCGTCAGCGTAAGTTCCGTTGGCAAGGAGCGTGCGCAGGTAGGGAATCTTCATGCCGTGCGCGTCGGCTTGCGTAATGTACTCGGGCTTGAGACCGTCGATCGAGATCATCAGAACGGGCGCGGCGTGGGCGACGAGCGCGAGGACGAGAAGGACAAGCGGCAAAACCAAAAAACGGCGGGCGGAACTGCGGGCAAAACGGCCAACGGGGGCGTTCATGCGAAGTGCTCCTCTAGACATTTTGATGGGAACCGACGAAGCCGTCCGCACTCTCAAGTTAAATTCACAAGCGAGCGGCAATGAAGTCTGCGGGGGAAGTATACAGGGAACGGCGGACAGTGGTCTGGGAGCAGAAGTCAGCGCTGATTCTCATCGGCCTTTCTGAGCGAGGCCTGCAACTCGAGGACTTGCAGCTGGACCTGCTTGATCTCCTTCAGAATCTCGACTCTGTTCCGATTGATAAAGTACTTGAGGAGTTCGACCGATCCCCCGATCACGAGGAGCCCCAACGCCATTTCAACCCAGACGGCTGGGGGCCAGTTGAGCCGTTGCGAGCCGATCACGACAAAAGCAGTGAAAAGGCCAACCGCGTAGACCCAGATTGCGCCGGAGTACCATCTTTGACGGCGAAGGGTACGTTGGTTCTTCTTGAGCGACGCTTCCACTCCCTCCCGGTAGGCAGCCAGATTCTCAGGCTGGGGCAAACGCGCCAACAGACGGTCGCGTACGCTTTCATTTTTCGGTTCCATAACAACCTCCACTTAGGATTTCCTTCACGGCTCGTTTTGCGTAATAGATGCGGGATTTGACGGTGCCCTCGGAGCAACCGACGACTTTTGCAATCTCGGCCAGCGACAGGTCCTCGAGAAAATGCAGGACCAGAACCTCGCGATGGAGGAGGCCGATTTGATTCAACGCCGCATGGACCGCAGCGGCATCTTCCTCAACGAACGACGGTTCCTCGGCCTCCTGAAAATCCTCGGATTGAACCTTCTCCGCCTGCTCGCGCGAGTAGTTCTTTCGGATTTGATCCACCGCCATGCCATGCGTGATCGAGTACAGCCACGATCGCAGCGAACCAGGGTCCCTGAGCTTTCGGATTCCTCGAAACGCTTTGATCCGGACTTCCTGAAGAACGTCGAGCGCGCTGTCCTGGTCGCCGGTCAAAGCCATCGCGTAATAGAGCAAGGGCCGCTCCATCAGCGCGATCAGGTCCTCGAACGCGCCCTCTTCGCCACTTTGGCAACGAAGCGCGAGCCACTCGTACGACGCTCGATCCTTGTTCTCCATTTGCGTTCATCCATTATGTCGAAGCAGGCGGGCGGAGGGTTCAACGGGGCGGGAAGGTTTTTTCGAACAGCAAAAAAGGGCCGCTCTCGCGAACGGCCCCTTCGCCAAATTAAGCGCTATTCCGAGCGCTCAGCTTTCTCGTGATCCTTTGGCAACTCGATATAGACAAGCCAAAAACGGGTAGATTGTGGTTGAGATTTGTCAATACACACTAAACGGAACCGATGGGGAGAGCCTGCACGAAGTTCGTGTCCGCCTGAGGAAATTCCATGGTCAGTGACGGTCAGCCCTCCATCATTCTGCCCTGAACAGGCGAGTCCGTTTTGCGCGACGGCTGGCGTGCCGACGGGCTTGCCATCATTGCATTCCAGCACCTCGCCGTAGCGGGCGAGTGGCTTGCGATAAAAGGCTAGAACGCTCTCTGGCGTGCCGGTGGTTATGTATTTAGCGACTATGATCCTGAAACGCGCGTCGCCGAAGGTAAAGCCAAGATCGGCGGTGTTGTCGTCGTCAGTTCCCTTAATGAGCGTTGAGCCGGGATAATCGGGCAGGCCGATCTCAGTCGCACTGGCGTTTTTGTTGGCATGGAGCTCGAGATTGAAACCGGAACTCTGTGCAAAGGATTGGGTGCCGCTAAGTGACAAAACAGCCGCAAACAGAGCGACTGCCTGGAATGGAAGGAAGCGGTAAGTTGCAGCGCGCATAAAAGTCCTTTCTGGGAGGATCTACGAAGCGTGTACGCAGGAAAGGAGTTCAAAGTTCCGTCCGGACAACAGGAATAAAAAGGGCCGCTCTTGCGAGCGGCCCTCTGATCCCTGAAACCTGATCCCTGCTTTCTATGCCGGTGAAGGCGTGCCCTCGGGCAAGCCGTTGCCTGCGCCTGGCCCGCGGGTTTCGGGCTTGAGAACCTGCTGCGGGGTGCCATCGGAATCGCCCCCTCCGGCAAGCGAGGATCGCATCTGAGGCAGTTCCTTGCCCTCGAGCAACAGCTTCAGCTCCTCGGCGTCGATCGTCTCGCGCTCCAGCAGCGCGGCGGCAATGCGGTGCATGGCGTCCGCGTTCGCTTCCACGAGGTTATGCGCCGATTGGTAGGCCTCGTCGATCAGGCGGCGAACCTCGAGATCGATCTGGCGCGCCGTTTCCTCGCTAAAGTCGCGGTGCTGCGCAATCTCGCGGCCCAGGAAGATCTGCTCTTCCTTCTTGCCGTAGGTGAGAGGACCCAGGCGGCTCATGCCGTACTCGCAGACCATGGAACGCGCCAGCTCCGTGGCACGCTCAATGTCGTTGCCCGCGCCTGTGGACATCTGGTTGAGGAAGATCTCCTCAGCCACGCGACCGCCGTAAAGCATGGCCAGCCGGGTTTCCAGGTACTCGCGCGTATAGTTGTGCCGGTCGTCGGGCAAGTGAACCGTGACGCCCAACGCCATGCCGCGAGGAATGATGGTGACCTTGTGTACCGGGTCGGAGTTGTCGCGCTTGAGCGAAACCAGCGCGTGGCCCGCCTCGTGATAGGCGGTAACGCGCTTCTCCTCGTCGCTGAGGATCATGGACTTGCGCTCGGCGCCCATCAGCACCTTGTCCTTGGCCAGCTCAAAGTCGTACATGGTGACTTGCTTGCGGTTCAGGCGCGCCGCATTCAGCGCAGCCTCGTTCACCATGTTGGCCAGATCCGCGCCACTGAAGCCCGGCGTTCCGCGGGCGAGCACGTTCAAATTCGTGTCGTCGGAGACAGGAACCTTCTTGATGTGGACCTTGAGGACTTCCTCGCGCCCGCGAATGTCGGGCAGGCCCACCACCACGCGCCGGTCGAAGCGGCCGGGCCGCAGCAGCGCGGGGTCGAGCACGTCGGGACGGTTGGTGGCCGCCACCAGGATCACGCCGTCGTTCGATTCGAAGCCGTCCATTTCGACGAGCAACTGATTCAGGGTTTGCTCGCGCTCATCGTGTCCGCCGCCCAGGCCGGCGCCGCGATGACGGCCGACCGCGTCGATCTCGTCGATGAAGATGATGCAGGGTGCGTTCTTCTTGCCCTGCTCAAACAGGTCACGCACACGGCTGGCGCCCACGCCGACGAACATCTCGACGAAGTCGGAGCCCGAAATCGAGAAGAAGGGAACGTTGGCCTCCCCGGCCACGGCGCGCGCCAGAAGCGTTTTGCCGGTTCCCGGAGGCCCAACGAGCAGCACGCCCTTGGGAATGCGCCCGCCCAGCTTTTGAAATTTCTGCGGCTCGCGCAGGTACTCGATGATCTCCTTCAGTTCTTCCTTGGCTTCATCCACGCCGGCCACGTCTTTGAACGTGACCTTCTTTTGCTGCATGGAGAGCAGGCGCGCGCGGCTCTTGCCAAACGACAGCGCCTTGTTGCCGCCCGACTGCATCTGGCGCAGCATGAAGAACCAAACGGCAATCAGCAGCACAAACGGGCCCGCGTTGATGAGAAGGGGAATCAGGACGTTGTTCTGCGGCTCCTTGATGGAGAAACTCACCTTGGCCGCGATCATTGCCTTCAGGAGGTCTTCGTAGTTGCTCGGCAGCGTGGTGTGGAACTCGTCTTTGGGCGAGACCTTCAGATGGCCGTGCAGCTCGTCGCCCTGGATGGTGGCGTCCTGCACCTGGTTGTTGACCACCTTGTCATAGAGGTCGGAATAGGCGTACTCCGGCTCTTTGCCCATGCCGGCGCTCCTCTGCACCACTGCCCAGAGCATTACCAGGCAGATGAGGATAAAGAGCCAAAACATGATGGTTTTAACGCTCGAGTTCACCAACGTCTCCTTTTCGCGGCGAAGGCGAAACAGCTACCGCGACCCCCAATGATCAGTCCCTGACCCAAGGCCACTTTCTTAGACGCCCCCGCGCCCCACAAAGTGGCAAAAATTACATAACGCCCTCAAGAGACACGCCTCACGCGCCGCCTGAGAAGCAGTAACCCGATTGTACTCCCAGGGCGGTGGAAGTTGGAGGCATGCCAATGCTACGAAAGGGGCAGGACCTGACAAGTCAACGATTTGTCGCGCGGGCCGGAGCGTGCGTCCGAGCGGCGGCGCTCTCTGTAAAATCCGCAGAGATAAGCAGTTCCGGATCGGGTTCCAGCTCCACGCCGCGCATCCAGACGATCTGTCCATCGATTTCCAGAACCGGCCAAAGCGCCCGGCCGGTGCCGGTAACCCGCAGACGTTCCAGCACTTCCTTCACTTTGCGGGGCCCGGCTGAGTAGCGAAGCCTGACCCGGTCGCCGGGTTTCCAGTTGCGCAGGATGGCCGCCTTTGCCGGTGTGCCGCTGCGGTCATTCGGGGTTCCGTTGGCCGTTGCGGCGTCGCGAACCCCTGCGTCGCGAACCTCGATGCGAAGCCGGAGCCCGAATGCCGGCGCATCGATCTCGCCGGGAATTGCCACAGCGTAGGCCGGCGGCAGTACTCCCGCACTTTCTCCTTTTGGAGCAGGGCTGAGGTTAGTCGTCAGGCGCAACTCGCGGGCCGTTCTCTCCGCGCACAGGCCATGCGGCAAGGCAAGCTTCTGGCCTGCACGGCCACCGAGCGCAAGCGACCGCACCGCTTCGGTTGCGGCAAAGTCGAGCGCGGCACCAAGTTGATCGGCAGCGTAGCGAATGAGCCGCCTTTGCAGCGCCGGAGCAAGCGCGGCCAGCCGATTCACTTCGATGGCCAAGCCGGAATCGAGGCCCCCGCCGGCAGCGCGGCCGCCCCCGCGCACGGGACGCCCCGGCAGCAAGGTCGCCGCGGCGACCGGCGCCAGCGTGGTTTGCCACCAAGCTTCCTCATCGCAAGCTAACGCGGCCATCTGCGCCATGTGCTCGCGCAGCCGTGGATTCCAGCCTTCGAGCAGCGGCAGCAGCTCGTGCCGGATGCGATTGCGGGTGATGGTCAGATTGCGATTCGACGTGTCCTCCCGCCAATCCTGGCCGAGCTCGCGCAGGTACGCTTCGATTTCAGCGTGCGTCGCGGCCAGCAGCGGCCTCAGAATTCGGCCCTCCGCGCTCTCAAGCTTTGGATGAATGCCCGATAAACCCTCCGTCCACGCCCCGCGCAGAAACTTGGCCAGGACCGTCTCCGCCTGGTCGTCGAGCGTGTGTGCGGTCGCGACGGCGTCGACTTCGCCCGAAGCCATCAGGTGCCGGAACCACGCGTAACGCAGCCGCCGCGCGGCCTCTTCGATGGTCTCGGCTGGCTTGCCCGATCTGGGATCGGCTTGCGCCTCCCGCGCGGTGTCCACATGCGCCTCGTGAAAGGGCAGGCCCAGCTTGGCGGCCAGCTTGCGGCAGAATTCCAGATCGCCGTCGGCCTCGGCTCCGCGCAAACCGTGGTGCAGATGAGCGGCATGGAGCACGAGTCCCAACTCCCCGCTACGCGCGGCGAGAATCCGCAGAAGGGCGACCGAGTCCGCGCCGCCCGAAAGCGCGACGGCCAGCCGCAAGCCGGGCTTGAGCAGCGCGGTGTCAATGGGCGGCAAGGAGCGCATTCCAAGATCATAAGGCGCTGCCCCAGATCGCTAACCTTGATGCGGCTGAGGCTGCGCGCTGACCGGTGGTACACCCGGCTTTGGAGGTCAGTGTGCCGGACGGTTATTGTTGCCGGAGGCGCCGGGCAGGCTGTATGTAACCTTGCCCTGCCCGTCGAGAAATTCGAGCGATGGAGCGCCGGATGCATCCACTTCCATGCGGATGCGTGGCCTCGATTCTGTGTCCATCAGGACCACCGCGGATGCGTCGTTCTCTGGCAAGCGCCCTACAAACAACCGAGGCGCATATTTGAATGTGGTTGCATGCTCGCTGCCGAACTTCTTCATAGCCGCATCCTTTTCAGGACCGTCAGGCCTGAGGAGGATGGAATTGACTTGTCGCACTTCATCCGCGGTAATCGGGCCGCCCGTATCCACCACTTCCAATCCTGAGCGGCTCGTGCCGCCCTCTTCGTCATGCACAATGTCAATCGCCTCATTTTGGCGGTAATGGTCAAAAGAAAGACGAACGACCGCAGTCGGCTTCCCATCCACAATCTTGCTTCCGTAAACAAGGCCTCCACATTCGTCACCGTCGTCATTGAAGAATATGAGTCCGGCGGCCGCAGGGCCATTGTTCCCCATAACGCGATTCCCATAACGGGCGGTCAGATCGACTCCTGCCATCTGTCCCCCAGGCATTCGCTCGCGGTTGGCCAAAGTGAGACGGACCTTTCCGTCTGGTTCGACGATGTTGATCCGCTTGGCGTCGATCTCGTCAAACTCGGCCTTCCTGCCGTGGCTCCTGGCCGCCAGGCAAAACAAAGCGACAAACAAAACGGTTGAAAAAAGTGCATAGATTTTGAGTATGCGCAATTCTTTCTGAACCTTGTCCACGGTGCCCTCCTATTGCGATGAGTTGTGGATACAAGAACCGGAGCTTTAGGGTTCGCAGTTCTCGCAAGGAAAATTTCCAAGAGTGCTTTCGATCGGATGATGATAGCAAGTCGAAGTGCTGGCCTGGCCATAGCGGGCGAGGTGGGCACCTGCAGCCGGTAAAGGCGTACCTTTCAAAAACATTGCGTTTGCTCTGTGCGGAGGCGCATCTTTCGCTGTGGCATCCACCTCCGCCGATGTATACTCCACCAGTTATGCAAGTGTTTGTCATTCTTCCCGCTGCCGGACTTGGCACGCGGATGGCCGGCCCGCAACCCAACCCGCAGCCGAAGCAGTTTCTGGCGCTGGACGGCGTTCCCATCCTGATTCACTCGTTGCGTGCGTTTGCGGCGGCGCCGCGGGTTACGGCGATGTATGTGGCCGTTCGCAAGCCCGAGATGGAGCGCGCCGAGGCGCAGGTGGCGGAGTACGGATTCACGGGGCGCGTCCACGTGGTGGAAGGCGGCGAAAGGCGCCAGGAATCGGTGGCCAACGCGCTCAACGCGCTGCCGGCCGAGCCGGACGACATTGTGCTGGTCCACGACGCCGTGCGCCCGCTGATCGACGCAGCCACCATCGAGCGCACCATCGATGCAGTGGCCGAGTACGGCGCGGCCATTGTGGGCATGCCGGCCACAGACACTATCAAACAGGTGGAGCGGACCGCGCACGGAGCGCTGGTGACCGCGACCATCCCGCGCGAGTGCGTGGTGCAGGCGCAGACCCCGCAGGGATTTCGCTTTGGGCTGCTCCAGCAAGCCTTTGCCGAGGCCATTGCCGACGGCTTTGTGGGCACCGACGAGGCGTCGCTGGCCGAGCGCGCGGGAATTCCGGTAGCCGTGGTGCACGGTTCTCAGGTTAATCTGAAGATTACTCAGGCGAGCGACCTGGAGCTGGCCGAGTTCTATCTGCGGCAGCGAACGCACTAACGCAGCCAGCGCACTCAAACAGCCGGATCGCGGCCGGTGCGCCGGAAAGAGCAACTTCAGAGAGCCACGCGAATGATGGACACACGCATCGGATTTGGCTATGACTCGCACGAATTTAAGCCCGGTGTACCGCTGCGTCTGGGCGGCATGACGCTGGACCATCCCGAGGGCCTGGCCGGGCACTCCGACGGCGACGTACTGCTCCATGCCATCACTGATGCCCTGCTGGGCGCCGTGGCCGCCGGCGACATCGGCAGCTTTTTCCCGCCGGGCGATCCGCGCTGGAAGGACGCCGACTCCGCCATCTTTCTCAACCTGGCGCTAGAAGAGCTGCAACACGCGGGTTACCGCATCGTCAACGTCGATACCACGCTTGTTCTTGCCGCGCCGAAGATCGCGCCCATTGCGGGCGAGATGAGCTCGCGGGTTGCCGACCTGCTGGGCGTCAACATCGATCAGGTGAGCATCAAGGCCAAGACCCCGGAGGGCCTGAACCTGGATCACGTGGCCCAGTGCCATGCCGTGGCGCTTGTGGAGCGTGTGCAGGAGCCGGACGAGCTAAAGAGCATGAGCGAAGTTGTGGAGAGCCAGCGGCAGCTCGAGGACGTAGTCGAAGACCTGCTGAGCTCCGTGCATGGCGTGCCGAAAAAGCGGACGATCACGCCGGTCTACGACACCGAGGACATCACGTAGAGAGATCTGTGTGCTAGGGCCACGCGGCCACTACAAATGCGGGACCTGGTAGCGCAGAATTTGATCGTCGACTGTGACCAGGGTCAGTCCCTCAAGGTGCGCCTGCGCCACAAGCAAACGGTCAAATGGGTCGCGATGCAACGCGGGAAGCGATCCGGCCCACTCGGCGTGTTCAGCGGTGATTGGGAGAGCTGTGAAACTGTGTTTTTGAATTGCCTTGGCAGCAGACGCGCGAAAAACCAGCTTGCCCGAAGCCCGCTTGATCGCTATTTCCCACACCGAAACCGCGCTTACATAAACCTGATTCGTGGGCGACAAGATCGCAGAATGTAGATGAGCCGGCAAGTGCGTGTCGTCTGCTTCCCACCACAGGAACACATGCGTATCCAGTAAGACTTTCATTCTCTATAGCCCAAACTCCTGGAGCACGTCCTCCGGCAGCGGAGCGTCGAAATCTTCCGCGATATACGTGATGCCCATATAGTTTTTACCCGGCATCCGCGGCGATTGGCTCGCTGTCGCAGGCGGCACGAGCCGCGCCATCGGCTTGCCCGCCTTGGCAATCACGATCTCCTCGCCCTTGGCAGCCCGTTCCACGAGGCTGGAAAGCTGTGTCTTGGCCTCGTAGAGATTCACCTGGGGTTGCTTTGCGGACCTTTTTGCCGGCTTGGGGATTGGGTTCGCGGCCATGATGAAACTCCTTCCCTTTCATTTTGAGGCCAAATCCTGAGTTGGTCAAGTTGGTCAAGCTCATCGTGCTGGGGGTTGTCGCCTTTTCGGAATGGAAGACCGGTCACCGGCATAGAAGCCGTAGCTTCGCCGATTTTTGTTGAAGATTCACGGGTTTGGCGGTAACTTGGCTGCGAACCCAATTCCAGATTGGAGCGCTTCTATGTTCAATCTTGCATTCCTGCTGCAACAGGGGCCCAGCGCCGATGACATTCAGCACATGGTGGTGGCCATGATGGCGATCCTGCCGCTCATCATTCTTGTCTGCCTGGCCATCGTCATCATCCCCTTCTGGTTCATCTGCAAGAAGGCCGGCTTCTCGCCCTGGCTTTCGCTCCTGAACATTGTCCCTTTTGGCAATCTGATCCTGATTTACGTGCTGGCCTTTGCGCAGTGGAAGGTTGTGCCGGTGCCGCAAATGGGGTATCCGCCGCCCTATCCGCAGCCGCCGTATCCGCCCGTTCCGCCCACGGCCTGAGACGCGGCCTCCATCCGGCGGGGCGCGACTCGGATCATTTTTGGCCAAGCTGCGCGCTGGCGTTCCCTTGCGTCCGGGATTGTTGTTGCGTCCGTCTGTCCCGGGGCTTACCATCCCTGTACGCATTTAATCCATTTATGGAGTGACTGAATGGATTCGACAACTGTGATACGCATCGTCGCCGGTCTCATCGTTCTCCTACCCTTTTTTGTCCTACACGTTGTGTTCTTCTGGCTCGTGTGCAAGAAGGCGGGCCTGTCCCCTTTTCTGTCGCTGCTCTGTCTCATCCCGTACGTCGGGCCCTTCATTGCGCTCTGTGTTCTGGCCTTCTCCAACTGGAGGGTGGTCCCCGCGCCGCAGTCGGCTTGGCAGCCGCCGCCCAATCCGTTGCAACCGCCGCCCCTTCCGCCCCGGGCTTGAGGCATCTCGCTCCCGCCCTGGACGCTGGGCGCGACAGCACCTTCGGACTCGATTGCACCGGGGTCCAAGGATTGTTCCACTTAATCCACTGTGGCGTCCGCATGTGGTACGATCTCCCGTTGTGAATTCCCGCGTCTGGAGGTGCCCGTGGGCGATCTGCTTCAGCCTTGGCACATCATCGTGCTCCTCTTCCTCGTCGCGTTTCCTGCCCTCCATATCGTGCTCTTCTGGCTCGTCTGCAAGAAGGCTGGTATGTCGCCTTTGCTCTCGCTGCTCTGTCTCATCCCGTACGCCGGACCCTTTATCGTGCTTTGCGTCCTAACCTTCTCAAGCTGGAAGGTTATGCCCATTCCGCAGATGGGATATCCGCCGCCGTATCCGCAGCCGCCGATGCCGCCCCAGCCGTGAGGCGCTGCAGCGGTTCCACAATTGCTTTACCCAGGTTCGCAACCGCCGAGTGGCTTTTTCATCAAGAAAAAGCCACCCCTGCAAGACGTTGGAGCAGGCACGTGAATTGTGGAACCGCTCTAAACACAGCCTGGCAGGGAGCGTTGCGATAGCATCGTGAAGGTAAACAAAACGACACGATGCCTGATCCGAACACCTCCGGCGCTGCCACTCCGCGCGTTCGATTTGCGCCTTCGCCCACCGGCTTCCTGCACGTGGGCAGCGCGCGGACATTTATCTTCAATTGGCTCTATGCCCGCCACAACCACGGGACGATGGTGCTGCGCCTGGACGACACCGACGTCGAGCGCAACACCGAGGCCAGCGTGCAGTCGATCTTCGAGGGGCTGCGCTGGCTGGGCCTCGACTGGGACGAAGAGTACAAGCAATCCGAGCGGCTGACCCTGCACCGCCGGCAGGCCGAAGCCATCTTTGCCAAGGGTCTGGCTTACCGCGACTTCACCCCGGCGCACGCGACGCCCACTCAGTCGGAATTCGACGAGCACTCCTCCGCGCAGGGCGCGTGGCTGTTCAACCCCGGAATGCGCGATATGTCACGCGAGGAAAGCGACCGGCGGGCGGCCAGTGGCGAGCCGTTCGCGCTACGCTATCGCGTGCCGCGCGGCGAGGGACGTATTTCGCAATTCGTCGATGGCGTTTACGGCGCGCAGTCCAAGCTGGCCGACGAAGTGGAAGACTTCGCGCTGCTGCGATCAGACGGCATGCCCACATACCATCTCGCGTCGTGCGTCGACGACGCCGATCTCCGCATCAGCCACATCATCCGCGGCCAGGATCACCTGACCAACACCTTCAAGCACCTGCTCATCTTCGAAGCGTTGGGGGAGGGCCTTGGCCCGGAATGTTCCAGCGTTGCCCCGCCGCAGTTTGCGCATCTGCCTCTGCTTGTCGCTCCCGATGGCACAAAACTTTCCAAGCGCAAGCACGGCCCCGTCGTGAGCGTAACCACCTATCGCGATGCCGGCTTTTTGCCGCAGGCTTTCGTCAACTTTCTGTGCCTGCTGGGCTGGTCGCCCAAAAACGACCGCGAGTTTCTGCCTTTGGATGAGATTCGCGCCGCGTTCACTCTTGAGGGCGTAAATCGCGCGAATGCCGTTGTGAATTTCACCGAAGACGATCCATTCGACGCCAAAGCCGTCTGGCTGAACGCCGAGCATATTCGCGCGTTGCCCGTCGACGAGTTGAGCGAAAGGCTGCGGCCGTTCTTCGAGCAGGCCGGGTTCCATGCATCGCCCGAAAAAGTGCTCGCCGTCACGCCGCTCATCCGCGAGCGCATTAAGCTGCTGCGCGATGCAGTGCCGGCAGCAGACTTCTTCTTTGTCGACAAGCTCGCGCCGTACGACCCTGCCGAGCTGATTCCCCTAAAAAAAGGAGAATCGACGGGCGACGCCGCGCTGGCTCGCCGTGTTCTCGAAACCGCGCTGGAGGTTTTGCCGGCAACCGCCTTCGACCACGATTCGCTCGACCATGCGCTTCGTGCCGCAGCCACACAACTAGGTTTGAAGGCCGGTCCGATGTTTCAGCCGATTCGCGTGGCCGTTTGTGGACGCAAGAATGCGCCGCCGCTTTTTGAAACCATGGTCGTGCTCGGCCGCGATGTCTGCCTCGACCGCATTCGCAAGGCCGAAGAAAGACTGCAATCGCTCGGTTGAGTCTCCTCCGGGGTCTGCTCAATTTAGCCGCGTGCTTCGCCCCTTCTGCTCCCAGCATTGTCCGCGGCAGGACTCCCGCCCAAGAAGGCGACACAAGATCACTACTTAAATAAACTGTCGTCTTCTGTCGTCTTCACCGCCGAAGAAGACGAAAGAAGAACGAAAAAGACATAGATTGAGCTTGTCGCCTTGGTCTTTTTGTCGACTTGAGAACTGTCGTCTTCCAAGGGACCGGAATGCGTTGGGCGGACGCGCCCTATTTACAAGATTCGTATTGACAACCTGGGGTGGCGGTAGTATACACCTCGCGTCCACCGTGTTAAGGAAATTTTATGATCCTGTTGAAAGCGGCTCACTTGCGGAAGCACTCCTTGATGTTGGGCGCCCTGGTGGTGTTTGTCTGCCTCCTGGTAAGCACGCGGGCCAATGCGAAAGGGGATGATCTCCTGAGTGCGGCTGGAAAAGGTGATTTGCACCGTGTCCAGGCGCTGCTCGGAAAGGGGGCAGACGTCAATGCAAAGGACAACGCAGGCTGGACCGCACTGAGCGTGGCCTCGCAAGAAGGACACCTTGAGATCGTGCAGGCATTGCTCGCCAAGGGCGCCGATGTCAACGCCAAGGCAAACAACGGCGCGACTGCGCTAATGATGGCCTCTCAACGAGGGCACCTTGAGATCGTGCAGGCGTTGCTCGCCGGTGGTGCCGACGCCAATGCAAGGGCGAGCAACGGCAATTCCGCTCTGATTGAGGCCTCCGGAATGGGCCATGTCGAGGTCGTGCGGGCGCTTTTGGCCAAGGGTGCCGATGTGAATGCCACCGCGGACAACGGTGCTGCTCCGCTGATTGTGGCGTCCCAGAACGGTCAACTTCTGGTCGTGGAGGCGCTATTAGCCAAGGGTGCCGATGCCAAGGGTTACAGCGGCGCGACCGCGCTCAAATGGGCCTCCCAAAATGGCCACCTTGAGGTGGTGCAGGCGCTGCTCGCCAGCGGGGCCGACCCAAATGCCGAGCCGGGGAACGGCCCGACGGCTCTGATGTCAGCCTCCTTCAACGGCCACCTTGAGGTGGTACAGGCGCTGCTTGCCAAGGGCGCCGATGTCAATGCCAGGTCGAGCGACGGCGGGACCGCGCTAGGCGCAGCGACAGCAGGAGGACACGCCGACATCAAAGCCTTACTGTTGCGGGCAGGGGCCAAACCATAACTGACAGGCGCCGCGTTCCGCAAAGTGCCGCTGAACAGCGCGCCTGATTTTCACTACAAGCCCTGCAGGATTCCGGTACCCGTCCGACGCTTCCACTTGAAGGAGATTCTATGATTCTCTTGAAAACTAGGCGCCCCTGCCAAACCATCCGACCGGTTGCCATGTGGATATTGTTTTGCATGTGCGTGCTCGGATCAGCGCCAGCCGCGTATGGGAAGACCGACAATGTTGACAAGCTAATCAGCAAGCTGAGGGACTCGAAGGCTAGCGTTCGGGCTGAGGCGGCTGATCAATTAAGCATTATCGGTGACCCGCGTGCCGTCGAGCCTTTGATCACCGTCCTGAAGGACCCGGATGTTCGCGTCCGCCGCACTGTGGCCCATGTTATCGGCGGTTTCCGAGACAACCGAGCGGTTGAGCCCCTGATCTCCGCCATGAAGGACCCCGATGCCATGGTCCGCAGCGGCGCGGCCAGATCGTTGGGTCAAATCGGTGACTTGCGCGCAATCGGATCCTTGGTCGCCGCCACGGAGGACACAGATTCTAGAGTCCGAGAGCTTGCGACCATCTCGCTGGGCTGGATCAAGGTTCCCCCCGCGCTCGATCCCCTGATCGACTACTTACAGGACAAGGATCCTATGACCCGACAGATTGCGGCTGATGCGTTGGGCAAAATTAATGATCCCAGCGCTGTAGGCCCTCTAATCGCCGACCTAAAGAACCCGGATGTTCGCGTCCGAATGAACTCCGCGTTAGTGTTGGGATACATGAATGATCCCCGCGAGGTCGAGCCCTTGGTCGCCGACTTACAAGACAGCGATCTTCGTGTCCGACAGAGCGCGGCTGTAGCCTTGGGCAGCATGAAGGATCCCCGTGCGTTCGATTTACTCATCGCCGACCTGGAGGCCCCGGACGCTATTGTCCGGCGTTTCGCGGCGCGTGCGTTGGCCCAAATCAAAGACCCCCGCGCGGTCGAGTTCCTGGTCAGAGAACTAAAGGACGTAGATCCGGGAGTCCAGCGGAGTACGGCTTATGCATTGGGCAATTTGGGAGTGCCAGCCGTCGGGCCTCTAATCGCCGCACTGAGGGACCCAGATTCTCGCATCCGATCCGGCGCGGCCTCGGCGTTGGGTTATTTCAAAGACCCCCGCGTCGTCGAGCCTCTGATCGCCGCATTGAAGGACCCAGATTCTAACGTCAGATTTTACTCGGCCAGGGCGTTGGGCCGAATCAAAGACCCTCGCGTGGTCAGCGCTCTCTTGGGGGTACTGGGTGACGAGTCTGACTTTTCGGTGATCGAAGCTGCCTACACCGCCGTCATCAGGCAGGGTGAACCGGGCTCAGAGGACGCATTGATCTCCGCACTCTATAGGATCCAAGTCGTGAATATGGCTTACGACTTCCTAGGATGCGGGAATTATAAGCTGGAACGAGCCGCCTACGATTGGGTAGCTAAAAAGAGTCTACCGATTGTAGTAACAAGCAACGTCAAATGGGGCAGCCTCCAGTAAAGTCTGTTAACATACCGGGGCCGGTCGTCCCGGCTCTCGTCTCCGAGACCCGGGATTCCACGCCTCTCAAGCGCCGCTCTCATCCCAGCGTCTGCACCGTCCCCTTGCCCACCAGCTTCTACACCCGTTCCATCCAGCCGCGATCCGCCGCCACGCTCATCCCCTCCCGTGGGATAATGAATCCCAGCAATGACCGACTCAAATCCGGAAGGCCACGACGCTCTCACTCTCTCCAACTTCCTCCGCGACCAGATCGCCGAAGATGTGCGCACCAAAAAATACGGCGACGAGGTCGTGCAGACGCGCTTTCCGCCTGAGCCCAACGGCTACCTTCACATTGGCCACGCCAAGGCAATTTGCATCGATTTTGGACTGGCGGATGAGTTCGGTGGCAAGACCAACCTGCGCTTCGACGACACCAATCCCGAGAAGGAAGAGCAGGAGTACGTCGACGCCATCATGAAGGACATACGCTGGCTGGGCTTCGAGTGGGAGCGTCTGTGCTACGCGTCAGACTACTTCGGGCAGCTCTACGAGTGGGCATTGCAGCTCATCAAGGCGGGCAAGGCTTACGTCGACGACCTCACAGCCGATGAGATTCGCCAGCACCGCGGCACGCTGACCGAGCCCGGCAAAGACAGCCCCTATCGCAACCGGACGATCGAGGAAAATCTGGACCTTTTTGTGCGCATGAAGAAGGGCGAGTTCCCCGACGGCAGCCGGGTGCTGAGGGCCAAAATCGACATGGCCTCGCCCAACCTGAACATGCGCGATCCGGTGATGTACCGCATCCTTCACGCTACGCACCACCGCACGGGCGACGACTGGTGCATTTATCCCATGTACGACTACGCCCACGGCCAGTCCGATTCGATTGAGCACGTGACGCACTCCATGTGCACGCTGGAATTCGCCGACCACCAGCCGCTCTACAAGTGGTATATTGCCCAGCTCGGAATCTTTCCCTCCGAGCAGATTGAGTTCGACCGGCTCAACTTGACCTACACGCTGCTCTCGAAGCGCAAGCTGCTGCAGCTCGTGCAGGAGGGTCACGTGAACGGCTGGGACGATCCACGCATGCCCACGCTCTCTGGTCTTCGCCGCCGCGGCTTTACTCCCGAGGCCATCCGGGCCTTTTGCGGAGCCATCGGCGCCTCGCGAACCAATGGGACAACGGACGTCGAAATGCTCGAGCACTTCCAGCGCGATGACCTGAACCGCCGCGCCTCGCGCGCTATGGCCGTGCTTCACCCGCTCAAGCTGGTCATCGACAACTACCCGGCCGACAAAGTTGAGTTCGTCGACGTTGCGAATAATCCTGAAGATCCGTCGGCCGGAACGCGCCAGGTGCCATTCTCGCGCGAGCTTTTTATTGAGCAGGACGATTTTCGCGAGGTTCCTCCGCCCAAGTATTACCGCCTCTCGCCCGGCAAGGAGGTGCGCCTGCGCAACGCCTACTTCGTCACCGCCAAAAGCGTGGTGAAAGACGCGCAGGGCAACGTGATCGAGGTGCACTGTACCTATGATCCGCTGAGCCGCGGCGGCAACTCGCCCGACGGCCGCAAGGTGAAGTCCACGATGCACTGGGTCTCGGCAGCGCACGCCATCTCCGCCGAGGTTCGTCTCTACGACAAACTCTTCACCAAGGCCGATCCCTACGACCTGGAAGAAGGCCAGGACGTCCTCTCGAATCTCAACCCCAATTCACTGGAGATTCTCACGGGCGCGAAGCTCGAGCGTTCGCTCGCGAATGCAAAGCTTGAAGACCGCTTCCAGTTCGAGCGCGTCGGCTATTTTTGTCTGGATCCAGACTCAACTCCAGACAAATTGGTCTTCAATCGGACGCTGCCGCTCAAAGACACCTGGGCAAAGATCGAGAAAAAAGCGGGAGCTTAGAGCTGGCTGCCCCACCATCGCATGCCTTGCTATTGCGGCTAGGATGGGATGGCGCGGTCCCGACTTAACAGAAACGCCGATGATGCTCTTGTCCGCTGGGATACTAGATCTTAATTCAAAACTCGGGACGCCCTCCGAAAAAGTGCCGAAGTTGACCCAAGGGTGTATGCTCTCAGCGTATGAATGCGAAGAAGACCATCCTGCACGCGACGCTGACAAAAGCATCCGATAACCAAGTGCGGCACCTGTTGATCGATTTGATAGACGGCGCCCGTGAGACACAGTTGGTCCAACTCTGCGCTGGTGTAGAAACCCCACTCGCTACGGGCACACAATACGAGATGGGCCAGAAAGCAGATGAACTAGCGCAGCTTTGGGCAACTAACGAGGGATTCAAGCGCCCGCCTGAGGGCAAATTAGTGTTTGAGCCACTAGAGCGAACAGTGGCTTTGGCGATGAAAATGGGCTTCACCATCCTTTATGACACAAGGTACAAGAGAACTGACCGACCGCCATTTAATCTCACCGGCGCGGTTCCTCTCAGAACATGGCCAGGTATGACGCCTCAGAATGGTGGGGCCTACGCCTACGCTTTCGATCTGATGAGACTTCACGCGTGGCCGACATTGCCTCCGAGCCATGAATTGTATGTGGCTCCTAGTGATCCTAAGGAATTGGCGACCTATTTGGTAAAGGTCGGCACATATCTTAAGACTGTCGGGCCTGCCGTCGAATTCGTCCTCGCAGGAGATTAGTCATTCAGCGATGGGCTGGGTCGAGTTGCATGTGGGCTCCTCCAGTCTTCGCACTGCGTCGACTCATTCGGAGGATCATCGTGTGGCATCCATTCTCGGGATTCAGTGGTTCGGTGACGGCGATCGCGATTTTTTGCGGATTGTGGATCTTTTGCCGCGCAACAAAGAAACACGCGGCATACAACCTTGGTCCAGGCGGGAGCCCGCGCGCTTATGAGCCAATTATGAGCAGGTACATCCGCCTAGCTGAGTTCGTTATCGGTGCAGCATCAGGCTCGATTGTTCTGATTATCGGATCGTCGGCATTGCGCGGTCAGGGAGGCAGGCTCGCCTGGTTCTATGCCTCTCCGCTTATCCTGATTGCGGCCAGTGTGGTCTACGGCGTCGGATTCATGGCGTGTCAGGTGTACACCTACGAGCAGGTACTGCATGGGAACCCACACACCGCTGCTAACTATGCACTTAATGAAACACTCGGCTTCGCTTCGCTCATCTGCTTTGTGACCGGATACGTCTGGCTCATTTTCGCATCCACGAATCTTCAATGACACAGTTGGCCGGGTGCCCCAGGTTCCGAATCTGGGACCTTGGGATTCCCGCGACACACTTCTACGGAATCAGAAACGCCCCCGGAATTCCCTCATCCAGCGTTGCCAGAATCGCTCCATTCGCGCTCGCCAGTTGCACCAGATGTCCGTCCGTCGTTTGCGCGGGAGACTTGACCCACCTCGGCAGAGACGAGATGTCATTCCCGTCCCTAATGAATTCGAGCGGGAAGTCTTTCCAAGCCTTCAGCTCCATCAACAGGGATCTTGCATGCGCCACGTCCATGCCATAGGTCCGAACATTTCCGAGAACCCGAACGAATCCAAGCTCGGTGATGGAGCATGTCAGGAAATGATCGCCCTTTCGGGAACGAATCCAGGCGCCGGCCCGGTTATGAAGGCCATGCTGCCTGAACCCGTAGGCGACGAGCGAGCTGACGTCCAGAAGATATCTCATGGAAAGTCTTTGAGCAGCTCTTTTACCATTTCACTGGTAAGGATCGGCGCATCGGGACCTGCGTCAATCACCGGAAAACCCGTGATGGGGTCCTTAATGATTCTGGCCTTGAAGCGCGTCCTCTTTTTTGGGGCCGTCAGCATAATCCGATCCTTCTCGACGACAATATCGAGTGCGTCGCCCGCGCGGAGGCCCAGCCTGCGGCGGACCGGCTGGGGAATCACGATCTGGCCTTTGGTGGAAACCTTGGTCTGCATGGTAAGACAATCTTACCGCAAAATGGCCTATTTGAAAACGACGCCGGGTGGTTTCCCGTTCCCTGCGTCCTCGCTGCCCGTCGATGGCCCTCGCTCCAAACCGATCGCCCGGCTGCTGCTGGCGAGCAGCCGCTGTCTTGCCGTAGAGTGATTCCGTCGGCAAGGGCTCGGCAGGGGAGAGATTCATCGTGCATCGGAACATGAAAAGGTTGGGACAAGCCGCGGCAGTTACCGCGCTGGCGGTTGGGTTTATCGGAGCAGGCATCGCGGCCGCGCAGACGGCCGGCAGCGGGCTGGGTATTTTTGAGAGCCAGTCGGATGTGGGGAGCGTCGTGCCGCTAGGAGTGGCGACCTTCGACGCTGCGACGGGCGTTTACACCATCCGATCGGCCGGGGCGAATCTTTGGGTTAACGTCGACGGATTCCACTTTGTGTGGAAGAAAGTCTCTGGCGACGTTTCGCTCACCGCCGACGTAAAGCTGGCCGATGCCAGCCCCACTGCAAGCCCGCATCGCAAGGCGCTGCTGATGTTCCGGCAGACGCTCGACCCCGACGCGATGTACGCAGACGCGGCGATTCACGGTTCCGGAGAAACGGCACTGCAATACCGGCGCAACCAGGGCGACACTACGCAGGACATCGCCTTCAACATCGGTGCGCCACAGCGGTTGCGGCTTGAGAAGCGCGGCGACACCATCACGCTTTTCCTGAGCGCACACGGCGAGCCGCTGCACCAGGTTGGAGCGTCGATCAAGCTGCACTTCGACGGAGATTTTTACGCCGGCCTGGGAGTGTGCGCGCACAACAAAGACGCGGTGGAACAGGCAAAGTTTGCGCATGTGGAGCTGCGGCCGCTCACGGCGTCAATAACATCCGCGCCTGCGGCGTCGGCAACGCCCACGCCGATGGCGCTCTACAGCACTCTGCAGACCATCGCCATCGACAACAATGCGCGCATGGCCTTCGTGATCCAGACCGGCAAGGGGCAGATGGAAGCGCCCAACTGGAGCCGCGACGGCAAGACGCTGATCTTTAATCGCGAGGGAAAGCTGTGGCGCGTGCCTGCAGGCGAAGGCGATGGCTCGCTCGCCGAGGTCACGCAACTCGTCATCGGCAACGCCAGCGACTGCACCGGCAGCCACGGCCTCTCGCCCGACGGCAAATGGCTCGCGATGACCTGCACCACGCCGGACCATCCGGGACGGCGCGTCTATATCGCGCCTGCGACGGGCGGCGCGCCGCGCATGGTTACGGCGAATCCCGACTCCTACTTTCATAGCTGGTCGCCGGACGGGAAGACGGTTTTGTTTACGCGGCCCAGCCACGGCACGCTGAGCATCTATGCCATTTCGCCGGACGGCGGAGCGGAGACCGCGCTGACTACGGGCCCCGGCGTGAGCGACGACCCGGATTTTTCGGCCGATGGCCAGTGGATTTATTTCAACTCCGATCGCGCGGGGGGAATGCAGATCTGGCGCATGAGGCCCGACGGCAGCCAGCCTGAGCAGGTGACCTTCGATGAGAAGCGCAACTGGACGGCGCATCCCTCGCCGGACGGAAAATCGATCCTGATCCTCTCCTACGACAAAGACGTGACCGGGCACCCGGCCAACAAGGACGTGACTTTGCGCATTTTGAACGTTGCCGACGGGAAGATCCGCGACCTTGTGCAAATCGTTGGCGGATCGGGTAGCGACAACGTGCCCAACTGGGCTCCAGACGGCGCGCACTTTGCGTTTGTGAGCTACCAGTTTCTGCCCGCCGACGACACCGGCTCGACGCAATAACGGGGTGCAAGTCAGCGAGTCAGCAAGCCGGCGGCTGGTTGAGCGTTGTGCTTTCCCACCCTTTCCGCAAAGAGCGCGGAAAGGATGGGGCACCCCATCGAGTGTTCTAGATCTCTAAACCCTGATCACTGCTATTTCCCGATCACGTCGATGGGGACGTTGATGGTCTTGGGCGGCATGCACTGGTTCTGGTCGCAGGCCTGGTAGCGCAGCTTGCCCTGGACAAGGTGATTGCCAGGCACGGCCACGATACGTGCCTGAATGATGAACTCGCCGGTGTAGACGCTGACTTTGGTTTTGGGGTCGAAGGCCAGCGAAACGATGGCGCCGGGCGGATAAGTGGCAGCGGCGAGCCGTACGCCCGTGCCGTCAGGGATCGAAAATGTGGTTGGGATAAGGAACTCGTCACTCGGCGTGTGCGAGTTGATGTGCAGCCCCTGCGCGACGCGGAAGTGCAGGGTGACGGCGCTCGCCTTGCCCGCGGGTACGCTCACCTGTTCGGGAAAGAGATATTGCACGGCGTCGGTCTTTATGATGGAGCGATTCTGCGCGGCCGATGAGAGAATCTGCGCGTGAGCCCCAAGCGCTCCGAGCAGTAACACCGCGGTTGCTGTGCAGCCGGACTTCATTATTGCAACCATCGATTCCAATCCCCTAAACATACTTTTGATTCGGTCGCCGAATTTCCCTCTAGGGCTAAAGCCCGCACTCATTTGGGGTCTTTTCGGCACGGCTAAAGCCATGCCCTGATACAAACCGAATTGATGAAACAGTATCTAACATGCTGACCCGCTAACTTGCTGACTCGCTAGTTTGCCAGTGCTTTCTCGATGTTCCCCTCGATGTCGCTCTCCGAGGTCAGGCCCACGGACGCCGCGACCACCTTTCCGCTGCGACCGACGAAGAACGATGCGGGCAGATCGTCGAGGCCGCCGTAGTCGCGGCTGATGCTGTCGCCGTCGAGCAGCACCGGGTAGGGCACCTTCATCTCGGTGGTGAACTTGCTGGCGTTGGCCTCAGCCTTGGCCCATCCGGCCTTGTCGCTCGCCTGCAGGTCGTCGCCCTCGGTGTCGACGCCCAGCACCTCAAAGCCCTGCGCTGCATATTTGTTGCGCAGCTCGACGATCCAGGGCGTTTCCACCTTGCACGGGCCGCACCACGTGGCCCAGAAGTTGATCATGACGGCCTTGCCCTTGTAGCTCGCGAGCGAGACTTTGCCGCCGCTCAGGTTCTGGAGCGCGAAGGCGGGCGCCGGCTTGCCGTTCAGCGGAGAAACGTAGTTCAGCGCATCGCCGCCGGGAGCCGGAACCAGCTCGCCCTGCGCGGCCCCGGCCAGCAGTTTTTCGGCGGCCTGCCGGCGATACTCCCAGTTGGCCCATCCCGCCCAGGCAAAGACGGCAAGAATGAAAAGAACGGCAATAAGAACAAGGGTGTTGCGTCGCACGGGAATCGACCTCGTAGCTTTATTGTACGAGCGCTGCAGCAGAGATCAGCGGATAGTCTGCCCTGCGCGTGCCGCACTGCTCCATTCGCGGCGGCGCATCAGTCCGCAGCGGGCCGGAGGGATCTTCGAAACAAAATCGCCAGCATCACGGCAGCTACGGGCAGGACGGTCCAGACGATGGTGATGATGGCCAGCTCGAACCGCGTTTCCAGGTTGTTCCCGAAAGCCACCGACATGCCGATGAACGTAGCGAATCCCAACACCCCGCTGATCGCCAGCACCCAGCGTGTTGCTCTCTCCAGGCCGCTTTTGCCCGCCAGCGACACGCCGAGAAAGATGAATGCTGCCGACATCCCCAGGTATCCGAGGTCCTCCATGGCGATGAAGGCCCCGTGCGGGTTGTACTGCGAAAAGAGGGCAAGCCCGTCCGTCTCCCCTTTGAGAAGGCTCGGCTGGAAGACTTCAAACTGGATGAAGTAATCGAGCGTGACGAGCGTGGCTGCGACCGTCGCGGCCGCCACCGCGATCCGACTGAAGATCCTCTTCTCAGTCACAACCCAGAAGTCGACGCAAATTGAAAGCACCAAGAAGAGAGTAACCAACAGCATCCCGGGGAAGACCCACAAATAATCCCTGGGGAAAAACGCGACGGCGCAGGTGTAGGGGTACGCAATGCAAGTGCCGGTACAAAAGGGTCCGGAGTGTGGCGGCGTCATCAAGCCAATGCCAAATGCCAAGACTGCCACAGCCGTCATCAACACAGATACCCATAATCCGAGCCGGGCCGCAGTATCGCGGGCGCGATCGACTGCCGTCATCTCCCTCTCATTGGGAGCCATGGCCTCACCTCTCGATCTCCCCGGAGGCCCTTCGGCGACAGAAAAGGCGGGCCCGCCGGATCGCCGGAATTCTATGTCATTCCCCTCGTCATCGGCAGTGACAAGCCGACCGGCGCAACAGTCTCGATCTCCGCTTCTTTGCTTCCTTGCTTCCTTGCTCCCTATTCCCTGTTCCCCGGTCTTTGCTATCATCAAATGCCAATGAGCCCCACTGAGAAAGACGAGCCGTTCCAGCCGGCGGCGCTGGTGCGCACCGAGGCCGCCGCGCTCGAGGCACTTGCCGCGCGCCTCGAAGGGCCGATGGCCGCGCCGTTCGCGCGCACCGTGAAGATGATTCTCCGCTGCGGCGAGCAAAACGGACGCGTGGTGGTCACCGGCATGGGCAAGAGCGGCATCATCGCGCAGAAGATCGCCGCCACGCTCAGCTCCACCGGCTCGCCCGCGCTCTTCCTCCATCCGGCCGAGGCCGTGCACGGCGATTTGGGAGTGTTGATGCCCGGCGACGTGGTCATCGCGCTGTCGGCATCAGGAGAAACAGAGGAGATTCTGCGCCTGCTGGCAACGCTCAAGCGCAAAGGCGACGCGCTCATCAGCTTCTGCTGCAATCTGCACTCGACTCTGGCCGCGGCGAGCGACGTCGCCCTCGATTGCAGCGTGGTGCGCGAGGCTTGCGGGCTGAATCTTGCGCCCACGGCGTCAACGACGGCGATGCTCGCGCTTGGCGATGCGCTGGCTGTTGCGGTGAGTTTGCGCAAGGGCTTCCGCGCTGAAGATTTCGCCGAGCTGCACCCCGGCGGCAAGCTGGGCAAACAGCTCGCCAAGGTGCGCGACCTGATGCACACCGGCGAAGACGTTCCTGTTGTCGCGCCTTCGACGCCCATGGCCGATGTGATCTTCGAGATGTCGTCGAAGAAGCTGGGGATGACGACGGTGCAGGAGGCGGGCCGGCTGCGCGGCGTGATCTCGGACGGCGACTTAAGACGGTTATTGGAGCGCGAAGGTGGCGCGGCGCTGGGCAAGACGGCCGGCGAAGCGATGAATGCGCACCCGCGCACGATTGGCGCGGAAGAGCTGGCGGCCAAGGCGCTGGCAATCCTCGAAGAACGCAAGATTACTTCGCTCATCGTCATCGATGCGGAGCAAAAGGTCGAGGGCGTGGTGCACCTGCACGATCTGTGGGGCGTGGAGCTGATTTAGGGGCAGGGAACAGGGATCAGCGATCAGGGATCAGAAAGACCTGCTGGTTGAAGCCAGTGCTATCCCAGGTCTCAAAATCGAGACCTGGGGCACCCGGCAAAAGGAGACGGCAATCCATGAGAAGTATTAGCCTTTTTCTGATTGCGCTTACTTTGATCTATGGTTCCTGCTTGGCGCAAACTTCCAACGACCACGACGAGTTTATTTACAACCGGCGCCTGATCAAGGACTCGCACTCGTTTGTCCCGAAGAACGGATTTGTGCCCGACAAAGACACGGCCGTCGCGATTGCCTACGCGGTCGCAGTTCCGATTTATGGGAAAAAAGAGATGGATGAGGAGAAGCCATTCCGTGCGGAGCTGGAAAATGGCGTTTGGACTGTTCTCGGCACGCTCAATTGCGGTTCTTGTGTGTGGGGCACGCTCGTGATGCAAATTGATAAGGCGAGCGGCAATGTCCTGTTCCTGACTCATACCCAATAGACGCGTCGTCCATGCGCGGACATTTAGAATGAAAGCTGCTTCAATTTGCCTTGCGTTCGCCTCAGCGGACTGGAAGGCGGCTCGGGTAATCGGCAACGTACCCCGATTCGCGCTATGATTTTGTGAGGAGTTATCCCCATGACCACCCGCATCGTTCGCGTAGGAAACACGCTCACGGTTGAGATTCCGGAGGAGCTTGTCGCGCAGGCTGCGCTGCCCGTCGGCGAGCCGGTGGAGTGGGTTCCGAACGGGTCCGGCAGCCTTGCACTTGTCAAAAAGGCAGAAGCGGCCGCGGCCAAGCCTCGCCGGCGCATCACTCTGGATGAAATTCTGAAAGGCATCCCGGAAGGCGCCGAAATGGAAAAGATTGAATGGGGACCCGATCGTGGGGCCGAAGTTTGGTGAGCCCTTTCGTTCCCGACGCCGGTGATCTGATCTGGCTGAATTTCGATCCGCAGGCAGGGCATGAACAGGCGGGACGCCGGCCAGCTTTGGTGCTTTCCTCCCGCCGATTCAACAGCAAGGCATCTCTGGCTTTTGTTTGTCCAATCACGAGCAAAATCAAGGGTTACGCGTCAGAGGTTCTCCTGCCGCCCGGATTGGCGGTTTACGGTGCGGTCCTCTGTTCGCATCTGCGCAGCGTGGATTGGAAAGTTCGCGATCCGGCACTCATTGGAAAAGCGCCCGACGAAGTTCTGCTTGCGGTTCGCGACGTTGTTGCTTCCATCGCCGGGATTGCGCCGTGAGGCTCACTTCAGGATCCAACTCCACGAACATTTAGAATGAATACTGCTTTAATTTGCCCTGCGTTCGCCGCGGCGAACGGGAAAGTACGCTCAACCCTTTTATGCACCGTTGGTCGAAGCTCTTTATCCCTACATTGCGTGAGGCCCCGGCGGACGCCGAAGTGGCCAGCCACAAGTTTCTTCTCCGCGCGGGCTACATTCGCCAGCTCGGCACCGGCATCTACAGCTACCTCTTCCTCGGGCAGCGCTCGCTGAACAAGATCATCGCCATCGTGCGCGAGGAGATGGACAAGATTGGCCAGGAGTTCTACCTGCCGGGGATTCTGCCGCGCGAGCCGTGGGAGGAGAGCGGCCGCTGGGCGGGGATGGGCGACAACATGTTCCGCCTGAAAGACCGCAAAGGCGCCGACCTGTGCCTGGGCATGACGCATGAAGAGATCATGACCACGATCGCGCGCGGCGAATTGCGGAGTTATAAGCAGTTGCCGCAGATCTGGTACCAGATCCAGACCAAGTTTCGCGACGAGCCGCGGCCGAAGGCGGGCCTGCTGCGCGTGCGCCAGTTCATCATGAAGGATTCGTACTCCTTCGACGTGAACGCAGCGGGGCTCGACCGCAGCTTCGATCTACACGACCGCGTCTATCGCTCCATCTTCACGCGCTGCGGGCTCAAATTCGTGGCTGTCGAAGCAGATTCGGGCGCCATGGGCGGCTCGCAGTCGCAGGAGTTCATGGTCTACACCGATGCCGGCGAGGACCTGATTGCAAGCTGCCCGGTGTGCAAATACGCGGCGAATCTGGAGAAAGCAACCTCGCGGCTCGATCCGGTCATGGAGATGGCTCCGACGGGAGGCGGAAGCCCGGAGCTCGTGCACACGCCCGGCTGCGCAGCGATTGCCGACGTGGCCGCGTTCTTCAAAATCTCTCCGGCGTCCGACATCAAGTGCGTGGCCTACATGGCCAAGCGCGGATTCGCGGGAGACGGCCGGGCGATCTGGCTGCCGGTGGCCGTGTTTTTGCGCGGCGACCATCAGGTGAACGAGACCAAGCTGCTCGGGTTGCTCGGCGCAAGCGAGTTGCGCACAATGCAGGCCGAGGAACTGGAGCAACTCTTCCACGGACCTGCAGGCTATCTGGGGCCGGTTGGCCTGGCGCCGAAGCAGGTTGCGAAATCCGGCAACACGCCTCTCGAATTCTCGGGAGACGGAGATCTCGCCGTGATCGTCGACCACGCGCTCGAAGGCCGC
The DNA here is from genome assembly GCA_963832805.1 of uncultured Acidobacteriaceae bacterium. Lineage (GTDB taxonomy): Bacteria > Acidobacteriota > Terriglobia > Terriglobales > Acidobacteriaceae > Telmatobacter. Next base: position 52,259 of record CAWHVN010000042.1, on the reverse strand, counting down.
AGGAACATGGTCTGCGGCGCCAACAAACTCGACTACCACCTGCGCAATGTGACGCCCGGCCGCGATTTTAGATGGACCATCGCCGCCGACATTCGCAGCGTGAACGAGGGCGAGGACTGCCCGAAGGACGGCTGCAAAGGCAAGCTCGTCGTGGGCAAGGCGGTCGAGGTGGGCCACATTTTCAAGCTCGGCTACAAATACTCCGAATCGATGGGTGCGCGCGTCCTCGACGAGAACGGGAAAGAAGTGACGCCCATCATGGGAAGTTATGGCATCGGCATCGAGCGCATTCTCACGGCGTCCATCGAGCAATCGAACGACGCCAACGGCTTCTGCCTGCCGGCGTCGATTGCGCCCTTCACGGTCGTGGTCACCATCACCAACGTCGCCGACTTCTCGCTGCGCGCCACAGGGGAAAAGCTCGCCGTTGATTTGGAAGCGGCGGGGCTGGATGTGCTGCTCGATGACCGCGACGAGCGCGCCGGCGTCAAATTCAAAGATGCGGATCTGGTCGGGGTTCCCTACCGCATCAACGTGGGCAAGAAGGCTGCCTCGGGCCAGGTGGAACTGGTGACGCGTTCGACGAGCACCAGCGTGGATGTAGCCTTGAGCGAAGCGGTGGCGCTGGTGAAGAAGCGCGTCGAGGAAGAAAAGCTGCTGGCGTCGAGCCTCTAGCAATTTCAAGGAGCGGCAATGGCAATACGAGTCCGAATCCCGAGGTCCCAATCGGGGCATCATCTCCGGTCGCGGATTCTGCTGGCCCTGCTCGTGATCTTTGTTGTCGGCGCCGTGACCGCAGGTTCGGTCCTCGCGTATTTCTACGTCAAGTACGAAGGCATTGTGGACGAGCGGCTGAAGCAGCCGATCTTCGCCAGCACCGCGCAGATCTACGCCGCGCCGCGCGAGGTGCGTCCGGGGCAAAAGCTCTCCATCCACTGGATCGCCAACGAGCTGCACGAAGCCGGCTACTCGGGCGACGGCGCCGCGCAGCCTTCCCCGCTGGGAACCTACAGCGAAGGCGTGCAGCAAATCACGGTGCGGCCCGGCGCGCAGTCCTATCACGCGCCCGACAGCGCCACGATTCGCGTGAGCGCCGGCGTGGTGGACGCGATTACCGATGCCCATGGCCAGGCGCTTTCGAGTTACGAGCTGGAGCCGCTGCTCATTACCGGCCTGAGCGAGGGCGCGCAGCGCACCAAGCGCCGCGTGCTCACGTACGAGGAGATTCCCCCGAATCTCGTTCATGCCGTCATCGCCATCGAGGATCGCCGCTTCTTTGAGCACAGCGGCATCGACTATTGGCGCATCCTGGGCGCGATGCGCAACGACATCTTCCACCTTCACCGCTACACCGAAGGCGCATCCACCCTCACGCAGCAGCTTGCGCGCGGATTCTTCCTTACGCCCGAGCGCACCTATTCGCGCAAAGCACGCGAAGCCGTCATCAGCATCATCCTCGAGCATCGCTTCGATAAGCAGCAGATCTTCGCCATGTATGCGAACGAGATCTCCCTTGGCCAAATCGGCAGTTTTTCCGTCGACGGCTTCGGCGAAGCATCGCAGGACTACTTTGGCAAGGATGTGGGCCGGCTCGACCTGGCGGAGTGCGCGCTGCTCGCCGGGCTCATCCAGAGCCCCAGCCGCCTGAATCCCTTCCACCATCCCGATCGCGCGATCGAGCGCCGCAATCTTGTGCTCGACTCGATGGTGGAGACCGGCGCTATCACCAAAGATGAAGCTGAAACGGCCAAGGCTGAGCCGCTGCATCTGGTCGCAGGCAGCGTGGACGAAAGCGAAGCGCCGTATTTTGTCGACCTGGTGCACGAGCAGCTTACGCAACGGCTCGGCGACCGCGACTTCAATCGCGAGGGACTGCGCATCTACACCTCGCTCGATCCCGACCTGCAGCGCCTGGCGTCGCAGGCCGTGGATTCGACAATTCACGTCGTGGACGCGCAGGTGGACAAGATTCACGCCCGCGACAAGAAGCTGGGCAAGCCGTACGTCTATCCCCAGGTGGCGTTGATTGCTCTTGATCCCCGCACCGGCCAGGTGTTGGCGCTGGTGGGCGGGCGCAGCTATGGCACGTCGCAGGTGAACCATGCGGTGGCGCATCGCCCCACGGGCTCCATCTTTAAGCCGTTCGTCTATGCCGCCGCGTTCCAGACCGCCGTTGAGGGCACGTTGTTGCCGGGGCAGACGAAACTTTTCTCGCCGGTGACCATGCTCAGCGACCAGCAGGCCACATACGGCGAAGGAACCCAATACGAATACACGCCGCGCAACTATAAAGGCGAGTTTTACGGCGAGATGACTGCCCGCTTAGCGCTGATGCGATCGGACAACAACGCGACAATTAGCCTGGCGAGCACGGTGGGCTTTGATCGAGTGGCGTCGCTCGCTCGCGACGCCGGGATCAAAAGCGCGCAAGGCACGCCTTCAATGGCCATTGGCTCCTACGACGCCACGCCGCTCGACATGGCCGGCGCGTATACGACCTTTTCCAATGGCGGCGTGCACATCGATCCGTGGATGCTGGCCAGCGTGCGCACCTCCACCGGCGACATCATCGAAGACTACACGCCCACCACGCGGCAGGTGCTCGATCCGCGCGCCGCCTTCCTCACCACTTCCATGATGGAAGCTGTTCTCGGAGGCAACGGGAGCGATGCCTGCGAAATTGAAGGACGAGATTACTGCGGAACTGGCGCCGGCGTGCGCAACATGGGATTTACTTCTCCGGCTGCGGGCAAAACGGGCACCAGCCACGATGCGTGGTTCGCCGGCTTTACCAGCAGCCTGCTGTGCGTGGTGTGGGTGGGCAACGACGACTACACCGACATCCAGCTCGAAGGCGCGCATGCCGCGGCTCCCATCTGGGCGGCATTTATGAAAGAAGCCGTTCAATTGCCTGAGTACTCCGACACCAATGAGTTCACGCCGCCGGATGGCGTCCAGATTGACACCATTGACAAAAACACCAACCTGCTGGCCGACGCCGCCTGTCCCGACGACTACACCGCGGCCTTCCTCGACGGCACCGCGCCCACTGAGACCTGCGACCACAAAGGCCTGAATGGCGAAGATCACCGCAACATCTTTCAGAAGATCTTCGGGATCAACAAGCCGTCCAATTGATTCGAGAGCCGGAGATTATCCGTCCACGTCGGTCCCGTCGGGCATGGGCTGGCAGCGCGGACACCAGAACGTGACACGCGCGTCCTCGCCCTGGATGCGGCGGCGGATCGGCTCCCCGCAGCGCCGGCACGGTTCGCCCGCGCGGCCATAGACCCACAGGCTTGCCCCGGGGTCGGATGCATGCGTGGTCCGCCGCTGCTGCCCGCGAAAAGTGACGATCATGTCGCCGGAGTCTTCGAGCACGTTGGCGCGCAGCAGCTTTTTCGCGGACGCGATGGTTGCGGCGGCTTCGTCGCGTGTCAACGTTCCTACCGCGCGGAATGGATGAAGGCCCTGAACGAAACAGATCTCCGATTTGAAGACGTTGCCGATGCCGGCGAGAACCGTTTGATCGAGCAGGACATCGGCGAGCGCTTCCTGCGGGCGCGCCAGCAGGCGCTCCAGCGCAGCTTCGGTGTCGAACTCCGCGCTGAGCAGGTCGTTTTCCGAGCGGGCGATGTGCAGATCGCGCGCCAGCGATTCTTTCGTATGCATGCGCGCCACGGGCACGCGAAAGCCGACTGCCTGGTACTCGCTGTTCTCGATCACGATTCGCATTTGCACGCGCGGCGCCTGCCAGCGCTCACCCTGGCGGTAGATGTGCCAGCGGCCATTCATCAGCAGGTGAGAGGTGAGGATTCCACCGCCGGAAAAATGAATGAGCAGCCATTTCCCGCGCGCCTCGACCTGATCGACCGTCTGGCCAACGAGCGGCGTGTCGTCGTTGAATCGCGTGAGCCACGGATAAGTCGATCGGAAGCCGGTGACCGGCTTGCCCATGAGCGCGCGGCCCAGGTTGCGCGCGGTGCGAAAAATGGTGTCGCCTTCAGGCATTTTCTACTGGACCTCGGGCCGGTTCGGCTCGGAACGCGCGATGGCGAGCGGGATGCGGCGCAAATGCATGCCCAGCGGGCCGGGATGAAAGCCCGCATCCATGAGGAAGCGCGCCAGGGAATGTGCGGCCACAGGCTGGCCGTTGATCGTCGTGATCAGCACGCCTTCATGACTGTTTGCGCGCATTCGCTCCTGGCCGCGCGTGCACAGAAAATGAGCCAGCCCCGCGGCTGCTTGCGAACGCTCCGGTTCTTCGGCGGGCAAAAAGACCAGCAGGTTTGGATTTCCGCGCTTGAGCCAAGCAACGAGCTGGCCATTGCGCAAGATGACTTCGGCATAAGCGGCACGCGTAAGCACGCGGGGCGCTGACTCCGAATCTTCTTCGGCGACGGGCAAATCGGGCCAACGCAACACCGAGCCATACGGATTGGCCGGATCGGTAGCGGCCAACTGCACGAACTCGGGCTTTTCAGTCGGCGGCTCAGTGCGCAACTGGCGCAGGAGATCGACTGCGGCGGGCAGCGCAAACTGCGTGGCGCCCAATCCGCCGACAAAGTAGCCACGGCGAATCCGCCCGCTCTCTTCGAGCGCCTTCAGCACGTCATACACCGCGCTGAATCCGCCGGGCACGTTCTCCGCCGCCACCGACTCGCGCAGCAACACGCCGTAGCGATTGAGCAGTTGCAGCGCGAGCGCATGGCTGCGTTCCGTGGTTGTTCGCCGGGCTGCTTCGGTGCTTTGGTCCGCAGCGCGCAGAGGCAGAAGGGCCCAGCGCCCCTGCGCCGTGGGCGGCGTAGTGCGCCGCGAGCGGAAGACCGCGCCCGTTTGATAGCGGCGTGGCGTGCGCGCGCTTTCAGGCCGGGCGATATACGCACGCAGCGCGTGAAGCGAGTCATTGGTGATGAGCCCGCGCCACACCAGGCTCCACAGCGCGTCAATTGTCTCGCCTGGGTAGCCCGAGCCTGCGGCTTCATGCAATGAATCGAAGAAACTCGCGCCAGTGGATTCGAGAACCGCGACCAGCTTTTCTTCGCGTTCGGTGAGCGGCTCGGCCGGCGGACGCTGTTGCGCCAGCAATGGCAGCTTGTCGGCGAGGAAGAGCGCAATGCGTCCATCGCGCTCGCCGATCGGCTCGACGCCGGCCCACGCGACCTCGCCCGCGGCGATCAGCGTATCGAGCCCGGCGGGTGTGTAGTCGGCAATGCGCGCAGGCAGAATCGAAGTCTCAAGCAGCGAAGCGGGCAATGGCGCGCCTTGCAGGCTCTCGATGGCGTCGAGCAGAGCGTCGAGATGCGCGGTTCCCGTGCGGCGCGGCGCGAGCACGCCCTGCCAGTGCGTGAGGAAGCGCGCCAGCGTGTGCTGCTCTACCGGCTCGACTTCGCGGCGCAGTTTGGCCAGCGACTTGCGGCGAATTTGCCGCAGGATTTCCGCGTCGCACCACTCGCGATGCAACCCGCCGGGACGGAATCCGCCCTCGAGCACGCGGCCCTCGTGCGCAAGCTGCCGCAGCGCGTTCTCGACAGCCTCTGTGTCGAGAGCAAAACGGTCCGCGGCCTCGCGCAGCGTGAATGGCCCGTGCGTGCGCGCATAGCGGCGCACCAATTCGAGCACTGGATGGGCCACCGGCTCGAGCAACGCAGCTGCCAAACCCGGCGGCAACGGGATGCCAAGGCCATCGCGGTAGCGTGCGGCGTCTTCGGCAGCGATCAACCGCTTTTCGCCGGCGATGCGCAGCTCCAGCAGGCGCCGCGAACGGATAAGCCGGTCAATACTCGACAAAAGATCGGCCGAAATCACGCGGCGGCCCAGCTCCTCGCGCGAAAGATCGCCGAGGCGCAGGCACAAATCGTGGATCCCATCGGCCGAACGCGCGCGGTAGTTCTCCGCAAGGCACTGCGCCGCCTCTTCCACAGCGGCAATCGCGTCGGCGTCGAGCAGCTCGCGCAGGTCAGCCTCGCCCAGCAGCTCGCGCAACTGATCTTGATCGATTGTCAATGCTTGCGCGCGGCGCTCGGCCAGCGGCGCATCGCCTTCGTACATGAAGTTGGCCACGTAGCTGAAGAGCAGGGAAGCGGCAAAGGGCGAAGGCTTGCGCGTCTCCACCACGTGCACGCGGAGTTGCCGCTGCTCGATGGCGCGCAGAGTCTCGATGAGCGCCGGCATGTCGAAGACGTCGCGCAGGCACTCGCGATAGGCCTCGAGCAGCAGTGGGAACGATGGATAGCGCGAGGCCACGCTGAGCAGATCGTAGGAGCGCTTGCGCAACTGCCAAAGCGGCGAGCGCTGGTCGGCGCGGCGGCGCGGCAGCAGCAGCGCGCGGCCGGCTGCCTCGCGAAAGCGCCCGGCAAAAAGCGCCGTCGATCCCAACTGGCGCAGCACAAGCTGCATGGCCTCGGCCGACTCGACAAGGATCCAATCGGAGTCGGGCGGCTCGTCTGTGTCGGGGAAGCGCAGCACAAATCCGTCGTCGCCCCACAGCGTTTCCACTTCAGGCCCGCCGGCGGCGCGGATGCGTGCGCTGACCGCCATCGCCCAGGGAATGTGGATGCGGCTGCCGAAGGGCGTCAGCACGCACACGCGCCAGTCGCCCAGCTCGTCGCGGCAGCGCTCGACGACGATGGTGCGGTCGTCGGGAACCTGGCCTGTCGAGTCGGCCTGGTCGGCGAGAAAGCAAAGTAAGTTCTCCGCTGCGCCGGGATCGAGATCGTGCTCGTTGACGAGGCGCGTGAGCGCGCCGGCCTGCGGCAATGCGCGCAACTCGCGCACCATGGCGCCGATGCGGCGGCCAAACTCGAGCGGACGGCCGGGCCCATCGCCCTTCCAGAACGGCATCTTGCCTGGCTCGCCGGGAGCGGGCGTCACCAGCACGCGGTCGTGCGTGATGTCGGTGATGCGCCACGTGGACGCGCCGAGAATGAACGTCTCGTTGGGATGCGACTCGAAGACCATTTCCTCGTCGAGCTCGCCCACGCGCACCGGCTTGCCGTCAGTGAATGCGAGGAACACGCCGTAGAGGCCGCGGTCGGGGATGGTTCCGGCGTTCAAAATCGCGAGGCGCGCCGCGCCGTCGCGAGCCGTGACGACGTTGCGCACGCGATCCCACGTCAAACGCGGACGCAGCTCGCCAAACTCGTCGGAGGGATAGCGGCCGCTCAGCAGGTCGAGCACGCCGTCAAAGGCCGAGCGCGAAAGCGAACCAAACGGAGCCGCGCCACGGACGAGGTCGAAGAGAAGATCGACGGAAACCTCGGGCTTCGGAGCTTCTGCATTGAGCGTCCCGGTTGAATCGAAGCCGTCAAACTTCAAATCGGCTGTGAGGTTTCTTCCCCGCCGAGAATTCTTCCGTACGTTTATTGGGCGCGCAGCCCTCGGAGGCCGCGCGGATGCAACGATGGCGACCAACTGCTGCGCCAGCACATCCAGCGGATTGCGCGGAAAGCGAGTCGACTCGATGTGGCCGTCGTGCATGGCGCGCGTGACCGCTGCGCATGCAACGAGATCGGCACGGTACTTGGGGAAGAGAATGCCTTCGCTCACCGCGTCCACATGATGGCCGCCACGGCCGATGCGCTGCATGCCGCTGGCCACCGAGGGCGGCGACTCGATCTGAATCACGAGGTCTACGGCGCCCATGTCGATGCCCAATTCCAGGGTCGAGGTTGCGCACAGCGCGCGAATCTGCCCGGCCTTGAGCTGTTCTTCAATCACGGAGCGTTGCGCGGCTGCGAGCGAGCCGTGATGCGCGCGGGCGATGGGCTCACCGGCCAGGTCGTTGAGCGCACCGGCCAGCCGCTCGGCGGTCTGGCGCGCATTCACGAAGAGAATGGTCGAGTTGCGCTCGCGAATGATTTCGAGCAGGCGGGGATGAATTGCGTTCCAGATCGACACGCGCCGCGGCGTCTGCGAGGCCGGCCCCGAAGGAATCTCCTCCATCTCGCCCAGCCGCGCCATGTCTTCCACCGGGACCTCGATACGCAGCTTCAGCTGCTTGGGCGCAGCGGCATTGACGATGGTGACGGGGCGATAGCGAAGCGGCGTGGCGTCCGCGATATCAGGGACCAAGGGACCACGGGACCGAGGGACCGAGGAATCAGCATCTGTGCCTTCTGCGTCATCAGCCGCGGAGTTTCCTGGTTCGCGAGTAACTATCCCCTCTTCATTGCTCCCCAGTTTTTGCTTTCTTGTTCCCTCGGTCCCGTGGTCCCTTGGTCCCTGTACCTCCACTCCGCCGAGGAACCGCGCTACCTCCTCGAGCGGCCGTTGCGTGGCTGAAAGGCCGATGCGCTGCAGCGGCTTCGCGGTCAGCGCCTGTAGCCGTTCCAGCGTCAGCGCCAGGTGCGCGCCGCGCTTGGTGGGCACCAGCGCGTGAATCTCGTCCACAATCACGGTGTCCACGGTGCGCAGCGCCTCGGCCGCCTGCGAGGTCAACAGCAAATACAGCGACTCGGGCGTGGTGATGAGAATCTCTGCGGGATGGCGCGCGAAGCGGGCTCGCTCGCGCTGCGGCGTGTCTCCTGTGCGGACACTGATGAGCGGCTCGTGAAATGGAACGCTCATGCGCCGCGCCATGTTGGCCATGCCGGCCAGAGGCGAGCGCAGGTTCCGCTCGACATCCACGGCCAGTGCCTTCAGCGGCGAGACGTAAACGATGCGGCAGCCACTCTTCGTGGCGTCGCCTCGTTCCCTCGTTCCCCTGGTCCCTGCCGGGGCCCCCGGCGAGCAGTCTGTGCTCGTTGGGGTGGCTTGGTCCCTGTCTTGCAGCATCAGCCGGTCCAGGCACCAGAGGAACGCAGCCAGCGTCTTGCCTGTGCCTGTCGGCGCCAGGATCAGCGCATTCTCGCCGCGCGCGATCACCGGCCAGCCCATGCGCTGCGGCGCGGTGGGCGCGTCGAAGACGGCCTTGAACCACGCCGCCGTCACCGGGTGGAAGCAGGCAAACGGGTCGGAAATTTCGGGCGGGTTGGGCGTGTGCGGGGACATGCTGCTCTCAAGAGATTAGCGCGGATCGGCGGCGAATACAAAGCGAAGAAAGCCAGGGGTCAAGGATCAGAGGTGAGGCAGCGGTGTGTAGAGCCCTCGTCCGCAGCGGGCCTTTTGGCGAACTGACTGTTTGCGGGGTCGCTGGGTTCGCGTTACGCTTTCACCCATGAGATACCTTGTTCGGTGGCTGATGTTCACCACTCTCATCGCGTGTGAGGTGGTAGCTGCGCAGACAAATTCGGAGCGCAGGATTCCATGCAAGACCCAGGCAAACGAAAGCTCCTGCTACTGGACGCATGGCCGGTTGAACTTCTACAACGGGAATCCGGCCTTTCGCATATGGAAGACGGGAACTCATAGACTCCTGGGTATTTACAGCGGACCATCGACTTACAGAACAAGGTTGGGCGACATCGATGCTGACGACGAACACCCCGAATTTCCATCGAATGTGCGGAGGAAATTCAAGCCGACAGAGAATTGGATATTCGCTGATTTTGAGGTCTGCCCGTTAGAGCCGGAGAAACCGGGCGCAATGCAGGCAGCTTGCATTGAATCTGCTACGAACGTCGTTGTGAAGAAGTGAGCGGGGCAGCTCGTGCTGCCCGCGTGAGTTGACCTGTGGTTGGAAGTCAGCTACTTCTTTGCGTCTCCCAACCGTGCCACGCTGAACTGCGCCCCGGCGAACAGAATCAGGCCGGAAATATACGCCCAGAAGAGCAAGCCGACCGACACGAAAAACGGCCCGTAGAGCGACTGCAGATCGAGGTGCGGCAACACCGCCGCATAGATGAACCTCGAAACCAGCCAGACGCCTCCCGTAATGACGGATGTTCGGAGCACCGGGCGCCAGGGCACCTTGCGATTCGGCAGCAGGTAATAGACCGCAAAAAAGAACAGAATGGAGGCAACGCCGGTGGAAACGGTCAGCCAAAGGAAACTGATTCCTTTGACGATGAAGTTATCGGTGTGATGAAACGACACCACTGTCAAAACGCTCCCCATGCCCACGTTCGCGATCATGCTTGCGACGCCGAGCGCCACCATCAGCAGCGCCAATCCGAAAGCGATGGTCTGGTTGAATAGATAATTCCGGCTCTTGCTCACACCCCACGCCTGGTTCAGAGCGACCTCCAGGGGTAGGAAGATGCCTGTGCACGAGATGAGAATCATCACCAGGGAAAAAGCCTGCGCGCCATGCCGCTTCAACAAGGGATATACCACCTCTGCCACAAGGTTGTGCGCCACCCAATTCGGGTCCTTGGTGGCCGAGGGCAGGAAGTAGTTCACCATATCGTCCACGACATCCACCATCGCCTGCGAATGGAAGATCGAGAGCGCCAGCGTGTACAGCAGTACAACAAAGGGAATGAAGGACAGGATCGCGTTGGCCGCCACGCTGAAGGCGAAGGTGTGCACCTCGCTGTCGAGCAAGTACGCGATGAGGGCGGTACCGCTCTTGCGCCAGCGGTACCACTTGGATTGCGAGACCGGCTGAACTGGGCCAGACGCGGCGGCAGCCATTGCCTCCCCGGCGTTTTCGATTTCAGTGATTGGATCGGTTGCGGAATTCTGTGCGCCAGCCACGTGTGAGTCTTTCTCCAGGTCGATGAGTTCTTGATACTTCAGCGCAATCGTGCGGTTGCAGGAAGGTGCTGTCCTTAAGGATAGTTGCTCAGGCCCAAATGGCGCTGTGGTGCGCAAGCTGCGGTGCCGCTCCGGTTCACGATTGGTTTGCGCTGCTCTCACTGCGCCTGAGCTTGCCCAGCGCCCATCGCGCAGCGGCGCGCAGGCCGTCATCGGCCCCCGACGCCCACGCTTCAAGCTGCGGCGCGAAGCGTGTCAGGCCGCTGTTACCCATGGCGATGGCCACGTTGCGCTTGAGGCCCAGGAATCCCGCCCGGCGCACCGGCGATCCGTTGAATTGCCGTTCGAAATCTGCTTCATCCAAATCCGCCAGCCACTCGAGTGCCGGATTGACGAGCTCCGCGCGCGATTCGAGTTCTGTGTCCGCGGCGATCGGGGCTTTTCGATTCCACGGGCACACGTCCTGGCAGATGTCGCAGCCGAAGACCTGGCGGCCCATGCCCGGCATGAGTTCTTCGGCAATCGGCCCTTTGTGCTCGATGGTCAAATACGAGATGCACCGCGAAGCGTCCATCTGGTACGGAGCCGTGAGCGCGTCCGTCGGGCAGGCCTCAATGCAGCGCGTGCAACTACCGCATCGATCCGCCGCCACCTCCGGTGTTTCGGCCTTTGGAGTAACTTCGAGGGACGTCAGGAGCACCGCGAGAAACCCAAACGACCCCAATTTTGGATGAATCAGGCAGGTATTCTTTCCTGTCCACCCAAGCCCGGCTGCGGTCGCGAGCGCCCGCTCCACCACCGGCCCTGTATCGACGTAAGCGCGCGACTCAAACTCGCCAAGCTGCGCGTGCAGCTCCGCCTCAACCTTCCGTATCCGCTTCAGCAGCACTTTGTGATAATCGCTGGGCCGCCGCTCGCCGTTCTCATCTCTCCGCATACTCCACGCGTAGCGTGCAATCCACCCCGTGCCTTTTGGAGCGTGGTCCGTCGACAGCGGTAGCCCCGAGTGATAGTTCGCAAAACAAACCAGCGCCGTTCGCGCCCATGGGAAGGGAATGCCAACGCGCTCCCGCAGCAACTGCCCGTTTTCCTCCGTCCGCTTCAGGTAGCTCATCGTCCCGGCGCGGCCCGCGGCGACCCACTCGCGAAACCGGCCGGCATCGCGCGCCTCGGCCTCATGGGGCAGCACCACCAGCGCAGCCTCCTGAAAGCCCGCCTCCAGCGCCATTTCGCGCGCCAGTTCCCGCGCCAGCCCGCCCTCGTTGCTGATTAAAGAACCAGGCATGGAACCGGAACACTCTCCTTAGCGTATGAACCAATGTACCGTTCGATCCCCTTTGGCCCCTTGCGAATTCAGCATAGCTCTCGCGTGGGTTCCTAAGTGGCGACTGAACGGGCGCCTCATAGCTCGCCGAGAGCGGGCGGTTTTCTTGAGGAGGTTCAAAATGAAGGCCACCATGTGCTGCTCAGAATTCCCGCCCATTGCAGCGGGCGAATTATCGGAGATCGTAAGGGGCAACGAAACCGCCTTTTTGGAGCGCGTCATGCCGCTCGTGCGCCGGCAAAGCGTCTCGCTCGATCTCGAAGCCGTCTCGCGCATCGATGCCGCCGGACTTGCCGCGCTGATCAAGCTCTTCTGCGCCGCCCGCGAGGCGGGCCATGACTTTACCATCCTGAATCCTTCGCCGCACGTGGCCGAGATTCTTGCGGTCGTGGGCCTCGACAAGGTCCTTTTGTCTCAACATGCAGACAATTTCTCAGGATTCGAGACGCACGCGGAGGCATCGGCCGCCTGATTTGAGCGAGAATTCTCAGGAATCGCGTTGCGGGCCGCTCCGTCGTCCTAAAATGCGGTACTCAATACTCCTGATCGGTCCGGCCGTTCCCCGGCTCACCGCCCCCCTGTGACCAAACGCACAGGCAACTGCAACCGCTAGACGATATTCCTACTAACGACACAAGAATGCCGCTCGACTCAGTCGCATAGTCAGGGCCTGGCCCATCCAGCCGTTTCGCAACGTCCGATTGGCGTGCTGGGCCTCCGTTCCTTTACCCTTACCTATGGACCGCACGGCGGAATCCTACAAGAACCTACAAGCAAGGGAGGCTTTATCCCATGGCGCAGGGCGTGATGGAGCAGTCGGTCGCCGCGGCGACCTCAACAACAACCAAGTATGTCTATTTTTTCGGCGGCGGCAAGGCTGACGGCAACGGCAAGATGAAGGATGAGCTCGGCGGCAAAGGCGCCGGCCTGGCCGAAATGACCAATGCCGGTTTGCCCGTGCCTCCCGGATTCACCATCCAGACCGAGGCCTGCCGCGAATATATGCGCGGCAAGTTGAGCCCGCAGATCGAGACCGAGATGCTCGATGCGCTGGAGAGGCTGGAAAAGATGCAGGGCCAGAAGCTCGGCACGGGCGAAAATCCGCTGCTGGTCTCGGTCCGCTCGGGCGCCAAGTTCTCCATGCCCGGCATGATGGACACCATTCTGAATCTGGGCCTCAACGATCAGGCCGTGGAAGCGCTGGCCAAGCGCAGCAATAATCCCCGTTTTGCTTATGACTCCTACCGCCGTCTCATCCAGATGTTCGGCGACGTGGTCCTCGATATTCCCAAGAAGAAGTTCGAGCACATCTTCGACGGCGTGAAGGCTGCCGCGAAGGTGAAGTTCGATTACGAGCTCACTCCCGACGCGCTCAAAAAGATCATCGCCGAGTACAAGAAGCTGGTGAAGAAGGAGACCGGCAAGGACTTCCCGCAGGACCCGCTGTTGCAGTTGGTCGCGGCCCGCGACGCCGTATTCCGCAGCTGGCAAAACGAGCGCGCCAAGACTTACCGGCGCATCAACCACATCGACGACTGGCTCGGCACAGCCGTCAACGTGCAGGCCATGGTCTTCGGCAATCTGGGCGAGAACTCCGGCACGGGCGTCGGTTTCACGCGCAATCCCGCCACCGGCGAGCACATTTTCTTCGGCGAGTATCTGATGAACGCGCAGGGCGAGGACGTGGTCTCCGGCGTCCGTACTCCGCTCCCCATCAGCGAGCTCGAAAAGGCCAACCCGAAGGTCTACGACCAGTTGAAAGACATCACGCGGCGCATGGAAAAGCACTACCGCGACATGCAGGACTTCGAGTTCACCATCCAGGATGGCAAGCTCTACATGCTGCAGACGCGCAACGGCAAGCGCACCGGCCTGGCCGCTGTCCGCGTGGCCATCGACATGGTGCGCGAGGGCCTCATCACGCAGGAGGAAGCCATCTTCCGCGTCGAGCCCAACCAGCTTTACGACTTCCTGGTTCCGCGGCTCGTGGAAAAGGGCGAGAAGATTGAAGTGCTCGCCACCGGACTGCCGGCCTCGCCCGGCGCGGCTGTGGGCCAGATCGTCTTCACCGCTGAAGACGCGGTCAAGCATCACAACAACGGCGACTTCAAATCCGTCATTCTCGTCCGCGGCGAAACCACGCCTGAGGACATCGCCGGCATGGAAGTGGCCGACGGAATTCTTACCTCGCGAGGCGGCATGACTTCGCACGCTGCTGTCGTCACCCGCGGCATGGGCAAGTGCTGCGTGGCCGGCGCCGGCGACTGCACCGTCGACGAAGCCAAGAAGGAACTGCGCGTCAAGGGCAAGACCTTCAAGCAGGGCGACTGGCTCTCGCTCGACGGAACCACTGGCCGCGTCATTGCCGGCAAGCTCAAGACCCTTCCCGCCCAGCCCGACGATAAGGATCTTGTCAAGTTCATGGCCTGGGTCGATCCGGTTCGCCGTTTGCGTGTTCGCGCCAACGCCGACATTCCGCGCGACGCCAAACAGGCCATCGCATTCGGAGCTGAAGGCATCGGCCTCTGCCGCACCGAGCACATGTTCTTTGCTGAGGACCGCATCGAGCACATGCGCACCATGATTCTGGCCGACAATGAAAAGGATCGCCGCGCCGCGCTTAAGAAACTCCTGCCGATGCAGCGCGCCGACTTCGTCGGCCTCTTCAAGGCGATGGGGTCGCTCCCGGTCACCATCCGCACCATCGATCCGCCGCTGCACGAGTTCCTGCCCAAGCGCGAGGACCTGCTGGTCGAAATTCAGCACCTTGAAGACACCAAGCCTCGCTCGCCCAAGCTCAAGGAACTGCGCCCGCTGCTGGCTCGCGTGGAAGAGTTGCACGAGCAGAACCCGATGCTCGGCTTGCGTGGATGCCGCCTCGGCATCACGTTCCCTGAGATCACCGAGATGCAAGCCCGCGCGATTATTGAGGCAGCGGTGTCGGTAAAGTTAAAGGGCGGGGAGCCCCATCCCGAAATTATGATTCCGCTCGTCGGGTCGATCGAGGAAATGCGCAACCAGACCGCTATCGTTCGCCGCGTGGCCGATGAAGTGTTCGCCGAGAAGAAGGCCAAGGTCGACTACATGGTGGGCACCATGATCGAGCTGCCGCGCGCTGCTCTCACGGCAGATCAAATTGCCGAAGAGGCTGAGTTCTTCTCATTCGGCACCAACGACCTCACGCAGACAACCTTTGGAATTTCAAGGGACGACATCAACAACTTCCTGCCGGCGTACCTCAAGCTCGGCATCTTCAAACAAGACCCCTTCGCCACCCTCGATCAGGCTGGCGTGGGGCAACTTGTGAAGATGGCCGTGGCCAAGGGCCGCAACACGCGAGCGAACCTCAAGGTCGGCATCTGCGGCGAGCATGGCGGCGATCCGGAGTCCGTCAAGTTCTGCCACAAGATCGACCTCAATTACGTCTCCTGCTCTCCCTTCCGTCTGCTCACGGCGCGGTTGGCAGCAGCGCAGGCCGCGCTCGAAGAGAAGCTCGGCGCCCAGGGCGGCAGCAAGTAAACGCAATTCAACCTGAAACAGAGAGGGCGTTCGCAATTGCGGGCGCCCTTGCTGTTTTTGCGGGCGATCGCGGCGGTGCAGGAGCTGTTCCGACGGGCGTCCTGCGCGGCAATTCTGCTGTCCCGAGTCTATGTTCTATGCTGTTTCCGACTCTCTAATCGAGCTTCAGAGACGAGGTGTTTCGATGAAGTATGTTTTCGCAGTCCTTGCCATGTCGGTCTTCTCGCTTACGACGCCCGCCCAATCTCCTCCTTCACGGGCGGAGATAGTCCAGTATTACTGCCATGCACCCGAAATCACCGCTGGCCCGGAGGTGGACCGCATAAAAAGTATTGAGGCGCGACTGGGTCCAGTCTTGGCGAGAATACAGGGACCAAGAATTCTCGTCGCCGTGGTGGACAGCGAGGTAATCAACGCGTGGAATAGCAACCTCAATTCCCGCGAGTCCCTCATCTGCATGCCGGTGGCCATGATCAGATTTATGGGTGAAAGCGAAGGGGAAATGGCGTTCATCTTCGCACATGAGACAGGCCACGCCGTAGACAGCACTTGCAAGTCGAACGAGGGCCGCGCTGAGATTACACCTCCAACTCTGAGCGGGGCAATCGACAAATTGTTGGGCGGTTCCGGGCGAAACCTGCTTGCCGAACAACGAACCTGTGAGGAAAGAGCCGATGCGATCGGTTTTGCAATGTTCACTGCTGCAGGGTACAACCCTTTCGATGCTGCCGGAGCGTTTGGGAGGCTGGAGATGTATCAGGGAGATACATCGACGGGGATTCTTGCCCGGTTCGTTGCGTTGGGAAATACACATCCGATCACGCCGGATCGAATCGCACACATGCGGGCCTTGCTGAATCAGGAGTTGCTCCGTGAGGCCGGAGCCCGGTGAAGTGAGTAGTTTTGCGGACGGGTACCGAAGGAATCCCCGGTCCCGCATTTGTAGGTCAACATTTCGAGAGCTTGCGCCGTTTCTGAATGATCTGGAGCGTCAGCCCGCCGCAGGCCCCTCGAAGTGCGCTTCAATCTCTTCGAGCGTCTTGCCCTTCGTCTCCGGCAGGAAGAACACGGCCACCAGGAAATACACCACTGTGAAGCCGGCAAAGAGGAAAAACATCGACGAGTAGCCGTGCTTGCTGACAAAAGGCAGAAAGATTGCGGCCAGCGTCGTCGAAACCAGTTGGTTGATGACCAGCGCGATGCTCATGCCGTTCGAGCGGATGCGCGTGGGCATCAGCTCGCTGAGCGCCAGCCAAACCACCACACCCGGCCCCAAAGCATAGAACGCCATAAAGACGTAAAGTCCAAGCGCCACCAGCCATCCGTGCCGGCCCTCGGGCACACGGCCGACAAGCGCTTTTTGAATCATGAGCGGCGCGGTCCGCGCGGCGGCGAGATCGGCGAAGGGATTCCGGAACAGCGCTTCGATCCTGTTCGCCGGCACGCAGCTTGCGCGCGTGATCTCGATGGGCGTGGCCGCCGCATCGTCCGAGCGCACAAAGCTTGTGGCCGCGGTAAAGCCGCCGTAGGAGTAAATGATCGCCAGCGACGCGCGATCGCTCTCGATTCCCCGGCCCGCATCGCTCTGTGCCGCCAGCAGCCGGCTCGCCGTAGCCGGATTGAAGCGCAGCGCCAGCTCCTGGCTGGGCGAAACCAGAGTCTGCACTGCGTCGCGGCAATCCACGCTCAGCTTCTCCGTCGCCCTGAAGAGCAGTGCTACGCTGACCAGCGCGACGATCACGCCGCTCGTGCCGATCACCAGCAGGAATTTTCTCCCCCTTCGGTCCACCAGCACGATGCCGATCATGGTGGCGAGAAAATTCACCACGGTAAAGATCACGTAGCCCCAATGCGAGGCAAGATCGCTCAGCCCGCTTTGCAGCAGAATGCCGGTGTTGTAGCCGATGATGGAGTTCACGCCTGTGGCCGTATTGCAGAACAGAATCACGCAGGCCAGCAGAAAGGGAATTGCGTATTTACGCCGCAGCAGCGAGTCGCGAACCTGTTGCCCCACTTTCGCGCGCGCCGCATGCGCCGTGGCCTCCATCTCGTCGAGTTCCAGCGTGGCCTGCTCGGGGCTGCGCGAACGCAGAAGCGCCGCATACGCACGCTCCTTTCGCCCCCTCCGGAAAAGCCACCGCGGCGACTCGGTGACGAACAAACTGCCCAGCAGAAACACGGCGCCGGGCGGCAGCGAAACCCAGAAGATGCTGCGCCACGCGTGGTCCTTGAAGCGGAAGAGCGCCGCAGCGTCGCCGAGCTTCGCCACGGCGTCCACGCGATAGCTGAAGTACATGCCCATCAGCGCCGCTGCCACAATGCCCAAAGTGAGCATCCACTGGAAGATGGCAGTGCCTTTGCCGCGGCTCGACGCTGCCAGGCACTCCGCCAGGTAGAGCGGAACCACCACGCCGATGAGCCCGCCGCTCGCGCCCTGCAACAGCCGCCCGAAAAGCAACGGCCCATAGCCAGATGACAGCGCAATCACGGGAATGCTCACGACGAATGCGCACCCGCTCACGATCATCAGCGGCTTGCGGCCCATCCAGTCTGCCAGCAACCCTGAGAAGAGCGTGGAGAATACGCTGCCCAGCAGGACCGCGGCCACGATGAACGAAAGCTGCGACGCGGTCAGCCCTGAGGTGGCTTGCAGGTACGGCACCGCCCCGCCGATGATGCCGACGTCGATTCCATAGAGCAGCCCGCCCAGGCCCGCGACCAGAAGCAGGAACGCGTTGTAGCGGCGCGTCGCAGCAGGAAAGGCCCGCGCAGGCACATGCGTGAATCCGGCGGAGTTCACGGGAAGGTCTTCCTCTCGCTCATCGGCAATCGACTGGCTTGCTGCGTCTGCTCGGAAAGCAGAATCGCGCGATGCACCAGTCTACAGCGGTTCTCCAGTTGCTGTAAGGCGAAGCCATCACGGCCAAGTGGCTTTTTCCTTAAGAAAAAGCCACCTTGCGCAGCGCTCAATATGCGGTGTATGAACTGGAGAACCGCTCTACAATGGTCGCATCGCATGCAATGGCTCGAAGTTTTGGGCCGAAGGCGGTCTTGAGTTGCAGAGCTTCATTCGAATTGATTCATTCTCCCTGCCGCGGGCAGCGCTCGTTACCCTTCTTGCCGGCGCCGCACTGGGCGCAGCGCAGACGAAGCTTGCCCTCATTCCCGCGCCGCGCGAGGCGCATTTGGGACAAACCACCAATCTGCCGGACAAGATTCTCGTCGCCGTCCCGGGCCACGAGGCGGAGGATGAGTTCGCCGCGCGCGATCTCGAGGGCGCGCTGAAGCGCATCGCGCCCGCCGCCAGTGAATCCCACGCCGCACAACCGCCGTATCGCATCACGCTTCTCCGCAACGGTTCCGACGTGGCGAAGGCCGGCCTCGCGGGCAACAACCTCGCTTTCGATCCAGCGATGGAATCGGAAGGATACGTGCTGGTCATCGGTCCGCACGAGGCAGCCGTCATTGGCGCAACCGGCTCGGGCGTTTTTTACGGCGTGCAAACCTTGAAGCAGTTGCTGCCCTTACCCGGAGCGCCGCGCGTGCTTCCCACGGGCACGGTACGAGACTGGCCGGCCATGCAATACCGCGGCATCAGCGACGATCTTTCCCGCGGCCCGTTTCCCACGCTCGACTTCCAGAAGCACCAGATTCGCGTACTGGCTTCATTCAAGATCAACATCTACTCGCCGTATTTCGAGAACACGCTTCTCTATCCGGATCATCCGCTGGCAGCGCCGCCGGGGGGCTCGCTCTCGCCGGCACAGGTTGCGGAACTGGTCGCCTACGCGCGCCAGTATCACGTCACCATCGTGCCGGACCAGGAGGCATTCGGCCATCTGCATTACGTGCTCAAGTGGGAAATGTACCAGGATGAGGCCGAGACTCCTCAGGGGTACATGCTCGCGCCGGGCCAGGCCGGAACGCTGCCGCTTATCAAGGATTGGTTTGCAGGCATTGCGAGGGAGTTCCCGTCGCCCTTCATCCACATTGGCGCCGACGAAACCTTCGACCTTGGCCAGGGCCGAACGCAGGCCGCGGTCGCGCAGCAAGGCTATGGGCCAGTCTACGTGGCGTTCCTCAGACAGATTCACGACGTGCTTGCGCCGCTCAATCGCCGGCTGCTCTTCTGGGGCGACATTGGCGACGCCAATCCTGACGCGGTTGCCGGAATTCCCAAGGACATGATCGCCGTGCCCTGGAACTATTCGGACCAGACAGGCTTCGACAAGCTGATCGAGCCATTCGCGAAAAACGGCATTGAAACCTGGGTCGCTCCCGGCGACTCCAACTGGAACGAAGTCTACCCGCAGGACCAGACGGCCCTGTGGAACATTCAGGGATTCATCGCCGCCGGGCAGAGTCTCGGATCGACCGGCGCGCTTACCTCGGTCTGGAACGACGATGGAGAGGGCTTGTTCAACATGGACTGGTACGGCGTGCTCTTTGGCGCGGCCGCCGCGTGGCAGAGCGGCCAGAGCTCCATCGCCGATTACCAGGATGCATACGGCCAGAATTTTCATCTCGACGCGAGCGGCAAAATCGACTCCGCCGAAAAAGAGCTGATGGCCGCGCAGGGAGATCTGCTTGGCGCCAAAACCGGCCTGACCAGCGATGCGCTGTTCTGGCTCGATCCGTGGAGCGCGGAGGGACAAGCGGTTGCACCCAGGCTGCTGCCCGTTGCGCACGATCTGCGCGTCCACGCCGAACAGGCCATTGTTTTGCTGGCTCAGGCGCGCCGCGACAACCCGAAGCTCAGCGAGCCGGATGCGCTCACCGCGATGGATCTGGGCGCACGCCGCCTCGATCTCATCGGCCTCAAATTCCAGCTCGCGCAGGAAATTCCTGCAGCCTACGCCCAGGCGGTCGCGCAGCAGCACGACAAGACGCAAAGCTCTGCCACCAACACTCTGCTCAGCGAGATCAGCGGCGCCAACGGCCGATGCCAGGACCTGCGCGACGCCTACTCGTCCTTGAAGAGCGAGTACAGCCAGGTGTGGCTCGCCGAGAATCGTCCCTACTGGCTGAATAACGTGACCGTCCGCTACGACCTGGAGATTGAGCGGTGGCAGCAACGCGGCGAACAGTTTGCAGCCGCCATCTACGGCTGGCAGAATGGCCAGGACCTGCCTGCGGCCGCGACCCTTGAAATGCCCGGGACTGCCGCAAATGCGCACTGAGGGGACCAGGCGGAATTCAGGTCGTGCTGCCCGCCGCTACCGTGCCAACCTTGATTGAACCAAGTCAATTACCGGTGCGCAGATTTCTCTCCTCACCAGAGCGCGGCGGATGCAAACTAGAATCATGCTCGACCGCTCCGCCGAAAAGCGCTTACCTGTCGTCCTGCTCATCGACGACGACATGGTCAGCCGCGAAGTAACCGCAACTGTGCTCACTATGGCTGGGTTTACCGTCTACACGGCCGTAAGCGGGGATGCTGCGCTGGAAATGCTCGCCAAGGGAGTGTGCCGGCCGGGCGCGATCCTGGCGGATGCGCAGATGCCGGGCCTGAGTGGAACGAAATTGATTGCCGAGCTGCGCAGCCACACCAAGGCCCGCATCTACGTGATCAGCGGCAGCAGCGCGCCGCCCGAAGTGGCCGAATCGGCGGACGGTTTTCTGATGAAGCCCTTCAATGCCGAAGGCCTTCGGAAGCTGATCGAAGGCTACCAACCGGATGCAGTTTCCACGCTGCTCGATCCGAATGAGCCTGCTGTCAGCGTCGAGGTTCTTGCTCAGTTACGCAAGGTCATGCCCGAGTCAGCGGTGCGGCAAATCTACTCTGCCGTCGTCGCCGATCTGACCGTGCGGATCGATGCGCTGAAAGCGGCAATCGCCAATGGCGACGCAGCGGAGATTCGCCGCATCGGACACGCCATTAAAGGCGGCTGCGGCATGGCAGGCGCCCTTCAGGCCGCCCGCCTGGGCGCGCTTTTGGAGACAATTACGCTCGACTCGAAGGATAACCAATTGGATAACAGCGCCGTCCTGCTCTGCGATTTGCGTGCCGCCGCCCAAGGGTTGAAGCGTATGCTGGATGCTGAATTGCCCGCCTGATCCTTTGCATTTCTCTGCGATGTGGAATAGGCGTTTGGGAGGCGTGTGGCAGAAATGGAACGACCCATTCGAATTGTCCTGGCGGATGACCATCCGGTTGTCCGCATTGGCGTGCGCAATATGCTGACTAAGAACGACGGCTTTGACGTGGTGGGCGATGCCACCGACGGGGATGAAGCCATTACGCAAACCCTTGAGCTCCAGCCCGATGTTCTCCTGCTCGATGTCGCCATGCCGCGCCTGCCGGGCCTCGAGGCCATGCGCGCCATCATGAGCGGTCCCTCCACGGCAAAAATTCTGCTTCTCACCTCCACCATCACCACGCAGCAGATCATCGAGGCCCTGCAGATCGGCGCGCGCGGCATCGTGCTCAAAGACGCTCTGGCCAGCCACCTGCAGACCGCCATCCGCACCGTCCACGCCGGCGACTACTGGATCGGCGGCAAGCGCGTTGTCAATCTGGTCTCCGCTCTGCACGAACTCATGCAGCAGGCAGCCGTGCCGCAGCGCAAGACCTACGGCCTCACGCCGCGCGAGCTTGAAGTTGTGGGCTGCATCGTCGAGGGCTGCAGCAACCGCGACATCGCCAAGCAATTCACGCTCAGCGAAGAGACGGTCAAGCGCCATCTCTCGAATATCTTCGACAAGACCGGCGTTTCCACGCGCCTGGAGCTTGCGCTCTTCGCGATTGCGCACCACTTGATCACACCGCAGTAGTCGGATTTCCCGCCGCGCGCTATTCTGGGTTTGACCATCAAGCTGGTTTGCTGGCGGTGCGCGCATGGGAGAACTAAGCAGAATCGGCATTGCCCTCGATTCCGAGCTGTTAAAGCGGTTCGACCTTTCCATTGAGAAGAGCGGATACACGAACCGTTCCGAAGCCTTTCGCGACCTCATCCGCGACCGGCTGGTGCGGGAGCAGACCGCGGCGCCCGATGCCACCGTCGTCGGCACCGTCACTCTCATTTACAACCACCATGCCTTCGGGATCACCGAGAAGCTGACTGAGGCGCAGCACGAACACCACGACCTGGTTGTCTCCACGAGCCACGCGCATCTCGATCATGATTCCTGCCTTGAAGTATTAATCGTCCACGGCAAGGCCGGCCGCGTGCAGCAATTTGCCGACCTGATCATCGGCTTGAAAGGCGTCGAGCACGGCCGCCTGGTGATGAGCGTGCCCACGCATGCGCTCGATTCGAAGCCTGGCCACTCGCACGAGCATCCGCAAAAGCACAACCATTAGCCAGACGTCGAAGGTGAGGTACCCTGCCTTCAGCGGGGACCTGCGAGAATGGCAGAATTCGCGGCCGCAGTTATCGCCTTTTGCTGTTCGTCTTGGCGGAGATCCGGAGATAGCTTTAGCTGGATCTGATACAAAACTTGGCCCTCCTTCCACCAGATGCTCGCTGGGGCGCAGGATCCACCACAGCTGACCGGACGGAAATAGCCGACCAAGCTGCGGGACAGTTTGACTTCGCGTACGTTGCCAATGTCCTTTGGCCCATAGTTGGGATGGGCGTTCGCCTCGAAAGACGCTGCGAAACCAGCATCTCCGATGCCCAATTCGTAGTAAAGAGATATTGCATACCCATTATCCGAAGCGCTTTCAACGACCGCATATTTGGCGCCTCTGATAGGGTTGGAGAACTTGGTTGGCAATAGTACTGGTACGCGCGATTTTGCCTTAATTTCTGGTAGGACGGAGGCAAGTGGCTCCGGAAGATACCTGACGGATCCCATTGGACTTGGTGCGACATCTGAACGGGTCGGTGCAGGCTCGACTCCCGCTTGACCACGACAGCCGATCGCTAACGCCGAGTAGAAGACCGTGAGAGCAATAACCTTCAGCAGTAACAGCATGCGCCCCTTGTGACGATCCGTTAAACCGATTTGAAGCTGAAGTTTGTTCTTCTTCATCTCTGGCTTGAAGCTTACGCTAACGGAGTCTCGGTCATGTCGCTGCCAATCCGGAAATGCCACACCTATCGCTCACTCTTGGCCCCAAAGTGATACGTCAGATTCACGCTGGCATACGAAGGAATCCTCACGCCCACAACCTCGCTGACGGGATTGGCGGCGACCAGATCATTACTGCCGAGGCCCACGAGCCCCGGCCCGTAGACGCCGGCGACCGCGAAGTTCTCCACGGTCTGCCCCGTCCAGCCGCTTGCGATCATAGTGTTCACGCCAACGTTGATTTTTCCTTCCAGAAACGGCCTCGCCGCCGCGAAGCGAAACTCCTTGTTGGGCACGCCCAGGCAATAGTCGTTCAGTGCATTGGGGTCGCCACTCAGGTAGCTGTTCTCGTCGCAGCCATTGCCAACAACTTTTCTGCCCACATACTCGAACTCGCCCTTCGCCTGCAGATGAAATGGCAGCTTCTGGTAGGTCCCGATCAGATCGCCGATCAGTCGCGGCGCCTCCGGAACGACCGAGAACGAAGTGCCCGCAAGCCGCGCGTCCGCCTGCTCCAACGTGGCCTCGAGCGAGCCATAAGCGAGAGTCTGCCGAACCGTCGCCGCCAGGAATCGAATGCGCCCCGGCCCCAGGTCATACTGCAGCCCCTCGTCCGGATCGATCTTGCCGTATTCCGTGCTCTGCGTCTCGCGGCCCAGCGTCAACTTCACATCGGTCTTATGGAAGGTCTTGCTCGCCACCAGTTGATACGAACGCGCGGTTTCCACCGGATCGACGGCGGTCGGGCCGTTCAAAGCCGTTCCCTCTCGCGGATCTTCGGTAAAGAAAGACTTGCCGAAGCTGACCGAGACGAGCGGCGCCAGCCACGATGGATTGGGAACGAAGGCTAAGGTCGCCTTTGGCGAATTCAAGCCCACAAGCTTGCTCCACGAGTTCGACGGCGTGATCAGATCCTGGTTGTCGATCCAGATTTCGTCGCTTCGCCAGCCCGCGTAGTAGTTGAGGTGGCTGCCCAGCTCGCCCTGCGCCGCAACATAGGGCGTCACAGGTGAGATGGTCACGTTGTTGCCGTCGATCTTCACAAAAGCCCCGTAAGAATTCGGCGCAACAGGATCGAAAAAGTTGTAGTGATCCAGATCGTCGCGCCGTGGAGCCTCGCGCTCATAGTCGGTTCCGGCCAGCAGCGTAAATGCCTTCGAGATCCTGTTCACATACGCCCCGCTGGCTCCGCCCACGGTGCGGAACTCGCTCTGCCGGATCAGCCCCAGCCCGAAGTCCGAGAACAGAGAGAGGTTGTAGGTACGAAAGAATCCCGAGAGCTGAACCTCCTGATTCTTGTTGAGCTTCCACTCGTCGTTCAGCGCCGCGAGCGCGGTGTGCGTCTGGTCCTTCTGCCGCGGGTCGATCGTATCGGGATATTCCGTCCATCCCGCTGCCGCATCCACCGCGTTGAATCCGAAGATCGGCTTCAATCCGGCCACATAGCCGTAGCCGAGATAACCGATGCCGAGCAGCGTGAGCGTGTGGCCGCCGGCATGAAGCACGCGCCCGCCGTTGAGCTTGAATTGCTTGCGATGCTCCAGCCGGTTAAGGAAGCCGTTGCCGTACGAGCCCTCCAACGCGGCCCACGAATCTTTCGAAGGACTTATGCCCGCTGTGGCTGTCAAGTCCCGCGCGTCGCCGGCGAGCGTGAAGAACGGAGCCAGGTGCGAGCGCAACCCATAGATCGCCGCCAGGTTCAGCGCGTGATTGCCCTCGCGCACGTTGTACGCGCCGCCGTCCACCTGCACGCTCTCAATCGCGCTGGCGATGTAGATGTTCGGATCGGCATACCCGTTGCCGTGCGCGTTCGCCGATAGATTGTTCGGCACCAGGTAACTGCCCACCTGGAAGTACTGCGCGATCGGCTCGCCGTGGTCGCCCGCCACACCCGGCGCAAAGTACTGCGGCGCCTTGATTCCGCTCGACGCCGTTTCAATCGGATAACCGGGAATCGAGATCGGCGCGCCCGGCCGTCCTGGGTTCGCGTCCAGCAGGTCTTCCGTCGCAAACACCTTTACCGCCGGATCGGGCGACATCACATCGTCTCCCGCGAGATCGGCCGTAACGACCACAGTCTGCGAGACCACCCGCTCCAACTTGATCTGGAAATCGCTGCCGCCGGCCGTAACAACAACACTCTTTTCCAATCGCTGAAAATTGGCCGCGCTCACGCTCAGCTGCAAGGCCCCCGGCGCAACTTTCGCAAAAGCGAACCGGCCCGCCGCGTCGCTCACCGCCTGCTGCGCACTCCCGCTCGCCGCGGCCAGGCGCACCAAGGCTCCCGCAATCGCCTGGCCTGCGCGATCGGTCACGTTGCCCGAGACGGCAGTGCCGTCTGCGGCAACTGCTCGCGCCAGAAATCCCGCCAGGAGGATCAGCTCGCAGAACTTCCGGACTCGCGCCCTTGCATCGCGCATATCAGCAACGTATTTGCGCACTTGAATGGTTGCCTGTGCGCTCCGTCACACGTTTTTAAGATTCGTGCTACCATGTGAACCGCGGCTGGGCGGGCATTTCGCCGCGCCGCCCGAAGCCCTTATTGGAGAAGCAGATGCTTCAAAGTACGAAATCACATTGGCTGAGTGTTGCTGTTGGTTTTTCCCTCGTGGTAGCCCCCGCCGTTTCCCAAGTACAACAGCCGATTCCATTGGCCATCCCGCTCGCCTGCGCGCAGGGCGATTGCCCCAAGCTCACGGGCGCGCCTCAAACCGCGGGCATGCGCAGTGGCTTTGTGCGCCTCAGTCCGGGGCAGACGGTCGGTTGGCACAGCACGGGCAAAAACGAGGAGGCCCTCGTTGTGTTGCATGGAAAAGGGAAAGCTTTGATCGATGGCCAGCCCGCGCTTCCTTTCGTTGCTCCGGCGCTCGTCTACATTCCGCCTGCAACGCGCCACAACGTGAAAAACACGGGAAGCGATGCGCTGGAATATGAGTACGTGGTCGCGCCTGCGAAGGCGCCGTGAGTCTTGTTGCTGATTCGGCTTTATCCACGCCGGGCTGCGGTGGCCCGCCGTTTCTCCTGCGCCGGCAGTGTGCCGCGCGGGAAGTCCGTCGACCGGCGCACCACCAGACGTGTCGCGACCGGCCATTCCCTTTGCGTGGCCTGGGGATGGTCCGGCTCAATGCCGGCGCGCAACGCCTGCACGGCTGCCGCGGCAAGTTCCTTGCACGACATTTGCACCGTGGTCAACGGCGGCAGCATAAACTGCGCCAGGTGAATGTCGTCGAAACCCACTACGGAGATGTCCGCGGGCACCTTGAGAGTAGTTTCGTCGAGTGCGTGCAGAACTCCGATTGCGGTCATGTCGTTGGAGCAGATCACCGCTGTGGGCAGCTCGGCCAGCGCGATCAGCTTTTCCATGGCCGCCTTGCCTCCCTCCATCTTGTGATCGCCTTCGACGATATAGGCGCCGGGCACGGCGAGCCCCAACTCGGTCATTGATTTGCGGAAAGCGTCGCGTCGCGTCACGGCGGTAGGCATGCGCAGCGGCCCGCTGATGAAAGCAATGCGGCGATGGCCGAGCGCCGCCAGATGCTGCACCGCCTCGCGAATCCCCTCGCCGTAATTCACCTTCAGCACGCGAACGTTCGATTGTTCCGGCCCAGCATCGGTAAGAACCAGCGGAAACTCGCGTTCCACCAGTTTGTGCACCTGCTCCTCATCGATGCCGAACGTCATGACAGCCACGCCGTCAACGCTGCGCTGCAACATGCGGCGAATCAGCGACTCGGTCCGCGCCGGGTCGTTGCTGGTCGAGCCGATCATCACTTCATAGCCCTGCGCCACGGCCAGGTTCTCGAACTCCTGCACCAGTTCAGGAAAGAACGGATTCGTGATCTCCGAAACGATGAGGCCCAGGATGCGGCTGCGCCCCAACACCAGCGTCCGCGCCTGCGTATTGGGCACGTAGCCGACCTCTTCCACGGCTTTCCAAACCCGGTTGGCCAAAACCGGATCCACAGTGGGGATGCGGTTGACAGTGCGCGACACGGTGGCAATGGAGACGCGGGCGCGCCTGGCCACGTCGTGAATGTTTGCGGTGGCGCGGCGGCGCTTTCCTTGAGCTGTGCCTTGTCGGCTCATGGGCAAAGACGATTGTACCCTTTTCCGGGTTTTTCTCAGGCGAGCCAGAGTGCAGAAGCCCGTGTGGAGCCGCTCGATTCCGAGTCCTGGGCCGGTTGAGTGTCCGCGCGGCGTTTCCGCAGAGCTGGGAAGGAGGGGATTTTTGGGAAACGCTTACTTGTCTTGAGCCCATGCCGGGCACTTTGCGTTTATTCGTCGCCTACGGATGATTCTGCGCTCCGGCCACGACCTCGAGCCCATGGCGCAACAGCGGCAGAACCGCCTCCAGGCTCTCCTCGGCGCCGCGCCGGCTGCCGGGCAGGTTCACGATCAGCATACTCGCCCGCATTCCCGCCACGCCGCGCGAAAGCCACGCATAGGGATTCCGCTCCGCGCCCTTCGCGCGCATGGCCTCAGCCAGCCCCGGCGCTTCGCGATCGATTACGCGCCGCGTTGCCTCGGGCGTCCGGTCACGCGGGCCCAGGCCGGTGCCGCCCACGGTCAGCACTAATTCCGCGTTCTGGCCTGCAAGCGATTCGAGCGCCGCCGCGATCGCGTCTTCGTCGTCGTTCAGGAGCGCTGTTCGAATCTCCGCCTGCGGCCACTCTCGCGCGAGCAGTGCGGCCACCGCGGGTCCCGCGGTGTCGGCCATGAGCCCTTGCGAGCAGCGGTCGGAGATGGTGAGGACGGCAAACAGCATGTGGCGATTGTAAGCGCTATAGCGGTTCTCCAATTGGTGTAGCGTGGAGCCTGGAATCTTAAGTGGCATTTTCCTCAAAAAATGCCACCTTGCACGCCCCTCAAAACTCCACAGTAATTGGAAAACCGCCTTAATTCTCCGGCAGGGCTTTGATGGTGTGCAGCCACGTTTCCACCAGCTTCGGCCATCCCATGATGGGAAGGTCCCTGGGCCGCAGTCCGTAGCCGTGCCCGCCCTGCGCGTAGATGTGCAACTCCGCCGGCACCTTGGCGTTCTTCAGCGCCAGATAGTACACCAGCGAATTCTCCACGTGAGCGAAATCGTCCTCTGCCTGAAGAATGAACGTGGGCGGCGTATCGGCCGTGGGCTGAATCGCGGGATTGACCGCGAAGTTCTGCTCCGCCTGCGCAATGTAGCCGGGATAGATCACCACCGAGAAATCCGGCTTGCAGCTCAACTGGTCGGCAGCGTCGATGGGATCGTAGACGCGCTTCAAATAGATGTTGCTGATGGCCGCCGACAGATACGCGCCGGCCGAAAAGCCGATCACGCCAATGCGATGGGGATCGATGCCCCACTCGGCCGCGTGCTGGCGAACCAAGCCCACGGCGCGCTGCGCATCCTGCAAAGCGGCTGCGGATTTTGGATACGGCCCGCTGTCAGGCACACGATACTTCAACAGTACGCACGTCACGCCGATCGAATTCAGCCAGTCGCAAACCTCCGTGCCCTCGAGATCGATGGAGAGAACCTGATAGCTGCCGCCGGGAAACACCACAACCGCCGCGCCCGTGTTCTTTCCCGTCGGCTTGAAGAGCGTAATCGTTGGCGTAGAGACGTTGGTCAGGCGGATATAAGTCTTGCCCGCCACTTGCTTGGTCCCGGCTGCATTCACATTGATCTCGGGGGGCAGGTTGGCGCTGGCTCCCGGCGGCGTGCCGGGCCAAATCGCCATGGTCATGTGGCCAGGCGGCGGCGTCCATCCGGGGTTGGAAGCTAGTGTGGACGGCGAAGCGGCGGTTGGAGCCTGCGCCCACCCGACCGCGGTGATCGCCGCAACGACAGCAAGGATCAAAAACTTTCCGGACATGCTCAGGATCTCCGGTTCGACCGTGCCCAGCGATCATCGCAGGCGCGCCGGAGGCCATGCAAATCCCGCCGTCAAGTGATCTAGATCACATTCCGCGGTGCTCCCTGGCACATCCCGGCACTTTTCCCGGTGACACGCTTTCGGGTGTGAGGTGTTCGCCATGCGGGCTTCCGATATGGGCCGCTGGACGCATCCGGCCACAATTCTTGTCGCCACGGACTTAAGCGACCTGGGCCATCTCATGCCGTTTGCCCTGGAACAAGCGGGTGAAACCGGGGCGCGCCTCATTCTTCTGCATGCTCTCTCTTCGTCCGCGGTCATCACGGCCGATGCCGCCGGAATGCCGTACTACGACACCGCCAGCGTACTCGAAACCGCGGAACAGACGCTGCGGCCATGGTGTGAAGCAGCCGCTCGCCGCGGCATCCGGTGCGACGCGCTGGTGCGCGAGGGCCACCCCACTCAGCAGATTGCAGCCGCCGTCCGTCAATTCCAGGCCGACCGCGTGCTGCTTGGGACACGGAGCCGGAGCAAGATTGGCAAGCTGCTCCTTGGCTCTGTGGCAGAACAAGTGCTGCGCTCGGTCTACCTCCCGGTCATTACCGTGGGACCCGAGGCTCATCTCCCGGTGGCGAGGGGCGAGGAACGCGTCGTTCTTCACGCCACCACACTCAGAGAGACCTCTCGCCCGAGCGCGGCGCTTGCCTGCCAGGTGGCCGCCACCCAGAATGCGAAGCTGGTTCTGCTCCACGTGCTTCCACCCATCGACATGATGCAGCGCAAAGGCATGCCCACCGGCATGGACTCGGCCGCCATGGTCGATCTGCGCATCCTGGCCGAGGAAACAGGCGCCTGCTGCTGTTCCGCCGTAGAGCCGGTCGTCGCTCACGGCAACCCTTTCATCGAAATTCTGGCTCTGGCGGCGGAGCGCCACGCCAGCCTGATCGTCCTCGGCGCCACGCACCGCCTGGCCCTCGAGAACCTCACTCGCGACCGCACCGTCTATCGCGTGCTGGCCCACGCGCGCTGCCCCGTACTCACGCTGCGCGAGCCGCAGGCCCTGCCCGAAGAAGCTCTGGCCGATACCGCAGCCGCCCATCATTAGGGCCTGTTAACACTACCTGGGATGGCGGCGACGGGAGCCGATTTTCCCCAGGTCGCAGAGCGCGGAGCGAACTGTAGCCGGCCTACTGGAGCGACAAGCGACAAAGAGATGGGGAGAATCGGCCCCGTCCCTTCGGGTTGCAGCGAAAAACCGCTCATACTTCGTTGTCGTCCTAGGCGGTGGACCCGCCACAGCCGTCGTCCTCCGCCTCGTCTGAGCGGTTTTTCACTCGCAACGCCGTCCACCCCAGGTAGTGTTAACAGGCCCTAGAGCGGTTCCACAATTCAGGTGCCCTTTCCAGCGTCTTACCGGGTGGCTTTTACTTCCACCCCACAGACGAAGACCTGTCTGTGGGGACCCCGGTTAATGAATAAGCCACTTGGCGGTCGCGGCTCCGGGTATAGCCATTGTGGAACCGCCGTGAGGCGCAACTGTCCCGTTCAACTGCCGCGTTGTTCCCGTCGATTGTCTTGTTTGGCGAAGCAGGATCAAGCGAAGGTCTTTAGACGCTTCAGGCACTTGTCCTGCAGGTAGTGCAGGTGGCGAAGACGAGCCAGCCCCGCGAAATTCGAGCCATCGGCATGCGACGCGAAGATCTCTTCTGCCAGGTCGTGGAGTTGCCGATGAAGAGTCTCAATGGCCTGAATCGCCGAATTCGTTCCGCGTGCTGACTGTTTCTGGCCGTTCAGCCACGCGCCAACCCGGCATTGGCTGGCATCGAGCGGCGGCGGAACACCGCGCCTGCCCTGCAGATAGGCCTCAAGGGCCCCCAGCCAGGCGCGGTGCTCTACGCTGGCGGACAGCACAGGCGAGTTCTCTGCGCGCACCACAGGCACATCGCCCCAGTGCGGATCGGGACGCCACGCGGCCGCCCACGCCTGGAATTCATGCGCCGGCATGGACGCCGCAATGCCGAAGCCCTGAGCCAGATCGCAACCCATTTGCAGCAGCATCAAGCCGTGTTCCGTTGTCTCCACACCCTCGGCGATTACCTGCCGGTCGAACGCTGCCGCCAGCCCCAGCACGCCCTCAATGATCGTCAGGTTCTCTGGTTCCTCCAGCATGTCGCGCACAAAGCTCTGGTCGATCTTCAGGACATTGGCGGGCAGGCGCTTCAGATAAGTCAGCGAAGAATAGCCGGTGCCGAAATCGTCCAGGCCGATGGATACGCCGATCTCCCGGCAGGCCGCCAGGACCTGCGAGGTTCGCACCACGTCCTGCATCGCGCTGGTTTCCACCACCTCCAGTTCCAGGTCCAACGGCTTCACTTGCGGGTGCGCCGCGAGGCGGGCGCGCAGGCGATCGGCAAAATCCGGTTGCTGGAGCTCCACCGCGCTCACGTTCACGCTCACGGGCAAATGGAAGTCCTCCGCTTGCCACGATTCCATCTGCTTGAGCGCAGTCTCCATCACCCATTCGCCCAGCTCAACAGCCAGCGGGTGATCTTCAATGACCGGTAGAAACATGCCCGGCGGCAGCAGTCCGCGCTCCGTGTGTTGCCAGCGGATGAGAGCCTCGGCTCCCACCACCTTGCCGGTGCGCATATTCACTTTGGGCTGGTAGAAAAGCACGAACTGCCGGGCAGCCAAGGCTTGGCGGATGTGCTCGATGTTCTCGTGCCGGTCGCGGACCATCAAGTCCTGGCTCGGGTCGAACATGCTGAAGCAGTTGCGGCCGGCCAGCTTGGCCTGGTACATCGCCTGCCCGGCCTGGCGCAGCAGCACGTCGGCGTCCACGTCCTCCATTTGCGGATAAAGAGTTACTCCGGCGCTGGCTGAGGCGCGCAGCATCACTTCGCCGATCTGAGCCTCCTCGGAGGCCGCCGCAAGCAGCCGGTTCAGCGTGGGCAGGCACGCTTTGTTGCCTTCCAGATCGAGGATCACGGCGGCAAACTCGTCTCCGCCCAACCGGGCCAGCGTATCGCCCTCGCGCAGGGCGCGCTTCATCCTGAAGGCCAGCGCTGTCAGCAGCGCATCGCCGGTTGAGTGGCCATAGCGGTCGTTGATGCCTTTGAAGCCATCCAGGTCAAAGTAGACGACAGCCAGCAGGTTCTTATTCCGGTGCGCATGAGCCATGGCTTGGCGAAGCCGGTCGGCGAACAATGCCCGATTGGGAAGACCGGTCAGCGCGTCGTAATGCGTGACGCGCTCAAGCTGCTGCTTGTGCTCCTTGATCTCGGTGATGTCACTGAACAGCCCCACATACTGCTCCACCTCGCCGCTCGCGTTGCGGATCGCATTGATGGTTAGCGCCTCCGCGTAAATGTCTCCGCCCTTTGTGCGGTTCCACAGTTCCCCTGACCAATAGCCCTCGCGCAACAGGGATTCCCACATGCTCTTGTAGAACTCCTTGCTCTGCAGGCCGGATTGAAGCAACCGCGGATTCTTTCCCAGCATTTCCTCGCGTGCGTACCCGGTAATCCGGACAAAGGCGTCATTGACATCCAGAATCGCCCCCGCGCTATCGGTGATCACGATGCCTTCGCGCACGCCGGTGAAGACGCTGGCGGCGAGGCGCAGCCGCTCGTCCGCTTTCCTCTCCGCCGTGATGTCCTCGCCGAAAATGACAATGCCGCCGACCGAGCCGTCGCCGGTCCGCCAGGGAAGGATCTCGCGCCGGACCCATTGCACGGTTCCGTCCGCCCTTACAAGCTGCCTCTCTTCTTTGCCCAGTTTCTCGCCCGCCAGGCAGCGCCGGTGCTCCTCCCGCCATGCCTCCGGAACCTCAGGGAGCACCTCGTAGTGCGAACGCCCAAGAACATCCACATCCAGAAGAGAATGCATCTCCAGCCATCGCCGGCTCACGGCCAGGTACCGCATCTCCCGATCGAGCATCGCCAAACCCGCCGGCGCGTGCTCGATGAAAAGCCGGAGCAGCTCCTGGTGCTCGCGCAGCGTCTCCTGAGCCTGCCTGGCCTCGGTGATGTCCCGGATGATGCCGAACATCTTCACGGGACGCCCCTGGACATCGAACTCCAGCCGCCCCTGGCCGTGCACCCAGCGCACCGCTCCGTCTGTCCGCCGAACAACCCGATACTCCCTGTCAAAGCGTTTGCCCTGGCCAAGCACCTCATCCTTGAAATAGGCAACCATCGATGATCGATCGTCGGCATGGATCAGGGCCGCCCATCCCTCGACGGTGCGCTCGTATTCTTTATCGATTCCGAGTATTTGGTCCAAGACATCCGAACTCGTCCACAGTCCAGTGTTGATATCCAGCCAATAGCTGCCCAGGCCGGCAATGCTCTGTGCCTCCCGAAGCGATTCCTCGCTGTCGCGCAACCTGAGCCGCGATTCGATGTATTCGGTAATATCCGGGACCACGCCGAAGATGCCCACGATCTCGCCGTCCGGCCCGGTGACTGGGTATTTCCGATCGTCGAGCCAATGGTTCGATCCATCCTGCGCCGCCATCTGCTGGATCTGGTTCACGCTCCGGTTTTCGGCGAATGCCCGGTTCTCCAGTTGGTACGACAGATCGGCGATCGATTCGGGATGAAGGTCGTAATCCGTCTTTCCCGCGAGCTCGGCAGGGACCTTCGCCATCTCCGTCAGGGATGAAAGCGCCCGGCTCGCCGCCAGGATCACATGGTTACGGTTCTTGATGTAGATGTAATCGTTGGTGTGCTCGATCAAGGGCTTGTAGTTCGCCAACAGAAAGCCGTCGCCGGGTTCACATACGCTCCGCGCGTCCTCCAGGATCAGCTCCAGAAGCACATTTTCTCCGGAGCGGGCAGGCTTCTTCTTGTAGCACCCCTTCACGCAGCGAATACGCCCGTCGGCGTGGCGCAGGCGCAGGTTGAAGCTGCCGGATTCGGCCTCGAGATCGGAAGAAAAGATGGTTTCCGCGATCCCGGCGTCGTCCGGGTGGATCAAATCCTTGAGATTGACCTGGCCAGTGAGGAATCCGCGTTGGTTATAACCGAGCAGGGCTTCCGTACCACCCCGGACTGACACGAGCCGGGGTGGATCGCTTGATGCGAAGCAGAAGGTGGAGTTCAACACGGGGCCCGGTTCCTCTGCGTCCCAACATACTCGCGTCCGGGAGCCTAGCATATCGCAATTTCCGTAGACAATGAAGATCGTAGGCTTTAGCCGAAATCAATACATCGCCCCGGCGACGCAGGGCGGTACAACTTTCCGGGCGTGGAACAGCCCGGAAGGTGGCAGACCATTTCGGGCGACCTTGTGTGCCCGGTTCAGGACCCCTGATGCCTCCGCCCGCGCTCCCGTTGTCCCCGATCCGGCGCGTCCTATGAAATCCACCGGAAGTTTCTGGGGCTTATCGCGCCCGCGACCGCCCCGTGAACCAAATCATGCACTCGTTATCCACGAGTTTTTAGTTACTGCATCGATTCCAGTGCGCCTATTCGCGCGCACTCTTGGCATAATCGCAATGGGAACGATTCCTCCGTAACTGTTTCGAGAGCTGCGGTCTTGGTCTCGGCCGGAAATCTGAGTTCAGCGTCCGCAATCGGAAGTTGAACTCTCATGCCGAGATCGTTTGGTTTCACCTGGGGGAGCATCCAAGCGTGACCAGTTATAGCCGTCAGGACGTTCTGCGCATCCTGCAAATCAGCGCCCGCCAACTGCAAGCCTGGGAACGAGCCGGGCTCATCTCTCAACAAGAGCTCTATAGCTTTCAGGATCTCGGGCAACTGCGCACGCTGCGCTCGCTGCGCGAGGACGAGGTGCCCGCGGCCTCGATCCGGGACTCTATTCTGGCCATGAAAGCGGTTGCCGGCATGAGCAACCCGCTGCTCGAGGCGCGCGTGGTGCGCACGGGGACGCGTCTCGCCTTCCGCCATCACGGCGCAATGGTCGATCCCATCCGCCGCCAATTGCTCTTCGACTTCGAGCGCATGGGCGGGCCGCAGCAGGCCGCCTCGGGCCCGGCTCCGCTGCGCCGCATCGGCCCGCCCGACCAGCGCGGCCTCCAGGAGCGCTTCCATGCTGCGGTTCAGGCCGAGGAGGCCGGCGAGAAGCAGCGCGCCATCAACCTCTACCAGGAGATTCTTTCCATCGATCCGAAGTATGCGGCTGCGTGCATCAACCTGGGCACATTGTTCTTCCACCTGCGCCAGTACAGCCGCGCCGAGGAGCTCTACCGCCGCGCCACCGAGGCCGACCCCGGTTACGTGCTGGCCTACTTCGACCTCGGCAACGTTCTCGACGAGCTCGAGCGCCTTGACGAATCCATCGCTGCCTACCTCAAGGCCGTCACGCTCTCGCCGCGCTACGCCGACGCCCACTACAACCTGGCTCTCGCCTACGAGCGCACCGGCGAACACCGCAGCGCCCTGCGCCACTGGCGCGCCTACGTCAAGCTCGACAACCGCGGTCCCTGGGCCGACCATGCCCGCGGACAGATTCGCAAGCTCCTCAACCGCGAAGGCATGGCCATCGCCTCCCGCGCCGGCCACTTCGTTGCGCCCCGCAAAGGCACGGCAGCGCTGCAGCTCGTCTAGCAGAATTCAAGCCGCGGCAGAATTGGCCGCCTCCGCAACCAACACAATATGCGCCGGGCGCGTGCGGCAGCAGCCGCCCACCATCTGCGCTCCAGCCCTGAACCACTCCACTGCGCGCACACCGAACTCCGCTGGATCAGTCACGCCCGTCCAGCAGCGCCGCTCCGCATCCCATCCCTCGCCGGAGTTCGGATAGACCACGATCGGCTTGTCTGAAGCGCCGCGCAACTCCGCAATCAGCGCCGGAATCCACCTGGGCGGAACGCAGTTCACGCCGATGGCCACCGTTTGGGGGAATGAGGCAACAAGCGCGGCGCAATCGGTCACGCGCTCGCCGTGCGACACATGACCAGAGTCGCGGCAGGAAAAACTGAACCAGGCGCGCAACTCGGGCCAGGGCGCGATTGCTTCGCCCACCGCGCGAGCTTCCTCGAGCGAGGGGAAGGTTTCAAAAGCGAGTAGGTCTGGAGCTTCCGCGCTATTGGCTCGCGCGAAGACCTCGATGCGCTCACGGTGGAAGCGGACCAGATCGTCATATGAGCAATCGTAGTTGCCTGTGTATTCGCCGCCGTTGTGCAACGCAGCGCCGTAGGGGCCCAGCGAACCTGCAACGAGCACGCGACGCTCGGGGAACTCCGCAACCACTGACTTCGCCAATTCCACGGATCGCAACAGCGCGGCATCGGCGCGCTCAGCGGTCAGTCCCACCTCCGCGTAGCCCATCCGCGAAACCTGGTAACTGCATGTGGCAATGCACTCGGCGCCCGCTCGAATATAAGCGCGATGCACGGCGTGCAGCTTTTCCGGCTCGTCCTCGAGCACGTGCGCCGACCACAGCGGCCCGTCGATGCGCGCGCCCTGGTACTCGAGCTCTGTGGCCAGCCCGCCGTCGATGACGTGGATGCCGTGCAGAAGAGGATCGTACTTCGACGGTTGATCAGTCATTTTTTTTGAGGAACCGCAGGGAATCTTGCCGGGGCAGGTCCCAGCTGATCTCTGACCCCTGACCCCTGATCTCTGTTTCACACCTTCTGCGTCCGCAGCACCTGGCGTACGCCTTCCACGCGCCGCAGTCCCAGAACCATGCGGTTCAGGTGGCGCACGTCCTCGGCTTCCACGACGAACTCGATGATCGCTTCGCCCTCTTCGTCGCGGCTCAGATCCACGGCGCGAATGTCGGTGTTCTCGTCGGAGATCACGGCGGTCAACTCCTTCAGCATGCCCGTGCGGTCTTCGCAGTGGACGATGATCTTGACCGGGTATCGCTGCGCCTGTCCCGCGCCTTCAGGTGCGCGCGACCACTCCACATTGATGCGCCGGTCGCTCTCGTAGAGCAGGTTCTGCACATTGGGGCAACTGCGCGCATGCACGGCCACGCCCTTGCCTCGCGTCACGTAGCCGACAATCTCCTCGCCTCGAATGGGGTTGCAACATCGTGCGCGATAGACGAGCAGGTCGTTCTGGCCCTCCACTTGCAGCGAATCCGACCCGGTGAGGTGCAGCTTGCGCACCGCGTCCGTCATGCCCGCCTCGCCCGGCTTGCCCGCTGCGGCGGGCGGCTCGGCCTCGGGCGGAGCGGCGAGGCCCGGCGCCAGCTTGCCAAGCACCTGGTGCGCGGTGTGCTTGCCCTGGCCCAGCGTGGCCAGCAGATCGGCGGCCGTGGCTACGCCGAACTCCTGCGCGATGCGCCCCAGATCCTGATCGTCGATCTGCGTCATCGGCACTTTGAACTTGCGCGCCTCGCGTTCCAGCAGTTTTCTGCCAATCTCGACCGCACGCACCCGCTGATCTTCGTTGAGCCAGTGCTTGATCTTGTTGCGCGCGCGCGGGCTCTTGACGAACGTGAGCCAGTCGCGGCTCGGCTTGTGGTCCTTCTGCGTGACGATCTCGACGATGTCGCCGGTGCGCAGCTTGGTGCGCAGCGGCACCATGCGGCTGTTGATCTTTGCGCCCACGCACGAGTGGCCGACGTCGGTGTGAATGGTGTAGGCAAAGTCCACCGGCGTCGCGCCCGCGGGAACCACCACCACTTTCCCCTTCGGCGTGAAGGTGTACACCTCGTCGGGATAGAGGTCCATCTTCAGGCTGGAGAGGAACTCGTTCGGATCGGTCATCTCCTTCTGCCACTCGACAAGCTGACGAATCCAGTTCAACCGCTCCTCGTCGCGGGCCGTCACCACACCGCCCGTCTTGTACTTCCAGTGCGCCGCAATGCCCTCCTCGGCGATGCGGTGCATCTCTTCGGTGCGAATCTGCACTTCAAACTGGTGGCCGCTGGCGCTCATCACCGTGGTGTGCAGCGACTGGTAGCGGTTGGCGCGCGGAATGGCAATGAAATCCTTGATGCGCCCCGGCACCGGCCGCCACAGCGTGTGGATCAGCCCGAAGACCGCGTAACACGAGGCCACGTCCTCGGTGATCACGCGAATCGCCAGCAGGTCGTACACCTGGTCAAAGGAAACCTTGGTGCGCTCGATCTTCTGGTGGATCGAGTAAAGCCGCTTGATGCGCCACTCCACGCGCGCCTTGATGCCGTTCTCCCTGAGCTGCTCCGCCAGCGTGTCTTCCACGCCGCGCAGGAATTGCTCTCCATCCACGCGCCGCGCCTCCACTGCCGCTGCGATCTGTTCGTAGCTCACCGGGTCGGTGTAGCGGAAGGCCAGATCCTCGAGCTCGCCGCGCACCTTGCCCATGCCCAGCCGGTGCGCCAGCGGAGCGTAGATATCCAGCGTCTCGCGCGCAATCGCCTCCTGCCGTTCCGGCTTCAGGTGCTCCAGCGTACGCATGTTGTGCAGCCGGTCGGCCAGCTTGATCAGCACGACGCGCACGTCCGAAACCATGGCCAGCAGCATCTTGCGCACGTTCTCTGCCTGGCGGTCCTCGCGGTTGGCAAACTGGATCTTGTCGATCTTGGTTACGCCCTCGACGATGTGCGCCACCTGGTCGCCGAATTTTTCCCCGATCTCTTCGCTCGTAGCCTGCGTATCCTCAACCGCATCGTGAAGCAACGCTGCAGCAACGGCGGTTGCGTCCAGCTTCATCTCCACCAGCACCTCAGCCACTTCGAGCGGGTGCACAATGTAGGGCTCGCCGCTCAGGCGTGTCTGCCCCTTGTGATGCGAGACGCAGAACTCCCAGGCTTTTCGAATCAATGAGATATCTTCATTTGGCCGGTTGGCTTTCGCATGGCGGAGCAGCGCCTCGAAGCGCTCGCCGATGGAGCGCTCGTCGGTTGGGTGAGGCTGTGCGTTTGGGGCGTGAACAAGCGCACCTTGCACGGAAGCCGCAGGTGCGCTCGAATCCTCTGCCGGAATGGTCTGCCGGACAGTCGCCATGCTTTATTATAGGCCGCTTGTGCTCGCAGCGAATGAATCGGTTTGCCGATCAACCTCGTCGGCGCGCCTGACCCAGCGCCCATCCCATGGAGCCGGTTCAATTTGGACTCGTCCCTTTCCCAGGAAGCACGCCGGTAATCAGCTGAGCCCTCCCATGTGCCACTCGTCACATCCTGGTAGGCAAGAAAGGAGCAAATTGACGCCCCCTGGACGTTGAGAACCGAGGAAATCAGGTTGAGAAACCTCTTTTTTGCGGCTTTGGCCGTGGCCGTCGCTACCGGCAAAGTAGCAGCCCCGCCGTCTCGCTCCCATTCCGGGGCTTGATACTGGGAAGGGGGCCGATGGCGAAGCGAGACAACTCGAAGGCTGGCGCAAAACCAAAAGCGCACGGCGCAAAAGGGCAGGTCAGAGCCGCAACGCCGGGCGAACACGGCGCTATGTCCGAAGTGCGTCCGCCACAGACGAAGGTTGCGCCCTCCCGGTCCCGGTCAGCCGCGCCGAAGACCGCAATCTCGCAGGCCCACGCCGCTCCGTCCGGCGTCATCATCAACCGCCGCGCTGCGGATCGTCTCCGCGCCGGCCATCTTTGGGTCTACGCTTCAGACATTCTGGCAATAGCTCCTCCAAAACCAGAAAAAGCGCTTCTGCCTGTCGCCGACAATCGCGGACTGCTTTTGGGCACGGCGCTTTACAGCCCTTCATCTCAGATCGCGCTGCGCCTCGTCGCGCGCGAAGCTCTCGACGAACCCGAGTGGCTCGAATTGCTCGCGTCGCGTCTGCGCGCGGCCATCGCCCGCCGCCAGCCGCTGCTCGACGCCGCCAACGATGCCTGCCGCCTTTGCTTCAGCGAGGCCGACGAGCTGCCCGGCCTCATCGCCGACAAGTACGGCGACCTGATCATTCTGCAGTTCCTGACCAAAGGCCTGCTCACCGCGGGAGTGCGCGAGACGTGCATTCGCGTCCTGCGCGAGGAGCTTGCGCCTGCCGCCATTCACGAGCGCCCCGACCCGCGCATTCGCGAGTTGGAGGGCCTGCCCACACCCAGCCTCGATCCGCTCTGGCTTGCCGATCCCGCGCGTCCGGCCAGCGCCGCGCAGTTCCACCTCAACGGCCTTGCCTTTCATTTCGACGCCAACGCAGGCCAGAAGACCGGAGCTTTTCTCGATCAACGCACCAACTAT
Organism: uncultured Acidobacteriaceae bacterium; assembly: GCA_963832805.1. Classification (GTDB taxonomy): domain Bacteria; phylum Acidobacteriota; class Terriglobia; order Terriglobales; family Acidobacteriaceae; genus Telmatobacter. Next base: position 11,879 of record CAWHVN010000042.1, on the reverse strand, counting down.
GCCGCCGCGCGCGACTGGGCACAACGGCTCGGGCGCACGGCCCGTGCGCTCGACGTCTGCTGCTATCAGGGCGGATTCGCTCTCCATCTCGCCGAGGTCTGCAGCCAGGTAACGGGCATCGACGTCTCTCGCGTCTCGCTTGAAGTGGCCGAGCGCAACCTCCAGGCCAACCGCTCGCGCGGCGATTCCAAAGTAAAACTGGCCGAAGTCGACTGGATCGAGGCCGACGCCTTCGAGATTCTCCGCGATTGGTCGCAGGCGGGCGAACGCTTCGACGCCATCGTCCTCGATCCGCCGGCCTTCGCTAAGACGAAGCGCGCCGTTGAAGGCGCACTGCGCGGCTACAAGGAACTGAACCTGCGCGCGCTGAAGATGCTGCGTCCCGGCGGCCTGCTCGTCACCTGCTCCTGCTCGCATCATGTGGCCTGGGTGGACCTCGAGGGCGCAGTCGCTGCCGCAGCCGCCGATGCATCGCGGCGCGTGCGCCTGCTCGAGCGACGCGGCGCCGCTCCCGATCATCCAGTCGTGCTCAACCTGCCGGAGACGGAATACCTCAAATGCCTTGTACTTGAAGTGGAGTGAAGCAGGGAACAAGGGAACGAGGGAGCAAGAAAGCAAGAAAGCAGGGGAACAAGAGCAATTTGGCTTCGTTTGTTTCCGCTCGGAGCGGAGCTGTCAAGAAGATTTATCGGAAGAAAGGCCAATCCAAAGGTTGCCCATGTGAGCCAAAACTCGGGCAAGTCGTACTCCCCGGTTTCCCCGTTGCCTCAGTCCCTTGGTCCCTTGTTCCCTTGTTCCCTCGGTCCCTTGCGCTCCTGCCGACCGCAACTCCGCCAGCGCCTCCTTCACCTGCGCGCGCAGTGCCTCGGCCTCGAAAGTGCACGAGCGCAAATAAGCTGACACCGTCACTCCAGCTTCGGCAGCGCGCTGGTGCAGCCGCGCGCACTCCCCCTTGTTCAAGCGAATCGTCACGCTCACAGTTCGCAGATCGCGGTCATTCACGCCCTGCGGCGCTTCGGTCGCCTGCTCGTTCAAGCCTTCATCAATGAGCGCTGGCGGCAGAGCCGGCGCTTCTTCCGTTTCGCCCACCCCCGTTTGCCGCGGCTGCGTGATCGGCCAATGACTAGAATCCACCGGCCTGTACCGGGCGTGAGCGTGCAAGGCGCGCTCGTAGCTCAGCGTCACCACGTCCTCGCCCAGGTCGCCGCCGCTCCATTCCGGCGCGGGCTCCGCCTCTTCGCGCGCAGGCGATGCAAGCGTCGCCAACAATCCTGCAAAGCTCTGAGAGGTGGGGGAGGGCTGACTCTGTGCCGGCTGCTGCATGCAACGGAGCATACGCCGTCGCGCGCGGACCGTTCTGAGAAACCTCCAATCGAAGGCTTACTCTCTTCCCGAATCAGGAGTAATGACGCGCCAATTCCATTTCGGCATGTTCCTGCCCGCGCGCCCCGATCGCGCACTCCATCGCGCCGGTTGCCGATTCCGCCGGCTCGGGCAGGACGCGTCCGGGCAGCCGCAGCATCTCGCTGATGGTGTCCGCCGCCACCGGACGGGAGAAAAGAAAGCCCTGTCCGAATCGGCATCCTAAATTCCGCAGCAGCGCGTATTGCTCCTGCGTCTCGATCCCCTCCGCCACCACATCCATTCCCAGCACGCGCGCCAGCTCCACAATGGTGCGCACAATCTGCAACGGCTGATCGCTTTCTCCCGTCAAGCGCGCGACAAACGAGCGATCGATCTTGAGCACATCGAAGGGCAGTGTGTGCAGGTGATGCAGCGAGCTGTACCCGGTACCGAAATCGTCCATCAGCAACGAGACTCCGAGCCGGCGCAAGCTGCTCAGCACCTCCAGTGGCGTGCCATCGTCCGAGATGAGACTGGACTCGGTCATTTCCAATCCAAGTTGCCGGCTTGAAACCCCTGACTGGCGCAGCAGCGCCTCCACGTGGTCGGCCAGCCCATCGCGCGCGAACTGCCGCGCGGAAAGGTTCACGCAGACGCGGGGCGCCGCATTTTCAGGATCCTCGCGGCTCCACTTCTGAATTTGGCTGCAGGTTTCTGAGAGTCCCCAGTCGCCAATGGGCAGGATCAGCCCGCTTTCCTCGGCCAGCGGAATGAAGTCCATCGGCGGGATCAATCCCCGCTCCGGATGCTTCCAGCGGATCAGCGCCTCCAGCCCCACGATCCTGCGCGTTGAGAGCTCGACCTCCGGCTGGTAGAAAAGCACAAACTCCCGCTTGTCCAGCGCCTGCCGCAGGTCCGACTTGCTCGGCCAGGTCCCGGTGACGGGTTTGTGGGCGCGCGTATTCCGCTGCCGGCATCTGCGAAAGGTCCTGCGCATTCTGCGCAGCTCCAACTGGCTGGCGGCAATGTCAGCCAGGCTCTCCAGCATGTGCAGCTCTTCCACTGCCATTCGGCGTCGAGGCTGGCACGCAAAGACCGTCAGCGCACCCAGAATCTTTCCGTCGCTCGATCGGATGGGCGCGCTCGCGAACGAAGCCACTTCAAGCCGCCGAATGTTCATCCGGCTGCCGGCAAAGTCGGGATGCTTCGACACGTCCGGCACCACCACCGGCCCATCCTCGGCCAGCACCATTTCAACGACACTTCGCTTGCGCGGAAGCTCGCGCACGGGCTCGCCCCAGTAGGATTTGATCCACACGCGGCTCTCGTCGGCAAAGCCGAGCAGCACCGTGTCGGCCTTGAAGTACTCGGCGGTCAGGCGGGTGATGGCGTCAAAGCTTGGCTCTGGCTCCGAATCCAGAATTTCCGTTGATGCCAGCGCGGACAGCCGCGCGTCCTCATCCTGCCAATTGGTCCTGCCGGTCTGCAATTCTGCTTGCGGCATTCCTGCTCCGGGTTCCCGCTGTGCCGCCGCCAACAACCTTGCAGAACCGCGGCACTCCGTGGATTACGTTTTCAACGCTGCTAATGCCGCTTGCGGCAGTCCGCTTCGATTCGCCCCTGGTCACTCTCCGTGGGTCAAGCCGCTGCGGACGCGCCTCTGGCATACATTCTGGTTCTGTACTTTACTTATCGGAAAAGTGCCCTGTGACATGAGGTTACGCACGGACAGTTACCACGTGCGGTCCTATGTCGTCTTCGTGCCTTGGAATGGTCACTTATGTGCGGAAGGTTGTCCTGTTTCCGTCCACAGGAAGGTCAGTTGGTCGGTCGCGTCCTGGATCTTCTGTTCCACGCCTACGCCCGCGGAGTGGCCGCCGGACACGCTATAGTGCAGCAGCACCGGCCGTCCGCTGGATGAGTCCGCCTGTAAAAGCGCCGTCATCTTCCGCGCGTGCAGGGGATCCACCCGCGTGTCGCTCGCTCCGGTAAAGAACAGCACAGCCGGGTAGGCCGTGCCCTTCTTCACGTTCTGGTAGGGCGAGTACTTGAGCAAATAAGAAAACTGGTCCTCTTTGTCCGCCGATCCATATTCGGTCATCCAGTGCGCGCCCTGCTCGAACTTCTGGTAGCGCAGCATATCCAGCAGTGGATAAGCGCAATCCACCGCCGAGAACAGTTCCGGTCTCTGTGTGATCGCTGCGCCCATCAGCAGCCCGCCATTCGATCCGCCGTAGATGGCGAAATGTTCCGGAGAAGTGTACTTGTTGGCGATCAGGTACTCGGCTGCGGCGTAGAAATCGTCGAAGACATTCTGTTTCTTCTCAAACATTCCTGCTTCGTGCCAGCGCTCGCCGTACTCGCCGCCTCCGCGCAAGTTGGGCAGCGCGAACCACCCGCCCTCCTGCAGCCACCAGGCATACGTGGGTCTCCATTCCGGCAGTTGGCTCAGGTTGAATCCGCCGTAGGCGGTCATCAGCAGCCGTTCCGTGCCGTCCTGCTTCAATCCCTTCTTCCCGGCGATAAACATCGGCACCTTCGTACCGTCCTTCGACGTGTAGAACACCTGCTTCAGGTCATACTGGCTGGAATCGAAGGGCACCTTGGGTTGCGAAAAGACCTCTCGCTTGCCCGTCAACGTGTCCAGACGGTAAATCGTGGGCGGCGCGATGAACGATTCAAAGCTGTAGAATCCGTAGCGGTCAGTGGCGCGCCCCGCGAGGGTGGTCACCAACCCAATGCCGTCGTATGCAACGCTGCCGGCGGGTTTGCCATCCATCGTGTAGACGCCGGTTTCCGTCTTCACATCGTGCAAGCGGTTGACGTAGATCCTGCCGCCCACAATGTTGAAGCTGTCGATCGCGTCCGGCCCTTCGGGCACGATCGTCGTCCACGCATCGGGCATAATGCCCGGGTCGGCCTTCATGATTCTCCAGTTGGGCGATTTGTAGTCCGTGCTCACATACCAAGCGCCCCTCACATAGTCGGCGGAGAATCGCGAGTCCACGCCCCAGATCAGAACTTCAAAGTATGAGCCCGGCTTGGTCAGGTCGCGATAAACAATGTCCACGCGCCTGGCCGGTACGCCGCGGTCGATCTGGATCACCAGATAGCGATAGTCGTCCGACAGGTAGGCTTCCATTAGGTCGCTCGGCCCTAGCTCCTCGCCGCGAAACTCCCGTCCAAAGACAAGCGTGTCGTGCGAGACTCTTGCGCCTAGCTCGTGCTCGTAGACCAGCGATCCCTTCTGGTCCATGCGCGAGTAATAGAGACCCTTCCCGTTAGGCGTGAACGCAACGGTCAGGTAGATTCCACTGGGCAGCTCGTCGTCGAGCGTCTTTCCCGTCTTCACATCGAAAATCCGCACCGTGGATTCATCCGCGCCGCCCTGGCGCAGGTCGTACGCCACCAGCGTTCCATCGCGCGACACATCCTCCAGGTCCACTGACGTGTTGGGATCGCGGCTGAGCTGCGCCGGATCGATGAGCCGCTTGTCTTTCTCAGCCCATCCGTGGCGCACGTAAATCGATGACTGATCCTCGCCGGCCAGCATCTTCTCGAAGAACAGATCGTTTCCCCGCTCGATGGGCACTTTCCAGGTGCTCACGTGCTCCAGCGCGTCCATATCGTCGCTGATCTGCGGCCGGATCCGCGCCTGCTCCATGTAGCGCTGGGTGTAGGCGTTCTCGGCATCGATGAACGCCTTCGTTTCAGCGCTGTTGGCGTCCTCGAGCCAGCGGTAATTGTCGGTGATTCTGGTTCCGAAGTAATTGTCGGTGACCGGAACGGCCTCGACTGCCGGCGGCGCCGGCAGCGTGATTCCGCCGCGTCCATGAATCGCCTGGCCTGAAGCCATAGTTCCGAAAAGCGCACAAAGCAGAGCGCATGCAAAGTTCCGGCGTATGCAGTACCACATGGGAACAGCATACGCGCGCGGCTGCGAAATCCGCATCCGCGCCGCCGCGATGCCCCGGTAAAATCGACAGCAGTGACCGGCCCGCCCACAGACCGTGATCCCCTGCGGCTGGACTTTGCCGCCGAGGTGGAAACTCAGCCGCCGCCACGCCCGTGGTGGGCGCGCGTGCGCGGTCTCCTGCACCCGTCTCATGCGCACAGCATCTTCTCCGCCACCGTGGTGCTCATGGCGTCCACGTTTCTCTCGCGCATCATCGGCCTGGTGCGGGTCAAATACATCGTCTGGCTCTTCGGCCGCGGCCTTGAGGCCGATGCTCTCAACGCCGCCTTCGTTTTGCCCGACATGATCTCCTACTTCCTCGTCGGCGGCGCCGCATCCATCACCTTCGTCACCATCCTCACTCGCTATCGCGAGGAAGGCCGCGACGCCGAAGGCGAGCGCTCGCTCTCCGTCATCCTCACCACCATGTATCTCGTGCTGGGCACGGCCATCGTTCTGGCTGAAATCTTCGCCGCCTGGTACGTGCGCTGGTGGTTCAACGGCTTCGACTCGCACAAGGCCGATCTTTGCGTGCTGCTTACGCGCATTCTGCTTCCCGCGCAGTTGTGCTTCTTTGCCGGAGGCGTCTTCGGCGCGGTGCTCCTGGTGCGCAAGCAGTTCAACGTGCAAGCCGTCGCGCCGCTCATCTACGGCATGGGCACCATCGTCGGCGGCCTTCTGCTCGTCAAAAGAATTGGCGTTTCATCGCTGGCCATCGGCACCGTCGGCGGAGCGGTATTCGGACCCTTTCTTCTCAACTGGTTCTTCGCGCACCGCGCCGGCACGCGTTACCACTTCATCCTCGATTGGCGCGACGAGGGCCTGCGTGAGTGGGTGCGCCTCTCGTTGCCGCTCATGGCCGGCGTCTCGCTGGTCACCGCCGACAACTGGATCATCGCCCACTTCGCCTCGAGCATCGGCGGCGGCGTCTCGCTGATGAGTTACGCCAAGCAGATCTTCTCCGCACCCATGTCCATCTTGGCCCAGGCCGCCGGCGCGGCCTCCATGCCTTTCTTCGCCAGCCTGTGGACGCGCGATCGCCGCTACGAGTTTGCCACCGGCGTCGCGGACTCCGTCTCCCGCGTGGCCTCGCTCGGCCTTCTCGTGGCCTCCATCATGGTGGCGCTGGGCTGGCCGGCTATGGATTTGGTCTTCACCGGCGGGCGCTTTTCGCCGGACGATGCGCGCCTGTGCTCCGCCTACTTCGCCGTCTTCTCGGTCTCTCTGTTTCTCTGGGCGGCGCAGGCCATCTACTCGCGCGCCTTCTACGCCGCCGGAAACACCTTCGTGCCCATGGTCGCCAGCACCGTTGTGACCGTGGTCTCCCTGCCTATCTATGACTTGCTCTTCCACTGGCGCGGAGCCCTGGGCCTGGCGCTCGCCTCCGACATCGGCATCGCGCTGCAGACCCTCACCATTGCCTTGCTTCTGCACAAGCACCGCATGGTCTCTATCGCCAGCCTCGACTATGCGGAGATGGGCCGTTGTCTGCTGGGCGCCTGTGCAGGTGGCGGAGGAGCCGGACTTGTCGCCTGGTGGCTGGCCGCTCTCTTCCACCATCTGCCGCGCATGGCCCAGCTTCATCATGCCCGCTATATCGCTGACTCGGCCATTCTCTTCTGCGGCATCGCAGTCTGGACCGTTCTCACAATGTTTGTTCTTGAAAAATCCGGATCGGCGCTGCCTCGCGTCACCATGCGCCGCCTGCGGCTGGGCTAGAATTTCGTCACGTCCAGTCCTGCGTTGGCCAAGCCACGCCTCAAAAAGCACAAGCGCTCCTAGAGACGCGGAAGCGCTTGTGCTTGACGCTAAGATTTTGGGCTGCGCGGACAACTACCGGTTCAGTTCGGGTTGTGCGCCTCGTGGATGGACGGCCCTGGGGCGGGAACCGCAACCGGCCCCGACGTCCCGGTGGCCTGCATCGTCTTTGCGTCGGGCTTGCGGATGTCGATGCCGCCCTTGAAGAACGCGCCGTCTTCAATGCTGATGCGCGCTGCCGTCACGTCGCCGTGCAGCGATCCTTCCGCGCGAATGTCCACGCGGTCGGATGCGGAGACGTTGCCGCGCACCTTGCCCAGCACCACAACCTCGCGCGCGGTGATGTTGGCCGCCACTTGGCCGTTGCGCCCGATGGTCACGCGGTTGCCGGGGAGGTTGATGGTTCCCTCCACCTTGCCGTCGATGTATAAAGACTCGGAGCCGGTGATCTCCCCTTTGATGAACAGGCCCTTGCCGAGGGTAGCCTGATCGGCGGCTCCCGCCTGAATACGGGCGGGGGTTTCAGTTGCAATCGCGGGAGGCGCAGTGCGCGGCGGCTCCGGCGTAGGAGTTGGGGACGTCGATCCAGTCTGGCTTGGTTTCCACATTGCGCTCAAGGGTCTCTTCCTTTTCTGTCCGCTAAGGACTGGGGATGCCAAGGCAAGGGCTCGAACCCCAAAAGTCCAAATCCGCTTGCCGCTGAAGCTCTCGCCAGGGCCATCACCTGTGCGGCCGGGAATCGGACGAATCAATCTTCCGGCTCCGCCAGGATCACGCGTAACCCCCATTCTACGGCAAGTCCATGTTTTCTGTGGAGTGGCTGCCCGCCGGGCGCGTCGCGCCTCCCCCAGTTCGCTTAATCTTGGCGTATGACCGATCGCGAATTGCTCGCCCGGATTGCCGCCGCAGGAGGCCAAAAGGCCGGGTACAAGCAGTTGGTCCGCGAGCTCTCGCTCGGCGGCGGGCGCGAACGTCGGCTCCTTCTCGAGCACCTCGCCCGCCTCACAGTGGCCGGCAAGCTTATTCAACTCGACCGCGAGCACTGGAGCCTTCCGCGGGCAGCGTCTCGCGAATCTGCCGCGGCCCGCGAGAATCTCGTCGCCGGCCGCCTCGATCTGCACCGCGACGGCTACGGTTTCGTCCGCCCCAATCGCAAACCCTCCGCAGCGGACTCAAAGGTTCCTTCAGCGGTGCAGGACATTTTTATCCCCCCCAACGAGATCAACGCCGCCATGCAGGGCGACCAGGTGCTGGTCGAGGTCGAGCCACCCAAGGCCGATGGCCGGCAGCAGGGCCGCATCGTGCGTATCCTCGAGCGCTGCAACCCAACGGTCGTGGGGACGTTTCGCTATGCTCGTGCCGATCGTGGGCGAAACAACGTTGTGATTCCTTTCGACGACCGCATGACGCAGCCCATCGTCATTCCGCCCGGCGCTGAGAGCCCTCTCACCGCCGCATCCTCCACGCCCCATCGCGTGCTTGGCCGCGAGGCAACCGCTTCTTCAAAGCCTGAAAGCCTGGAAGGCCAAAGCGTCGATGTCGAAATCACCAGTTGGCCCACGCCCACGCGCCCGCCCATCGGCCGCATCATTGAAGTTCTCGGTTCGCCCGACGACTTCGGCGTCGACGTGGAGATGATGATCCGCAAGCACCAGCTCCCGCGCATCTTTCCCGAGGCCGTCCTCGCCGAGGCCCGCCGCGTCGCGCACTTCGATCGAAACCTTGCCGCCCGCAGGGCTGACTTCCGCTCGCTCCCCATCGTCACTATCGACGGCGAAACGGCGCGCGACTTCGACGACGCCGTCCTCGTTCGCGAGCGCGCTCACGGCGGCTACGAGCTTCAGGTCCACATCGCCGATGTGTCCGAGTACGTCCGCCCTGGCTCGGCCCTCGATCTCGAAGCCCGCATCCGCGGCACCAGCGTCTACTTCCCCGATCGCGCCATCCCCATGCTGCCCCAGGAGCTCTCGACGGACATCTGCAGCCTGCGCCCCAACGAGGACCGCCTCGTGCTCAGTTGCCTCATGCAACTCGACGCTGCGGGCAACATCGAGAGTTTCGAAGTCGTCGAAGGTGTCATCCGCTCGGCCGCGCGAATGACCTACACAGACGTGCATGCGATCCTCGAGGGCGACGCGGAAACGCGTGCCCGCTACACCGCACTGGTTCCCGAATTCGAACGCATGAAGAAACTCGCCGTCCTGATGAACCAGCGCCGCGAGGAGCGCGGTTCGATCGATTTCGACTTGCCCGAGCCGGTGATCGAATTCGACGAAAACGGCCAGATGCGTGGCGTCACGCGCGCCGAGCGCACTTGGGCCAACCGCCTCATCGAGGAGTTCATGCTCGCCGCCAACGAGTGCGTGGCCGTCTGGCTTGAAGACCTCGGCGTGCCCTCGCTCTACCGCATCCACGAGAAGCCCGATCCGCGCCGCGTCGTCCAGTTCGAAGAGCTCGCCGCCGCCTTCGGTTATTCGCTGGGTCTCGGACCCTTGCCCGTGAAGCGCATACAGACCCGCCAGGAACGCCGCGAATCGCACGGCCAGGGCCGCAATCCCCGCCTGCACGAGGTGCCCGAAGACATCGCCGTCACGCCGCGCATGTATCAGAAGCTGGCGGCGCGCATCGAGGGCAAGCCGGAGGAACGCATTCTCAGCTACCTCATGCTGCGCTCGCTCTCGCAGGCGCGCTACTCCGAAGTCAACGAAGGCCACTTCGCCCTCGCCGCGCCCACTTACACCCACTTCACATCGCCCATCCGCCGCTATCCCGACCTCATCGTCCACCGCATCGCGAAAACGCTTCTCCGCACCGGTGTCCCCGGCCATCGAACCGTTGACCCGAATCGTCTCGGCTCTCCCTGGTCGCACCCAAACGAGCCTCACCCGAAAACAGGGGTGCCCCATCCTGGCCGGGCTTCTGTCTTTCCGGCTAGGGTGGGGGGGCATGTGTCCCAGTCGTCGAACTCTATCCCAATCCCACCCCCCATCCCCGAACCCGAGCTCGCCGAGATCGCTGAGGAAACCAGCTACACCGAGCGCCGCGCCGCCGAGGCCGAGCGCGAATTGGTCGAGTGGAAGAAGGTCCGCTTCATGCAGGACCGCGTCGGAGACGAGTTCGCCGCCCTCGTCCTCAACCCCGCCAAGTACGGCCTCTTCGTCGAGCTCACCGATCTCTTCGTCGAGGGGCTCGTCCCCATCGACACCCTCCGCGCCGACCGCTTCACCTGGCGTGAGAACACACACGAAATCGTCGGCGAGCGCTCCGGCCGCCGCTTCCGTGCAGGCGACCGCGTCCAGGTGATCCTCGATCGCATCCTCGCGCAGGAACGCAAGCTTCAGTTTGCCCTCGTGGAAGAAGAATTGCCGCTCACCGGCAGAAAGGCTGCTCCGTCGCCGTCAAAATCGAAGAAGGACAAGCGCAAAAACGCCTTCCCGCCGCCCGCGGGTGGGAGCAAACGGCGAACCAGAAAGGGTCGCAACCGCTGAACGTCAGCGCCTGTCAGCCCATGCACGTTGGACGCGGCTGCTTACGCGCTGGCCTGCTTCTCGGCCAACGGTCCGATGACGGGGATCACGAATTTCTTGCCCTGAAACGCCTGGATGACCACGATGAGCCACAGGATGAAGAATCCGAGCCATACAAGCGGAACCAGGATCAAATCCAGGAATCCGACAAATGGGATCCTGCCGACGATCATCAGCGCCACCCAGATGACAAACCAAACCACCGCCAGAAAGATCGACTGCCACGCATGGAACTTCACCTTGGGATTCGTGTTGTACGGCGCGACCACCAGAAAGATGATCGCCGGGATGAACGTAATGTAGGCAAGGCCGCTGGCGGCATCGTCTGACAGGCCGGAAGAGGCCCCTGTTGCGTTGGGTTCGGCCATGGCAACTCTCCTTTCGAGGAAGACGGTTGAAGGGGAGGGGCTGCTTCACTTCTGCGCACGGTCCGGGCGCCGGGGATTCAGCTTTTGGGCCACAGACCGTCCATTGAGGTGCAGATAGGACAACCTGCCGCCCATCCACTTGTCAAGAGAATTTACGCGCCACTGCAACCGGCCGCCGTCCCGGTCATCCAATTACAATGTCGTCTGGGAGCAATTTGCATGGCGCACACCGTCTTTTGCGTTCGCTACAAGAAGGAAATAGAAGGCCTCGACGAGCCGCCCTTCGACTCGGAGTTTGGCCAGAAGATCTATAAGAACGTCTCCAAAGCGGCCTGGGACGAGTGGCTCGCCCGCCAGAAGATGCTGCTCAACGAGTACCGCCTCCAGCCATGGCTGCCGCAGGCTCAGCAATTCCTCGTCGAGCAGATGGAGGACTTTTTCTTCGGCTCCGGATCTGCGCTACCGGCCGACTACGTGCCGCCCTCGCCCTAAGGCGGTTTCGCTTCACATATCAACATCGAGTGAATACGCAAGGCAGATTTTCCTTGAGGAAAACGCCGCTCAGCCGCATGGATTCTGCAAGCAGCAGAATCGAAGCCGCTGTAACCCAAAAATTCGCGCGGACGGATCATTCGCGGAAATTAGAGCGGTTCCAGAATTCACGTGCCCTCCCAAGGACGGTGAAAGGTGGCATTTTCTTGAGGAAAATGCCACTCGGAAGCGGTGGCTCCGGGGTACTGCAGTCCTGGACCCGCTGTAGCCCCTCCCATCAACACTGAGTTGCGAACAGAGGATTCGCGGTACAGAAGGGGCGAAAATCTTTGCAGGAAATTGAAAAACCCGCCATAGGATCCTTAGCTGGAGAGGGAATCTCGTAAATTGCTGATTCCAATAATGGTCGGGGCGGGCAGATTTGAACTGCCGAAC
>CAWHVN010000041.1:0-70096 GCA_963832805.1 uncultured Acidobacteriaceae bacterium | reverse complement strand
ATGCCCGACGACTGGCAGGGCCATCCCCTGCGCAAGGACTATCCGGTGGAGGGCTACCGCTGATGAGCGAGAATCCCGGCGCGCCAGTCCTCGAGCTCCCCGCTGCCGAAAACACCGGCGAGCGCCGCATGGTCCTCAATATGGGTCCGCAGCACCCGGCTACGCACGGCGTGTTGCGCCTCGTCGTCGAGCTCGATGGCGAAGTCATCGTCAGCGTCCGGCCCGAGATCGGCTACCTCCACACCGGCATTGAAAAAACCTGCGAGGCCAAGTTTTATCAGCAGGTGGTTCCGCTCACCGATCGCGTCAACTACCTCGATCCGCTCTCCAACAATCTCTGCTACTGCCTGGCCGTCGAAAAGCTCCTCGGCCTCGAAATTCCCGAGCGCGCGCAGTGGATTCGCGTCCTGCTCACCGAGCTCAGCCGCCTCAACTCGCACCTCATCTGGCTCGGCACCCACGCCATGGACATCGGCGCACTCACCGTCTTCCTCTACACCTTCCGCGAGCGCGAAGAAATTCTCCGGCTCTTTGAAGCCGTGGCCGGCCAGCGCATGATGACCAGTTACTTCCGCATCGGCGGCCTTTCCATGGAGCCGCCGCTCGACTGGCTCGGCCGCGTGCAGCATTTCATCACCACGTTCCCCGAAAAAATCGACGAATATTCTAACCTGCTCACGGGCAATCCAATCTTCATGAACCGCTTGAAGGGTGTGGGCTATCTTTCTGCAGCCGATGCAATTGCGCTCGGAGTCACAGGCCCTCCCTTGCGCGCTTCGGGCGTCGATATCGACCTCCGCCGCGACATGCCCTACTCGAGCTATGAGAAGTTCCAGTTCAAGGTGCCCACTTCCACGGTCGGCGACACGTGGGCCCGGTATGAAGTCCGTCTTGTCGAGATGCGCGAGAGCACAAAAATCATCCAGCAGGCCCTCGACGGTATGCCCGGCGGCCCGGTAAAAGCCAATGCGCCCAAAATCGTCCTGCCCGACCGCGAAAAAATGAAGACTGAGATGGAGGCTCTCATCCATCACTTCAAAATCGTCACCGAGGGCTTCAACGTTCCGGCGGGCGAGGTCTATCAAGGGATCGAATGCGGCCACGGCCAGATGGGCTATTACGTGGTCTCCGACGGCACTTCCAAGCCCTATCGCGTCCACATGCGCTATCCTTCGTTCGCCACACTGCAGGCCATTGAAACCATGTGCAAGGGCCGCCTGATTGCCGACCTCGTCGCCGTCGTCGGGTCGATCGACATTGTGCTGGGTGAAATTGATCGCTAGGGAGGCGCTGTGACAGATTACGGTGCGTTAGCAGACAAACTGAGCGCGACTGGACTCGGAACAAAGCCAGCCGAGAAGCGCCCGGAAAAATCCGTGTTCGATGTGGCTGCTTTCTTCGAGCGCATTAAGGCACAGATACTCGAGGAGCTCAAGCAAGCCAATGCCGAGCTTGGCCGCCGTGGACTGGCGACCATCGAGCCGGTTTTTTTGCCGAGCTTTGCCGGAAGGTATGTCATAACCTTTGGAACGGTCTTGTTGTGCGCTGTGGAACCTGAAACGGCTAAAGGGCGTTTCCGCTGCGTTATTTACGGTCCGCCGAATCGCCAGGAAATTGCGCGCAAGTACTATCCATTTCCCGCCGAGCCGGCAGATGCGGCTGCCGCTTCAGGCAAGGCTGGAAAAGACGCCCTCGCCGGTGCTTCCGCCCGCATCGCAGGAGACATTGTCTCCGAAATCCTGGAATCCGGAATTCGCATGTCGCAGGCTCACCCGCATCGCTTCGAGATCCCTGAGACAGCACCGCCGCTCGTCGACGATTCGGCGGTACTGGCGGAGTTGTGGATCTCTCTTGCGTCGCTGCTTACGACCTACACGGTCGTTCACGGATTCGGCCAGCCGCAACAGGCTACGGTCAAGTCCGGCGGCGACCACATCCAGGTCGAGCATCTCCATAAGCGCCTGGATCTCAAACGTGAAGGCGCAGTCGTCACCTGGAAGCGCGAAAATGGATCAGGTGGAATCATGCAACTGACGGAACATGGCCGGCTGCGCAGCAAAGAGGGCGAGAAAGACCTGGACATGGCTGCCGAATCATGGGCGCGCGAGCTGATGGAGACGAAATAGCCGGACCGGACTCGAATATAGAATTGAGACTCGATGAGCCCAGACAATAAAGCTACGAAGACCAAGCCGGTCTTTTCGCCCGAGCTAACCGCGCGCTTCGACGCGCTCGTTCAGAAGTATCCCGTCAGTCGCTCCGCCCTCATCCCCATGCTTCTCTACGCGCAGGACGAGGTTGGCTATCTCTCCGATGCTGTCATCGCCGAGATCGCCCGCCGCATCGGGATTACCGAGCTCGAAGTGCGCAACGTCGCCACCTATTACTCCATGCTCCGCTTCAAGATGGCGGGCAAGTACAACATTCAAGTCTGCACCAACATCAGTTGTATGTTGCGCGGAGCCTACGAAGTCCTCGACCGCTTCCGCGAAGAGCTTGGCATCGACCCTCATGGTGTGACGCCCGACGGCCTCTTCTCTCTCGAAGAGGTTGAGTGCATAGGCGCCTGTTGCTGGGCCCCGGCCATCCAGGTCAACTACGACTTCCACGACGAGCTCAAGCCCGATCTCGTGCCCGGCATCCTCAGCGGCTATCGCGGCAAGGCAAAGGAAGACGAGAAAGGCATCGACCCGCGTGCCTAGGCTCGTCTCTCATCCTGACGAGGTGAAGATCGTCTCCCGCCGCTTCGGCATGGGAGCCACCGGCATTGACCGCTACATCGAACTGGGCGGCTATGAGGCCGCCAAAAAGTGCCTCGCACAGGGCCCCAACTGGATCATCGACGAGATGAAGGCCAGCGGCCTGCGCGGCCGCGGCGGCGCAGGCTTCTCCGCCGGCATGAAGTGGTCTTTCGTTCCCAAGCAGTCCGCCAAGCCCAAGTACATCCTCGTCAACGGCGACGAAAGCGAGCCCGGCACCTGCAAGGATCACCTCATCTTCCTGCACGACCCCCACGCTGTCATCGAGGGCGCCATCATCGCCGGCCTCGCCGTCGGCGCCAAGATGGGCTTCATCTATCTGCGCGGCGAGTACCGCTATCTGCTCGAGATCATGGAGCGCGCCGTCGCCGACGCCTACGATCGCGGCTTTCTCGGCAAGAACATCTTCGGAACCGAAAATGAATTCCAGATCGTCACGCAAACCGGCGCCGGCGCCTACGAAGTCGGCGAGGAATCGGCGCTCATGGAGTCGCTCGAGGGCAAGCGCGGCGTTCCGCGCATCAAGCCGCCCTTCCCCGCCGTGGTCGGTCTCTACGGCGGTCCCACGGTCATCAACAACGCCGAGACCATCGCCACCGTGCCCCACGTCATCCAAATGGGCGCGGCGGCCTATGCAGCCGTGGGCACCCCTCGCAACGGCGGCACGCGTCTCTTCTCCATCAGCGGCCACGTCGAGCGCCCCGGCGTCTACGAGCTGCCCATGGGTTACAACCTTAAAAAGATGATCTACGACGTTGCCGGCGGCGTCCGCGGCGGCCGCAAACTCAAAGCCGTCGTTCCCGGCGGCTCGTCAACGCCCGTCCTGTTGCCCGAAGAGATCGAAAACCTCGGCATGGACTTCGATCAAGTTGGCAAGGCTGGCTCCATGCTCGGGTCAGGGGGCGTGGTTGTGATTGACGATCAGACCTGCATGGTCGAGTTCGCCCTGCGCACTATCAGTTTCTACGCGCACGAGAGCTGCGGCTGGTGCATTCCCTGCCGCGAAGGCACCGACTGGCTCAAGAAATCGCTGACCCGCTTCCACGCCGGCTTCGGCAGCGCCCGCGACATCGACAACATCCAATACCTCGCCGAAAACATGTTGGGCCGCACCTTCTGTCCGCTTGGAGACGCAGCGGCCATGCCTACCATCGCCTTCGTCAAAAAGTTTCGCAACGAGTTTGAAGATCACCTAAACGGCAAGCCCTGCCCGTTTGCAAAGGAAGGCGTGCCGCAACTGACCGTGGTTTAGCTGGCCAAGGAGATTTGCAGTTTTGAAAGGGCACGACTTCAGTCGTGCCGATGATCCGAGGGACCTCAAACAACGCATGCCCGACGTAACCTTCACCGTCGACGGAAAGAAGCTCACCGCGCCCGCGGGAACGCTGCTCATTGACGCCTGCCGCAAGGCCGGCATCGAGATCCCGGTCTTCTGCTACTATCCCGGCCTATCGCTCCAGGCCGCTTGCCGCATGTGCGTCGTGCGCCAGGAAAAAGTTCCCAAGCTGCAAACCGCCTGCACCACGCAGGTCGCCGAAGGCCAGGTCTTCACCACTGAGTCGCCTGAAATCGCGCAGGCGCGCAAGGCCACCATCGAGTTGCTCCTCGGCAATCACCCGCTCGACTGCCCCGTCTGCGATGCCGGCGGCGAGTGTGAGCTGCAGGACATGAACTTCCGCTACGGCGCCGGCGAAAGCCAGTTCGTCGAGGTCAAGCACCATCGCGACGAGCAGCAGTGGTCGCCCGCCGTCTTTTACGATCGCCCGCGCTGCATCCTCTGCTACCGCTGCATCCGCATGTGCGGCGAAGGCATGGATGTCTGGGCGCTCGGCATTCACAACCGCGCCGTCGATTCCGTCATCGTCCCCAACGACGGCCACCAGCTCGACTGCGAGCAGTGCGGCATGTGCATCGACGTTTGCCCCGTGGGCGCGCTCACCAGCGGCAGCTATCGCTACAAAACGCGGCCCTGGGAGATGAACCACGTCTCCACCGTCTGCACGCATTGCTCCGATGGTTGCAAAGTCACGCTCGGCGTGCGCCAGGCGAACGACGGCTCCGCCATCGTTCGCGCCGACAATCGCGACAAGAGCGGCATCAACGGCGACTTCCTCTGCGCCAAGGGGCGCTTCGGCTTCGACTTCGTCGAGAGCCCCGACCGCCTCACGCAGCCCCTGGTCCGGTCGCCGCGGCGACCGCAAGGCAAGCTCGAGCCCGCCACATGGGAGCACGCGATCCGCGTCGCAGCCGGCAAACTGAAAGAAATCCGCGACACGCGCGGCGGTTCGGCAATAGGCGTCATCGGCTCCAACCGGACAACGAACGAGGAGAATTACCTGCTGCAGAAGTTCACGCGCACCGTCCTCGGCACCAACAACATCGACCACGAGCGCACGACGGATTTTGCTTCCTTCGCCCGTGCCCTCTCGGGCCACCCCGGCAAAACCGCCAGCCTGCGCGACATTGCCTCCGCATGCGCCGTCCTCCTCGTCGGCGGCAACCCGACCGACGAGCATCCGCTCCTCGCCTGGCTGCTTCGCACCAACGTGCGCCTCAACCGCGCCCGCCTTTACGTCGCAAATTCCAAACCGATCAAGCTCGCGCGCCAGGCCAAAGCCACGCTCGATCTTCCCGCCAACGGCTACAGGAATATTGCCGCAACCCTCGAAGACGGCAAGTCCGGCTTCGCCAAGGCGATCTCGGCCGAAGAATCGCTGATCGTCATCTTCGGTGAAGAATTTCGCGGCGTGGCCGTCGAAAGCCTCATCGCCTGGGGCCTCAAGCGCGGTAATGTCCGCTTTGCCTATCTCGGCGACCACTCCAACTCCCGCGGCGCAGCCGACATGGGTCTCTTCCCCGACCTGCTCCCCGGCTACATTCCGGTCACCGAGCCCGGCGCTTTCGCCGAGTACCCCAACCTCCCCGCCGCGCCCGGCAAGTCACTCCCGCAAATTCTCGATGCCGCCGCCGCTGGCGAACTCGGTGCTCTACTCGTCGTCGGCGCAAATCCCGTCTCGCACGCCAAACTCGATCCCGCGGTTTTCCAACACACTTTCCTCATCGTTCAGGATCTTTTCCTCACAGAGACCGCTGCTCTCGCCGACGTTGTCTTTCCCGCTGCCAGCCTCTATGAAAAGTCCGGCTCCGTCACCAACACATTCGGTGACATCCAAATCGTCCGCAAGGCTGCCGACCGCGCCGGCGTCAAACCCGACTTCGAAATCCTCGTGCGCCTGGCCGGAGGCATGGGTGTCGACGTCAGCACGCTGGTTCCCTTTGGCAAAAACCGAAATTTGCCCGGCACCACCGCCGATCTCGGCCAGTCGCGCGGCGTGCAGTCCGGCGAGGCCGACCGTCATTCCGTCTGGCTCGAAGCCAACGGCCTCGAGCCCAAACTCAGCCCCTTCGATCCCCTCGCCGCGCTCGACGAGATCGAGCGCCTTGTCCCCGGCTATACCCTCGATCGCGTCAATCTTTTCGCGGGCAACGACGTGCACACCGAGCCGGCCTCACCGGGATTCGTCCCCGCCTCCGCGCTCGCTGCACCGGAACTCGTTGTTCCCGCGCACGACACTCTCTTCACATCGGGCGCGCTGGGCCGTTACAGCACAGCGCTTAAGCAACTCGAGCAACATCAGGCGAAAGAAATAGCCGCCTCCGCGGCAGATTAGCAAGGAAGTCAAATGCGTCGCAGGACATTCTGTTTGGCGGTCGTCGGACTTGCTCTGAGCGCAATTTCGTGGACACAACAAGTCGACTACGAGAATGTCCCTGACAATCTTCGCGAGGCTATTGGCACTGGACGATTTTCGGAGATGTACGACCTTGACGGATCCATTAACCCGTTCTACCTGAGGGGGGACTTTGACGGAGACGGTAAACCCGATTATGCGTTCAGGATCAAATCAACATCCACTCACTCAATCGGCATCGCGGTTTGGTTGAGCAGCCTTCATCGGTTCATCATTCTTGGAGCAGGCGTTCCATTCAAGTTCTCGGGCTCAACTGAGACGAATCTGGATTTTCTCGACACTTGGAAGGTGTACGGTCGGAAGCCCGTTGAACAGGGAGTTGAAGCTGGGCCCCCTCCGCATTTGATCGGCGAAGCCATTCTTGCCGGGAAGCGAGAGAGCGCAAGCGGGTTGATTTACTGGAATGGGAAGTCGTTTTTGTGGTATCAGCAGGGCGATTGATCTAATGGGAGAGGCCAAACGCACGTGACGATCCTCGCATTTTTTCTCTGGAGCCTCGCCAAGGTCGCCGTTGTCACGGTGGTGATGCTGCTGGGCATTGCCTACACCGTGCTCCTCGAGCGCAAGCTCGTCGGCCGCATCCAGAACCGCTGGGGCCCCAGCCGCGTCGGTCCCTTCGGCCTCCTGCAGCCGCTTGTCGACGGCGCCAAGTCCTTCCTCAAAGAAGATCTGATTCCAACCGCCGTCTATCGTCCGATCTATCTCCTCGCGCCCATCATCTCTCTCGGCTGCGCGCTCATCTCCATTGCCGTCGTTCCCTTCGGCGCGCCCGGCATGGGCCCGCACGGCTTCGATCTTTTTGAGATTTCCAACATCAACGTCGGCCTGCTTGTCCTCCTCGGCGTTACTTCCATGGGCGTCTACGGCATCGCCCTCGCCGGCTGGTCCTCGAACAACAAATACTCCCTGCTCGGTTCGCTCCGTTCCTCGGCGCAGCTCATCAGTTACGAACTGGCCCTCGGTCTCTCGCTGGTCGGCGTCGTCCTCCGCGCCGGATCGCTCAACCTGCGCACCATCGTCGAGCAACAAGCCACGCTCGGCATCGCCACGTGGAACATCTTCGGCGGATTCCAGTTCATCGCCTTCTTCATCTACCTCATGGCCGCCTTCGCCGAGACCAACCGCTCGCCCTTTGACCTGCCCGAGGCCGAAAGCGAGCTCACCGGCGGCTATCACACCGAATACAGCTCCATGAAGTTCGCCATGTTCTTCATGGCCGAGTACGGCAACATGATCAACGTGGGCTGCGTGGCCACGCTGCTCTTCCTCGGCGGCTGGACCAGCCCATTCGGCGACCTCATGGACCCGTTCCAGAGCAACTTCCTCAACGCATTTCTCCCGCTCGTCTGGTTTGTGCTCAAGGTCTTCCTGTTCCTCTGTCTCTATGTCTGGGTGCGCGGCACGCTGCCCCGCTTCCGCTATGACCAGCTCATGAACTTTGGATGGCGCTTTCTGCTTCCCCTCGCCATCCTCAACATTGTGGGAACCAGCCTCTGGCTGGCCTATCGCTGAGTGCGCGCCTCGATCCCGATGTCGAATCGCGCTCATTTACAATCGGGAGGGATTTTCCTTAAACGACGATGCACCTGATCCTGTTCTTCCTCTTTGCCGGATTCTGCCTCGCGGGAGCCATCAATCTCCTGTTGCAGACCCATCCCATCAACAGCGCCCTTTCGCTCATCGTCGTCATGACCTCCCTCGCTGTCCTCTACCTGCTTCTCGGCGCGGAGTTCCTCGCCATCGCTCAGATCATCGTCTACTCCGGCGCCGTCATGGTGCTCTTCACTTTCGTCGTCATGCTGCTCAACGCCGGCCGCGAAGAGCGCACCCTCGGCAGCCGCGCCGCGTCCTGCATCGGCTTTCCTGCCGTCGTGGTCATTTTTGCCGTCCTCGCCACCATCGTTCTACACGTTCAGGGCCTCGGTTCAGCGCATCTCGGCGAGGGGCTCTCGAACGCGCCCGGTCAATCGAACCTCGTTCTCCTCAGCCAGGTGCTCTTCCACGAACTCCTGCTCCCTTTTGAAGTCACTTCGGTGCTCATCCTCATCGCCATCCTCGGCGCGGTCGCCATCGCCCGCCGCGAAGGCGCGGAAAGGATGGCCGATAAGTGAGTTTCCTTCAAAACGACGTGCCTCTCTCCTGGTATCTGCTGCTCAGCGCCATCCTCTTCTCGCTCGGCGTCGTCGGCTTTCTCATCAAGCGCAATCTCATCACGGTTTTTATGTCCATTGAGCTCATGCTCAACGCCGTCAATCTCTCCTTCGTCGCCTTCGCCTACCAGTGGCATGAGGTGCGGGGCCAGATCTTTGTCTTTTTCGTCATGATGGTCGCCGCCGCTGAAGCCGCCGTCGGCCTCGCCATCATCATTGCCGTCTTCCGCGCGCGCTCCACGTTGGCCGTCGACCGTATCGACCTGATGAAACTATGACCGAGTCGCCCCATCTCTGGCTGATTCCGCTGTTTCCGTTCCTGGGCTTTCTGCTCAACGGAATCCTCGGCTCCCGGCTGCCCCGGCGCATCACCACGATCATCGGCGTGCTCGCGCCTCTCGCGTCCTTCGCGCTGGTATTGAGCGCGGCTGCAATGTCCATGATCTCCGCCGCGGCCAGTTGTCCCGGTTGCGGCCCAGTTACCGCGCTCGCCCTCCCCGCTGCCGAATCGCTTTCTCATCCCTGGCTCGCCATCGGCGCTCTCCACGTCGACTTCATCTTCGTCCTCGACCAGCTCTCCCTGGTTATGCTCCTCGTCGTCACCGGAGTTGGTTTCCTCATCCACGTCTACTCCGTCGGCTACATGCGCGACGACCCCGGCTACGCGCGCTACTTCAGCTTCCTCAATCTCTTCCTCTTTTTCATGACCGTCCTGGTCCTCGCCGGCAACTTCCTCCTCATGTTCGTCGGCTGGGAAGGCGTCGGCCTCGCCTCCTATCTGCTCATCGGGTTCTGGTTCCAGCGCAACTCCGCAGCCGACGCAGGCAAGAAGGCCTTCATCCTCAACCGCATTGGCGACTTCGGCTTCCTCATCGGCATTTTCCTCGTGCTCTCCACCTTCGGCACGCTCAGCTTCGGCGGAATCGCCGCCAGCCTCGCCCTCAATTCCGCGTGGCACGGCACGGTCCTCACCGTCATCTGCCTCTGCCTGCTCATGGGCGCTGCCGGCAAAAGCGCGCAGCTTCCGCTCTACGTCTGGCTGCCCGATGCCATGGAAGGCCCCACGCCCGTCTCCGCGCTCATCCACGCCGCCACCATGGTCACCGCAGGCGTCTACATGATCGCCCGCACGCATCTGCTCTTCGATCGCGCGCCCATCGCGCTCTGGACCGTCGCCATCGTCGGCGCGGCCACGGCTCTCTTCGCCGCCACCATCGGCCTCGTCCAGAACGACATTAAGCGCGTGTTCGCCTACTCCACCATCTCGCAGCTCGGCTATATGTTTCTCGCCTGCGGCGTCGCGGCTTACTCGGCAGCCATCTTTCATCTCGTCATGCACTCGTTCTTCAAGGCGCTGCTCTTCCTCGCGGCCGGCTCCGTCATTCACGCCATGGGCGGCGAGCAGGACCTGCGCAAGATGGGCGGCCTGCGCCAGAAAATGCCCGTGACCTTCTGGACCATGACCGCGGCCGTCTTCGCCATCGCCGGATTTCCGCCATTCGCCGGCTTCTTCTCCAAAGACGCCATCCTCTACGCTGCATTTCTTCAGGGAACCGGCGGCAAGCTCCTCTGGTTTATCGGCCTCGTGACGGCTCTGCTCACATCGCTCTACATGTTCCGCCTTTGGTACCTCGCATTTATGGGCGAGCCGCGCAGCAAGACGAGCCACCACCACGCCACGCCCATGTCGATGCTTGTCCCAATGGTGATTCTGGGTGTTCTTTCCGTCTGCGGCGGCTGGATCGGCATTGATCGTTTCAGCGCATACCTTGCTCCCGCCGCCGCCGCGCACCGCCCCATGCCCACCGGCAATCCCGGCCTCGAATTCATCCTGAGCATCGCTGCCGTTCTCGTCGCTCTCGAAGGCTGGCTGATCGCCGACAAATACTACCGCCGCAAGACCGAGCGTCCCGCCCAGCTCGCCGCCGCGCTGCCCAGCGGCTACAAGCTGCTCCTGAACAAGTATTACGTCGACGAAATCTATGGCGCGGTCTTCGTCAAGCCGCTTCTTGGCTTTTCAAAAATCGTTCTCGGCTGGATTGTCGACGGCGCAATCCTCGGCGGCCTTGCCTGGCTTCTCGCCGGCGTCGCCAGCTTCACAGGCATGATTCTCCAGCGTTGGCAGTCGGGCAATCTGCGCTCCTACGCCGCGTGGCTGGCCGCCGGAGCCGCTGCCGTGCTTCTGTTTTTGCTTCTCACAGGCTCGCCCCACGCGTGGAGCCTTACCTTTTTCCATTCCGAACCCATCCTCAAAGTCAGTCACATCGCGGTTACGCAACTCGGACAGGCGGGGCATTGAGAATGACCACAATCGACCAATCCATTCTCACCCTCATCCTGCTGGTTCCTCTCGCAGGCGCGGTCCTCGTCGCGCTCCTGCCCGACCGCTTCAAGCTGCCGAACTGGATCGCGCTCGTCACCACGCTCTTCACCTTCCTTCTCACGCTTCATCTTCCCGCGCACTTCATCGCCGGCCAGTCCGGCTTCCAGTTCGAGCAGAATGTTCCCTGGATCGAGAGCCCCGCCATCTTCTACCACGTCGGCGTTGACGGCCTCAGCCTCTGGCTCGTTGTTCTCGTCGGCCTGCTCGCGCCCGTCGGCGTCATCGCCAGTTGGGGCGCCATCCAGACCCGCCGCAAAGTTTTCTACTCCCTCTTTCTCGTCCAGCAGACAGCCATGTTCGGCGTCTTCGTCTCCCTCGACCTCATGGTCTACTACGGCTTCTGGGAGCTCTCGCTTGTCCCCATGGCCATCCTCATCGCCATGTACGGCCGCAAAGAAGGCCCGCGCGCCGCGCTCAAATTCTTCCTCTTCACTTTCATTCCCTCCGCGCCGCTACTCGTGGCGATTCTCTGGCTCTACGCAAAGACTCACACCTTCAACTTCACCGATCTGCAGTACCAGACCGCCAGCGGCGTTCTTCCCGCAGGCGCGCTCTTCTGGGTCGCGCTCGCCTTTCTCTTCGCCTTCGCGGTCAAAGTCCCCGTCTTCCCGCTCCACGGCTGGCTCGCCGACACCTACAACGAAGCTCCCGTCGCGCTCGCCATGGTGGTGGCCGGAAAACTCGGCCTCTACTCCATGTTTCGCTTCCACGTGGGACTCTTCCCCGTCCAGTCCCGCGCCATCGCGCCGCTTCTCATCGCTCTCGCCGTCATTGGAATCCTCTACGGCGCTTGCCTCGCTCTCGTGCACCGCGACTTCTGGCGTCTGATGGCCTATGCCGCCCTCAGCCACCTGAGCCTCATCGTCCTCGCCATCTACGGCCTCACATTCCTGGGCTGGGCTGGCGGCGTCTATCAAATCCTCTCCCACGGCGTCGTTGATGCCGCACTTTTCCTGCTCCTCGGCGCGCTCGAAGTTCGCTACGCCACCAGCGTCATCAACTCCTACGGCGGCCTCGGCGCCAAACTACCCCGCGCCGCTTCCTACTTTGTTATTGCATCGCTGGCCATGATCGGCCTGCCCATGCTGTCGGGTTTCGTCGGCGAGTTCATCATCCTCTCCAGCACCTTCGCCGGGGTCAGCCGCCCCTGGGCCGTCGCCGCCGCGCTCGGCATCATTCTCGGCGCCGCCTACATGCTCTGGCTCGTTCAGCGCCTCTTCTACGGCCCTGAAAGCGCGCTCGCCACATCCAAACCCTCCGCCGATCTCCGCTTCGGCGAGCTCGCCATCCTCACGCCGCTCGTTGTCCTCATGCTCGTCATGGGCCTCGCGCCGAACCTCTGGCTCAACACCATCCGCAGCGGCGTCCATCCCCCGCAGCAAGTTGAACAGCACTTGACCGCGCAACCGGGCGCCAACGCAATTCCTTCTCCCTCGGAGGCCCAGCGGTGACTCCATTTCCCGACATCTACCGCATCCTCCCTGAGCTCATCCTCGCGCTGACCGGCGTCGCCATCATGCTCATCGACGCGTCGCTTCCACCTGCGTGGCCGCGCCGCCCGCTCGGCTGGGTTGCCGCCATGGGAACCACGATCGCACTCTGGGCCAGTCTCTGGCAGCTTTCCCTGCCCGAAGGAACCGGCTTCTTCTCCACCGTCGAAACCAGCGCCTTCACCGTCTTCTTCCACGTCCTCATCTGCGGCATTGTGCTCGTGGCCCTCCTGCTCTCGCTCGACACGCTCCCCGAGAACACCCACCACCAGGGCGAGTTCTACGCCCTCATCGTCTTCGGCGCTGTCGGCATGTGCCTGCTCACATCCGCCGTCGAGCTCCTCGTCGTCTTCATCGCCCTCGAAATCTCCTCCATCTCGACGTACATCCTTGCCGGCTGGCGCAAGCAGACCGGCCGCGGACCTGAAGCCGCCATCAAATACTTCCTCCTCGGCTCCTTCGCCACTGCATTCCTGCTCTACGGCATCGCGCTAGTCTTCGGAGCCACCGGAACCACCCAGATCTACCAGATCGCCCTGCTCGCTCCCGCCGCGCAGAATCAAACCCTCGTCGTCGCCGCGCTGGCGCTCATGCTGGTCGGCATTCTCTTCAAGGTCTCCGCCGCGCCCTTTCACGTCTGGACGCCCGACGTCTACGAAGGCGCGCCCTCGCCCGTCGTCGCGCTGCTCTCAACCGCGCCCAAAGCCGCGGCCTTCGCTCTGCTTCTCCGCGTCGTTTACGAAATGTTCCCGCATCTCCGTTCTCTCTGGGCGCCGCTGCTCTGGATCGTCGCCGTTCTCTCCATGACCGTCGGCAACCTGGCAGCCCTGCGCCAGCAGAACGTCAAACGCATGCTGGCCTACTCCGCCATCGCTCACGCGGGCTACCTGCTCGCAGCCTTCGCCGGCGCCGCCGACCAGAACGGACTTAGCGAAACCGGCATCGCCGCCGCCGCCTTTTACATCGCCGCCTACGCCGCCATGAACGTCGGTATCTTCGCCGTAGTCACCCTCGTCGCAGGATACGAAGAGCAGCTTTCCCTCATCGACGACTACCGCGGCCTCGTCTATCGCTCGCCTCTCCTCGGCAGCCTGCTCATCTTCTTCCTCATCTCGCTCATCGGAGTTCCCTTCACCGGCGGCTTCTTCGGCAAGTTCTACTCCTTCACCGCAGCGGTCGGCGGCGGCGCAATCGCGCTGGCCATCATCGGTCTGCTCAACTCAGGATTAGCCGCCGCTTATTACCTTCGCCTTGTCGTCGTCGCCGCCCAGCGACCAGTTGACGACTCTTCCGCCGATTCGGCTCGCATCGCCGCTCCCAAGCCCGCCGTCGGCGCAGCCGTCATCGCGGCTCTCTTCCTTGCTGTCGCTGCCACACTGGTTCTCGGCATCATTCCCGGCGCAACGCTCGATGCCGCGCAATCCGCCGCGCACACGCTGCAAGCCCCGCCGCAAACGGCGGTCCCCGCAGTCACCGATCCCGCACCGCCGGCGCGCTAGGCTGCTCGACGCATTGGTCGCAGCGCCACGCGGATTAGTCTGCTTGTAAAGATCTGGCAAAGGCCACACTTGGCGACAATTCGCCCACGGCTAATCGCTGGCCGGCGCCACCATCTGTGATTAGGCTGATGATCACCGGGCCGCCGGGGGCGCTAGGATCTCAGAACATCTCCCATGCCAAAGGCGGCGAGAGCGACGTACAATGGAAACTCCGACTTACACACAGCCGAGTTTCGACGGAGGAACCATGCCCAACGAGATTCCTTGGCAAGTTCTCGAAATCTCTAATCGCCTCAAAAGAGGGGAAAAAGTGAACCGGCGCAAAGCCCGCGCCGTGCTGAAGTGGTTTGGAGCTGCGCGGAAGGGCAAGAACATCTTGCCGGACATTAAAACGGCCTTCGCAGGCCTCGGCATTAAAAGCGAACCGGAATTGGACCAGGTGGGGCTAGACAATCACGTCCAGTTCTTACTGTCAGATCCGGCCACGAGTGAGAGGGTGCCTAGCGCCGAGTTCATCGGCAGCGACTTTAGCGCTTCTCCACAGAATAGTAGCCAGCCTCCAGAAGCAGGAGTTCCGGCCATGAATTCGGCAGGGGAGGCTGCCGAGTCGGACGACCAGCTCGAATCGGACAACGGCGAAGAGGAGGGAGTCGAAGCGAGGCCGGACGAGCGACCAGTCACCAGCCAAAGTAATGACTGGAACATTTGGACGTTGCGCGAAAAATTGGACAGAGGCTTCCTGGAGTTGCAGCCAGCATACCAACGGGAATATGTTTGGAACCTTAAACCTGAACTCCCCTCACGACTTATCGAGTCGCTGTTGCTAGAAATTCCAATTCCTCCCCTGTACTTCGGCAGAGTATCTGAGGGCAAGCTTGAGGTCATCGATGGTCAGCAACGACTGAGGACGTTCATAGATTTCGTAAGTAACAAGTTCGCGCTTACACGTCTGCACAGTATGCCCAACCTGAACGGAAAGTTCTTCAAAGAACTTACCAAGGAGCAGCAGGAAAAAATTCGGGACACAACCATCCGCAGCATAGTCATTGACGCATCTGGACGCGCTGAGCTTAGGTACGAGATTTTTGAGCGGCTCAATCGCGGCTCGATGGTGCTCAATGAGCAGGAAATTCGGAATTGCGCCTACCGCGGTCCCTTCAACAACCTCTTAATTGAGCTTGAGCGCGAGCAACCTTGGCGGAAAGTCAAGGGAGGCGATGAACCGGAGGGGCGCTATAAAGAGCGCGAAATGATCCTGCGCTTTTTCGCGTTCGCTGACCGACAGCTCCAGTACACAGGAAATCTCAAGCGTTTCCTCAACGAGTATATGGGGAAGTATGCCCCGCGAGAGGGAGAAGACCTAAGGGCGCACGCCGTTCTGTTCCGACAAACATTGCAGAACATCTACGCTGTGTTTGGGGAGAAGTCCGCGCGACAATACGAGATCAACCCCCGCACTGGCAATGGGAAATGGGATACAAAATTTCTTGTCACGATTTTCGATATTCAAGCAGCAGCTCTGATGAATCGGTCAACCGCAAAGGTGCAGCAGGCGGCAGAACAAATTAGAGAACAGTTTCTATTCACAATGCTCACCGATAGCGAATTGCAGGAGGCGATTTCGAAGCGCACTGGCAGTACTGCACAAACCAAGATACGGTGGACAAAATTCCGCAGCCTTGTCGATCCGATCATCGACGGCACAATCGTGGAGCCGAGATTTTTTAGCTTCGAATTCCGCACGGAGCTGTGGGACAAATCGCATAAATGCAAATTCTGCGGCAACGAAATACATTCCTTCGAGGACTGCACCGTGGACCATTTCACGCCATACAGCAAAGGGGGGCGAACCGTACCCGAGAACGCACAACTTATGCATCGCGGATGTAACGCCCGGAAGAATGCTCAGCTCCCCATTACTAGCGGTGATCTGGTGGCAGCGGCATCGTGACGGTTCTTCAGCGGGGTTGCCCCGAGGCTCTCACGCGTCAAGGGCCCGGTTGACCGGCCACCCGGATATTACCAGTTCGCCAACGCGCCCCATCCCGCCCTTCCGTTACAATCACCTCAATGAAGCTAGGCGAATTGGCTACGCAGCTGGGCGCGGAACTCCGCGGCAATCCAGACCTCGAAATTACCGGCGTCAAAGGCCTTGAAGAAGCCGGCCCCACCGAGATCACCTTCGTCGCCAATCCAAAATACACCGCGCTCGCCCGCACTACTCATGCCGCCGCAGTCCTCGTCGAGCCTGAATTTCAGGAAATCTCTGCCGCCACGCTGCGCATCAAGAATCCCTATCATGCCTTTTCGCGCGCGCTCGGGTTCTTCTACCAGCCGCCGGCTTATCCGCCCGGAATCCATCACACCGCCGTCGTCAATCCCACCGCCGTCATCGGCCCCGGCGCGCACATCGGCGCTTACGCGGTCGTCGGTCCGGGCGTCCGTCTCGGCCCGCACGCAACCATCCTGCCTCACGTCGTGCTTTATCCCGGCGTCCAGATCGGCAGCCACTTTTTCGCCCACGCGCACGCCGTCGTCCGCGAAAACTGCATCCTCGGCGACCACGTCACCCTCGAAAACGGCGTCGTCATCGGCGCGGACGGCTTTGGATTCGCCAAAAATGCCGAAGGCCATTGGGAAAAAATTCCGCAATCCGGCCCTGTCCGCATCGGCAGCCACGTGGACGTGCAGGCCAACGCCACCATCGACCGCGCCACCGTGGGCGCTACCGAAATCGGCGACGGGACCAAGATCGATAACCTCGTCCAGGTCGGCCACGGATCGCGCATCGGCAAAGACTCGCTCATCTGCGCGCAGACCGGCCTCGCCGGTTCCTCCGTCATTGGCAACAACGTGATTCTTGCCGGTCAGGTCGGCATCGCCGGCCACTGCACCGTCGGTGACGGCGTCATCCTCACCGCGCAATCCGCCGTCTCGCACGACGTCCCGCCCGGCAAAACGATCTCCGGCTCGCCTGGCTTCGACAATCGCATCTGGCTCCGCGCCGTCGCCATCTTCCAGCGCCTCCCCGAGCTGCTCAAACGCCTCGATCGCCTGGAAAAGGATCTCACCAAGCAAGTCGCTCAGCACTCTCCCGCCGCCGAGTCTGCTCAGGCCAAAGAGGAGCCCGGCAAGTGACCCGCTTCGCCGCAGCACGCCGCGCGCTCTTCGCTGCCTTTCTTTCTTGCGCACTCCTCGCCGCCACCGCCTGCCACTCCTATCACATCGACACCACCATCGAAAACCGCACCGGCGCCGACATTCAGCTTCTCGAAGTCGACTACCCCAGCGCCAGTTTTGGCGTCGACCGCATCGCCTCAGGAGCGGTCTACCACTATCGTTTTCAGGTTCGCGGCAGCGGCCCGCTGAAAATCACCTACACAGGCGCCGGAGACAAGCAAATCCAGATCGCCGGCCCCACGCTCGTCGAGCGCCAGCAGGGACAGCTCAAAATCGTCCTCCTGCCCGCCGGCAAGGCCCAATTTATTCCCCAGCTCACCTCGCCCTCCTGATCTACGGCGGTTCTCCAGTTACTGTGGAGTTTTGAGGGCCGTGCAAGGTGGCATTTTCTTGAGGAAAATGCCACTTAAGATTCCAGGCTCCGCGCTACACCAATTGGAGAACTGCTATAAACCCTCCTGCGCGCAGCGGGCAGCAGCCCAAAACTTGCCTGAACGCAAAAAGGCGGAGCCCGTTTCCGGCTGCTCCGCCTCTTTCACCACTCAACGACTGCTTGCTTTCTTGGTCTCTTGGTCTCTTGGTCCCTTGTTCTCCTGTTCCCTGCCTCTAATGCACCATCGTCTGGAACAGCGGCGACTGCAGCAGCGCGCTGAACTCCGTGTCCGAGGCCGCAAATTGAACCTCGAGCTTTCCTGAATTCGAGTCAATTGAGGTCGCGCTGAGCGCCTGCTTCTCCGTGTCCGATCCCGTCATCTTCCTGAGCATCACCGCCGCCGACAGCAGCGACGAAATCGTGGCCGCCGCTATCGAATCGCCGGTCGCGATGGTCAACTGGAACCTCACGCCGTGCGTAAAGTCCATGGAATACCACGAGCCCTCCAGCCGCTGCTTCACGCTGTCGAAGTCGGTCACCGATCCCGCCTCGCCGAGCAGTTGCTTCATCATCGTCTGCGTGCCCTTGTTGTCCAGAATGCTC
The DNA here is from genome assembly GCA_963832805.1 of uncultured Acidobacteriaceae bacterium. Lineage (GTDB taxonomy): Bacteria > Acidobacteriota > Terriglobia > Terriglobales > Acidobacteriaceae > Telmatobacter. The sequence continues at coordinate 51,907 of CAWHVN010000041.1, read as the reverse complement.
CACAGCGAACTCGAGTCCACGCTCTGCATCGCATCCATCATCGAACTGTTGTTCAGCAAGCTCTGGGCCATTCCGTCGCGCGCATCCAGCGCCTTGGTCACGGAGTCCTTGCTGCCGAAGATCATGGTCGACGGATCCACAAAGCAGAGGACCATCCCCGTCTTGCTCATGGGGTACACGCTGTTGGTCCGCACCATCGTGGGTTTCAATTTCTGCGCTTTGAAGCTGGCCAGGATGTCCTCGGTCGGGAACTGGCCCTGTGCGATCCCCACCGACTGCAGCGCTTCGCTGTTCGGCGTCGGCCGGAACAGCGCGAATGCCAGCTCGTCCACATACTGATCGATCGGCTCGCCCTGGCTCGGACTCGGCTTTCCGTTAGGCAGAACCGGCTTCAGCGTGAACTTGCTCAACGCCTCGTCGAACTGCTTCAGTTCCGGCGGCTCCACGCGATTGCGCAGGTTCATCGCCGCCGTCGAGTTCTGCATCGCCTTGTAGTCCACCACCACCAGTTGCTGCACGTCGCGCGGAATGGCCCCGCGCGCATCCGTTGATAACTGCGCCGCAGGGGCGGGCACAACCGCCGCCAGCATCATCGCTGCAATCGAAATTCCCACTAGCTTCTTCAACTTAACCCTCCGAAATTCGCTCCCGCCCTGGCTCCTTGCCGTGCAATTCGCCTGCCGCGGGTCCAAATTCGCGTTTCTTTGCGCCATCCGTGCCTTGGCGCCCTGATCTTATTGTACCGATTTGTACCGATCTCCTGCTTGCTCTGGTCCGCCGAGCGCTACTCCTGCGGCCATTTGAGCGGATGCTCCAGGCGCCGCTCCAGAACCTTGCTCTGCTCGTCGAACTCAGTTAATTGACGCATCCAATCGCTTTTCCGCTCACAAGCCGCCTCGGGAATCAATCCGATCACCTCTCCCTCGCCGACCACCGCCTTGTGCTTTGCCGCCAGGCTCACCACCCTGCGATGCACCACCGACAGCGGCGTCGCCTCGAAATCCGTGATGTTCATCGAGAGCTGCGCCCGCCCATGGGCCAGCACCCCCATCGCCTTCACGCCCTTCAATCCGCCGGAGGCAGCGCGAATCTCCTTGGCGATCGCCCGCGCCATGGCCACATCCGGCGAATCGAAGTAGATGTTGTAGGCAACAAGGAACTTACGCGCCCCCACAGCGCACGCTCCGCCTGTCGGATGCAGCACAGGTCCTCCCAGGTCAGGCCGCCGCGTCGGGTCTTTCTGCGCCGCGTCCCGCAGCACCTCGAACTGCCCCTTGCGCACGTCCTCCAGGTTCACCCGGTCCGGCCGCGCCGCTGCCGCCTCATAGAAATACACCGGCACTCCAAACCGCCGCCAGATCTCCAGGCCCGCCTGCCGCGCCAGCATCACGCACTGCTCCAGCTTGATCCCCCGCACCGGCACAAACGGAATCACGTCCGCCGCCCCAATGCGCGGATGCACCCCCTGCTGCCTGGTCAGGTCAATCAGCTCGACGGCCTTGCCCGCGCCCCGCACCGCCGCCTCAACCACCCCTGCCGGCTCTCCGGCAATCGTCACCACCGAGCGGTTGTGGTCCGCGTCCATCGACCAATCCAGCAGGTGCACCCCCTCCACGCGCATGGCCGCCACGATCGCCTCCACGCGACGGCCATCCGTGCCCTCTGAAAAGTTGGGAACGCACTCGACGATTGCTCCGCTCACTGTTGCTTTGCCCCTTACCCTTCCCGCCCTGCTCCCTGTTCCCTGTTCTCAGTTTTCTCGGTCCCTTGGTCCCTGCCGGGGCCCCCATCGAGCGATTTCTGCTCGATGGGGTGGCTCGGTCCCTGTTTTCTTCATCTCCAGAACGTATATCCCACCTGCACCTGAATGCTGGCATTCACTCCGGGGTTGCGGTCCCCCAGCGAAGCCGATGAGATGTGCACCGCATTCACGCCAAGATCGATCGACCGTTTCGGCCGCAGAAAGTAGTGCACCCCGATCCCCCCCTGCGGAGCGAAGTTCCACACACTCGTCGAACCGTCAATGTTCTCAGCGTTGTTGCTCATCACGTTGGGCGGGAATTCATGCGTCGTATAGATCACCCCACCCGCTCCCTGAAACCACGGCTGGATGCGCCGCGATCTCGTCAGAAAATTCCAGCGGAAGATCACCGGGGTCAGGCTCACTCCGCGAAACGTTCCTCCTCCGAACGGCAAAAGGCACGTGATGTACTGCCCGGTCGTCGTGATGCAGTTGTACGCCTGCTCATGCGGCGCCGGCGTGTACGCCTGCCACAGAGGCATGACGTTTCCTGCGAGCGCGAACTGTCCGGTGAAAATTCCAGCGTGAATCACCGGCGTCAGCACCTTGCCCAGCTCGAACCCGCCCCAGAAAAACTTGTAATTCGACCGGTCGGCCACTCCGCTGCCCCAGTTCACAAACGGGCCGTACTCCCAGCTCTTGAGATTTCGCACCTGAGCCACGGGATTGGCTGCACCGCCGTCCCCGCCAGCCACCACCGGATCCGTGGTCTGCGCTGCTGCTGCCATCGTGCCCGCGATCCACACAACCAGCAAAACCCTCTTTGCCTGCCTCAAAGCCTTCCCCCACCCAGTCCCAATGTCCTTAAGCCCGTAGGTCCCTGGTCCCCTGGTCCCTCGTTCCCTTGGTCCCTGTCTTTCCCAAAAAAAGACCGCCACGACCGGGCGGCCTCTTCCCTGCCTGCCATGAACTCCCTTACCTGGCCGCGTGCTCCATCTGCTCGGCATCCATGTCGAAGTTCGAGTGGACATTCTGCACGTCGTCCAGATCTTCCAGCGCTTCCAGCAGGCGAACCATCTGGCTCGCCGCGGTGCCTTCCAGCTTGTTGTAGGTTGACGCCACCATGGTCACTTCGCTCATGACCGTGGGAATCCCAGCGGCCTTTACGGCATTGGCCACCGCTTCATACGATCCCGGTTCGGTAAGAATCTCCCATGTGTCGCCTTCGTCCTTCAGGTCCTCGCCGCCGTGCTCCAGCACAATGTCCATCAACTTCTCTTCGCTGGCCGCCGATTTCTCCACCGCGATCAGGCCCTTCTTCGCGAACATGAACTTCACTGAGCCTGCTTCACCCAGGTTCCCGCCATTCTTTGAGAAAGCGTGCCGGATCTCGCTCACCGCGCGGTTGCGGTTGTCGGTCAGCACGTCCACCAGGACCGCCACGCCTCCCGGTCCATACCCCTCAAAGGTGGCCTCCTCGTAGCTGACCCCCTCGAGCTCGCCCGTGCCGCGCTGGATCGCCCGCTTGATGTTGTCCGCGGGCATGTTTTCTGCCTTGGCCGCCAGAATCGCCGTTCGCAGGCGCGGATTCCCGTCCGGATCGCCGCCCCCTTTGGCCGCGATCGTAATCTCTTTGATAACCCGCGTGAATGCCTTGCCGCGCTTGGCGTCCAGCGCGCCCTTCTTGTGCTTGATGGTGGCCCATTTCGAGTGGCCTGACATGACGACCTCAGACGTGACTAAGATGGCGGCGTACCCATGCCGTGACCATGCAAGTATAACCCAGAGAAGCACCAGAAACCGGCCGGTTTTGCCGGCTCAGCCTGCCGAAGTTTGCGGCGTCAAGCCTCCCCGCCGTCTGTTCCTACGCGCTACGCAAACACCTCCGCGTCGCGCAGCAGCTTCCCCTTGGCGTCCTTCTCTGACACGATCGCCTTGCTCGCTTTGATCGGCCACTCGATCCCCAGGTCCGGATCGTTCCACACAATCGTCCGCTCCCCCGCCTGGGAATAATAATCCGTCACCTTGTAGGCGAACCCGGCCACCTCGCTCAGAACCAGAAATGCGTGTCCGAAGCCCTCGGGAATCCACAGCATCCTGCCGTTTTCCCCGCTCAGCCCCACGGCCACATGCTTGCCAAACATCGGCGAGCTGCGCCGCAAATCCACCGCTACGTCCAGCACCGCCCCGTGCGTCACCCGCACCAGTTTTCCCTGCGGCTGCGCTATCTGGTAGTGAATCCCCCTCAGCACGTTCTTCTGCGAAACCGAAAAGTTGTCCTGAACCCAGTTCGTCGGCAGGCCCGCCTCCGTCATGCGCCGCAGGTTGAAGGTCTCAGAGAACGCGCCCCGGTCGTCCCGGTAGATCTTCGGCGTCAGCAACAGCACGCCGGACAGCGTTGTCTCTTCGATCTTCATGGCTATTCAACCCTGGCCGCAAAGTACGGCTCTCGCAGCAGTGCCAGCAGGTACTGCCCATAGCCGCTCTTCGCAATCGGAGCGGCCAGCTTCTCCAGTTGCTCGGCGTCGATGAATCCCTGCCGGTAGGCGATCTCCTCCGGGCACGCGATGTTCAATCCCTGCCGCCGCTCGATGGTGTGCACAAACATCGCCGCCTCCAGCAGCGAATCGTGCGTTCCCGTGTCCAGCCACGCCATGCCGCGGCTCATGATCTCCACCTTCAGTTTCCCTGCTTCCAGGTAGCGCCGGTTCAGGTCCGTGATCTCCAGCTCCCCGCGCGCCGATGGCTTCAGCGTCTCGGCAATCTTCGCCACGTCGCGGTCGTAGAAGTAGAGCCCCGTCACCGCATATCGCGACTTCGGCTTTGCCGGCTTCTCCTCCAGGCTTACCGCGCGCCCCGCTTTGTCGAACTCCACTACGCCATACCGCTCGGGATCCTCCACCGGGTACGCAAAGATCGTCGCCCCGTCCTTCAGTTGTGCCGCCGCCTGCAACTGCTTCGAGAAGCCCTGCCCGTAAAAGATGTTGTCTCCCAGAACCAGCGCGCTTGCCTGCCCGCCGATAAAATCCCGTCCAATCAGGAATGCCTGCGCCAATCCATCGGGGCTCGGCTGCACGGCATAGCCGATCTCCAGGCCCCACCGCCTTCCATCCCCCAACAACTCCGCGAACCGTCCAGTGTCCTGCGGCGTCGAGATGATCAGAATCTCCCTGAGCCCCGCCAGCATCAGCGTGCTCAGCGGGTAATAGATCATCGGCTTGTTGTAAACCGGCAAAAGCTGCTTCGACACCACATGGGTCACGGGATAAAGCCGCGTCCCCGATCCGCCGGCAAGAATGATTCCCTTCATAGTGCCGCCCGCTCCGCGTAATTCTTTGCGATCCAGTCGCGATAGGCCCCGGTTCGCACGCTGTCCACCCACTCGCCATGCTCCAGATACCAGCGCACCGTCTTGCGCAGCCCGCCTTCGAACCCCTCCGCCGGTCGCCAGCCCAGCTCGCGCGCAATCTTCTTTGCGTCGATTGCGTAACGGCGGTCGTGCCCCGGCCGGTCTTCCACGAAAGTGATAAGCCTTCGGCGCGGTGCCGCTTTCGGATCCGGCCGCATCTCGTCCATCAGGTCGCAAATCGCCGTCACCACATCGATGTTCGCCCGCTCGCTGTTCCCGCCAATGTTGTACGTCTCTCCGGGCCGCCCTTTTTCGAGCACCGTCCTGATCGCCGCGCAGTGATCCTCCACAAACAACCAGTCGCGCACATTCTTCCCGTCGCCGTACACCGGCAGCGGCTTGCCCTCCAGCGCATTCAGGATCGTCAGCGGAATCAGCTTTTCCGGAAATTGAAACGGCCCATAGTTGTTCGAGCAGTTCGTCGTCAGCAGCGGCAGCTTGAAGGTATGAAAGTACGCCCGCGCCAGGTGGTCCGATCCCGCCTTCGACGCCGCATACGGGCTGTTCGGCGCATACGCGGTATCCTCGCTGAACGCCGCATCGCTGGGCCCCAGCGTTCCGTACACCTCGTCCGTCGAGACATGCAAAAACCGGAACCCCGTGCGGTCATCCTCACCAAGCCCGCTCCAATACACCCGCGCCTGCTCCAGCAGCGTGAAGGTGCCCATCACGTTCGTCCGGATGAACCCCTCCGGCGACACAATCGACCGGTCGACGTGGCTCTCGGCGGCAAAATGGACAATCGCTCTTGGCTGATACTTGCGCAACAGCGACCCCACCAGTTCCGCATCGCAAATATCGCCGCGCACAAATGTGTAGCGGTCGTCGCCCTCGAGCGGCGCCAGGTTCGCGGCGTTCCCCGCGTAGGTCAGCAGGTCCAGATTTACGACCGCCCCGCCGCCCGCCTTCATCCAGCCCAAAACAAAATTCGAGCCGATGAACCCCGCCCCGCCGGTCACCAGAATGGTCTCGCTCATGTGCTTCATTGACCCCGAGTATACGGTACAAAACACGCAACATGCGATGACTCCCGAGAGTCGTTGGTTGACCGCCCCAGCCCTGCCGTCCCTTATCCTGAAAGGAACTGCTGCATTGACGGCGGTTTTTCGTTATATTAAAAACAGCGCAGCTCCGGGATGCGGCCGGATCTGCTCACTTGAAACCTCTGGATCTGCTGGCAAGGCGATTTTCGTGCTCAGAATCGCAGAGCGGTTGTGTACTTCGAAATATTCATGTTGCCGCAATCAAATTTCTGCTCGCAAAGGCAGCCATGGCATCTTCCAATCGCCGTCTCCGCCAACCGCAAGCGCAAGGCCTCTATCATCCTCGCGATGAACACGATGCCTGCGGCATGGGGTTGGTCGCGAACATCAAGGGCGAGAAGAGTCACGAGATCATCCGCAAAGGTCTCGAAGTTCTCATCAATCTCACGCATCGCGGTGCAGCCGGTTGCGACCCGGAGACCGGCGACGGCGCCGGCATCCTCATTCAGATTCCGCACGATTTCTTTGCCCGCGAGTGCTTCGAGCTGGGCATGAAGTTGCCCGAGCCCGGCACTTACGGCGTGGCCATGTGCTTCCTGCCCGTCGAGCGCCAGAACCGTCTGCAGTGCGAAGGCGTCTTCGAGCGCATCGCCCAGGAGGAAGGCTGCACCGTCCTCGGCTGGCGCGATACGCCCGTCAACGGCGACGCCATCGGCCGCGAGGCCCGCAACTCCCAGCCCTACATCGAGCAGCTTTTCATCGGCCGCCCCAGGGGCCTCGACGAAGAGGCTTTCGAGCGCCTCCTCTATCGCGTTCGCCGCCGCACGGAAAACGAAATCTTCGCCTCCGAAATCGAGGACAAGGACACCTTCTACGTTCCCTCGTGTTCCTGTCGCACCATCATCTACAAGGGCCTCATGCTGGCCCCGCAGATCGAAAAGTTTTATTTCGAACTCGCCAATCCCCTTGTCAGCAGCGCCCTCGCCCTCATTCACCAGCGCTTTTCCACCAACACGTTTCCAAGCTGGAAGCTCGCCCATCCCTACCGCTACGTCGCGCACAACGGCGAAATCAACACCATCCGCGGCAACATCAGTTGGATGAACGCCCGCCAATCCGTGCTGCGCAGCTCGCTTCACGGCGACAAAATCAGCGACCTTTATCCCGTTGTCGTCCCCGGCGGCAGCGATTCAGGCTCCCTCGACAACGCCGTCGAGTTCCTCTTCCAGTCCGGCCGTTCCCTGCCCCACGTCATGGCCATGCTCATTCCCGAGGCCTGGGCCGGCAACCCCGACATGGATGAGGACAAGCGCGCCTTTTACGAGTACCACGCCTCCCTTATGGAGCCCTGGGACGGCCCCGCCGCCATCGCATTCACTGACGGCCGCGTCATCGGCGCCACGCTCGACCGCAACGGCCTGCGTCCCGGCCGCTACATCGTCACCAGGGACGATCTCGTCGTGCTCGCCTCTGAAGCCGGCGTCATCGAAGTTCCGCCCGAAGACATTCTCAAGAAAGGCCGCCTGCAGCCCGGCCGCATGTTCCTCGTCGACACTGTCCAGCAACGCATCATCTCCGACGGCGAGATCAAGAAATCCCTGGCCGCGCGCCAAACCTACGGCGAATGGCTCAAGAAGCAACAGGTCACCATCGATTCGCTGCCCGAGCCCGCGCGTATCATCGCGTTCAATCCCGAGACTCTGCTCCGCCGCCAGCGCGCCTGCGGCTACAGCGAAGAAGATCTCCGCATCCTCCTCGCGCCCATGGCCGCCGAGGCCGCGGAGCCGATCGGCTCCATGGGCACCGATGTGCCCCTTGCCTGTCTCTCTGACCGCCCGCAGCCCCTCTTCAACTACTTCAAGCAGCTCTTTGCCCAAGTCACCAATCCGCCCATCGACCCCATTCGCGAAGAGCTGGTCATGTCGCTCATCAGCTACATCGGCACTGAGCGCAACATCCTCGATGAGGCGCCCGAGAACTGCCACACCCTCAAGCTGCCCCATCCCATCCTCACCAACCGCGACCTTGAAAAGCTGCGCCGCGTCTCTTCGGGCGACCTGCTCGCTACCACGCTGCCCGCGCTCTTCCGCGCCGAGGATGGCGAAAAAGGCCTGCGCCACGCGCTCGAAGACCTGAGCAATCGCGCCTCCCACGCCGTCGACTCCGGCTATACGCTGCTCATCCTCTCCGACCGCGGCGTCGATTCAACCTACGCGCCCATTCCCAGCCTGCTGGCCATGGCCGCCGTTCACAACCGCCTGGTCCGCGAGGAAAAACGCACTCAGGTCGCGCTCATCATCGAGAGCGGTGAGCCGCGCGAGGTCATGCACTTCGCCCTGCTCATCGGCTACGGCGCCAGCGCCATCAACCCCTACCTCGCCATCGAGACCATTCACGATCTCAAGCGCCGCGGCCTCTTGCCCGATAAAATCTCCGCCGAGCAAGGCGAGAAGAACTTCATCAAGGCCATCAACAAGGGCCTGCTCAAGACCTTCTCCAAGATGGGCATCAGCACCCTGCAAAGCTATCGCGGCGCGCAGGTCTTTGAGGCTGTCGGCCTCAATCGCTCTCTCATCGAGGACTACTTCCCCGGCACCGCCTCGCGCATTGAAGGCGTCGGCCTCGCCGTGCTCGCTCAGGAAGCGCAGATGAAGCATGAGTACGCCTTCCAGCCCCTCACCGAATCCGAAACCGAACTCGCCATCGGCGGCCAGTATCAGTATCGCGAGGGCGGCGAATATCACCTGCTCAATCCGCTCACCATCAGCAAGGTGCAGCACGCTGTCCGCACGAATAATCCTGCGACCTTCCAAGAATTCACTGACCTCATCGACAATCAGAACCGCAATCTCTGTACCCTCCGCGGCCTGCTCAAGCTCAAGTACCTCGACGAGCCCATCCCCATCGAAGAGGTCGAGCCGGCCAAGGAAATCGTCAAGCGCTTCACCACCGGCGCAATGAGCTTCGGCTCCATCAGCAAGGAAGCCCACGAAACCCTCGCCATCGCCATGAACCGCCTCGGCGGCATGTCCAACACCGGCGAGGGCGGCGAGGATGAAGCCCGCTTCAAGCCCGACGCCAACGGCGATTCGCGCCGCTCGGCCGTCAAGCAAGTTGCCAGTGGCCGCTTCGGCGTCACCACTAACTACCTCGTCAACGCTGACGAGCTTCAGATCAAGATGGCTCAGGGCGCCAAGCCCGGCGAGGGCGGGCAGCTCCCCGGCCACAAGGTCGATGAAGTCATCGCCAAAACACGCCATTCCATCCCCGGCGTCGGCCTCATCTCGCCTCCGCCGCACCACGACATCTATTCCATCGAAGATCTGGCCCAGCTCATCTACGACCTCAAGAACGTCAACCCGCAGGCGCGCATCGCCGTCAAGCTCGTCTCCGAAGTTGGCGTCGGCACCGTCGCTGCCGGCGTCTCCAAGGCTCACGCCGACGTCGTCCTCATCTCCGGCGACACCGGCGGCACCGGCGCATCGCCGCTCAGCTCCATCAAGCACGCCGGCCTGCCCTGGGAACTCGGCCTCGCCGAAACCCAGCAGGTCCTGCTCCTCAACGATCTCCGCAGCCGTATCCGCGTGCAGACCGACGGCAAGCTCCAAACCGGCCGCGACGTCGTCATCGCCGCCCTGCTCGGCGCGGAGGAATTCGGCTTTGCCACAATGCCCCTCATCTCAATGGGTTGCATCATGATGCGCAAGTGTCACTTGAATACCTGCGCCGTCGGCATCGCCACGCAGGACCCGGTCCTCCGCGCACGCTTCACCGGCACGCCCGAGCACGTTATCAACTTCTTCTTCTTCATCGCCGAGCAGATGCGCCAGCACATGGCCAGGCTCGGCTTCCGCACCGTCGACGAGATGGTCGGCCGTGTGGAAAAAATCGACGTGCACATCGACGACGCACACTGGAAGGCCCGCGGCGTCGACCTCTCGTCCATCCTCCATGTGCCGCCGCTTCCCTCGCGCGTCGCGCGCCGCCGCACCACCTGCCAGGATCACGGCCTCGGCCCGGCTCTCGACCACACGCTCATCGCCAAAGCCAGGCCCGCGCTGGAATCGCAGACGCCGGTCACTGCCAGCTTCGCCATTCGCAACGTGCACCGCACTGTCGGCGCCATGCTCGGCGGCGAGATCGCGCGCCGCTTCGGATCCGCCGGCCTGCCTGACGGCACCATCCATTACAAGTTCCGCGGCTCTGCCGGCCAAAGCTTCGGCGCATTCGTCCCGCAGGGCGTCACGCTTGAGCTTGAAGGCGACGCCAACGACTATCTCGGCAAAGGCCTGTCCGGCGGCCGCATCGTCGCCTATCCGCCCAAGACCTCCAGCTTCCTGCCCGAAGAAAGCATTCTCGTCGGCAACGTCGTTCTCTACGGCGCCACCAGCGGCGAGGCCTTCCTTAACGGCATCGCCGGCGAGCGTTTCGCGGTCCGCAACTCCGGCGCAACCGCCGTCGTTGAAGGCGTCGGCGACCACGCCTGCGAATACATGACCAACGGTCTCGTCATCGTCCTCGGTTCCACCGGCCGCAACTTCGCCGCCGGCATGAGCGGCGGCATCGCCTACGTCTACGACGACAAGGGCGACTTCTCCACGCGCCGCTGCAACAAGGCCAGCGTGGATTTGGAGCCGCTGATCGACGCCGAAGACATCGACAAGATCCGCGCCCTGCTCGCGCGCCATCGCGACCTCACCGGCAGCCCCCGCGCTGCCTGGGTTCTGGAGCACTGGGCCGGCGCGCAGCCGCTCTTCATCAAAGTTTTCCCGCACGAGTACAAGCGCGTCCTCGGCGTTGAGCGCGCGCAAGCCGTCTACACTTCCCCAATCGCCGCGCCCACGCTGGTCGCAGCCGCCAACGCATTTTCCGGACTTACATGATGCATGAGCCACAGAATTCGAGTGGATTTTTCCTCAAGAAAAATCCACATTTCACAAAATTTCGCAATGGCAAGTTAGTCCGGAAAATGCCAGCCGAGGTGCAGCATGGGTAAGGTCACAGGCTTCCTTGAAATTCAGCGGGAACAACCCACGCGCCGCAAGGCCGATGAGCGCATTCGCGACTGGTTCGAAATCTACGAGCCGTTCCCTGAAGAAAAGCAGCGCGAGCAGGGCGCTCGCTGCATGGATTGCGGCGTGCCTTTCTGCCACACCGGCTGTCCGGTCAACAATCTCATCCCCGACTGGAACGATCTCGTCTACAACAATCGATGGCAGGCCGCCGTCCGCCGCCTCCACTCCACCAACAACTTTCCTGAGTTCACCGGCCGCATCTGCCCCGCTCCCTGCGAAGCCTCCTGCGTTCTGGGCATCAACCAGCCTCCCGTCTCCATCAAATTAATTGAGCGCTCCATCGTCGAGCGCGGATGGGACGAGGGCTGGATTCGCCCCGAGCCGCCCGACCATGCCACCGGCAAGCGCGTCGCCGTCGTCGGGAGCGGCCCCGCCGGCCTCGCCGCCGCGCAGCAGCTTCGTCGCGCTGGCCACTCCGTCACCGTCTACGAGAAAAACGACCGCATCGGTGGCCTTCTCCGCTATGGCATTCCCAACTTCAAGCTTGAAAAGCACGTCGTCGATCGCCGCATTGCGCAGATGAAGGCCGAAGGCGTCGTCTTTGAGACCAACGCCCACGTCGGCGTCAACATTCCCGTCGAGTCGCTCACCGAGCAATTCGACGCCATCCTTCTCTGCGGAGGCGCGGAGCACCCGCGCGATCTCCCCGTTCCCGGCCGCGAGCTCAAGGGCATCCACTACGCCATGGAGTTCCTGCCGCAGCAGAATCGCCGCAACGAGGGCGATTCCGAAGAGAAGCTCCTTCGATCGATGGGAGCCTCCGCCCCCATCCTCGCCACCGGCAAGCGCGTCGTCATCATCGGCGGCGGCGACACCGGCGCGGACTGCCTCGGCACTAGCCATCGTCAGGGCGCAAAGAGCGTCCATCAGTTTGAAATCATGCCCAGGCCGCCCGAGGAGCGCGCCCCATCGACTCCCTGGCCGCTCTGGCCTCTCCAACTGCGCACGGAAAGCTCGCATGAAGAGGGTGGCAATCGCGACTGGAGCATCAATACTGTGAAGTTCACCGGCGACGATGCCGGCAACGTCAAGCAGCTTCACTGTATTCGCGTGGGCCCGCCGCCCAAGTTCGAACCCCAGGCCGGCACCGAGTTCACCCTCGACGTCGATCTGGTTCTTCTCGCCATGGGCTTCCTCGGCCCCGTGCGTTCTGGAATGATTGACCAGCTCGGCCTCGCGCTCGACCAGCGCGGCAACGTCGCCACCACGGATTACATGTCCTCGGTCGACGGCATCTTCGCCGCAGGCGACATGCGCCGCGGTCAGTCGCTGGTTGTCTGGGCCATCTCCGAGGGCCGCAAAGCCGCGGCAGCCGTCAACGAATACCTGGCCGCAAAAGAAGAAGCAGCACCGTCGCGCTCCCGCCACTCAGCCGTCAGCGCGCGCTGAATTACAAACCTGCGAAATCAATGTAGCGCCGGTCTCCAGGCCGGCTGTCGTGCGGGCGTCCACACCCGCATTTCGTGCGATGCATAACAACTTCATGAGTTAAAATCCGAGATATGCCCGAGCAGTTTGAATCCGGTCAAGCCCTGCAAGAATCCTTGTCTGAAGTCTTGACGAAGTGGCCCTTGTACCGATCCTTCCTCTACACGGGAAGAAACTGCCACTCGGAATCGTCCAGCGCATACGGCGCCCGCAACCGATTCGGGCTGTTGCCCAAACAGATTCGTCTATTTTGTGAACGCAAGGAATGCGGGTACGAGTCGCTTTGGGAAAACTCGGACATACAGGTTTACTTTGGGTCGCAGTTCATAAATCGCACGGAATACACGTGCAGGAACTGCGGCAAGGCGACGGCGAACTACTGCTTCATTTGGCAGGAGCGTAAATCCAATAACCTTTTCGTAAAGGTCGGCCAGTACCCGGAACTTGAAGAGCGTGTGCCGGACACCCTAAAGCAGGCACTCGATGGGGATGACCTTAAGCTATACAAGAACGCGCTCCGCATGAGGAATTTCGACCTTGGCGTTGCCGCCGTCGCATATATGCGCCGCATCGTTGAGAACCGAATGAATGACATGTTGGAAATCCTGCACGAAGCCGCAATCACGCATAATGCGCCAGCAGAACTAATCGCCCGACACCAAGAAATGATGAGCGAGAAGCGGTTCAGCGCAAAGGTTGACTACGCGGGGGATCTGCTGCCTCTAAGCCTTCGTCCCGCAGGCAAACCGAATCCTATGGCGGTGCTCCACGACCTCGCCAGCGAAGGACTTCACGCTAAGTCCGATGAGGAATGTGTCGACATTTTTGACGCCTGCCGTCGTACGTTTGAATACGTGTTTGGCAAATTGCGTGTCGAAACTGAAGACGCGAAGAACTTCGTAAAGGAAATGTCGGCGCTGACGGGAAAAAGGACCAAAGGCAGCTCGGAAGCCGTGGCTAGCGAAACGACAGCGACCGAATAAGCCACCTACCCAACCCCGCTAGCTCCGCTAACACCGCTGCTTCACTTCCCCCCGCACACGCACTCCCTGAACGCATCCGCCCCGTCGTTCCTGAGCGCGCACGTGTACGGTTGCCAGAACGCGCTGAGGTCCCTCGCCGCTGTCCCCGCACCAAAATTCCGAATGTAACTCTGGCTCGCCGCGGTCTGCGCCGCCGGATCGCCCTTGAATCCCGCAATCAAGTCTGCCGCGCTTGCCGCGGTGAACCCATCTTCGTTATAGGTCTGCGCGAAATCGTATTCCTCGGTCCACTTCGCATCGGCATTTGCATCGAAATTCGCGCCGGCATTCGCGCCGGCGTTCGCATCGGGGCCCGTCTGGTTCGATGCCACGAAAACCTGGTAATCCTTCAATTGAGCTGTCGCCGCATCGATCCGCGCCACCATAAACGCCGGATGGTTCCCATTGATCGGCGAAATCGAAGGCACCAGCTTCACCGCAACGCCCTCTGGCGGTGCACCCTTCGCCGCCGGTCTCAGCAGCCGCATCTCGTCCATGTGCGTGTGCGCGAAAATCGCCAGTTCGATCGTGTCGCCGTATCCCTCCATCGCCTCCGGCAGCGCCTCCGACTTCAGAAACATCGTCGGTTTGCCCCCGCTGCAAAGGTCCAGCACCTTCATCGCCGTCGCGTAGGGATCCACGCCCGGCGGGATGTGCGACATCACCCACACTTTCTCATGGCTCCGCCGCGCCGCGTCCAGTTGTTGCTCCAGCCACACAATCTGCGCCGCCGCCGGAGCCGGATTCGCCTTTCCCGTGCAGGTCGCATACCTCCGCGACATGAACACATCGTCCAGCACCAGAATCCGCGTGTGCTCCAACGGCGCAGGCAGTCTCGCGCTGTAGAACCCTCCCTCCGCAAATGTGCGCAGCTCACTCTCCCGTTCCGACCCGTGCACACTGGGAACCATTTCCTTCCCGATCCCCGCCAGAAATGAGCTGTCCGGATCGAGTTGATAGTCGCCGCAATCCGAGTCGTTATTTCCCAGCGCCGCATACACCGGCACGCCCGGCAGCGCCCCGCGCAACTCACGCATTACGTACTCGATCGTCTTCACCACAAACGCCCGGTAATCCCCCGGCTTTGCCTTGGGAAACACCGTCTCGTACTTGCACTGGAAATCGTGCGAAATCAAATCCCCGCTCAACACGACGAACTTTGCGCCTCTCGCATCGTCGCGTATGGCCCGCAAACTCGATTCGTATAACGTGTACGACGTATCCGCCCCGCGCGCTCTGCACGTCTGCTGCAACTCGGCGAACCGCGCTGCCTGGTCCGCCGATGCAGGCTCGGCCAGAGTCGCGTTCCACTCGCTTGCCGGTGCAGCTTTCAGCTTCGCCACCTTCGCCGGATCCCAGAACGGCTCGAAGTGAATGTCGCTCACAAAGAGCGCCTCGACTGTAGGCCCCGCTGCGCTCGTCGTCGCCGGCTTCTGCGCCGGTGCAGCCGCCTGCGCCTTTATGCCCGGCGTCCCTGCAAATACCGCGACAACACACAGCGCAAACGCTCCGCGCCGCACACCGGCCCCGTGGGTTTTGGTCATGAATTCTCCTTATGGACTGGTCCGGCTCCCTCTGATCTCTTTGCTGGCTTCGCTTAGAATAACCCTCTTCTCCCGCCAACTCTCTCTTGCCGTCCGCCGCGCCGGACGCAAACTTGCTAACTCGCTGACTCGCCTGGGTGCCCCCTCCTTGGCGCGCTGCGCGGCCGCACGGGCAGGCCTTGGCCCGTAGGGTGCATTTTGCGCCAAGGGTGAGATAGCACGAACTCCACTTTCGCACGATTGCGCTAACCTGCTAACTCGCGAATGTGCGCGTCAGCGCACGCTAACTCGCCAACTCCGCTAACCCCACTAACTCCGCGCGCTCCGCCGCCGTTGTGCTATACCTTTCCTCATGATCAGGCCAGCCCTCATTCCCTCTGTTCTTCTCGCCGCCGCTTGTCTCGTTCCGTCTCTCATCCCCGCGCAAACGCCCGCCCCAACACCACCCATAGGCTGGAACAGTTGGGACTCCTACGGCTTCACCATCGATGAGCAACAATTCAAGGCCAACGCCGCCGTTCTCGCATCACTCCAGCAATTCGGCTGGAAGTACGCCGTCATCGACGAGGGCTGGTATATGGCCAACCCCGCCGGCCGCAATCTCAATGAGCGCCAGTATCTCTGGAACGCCAACGGCCTGCTCGTCCCCGATTCCGCTCGCTTTCCCTCCGCCGCCAACAACGCCGGATTCAAGCCGCTCGCCGACTGGCTTCACGCACAGGGCCTCAAATTCGGCATTCACATCGTGCGCGGCATTCCCCGCCAGGTTGTCGCCGCCAATCTGCCCATCGCCGGCACATCCTTCCACGCCGCCGACGCCGCCGACACCACCTCCCCCTGCCCCTGGGACGAAGGCAACTGGGGCATCCAGGACAACGCCGCCGGCCAGGCCTACTACGACTCCATGCTCCGTCTCTACGCCTCATGGGGCGTCGACTTCCTCAAAGTCGACTGCATCTCCGACCACCCCTACCGCCCCACTGAAATCCGCCAGATCGCCGAAGCCATCCGCAAATCCGGCCGCGTCATCGTGCTCAGCCTCTCGCCCGGCCCCACTTCACTCGATCACGCCGCCGAAGTCGCCAAATACGCGCAGATGTGGCGCATCGCCGACGACCATTGGGACGGCTGGACTTTCCCGCGCCAGCCCGGCACCGAGTTCCCCATGGGCGTCCGCGATATGTTCGATCGCCTCGCCAAGTGGTACCCCTACACCGGCCCTGGCAGTTGGCCCGACGCCGACATGCTTCCCGAAGGCTACCTCGGCCCGCATCCCGGCTGGGGCGAAGCCCGTCAATCCCGCTTAACCCCCGACGAGCAGCGCAGTGAATTCACCCTCTGGGCCGTCACGCGCTCGCCTCTCATCTTCGGCGGCAATCTCACCCGCCTCGACGACCTCACGCGCTCGCTCCTCACCAATCAAACCGTCCTCTTCATGGATCAGTACGCCACCTACAGCCGCCCCGTCGACGTCTCCGCCCTCGGCCCCGGCTTTCAGGATGCCCGCGTCTGGCGCGCCACCATCAACGAGCCCGGCGATCGCGGCTACGCCGAGTACTTCGCCTTCTTTGATCTCGCGGACAATCCCGCCAACCTGCGCGCCACCTGGCAGCAACTCGGCCTCATTGGCGCAAAACACTCCGCCCGCAACGCGTGGGACGATTCCACCACCAAAGAATCAAAAGAGATCAGCGTCACTTTGCCGCCTCACGGCAGCGCTTTGTTCGAAATCCGCTAACCCGGCCTGACCGTTTCGCGGAGAACTTTTTCCACCACCAACACGCCGGGCCCGGCTTACACAAACGTGTCGGTAGTGGGTCAGTTTGAAGGGTACGGGCTTCAGCCCGTACAAATCTTAAGCAAAATGATCGTGGGCTTTAGCCCCTGAGGGAAAGTTCTGTCAAACTGACCCGCTGCAAACGTGTCAGCCGCCACACTCCTGCCCGTCTCCGTGTGCGAAACTATTCTGTCTGCCAGGCGCGCCTCGCAGGTGCGCTCTCCAGCAGAGGCGAGTTATGCCATTTCTTCGTTCCGCTTTCATTGCGCTTTCTCACAACCGCCCGCTACGCCGATTTGTCGAGCATTCCAGAATAGGCACCCGCCTCAACGCGCGATTCATCGCCGGCATGGAGCAGGAAGACGCGCTTCGCGTCGCCGAAGCCGTCAACCGCCAGGGCATCGCCGTCACTCTCGATTCCCTCGGCGAAAGCGTCACCTCGCCCACCGAGGCGCACCGCGCCGCCGATGTCTACCACCATCTCCTCGACTCCATCGCCGAGCGCGGCCTCGACGCCAACATCAGCGTCAAGCTCACGCAGATGGGATTGGAGCAGTCGCCCGAACTGGCCGAGTCCATCGCCGAGAATCTCGCCCAGCACGCCCGCTCCACGCAGAGCTTCGTCCGCATCGACATGGAGGACTCGCGCCTCACGCAAGTCACGCTCGACATCGTGCGCCGCGTCCACTCGCACGCCGAGCTTCGCGGCGCGGTTGGCGTCGTCATTCAGGCCTATCTCTATCGCTCTCAGGCCGACGTCGAGCAGCTTCTCGCCGACGGCATTCGCGTTCGCCTCTGCAAAGGCGCATACAACGAGCTGCCCGATGTCGCCTTCCCGCGCAAGCCCGACGTCGACGCCAACTTTTTCAGACTCGCCAAAATGCTCGTCGAGAGTCCCATCTATCACGCGCTGGCCACGCACGACGAGGCCCTCATCGGCAAAATCAAGGCCTACGCCGCTGAGGCCGCAATCGACCCCAGCCACTTCGAATTTCAAATGTTGTATGGAGTGCGCCGCGATTTGCAGCGCAAACTTGTCAGCGAGGGTTACAAAGTGCGTGTCTACGTGCCCTTCGGAAGCGAGTGGTACCCCTACTTCATGCGCCGTTTGGCCGAGCGGCCCGCCAACGTGCTCTTTTTGGCGCGGAACTTCTTCCGCTCTTAGGCTGCCTGCAAGGCTGGGTAGTGGGTCAGTTTGAAGGGTACGGGCTTCAGCCCGTACATAAGTCGAGCAGAATCGATGCGGGCTTTAGAACCTATCCGTAAATAGAGATGGTTTGTCTCCAGCAGATCAGGGCAGCGGCCAGTTGCAGGAGGGCGGTGTAGCTAGCCTCGGTCTTTTCGAAGCTGACCAACAGTTTGCGGTAGCGGTTGAGCCAAGAGTGGGTCCGTTCCACGACCCAGCGGCGCGGTTTCGAGTCCGGGTATCGATATTTCAGCAGCCGCTCTTCGGCGCGTGACTTTACGCGCAGATAGTAGCCATGCTTGCGGGCGATCTTGCTGACTGGGTAGCCGACATAGCCGGCATCCAGACAGAGATACTGCTGGTTGTTCCAGGTCGTGACTTCAGGACGCTGGACCACGACCCCAGCCAGAGTCCGATCCAGCAGCTTCGAGTCATGCACGTTGGCGCCGCTGACGACGATCGACAGCGGGAGTCCATGGCCGTCGACCAACAGGCTGCGTTTGCGTCCTTTTTTTCCCCCGGTCGGTCGGGTTCCGGCCTGCACACTCGGTTGCCAGCGGAGCTTTTCCCATCGTCCCGTCGGCTGCCTGCCACTGCCAAGCTATGCCGTGCATGCCGTCATACTCGGCCAGCCCGGCCTGCTAGAGCTTCTGGAAAAATCCGGCCCCGTGCCAGTTCTGAAAATACTGATGCACCGCGCTAGCCGAGCCGAACTGTCGGGGCAATGCTTTCCATTGAATGCCGGTGCGCAGAACGTAAACGATAGCCGAGAAAACCTGCCGCGCAGGGATCGGCTTGCGTCCCGCTCCGGCCTTGCGCTGGTACTTCCGGCCCCCGTCCCGCTTGCGGATCGGAATCAGCGGCTCAACCTTGTTCCACAAATCATCCGATACTGTCCACGACTTGATCTGAGGCATGTTGAGCCCTATCTTCGCCCATCTCCAATCCCGGGGAAGATGAGAATCAATCAGACGAATCAAACTCAACACTATTTACGGATAAGTTCTTAGCCCCTGTGGGAAGGTTTCCTCAAACTGACCCACTCGCCACCTTGCCTTATGCGACGGGCGTGCGTTTCCTGCGCAACCGGTTACGCTTCCGCAACATCAACTCGGCTCTGCACTCCTTGCATTGCCACGGATACAATCCGAAAATCGGAAACACCCTTTTCTGAAGAACGCCCCTCCGCTCCACGCGATACATCCGGTCTGCCCCGCACGCGGGGCAGTAAACCACGTCTCTCGCCTTGTCCATCTCAACTACCTTCCCCGCACGCGCTCCCCTTGCGCGCTCTTCAGCCGCTCCAAACCCTTTCTGGCCAGATCCGCAACAGCCCTTGCGAGGGTTTGCGATGCGTTCAATGACTCCGGACGCTCTAGCTGGATTCCACGTTTGATGGCGTATTCGCGGAAAAAGATGTCCACATCGAACAGAATCTCCACATGATCGCAGAGAAATCCGATGGGCTGGAGAACCAATGCAGTCACCCCCTCGCCCGCAATCCGGTCCAGCGTCTCCTCCACGCTGGGTCCAATCCACGGCCCGCCGCTCGCTCCCTGGCTCTGGAAGGCAAACCACCAACGCGGAATCTCCGGCACTCTCTTGGCCACCATCTCCGCCGTCCGCCGCGCATCTTCGACATAAGGATCGGCGCCTTCACCGGGCCAAACTGGGTGCCCCATCCTAGCGACGTCTTTGTCTTTGTCGCTAGGGTGGGAAGCAAAACCCGATTCGCCCTCATTGACCGCCTCCACGGTCCGCGACGGCACGCTGTGCGCGGTAAACAACACCGGCACGGCCTCGTCCGTCTTCGCCTTCATCTTTGCCAGCGCCGGCCTCAGCCGCTCCGCAAACGCATCCGCCAGCAGCGGATGCTCCGCCCATCCGGCAGTAAAGTCGATGCGCAGTCCACCCGCCTCAGCTTCCACGGCGCGCCGGTAGAGTCCCACGCTGGTGCGCGAGTTCTGCGGCGCCATCGAGATCACCGCCGCCTCTTCCACCCCATCCGCGCGCATCTGCTTCACCACATCGGGAATATACGGCCGCCAATTCCGCATCCCCACATACACCGGAACTCGCGGGTGCGGGTGCCCCATCCAAGCTTCGCTTGGGTGGGGAGCAGGACTTGCTTCGCCCGCGCCGTTCAGCTCTGCCTCCACCAATCGCGCCTGCGCGTTCGTAATCTCCGTCAGCGGACTCCGTCCAATCAGCGAGTACCGGTGCTGAATCTCCTCCACCACAGCCTGCGGCAGCGGCCGCCCGCTCACTACGTTGCGCAGATACTCTGGAATCTGTTCCACCGTCTCCGGAGTTCCGTGCGCCAGCAGCAGCACCGCTTGCTTAGCCATGCGCGCCCTCCAATCGGAACTCGCGCACCATCTTCACCACCGCCTGCACATTTTCGACCGGCGTGCCCGGAACAATTCCGTGCCCAAGGTTAAAAATGTGCCCCGGCCTGCCACCCGCCGCGCGCAGAATCTCCTTCACTCGCTGCTCCAGCACCTCCATCGGCGCAAACAGCGTAATCGGATCCAGATTTCCCTGCACCGCGTGCCCGTGTCCCACCGCGCGCCAGCCCTCGTCCAGCGGCTGCCGCCAATCCAGCCCGATCACATCCGCGCCCGTCGCCGCCATCTGCGCGAGCAGCCCCGCCGTCTCCACGCCGAAGTAAATCACCGGCACGCCCATCGCCTGCACCGCCCGCACCAGCCGCTTCGACGCCTCAAACGCATACGCGCGATAGTCGCTCAGCGAGAGCGACCCCACCCAGCTATCGAAAATTTGGATCACGTCCGCGCCCGCCTGCACCTGCAACCGGCAGTACTCCACCAACACAGCGACAATCTTGTCCAAAAGTCCGCCCCACGCAGTGGTGGGGTCGCGGTACATCAGTTGTTTTGTGTGGATGTAACTTCTTGACCCGCCGCCCTCGATCATGTAGCTCGCCAGCGTGTAAGGAGCGCCGCAAAACCCGATAATCCCCATCCGGCCGCGAAAATGAGCGGCCACCTTCTCAATCGCCAGCGCAACGTACGCCAAGTCGCCCGCGCGGTCGATTCGTAGCGTGCGCACATCTTCGGCCGTCCGCACCGGCTTGTGCACCACGGGCCCCTCGCCCGCCTGGAACTCGAAGTCCAGTCCCATGGGCTCCAGCGGCAGCAGCAGATCGGCAAAGATGATCGCCGCATCCACGCCCAGCTTCTCCGCCGCGGTAATCGTCACCTCCGCGGCCAGCTCCGGCTTCTTACAAATCTCCACCAGCGTATGGTGCTTGCGCACATCGCGGTACTCCTGCATGTACCGCCCCGCCTGCCGCAAAAACCACACCGGCGTCCGGTCCACCGGCTTGCGCAGGCACGCGCGCACAAACCGGCTGCCATCCAGAATCGTCTCCGCCGCATCGCGGCTCTGGCGAGTTGCATCCATATGGATTCATTCTACTGGGCCGCGAACGCGCCCCGCCCGCCTCAAATCTCCACTGAGCCCCGAATGGTCTGGTGTATGATCGGCCTCAGTATTTCATGCGTCTCTTTTTCACTTTGCGCAACACTTCGACCGGAACCCTCCATGACCATCAATCGGTTCGGCTGCACTCTCTTCATGGCGTTGCTTGCGGCTCTGCCCACGGCTCTTGCCCAACTGTCGCCGCCCGCCATCTCACCCTCGTCACAGCCCATCCGGCTTGACGTTGTCGTCAACGCCAAATCCGGCCAGCCCGTCACTAACCTTAGCCAGCAGGACTTCGCCATCCTCGACAACAAATCTCCAAGGCCCGTCACATCTTTTAAGGTCGTCAGCGCCGCCAGAGAACCGGTCGAAGTCATTGTCTTGATCGACGCCGTCAACGCGCCCTTCCGGACGGTTGCCTTCATGCGCGATAACGTCAAAAGGTTCCTGAAGGCGGATGAAGGCGTGCTCGCCCATCCCACCACCATCGCCGTCCTAACGGATGAAGGTATGCAGATCGATGACAGCTTCTCCACCAACGGAAACGCCCTCAGCGAAGAACTCGAACATCACCAGATCGGCCTACGCGAAATCACCCGCAGCTCGCAGTGGGGTGGACTCGAGCGTCTCAATATCTGCCTCAAGGCGCTTCATCAGATTGTCGATTCCGCCTTAACCCTGCCCGGCCGCAAGATCATTCTCTGGATCTCGCCTGGCTGGCCTCTGCTCTCAGGCCCGCGCATCCTTCTCGACTCCAGGCAGCAGCGGCAAATCTTCAGCGACGTCCTTTCTTTGTCCTCGCAATTACGGCAGGGAAACATCACTCTCTACAACGTCAATCCCTTGGGCGTCTCCGAACCCATGATGGAGGCCAATTACTACCGGAGCTTCCTCAAGGGCCTCGCCAAACCCGGCGATGCGCAATTTGGCAACCTTGGCCTTCAGGTCCTTGCCGTTCAAAGCGGAGGCCTCGCGCTCGAATCCAACAGCGACGTCACTGCTCAGATCCAAAGATGTCTCACCGACGCCAACTCCTGGTATGAAATCGCCTTCGAGCCACTCCCCGCCGACAAGCCCAACGAGTATCACCACATCGACGTCAGGGTCGACCATCCGGGCCTCACCGTTCGCACCCGCGACGGCTACTACGCCAATCCCCTCGCCGCCGACCCCGGCCACTGAATCAAGAGCTAGAGGCTAGAAGCTAGCAGCTAGAAGCTTCTTTTTCTGTTCACTCAGTCCCTGCCCTTCTCACCTCCACCGGAAGATCCTGAGCGACACCGCGAACGGCACGACAAGCCACGCCAATAAAATCCCCACCTGCGCCATCATCTGCCCCAGTGGCACGCCCTGCAGCATGTTCCCGCGCATCGCGTCGATCGCCGCCGTCAATGGTAGCGCCTTCACCAGCGGCTGAATGATCGCCGGGAATCTCGACGCCGAGAAAAATACTCCCGACAAAATCCACATGGGAAGCATCACCAGGTTCATCAATCCGCTCACCGCCTCCATCGTCTTCGCTCGCGACGCTACCAGCAGCCCCAGCGCCGAGAACACCAGCGAGACCAACACGCATAGCAGCGCGAGCTCCCACAGCGGCCCGCGAAACGGCACACCAAACACCAGCTTGGCAAATCCCAGAAACACCGCCACCTCAATCACCAGCATCACCAGCCGCGACAGCAGATACCCCGCCAGGTATTGCCACCTCGGCATCGGCGAAGCCACCATCCGCTTCAGCAGCTTCTTCTGCCGCCCATCCACAATCGAGAACCCCAGTCCCCACATCGCCGAGCCCATCAAATTCATGCCCAACAGTCCCGGAACCACAAAGTCGATGTACCGCGAGCCCGTCTCGTGCACCAACTCGTTCGCCGCCGTCATCACATCTTTCCGCCCCGCCGCCTCCTCGATCGCGCGATCCGCAATCATTCGCGCCGTTCGCGCATCGGGATTCGTATTGTCGTACCGGTACACCACTCCATCCCCGCGCTGCTCGGCCAGCAGCACAATCGTTCCCACTGCAAGCGCATGAACGCCCGCGCTCTCGTCCATCTCCGTCGCCTTCAATCCCTTGTCCGCCGCCAGCGCCCGCGTCAGTTGCTCGGTCGTCGCGCCCACCGGCAGCACATCCGCCGGCCGGTTCCTGAACGCAATCCCCAACCCCACCGCCAGCAGAATGGGAAACACAAAAATCCAGAAGATTGCCTCCGGCTCGCGAAGCGTGAGCTTCAGCCGCGTCGCCGTCAACTGAAACAGGCTGCTGGTCTCAAGGCTCATCTTTTGGGGGCTATACATCGCGCAAATTCCTCAAGTCAAACTCGCTTTGAAGGGTACGGGCTTTAGCCCGTACATCAACAGACCAATTGACAGGGGGCTTTAGCCCCTGAGGGCCGTCTTTTCAAACTCACCCGCTACTCATCGCGCAGATTCCTTCCCGTCAGCCGCACAAACACATCCTCCAGCGTCGCCGAGTGCGTCCTGAACTCGCTCAAATGCAGCCCCTGCTCCTCGAGCGCCGCAAAGATCCTCGGCACCGCCGTATGCAGCGCGCTCACTGAAAGCTGGTGCAGGCTCTCATCCGCGCGATGCGACTGAACCCCCGGAATCGCCTTCAGCGCTGCGGCGTCCACTAAAACTTCGGGTGCCCCAGGTCCCGCTTTTGGGACCTGGGAACTACCCAACGCAAACTCCACAATGTCCTCGCCGCCCACCGTCGCAATCAGCTCCTTCGGCGTGCCCAGCGCAATCACGTGTCCATGATCCATAATCGCTACGCGATCGCACAGCCGCTCCGCCTCTTCCATGTAGTGCGTCGTCAAAATGATCGTGCGCCCTTCCTGCTTCAGCTCCTCCACCAGGTCCCACACGTGCCGCCGCGCCTGCGGATCGAGCCCCGTCGTCGGCTCATCCAGAAACAGCAGCTCCGGATCGCCCACCAGCGCCGTGGCCATCGCCAGCCGCTGCTTCTGTCCGCCGCTCAGCCCTCCCACTCGCGCCCGCCGCTTCTCTTCAAGCTGCGCCAGCTTAATCGACTCATCCACCGTGATCCCGCGCCTGTAAAAGCTCCGGAACAGCCGCAGCGTCTCCTCCACCGTCAACTTCTCCGGAAACTGCGTCTCCTGCAGTTGAATCCCGATCCGTTGCCGCAGCTCATCGGCGCCGGTCTTCCAGTTCAACCCCAGCAGCTCCACCGTTCCCTCGTCCGGCGTCGTCAGCCCTTCGCAAATCTCAATTGTCGTCGTCTTCCCCGCCCCATTCGGCCCCAGCAAACCAAAGCACTCGCCCTTGCTCACCTCCAGATCGATCCCATCCACCGCCCGCACATCCCCAAACGCCTTCTTCAGTCCGCGAATCCGCAGCGCCGCGCCTGCACCGTTAGGTGTGTACCAATTCTCCAGATGCGTATGATTTGCTGCGTCGCCCATCGACCTAGAGTAGCGTATTTGTCGCTAAGGATTGTTCAAAAGAGACGTGGCGCCATAATCAGTTCGCCACCACCTGCCACTGCACCGCGCAAAACTCCGCCAGCCGCGCAAAGTCTCTCGCGTTCGCCGTGAGCACCAGAATTCCCGTCCGCGCTGCGCTCGCCGCAATCAATGCATCGTTCGTGAGTCGCGCCCTGCCGATCTGCTCGTATCCGTACTTCTGCCCAATCCGTGCCAGCATCTTCCCCGCGTTGGACCAATCGCTCAGACTCGGAACCAGTATCCGCAGCGCCCGCCCAAAATCGCGCTCCAGTTTTTCCACAATGCGGTGGTCGCCCAGCTTTGCTCCGGCGTGGAGCTCTTCCAGGACGACGGCGCTCAGCCACACCGGAGTCTCGCGCACCCAGCGCTGCAAGATCAGCGCCCCGTCGCCCCGTAGCGCACGAATGTACAAGGAGGAATCGAACAGAACCGGCATCGCCTACTCTGCAAGCGCGCCAAAAACATCGCGAATCCTGATGCCGCTCTTCAAAAACTGCCGGTTTGCCTCGGCAGCGATCCGGCTGCGCTCGTGTTCCAGGATCGCAAGATCGAGGGCGCGCTCTACCGTCTCCGTCTCCGTCGCCGCCTCCAGCACCTTCTGCGCGCGCTTCAGCTTCACGTCGTCGAGCCGGAAATGCTTATGAATCACGCGGCTGCTCGCTGTTCCCATCGCATGGTCCCTCTATCGGAAATGTACCACATATGTGTACAAGTATCCATTCTGTGAACATCGGCCGCACTCCAGCTCTCCCTCTTAGTCCCGGGATCCCACTCAGCAAACCCCGTCCCGAATCCCTGACCCCTGCCTTCACTTAATCCCCACCACCATCGAGTCCGGCCCCACCAAATGCTCCACCCGCGTCTCCCTGAATCCCGCCTCGCGCATCCACCCCTGGCAGTCCGCGCCCGTGTAGTCGAATCCGCCATACGTCTCGATCAGCATATTTAGGCTCGCCAGTAACCCAAACGCGTTCTTGCTCCGGTCGTCGTCGATGATCGCTTCGTACACAATGAACGCTCCGCCCTTCGGTAGCGCCTCATACACCTTCCCGATCAGCATCTTCTTCGTTGGCAAATCCCAGTCGTGCAGAATATGCCCCATCACAATCACGTCAACCTTCGGCAGCGCGCCCTCAAAGAAATTCCCCGCCGTGAACTTCAGCCGCCCATTCAGCCCCAGCTCGCCCACGTACTCCTCAAAGATCGGCCCCACCTCCGCCAGATCGAATCCCATCCCGCTCAGATGCGGATGCGCCAACGCGATCTGCGCCGCCGTATCGCCCTGCGCCGTACCCACATCGCAGTACGTCTTGTACTGTTTCCACGGAAACTTCGCCGCAATCGCCAGCGCCGACCCATGGCTGATCCCGCTCATCGCCTTCAAAAATCCCTTCAGCCGCGCCGGATCGGCGTACAGCGTCTCAAACAGCGGCGCGCCTCCGCCGCGCACCTCGTTCTGCGGCAGCCCCGTCCGCAGCCCCTCTGTCAAATGCGCCCAATGCCCATACAGCCGCTGGTTCGCCATCTCCAGAATCCCGCCAATATATGACGGCTTCTTCCTGTCCAGAAACACATCCGTCGACGGCGTGTTCGCGTACTTCCCCTCCCGCCGCTCCAGCAATCCCAGCGCCACCAGCGCATCCAGAAAATCCCGCGCCGATCGTGGATGCAGTCCCAGCCGCGCCTGCACATCCTCCAACGCCTCCGGCTTTCGCGCCAGCTCTGTAAACAACCCCATCTCCACTGCGCTCAACAGTGTCTTCGAGGCCCAGAATCCCAGGCCAATCTGCATAATTTTTTCCGGTGTCGGCTGCTCGCCCACAATGACCTCCTCAATCATTTCTCAATTTGAATTTTGTTTCGGGGAATTCTTCTCTTGCTTTGCGGAACCAGGCCCTGCTTCAGTTTCGGGGAACCAGACCCAGCTTTTGCTGCTGGCGAACTTGCTTTTGCTTCGGGAAACCAGAATCAGCCCGTTCGGGGACCCTCAACTTCTCCGGGCTCGGGGAATGCGTCCACTATAACCCACGACCCAATCGCCTGTCCCCTGTTTCCGGGCACGGCCAGCTAGAGGCTGGCAGCCAGAAGCTGCCTTTCTAACCACTAACCACTAATCACTAACCACTGTCTCCATGCCATACTCGCTTCATGCTCCTCCGTCCCGCCCAGCCGCCCGACGCCCTCGCCATCGCTCGCGTCCATGTCCGCGCATGGCAGCGCGGCTACCGCGGCCTTCTCCCCGACGACTATCTCAACTCCCTCCGCCCCCAGGACCGCGCCGATAAATACGATCTCTTCAACACCGATCCCCTCAAGCCCCACACCATCGTCGCCGCCACCGGCAACATCATTCACGGCTTCGCCACTACCGCTCCCTCGCGCGAGCCCGACCTTCCCCATCACGGCGAGCTCACCGCCCTCTATGTCGATCCCCATTCCTGGGGCCTCGGCGTCGGCGTGGCTCTCGTCTCCGCCGCCCGCGCCCACCTCGTCTCCCTCGGCCTCCGCCACGCCTACCTCTTCACTCTCACCGGCAACCTCCGCGCCCAGCGCTTCTATCAAACCGATCTATGGACCCCCGACGGCCTCCGCCGCACCGACTCCGTCTGGGGCATCGCCGTCGACGTCCTCCGCTTCCAGCGCAACCTCTAGCGCCTGTTAACACTACCTGGAGTGGACGGCGTTGCGAGTGAAAAACCGCTCAGACGAGGCGGAGGACGACGGCTGTGGCGGGTCCACCGCCTAGGACGACAACGAAGTATGAGCGGTTTTTCGCCGCAACCCCGGGGCCCCCGGCACGCGATCTTTGCGTGTTGGGGTGGAAGTCGAAGGGACGGGGCCGATTTTCCCCATCTCTTTGTCGCTTGTCGCTCCAGTAGGCCGGCTACAGTTCGCTCCGCGCTCCGCGACCTGGGGAAAATCGGCTCCCGTCGCCGCCATCCCAGGTAGTGTTAACAGGCCCTAGCGCCGCCTTGCTTTCCTGTCTTCTGATCTCTTGTCTCTGTGCTGATGTCCAATCTCTGTTTAGGTTCTCTGCTCTTGGTTCTCCCCCGCGATCGCCAGGCCATCGCCTGCTTCGCCCCCCACGTTCCGTCCGCCGGACCCCCCCTCACCGTCCGCGCCCTCAAGTAAACCGATAAGCCGCTGACCTCCTGAGCCTTGCCTCCCAAGCCATCTTCTGCAACAAATGGGTCATATCGGCCTCCCCCGCGGGTTATTTCGCTCCACGTTACCAACGGGTATCATCCGGACTCAAGGCGCTTCCTGGCCGCGCTTCAACCGGGACAAACCAATGCCGCAGAAACCACGGCCCACTCTCGCATTGTTCACCGGGTTCCTCGCGGTCTTGGTGCCGATCCTCGCCTCCGTTTATCTCGCCTGGATGGAAAGCTACACCACGGAAAAAACCCTGAGTCTCACCTATGCTCAGGATGTCCTGCGGCGCATGGAAGAGGTTTCAAGCCAGTTCGACGCAGCCCGGCAGAAAGTGGCAAACGACGGCTTCCCGGCCTGTTCGCCCGACGACACCAGGCTTTTGCGCGCGGTTGATCTTGGCTCCAGTTACATGAAGGCAGCCGGCCGCGTCTCGCACGATACCCTGATATGCACCTCGCTGGGAGCCGCCGGTGCGATTCCTCTCGGCAAGCCCGACCTCGTTACAGATCAGGGCGTGTCGGAGTACCTCAACAGGAATCTCTCGCCGCAGCAGTCGCGCCCCTTGAACATCATTGCCTCCGGTGGATTCGCGATGATTTTTGATCCCAGCGTGGCCATCAATGCCTCCGCCGAGGGGCAGGATGTCGAACTCGCCGTGTTTGCTCCATCCACGCCAGATCGCGATCTTGCCGCTGCCCTGGGCCAGAACTCCGCCGACGCCGGGTTCGTTTCCATTCCCCAGGGCACAGGCGCCACTTTCCTCAACGGCGGATACCTGGTCACCTCGGTCCGATCTGCAAAATGGGACGTCTCCGTTGTAACCGCAACCCCGCAGCACCACATCAACCAGCGCATCGGCCGCTACGCCCTCTTCTTTGTTCCCATCGGCGCCCTCTGCGGCGCGATCCTCGCCTTCATGGTCGGTGTGCTTTCGCGGTTACACTCCTCTTTCCCCTCCATGCTTCGCCAGGCCATCCGTGAAAAGAGCTTCTACGTCCTCTATCAGCCGGTCGTCGAGCTTGCGACGAATCGCGTCGTCGGCGCTGAAGCTCTCGTCCGCTGGAGAAGCGATTACGCCGACATCCGGCCCGATTACTTCATCCCTCAAGCCGAAGAGTGCGGCCTCATCCAGCTCATCACCAAGCAGGTCGTCGCTCTGGTTGCCCGCGACATACAGCATTGCCTTAAAATCGATCCCGACTTTCGCGTTGCCATCAACATGTCTGCGGCGGACCTTGGCGACCCGAAAACGATCGCTGTCCTCGAGCAGCTTGTTCGCACCTCCGGCGCCCGCCCCAAAAACATCGAGGTCGAAGCCACCGAGCGCGCCTTCCTCCGCGGGCCTGAAACCGCAGCAATTCTCGAAGCCATTCGCGCCGAGGGGTTTACCGTCGCCATCGACGATTTCGGAACCGGCTATTCCAGTCTTTCCTGCCTGCAATCTCTCTCCCTCGACACCCTCAAAATCGACAAAGCATTCGTCGACACCATCAACACCGACGGCGCTACCAGTCAGGTCGTCCTGCACATCATTGAGATGGCCCGCTCACTCCGTCTGGAAATGATCGCCGAGGGCGTCGAAAACGTGGCCCAGGCCCAATATCTCGTCAAGCGCGGAGTCCGCTTTGCCCAGGGATGGCACTTCGGCCGGCCCATGGACGTCGGCCACCTCTGCGCAGAGATCCGCACCCATATGCCCTACCAGCCGCCAGTCCTCGATTCCCTGCCCGTGGCCGGCCCTGGCCTGGCCCGCGTCACACCCGCCTGACGGTCGCCTTCAGCTTTACTGCCCACTGACCCCGCACACGCCGCATTCTGTTGGTGCATCCAAAGCCGGCACATTGGAATCAGGTACACGGCGTCATCGGTTCCGCTCAGCTCCTCCCAGACCAGCCGCCCCGCAGACGCGTTGTCTTCCTCACTGCCCCGCTGCCGTCACCGTCAGGTTGAAGGTTCCGGTAGTGGTGAACGTGCCGAAGCCCCCGTCATTCATAGTTCCAGTAACGGTGACGGGATAGGTGCCCGCCGGAGTGCCCGGGCTCGAGATGTTGTACTGCCCGCCGCTTCCGCCTCCGCTCCCGCACCCGTTGAGACCCAGGAAGAAGCCAAGCAACGCCAAAGCAGCAAGCGAAGCGAACAAACGGCGGCGCCGGAAGCCAAGCGCCAGCAGCCCGGCCAGCGCCAGCGTCCCGAGCCCACCCCAGGGTTTCCGCGCAGGCGCGAGAGCCGCTTTCTGGAGCGTTGGCCCGGTCGTATAAACGGTGAATGTCGTCGAGCCGGAGAGGACGCCGGTCGTGGAGTTGTATGTGGGGCTTATGGTGGACGACCCGAAGACGCAAGCTGCGCCCGATGGCAAGCCGGAGCAGGTGAGGTTCACATTCGCATACCAGTAGTTGGTGAAGATGGCGTTGGTCGAGAACGTTACTGACGTCGACGGGGTGCTCTGCCCCGCCGTCACCGTGGTCGATGGAGAACCGGGTGTCAGCGTCATGGTGATGACAGAGACCTGGTCGGCCATCGACGCCGAGCCGATGTAATTGGCGTCGCCTGAGTAGCTCGCTGTAACGTTGTGCGTTCCCCCGGCCAGCGCACTTGTGTTCAACGTAGCGGTTTCAGTCGAGTCCAGCGGCGAGCTGAGTGTCGCCGTGCCGATGGTTGCGCCCGCGCCATTGTTGGCCGAGGCATCGGTGAATGTCACGGTTCCCGTGGGAGCGGCGCCATTGGAATCCCACGTGAGTGTCGCTGTCAGCGTAATCGGAGTCGGGGCGTAAGTGAAGCCATAGCCGAGGCTGCCGCCGCTGATCGTGATGGACGTTGGGACCTTCGTGCCAACCGTAATATCGACCGCGCCAGAGGAATTGGGAAGGTCGTTGGCATCGCCGTCATATTGCGCGATGAGCGCGTGCAGACCCGTCGCGCTAAAGGTGACGGGCAGGTTTGCTTGGCGGCCCGCCGACAGAGCCACCGTGCCCAGTTTCGTTTCAGGAGTCGTACTGGAGTCGTAGAAGTCCACATTGCCGGTGACGGGAACCTGCGTATCGATGAGGTTATTACCGGTCACGACGAGTGGGATAACGCTGACCCCCAGGTTCACCGTCGTATTCACCGCTGGGCTGGTGTGATCGGGAGTGAGCGACACAAGGACCTGGCTCTTATTCACCACCACGGTGACCGGCGCGGAGACGCTGGCCAGGAAGCTGGCGCCCGCAGCGGGCGAGGCCGCGACGATGTGGTGCGTGCCCGCGCCCAGAAGCGCCGAACCATCCAAGATCAGGCTCGCCATGGCGCCGTTTGTCACAAAGGCCAAGCCTTCCCCGGTTTGTGGAAGGGTCACGGTTCCCAGAGTGGTCGAACCGTCGGTGAATGTGTAGGCGCCCGGAACGGGATAGTCGAGGCCGCTGTTGACGCCGAAAGACGAAGCCGTAACCGTGACTGCCGTGCCATAGGTGACTGCTCCGCCGGCGTTGCTGGCGGCCTGCGTCGTGGTCGGTTCGGGATTCACGGTGAGAGCGATTGCGTTGGAGTTGGCGGACGCGAAGTTCGCGTCGCCGGCGTAGTGCGCGGTCAGATTGTAGCTGCCGCCGGGCAGGTTAATCCCCGAGGATGCGCCGAACGTCACCGTGCCGCTGCCCGCCGCGTTCAACGTGATTCGATCCACACCCTGCGGACCCGCCAGCAGCACCACATCTCCAGAAGGAACCGCCGATCCGCTCGCCGCGACCGAAACCGTCGCCGTGAGTGCATTGCCGTGGGTGATGTTGGTGACGCCTCCGGTGCTCAGAGTCAAGGTGGCCGCGCCACTGCCTGTGGTTGGGAGCCAGTTGGTTACCAGCTTGTTGACGTCCACCGATCCCAGGCCCGTCGCCAGGTCGTAGCCAGCCGTCGCCTCGTAGCCCACCAGATCCGGCACCCCCCCGGTGGGGCAATACTCGAAGATGATTTCGTTGATGCAGTTGTCGGCAACTTTGGTATCGCCCACCGTGATGTCGTGGAAGGGCGAGGTCTCGCCCGCCGCCAGCCGGTAGTACGTTGGATTGGGGTTTCCCGAGCCGCCCACGACGTTGTTCTGCTGGTTGATGAGCGCCTGGATGCCGGCCCACGTGGGCGAAGCCAGCGAGGTGCCGATCAGTCCGAGCGCCTCGCCTTGCGAGCAATCCGTGCCCTCGTCGGATTCGCAGACCGCGTAAGCCAGGTTGTCGCCGGAGACAAGCGAGACGTCGGGCACATCGCGTGCTCCGTCAGCCGGAACGCCAGGACCGGTTTGCCATGCCGGCTTGGTGAAATTTATAGAGACACCGCCGCCGCCAGCCAGCGGGCGTCCATCCTCCGGGTTCTCGTAATCATTCCATGTGCTCTCCGGGACGTATCCGGTCGCGGTGTAGCTGGGCGGGGGAAAGTAGACATTCGGGTCGGGCATGATGAATTCCGTGCCGCCCACCGAAACATTCCACGGCGAGTCGCCGATCGCGTTCACGCCGTAGCCGGCGCTCAACCCCGTATACCCGCAGGTGTCGCCGCCCCAGTCGCCCGCGGAAACAAAGTGGCTAATGCCCTCTGCCGCTCCCTGTTCATAGGCCAGCTTGTAGAGTTCAACCGAGCTGCTCAAGAAGGTATCGTTCAGGGTTTCGCATCCTCCGTAACTGAGCGAGGTGATCGGCGAAATGTCGTTATCGACGGCATAGGCCGTGGAAAGATCGATGCCCTGATTGAACTCAGTGGAACCAGTCACAATCACATCGAGCGTCGCATCCGGCGCAAGAGCGCCTGCATATTCCACGTCGGCGATGGCTTCGGTCTCATCGCCGCCAACCGTGCCCGGATCGGTTCCGTTCACGATCACGTTGACCGTCGCTGCCGGAAGGCCCATGAGATTGCGGAAGTCGGTCACATCCTGGGCAACGATGTTGCTCTCCTCGATGAGCGCGATCGACTGGCCCTGCCCCAGCACGTTGGCCTTCTGCAACGGCGCAGCGTCGTAAATGGCAGCCAGATCGGCCGGGCCGGTCAATGCACCGCTGCTTGTCTTCACCTGGGGGTTCAGCGCCAGATGGTATTCCACCTGGGACTGCGGCGCCCATCGGGTGAAGGAATTCAGGCTCGCCACGCCGCTCACCGCCGGCGCCAGCGCCGAGGGAATGCTGGCCGGCTTGGCGTTGGCAACTTGCGTTTTTCCACTCACGCTGTAGCGATGCATCTCCGTCTGGAACGCGGACTCCACCTGCGCGCTCGTCCCGGTGAAGAAAATGAACTGGCGTCCGTTTGACGGCTTTTCCACTGTGAAGCCCTGCGACTGCAACCAGCCGGTGATCTTCGCCACGTCGTTCGCACTCGGACCAAAGCGCTCACCGAATTCAGCGGGCGTCAGCCACTGGTGATACTGCGGCGAATTCTGGTCCTGCTGCTCCTGGAGCAGCTCTTGCAGGTCGGCTTCCTGAGCGTCGCTGCGCTTCAGCAGCAGCACCACCCGATGAAACACCTGATCGCCAGCCACCCTCCCCAGGTCGTTCTGTTTCGTGGCCCAGGGATGGACAGGGTTTGTGACCGTGCGCTGCGCGGCGGCAATGGGCGAGATCA
The DNA here is from genome assembly GCA_963832805.1 of uncultured Acidobacteriaceae bacterium. Taxonomy (GTDB): domain Bacteria; phylum Acidobacteriota; class Terriglobia; order Terriglobales; family Acidobacteriaceae; genus Telmatobacter. The sequence goes on along the minus strand of CAWHVN010000041.1, from coordinate 18,095 downwards.
GGCGGTCCGCGGGCTCAGCCTGCGAAAAACCCAAAGCAGAGCAAAACAAAACGATGGCGGCCACAAAAGCAAGTAAATGAAAGCGGTGCTGCATAAGCGCCTCCTTGGAGGTCAGTGAGGATGTGGATTGGGCGGCGAGGTATTTTCGGATAGAGTACGTCTTTACAAAACCGAGGTGGGTCACTGTTCTTCCTGCTTCACAGGCCAACGCCGTTCGCGGGAACCCGCCTCTGTTGGTCCCGATGCTTTTTGGGCTCATTGGTTCCGGAGACAGCTTCTCCTGAAACCGGACTTCTGTTCAGAAAATGAAGACGGGACCATTCTACCCCTCCCTCGTTGCCCGTTCGCAAAACTGGAGAAGGTTCTGTGATCGCAGCATCGCCGCCCGCATGGCGATTCGGTGCCTCTGTATCGGAATGAAAGAATTGGTTGAGGTGCGATCGGGCCGCGTCGTTCTCGCTTCCTTCGCCCGCACTCCGGCGCGCAATCGGAGTCCTTGCGTGCCGAACCTCGCCCGCGCGCTCCCTGCCTATCAGTCCCTCAGTCCCGGAGCCTGTCCTGAGCGAAGTCGAAGGATCCCTATCTCCCTCAGTCCCTTAGTCCCTACGTCCCTCAGTCCCTAGTCCCTTAGTCCCTCAGTCCCTATGTCCCTTAGTCCCTACGTCCCTCAGTCCCTGCTTTTCAGTCCCTGCCTTTATCCTGTAATGTGTTCTCCCGTCCCAACCCATACTCCAAGCCCCCGCGCCGCAAGCGTTCCTTCCGATCTCTTCTTTCATCCCTCCGCCTTCGATCCGTCCTTCTCTATCTCGTCCTCGCCCTCGCCGTTGCCTGGCTCGCCGCCGCGCTCACTCTCGTCGCCGCCAAATTTGTCGACCCTCCCACCACCGCCGTCCACATCGAGCGCCGTCTGCAGGCCTTCATTCACAGCAAGCCCTACCACGAGCACTACCAATTCGTTCCTTTACGCGAAATCTCGCCCGACCTCCAGCACGCCGTCATCGCCGCTGAGGACGCGCGCTTCTACCAGCACCATGGCTTCGATTGGCAGGCCATCGAACTCGCTGCCGATGAAGATATGGAAGGCGGCCGCATCCGCGGCGGCTCCACCATCACGCAGCAACTCGTCAAGAACATCTTCTTCGGAACCCGCCGCTCCATCCTCCGCAAGGGCGCGGAGGCCACACTCGTCCCCGTCGCCGAATTCGTCCTCGGCAAGCAGCGCATTCTCGAGCTCTACCTCAACGTGGTCGAATGGGGCCCCGGCATCTATGGCGTGGAGTCGGCCTCCGAACACTACTACGGAATCCCGGCCCGCCGCGTCGACCGCCAGCAGGCCGCCGAGCTCGCCGCCATCCTCCCCGCTCCCCTCAAGCGCCGCCCCGAGCGCATGACCCGCTACAGCGCGCTCATCCTCGAACGCATGCGCCAAATGGACTGGTAGCCGGCCCCTGTCGGCGCGCGATCCTTGCGGTCGCGCGCCCAACGCCCCCAATTCTCCGCTTCAGAAAGATAACTTCAAGGCTAGTTGAATCAGGCGAGGATTGTTCACCGTGGAGTTCACGGCGCCGAATCCAGACGCGTTGATATCGTTCACCGGGCTGCCGAGCTCCGGGTGATTAAAGAGGTTGAAGAACTCGGCGCGGAAATTCAAGCCCGTCTCCTTGCCGGGCAGCGCGATCTGCTTGACCAGGGAGAAATCCGTGTTGACGAAATCGGGCCCGACGACCGGGACGCGCGCGGCGTTGCCCAGCTCGCCGGTGGCTGGCGCAACGAAGCACGATGCGTTGATCCACTGATGCATGCCGTGATTCGCTTTGTAGGGATCGCAGCCGGAGACCTGGTCGGGCCGATTGAAATTATTGTCGTTGCCGCCGGCATTAAAGGTCGTGCCCGACTGGTTGAAGCTGTCGATTAGCGGAACCGGGAAGCCGGAAGAGACTCGCTCGATGAGAGTCAATCGGATGCCGCCGAGAATGGCGTTGGTTGTGTCATTCCAACTGTTGCCGAATTGTTTCCCGCGGCCAAAGGGCAAATCGTAAATCACGCTGCCCGTGAAGCTGTTATCGAGATTGATCTGCGACAGAGACCAGTCGAGATTCTGCCAGTTGGGCAGCCCGAAATAAGGGGCGCTCAGCTCCGAGCCCAGGCCGTCGGAGAGACCGTTGTCGTAGGTGCGCGAGTAGGTGTAGGCCAGCAGGGCGTAGAGACCGTTCTTGGGCGTTTTGGTCTCCGCCTTAACCTGGAATGAGTTGTACTGCGTCTTGCCTGGGTCACCGTAGAGCAAGATCGAGTTGAAGTTCGGAGGAGTGTAGGGATAGAAGAAGGGCGCGCCGCCGGGCAGGCAACCGATGGTGTAAGAACCAGTGCCGCAGGCGGACGGGCTATTGACAGTGAGGGCGTTGCCGATGACGGTCAGATGGCCGCCGGTCGAACCGGCGTAGCCCGCGGTGAGCAGAATATTGCCGGGCAGCTCGCGTTCGACGTTGGCGTTATATTGGTGGACCCTGCCGGGCTGGAAGTTGGTTGGCTGGTAGGCGAATGTGCCCACAAAGCTGGACGCATCCTGCGGCGTGGGCAGGGCTGGAAAGCCGGTGGAAAGGGTAAAGTTCAACTCGGGTGTCTGTTCGAGCTCGGTTGCGCAGTAGGAAGTTGCAAAGGCGCAGCCCGTTGAATATGTAGCGGGAAGTTGATCGGACTCGCCGAGGTTGGGCGGATTTTGCCACAGGCCCTGCGCGCCCTGGTTCCAGGACGAATCGTGATAGATGCCGAAGCCGATGCGAGCCACGGTCTTGTCGCTGCCGAGAACTTTCCAGGTGAGGCCGACGCGGGGCTCGTATGCGCCCCAGAACATATTGACGCCCGCCGAGTCGCTCACTCCATTCTTGCCGGCGATGAGCAGCTCTCCCGTTGAGGGAATGTAGTCCGACATGCGGTTATGGACCTCGGTGACGGGCGTGGTCATATCCCATGCAAGGCCCAGATTGAGGGTGAGCGACGAAGTAACGCGCCAGTCATCCTCGACGAAGGGCCGCACGATCTTCCAGCGGCGACCAGTGACGGCTCCACCGTAGACCTGGTCATGGACGCCCAATCCGGTCATTCCCATCAGCAGGTCCGCTTCGGAATTGCCGGGGGCAACGCCTGCACCGGTGAAGTCTCCGAAGAGGCCGACGATCCAGAAGCCATCCTGGAAGGCCTCCGTTCCGACGTTCATCTGATTGGCGCGAAGATCGATGCCGGCGTGAATTTCATGCTTGCCGCGGATCAGATCGAGATCGTCCTTGAAGGAGTAGATGTCGGTTCCACCCTGAAACGGGGCATAGCCGCGATCGCCGAGAGACCAGTAGCCTAAAACTTCAGTGGAAACCAGGCCCTGGCTGTATGAGCCGCCGGGGAGCCGGGTACCGCCGGCCGAACAGCCAAGATTGGCGTTGGGAATTCCCAGCTTGGCCGATTCGCAGGTGAAGTTGTCCTGCGAGGCAATGTAGTCGAAGATGCGGTCGTAACCGAGTGTGGCCAGATTGAGCGTGGTGGGCGAGAACACGTGGGTTTCGCCGATGGCGGCATTGCGCGCGTGGTTGATGAGGGTCTCATTGCTGCCGAAAGCATTGCCTTCGGCGAGGTAGGGCGCAGGCGCGCCGCCCGGCGCGTAGGTCCACGCTTGATCGTAGCTAAATCGAGCGAAGGCATTGTCGCTGGCAGTAAACGTCTGATCGAGGCGGGCATCGAACTTTGTTTCGTTCAGGCTGCGGACAGGCTCGGTGACGTAGTTATAGCTTGCGCCGGAAACGCCCGAGTTGACATTGGGCGGCGGATAGAGATCGATCATGGCCTGGCCAACGTGGTCGATGAGGTTGGAGGGGATCTTGGCGCAGTCGGTTCCCTCCGGCTGGCTTCCATCGGCAGCCGCGGGAATGGGGTTTCCCGATGAATCGCACTGGAAGTAGGGATCCTCCGCACCTACCATGTTCGGGTTGGCGATGGCAAGGCCGGCGGGATTGCCGAAGGCGTCGGCAGAAAAGTCGCCGCCCCTCATGGCCAGCGAAGGAACCAGGCCGGTGTAGACGATTCCCTCGCGCTGATACTTCTGCTCGCCATCGACGAAGAAGAAGGTCTTGTTCTTACGAATGGGGCCGCCGACGGAGCCGCCAAACTGGTTCAGGTTGAACTTCGGGGTGAAAGTGGCAAAGTCGCTTCTGGCGTCGAAGGCGGTGTTGCGGACGAACTCGAAGAGCGATCCATGGAGGTCGTTCGATCCCGATTTGGTGGTGACCAGAACGGTGGGTCCGGCCCGGGTGCCGTATTCGGCCGAGTAGGTGTAGGTGAGGACCTTGAACTCCTGAATATCGTCGATCGACGAGAAAATGCCGATACCGCCGGCCGTCAGCTCGTTATTGTCCACGCCATCCAGCAGCCAGTCCGTGCTGTTGGGGCGCGAGCCGCCGACCGAAAGCGAGTACGAGCCGCGGGCCGACACTTCGCTGTCGGTGGCCCCGGTGAAAAAGCTGCCGGGATTGGTCTCCGCCGTGGCGCCGGCGGTAAGCGTGGCCAGCTGCACGAAATTGCGCCCATTCAAGGGCAGTTGCGACACCTCCTGCGAGGTGATCACCTGGCCCAGAGACGGATTGGTTGTCTCCACCGCGACCGCCTCGCCGGAAACTGCCACCGTCGTGACCACGGTCGCGGGCACCAGCGTAAAGTCGAGTTCGCGGGCCTCATCAACCTGGAGATTCAGATTTTTTGACTCAGCGCTCTGAAAGCCGGCTGCACCTACCTTAACGGCGTAAGTCCCCACAGGGAGCAATGGGATCAGATAATGGCCGGCACTGTCGGTCTTGGTGTCTCGCACAAGGCCGGTGCCCTGAGAAGTGACGGCAACAGATGCATTGGGGATCGCCGATCCGGATTTGTCGTCGACATTGCCGGAGAAACTTCCTGTGGCCTGGCCTCGCAGGCTGGGTGCGATTGCGATGGCGAGAACGCAGACAACCGCGAGAAGGAGCGTTCTATAGGGTTTTGCGTTGGCCAAGCATTTCACTGGTCTCAAACAGTTCGCGCCGATCTGAGTGCGTTTCATAGTCAAACCCCTTTCGAGTGAGGTGGCTTTGCAATGGCTGCGCTTCGCTTCAGTGCAGCCTCCAGAATTTGCAGTATGTTCTTGTCGTTCTTTGAAAGAAATCGGTTTCGATCGATGCCCCTGTGGGGAAGAGAAATCGCAGGCTCTGGCTGGTGAGACTTTTCTCTTCTCAAGAAATTGGAAGGAAATGCAATGAGCTTTGGAAGAACTTGCAATGAGCCGCAGCGGAGGAACGCAAGATGACTAACTCTATGAATTCGCCCTTAAAAAGTCAATGAAAGTTTTTACTCGGCGGCGGCGATTTCCACATTTTGACGAGCCACCGCCTTGACCAGCCTCTGCCCCAAAGATGTCTGCCGAATTGGGCGGCCCGCTCTCGCCCCACCGAGGAACTGGGCGCCCACCCTTCCGCGGCTCATCGCGGAAGCGATCGAGAAAAGGTCGCTCATCCAGCCACGTGCCCCATCCCGGCTCTGCTGGTGCGCGACCGCCGCTGAAAGTTGAGAGCTGAAAGTAGTTGCCTTGCTGGCTCGCCAGCTCGCTCTTTTGCTCCCTTGGTCCCTGCTTCCTCGTCTCCTGTTCACTGTCCGCTGTTCGCTGTCCACTGCTCCCTTGGTCCCTTGTTCCCTTGGTCCCTGCTTCTTCGCTCACCGCCCCGTCATCTGCTCCAGCTTCTCCGGATACCGAGCCCCTTCGATGCTGATCTTCGAGGCGGCGCTGTCGATCTCGCGCAGATCGTCCGGCGCGAGTTCCACTGCGGCAGCTCCGATGTTCTCCTCCAGCCGATGAAGCTTGGTCGTGCCCGGGATCGGAACGATCCACGGTTTCTGCGCCAGCAGCCAGGCCAGTGCGATCTGCGCCGGCGTCGCCTTCTTCTGTGCCGCAATTCTGCCCAGCAGATCGACAAGCGCCTGGTTCACCTTGCGGGCCTCCGGCGAAAAGCGCGGGATGGTGTTGCGAATATCGGCTGCGTCGAACGTCCTGCTCTCGTCGATCGTCCCGGTCAGGAAGCCTTTGCCCAGCGGGCTGTACGGAACCAGGCCGATGCCGAGTTCCTCGAGCGTCGGAATCACCTCTGCCTCCGGCTTCCGCCACCACAGCGAGTATTCGCTTTGCAGCGCGGTCACGGGCTGCACGGCGTGTGCGCGGCGAATCGTCCGCACGCCCGCTTCGGAAAGGCCAAAGTGCCTCACCTTGCCCTGCTGGATCAGCTCCTCCACCGTGCCTGCAACCTCTTCGATCGGCACTTCGGGATCGACGCGGTGCTGGTAGAAGAGATCGATATAGTCGATCTTGAGGCGCTTGAGGGAGCCTTCCGCAGCCTGCTTGATGTGCTCAGGCTGGCTATTCAGCCCCTTCCCGCCCTGACTGCCATCGGGATTGATATCGAATCCGAACTTGGTGGCAATCACCACCTTGTCGCGAACCGGCTTGAGCGCCTCGCCCACCAGCTCTTCGTTGGTAAACGGCCCATAGACCTCGGCCGTGTCGAAAAACGTCACGCCGCGCTCCACCGCCGCACGGATCAGCGCGATTGCTTCGTGCTTCTCCGGGAACGGTTTGTAAGAAAAGCTCATGCCCATGCATCCAAGACCCAGGGCCGACACTTCCAGATTGTTTTTTCCAAGCTTCCGTTTCTGCATTGTTCCCCATCCTCTGCGTTGACTTCTGCTCGCAATCGTCACTCGCACCATCCAAAGGTAGCCGAAGCCATGGCCCGGCCGCTTTCCCAATCCTGCCTTTTCTTTGCCTGATCCTGCTTAACTCGCCGATTTTGTGCACGCTCGCCCCGATCTGGCTGTACCCTGAAAAAGGAGGTTTGGCATCGTGGCGGCGAAACCAACCGGAAAGCGCGAAGAACTCAAGTCCGTTGTCATCGAAATGCGCAGGGAGCTGGCCCGTAAAATCGCCGCCCACGCGCCGTCGCTCGGCGAGAACCCCACCGCCGTGCCCGGTCTCGCGCTTTATCGCCGCACCACGCCGACGCCCTGTTATCGGGCCACCTACGAGCCCAGCCTCACGGTTTTCGTGCAGGGCCGCAAGCGCATCAACCTCGGAGGAACGGTCTACTTCTGCGACGCTTCGTCCTTCCTCCTAACTTCCATCGACGTTCCTGCCGAAAGCCAGATCCTCGAAGCCTCGGAACGCGTCCCCATGCTCACCATGAACCTCCGCCTCGACATGCCCACCGTGCGCGAGGTCCTCAGCCGCGAAGATCTTCCCGAGCCCGAAACCTCGGCCCAGCGTCACGGGCTTGCTGTGGGCGTCACCACCGCCGGCTTGCTGGCCGCCTGCTCTCGCCTCATCGACCTTCTCTCCACTCCCGACGACATTCCATTTCTCAGCCACCTCATTCAACGGGAAATCGTCTACCGCATCCTCCGCACCCCGCAGGCAGAACGCCTCCGCGCCATCGCCACCGTAGGCGGCCTCAGTCACAGAACCGCGCGCGCCATCGCCTGGCTCCGCGTCAACTACTCCAGGCCGCTGCACATGGAAGAGCTCGCAACCGTCGCACGCATGGCAGTCTCCACGCTTCACCATCAGTTCCGCGCGCTCACCGCAATGAGCCCGCTCCAGTACCAGAAGCTGCTCCGGCTACAGACCGCAAGGCAGCGCATGTTGATGGACGGAATAGACGCCACCAGCGCCGCCTACGAAGTCGGCTACGAAAGCGTCAGCCAGTTCAACCGCGAGTACAGCCGCCTCTTCGGCCAGCCGCCCATGCGCGACGTCAAATCCCTGCGCGACAGCAAAGTCGTCGCCATCAACGCCGCTTGATGGCGAATTCCCGCATCGCTCAACCCCACCCACACGGCGCCATCCCGAGCGCATGACCCGCTACAGCAATCTCATCCTCGAACGCATGCGCCAAATGGGTTGGTAGGCGCTAGCTTCTCGTCTGATCTCTGTTCTCTGGTCTCTGATCTCTGTTTTGTCATCCTGAGCGAGTTCGCCGCAGGCGAACGAGTCGAAGGATCTGCGGTTGCTTTTCGCGACCTTCACCCACCCATAAGAATGGGTGCCCCATCCTTCGCATTCTTTTTGGCGAAGGGCGGGATACCGCGAACCCCCACGCCGCACGAAAAGACTGATCTCTGACCCCTGATCTCTGATCTCTGTTTTCAGCCCCCGCCTGTGCGTGCGTCAGCCTGCCAGTCCTTGCACTTCAGACCCCGCAGTCCTATTCTGCAGACAGCAAAAAGTGAGGTGCGAGCCATGAAATTCAATGTCCAGGCTCTGGCCTTGGCGTGCGCAATCCTGTGGGGAGCAGCGGTGCTGCTGGTGGCCCTGGCCAACCTGATATGCGGCGCTTACGGCCAGCATTTCCTGGAAATGCTGTCCTCGTGCTATCCCGGCTATCATGCCGCACGGACCATTGTTCAAGTTGTGATCGTCACGCTCTATGCAATCGCAGACGGGCTGATCGGCGGCGCGATTTTCGGTTGGCTCTACAATTGGCTGACGAAATTCACCTGGTTAGGCGCGCCAGCCCAAAAGTAGACAGCCGGCGCAACAGGCCTCCGTCGCCGGAGTGGGAAGGCAATCGGAGTCGAATGGGGATCTATTTTTTTGCCTTTCGTGACCCTCACCCACCCACAAAAATGGGTGCCCCAGGTCTCGATTTTGAGACCTGGGATAGCACGACCCCAAAACCGACGCGGCGCCAATTTACCCCCAAACCCACGGGTGCCCCAGGTCTCGATTTTGAGACCTGGGATAGCACGACCCCAAAACCGACGCGGCGCCAATTTACCCCCAAACCCATGGGTGCCCCAGGTCTCGATTTTGAGACCTGGGATAACACCGACCCAAACCGACGCGGCGCTAATTTACCACCAAACCCACGGGTGCCCCAGGTCTCGCTTCTGAGACCTGGGATGTAGGATGTTGGCATGACGCGGGGCCTGGTTCGTTATCACCAAGCGGGCTGCTTTCATTTCATAACTTTCAGTTGTTATCACCGTCGTCCGTTCCTCGGCGCGCCGCAAGCGAGAGACTTGTTCGAACGATCGCTGGAGTCGATGCGCATCCGGTACCAATTCGTTGTCGGCGGATACGTGGTCATGCCCGAGCATGTTCATTTGCTGGTAAGCGAACCGAAGAAGGTGCTCCTGTCTAAAGCGATTCAGGCTCTCAAATTGTCGGTTTCAGTTCAGAGCCGGGAGCGTCCGTTCTGGCAGCCGCGCTATTACGACTTCAACGTGCATAACGAGAAGAAGAGAGTCGAAAAGCTGCGGTATATGCATCGCAATCCCGTCAAACGCGGTTTGGTCGAGAGGCCGCAAGATTGGCGTTGGTCCAGCTTTCGCCACTACGCAACCGGGGAAGTTTGCGCCGTCGAAATTGAGTCCCTCTGGACCACAGCGTGGCGGGGACATCAATTGCCAGAGATGCTTCGACATCGACTACGGGAGAGCTGAGGTCAAGGTCTCCCAGGTCTCATAAGCGAGACCTGGGGCACCCAACCTCAGTGGCCGAGTCAGATCAGGGCCGCCCGCCTGCGGCGACCGAGTCGAGGGATCCGCGGTTGCCTTTCGTGACGTTCGCCCAGCACAAGAAATGGGTGCCCAGAGCCTGCCCTGAGCTTGCCGAAGGGTCCCGACTCTGGGACATGGGATACCACGAACCCAGCCTCAGTGGCCAAGTGAGATCAGGGCCGCCCGCCTGCGGCGACCAAGTCGAGAGATCTGCGGTTGCTTTTCGCGACCTTCACCCACCCATAAGAAATGGGTGCCCCATCCTTCGCATTTTTTCTGGCGAAGGGTGGGATACCGCGAACCTCCACGCCGCACGAAAAGACTGATCCCTGACCCCTGATCTCTGATCTCTGTTTCCAGCCCCCACCCGCGCGGTGCTTCAGCCTGCCAGTCCTTGCGCTTCAGACCCCGCAGACCTATTCTGCAGACAGCAAAAAGTGAGGTGCGAGCCATGAAATTCAATGTCCAGGCTCTGGCCTTGGCGTGCGCAATCCTGTGGGGAGCAGCGGTGCTGCTGGTGGCCCTGGCCAACCTGATATGCGGCGCTTACGGCCAGCATTTCCTGGAAATGCTGTCCTCGTGCTATCCCGGCTATCATGCCGCACGGACCATTGTTCAAGTTGTGATCGTCACGCTCTATGCAATCGCAGACGGGCTGATCGGCGGCGCGATTTTCGCTTGGCTCTACAATTGGCTGACGAAATTCACCTGGTTAGGCGCGCCAGCCCAAAAGTAGACAGCCGGCGCAACAGGCCTCCGTCGCCGGAGTGGGAAGGCAATCGGAGTCGAATGGGGATCTATTTTTTTGCCTTTCGTGACCCTCACCCACCCATAGAGATGGGTGCCCCATGTCCCGACTCTGGGACATGGGATACCACGAACCTCCACGCCGCACGAAAAGACTGACCCCTGATCTCTGATCTCTGTTTCCAGCCCCTGTCGGCGCGCTTACCTTGCGCTAGCGCGCCGAAACAACTAGCCAGCCCGCCTGACCTTTCACTCCTAAAACGATCCAACGCGGAGCTCAGAACCGCCGCCTTAGCAGGTTGAACCGCAGCCCAGAACCGATCTGTTGATAAGGAAGGATATTCCGCACCCAATACTGCTCGAAGCCGACCAGTTTTGGAATATAATCCGCTCCGTGCACGAATCCCTTCTCAAAGAATGCGCCCGCGTCGAGGAGAACTCCACTTACAGTGCTGAGACTCACCACGTTATGGCGAAGAGACAGGACAACCTGTACACATTTATCCAGCTTATTCCGGCCCTCTCTGCTGCGGCTATGGGCACGCTGACAGTTGGGCAGGTTGTCCCGGCATGGGTGGGCGTAGCAGCAACAATCGCCGCAGGCGTCACGGCAATCGGAACCGTCCTCAACCCACAACGGTCTCTCTGTCAGCACCTTTCTGCCGCGAAGGCTTTCACGGTCATGAAGCATGATGCTCGCGCGGCACGGGATCGAGCCGCAAGCCTGTCCAACGAGCAAGCCGAATGCGTTTCAGAAAGCCTCCATGAAAGATATAACGACCTCGTGAGAACCGCCCCACCGACCGAGGACTGGGCGTTCAACAAGGCAAGAACCCGCATCCAATCCGGAGTCCACAGACCCGATGAAGAAAGCTGACAGAGCAGAGGTGTGCGTTCTGGCCAGCGGGGGCATCGACTCCACCGCATGTATAAACTTCTATCTCGACCGCCGCCTCAAGGTCCTGCCCCTCTTTGTACGATACGGCCAGCCCGCGTCCAGCGCCGAGGATCGGAGCATACGCGCAGTCTGTAAACATTTTGGGTTGCGACCCCGCATTGTCAGCGTTACTGGATTCAGCGGCCTGACGAGCGGAGAACTGTGCGGACGAAACCTCTTCCTCGTCTCCGTGGCTTTGATGGCAACCCAGGGATTAACAAACATAATCAGCCTGGGAATCCACAGCGGCACTCGCTACTTCGATTGCAGCGCGGATTTTGCGCGAAAGACCGAGTCCATGGTTTCCTCCTGCACCGACGGACGTGTCACATTCGGTGCCCCATTCCTCAACTGGGCCAAGCAGGATGTTTTCAAATACTGCAAGGAAGCCAATGTTCCTGTTGATATGACGTGGAGCTGCGAAGCAAGCAGCCAAAGACCCTGCGGCAAATGTCTGTCGTGCAGAGATCGGGAGAGACTCCTTGCTGGCGCGTGAAAGGATTGTGGCCCACAACGGCGCGGAGCTATTCCGAACTCCGTTGCTGATCCCGTCCTTCTCGAGCAAAGGTTTCCCTGAAGCGAAGAAGATCATCGCCCTAATGAGAGAATTCATAACCGAGGCCGTCCTAGTCAGCGCTTACGACGTACACTACGGCCACATAGCCTCGCAGAAACTGACGTTCCCACGTGTCATTTTTCTTGACAGCGGCGGGTACGAGGCACGGGTCGAGCACGATCTCTCCGAGTCATACGGGCAGGCCTATAAGCCTAAGAAATGGACAGCGAGCGACCACCGGCACGTAATCAAGCGCTGGAGATCAAACGTACCGACCATTTTGGTCAGCTACGACAGCCCGGCAAGGCACTTTCGCATCGAACACCAAGTCAGGTCCGCCCTAAAGTTGAAGGATCGTTTTCCACAGTATCCCCACGAACTGCTCATCAAGCCCGAGCGCAAGCGGGAGCTATTGGAAACCGGGGAAATCCTGCCGAAAATCCTAAAGGACCTCGGGGGCTTTGCCGCAGTTGGTTTTACCGAAGACGAATTGGACGAGAAGATCATTGGCCGCATGTCGAAGATCGCCCAAGTACGGAAAACCTTGGATGAGGCTGGAATCAATGTTCCCATTCACATCTTTGGAAGTCTCGACACATTCTCTACAGCCCTCTATTTCCTCAGCGGGGCCGAGATCTTCGACGGCTTGACATGGTTGCGTTTCGGGTTCTTCAACGGGCAAACCATATACAAGCGAAACTATGGCGCCATGAAAAACGTGAACGGGCTGCTGCGAAAGGCTGAGGACCTTTCGCACTCCATGTGGAAGGACAACTACTATTATTTGGAGGCGCTGCGCGAGCAAATGCGCAACTTCGTTACTAGAGGCGGCGATTATACGGCGTTCCTTCACATCGGCAAGGAACTGGAGAACGCAATGCACCAGCTGGAAGGCAGAATCTGACAAGGAGGCCACTATGGGAGGATCAGGTGGAGGCGGATATTTCAGCGAGTCCCCCCCGCAGAGAGTGCGAGAGGCGCTCAGGAGGGAAGAGGAAGCAACGGACAGCCAGATTTTTGACACGAATGTGGCCCGTGAAATCGGAGATGTCCTTTCTGAATACAATGAGCGCGATTCCGACGCGGTTCGCGCAGTTATCGACAAAGTGCGGAAAGCCCTAGAGAACGAGATCGAAGACGCATCGATCACTCCCGTGTTCGGGGGATCGGTCCGGAAGCACACGTATGTGAACGGCATCAGCGACGTCGATTCGCTGCTCGTGTTGAAAGGCGAAGGGGCCTCGGAGCACCTACCCGGAGAGGTGCTCGACCAGTTCGAAAACACGGTCAGAGGGAAATTTCCGAATTCCAACGTCACCAGAGATAACATGGCTGTGGGCCTCGAGGTCGACGGGATCAAGCTTGAGCTGCTTCCCGCAATCCGGGCAGAGGGCGCGCTTTACATACCTTCGACTTCGCAGGACAAATGGTCCAAGATCAAGCCAGAATCGTTTTTTGTCAAGCTGTCCGAAGTGAACGATAGGAACGGTGCCAAGGTCGTTCCGACGATTAAAATCGCCAAGGGAATCATCGATACGTTTCCGGACGAGTGTAAGCTAACCGGGTACCATGTCGAATCGCTGGCAATTGAAGCCTTCAAGGACTACGCAGGGCCCCAGAACCCGAAGGCAATGGTCGAGCGGTTCTTCGAGTTCGCTCGGGAGCGAGTGTTATCCCCCATCAAAGACCGAACAGGACAATCCCTCCAGGTGGACGACTATGCGGGAAGGATGAACAGCGCCTGTCGAAAGCTGATGGCGCAGAACCTTGACCGCGTCAGCAGACGAATTAAAAACGCGAACGCGACCCAATCGGTTGAAAAGTGGCAACGAATACTCAACCAGGAGCCGGACTGAAATGTGCCAACCCGCGGATACCTCGGTGGCGCTCGCCTACCTCTTAGCAAAGAAGGAGGTTCTGGGGTCCATATACGCGCCGGAGGTGATTGAGCCCCTCGACGATCCGTGGGAGATTAGCGAGCCCAGATTCCTGCGCGAGCTAGCCTGGGTGATTCTCTGTGGGGGAATGGCGGAGTCCGTTGTCCGGAAGGTATTCCCAGCCATCACCCTGAGTTTTTTGAACTGGCGTTCCGCGGAGGAGATTTCCGAGCGCTCATCAGAGTGCATAAGCTCGGCGACCGCTCACTTCCGCCACAAGAAGAAGATTGAGGCAATTGCGGCGGGCGCACGCACCGTCCACAACCGTTCCTTCCCAGTTGTCCGAGACGAAATACTTCGAGACCCGCTACGCAGCCTTATGGTATTTCAATTCATTGGTCCAACAACAGCCTTCCACCTAGCCAAGAATATTGGCGTCCAAGTCGCTAAACCCGACAGACACTTGACAAGGCTTGCCTCCGCCAGCGGGTTCGATGACGTCCAGACGTTTTGTGGTCGAATTTCAGTCTTCCTGGGCGAGGATATTCGCAAAGTTGACTCAGTCCTATGGCGCTTCGCGACGCTGCATTCTGACTACATTCAGCGATTCGCCAGTTACGCATCGTAGTCCTCGCAGCTCGCCCCGACCGAAGCCCCTCGGCCTCTGCTTTTCTGATCCCTGACACCTGATCCCTGACCCCTGTCTTTCCTTGTCAAGCCCCCCAGCCGTCTCGAAAGCCGTTCACCTTGCCCTTAACCCATTCCTTTTCTGATCTCTGGCCCCTGATCAATAATCTCCGCCAAGTTTGCCGATCATTACCCCGCCCTGGCGCATACTCATTTCATGATCCGCTTCCACTCAAACACCCGCGCCGTAGCAGAGAGCCTGCGCGCCGTGGCGTGCCAGCCCGTCGCCGCTCCCTGTTCTCCTACTCCCTACTCCCTACTGGCTACTCCCTGCCTCTCTGCTCCCTTGGTCCCCGTCTTTCCGTTCCCTATGTCCCTATGTCCCTATGTCCCGACGTCCCTGCTTTCATACCCCCCACCCCCCCTATGCCCGAAAAAATGGGCTGTGAAACTGTGAGATTGGCCGCGCCGCGAACCTCAACCGAATCAACCCGATACAAGCACCGCGCCGAAACCTCACAGAAACACAGAAACTGTGAAACTGTGGACGGCCCGGAACCCGTTCCATTTCAATGGCATGCAGACACCTGCTTCACAGTTTCACAGATTCCATTTTGATCGTTTTTTGATTTCAGCTCTTTGCCGGTTTGTGCACTGCTCTCGCGCTTTCCGCGCCGCAATCAAAGCTGTTAGCGAATCGCTGAAAGCTGTTGGCTGGTCGTTTCCCTCTGACCACTGACAACTGAAAACCGACCACTTTTCAAGGTAAACTTGAATGATGGCGTCGATTCAGCGCAGAAAAACTCCAACTGTCCGCATCGGCAACGTTCGAGTGGGCTGGGAAGTTCCCGTCGTCGTCCAGTCGATGACCAACACCGACACTGCCGACGTTCAGTCGACCATTGAACAAGTTGCAGCGCTCGCTCTCGCCGGCTCCGAGCTGGTTCGCGTCACGGTCAACAACGAAGACGCCGCAGCGGCCGTTCCGCGGATTGTCGAAGGACTCGAAAAGCGCGGCCTGCGCGTGCCGATCATTGGAGACTTCCACTACAACGGCCACATCCTGCTCAGGAAATATCCCGCGACTGCGCGCGCACTGGCCAAATACCGCATCAATCCCGGCAACGTCTCGATCGGCCGCAAAGACGACTCGAACTTCGGCACCATGGTCGAGTGCGCCGTCGAGAACTCGAAGCCTGTGCGGATCGGCGTCAATTGGGGTTCGCTTGATCAGTCGCTGCTGACGCGTATGATGGACGAGAACAGCAAGCTTGCCGAGCCGCTGGCCGCGCGCGACGTGATGATCGAGGCGATGATCGCCAGCGCGCTCCAGTCCGCCGCTGCCGCCGAGCGCTACGGCCTCGGCCACGACATGATCATCCTGTCGGCCAAGGTTTCGGGCGTCCGCGATCTGCTCGACGTCTACACCAAGCTCGCCGCGCGCTGCGACTATCCGCTCCATCTCGGCCTGACCGAAGCCGGAATGGGATCGAAGGGCCTGATCGCCTCGACCGCGGGCCTCGCGCCGCTGCTTCTCTCGGGAATCGGCGACACGATTCGCGTGAGCCTGACGCCCAAGCCCAACGGCGACCGCACCGAGGAAGTCCTGGCCGCGCAGCAGATCCTGCAGTCGCTCTCGATCCGCAGCTTTATGCCGCAGGTGACGAGTTGCCCAGGCTGCGGCCGCACGACAAGCACGTATTTCCAGGAACTCGCCGAGCAAATCCAGAGCTACCTGCGCACGTCGATGCCCGAGTGGCGCAAGAAGTATCCCGGCGTCGAGGAGCTCAAGCTCGCCGTGATGGGCTGCGTGGTCAACGGACCGGGCGAATCGAAGCACGCCAACTTAGGAATTAGTTTGCCCGGCACCTTTGAGGATCCCGTCGCGCCCGTCTACATCGACGGCAAGCTGGCGACGACGCTGCGTGGCGACACGATTGTGGCGGAGTTCAAGCAGATCCTCGATCACTACGTCGAATCCCACTACGGCCAGTCCGCGAAGGCCGGCGAACTCGTCGCCGCGCGGTGAACAGCTACCAGCTTCTAGCTCCTAGCTAACTGCCCCATTAGCGAGCGGGTGCGACGGTTGTCACATCGCATCACGCAGCTTCCGCGCTACGCTGGCTTCCATCCTCACGGGAGACTGCCCATGCGCATTCGCCGATCCGTCTCGCGCTTCGCTCTCGTTCTTTGCGCGCCGGCGCTGGCCCTCGCCGCTAAACCCAAGCCTTGCGTCTCCGCCGAACAAGCCGCGCAAATGCTCAACAAAGACATTTGCGTCTCCGCGCATATCTATGATGTGGTGCAACTTCCCGATGGCACGCGCTTCCTCGACGTCTGCTCGCCGCAAACCCCCGACGAGCAGTGCCGCTTCACCGTCGTCAGCCTTCCTGAGGATCGCCGAGAGGTCGGTGAGCTCAAGAAGTACCGTGACGCCGACGTCGAGATTCGCGGCATCGTCCAGTCCATGCACGGGCGCGCCGGCATGGTCCTCAGTCATTCGCGCCAGTTCTACGGCGGCCCGCCGAAGTTCAAGCCCAATCCTCTCCTCGCCCGCGGCTTCACCGCCGAGCAGGAGCGGCCACCTATCAACGATCCGAACCTGCGCCCGCAGGGCGGCCATCGCGCATTCATGAACACCAAAGATCGCGAGCCTTTGCCCAAAAAGTAGATCAGCTGACTCGCTGACTTGCTGCCCTTATTCCAACACCGGTGCGTGCCTCGCGCCCGTGAACAGAATCGTGCTCGAGATGACCAGGAACACCAGCGTCGCGCCTAACCCGATGCTCAGATTGCTGCGGTCGCTGATGGCGCCGATGATCTGCGGCGAAAACGTGTCGCCGAAGAAGTGAATGCAGAAGAGGTTGATCGAGATGGCAGTCGCCCGCACCGGCGCCGAAACCGAGTTGACGATCGCCGCGTTCAACGGCCCGGTATTGAGGAAGAGAAAGAACTCCGCCGCAAACAGCGAGGGCACGGCCCATTTGTGCGGCCCGAAGAACAGCATCACCCCACATGGCAGCGTCAGCGCCACGCTCCACGCCGACAGCAAGTACAGTGCGCGATGATTCCTGCGCAGCCAGATGTGTGCAATCCACCCACCCACCAGCGTTGCGACGATGCCGTCCACCACCGTCGTCGTGCCCACCGTCAGGCTTGCGGTCCCCATCGACATGCCCGCGAACCGCCGCAGAAACTCCGGCATCCACCACGAGATTCCGCCCATGGCGAAGGTCAGCGTCGCCAAACCAAAGGTTGCGGTCAAGAACGCTGGATTCCGGAACAGTCCCAGCACAGTGTCCCGGTTCAGATTCGGCCGGATGTGATCGCTCGCCCCCCGCTCCGGCTCGCGCCCGATCCAGTCATACAGCCCAGCGGCCAGAAAGCCAGGCAGTGCGCAGACGAAAAACGGCGTGCGCCAACCCCAGTGCGAGCCGATCTGTCCGCCCGCCAAATACCCCAGCGCAGCACCCACCGGGATGGCAATGTAGAACACCGAAAGCACCCGGTTGCGCTCGCGCTCGGGATAAAAGTCCGACAGCACGGCAGGCGCAAAGATCCCGAATGTGGCTTCGCCGATACCCACCAGCGCCTGGCGGAAATAGAGCGTCGTGTAGCTGTGAATCCACACGGCCGCCAGCGTAGCCAGGCTCCAAAGAATCGCGCCGGTGACGATCAGTGGCTTGCGCCGGAACCGGTCGCCCAACCATCCCGTCATCGGCGCTGCCACCATATAGAAGACAAAGAACGCCGTCCCCAGCGCGCCCATCTGCTGGTCACTCAAGTGGAACTC
>CAWHVN010000040.1:0-112409 GCA_963832805.1 uncultured Acidobacteriaceae bacterium | reverse complement strand
AGCCGATGATCGTGGTGGCGACGAAGATCGACGCGGCGAATCCCGAAAAGCTGAAGAAGCTGGCGGCGCACGCCAAGCGCAGGAAGCTCAGAGTTTCACGCTGTCTCGGCGGTGACGGGCGAGGGAACCGAAGAGCTGAAGTGGGCGCTGGCAAAGCGGGTACGGCCGAGCGTGGACGCGGCGGTTCGCTGACCTGCAAAGAATGCATTCGATGGAGTCGATAAGAAGCTGTTCCGCGATGCGGAGGGGCCGTTTTCTCTTCGGTACCCTCCCCCTGCCCCCACCCCCCCACCCCATTTTGGGGTCAAGTGTTTTGTTTTCAGCCGCTTGTACCTCTCAGCATTTCCGCTAACTCATTGATTTCATTGTAGTTGACTCCCTAAAGTCGTCCATTCAAAGAGGTTAAGGCCCATACTCGGGGCAAATATTACTCTTTGGTCAACACCTCCACCTGCCCCGAATACCGTGCCGGAAGTCTCGATCGCGTGCCGGCCGGTGCGCGGAGGCTGATCATGGAATGATTGTGCGCCAAAATGGCGAAATTGTCGGCAAATTTAAGTGATTGAAAAGTAAACCGTTAGCAGATTTCTTGCTTGACAGCGGGTTTGGCGAAGGGGCGGGAGGCGTTCGGCGGCGGGGAAGCTGAAGGACCGGCAGATCAGCTGGTCGAGGCTGGCCCGAAGAACACCGCGGGCGAGACGTTGAAGCGGCGGCTGAGGCGCGCGATGTGGTCGCGGTTCAGATGACGCTTGCCGGAGAGAACCAGCGAGACGGTGCTTTCGCTTCCGAGTTCGGGAGCGATGTCGCGTTGCGACAGCCCGCTGTGCTCCAGCAGAAAACGCAAAACGTCCGCCGGCTCGGCTGCCGGGATCGGGTAGCGCTCCTGCTCGTAGCGCTCGACGAGCAGAGTCATCAACTCGATGGCTTCCTCTTCTTCCGGTGTGGGATCGAGTATCGCGGTGAGCGCGAAGAGAGCCTGCGTGTATTCCTCAAGCTCCTGATCATTGTGAATCAGGCGAGGCGCGCCCTGCCGAATCATCTCCGTTGGATTGGCCAGCGTCGTACTCATCGTTTCACCCCTTTATCCCAGTTGCCCCGGTTGTCGTACTGACGGTGCGTCAGGAACGACCGGATATAGATATGACCCGCAGTGACCCGGCCCTCTTTCGCACGCGCGTAGTGAATGATGGTGACCAGCCGGTAACGATTCTGACGGATATTGAAGATCACGTAGCCATCCACATCATCGGCATCCTTAAAGACCTGGCGCACATCGACGAAATTCCGCCATCGAGCCTCGGTAGCGATCCTGTACCAAGCCCGGATTTCTTTGCCGGCGTCAAGGTATTGCTCTTCGGCCCGCGCCAGGTGCTTGCGTGTGACAACGTGCATGGATCTCTTTCGAGAGGCGCACTGGCCTACAGTCGCCTCAGGAACACCACACACTCTCAAATTACTTTGCAAAATGCAAAGTTGTCAAGGAAAACTTTGCATTTCGCAAAGTCTCTGGAGTGAACCTTGCCAGTTTTTGCCGGCGAGATCTGAGCGCCGCCTATTCTTCCTCTTCGTCGACGGGCCGTTTGGCGTTGGCGAGGATTTTTTCGGCGACCAGTTGCGGGACGATGTCGTAGTGGTCTACTTTCGTTTGTGCGACGCCGCCCTAACCGCAAAAACAAGCATGCGCCGACAGTGGGGCGGCCAGTTCATTGATGCATCGTTCCGCCGATGATGCCAGCGATGTTTCCGCTGAGCGTGGCGCCGTTTTCAAGGGAATAGACGCCGGAGGCGGACATGCCGATGGAAGTGCCGGGCTGCGGCACGCTAATGGGACCGGTGTCGAGTTTTCCGGCAGAGACCTTGGCCGACAGATCGGAAGTTACGAATACATTGGAGATGGTGCCGTTCTGCCCGGTGGTGACGCCGACGCCGGTCTCGACGGAGAGAGAAGCTTTGGGCGACATGGAACCGAGCATGGGCGCGTCAAAGCCGGCGGAGACGCCCGCACCCACGCCGCCCCAAAGGGTGGTGGAGTGGCCGAAGTTACGAGTCGCCTTGAAGCGGAAGGCTTCGCCGCCTTCGATGGAGGCTTTTTCGCAATCGATGTGGAAGGAAACGACGACCAGGCCGAGGCCTATGCCGTTGCCAAGCGGGCAGGGCGGCGGAGATTCCTTGGGCAAGTCGAGCGGGCTGGCTTCTTCCGTGGTCTCTTGGGGTGGTGGAGGCACGCACTTCATGTCTTTGTAGGCATCGCCCAAGCTGACCAGGGCGGAGGCTCCGCCTGCCAGGGGAGTGTAAACGGCGCGAACCAGGGCTTCGCGCTGCAGCGACAGGAATTCGTTCAGAGCGGGCACCCAAACGCGGTTCAGGATGGGATCGGTGAAGGCGTAGAGGTCAGCGGAGGCAGGGCGGAAGTCATCCCATTGGGTCTTCCAAAGTTTGTAGGTTTGCGTGTATGCGGCATCGACCGATTGCTTCGAGTGCAAGCACATCTGATAACTAACCTGATCCACCGGCGCCATAGTTTCTTTCAACTGCTGCCCATATTTGTCCAAACAAGCCTCGTCGCGGCAACCGCCCATGTCAATCATGATCTGAAACTGCTGTTTATGGAGTTGATCGAGTTGCTGATAATCGCTGTTCATGGTGGCAAATGTGGTTTGCCCGTTGGCATTCATGACCTGCGTAATCTCTTTGTTAACCTGGTCCACGTTGCGGAAACGAGCCTTGTAGGCGAGATCTGTCACTTCTTTCCACTCAAAGAGCTCGGCCTCAAAGGTGAGGGGCAGGTTGATGGCTCCCTCGCCCTGCTGCTGAAAACGCTGGTTGATGGCGACTACGCGCTGGTACGCAGCCATCATCTGGTTCGTCAGGTCGCCGAGGCTTGACTGGGATTGATGCGCGAGCTGCATCAAGGCGGCTGCATAATTCGGGGAATATTCCATCTGCTCAGGCACTTTCAGATCGGGGATCATGGAATCGGGATTCGGGGGTGGTTCAGAATCCGGCGGAGCCCAGCCGGCATCGGTGGCGGACGAGCTAGGCTGTGCCTGCTGCGCGGCCATAAAGCCCACAGCGCCGGCTGTGGAGTATCCCTTTTTCAGCGAGGAACCGAGCAGGTTGTAGGCCGATGCCAAATCGCCCTGGCAACCGGCAATCAAGCCCTGACCTTCCTCGGGAGCGGCCATGTCGGGTCCAAGGCTCTGAGCGTGCACGAACTGCTTCTTGGCAGCGGAGGACGAGCCGGCATTGAAATAAACCCAGGCCAGATTGACGATGGCGAGCGGCGATTGCGGCCGCAACGAGGTGAGATAAAGAAGCACGCGGGCCGCGTCGGGGTAATCGGCGGCCTGGTCGAGGCTGACGCCGAGATTGTTTGCGGCATTCAGGTCAAGTGGGTTGCGCTCGGCGGCGACGGCACCGGCGTAGACGGCTTCGTTGATGGCTCCGGCGGGAACCAGCAGCGCGGGCAGGGAGCCGGCATTGGCGCCAGCCTGCGTCACGCCGCTATCGAGCGCGATGCGGGTTTGGACGTCGAGCTTTGCCCCGTAGCGCGTGGCCAGGGTTTGGACAAGGGCGCGGTATTCAGCGGCGGTGGGCGCCGTGGAAGGAAGGGGGACGCTGGAGGGCTTTGGGCAGAGCTGGGTAAACGAGATTTTGCCGTTGGAGGCTCCGCCCTGGAAGGGCAGTCCGGTAGAGCCGAAAGAGCCAGGCGAGCCGGGCGATTGGGGCGAGGCGGACGAGCCGAACGATCCGGGCGATTGAGGCGCGCCGCCGGTTTGAGCGCCAGAGGGCGACATGCTGTTGGCCATCGATTGGCTCCACTGCTGGAGACGCTGCTGCTCCTGCGGAGTGGGGGTACCTCCGGCACTGATCTTGTTCATGATGGCCTGCACGTCGGGGGGGATTGATGGCGGCGCTTGCGCATATCCTTGAACCGCAAGCAGGGCCGCCAGGAAGACGGCAACACAGATGAGACGAGATCGTTCTCTCCGACCGGCAGAAAGCATGACCGCTCCTTTCGCTGGTGAGCGGGTCAACTGCAAATGCTGCCCTGCAGCTTACACAAACCCCCGGCAGCACAATGCGACGCAGAACTCCAACAAATCGAAGACGCAAAGTGAAGATTGCGACACAGTATCTTCCGTGGGGCGCTGGATGTCAATGGCGGGACGGCTGTGGGAAGGGGAACGCGATTCGTGGGGCGCGCGGAGCCGTTTGAATAGCAAGTCCTTCAACTGGGGTCGCCGCGTTAGCACGCGGTGCCCCCAGCCCGGGATGACGACAACGAGTAGTCGCTATTATTCTTCTTCTTCGATGGGGCGTTTGGCGTTGGCGAGGATTTTTTCGGCGACCAGTTGCGGGACGATGTCGTAGTGGTCGACTTCCATGCGGTAGCTGCCCTTGCCCTGGGTCATGGCGGTGAGCTGGGCGCCGTAGGTGAGCATCTCGGCCATGGGAACCTCGGCGTTGATGATCGTCGTCCGGCCCTTGGTCTCCATGCCCTGAACGCGGCCGCGGCGGGAGTTGAGGTCGCCCATGAGAGTTCCGGCGAAGTCGTCGGGGGCTTCGATTTCGACCTTCATGACGGGCTCGAGCAGACAGGGCTTGGCCTGCTCCATGCATTTGCGAAACGCGATGCGCCCAGCCATCTTGAATGACAACTCGTTGGAGTCGACTTCGTGGTAGCTGCCGTCGTAGAGGATAACCTTGAAGTCGACGACGGGATAGCCGGCGAGATAGCCGCGCGCGGCTGACTCGACGATGCCTTTTTCGACCGCCGGGATGTAGTTGCGCGGAATGGCCCCGCCGAAGATGTCGTTGACAAACTCGAAGCCCGCGCCGCGCGGCAGCGGCTCCAACTTGATTTTGCAGTCGCCGAATTGGCCGTGGCCGCCGGTCTGTTTTTTGTGGCGGCCCTGCGCGTCGGCTTTGCCGCGAACGGTTTCGCGGTAGGGGACCTTCGGCGCCTTGAGCGTGACTTCAGCGTGGTAGCGCTTCTTGAGGCGGCTGACGATGGCCTCGATGTGGGGCTGGCCTGCGCCGGCGATGAGGAACTCGTTGGTTTGCGGATCGCGGAAGAAGCGGATGAGCAGGTCTTCTTCCATGAGCTTGTGGATGGCGGGCGCGAGCTTGTCCTCGTCGGCGCGGGATTTGGGCTCGATGGCGTAGGTCATGGCGGGCTCGGGGGGAGCGGCCATATCCACCTGGAAGTCGGCGCCCTTTGCCCCAAGGGTGTCGCCGGTGAGGGTGTCGCGGAGCTTGGCCACGGCGCCGAGGTCGCCGGCGTGGAGCTCGGGGATTTCGAAGGCCTTGCGGCCCTGCATGACACTGAGGTGCGAGAGCTTTTCCTGGCCGCGACGCGTGTAGTTCTCAAGGGTGGCGTCGTTTTTGACGACGCCGCTGATGACCTTGAAGAAGGTGATGCGGCCGGCGAAGGGATCGGACATGGTTTTGAAAACCACAGCGCCCGTTGGTTCGGCGTCGTCGATTTTGCGGACGACGGCGGGAGCGTCGGCGGCGGCGCCGGGAGTTTTGCCTGCGATGGGCGCGCGCTCAGTGGGAGCAGGCGTGTAGGCCTTGATGAAGTCGAGAAGATGATCGAGGGCCATGTTGGAGAGGCCGCTCGAAAAAAGCACAGGGAAGATGCGGTCTTCGCGAATGGCTTCGTGCAGCGCGGCGATGAGATGGTCCTCGGGGATGGTGCCCTTCTCGAAGTACTCTTCCATCAACTCGTCTTTGCCTTCGGCGACGAGCTCGACGAGAGCTTCGTGGCGCGCCTTGGCGTCGGCAGCGAGCGAGGCGGGAATTTCAGCGGAGACTTTGCCGCGGCCATCGCCGCCGGGCGTGTAGGTGTAAGCCTCCATGGTGACAAGATCGACGACGCCGTGAAAGCCGTTGGCGTCGGAGATGGGCAACTGGACGGGAACACAGTTGCGGCCCCAGCGGTCGTTGAGATCGTCCATGAGGGCGCTCAGGCCACCGCCGCCACCGGCCTTGGGATGGTCCATTTGATTGACGAGAACGATGCGGGGAACGTTGGCCTCTTCAGCAAAGCGCCAGACGCGCTCAGTGACGGGCTCGACGCCGGATTGGGCGTTAATGACGACGATGGCGGATTCGACGGGAAAGAGCGCGGCGCGAGCTTCGTGCGTGAACATATGGAAGCCGGGCGTGTCGACCAGATTGATCTTGATGCCCTGCCACTCAGCAAAGGCGACAGCGTTCTGCATGGTGATGCCGCGCGCGACTTCTTCTTCGTCGTAGGCGGTGGCGGCCGAGCCGTCTTCAACGCGGCCCTGGGTGGGAGTCATTTTGGCGGCATGCAGCAGAGCGGCAATGAGGGTGGTTTTGCCGCAGTGAGCATGCCCCACTACAGCGACATTGCGGATCTCACTTCCCTGGTACGTTTTCATGGGCTTCTCCTTGGCAAGGCTTGCTTTGGGCGGGATTTAGAGGCGGAAACCATGGTCCGCGGCGCGCCTTCTTGTCGAAAGACGGATGCTATCACAGCGAGAGTGTGAACGTCCTGTGACTGAACACACAGGGATCAGGGGTCAGGGGTCAGACGTCAGAGATCATTGTTGGTGGGTGGCGGGGCGGCTGAGCAAATGACACCCCATTGCGGTAAAGTGGATGGCGGTCGAGTGCGCGTGACGAGAAAGGGCATTGAGATGAAAGTACGGATTTGCGTTGGCGTGTTTGCGGCGGGACTTTTTCTATGGGCTGCTTGCGGGGCGGGGGCTCAGGCCGGGGGTGTGGCTGCGAACGGCGCTCCGGCAGCTGCGGCGGGGCAGACGCCACCCGCTGCGCAAGCGCCTCCGGCCATGCCGGGATGGATGATGCCTGCGCCGCACGAGAACGCGCCGCTGGGCAAGTTCGAGCGCTTTCCGGGCGACGGCGAGGGCGCGTACAAGACGGGCCACTATCGCGATTTGTTTGCCGAGCAGGGGCATACGTCTGCCGAGACGCGCGCCAAAATCGAGAAGGCTTTTGAGCAACTGTTTCATGGCGACGGGCAAGAAGAGCGGATCTATTTTGAGACCGGAGCGAACGAGAACGGGACGCTGGCCTACGTGACCGACTGGGCGAACAACGACGCGCGCACCGAAGGCATGAGCTACGGCATGATGATCTGCGTGGAGCTCGGCAAGAAGCGCGAGTTCGATGCGATCTGGAACTGGGCGCACACGTATATGTTGATCACCGATCCGAAGGATCCGTCGGTGGGGTACTTTGCGTGGTCGATGAATACGGATGGAACGCCGCGTTCGACAGGGGCGGCGCCGGATGGAGAAGAATATTTCACCACGGCGCTTTATTTTGCCGCGCATCGCTGGGGGAATGGGAAAGGCATTTACAACTACGAGGCGGAGGCGGACAAGATTCTGCGCGGAATGCGGCATCATCCGGTGCTGACGGGGACGGGGCCGTTCCGGATTCATCCCGACGATCCGCCGTTCGTTCAGCCGGATCATCCGTGGTCGGGTCTGAATACAGACCGGATGGAGGCGGAAGCGAAGGCAAAGGGAACGCCATGGCCGCCGGCTTATTTCCGGTTTATGCGCGGCGGACCGCAGAAAGAAACCATCGGGCCAATGGTGGACGAAACGCACAACATGATCAAGTTTGTGCCCAACTGGCCGGATGGAAACACGGACGCGTCGTATCATTTGCCGGCGTTTTACGAGCTATGGGCACGGTGGGGGCCGGTGGAGGATCGCGTGTTCTGGGCGACGGCGGCGGATGTGAGCCGCGATTTGTTCAACCGCGTGGCGGGGCCTGAGACGGGATTGACACCGGACCGGAGCAACTTTGACGGGACGCCCGTGGTGGGCAGCGATGGCACGCCGGTGCCGTTCATGGCCGACTCATGGCGCAGCGTGAGCAACTGGAGCGTGGATTATTCGTGGTGGCACAAGGATGCGCGGGAGACGGCGCTGAGCGATCGCCTGCAGAAGTTTTTGGCGAGCCAGGGCATGGACACGTTTGTGAACCGGTACACGCTGGACGGGAAGCCGCTGTCAACGACGCATTCGACGGGGATGTTGGCGACGGCAGCGGTGGGCAGCCTGGCGGCGACGGATGGGCCCACGGCGAAGGCGTTTGTGGATGCGCTGTGGAACATGCCGGTTCCATCGGGCGAGTACAGATATTACGACGGACTGCTCTATTTGATGAGCATGATGCACTGCAGCGGGGAGTTCAGGATTATTGAACCGAGGAGAGAAGGCCGGTAGCCGGTAGTTTGTAGCCAGTAGCCGGCGCTGAATCACAAGCTGCGGGGTGTACGCGGCATCTACAATCGGGCCGAGTATGGACCACAGCGCCGCGAGATGCTGCAGGCCTGGGCAGACAGGTTGGACGCGATACAAGGGGATGTCTGACCGGCATAGATTGCAGCCCTTACAGGACACCCGTCAGTCTCTTCCCGTGCGGCGTTCCTCAGCTTCTACTTTAAGGTCCGATGCCCAGCGAGCGATTGACGGTACATCCAGCATCCAGATCGGAACCCTACCGCGAGTGCTAACGAGCCTCTTCCAAAGGAGTCGCGCGGGCTCAGATCCCGCTTCCTTAAATGTGTCGTGATTTGAAACGACACGCGGACCATCAATCCATTCTTTCCATATCGGGTCCGTTTTTTGGGAATCCGCTGGAAGGTGTGAGATGGCGCGATGCACCTCCCTTTCCAAACTCGCGTACTCTTTCTCAAAAAAATCCCTCAGCCAGCAGCGTTGCATTCGCTCCGCAGACGCAGACTTAAAGAAGATAAACATATCCTTGTTAACGGTATAGGTGCCTAGAATCAAACATGCAAGACAAGAGGTTTTCAGGAGGAACATTCCGACCTGGCCGTTTGTGAGGCAAAGCCAAAACCAATTAGACCCTCGTACGGATGCCGGAACAATAGAGGGAAATGCGCCGATCAGCAGCGTAATAGCAGTGATCAAATACAGCGCAAAGGCTGCGCGACCGATCCATGGCCAGAAGAGTTCTTCCCGAGTTAGATAGGGCTTCATTCGTCTGACCTTCTGACTCCGAGTATTAAAGTTGGACACAAGAATGATCGAAAAGGAAAACATCTCAATACTCAGAACAGCTAGGTTATTTGCCCACGCGACCGTCAGACCAACCACTAAGGGCAGCAGGAATAGACTCCAGGACACAGCAACCGAATATGCCATGAAAACCACAGCCGGGTCGCCGTCGAGTAATTTTTGGTCAGTCAATGTCTCCGGCAGTTCTTGCTTTAGCGGTTTCTCTGCGGCCTCGTTGATCTCTCGTTCTCGAAAGACTGGAAGAGATGTCTCTTCATATCGCTTCAGCATGTCAACCATGAATAGGTTAAGAGCGATAAAAGAGAGACCAATGAGCGCCCCGGCGATGACAGCGACATTCACGAAAAAGATCGATTCATCCATACTGCTTATTGAAGCTCCCCGTGCTATTAAGCAATTCCTAAAGTGTCTCTGCCAGTTCGGAAATCTGTGCGAAGGCGGGTTTCGGGCGAAGGTCGGAGGTCATGATGCCAAAATGCGCCTCGGGATCTAGCCAGGCCCGGCTGTCTCCGTCGCAGAGTTCGTAGATCCCCAAAAGCGCAAGTCGCTTGGGTGATTTTAGCCTAAGCCGTCCAATCATTTCGTTGAGACCCCGAAAGTAGAGAGCCTGTTTGGAGAAATCGCGCAGAATGGAGTTAGAAGAATATCCTGTCTCCATGATCGCAAGCTGCCGTTTAAACCATGCCGAACCAGGCTTTGCGGACTCAATCTTGTCGGCGAGCTCAGAGACTGCAGCCCAAGGGTCATTTCTGCCGATAGTCCAGGTTCCTGGATAGTGATCAATTCCGATGATATTGATAGCACTACCCGTGCGGTCTAGCAGTTGATTAAGATGTCTCTTCGCATCCCAAATATCTAGGGATATATTGACTGCCACAGGCGCATTCGGAAATGCAGAGTGGATGATGGAGGCTCCGTCCACGAATGCATCCACGGAATCTTCAAAGGAAAGGAATCCATAAACTGGGGTGTTCGGTTCATTCATCAGTTGGTATCCAGAGCAGAGAGATCCAAGCTCGCCAACAGCAATCCGGACAAATTGGCCCCAAGACTCCAGCCTGCCACGGCCATTTTGGCGCAACACAGCAGTCGGAGGGGACGAAAGGACCACGAAGCTCCGCAAGCCATACCAAGCCACTACTGTGAGAAATTTCCGGTACCAGCTCAGGGCATCCAAATCAATTTTGGCTCCGTTCGGAATCAGCTGATTCCACCGTATATCCGTTCTTATCCAACCAACGCCAAGTTGACCACAAAAACCGAGACACTTATCAACTCTTTTTGGGTCAAATTCGTGGTATTCGGGATGGTAAGAAATCATCAACCTAGGGTTCAACCTGGTCGCGGGTATGCTCAGCTGCGATGCTTGCGGCCAGTCGGCTGATTTACCTGAAGGACCATAGCCCTTTCCGGAGAGACGCCAGCGGCGGAAACCGGCGGCAAACAAAAACGCTGCGACTTGGGGAATGCGCTCAGCGCACAAGAGGGCGCCAAGCGCTGCGCCGACTGAAAACTTGATGAACGCGCGAACTGTCATCCGCCTGGTAGTCATCTTTGAAGGTCCAGAATACTAGATCTTCCAGCCCAAAAATGTTCGCTCGATCAAACAGGGGCCAACGTCTTACCCGCCCGTTGTAAATCTCAATACCTCATAACCCTAGCGGTCCCAAATACTGTCGTGGTGAGAGGTTATAGCGCGGCGCCGGCGGGGAGGATTTCTTCGACATCGACCCACTGCGTGGGGTAGTTGCCGGTGTAGCAGGCGGTGCAGTAGCCCGTTTTGTGTTCGTCGCGCACTGAGGCCAGCAGCCCTTCAAGCGACAAATAGGCCAGCGAGTCGGCCTCGATGAATTGGCGAATCCCTTCGACAGAGTGATTGGCGGCGATGAGATCGCGCTTCGACGGCGTGTCGACGCCGTAGAAGCAGGGCGAGATGGTGGGCGGGCAACTGACGCGGAGATGAACTTCAGTTGCGCCGGCGCCGCGCACCATGCGGACGATCTTGCGGCTGGTGGTGCCGCGGATGATGGAATCGTCAATGAGGATGACGCGCTTGCCGGCAAGGAGATTGTGCACCGGGTTGAGCTTGAGGCGGACGCCGAAGTCCCTGACGCGCTGTTCGGGTTCGATAAATGTGCGGCCGACGTAGTGGTTGCGGATAAGGCCGAAGCGGAAGGGCAGGCCCGCTTCTTCCGCGTAGCCAAGCGCGGCGGTGACGCCGGAGTCGGGGACGGGAACGACGACGTCGGCGGGGACGCCGGACTCGCGGGCGAGCTGGCGGCCCATCTGGTCGCGCGACTCCTGCACCCAGCGGCCAAAGATGCGGGAGTCAGGGCGCGCGAAGTAAACATGCTCGAAGATGCAGCTCGATTGCGGCACGCCGGAAGCGTACTGCCGGCTGGTGACGCCGTCCTGAGAGACCATGACGAGCTCGCCGGGGAGAACGTCGCGGATGAATTCAGCGCGGAGCAGATCGAAGGCGCAGGATTCGCTGGCGAAGACGATGACGTCGTGGCCATCGGGATTTTTCATACGGCCCATGGAGAGCGGACGGAAGCCGCGCGGATCGCGTGCGGCGAAGATGCGGTCGCGCGTCATCATGACGATGGAGAACGCGCCCTCAACCTGCGAGAGCGAGTCGGCGATGGCGTCAACGAGCGAGCCGGCACAGGAATGCGCGATGAGCTGGACGATGATTTCGGAGTCGGAGGTCGTCTGGAAGTAAGCGCCGTCGCGCTCGAGGGCGGCGCGGAGATTGCCGAGGTTGACCAGGTTGCCGTTGTGGGCAATGGCGATGAGGCCCTTGGTGGAGTCGACGCGGATGGGCTGCGCGTTGAGGAGCGCCGAGTCGCCGGTGGTGGAGTAGCGCGTGTGGCCGATGGCCAGGTGGCCGGGGAGCTTCAAGAGAACGTCGTCGGTAAAGATTTCGGAAACCAGGCCCATGCCCTTGATGTTGGCGAGATGCGCGCCATCGGCGGTGGCGATTCCGGCGGATTCCTGGCCGCGGTGCTGTAGAGCGTAGAGACCGAGATAGGCTTCGCGCGCCGCGTGCGGATGGCCGTAGATGGCGACGACGCCACATTCTTCGTGGAGCTTGTCGCCGGAGGCGCCAAGCTCCAGGGACCGAGGGACCGAGGGACCAGGGACCAAGGACACTGCCTCGTAGCCATTTGTGCGCCCGTGCGTTGCTTTCATCTGCTCGGATCGATCCGCGATGCCATCCACGCCCTGAAACAACAACCGGCTCATGGGTGGACCTCGCCATGGAGATTGGCTTCCAGGGCGTTGGCCCAGAGAGTGCGAAGTTCGGCGAGCGGTGCGGAGATGAAGGACTCGCCGTCCACGGAGATTTCAAGGCGGCTGCCGCCAGTGGTTCCGATACGCGCGGAGAGGAAATTGTGTTGGCCTGCGATGGCGTCGATCTCGGAGAGATTTTTGTGATCGGCGGTGACGAGTATGGTGGAGGCGGGTTCGGCAAAGAGACCGAAGAGCGGGTGGGCGAGGAGCGAGGGGTCCTGTTCGACGGTGACGCCAATCCCCTTCGCGAATGCGCCTTGCGCGAGAGCGACAGCGATACCGCCATCGGAGATGTCGCGCGCGGAGCGGATGAGCTTGCGCCAGGCGAGGATGGCGAGCAGATCGTGCAGGCTGGCCTCGGCTTCGAGATCGAGCGCGGGTGGCGTACCCCAGAGGCTGCCGAGAATGGCTTTAGCGAATTCGGAGGAGCCGAAAGCGGTGAGATTTGCGGTGACGTCGGCGTCGGATGCGTCGGGCTCCGCTTCGGCGCGGGGCCCATGCTCCAAATCGGGCAGCGGATATTGGCTGATGGGCGGAGGGTTCAGCGGAACCTTCAGGCTGGGATCCGGCTCCTCGCCGCGGGGAACCGGCCAGAGCAATACGATGGCGTCCTTTTCGCGCTGGAAGTGCGCGGGGACGGCTTTGGTGACGTCGTCGAGAATGCCGACGATGCCGAGGACAGGCGTGGGATAGATGCCTTCGCCGCGTGTCTCGTTGTAGAGAGAAACGTTGCCGCCGGTGATGGGCGTCGAGAGCGCGGTGCAGGCCGCGGCGATGCCGTCGATAGCGGCCGAGAGCTGGGCCATGATCTCGGGCTTCTCGGGATTGCCGAAGTTGAGGCAGTTGGTGGCGGCCACGGGAGTTGCGCCGGTGCAGGCAACTTTGCGCGCGGTTTCAGCGACGGCATGCATGGCGCCGAGCTTGGGATCGAGCCAGGCCCAGCGGCCATTGCCGTCGAGGGCCATGGCGAGGCCGATCTCGTGACCCTCCTTGCCGGTTCCCTTGATGCGCATGACACCGGCTTCGCCGCCTGGGCCTTGCGCGGTGTTGGTCTGCACCATGGAGTCGTACTGCTCGTGGACCCAGCGCTTGGAGCAGACGTTCGAGCTGGCGAGGAGCTTTTTGAGGTCGGCGGTGTAGTCGCGGTCTTTGGCTAACCCGGCGAGAGCTTCGGCGGGAGGGTCGAGCGGAACGGGAGCTTTCCACGTGCCGATGGGGCGGTGGTAGAGCGGCGCATCGTCTGTGAGCGATTGGTTGGGGATGTCGGCAACCAGCACACCGTGATGGCGGATGCGCAGGCGCGGCTCGGGCTCGACCGTGCCCACGATGACCGCGTCAAGACCCCACTTTGAGAAGACGCGCAGGACTTCATCCTCGCGGCCTTTTTCCGCGACGAGCAACATGCGCTCCTGGCTTTCGGAGAGCATGATCTCGTAGGCGCTCATGCCGGTTTCGCGCTGCGGGACGAGGTCGAGCTCGACATCGAGGCCGACACAGCCGCGCGCGCCCATCTCGCAGGTGGAGCAGGTGAGGCCGGCCGCGCCCATGTCCTGAATGCCGACGATGGCCCCGGTCTGCATGGCTTCGAGGCAGGCTTCGAGGAGAAGCTTCTCCATGAACGGGTCGCCGACTTGAACGTTGGGCCGCTTTTGTTCGGAGCCTTCCTTGAATTCCTCGCTGGCCATGGTGGCGCCGTGGATGCCGTCGCGGCCGGTCTTGGCGCCGACGTAGATGACGGGGTTGCCCGTGCCGCTGGCCTTGGCGTAGAAGATTTCGTCTTTGCGCACGAGGCCGAGGGCGAAGGCGTTCACGAGCGGGTTGCCGCTGTAGCAAGGCTCGAATTTGGTTTCGCCGCCAAGGTTGGGAACGCCGAAACAGTTGCCGTAGCCGGCGATGCCGCTGACCACGCCCTCGAGGATGGAGTGATTCTTGTGAATGATCTGGCGCTGTTCGGCATCGCTTCCCACCCTAGCCGCGTCTGCCGCGGCGGACGCGGCTAGGGTGGGGCACCCATCTTGCGAGATGGGGCCGAAGCGGAGGGAGTCCATGACGGCGAGCGGTCGCGCGCCCATGGTGAAGATGTCGCGCAGGATGCCGCCGACGCCGGTGGCCGCGCCCTGATAGGGCTCGATGTAGCTGGGGTGGTTGTGCGATTCGATCTTGAAGGCGCAGGCCCAGCCGTCGCCCACGTCGATGATGCCGGCGTTCTCGCCGGGCCCCTGGACGACGCGATCGCTTTTGGTGGGCAGGCGCTTGAGGTGCACACGGCTGGATTTGTAGGAGCAGTGCTCACTCCACATGACGCTGTAGATGCCGAGCTCGGTGAGCGAGGGCGTGCGGCCGAGCGCCGCGAGAATGCGGTCATACTCCTCCGCGGTGATGCTGTGTTGAGCGAGCATCTGCGGAGTGATGGTGACTGGTTCAGGAACGACGGCAGAGAAGGCGCTGGTCATCGTTGATGCCTTCATTCTCGCACAGGGGTTGTTGGCATGAGCGAAACGGTGTGGAAACCACGGCGTCGAGCAGCGGCCTTCGGGGCGCCTGGAGTTCGGATGGCACCCGCGGCGGGGCCACGCCAGGAAAAAGTCGAAGCGCCGGCTGATCGGGATTTCACCGCGGTGCGGCTTGCGCGGCATGTGGCGAATCGGCCAAAAGCTATGCGATACTTTGGGAGCGGATCCCCTCCCAAGGCCGGGATGGCGGAATTGGCAGACGCAGCAGACTCAAAATCTGCCGGCCCTTGTGGTCATGGGGGTTCGACCCCCCCTCCCGGCACCAAGCGATCCACCAAAGCCCATCATTCCATCCAGTTGCGGACGCTGCCGGTCATGGCCGGGCCGTGTCAGGGCCCCATCCTGCGTGCGATCGCCACCTCAGTCGTGTGAACAGGCCCTAGTGCGTGCGACCGGGAAGGACAAAGTGCTCGGCGCAGCGCGGCTCGTAGGAGTCGCCGGGAACCTTGATGGGGCTGTCGAAGGGCGCGGGTTTTCCGTCGATCAACCGCTGCGAATAGAGGGCGCGGGCTCCGCAGTTGCAGTAAGCCATGCACTCGGTGATGCTGCCGCCATAGGCGTTCACCAGCCAGGTGAGGTTGAGCATTTCGCCGAAGGGCATGGCGCGGAAGTCGAGGTCGAGTCCGGCGACGAGAACGTCGTGGCCGGCGTCGAGCAGGTGCTTGACGAAGAGGAAGAGCTGATCGACGAATTGGCCTTCGTCGATGGCGATGCACTCCACGCGCTTGCCGATCTTCTGCTCGGTGTCGCGAATGGCGCGCAGGACCTCCCACGGGTCAGCGGCCCGGAATTCAACGGCGCTCATTTTGCCGCCGCCGTTGGGATTGCGGCTTTCGACCACGCCGGGACCGCCTTTAGTGTCGTCACTGGGCTTGAGCACCATGACGTACTGCTTAGCGTATTGGCGGCGCATGTCGGCGCGGCGCTGCAATTCGGCAGTCTTGTTGCTTCGCATGGGTCCCATCATGAGTTCGAGCTTGCCTTGCACTTGCGAGTCTCCTTGCGTGAGCAGAAAGCGGCTCCAGAACGCAGAAGCGCAGAGCGCCTTCCGGCAATTCATCATAGCCGATGACCAGGCGGCGGCCGCAATCCCCGGACACTCGGTGCCGCTGGGGCTCGGCCGTCCGCATCGCGGCTTGTAAGGTCTGTCCGGTTACGAACGGGCAATGTACGTTTGTGACGTTGACACTCTGTCCCTCCGACGCTATGTTCTTCGCAACAATCGGACCCTCCTCGTCTCTCGTCGAGCATTGCTTCTTACCTGACGCACAAACAAGGATAGGTGCGTGCATGTCGCGACTCATGGGGCATTTTCTCGCGTTCCTCTTTGTCGTCCTCCTGCCTCCTTGGTCCACTAGCGAGGCGCAAACAACGCAGGCGTTTGCAGAGCCCGCGGTGGATGACATCAATCTCTACTATGGGGCTCTCCGTTTCGTCCGGGCTGTTCATCTTGACTCGCTGAAGGCCGGAAAACCGGGCGAAACGGCTACGATTCAGATGGCTCTTCGCAAGGAGTTGGGCGTGAACGAAGCCGACTATGCGGCTTTGGTGCGTGAAGCAGTCGCCCTCGAATCAAGGGATGGAGCCGTGCAGAGTCAGGCGGGGGCGAACACCTCAACAAGCGCGACCGTTGCTGGAAGCGGACAGGCGTCATTGGCAGGCGTGCCGGCTACGACTGGCCTCCAGCTGGGTGCTGCCGATAGGCTCGTCCTCGCAAACCAAGCTGTACAAAGGCTGCGCGTGGGGCTTTCGCCGGACGGCTGGGCCAAATTCCGCGCATTTGTCAACGGTCCGTTTCGGCGGGCCACTTTCGTCCTGAGGGGGCCCGCATCGAACTCAGGAGGTGCGGGCAAATGACTCGATTGTTTGCAATAGGTTTGTTATCCTTGGTAGCTGGCGCTGCAGTCGTCAACGCGCAATGTGACGGGCCCGACACGACCGTTTGGGGGAGCTCCTATGCGCTAAGGACGACGGCGGATACGGTGTACACCTATTCGCAATCCTGGGCCACCGGTCCCGACGCGCCGTATATGTACATTTGGGATTATCAGAGCGACTATATGAATAGCAGCCAGATTGGAAGTACGCTTGTTGGGAGCACTGATCCGGGAGGGACAGCGTGGGTAACCCGTACGACGAGTGTTGACACCTACGGTTTCGGTGAGTACCTGACCGACTCGTCGTACACCGCATATGACGCATGCACGGGCCTCTGGGCGCCGCCTTGGTACAACGCGTGGGCGGGAACGACGTCGGCGGACGTTTGGGCATACCGGCCCACAATTAGCGGGAACTCGCGCCTCTGGCTAGATAACTACGGTACCAATTATCCGACCAGCACGACCTGGACGGCAGACACCGGGGGAGCACCAGAGATCCCGACGTGGTATTTCCCATGGAACACCAACAATGTCATTAACCTTAGCTGCTCGATCTGCAATAGCGTGACCATCACTCCCGGTCCGTCGGCCAACGCATCCTGCGGGTACCCCCTACCATCAGGTTATTTTATGGTCGGAAACTTGCAGTCAGCGCTGGTTGGAGTGCAGATCGACGGCCCTTACCAAACAGCTACGAGCGATCCGAGCACCGGGCAACATACGGATAACAATGCGATCTCGTCCATTTCCAAGTGCAGACTTGGCCCCCCTCTGGGGTGTTTCGTGGTTACGCAGGGCTACAGTTCGGTGTGGTGGTGGCAGGTCAATGATATGTGCGGGGCTCCAATGCCGTCCGCAAATATGCACGAGGAGTTCCCGTCTGGCTTCGCCTATGATCCGAGCAACGCCAATAGCAACTGGCCCTTCCCGGTGGCAAACTCGTGGCAGACTGACAGCAGCGGGGTATGGAAGGACACAATTGGGGAGTCTACAACTTACCAGACTAACATTGGGCCGAACATCGTTCCGATGCCGAGCGTACCTCAGTCGCCCCTGACAACGAACCTCGTGTATAGCGGCCTTCAGGATGTGTACGTTGGAAACAACTCTCCCGATTCTTTCAACACGCTGGTCTTTAGCGGGGATCAGGCTCACTATCTGGACCATGGGGGCTACATCCCGTGAGCGGAGGAGTGGTTAATGAAACGCCGACTCTCAGTTGACTTGTTGCTCTGCTTCGTAGCTTCTTGCGCTGTCTCCGTTTCGGCTCAAGAGGGGCGCCAAGATGTTCGGAGCCTCGTCGGCAGTGCCGAGGTCATCGTTGTGGGCACGTTATCGCCTGCCGACTCGTCGACTGGCTCGCAGACCAACCCCACGATAGAGGCGGAGAGGGTCGTTAAGGGAAACGTTGCTTCTGGGGCGGTTCTGCCCCTGGTCTTCCCACCGAGCGGAGACCCGACCTGCTCTGGCCCTTTAGCCGAGGCCAACATTCACGCGATATGGTTTCTGAATCCCGTAGCGGAGGGCGGTTACCAGCTTTCGCCGTCGTTGCGAGAGCAAGTTTGCGACCCGGTTGATTCCTCCTTCGAGACGCCTGCAGGGGATCTCCCGAGCGAGTGGTCCCACCAGGCCACCGCCAGCATCGAGGACAAGCTTGCCTACGAGCTGGCCTGGAGCGCTGCAGCGCACCAGGGCGACGGCCCTTGGGCGTTCATAGACAACCCATTCTTGTTTGATGGAGCGACGGATGCGGCGGCTCGGGACATTTATTCGAAGCTGGAAGCGTTGCCGTTTCCCCATGCTCGGCTAGGAGGCCTGCTTGGGCTGGTAAGATTGGGCGACGCAGACGCGCTGGCATATCTGGAGAAAAACCTGTCGCAGCTCACGTCGACCCCTCTTCGGACGGCTGGCATAGCCGATGGGCAGTCGCTCCCGATCACGTATGGCGTCAGTGGCACGGATCATCCGACCTATGAACGGCTCTTCGTCGAGGCAATCAAGGGGATCGCGAACCGGTCGAGCGCCACAATATCAGCGTTAGGCGGGCTCATGGATTCGCCGTCTGCGAGCATGCAAATCCGGCGTGCGGCAGCATACACGCTTCAGAATATCCACACCGCCCAAGCTGCCCAAGAGCTAGCCCCGATGCTAGCCGACCCCGACCAGACGATCCGAGCCTACGCAGTCGGAGGCCTCGCTTGCTTCGCAAACGGAGTGCAGAACTTGAACGCTGGCCCTTATCTCGGCAGCTACGGCCCGGAGCTTAACAATCCTTCTCCCTACAAGACCCAGGACACGATTACGCATTTTGCTATGGGCGTCCAGACAATCTCGCCGCAAGAGGATTACTATTTGAGCTTCTGGCGTCAATGGTGGAGCGAGAACGCGGCAGCGGTCGCGGGTGCTGCGAATAATTAGGGTCGGAGCGCAATGGCCCGGAAGCTGATTCCTAGTGGCCATCTGTCACCATCTGCCTGCTCGAACTTCGGCATCCACCGCCGCCTTCATCACGCCGCAGTCACCGAAAAAGCGGACGAGGTCGCCGGAGAGGGATGAGGGTTCGGCTGATTCATCACCCGCTCTTTCTGCGGAAAGGCGCGAAACGTTTGGGGCGACCGGCTGCGGCGGCACGGCGGTCATGCGCATGGCGCCGCCGCCCTGGGCATCGAGGATGAGCGCAGTGAGCTTGCGCGCCAGCGGCAGCGGGAAGCTTTCCGCGACGAAGACCAGCTTGCCGCGGGTGGTGATAACAACCGGTCCTTCGTTGGTCGAATAGACCTGCTCGACGGATGCGCCATCGGCCGGAGCGGAGAGATCCGCGGATGTTTCGAAGTGAACGCTGGAATACTTGCGTTCCAGATTTCTGGCGTAAAGTTTGGCGAAGACCTGGGCGGAGTCGGCGTTCTTCCAGACCGAAAGATAGAAGAGGCCGATTGATTTGGTGCTGGCCTGTTCGGCGGGGGTGGTGGCGCTGCGCAGTTGGCCGGCCCAGTAGAGGCCGCCATTCCAGGCGGGAGTCA
Organism: uncultured Acidobacteriaceae bacterium; assembly: GCA_963832805.1. Lineage (GTDB taxonomy): Bacteria > Acidobacteriota > Terriglobia > Terriglobales > Acidobacteriaceae > Telmatobacter. The sequence continues at coordinate 92,643 of CAWHVN010000040.1, read as the reverse complement.
GGTCGCCGGCCGCGTTGTCGCCGCCGAAGAGCTCGGTGATGATGTGCACGTCGAGCTCGCCGATCTGCCCGATGTCGTACGGCACGTAGAGCGGATCGACGAGGGGATGGATGTTGGGCAGCAGGGGGATGGCGGGGATGTGCTTCTTCTCGTATTCGCGCGGGTTGATGATCTCCCAACTTGAGGTGGGCGGGCGGTCAAGCGCGCCGGCAAAGGCTGCCGTTTGGCCCTGGTCCATCCAAATATCTTGCTCGAAGCTGAGGCCCTCGCGATAAGGAAACAGCATCGACTCCGAGAGCAGGAGAGGCGCGCGCGCCATCACCGGCGAGTCTTCGGTCGAGTTCATCTGCGAGCGGACGACATCGAGCACTTCAGGATCCTTGATGAGACTCTTGCCCAGCGGCTTGAGGATGTAGTCAAACATGACGGCGGTCGCCTGGCCTTCCGCCACGGCGTCGCGGGCGGTGTCCATCTCGTCGCGGGCCAGGTGATCCCGATCGCCGGCCGCGTCGTGCGAGACGTCGTCGGGGGTCTGGTCGTCCCACTTCTCGAGGTCGGCGTGCTGATCCTGCAGGGCATGGGTCAGTTCGTGGGCCATCACGGGCTTTTGCTCTTCGGGATCCACCCAATCAAGCAGGTTGACGGTTTTGGTCTTGGAGTCGTAGTAGGCTTCGATTTGTTCCTTGAGGAGCGCCAGCAGGAAGGGCTTGAGCTCAAAGTCGCGGTCGAGGAGGCCGAATTTCCTGAGGACGATTTCGTCACGTTGGAGGCGTTTGGCGCCCTCGTCCTCGTTGAATTTCTCTTCGAGGTAACTTTCCACGGCGGCGCGGCTGGTTAGCCGGCGCTTGACGGTGCTCTTAATGGGCAGGCCAGTCTCCTCGGAGGAGAATTTGATGAGCTCGTCGACCAGGGCGAAAAGCTGTTTGGCCTGCTCGGGCGTAATCTTCGTCGCGGATTTGCCGGCTTGATCGCCCGGGGGCGGGGAGAGCTTGGTTGCGCCTGCGGGAGGGGCCGGCTGGGGCGAGGGAACGGGCTGCTGCGCCCAGACTGCCGTCGCAAGGCAGAGCAGGAGGGACAGGATTCCCCAGCGCCCGATCCGGACCGTCTTCGTGTGCCGATTCCTCATCCATTCTCCCTTTGCGATTCGGTGCGTTTCCGGGTTCCCCGGCCAGAATTCCAGCTTCTCTCTTCAAGGCTATAATCAGGATGCGGTTTGGAGCCAAATTTAAGAGGAAATCCTGCGCCGGACCGCGGAAAACTTCCCATGCCCGACACCGATCTTGCCCAAAACCTGCAGGCCAGCGCACTGGCCACTATGCTTGAGTCCGCACGGACGCCGCACGAGCTGACCGTTTACCGGGGGGTGTTGACCCCACGAGAGTTGGACGCGCCAGAGGTGGAAACGGCGGCGCTGGCCTATGGAGCCGCCATCCACGACTTGGGCTGGATGCGGCGCGTAGAGGTGCGCGGGTCCGACCGCTTCCGCTGGCTGAGCGGGATGGTGACCAACACGGTGAACGATCTTTTCCCCAACACCGGCGCCTGGAATCTGGTGCTGAACGCACAGGGCCACATCCAGGGCGACTTGACCGTGTGGCGAGGCGGCGAGGAGATTTCGCCGCAGCGGCGAACTCCATCGGTCGCGGCGCCCCTGAGCGGCGACCGCCTGCTGGGAACGCCGTTTGCCGGAGAATCCGAGCTGGAGCTGGAGATTGCTTCGGATCAGTTTGAGAAACTGCTGGCCCATCTCAACCGGTTCATCATCATGGACGATGTGGAGCTAGTCCCGCTTGGAGAAGAGCAGGTGGGAGAGGCAGGCTCGGAAACAGCAATCGGCCTGACCGGACCGCAGGCCGGGGAGGTGCTGGAACGCGTGGGCCTGCCGGCGATTGGGAGCGCGATGGCCGGAACCAGCGTGAATTGGAACGGATGGGATGTGAGAATTTTGCGCGGCTACGGCGTGCTGGCGCAGCACTACGAGTTCTGGCTGCCGACGGCGGGGCTGGCGAAGCTGTGGGCGTGCCTGCGCACGGGCGGAGCGACGCCGGCCGGCTGCGCAGCGCTTGAGGCGTTTCGCATCGCCGAGGGGATTCCCGCGTATGGAATCGACATGGTGGAGCGCGACCTGCCGCAGGAGACCTCGCAGATGCGGGCACTGCACTTTGCCAAGGGCTGCTACCTGGGCCAGGAGATTGTGGAGCGCATCCGCTCGCGCGGCAATGTGCACCGGCATCTGCGGCCGCTGGAGCTTTCGGGACTCGTGCCGGAGGGCGGAGCGGAGTTGACGATCACGGACGGGGCTGCCGGCGGGGACGGAGCGGCTGCGGGGCAGATTACCAGCGCGGCCGAGTTGCCGCTCACGGCTGGACGCCGCATCTTCGCCCTGGGCATGGTGCGCTCGGAGGCGGAGGAGCGGAGCCAGGTTTTCGCGTACAAAGCGGGCGCACTCGAGGGAACGGCGCGCATCCTGGAAGCCCCGCCGAAGCTGGGCGCGGCGCGAACTTAGACGGACAGGCCACTGCGGCAATGAGTGGGCAAGGCCGGCCGGGAGCGCTGCGATGGAGCGATTGGCAGCGGGGATGAGAGACTGGAAAGTATGAGCGAAACGCCAAAGTTCGAAGTGATTGACCGCCGCAAGATCAAGGCGGAGGAAGAAAAGGATAGCGCGCAAGCGTCGCCTCAGGAGCCAGCGAAAGCGGCGTCGACGGCACCGGCAGAACCATCGCCCGGGCCGCGCCTGGTGGTGAATGACGTTCCGCGCGAGGACGCAAAGGCGCCTGCACCGGCAGCGGAAGAGCCGGGACTGATGGACGGGATGCCGCCTCCGCCAACCGCCGAGGAGAGCCACGAGCAGAAGGCTGCATACGATGCGTCAACGCAAAGGCTTGAGGATTTGCTTCGGGCCCAGAATCCTGCAGTGGGTCCGCAGCCGCCGATGGGATTCGAGCACCTGGTGCAACAGCTCTACGTGACGGCGATGCTGCAGATGGGAGCCGGCTCGCAGGAGGGCCAGCGCCCGCGGGTGGACATCATGGGGGCGCGCGCCACCATCGATCTGCTGGGGATTCTTGCGGAGAAGACGCGCGGCAACCTGACCCCCGCCGAGGATCGCATGCTGCAAACGGTGCTCTTTGAGGCGCGCATGGCCTTTCTGGAGCTGACCAGCATGATGAGCGCGCCCAGCGTGCCGCCCCCGCCGCCGGAGAAGAAGTGAAGACGTTGCGCAGAGACCGTGAACCGTGGAGGGTGAACCGCGAACGGCGATCAATCTCCAGGCTCTGACGACCAAAATCCGGCCTCGATCCACGAATCACGATTCACCGCCTACGAGTTCAATGCAAGGTACGCTCACATTTCTGGGAACGGGGACCTCGATGGGGGTTCCGACGCTGGCCTGCGAGTGCCAAGTGTGCACGTCGCCGGATCCACGCGACCGCAGGCTGCGGCCCTCGGTGCTGCTGCGCTGGACGGAGCCTCCGCCCCACGGACGAGGACCTGTCCGTGGGGACCCTGAGCCGGAATCGCGCGCCGAGCGCGGCAACGAACGAATTGTGGTGATCGACACCGGCCCGGACTTCCGCGAACAGGCGCTGCGCGCGCGACTGACGCATGTGGACGCTGTGTTCTACACCCATGCGCACGCCGATCACATTCTGGGGATGGACGATCTGCGCCCGTTGAGCTTTATTGCCTCAAAGAGGGGCGGACCGATTCCACTCTACGCGGATAGCGAGGCGGCTGAGGTTCTCAAGCGCACCTTTGCCTACACATTTTCGCCCCAGGCTACTTATCCCACGCGAGCGCGCGTGGAGCTTATTCCGCTTGCCGAGCACAATCCGGTCCATGGCGTCGATTTCGTGCGCGTTCCGCTCCGGCATGGCGAGCAGCAGATCGCGGGCTATCGCGTTGGCAACGCAGCCTACCTGACCGATGTGAGCGCAATTCCGGAGGCAAGCTTCGCGCTGCTCGAAGGGGTTGAGGTGCTGGCGATTTCGGCGCTGCGCCACGCGCCCCACCCCAGCCACTCCACTGTGAACCAGTCGCTTGAGTGGTCGCGGCGCATCGGCGCCAAGGAAACCTGGTTCACGCACATCGCGCACGAGCTGGGCCACGAGGAAACCAATCGCATGCTGCCAGCGAATGTGAGCCTGGCATACGACGGGCTGAGTTTGCCCGTGACGCTATGAGCCGGGAGCGCATCCACGCCGCAAGCCTGGTGACGCCGAGCGGCGGCGCGTTCGCCGTGTTTCGCTCGCTCGATGAGATTCCCGCCGGATTTGGTCCGACGGTGGCCGCGGTGGGCAACTTCGACGGCGTGCACCTGGGGCATCGCGAGATTCTCTCCGCCGTGGCGGCCGAGGCGCGGGAGACGGGCGCGCAGGCAGTGGCCATCACCTTTGAACCGCACCCCGAGCAGTTTCTTCGCCCCGCGCGGGCGCCGAGGCTCATCACGCCCCTGCCCGAACGGTTGCGGCTGCTGGCTGAGACGGGGATCGATGCGGCGCTCGTGCTCAGGTTCGACGCGGAGCTGGCAGATCTGCGGCCGCGCGAATTCGCGCAGCAGATCCTGGTCGCGGCGCTTGGCGTCCGCAGCGTTCACGAGGGACAAAACTTCCGCTTTGGACACGGCGCCACAGCAGGGGTGAAAGAGCTGGCGGCGATGGGCGAGGAGCTTGGCTTTGCCGTGCGCGCCCACAACGCGGTGCGGGTTCGGGGGCTGGAGGTTTCGAGCTCGGCGGTTCGCGCGCTTGTTAGGGCAGGGGACATTCGGCGGGCGCGGTGGATGCTGGGGCGGCCCTTCGCGGTGCTCTCCACGCCGGCATCGGGGCGCGGCATCGGCACGCGATTGCTGGTGCCCACGGTGAATCTTGCGCGCTACGACGGGCTGCTGCCGGCGTTCGGCGTCTACGCAACGCGGCTCAAGGTGAATGGGCGCGCGTTTCAGGCGGTGACCAATGTGGGCAACCGGCCAACGTTCGGCGAAGCGTCGTTTGCGGTCGAGTCGCACATCCTCGACTTCGCGCCAACCGACCTCGGCGAAAAAAATCCCATCGAGCTTGAATTCCTGCTGCGTTTGCGCGGCGAGCGAGAGTGGCCGTCGCCGGAGGCGCTGAAGGCGCAGATCCTCAAGGATGTAGCGCGGGCGAAGCGATACTTCGCACTTTTGAGCGATTATTGAGCGTTTGAGCTGTCGCTTTCACTTGAGCTTTTCCGGCGTATTCCGGGCTGGACGATGAGGACGCGCGGGACGCGGCCGGCGATTCGATCGCGGCATGATCAACTGTGGCGCCGGACTCGTCGCCGGGGAATTGTTCGTTGTCCTTGCCGGCGATGGCGGCGCGCATGAAGTTGATCCAGATGGGCAGCGCAGTCGCCGCGCCCGTTTCCTTGTCGCCCAGCGATTCGCGGCTGTCGTTGCCCACCCACACGCCGCAGGTGACGGAGGGCGAAAAACCCAGAAACCAGGCGTCGGTGAAGTCGCTGGTGGTTCCCGTCTTGCCGCCGAGCGGATGATTCAACTGAGCGGCAGCGGCGCCGGTGCCGTGTGCGGTCACGCCACGCAGCAGAGTCATCATGGTGCGGGCAGTTTGCTGGTCGAGCACTTCGTCGACCGCGGGTCTCTCCTGCCAGAGCGTGATTCCGTCGGCGTTGGACACTTTGCGGATGAGGTGCGGAGCCACGCGGACACCGTCGTTGGGGAAGACGGCGTAGGAAGCCACCTGCTCTTCGAGCGTGATCTCCACCGCGCCCAGCGCGACCGGCAGATAAGGCGGAATGTTGGAAGTGACGCCGAAGCGATGGGCCACGTCGATGACCTTGCGAATGCCCACGCGGGCGGCCAGCTTGAGCGCGGGAATATTGCGCGACTCGGCAAAGGCGTTGGCGACGGTCATCGCGCCCTTGTAGTCGTTTTCGTAGTTATGGGGCACGTAGTCGCCGAAGTGCACAGGGCCATCGACGATGATGTCGGTGGGCTTGACGCCGTCCTCGATGGCCGCGGTGTAAACGTAGGGCTTGAAGCTGGATCCGGTCTGCCTTTCAGCTTGAGTCGCGCGGTTGAAGACCGAGAGCGCGTAGTCGCGTCCGCCCACCATGGCCAGCACGTCGCCGCTGGTGTTGTCGATGGCCAGCAACGCGCCCTGCGTGCCGGAGTCCTGCTCGAGTGAAGCGCGGCGCGCTCCGCTTTCCGTGCCTGCAATCATGCGCACATAGATGATGTCGCCGGGTTTGGCGAGCGCGTCGCCGTAGCGCACGCCTGTCCACTGCCAATCCTGCGGCAACAGGACGATTTCCGAGCCTGGTTGACCGGGCGGGCCAATGCGCGCGTGAACCTCGAGGGGAAGCGCGCGCGTTACGAGCGCATGAACGTAATCGCCGGGGCCGGGGACGACCGCCCAGTCGGGATGCCGGTAGCCGTCGAGCGTTGCGCCTTCGGCCAAAGCGTTTTCGAGCTTGCCGGTCCATCCGCGGCGGCGCTCATACGCAGCTACGCCATCAACGACGGCGTGATTGGCTACCGTCTGCAAGTCCAGGTCGAGCGTGGTATCGACGCGCAGGCCGGCCTCATGCACCTCTTCCGTGCCGAAGCGCTTATCCAGTTCTTCGCGGACCGCGTCCTGGAACCACGGCGCCGCCAGACCCGCGGGCTGCGCCATGTGCAGGCCGAGCGGAGCGTTGCGCGCCGCTTCAGCCTCGGCGTGGGTGATCTTGCCGTCCGACTCCATCTCGCTGAGCACCAGGTTGCGGCGGCGCAGCGCGCGCTCGGGATTGAGCACCGGCGAAAAGGCTACCGGCCCCTTGGGCAGCCCGGCCAGCAGCGCCGCCTCGGTCAGGGTCAAATCGCGGGCGTGCTTGGAAAAAAAATATTCCGAGGCGGCTTCGAAGCCATAGTTTCCGCTGCCCAGGTAGATCTGGTTGCCGTAGAGCGTAAAGATCTGCTCCTTGGTGAAGGCGCGCTCGATCTGGACGGCGAGGTACGCCTCCTGCACCTTGCGCATGACGGTGCGGTCAGAGGATAGAAAGAGATTGCGCGCCAACTGCATGGTGAGCGTGGATGCGCCCTGCGCGCGGCCGTGACTGCGAATGTCGTGCCAGGCGGCGCCAGCGACGCGGAAGACGTTGATGCCCCAGTGGGACTCGAAGTTCTTGTCTTCGATAGAGATCACTGCCTGGCGCAGAACGGGCGCGAAGCCGTCGTAGCCGACCACCTCGCGGCGCTCCAGAGCGAAGGAGCCGATGACGCGGCCTTTGCGGTCGTAAAGATCGGTGATGGTGGAAGGCCGGTAATGCTCGAGGTCCTGAATCTGAGGCAGATTGACGGAGTAGACCAGCGTGAGGCCGGCCAGCGAGCCGGTGACTGCGGCAAGCAAGACCAATGCCGTGATGGCAGAGCGCCCAGCCAGCTTACGCCGGCGGTGCACAGGAAGCTTCGGCCCGGAAACGCGGCGCGTCCGGGGATACATGCGCGGATCAAGCCGCTCTTCGGGGGACTTGTTGGACGTAGCAGCCAAGGCAGGGCCGGCCTCACGGGCAAACCTCCGCCATGTGAGGTGGAGGAGTGCCTCAGTCTAAGGCTAGCACCGGATCGATCAAGAGGAAGGAATGCGGCGAATGGGCGCACCACACCGTGCAAGAGCGGGAAAGCTCGCCTGGAATCGGAAAGAATTGCGCGAGAGCGGGTTGGCGATTAGCCGTTCTTCGCCTTTAGCAGCGACAATGCCTGATTGAGCGGCGCGTCGCCGTTCGATGGTGGCATCGGCTCGCCATCATCCTGAGGCGAGGCGACAACGACGTTGGGAGTGACCGCGTCATCTTCAATCTTCTTGCCGTTGGGATCCTCGTACTTGGCCACGGTCAGCATGAGACCGGCGCCGTCGGGCAGGTCGATGGTCTTTTGCACCGTGCCTTCGCCGAAGGTGCGCTCGCCCACCACGTCGCCGCGCTTCAGGTCTTCAATGGCCGCAGCGGTAAGCTCCGGAGCGCCGTAGGTGCCGCGATTGACCAGCACCGCTACCGGAGCGTCGGTCAGGAAAAGCGAGGGATCGGCGTTGAAGGTCTGAAGCGGATACTTCTGGCCCTCGAGCGACGCCAGAGTCCCCTGCTTGATGAAGAAGTTGGCCAGCCGCAATCCCTGATGCGGGTCGTCGCCGGTGGTGTCACGGAGATCAAGAAGGATCTTGCGGCCCTTTCCTGCGCCTTTGATCCTGGCGGCGATGTCATCCACGCGAGTCGCGGTCAGGACGCCGGGCTTGAGATAAAGGATGGATGCGTTCTCGTAGAACTGCTCGCCTAGAGGCGGTGTAGTGGGTACGGCGCGGGTGAGGGCGATTTTGTCGGGATTTGGCTTGAATGGCCTGACCACCGAAAGCGTGACCGTCGTGCCAGGCTTGCCGGTAAGCATGAAGCGGACGATAGCCAGCGGCAGATCGTGAGTCGACTGGCCGTCGATCAGGTCGATCACATCGCCGTCGTGCAGGTGCTCCTGGTCGGCGGGCGATCCGGGCAGCACATTGACCACTGTTGCATAGCCGAAGCGCTTGGAAATGGTGAGCCCGACTTGCGCATTATCCGTGGCGGGGCGATCCCTATAAATCTTGTACTCGGAGGGCGTCAGATAGCTGGAGTCGGGATCGAGCGAGTCGAGCAGCCCGTGCAGCGCGCCAGTGGTCACGGCGGGGATGTTGGGCGCGGTGACGTAGTAGTTCTGAATCTTGCGCAAAACCTCGGCGTAGACGCGCATCTGCTTGTAAGCGGCGTCCTGTTCGTCGCCGGCATGAACGCCGATCCACCCGAATTCGCCCGCCCCGTAGCCGAGGACGAGCCCGGCAAGGATTACGAATGCAACTACAAAGACAAAGCGTTGAAAGAAACGCGCCACACTCACCACCGGAGCAGCTCTAAGGGGAAGCCAGCCGCTCACACTCTATAGACGCAATGATAACGCAAGCAGCACTCAGACAACAGAGTGGAGCCTCGAGAGCAAGGGAAACGAAAGTGTTAGCGGTTAGAGCGGTTCCACAATTCACGTGCCCTTTCCGGCGTCTTGCAGGGGGGCTTTTTTCTTGGTGAAGAAGCCACTCGGCGGTTGCGGACCTGGGTATAGCAATTGTGGAACCGCTGTAGGCGCGGGGCAAGCCGCGCGGGAGGGTTACCCAGGCAGGACGAAACCGATGGTCAGGCGATTTCCGCCGGCGAGGCGCTCATAAGCGAGCGAACCGGCGAACTTGCGCAGCAGAAGAATGCCGCGGCCTCCGGGGCGAAGCGCATCGATCGACGATGGCGCGGGCGCGTCGTCAATCAGCGAAGGGGCGAGGGGATCGAACGGCGGAGCCTGATCCTCGACGGTGAATACGACAAGATTTGCTTCCGGCGAGGCGCAATCGACAGTGACTGTGTGGTTCGGCTGGCCGCGGTATCCGTGGCGGATGATGTTCGAAAGCGCTTCCTCGAGGCAAAGGTGAATGTCGAACGCCGTGCCGGCTGGAATTGCGTATTCGGCGACGAGGGCCTCGACCCATGGCCAGAGTAAAGCCATATCGTCGAGCTGACTTCTCAAGGTCAGCCGGGGCGCGGGCTTAGCAGTGTTTTCTGCGGGCATGGTTGCTGCCGGATAAGAGGTTAGAACCGGTCTCATAAACCATCTCTGTCAACTCGCCAGAATCATGGGACCCGCCTTGATGTTGGGTCCCATCCGTGCTCACAATGCAGCAGAGGCATTTATGAGACCGGTTGTACGCTCATTGCAATGCGGCCATCGCGGCGGCCAGATCGTGGTGAATCGGCAGAAGGGAGTCGATGCCGCTGGTCTTGAGGACCGCCTCCACCATCTCGTTGGGGGCGAAAAGGACCACCTTGCCGCCGCCGCTAAGCACAGCCCGCGCGGGAATCACAATGGACCGCAATCCCATCGAACCAAGGAACGTGACCTTTTGCAAGTCGATCAGTAGCCTCTTTGCGCTGCCCGCGATCAGATTCATCTTGAGATCGACAACCGCCGCACCGGCGATGTCCATGCGCCCATCCAGCTCGACCCTGGTGACGCCGCCGTCCATTTCCTGCGTGGAGATTTGCATTTCCATCGCCCTTTTCTTTTGTAAGAGATTGTGAATTCCACGAGCCAGATCGTACTGGACGATTATGACAATCCTGTTACAAACGCAAAAGATCAGAAGGGCAGGAGATTGGTGAGGCTGGTGGAGAAGGAGACAAAGAGCTGCGCATCCTTGCTGACCGGCAGGGTGACTTTCGACTGAGCCTTGCCTTTCACCAACAGTTGAACCTTCAGGGTCCTCGCCTTTTTCAGCTTGAAGTCGTCGCTCACGATGTTCGAGTCCCATTCCTGGCCGCCGCTCTTGAAAGAGACGCGGAACTGTTGTACGCCGGGCGGAACGTACAAATTGTCGAGGCTGCTACCGTCACCGGTGATGAAGTGCACATAGGGCTGACGATTCATGTTCACGGTGAAGGGAAGGCCATTGGGGAATCTGCTTACGTCGATCTTCAGACGGACATTCTTGTTCGGATCGAGCTTGCGGGGATCGGAGGCCGGCGCGGGTGCGGATGCGGCGGGAGCGGGCTTGGCCGCGACAGGGGGTGCCGGTGCCGATGCGGTTTGATTCGGGGAGGCGGGAGTCGTTTTGGAAGAAGCGGGCTTGGCCGCGGAAGGCTTTGGCGCTGCCCGCGTTGACGCTGGCGGCGGCGTGGCGGCCGGGGATTTGCTCGGCGCAGAATTCACTGGCGGCGTGGGAACTGTGCCCGTAGGCTGAACGACCGAAACCGGAGGAGCCTGTTGTGGCAGTGGAATGGGAACCGTGACCGCCTGCTGCGGTGGCGGAGCGGGCTGTTTGCGATGCGCAAACCAGTACCAGCCTCCGGCGATTGCCGCTCCGGCACCGGCCACACAAAGCAGAGCGACGGCAAACTTGGTTTCAAGCCGGGCTGGCTTCGAGGGCTTTTGAGCTGCTGGCTTTTGGCCAGGTTGCGCCGCGGCTTTTGCGGCGGCAGCCGGGGGAAGCGACGTGGCGACAGACCCCGGCGCCAGCGTGGCATCGGAACCTGCTGCGGCAGGCAGGGGCGCCCCGGTTTGCATCACCACAGCTCCCGCACCGGTGCGCATGGCAGCCAAATCCTGCGCCAGCTCTTCGCCGGTCTGGTAGCGGTCCGCGGGACTCTTGGCCAAGCACTTGAGGATCACCACCTCAAGCCGCGCCGGGATGGCGGGATTGAGCTTTGCCGGCGGAATCGGCTCAGTGTAGACGACCTTGTAGGAGACGGCCGTCATGGTCTCGCCGGGGAACGGCTGCTCGCCGGTCGCCAGGGAGTAAAGAATCACGCCCAGTGAAAAGAGGTCGGCACGGCCGTCGATGGGCGAGCCGGTGAACTGCTCGGGGGGCATGAAGGAGGGCGTGCCCAGCAACTGGCCGGTCGTGGTGATTTCGCTGGCCGCCAGCTTGGCGATGCCAAAGTCAGTGATGCGGGGCCGTTCGCTGCCGTAGACCGCGCGCGAGGTCATCAGAATGTTGGCGGGCTTGATGTCGCGGTGAATCACGCCCTGCCGATGCGCGTAGCCAAGAGCGTCGGCGAGCTGCTGACCGATTTCACAGACGCGATCGAGCGTGTAGCGTTCGCCTTTCTTGACGGCGTCGGCCAATGTCCGGCCCTCGACAAACTCCATCACCAGGAATGGCGCGCCCTCATGCTCGCCCACGTCGAAGACGGGCACGATTCCGGGATGCGCCAGCACGCCCGACGCTCGCGCCTCGCGGTAAAAACGCGTCCTGTACTCCTCGCTTTGAGCGCCTTCGAGCGCAGTGGCATGGATGGTTTTGAGGGCAACGATGCGGCCTACGGCAGGGTCGCGCGCCTTGAAGACGCTTCCCATCGCGCCGCGGCCCAGTTCCTCGACAATCTCATACCTTCCAATGACTTTGGGGACGCCCATGGTGTGGATTGTACCAATCCGGCGCGGCGGTTTTCAGCCGGCTTGGCTTTCAGAATGTTGACTCTGCGGGGCCCGACCACCGCACGCCTTGGCGGCTGCGTCGATGGCTCTACGCCGCCTGGCGGTAGCGCACGACCAGCAGCGTAATGTCATCCGACTGATCGGCACCCTTGGTAAAACCGCGCACGGCGTCCAGAATCGACTGCTGCAGCTCTTCAACCGGCACGTCCGCTTTTCCAGCCAGGACCTTGCTCAAACCGCTGACCTCAAAGAGCTCGTGAGCGGGATCCTCGGCTTCCGTCACGCCATCGCTGAAGAGCACCAGAGTGTCTTCCGGTTCGAGCTGCAGCCGCGCCGAGGTGAACTCCGCCTCAGGAATCAGGCCGACGGGGAACGATCCTTCGTTATAGAGCTCACGCACCTTGCCCTGCCGCAGCAAAAGCGGCGATGGATGACCAGCCTTGATGTACTCGAGCATGCCGTCCTGGCCCACAAGCCCGATGAACATCGTGGCGTAGCGGCCAACCTCCGCGTGGCGGCAGAGGAAACGGTTGATGTGGTTGAAGACTTTCACCGGATCGGCGCCCATGGTCAATCCCGACAAGGCGCCTTGCAGCATCGTCGTCAAGAGAGCCGCGCCCAGCCCTTTTCCGCTGACATCGGCAATCAGAATTGCGGTGCGATCTTCGCTCACCGGAACCACGTCGAAGTAGTCGCCGCCCACTTCATGGCAGGGATAGTGCACGCCTGTAACGGCCAGGTGCGGAAAATCGGTCAACCCGTGCGGCAGCAGTGCCTGCTGGATGGTGCGCGCAATCGACAGCTCCTGCTCCAGCCGCTGCCGCTCGCGCTCCCGCTCCACCAGGCGCGCATTGTCCATAATGCTGGCCGCCTGCACGGCGAGCGCATCGAGAATCTGGCGGTCGAGCGCCGAGAACGCGGCAATGCGACGCGAATCGAGGTAGATCACACCCAGCAATTGGCCGCGCTCCTGCTCGGAGCCCGTGTCGACGGTGGAGCGCGATGAGGCATAGAGCGGAATGGCGACCACCGCGCGGAGCCCCTGCACCACCACGCTCTCCGCAGCCTTCAAATCCAATCCCGCCAGGTTCAGGTCCTCCGTAATCACGCTCGACTGTTTGCTGATCGCCTGGTTGATCGCGGTCTGGCTTGGATTCAGCGTCTCCGGCGGCAGGTCCTCGCCTTTGTTGCTGCGGGCCTGGTGGACACGAAGCACGCCCGAGGCATCAGGCTCGATGAGCAAGCCGCGGTCGGCGTGCGTGACGGAGATGGCATGATCGAGCATCGACCCCAACACGGAATCGAGAGGAAGCTGCGAGTGCAGAAGCGAAGTCGCTTCCAGCAGCAAATTGAGCCTGTTCAATCCGCCGGAACCCGTCCTATCGGCGAAGTCGGAAATGGAGCCGATGCGCGTGAGCAGGTTGGCTACCGAGTCAGGCGGCGCGGGCCGGGGAGCAGCCGATGACGCAAGGAAGACGATCTGGTAGCTGTCTTCGACGCCGAAGGTGATCACATCGCCGTGGCGCAACGAGTGCTGCTGCACCTTGGCGCCATTCACAAAAATCCCGTAGCGGTTGCCGCGATCCATCAGGCGGTAGCCGGCGCCCTCGGCCACGATGCTCGCGCAGCGGCGGGAGATGCGGCCGTCGTCAAGTTGCAGAATATTGTCGACCTCACCGCCGCGTCCGATGTTGAAGGGCACAACGGACAGGGCGACCTGCTCTCGCGAGCTGTCAGGGGCGATGATTTCGAGTACGGCTTCGGTTTGCGGGGAACGATCGTTCATGGGATCCGATGTGGGCAAATTGTAACATGCAGCATCGACAAGACTTGAGATGAATTTCTACCGTTGCCGCCTGAAGGCGCAGCGCCATCGCGCGCAAGCAATTCTGCTTCTTGATTCAACGTTGCTCGGGTGGGCATGAATTTGGTGGCGGAGGGCAGGATCGAACTTGAGCTGTCTTCAAGGCGTGAGGAGCGCAAGCGACGGGAGCCTTGAGGCGAAATCCTGAGTGAAGCGAAGGATCGTGCTGCCCATGCGGCGCCGGAAAATCTGGTGGCGGAGGGCAGGATCGAACTTGAGCCGTTTTGCGGGCGTCTGAGCCCACAGGCGAAATCCTGAGTTCGCCGTGGCGGACGAAGGATCGTGCTGCCCATGCGGCACCGGAAAATCTGGTGGCGGAGGGCAGGATCGAACTGCCGACCTACGGGTTATGAATCCGTCGCTCTTACCATCTGAGCTACTCCGCCGGGAGGGAGCGCTGGCCCATCAATAGCGTGCAGCAGCGCCAAATTCGATGATAAGGGGGAGAGAATGACAGGTCAAACGACGCGCGCCCGCTTTCCTGCGACAATTTCCTTGCACCCCTGGCATCATTCCGGAGCATTCTTATGGCGACCCTTCTGCACATCGATTCCAGCCCCCGCGCCGCATCCGTTTCCAGCCGCCTTGCCGCCGTGTTCGTGGCAAAGTGGCGGCAGCAAAACCCGTCTGGCACGGTCATTTATCGCAACACGTCGTTGGAGCGAATCCCCTATCTTGATGAGGCCGCCATTGACGCATTCTTTACGCCGCCCGCCAAGCTGACCGCGAAGCAGAAGCGGAACCTTGAATCTTCAGACCGGCTTGTCGACGAGCTTCTCGCCGCCAATGTTCTCGTTCTCGGCGTGCCCATGTGGAACCTGTCGATTCCCGCCTCGCTGAAAGCGTGGATCGACATGATCGTCCGCGAAGGGCGGACGTTTGCATTTACCGAGGAGGGTGTGGCGCCGCTTGTGCCGCCGGGCAAAAGGGTCTACGTGTTTTCCGCGCGAGGCGGCGCGTATCCAGCGGGATCGCCGTTCCATGCCCTGGACTACCAGGAGCCTTACCTGCGAGCGATTCTCGGGGTCATCGGACTCACCGACGTCAAGTTCATCCACGCCGAGCGCCAAAGCGAAAGCCCCGAAGCTGCGGCTGAAAGTCTGGCTTGCGCCGAGCGGGCGCTGGCGCAACTTGTCACCTAACAGCGCGGTTGCCCCATCCTTTCGCGGCTTTTTGGCGAAAGGGTGGGACTCCACGCTTTCTAGTCCCTACTCTCTACTCCCTGTTCCCTGCATTTACACTCGTCTGCATGAGTCCCCTCCGCATCGCCGCCGTGATTCCAGCGCGGCTGGCATCCACGCGCATGCCGCGCAAGGTGCTGCGACTGATCGCCGGGCGGCCCATGGTGGAGTGGGTGTGGCGCGCGGCGAGTGCGAGCGGCCTGATGGACCCGGTGGTCGTGGCAACCGATGCGGAAGAAGTCGCCGAGGCGTGTCGTGCGCGGGCGATTCCTGTCGTGATGACCTCGCCCAATTGCCCCAGCGGATCGGACCGGGTGAGGGATGTCGCCCGCCAGCTCGCCGCCGACATCTACGTCAACATTCAGGGCGATGAGCCGACCCTCACGCCCGATTTCTTTCCGCCGCTCCTTGAACTCTTCGCGCGTCCCGAAGTCGAAGTTTCTACGCTTGCCGTGCGCTGCCCGCCGCACGAGTTCGCGAACCCCAACGCGGTGAAAGTGGTCACGGCGCTCGACGGACGCGCGCTCTACTTCTCGCGCGCGACGATTCCTTTCGACCGCGACGCGACCGGCTTTACCGGCTATCGCAAGCATCTGGGTATTTACGCGTACCGCAAGGCAGCACTGGAGCGGTTTGCGGCGCTTCCGCCCTCGCCGCTCGAGAAACAGGAGCGCCTCGAACAGTTGCGCCTGCTCGAAAACGGCATTGCGATCTATGTAGCCGACGCACCGAGGGACACGATCGGCGTGGATACGGAGGAAGACCTAATTCGAGCGCAGGCTCTGCTTAAAGCTGATGCAGGCCAAAGCATGGCGCAGCCGGGAAAATGAATTGCCCGCAAGAATCGGAGTGCGGCTGCGGAGCGATTCGGCGACGATGAAGTCCATGAGCAGCAATTCGCAAATCGCATCCACCCAAACTGGCGACGTTTTGACGATGACTCCGTTCGCAAACTCACGCACAGCCCCGGATCCGAGCCTCGATCCCGACGCCGCCTGGAAACAGCTCGCGGCCCGCGATCCGCAGGCGCGCTTTTTCTATGGCGTGACAACTACCGGCGTTTTTTGCCGGGTGGGCTGCGCAAGCCGCAGACCGCTGCGCGAGAACGTGCGCTTTTTCCGGACCGCAACCGACGCGCAGGCTGCGGGTTTCCGCCCGTGCCAGCGCTGCCGTCCCACCACCATTGCGTGGAGCAGCCCTTTGGAGAAGATTCGTGGCCACATAGAGGCGCACCTCGACCGGCCCGTGCGTTTGAACGAGCTGGGGCGCGTCGCTGGTTTAAGCCCGTTCACCGTGCAGCGGCTCTTCAAGCGTGAGATGGGCGTGAGCCCTTTGCAATACCAGCGCGCGATGCGGGCGGGACGGCTGCGCGGCGCGCTGAAGCAGGGCGAGAGCGTGACCGACGCCATTTACACCGCCGGGTTCGGCTCGTCGAGCCGCGCCTACGAAGGGAGTCAACTGGGCATGACGCCCGCGCGGTTTGCCCAGGGCGGCAAAGGCGAGCAGATCGCATATACAACGGCGCGCTCGCCCTTCGGTTGGGTTGTTGTCGGAGCGACCGCCCGCGGTCTCTGCTGGTTATCTCTCGGTTCCACGTCGGCTGAGGCCGAGGCAAGCCTGCGCGCGGAGTTTCCCGCAGCCACGCTGCGTCGCGATCCATCGCTGTCGCGGCTGGTGGATGCGGCGCTCGAGAGCGTGCGCGAGGGGAATGACCTGACCGGCAACCGGGGCCGGACAGACGCCCTGGATCTGCGCGGGACGGTCTTCCAACTGCGCGTGTGGCAGGCGCTCCGCCAGATTCCTCGAGGCGAGACACGCAGCTACGGCCAGTTGGCGCGCGAGCTGGGCGATCCCAAGACCACGCGCGCCGTCGCTCGCGCCTGCGCCACCAACCGCGTGGCGCTGGTGGTGCCGTGCCATCGCGTGGTGGGCGCCGATGGCTCGCTCACAGGCTACCGCTGGGGCGTGGAGCGGAAGCGCAAATTACTGGAAACGGAGGGAGCGCGCTGACGCGGAGAGGAGCGATCGTCGTGGGCTACCGGCCTTACGCCGCGGAGAGCGAAAATCCTTCAAAAGATGACAGGATGAAAAGGGGCGGGTAAAATGCCCGCCCCTTCACAGCAATCACGGTTTGTTCAACCGAATCAAACGGAATCGCGATCGAGCCTAAGGCATTTCTCCTTCAGGTATAGCCGTCTTGATTTTCGTGCAAGGTGGCGATTTCTTGAGGAAATCGCCACTTCAGCGTATCGGTTTCGGTGTACAGCAGAAGGAGAAATGCGCTAGTGGCAGCCGCCAACCAGTTTTCCTCCCGCCACTTCAGGGGACTTGAGCAGGTCCGGAATCTTGCTCGTCAGCGTTGGCGGCTCATAGTTGAAGAAGACACCCGAGCACGCGACATTTCCATTCAAACGGAATAGCGCATAGGTGCCGACGGCCCCGCCGCTGTAACTGGTCTTTGTGCCGGTTATGGCGTTCCCGGACTTCATCAGAGTTCCACCCGATTCCAGCGCCGTGAGCGAGAGCACATACCAGATGCCGTTTGCTCCGGAGCGAGCGTCGGGCGAAGCAGCGTCGAGCTCCTGCGCCAGGCCATCGGCTCTGAGCACGGCGTTGAGATGCGAAATGACCGGCTCCTGAGGGGCAGGCGGCGCTCCCGGCGGCGGCTTGGGCATATCAAAGACATCGGGCTCGGTGAGCGATTTCAGGAAGGCGTCGATGGCCTGGGTAATGGCCATTTTGTCGGCTTCCGCATGTGCATCTGCTTCTCCGCTCCCGGCTGCACCCGGTTCCGCGGCCGGCGCCGCGTCGGCATTTTCTTTTGCAGCCGGAGCAACGCATCCGCGCGCTTTGATGAGTGCAACGTATTTGGACAGAAATGGGGAGTGATTCACGTCGATCGCGGCCAGCGAATACGGCATGTAGCTGTCCGGGATGACAACATCGACCCCCAGCGCCCTCAAGTGTCCGGCTACGTCATTGACCAGGGTGCGATCGAGGATGTTCCCTTCGAGCGGGGAAGTCGTTGCCGTCGCGCTGAGCAGAGATGCCGCAAACGAGGCAACCTGGCTCTCCGGGAACATCGACATAATCGTGCCGGACAGAGTAGTCGCCGCTCTTCCTGCGGGACCCTGAGGGCAGTAATGATTGGCGCGCAGGGTCAGCATGTCCATGGTGGAAATGTCCGTGCGCCAGAGCTGGAATTCGGAGAGCGCGCTGGACCCCCCGGAGACGACGACCACGCCAACCGGCGGACCTGTGATTGCCTGCGGGTTGCAACCAGAGTCGGCCGCGCCTACGTTGCGCCCAATGCCACAGGCGAGCGCCGCGCCTTCGGAGTCCATGGCGGTATAGGTCAGCATCTCCGATTCGATCGCGAATCCCTCCGGATTCGCGGTGCTTGCGTTCCCTTGCGACGCTTGGCCAGAGCCGGAGCTCGAGCCCGATGCCGATCCCTTCGAGGGCTGGCCAACGGCCGCAACACTCAACGCGAATACTGCGCAGAAGACAAGGAATGGGCTCCGCATGGGCCCAAGAAACCTGAGCACTGTACTCATTACGTACCTCCGTTTTCTTTGGGGGGAGCTGGATCTTTGGATGGAGCCTGAACGACGAAACGCTCGTCTCTCTGGCGTTTTCCCGGGCATTCCGCCGATCGAACCCGATCATACCATTTTCCCCGGGGGCAGATTGAGAAGAATCTGGCGCGCGGCACAATCCCCATTTGCAGATGACGCTTGATGTCTCAACGGAGTTTCATGCTGCCGCTCTACACGGCCGGCTCGGAGGATCGCCAGACCGGTTCGCGCCGCCGTTAGATCGCCAGGATTTGCTCCTGAAAATTACTTCTTCTTGTTTCCGGCAGCCAGCAGGGTTTGAAACTGCGGCGTCTCCGGCTCCTTGTCGACGACCGTGGTTTCAACGTTGACCAAGCCCGCATCCTGGAGCATGGATTCGAGATCCGCTTCACTGAAGCCGAGCCACTCATCGGCGTAGAGCTCGCGCGCCTCCTCAAAGCGGTGACGAACGAGATCGAGGATCACGATGCGGCCGCCGGCGACGAGAATCCGTGCCGCCTCAGCCAGCGCACGCTCGGGGTGCAGCGCGTGGTGCAGCGACTGCGAGAAGAACACCAGATCGACCTCGCCATCTCCGATGGGAATCTCTTCCATGTCGCCGAGGCGGTAGTCGACGTTCTTCACGCCGTGGCGGAGAGCCTGCTCGCGGCCCACCTCGATCATCCTGGCCGAGCTGTCAACGGCGATCACTTTCTTTGCCCGCTGCGCGAGCAGCAATGCGGAAGCGCCTTCGCCCGCGCCCAGATCGGCGACAATCAGCGGGGGCATCAGACGCAGCAGCGCCTCGGCCAGGCTCTTCCACGATTTGCCAGGAACGTAATCCTTGCCCAGGCGGCCGGCCACGCTGTCGAAAAACGCGCGCGTCTTGTCCTGGCGCTTGCGCAGGACGCGGCGCATGGCGGCATGGTCCTGAGGGGCTTCGGAGATCTCCCTCTTTGCTCTCAAGAGAATCTCGTCCAAAGGGCTGCCTCCCGCAGGGGCAGGGGCAAGCCGGTAGAGATTGCTCTTGCCGGTGCGGCGGTCTTCCACTAATTCCGCCTGCTTGAGCTGCGAAAGGTGGGTGGAGATGGTGCTCTGGCCCATGGCCAGAATCTCCTGAAGCTCGGCCACGGAGAGCTCTTCATCTTTTAGAAGCAACAAGATGCGAAGCCGATTGGGATCGGCCACAACCTTTAACGTTTTGACGATTGACGGCATGGGAGAATTCTGCTACATATCAACATATCACGATACGACGATAAAAGGAGATCTGCATGGCAACCGCAACCCTCGAAGGAACGAAAACCGGCAAGCTTGAGACCGAATTCAAAGTGGCCGACCTGGGCCTGGCCGATTGGGGCCGCAAGGAAATCATCATTGCCGAGCAGGAGATGCCGGGGTTGATGGCGATCCGCAACAAATATGCGGCAGAGAAGCCGCTGAAGGGCGTGCGCGTGACCGGGTCGCTGCACATGACCATTCAGACGGCCGTGCTGATCGAGACCCTCGTCAGCCTGGGCGCCGAAGTGCGCTGGGCGAGCTGCAACATCTTCTCCACGCAGGACCACGCGGCGGCGGCGATTGCGGCGGCGGGCGTTCCGGTGTTCGCATGGAAGGGCGAATCGCTGGAGGACTACTGGGAATGCACCTATCGCGCGCTGTGCCACAAGGGCGGCAAAGGGCCGGAACTCATCGTCGACGACGGCGGCGACGCGACGCTGCTCATCCACAAGGGCTATGAGCTGGAAAACGGCGACAAATGGGTTGACACACCCTCGGGCAACCACGAAGAGCAGGTGATCAAGGACCTGCTCAAGAAAGTGTATGCCGAGGACAAGCAACACTGGCACAAGCTGGTGAAGGATTGGCGCGGCGTTTCCGAAGAGACGACCACGGGCGTGCACCGGCTCTACAAGATGATGGAGCAGGGAAAGCTGCTGGTGCCGGCCATCAACGTAAATGACTCCGTAACCAAGTCGAAGTTCGATAATCTCTACGGCTGCCGCGAGTCGCTGGCCGACGGCATCAAGCGCGCGACGGACGTGATGGTGGCGGGCAAGGTAGCGGTCATCTGCGGCTATGGCGACGTGGGCAAGGGCTGCGCACACTCGCTGCGCGGCATGGGCGCACGCGTCATCGTCACGGAGGTCGACCCCATCAACGCGCTGCAGGCGGCGATGGAAGGTTTCGAGGTCACCACCGTCGAAGACACGCTTGGCCGCGGCGACATCTACGTCACCTGCACCGGCAACACCGACATCATCACTTTCGAGCACATGCAGAAGATGAAGGACCAGGCCATCGTCTGCAACATCGGCCACTTCGACAACGAGATCCAGATGGACCGGCTCAACGCCGCGCCCGGCCTCAAGAAACTCAACATCAAGCCGCAGGTGGATTTCTACGCCTTCCCCGACGGCCACGGCATCTTCATTCTGGCCGAAGGGCGGCTGGTGAACCTGGGCTGCGCGACGGGCCATCCCAGCTTTGTGATGTCGAACAGCTTCGCCAACCAGACGCTGGCGCAGATCGACTTGTGGAAGAACCGCGACACCTACAAGGTGAACGTGTACACGCTGCCCAAGAAGCTGGACGAGGAAGTGGCGCGGCTGCATCTGGAGAAGATCGGCGTGAAGCTGACCAAGCTCTCCAAGAAGCAGGCTGACTACATCGGCGTGCCGGTGGAAGGGCCGTACAAGGCGGAGAACTACCGGTACTAAAAGGCAGGGACCAGGGACTTAGGGACTTATGGACCAGGGACTTAGGGGATAGCAAACGCGGGTCCGTTGCCGGTCGCTCAGGAGCCTGGGGTGGCCGGCAATTTTCGCAACTCACGTTGTTGATTGAGAACGCATAAATGGCTTCACCATTAAGTGTTTCGTTCGAGTTGTTTCCGCCGCGCACACCGGAAGCCGTTGCCAAGCTGCCGGCGACGATCGCCCAACTGGCCGCGGTGCGGCCGGACTATTTCTCCATCACACATGGCGCGGGCGGGTCCGATCAGGAAGGCACCTACGAGACGCTGTTGGCGGTGGTGGAGCACTCCGGCGTTGAAGCTGCGCCGCATCTCACCTGTGTTGGCTCGACGCGCGCCCATGTGGCGGCACACCTCCAGCGCTACCGCGAGGCGGGCGTGAAGCGCATCGTGGCGCTGCGCGGCGATCTGCCGGCGACGGCGATGAGCGCCGCGGCGCCGGGCGAGTTTCACTACGCCAACGAGCTGGTCAGCTTTATCCGCAAGGAGCACGGCGACGCCTTCAAGATTGAGGTGGCCGCATATCCCGAGATGCATCCGCAAGCCAACCGGCCCAGCGAGGACTTCGAGCACTTCCGCCGCAAGGTGGAGGCGGGAGCGGATGCGGCGCTGACGCAGCTCTTCTACAACGCCGATGCATACTTCGACTTCATGGAGCGCTGCGACAAAGTGGGAATCAAAATCCCTGTCGTTCCCGGCATCATGCCCATCACCAGCTACGCCAACACTCTGCGATTCTGCTCGGGATGCGGCGCGGACCTGCCGCGCTGGGTGCGCCTACGCCTGGAGGAGCTACAGGACGACAAGCCCGCTCTGCTCGTATTCGGGCTCAGCGTGGTTACGCGGCTGTGTAAGACCCTGCTCAGCAATGGCGCTCCCGGACTGCACTTCTACACCATCAATCAGGCCGGCCCCACGCTGCGGCTATGGGAAAATCTACACCTTAGCGTATCCGCATAAGCGGAGCTAAACTCTAGTCGGTACGTGGATCGATCGCACGCGACTTCTGGAATTGTTCCAGGCTCGACGAGCGGGAAAGTATGGCGTATTCCTCGGCGCCGCATAATGCATCTGAGCCCAGAAAGAGGCAACTCGAATGGCAGACGACGCAAGTCCATCGCCCCCTCCCGAGCGAGAGACACCCTTGTTGCAGGCTGTAAAGATCGGATTCATAGCTCTCTTTGTCGTCCTTGTTCTGCTGCTTGGGCTCAGCATGGTGCATCACCGCTTCTTTCGAGGTGGGCGAGTCCACCACAACGGGTCTGTTGGTCAATAGCAACAACTTGAAACCTGCCGCGAGGCCGAGGCGGAGTTTTTCGTCCCTTGTAGATGTCCAAACAGGCGTCAATCCGGTTTAACCTTGGCGTGGGAGGCAATCAACCGCATGCCGCACCATTGGATGTCCCTTATTGCGCAGTACAGCAGTGTTGTCGGATTCATGATCGGGCTGCCCATTATGGCGGGCACCTACTATGAGTCGCTCAAGGCGCGGCAGGAGGCGCGGCGTGCTCTGGAAGGAACGCTGAATAGCGCCAATTGCCTGGAGTTTGTGGCCGGGGACGGAGACTGCATCAACCTGGTGCCGCTGGAGACGCTGCACTCGCTGCCGAGGGCCGGCGACGTGATCCTGCTGCCGGGAGACGGCGTTACGGACGGGACGGAATACCTTCCCGGCGCGTATCTGGTCGAGTCCGTCGAGCACTTCTACACGCGCGTTGACAAAAAAGGTACGCGGCCGCACGAAGCGCGCCTGACCAAGGCGGTTGCGAAGGTGACCTCGCTGAATCCCGCGCTCACGGCATAGCCGGTGCGCCGGTGACGCTCCGAATTCTCAGGAGTGGCGATTCTTGTGCCCTGTGAGGCGCTGGTAGCGTCTCCAAAAGAAGTTATGCAGCAGGCGAGTCTGCTCCGCCTTAAGAGCCTTGTAAGAGTCTTCGACGTATTCATCGAACTCCGGCGGCCAGCCGATCGTCGAGCGCCGCTCAGTGTAGTCGCCCTCGGCCCACTTCGAAAGCAGAGCCTTATAGCCCACCACGTGAGTGACAAAGTCGAGCAGGCATTGCGGCATCTGCTCCTCGACGATCAGGTGGGCGTTCTCGATGATGATCTTCTCGCGCACGTCGTTGAGAGGCATGAAAATGGTCGTCATCCACAAGACCCACTCCTTCAGATCCTCGTCGCGGATGGGATGGCACTGCGTTTTGCCCTGCTTTGCGAGCAGCGATTTGTAGGCGATGTTGCCCGTCACCGTGGCCACGTAGAGCGGACCGTAGAACTTGTTGAGGTGCTGGTTCACCAGGCGCAGCCGGTCGGCACGGCGGGCCATCATGCGGTTGCTCAGGAACGTGACCAGATAGCCGGCAAAGGCAAGCACGATGGTGAACACGGCAGCGTTTTGCAGCCCGGCAGGGATCAAGATGGAGGACGGATCCATGGCGAATTTCAACTACCTCGCCGGAAAGTATACGCGCGCGGCAGGCAGAGGGACGGTGATGGCGGCTGGACCGCCGCCGGCCAGTTCCAATTTGTTCCTTTGATTGGAGGGCGGGAAAGCGCCCGCCTAATTCGCCGGCCCGGCGTCGTCGGCCATGCTCACCTCGACGGGCGGATTGCTGGTCAACTGCGTGTCCATGATGAGCACGGTGCGCACTTCGCCGCCGATGAGGGTGATGGGCGTGGAGGTGTACTGCGGTGTGGTGAGGCCGGTGGGAGTAACAACCATGGTGACGGTCTGCGCGGTGAAGCTGATATATCCCGCCGTGCCTCCTACGGGGAGATCGGTGACCAGAGGAACGGCGTCGGCGAGAGTCGTTCCCGACGGGACCATATAAATATCGACGGCGCCGGTCTTGGGAGCCTGGTTGAGGAAGCGAAAGGCCGACAGGCTGCTCGCCGCCTGCACCTGCTGATCCTCGAGGACGGTGACCGTGTAACCATTGGGCGCCGCGCCGTTGTCGGTGAGGAAGACCGAGTGCTGATGGCCGGGCAGCAGCGTTCCGTTGGTGGTTACCAGTGCAGCGCCGCCGGTGGCAGCGGTGACCTGAATGAGCGCGGCATTGTTGGCGGCTACCGTGCCGTAAGGAGTAATGGTTCCCGCGCCGGCGTTGGCAGCCAAAAGCTGTCCTTCGACGAGGACGTTGGCGGCCGGGGCGATGTACGAGGCGTCGATGAAACGGACCAGGCTCGGCTGCGTGTAAGTGGCCACGTTCTCGCAGGCTGAGATCCCTAACGCCAGGGCCAATGAGACTGCGGCCGCAATGGCCAAGCGGGGCAGGGTTAGAGCGGTTCCGCAGTTGTTGTAGCCTTTTCCAGTTTCGGTGCAGGGTGGATTTTTCTTGGTGAAGAATCCACTCGGCGACCAT
The DNA here is from genome assembly GCA_963832805.1 of uncultured Acidobacteriaceae bacterium. GTDB lineage: Bacteria > Acidobacteriota > Terriglobia > Terriglobales > Acidobacteriaceae > Telmatobacter. The sequence goes on along the minus strand of CAWHVN010000040.1, from coordinate 67,962 downwards.
GGCTTCAGGACACAATAACTGCGAAGCCGCTGTAACTGCCGCAAGTTCCCCATCCGCCGTTCCCCTTTGGTCCCCATGGCGCGCATCTTCGCGTGGGTCACAAACCTCCCACTCATAGTACAGGGAGCGAATGAGTTGAGTTTACGACTTTTTGGCTACGCCGGATGAGGCTGATTGCGCGCAGGTGCGGGCAGACTCACAATCCGCCATGAAAGCGGCCGAAAGCGCGGGCAAGCATGACCGACATGAGCAGAACGCCTGCGCCGAGAATGACCGCCTGCCAGGTGTCGTGAAGGCTGAAGCTGCCCACGCGAAGCACAAGCACGTAGGCCACGGCGAGATTGAAGATGCCCCACAAAACGTTCACCGTCGAAGAAGATAATCCCTTTCCCGGCGGCTTCGCGAAGGGACTCTGGAAGGCGCGTCCCGAGATTCCGTTGATGAGGTGGGGCAGGGAATTGGCTAGAAACGCGCCGCCGAAGAAATAGCTCAGATAGTCATACCAGTGCATGGTTGCTCCTTTCCGATGAACGGCCAACATCGTAACAGGTTCTAACTCGCGCCGAGGTAGATGAAGCGGACGAGGAAGAGTGCGGCGAGGAGGTAGAGCAGCCAATCCTGGCGGCGTGCTTTGCCTGCGAGCAGGTGCAGGACCGCCCAGGCAATGATGCCGAAGCCGAGGCCGTTGGCGATGGAGTAAGTGAATGGAATGAGAATGAGCGTGAGAAATGCGGGAACGGCGACGAGGGGATCGTGCCACTGAATCTCTGTGATAGCCGCCAGCATGAGTGAACCCACAAGAATGAGCGCCGGCGCCGTGGCCGCCGGAGGGACGATGCCGATAAACGGCGCGGCGACGATCGCTCCTAGAAATAGCAGACCGGTGACGATGGCAGTCACGCCCGAGCGCCCTCCCGCGGCCACGCCTGCCGTGGATTCCACGTAGCTGGTCACGGTGGAGGTTCCTGTCAGCGAGCCGAAGATGGTCGCGGTCGCGTCGGCAAAGAGAATGCGGTTCAGCCGGGGAATGGAGTGGTCGGGCGCGATGAGGCCGGCGCGCTTGGTGACGGCAACCAGCGTGCCCAGGTTGTCAAAGAGATCGACAAAAAAGAAGACGAAGATGATTTCGAGCAGCCCTTTATTGACCGCGCCCATGATGTTGAGCTTGAACGCCGTTTGAGTGAGGGCGCCGATGCCGCCCGCCGACGGCGTCCAATGAACCATGTGAAACGCCCAGGCTATGCCGGTGACGGTGAGCACGCCGATGAGGATGGAGCCCTTCACTTTTCTGATTTCGAGGGCGACCATAAGAATCAGGCCAAGAAGCGTGAGAAAAGCGGTGGGATTGCGGATGCTGCCCATGCCGACCAGCGTGTTGGGGTCGCGCACCACGAGGCCCGCGTGCTGGAAGCCGATGAACGCGATGAAGAGGCCGATGCCGCTGGCGACTGCGGCGTAAAGCTGGTGGGGAATGGCGCGCAGGATCATCTGCCGGATGCCCATGGCGGTGATGGCCAGAAAGATGACGCCGGAGAGAAACACCGCGCCCAACGCCGTTTGCCAGGGCACATGCATCTTGAGGCAGACCGTGTAGGTGAAATAGGCGTTCAGGCCCATCCCCGGCGCCAGCGCAATGGGATAACGCGCGACGATTCCCATCAAAATGGAGCCAAACGCGGCCGACAAACAAGTGGCCGCGGTGACCGCAGGCAACGGCACACCGGCATCGGCCAGCACCGCCGGGTTCACCAGCACGATGTAGGCCATGGTCAGGAATGTCGTGACGCCGGCCAGAATTTCCGTGCGCCAGTTGGTCTCCAGACGGGCAAATTCAAAATAAGCTTCGAGTCGCTTGCGCATAGGCGGGTTCTAGTTAGAAAAGCACACTGCGACGCGGATACAAAGCGATTTGTGTGCGAGAGCCTGTTAGGCGCAGCGACCGGCGATTGCCAGCTTCATGCGAGCAGCTTCGCTGCTTCCTTGGCGAAGTAGGTGACGATGAAGTCCGCTCCGGCGCGGCGGAGGCCCAGCAGAGACTCCATCATCGCGCGATCGCGATCCAGCCAACCCTTCTCAAATGCCGCCTGCAGCATCGAATACTCGCCGGAAACCTGGTATGCGCCGATGGGCACGTCCACGCGCTCGCGCGCCGCTCGCACTACGTCGAGGTACGGCATGGCGGGCTTCATCAGGATCATGTCCGCGCCCTCTTCGATGTCGAGATCGATCTCGCGCAGGGCCTCGCGCAGGTTGGCGCCGTCCATCTGGTACGTTTTGCGGTCACCGAACTGCGGCGCGGAATCGGCAGCCTCGCGGAAGGGCCCGTAAAAGGCTGACGCGAATTTCGACGCGTAGCTGAGGATCGGCGTCTGGGCCAAGCCCGCGGCGTCGAGCGCGCTGCGGATGGCGGCTACGCGGCCGTCCATCATGTCGCTGGGAGCCACAACGTCAGCGCCTGCCTTGGCCTGGCTCACGGCAGTGCGCGCCAGCAGCTCAAGCGTGGGATCGTTGTCCACATCGAAACCGTCGCGCGACTTGACCACTACGCCGCAGTGGCCGTGGCTGGTGTACTCGCACAGGCAGACGTCGGCGATCAGAACCAGCTTCTTAGCAGCTTCAGACTGCTTGAGCGCGCGCAGCGCCTGCTGCACGATGCCGTTGTCTTCCCAGGCGCCAGTGCCCTGCTCATCCTTTGTCTCAGGCAAACCAAAGAGCAGCAGTCCGCCCAGGCCGAGCCTTGCGGCTTCCTCGGCTTCACGCACCGCCTCGTCCACCGACAGATTGAAGACGCCGGGCATGGAGCCGACCGGATTACGAACGCCCTTGCCGGGACAAATGAAGAGCGGATAAATCAGGTCGCGGGGATCGAGAACGGTCTCCCGCACCAGCGCGCGTAACGGCTCGCTGCGGCGCATCCGCCGCATCCGATTGGCAGGGAAGGTCATGAAGTGATTGTAAGACAGCGAGCAGTGAACATTGCACAGTGGGCAGGGAATCGAAGTCGATCGACCCGAGTCGGAAATCGGCGGCTCCGGGTGCTCAACTCACTGCGATCACAAATCCTCGTAGAGCGTCCAGTTTCGTGTCCCGATCAGAATGATCAGTGTGGCGATGCCCAGGGCGGTACCAAGAGGAATCCGAATGAGGCTGAGGATGGCGGCGACGATGGCGACGATCCGCCCCCACTGCGTGCGCTCCAGCAGACCCCAGCCGGCCACGGCTGCCAAAACGGCCCGGCCCAGCAGGAACACCCAGGCGAAGCGTAGAAGCCCCGGGAAGAACCACATCTGCGGCGCGTGCCCGTGCATCCAGGGACCAAAGCCGCCCGACATGAAGGCGTGCGCGAAAGCCAGGCCGGCGAAACCGAAGATCAGGGTGATTCCGGCGTAAACCAGCCACAGAATGCCGAGCACTCTGATCTTGCTGGCGTAGCCTGCCAAAACAAACTCGAAGCCGGGCACAGGGGGCACGGCCGGCGCTACAGGCCGGTTGCATTGCGGGCAAATCACCTGTCCCTGTTCCAACGATCGGCCACATCCACTGCAGTACATATTGCCTCCTCGATCTCGAAGGATAAATACGCAACCTTGGCGCGGAATGTTCCAGCCGCCACGAGCAAAGACCGGCGGCCACCAGCTACAGCGGTTCCACAATTGCTATACCCATGTCCGCAGCGGTCAAGTGGCTTTTTCATCAAGAAAAAGCCACCCTGCAAGACGCCGGAAAGGGCACGTGAATTGTGGAACCGCTCTAGGGCCTGTTAACACTACCTGGGGTGGATGGCGTTGCGAGCGAAAAACCGCTCAGACGAGGCGGAGGACGACGGCTGTGGCGGGTCCACCGCCTAGGACGACAACGAAGTATGAGCGGTTTTTCGCCGCAACCCGAAGGGACGGGGCCGATTTTCCCCATCTCTTTGTCGCTTGTCGCTCCAGTAGGCCGGCTACAGTTCGCTCCGCGCTCCGCGACCTGGGGAAAATCGGCTCCCGTCGCCGCCATCCCAGGTAGTGTTAACAGGCCCTAGCTGCGTCACTTCCCGCCGGCCACGAGCTTCAGCCAGCGCTCTTCGTGGCGGTTGTCGTGAAGCAGATAGCCGGTCACTCGCCCACTGGCATCGTGTTCAAAGTTCAGGAGGACGTCCCGCGCTCCGGTCGCATCGCCGGGGCGGAAAAACGTGTCCGCCGACTCCGCCTCCAGCCCGACGATGCCGCCGCCGGTGCTCTTTTCAAAGAGTTGGTCGCCCCGGCGGAAGATGGTCTCGATTTCGCGCCCGTTGGCTTCGCGGTAGTCGCCGGCCAGGCTGTCGAGCTCCGCCGGGGAAATCTTGATGGTGGGCGGGCGCAGCGGAACCACAAGGCTTTCGGCAAAGACCTCAGGAACAGTGGGAAGGTGGTGGGAGAGCAGCCAACGCGGCAGCTCCGGCTCATCGTAGGCGCGGGTCCAGCAATCGTGGGCGAGCCCCTGGTAAATCCAAAGGCGAATGTCTCCGCCGGCTGCTTTGAAGGCGTCGTACATCAGCTCGCTTTGTCGCGGCACGACCGTGGTGTCGAGGCTGCCGTGGAAGAGCCAGACGGGCGTGCGGCCCACGGCGCGAGCGTACTCGGCGGGCAGAATTGAGGCCTGCTGCCAGCGCTCCGGTTCGTAGCTCCAAAACACGCCACTCGCGGCAATGGCAATGGCGGCCCAACGATGGGGATGAAGGCGCGCCAGCTCCCATGCGCCGTAGCCGCCCATGGAGAGCCCGGTGAGATAGGTGCGCGCTGGATCGCCGTGAAACTCCGCCGACTCCCTATCGAGCGAAGCCATTGCCAGTTCCAGCATGGCGGGATCGGTCCAGTGGGCGGATTGCGGACACTGCGGCATTACGATCACGAACGGCCAGCGGTCGGGGTGGTCACGCACCGCTTCAGGCAGGCCGACCTGGGTTTGCCACATGCCTTCCGAGCCGCGCTCGCCCCGGCCGTGCAGAAAGAGGATGATGGGCCACAGTTTGCCGTCGTCGCGCCGCCACTCCTCCGGCAGGTAGACCTGAAATCGATAGGTGACCCCCTGTAGAACAATGCGCCGGTTCAGGAAACCCGTATCCTGCGGGGGCTGCGCCTTGGGTGGATGAGACTTGGCGGCTGTCGCGGCGGCAACTGCGGGCCAAGTTACGCAGGCCAGCCCCAGGCAGACCGCGCAGATGCGAAATAAGCGGGACATCGTGACCTTCATCATAATGATTTCCGGCAGGATAGCCGGGAGTTTTTCTTGGGGAACCGCAAAGTTCAGACCCTGGGCTTTGCGGGGCCGATCCAGAGGTTCAGGATCGCTCGATGCGACTGTTTTCCGGCCGATCCCGGGCTTCGCCGATCCTTGCGATTTTCTTACAAATTGCGTGCAACAATCGAACCTGCGATGCTGACTGAAGTCATGACGAAACTGGAAGCCGGAGACACACTGGACCACTACCGTCTGGACGCGGAGATTGCGCGCAGCGGCATGTCCACGCTCTACCGGGCGACCGACCTGCGCACCGGCAGGCAGGTCGCTGTGAAGATTCCGCATCCGGAGATGGAGGCAGATCCGGTTCTTCTCGAGCGCTTTCGGCGCGAGGAGGAGATCGGCCAGACAATCGACCATCCCGGCGTGGTGAAGACCTTTGACGGCGAGGAGCGCAGCCGCCGTTACATGGTCATCGAGTGGGTGGATGGCCGCCTGCTGCGCACGATTGTGAATGAGGAAGGGAGACTGCCCGTCGACCGGGCCGTGGCCCTCACGGTCGCCATCTGCGATGCTCTCGACAACCTGCACAAGCACGGCGTGGTGCACCGCGATCTGAAGCCGGAGAACATCATGGTGTGCGAGGGTGACCGCATCAAGATTATCGACTTTGGAATCGCCTTGAAGGAGGGTGCGCGGCGCATTACCCAGGTAGGGCTTACCCCTGCGCTGGGCACGCCCGACTACATCTCTCCCGAACAAGTGAAGGGCCAGCGCGGCGACCAGCGCAGCGACGTCTACGCGCTGGGCGCGATGCTCTACGAAATGCTGACCGGCCAGCCGCCGTTCACGGGGCCGAGTCCTCTGGCGGTGATGAACGAGCGCCTGGTGACCGATCCGGCGCCTGCGCGCGAGTTGAACAAGGAGATCTCGCCCGAGGTCGAAGAGATTCTCTTCCGCGCGCTGGCGCGCGACCCCCGCCACCGCTATGCCACGGCCGCGGAGATGGCCTGGGAGCTGGAGCACCAGGAGCTTGTGGGGGTCGAGAGTGGCATGCACCGGCCGGTCATGCTGGGACGATTTGCGATCAACGGCCGCAAAATGGCGCTCTATGCGGGGCTGGTTCTGGTTCCGCTGGCGATGTTTGTTGCGATGTTGCTGTTGGCGCGGCGTTAGTTCCGGATCTCACGCGGGAAGATGCTTCAGCAGCGCGCTGGCGCGTCGAAACCACGGGCGCTCGCGGCGGCGAAGATAGCCGGGCATCGTGGGCCGCTTGTCCAGCACTTTCTGCGCCCACTCGCGCGCCTCAGTGTTGCGTCCCTGCGACGCCAGAAAGTCCGCGAAGTTCAGATAGGTCTCCGACAGCGTCGACCGCTCCACTGCCTGCCGAAAATACGTCTCAGCCTTTTCCTTTTGCCCGGTCTGTGCGTAGGCATGCGCCAGCAGCCCCACGGCACGGTAGAAGTCATGGCCGGGATCGCGCTGCACGGCCATTTCGAGGTCAGGCACAGCGGCGGCGGCATCGCCCAACAGAATGGAACACACGCCGCGATGGTAAAAGCAGTCGGGCGTATCGGAGCGGGCCGCGATGGCTTTGTTGAAGGCATCGCGAGCCAATTGCAACTTGCCCTCATCCATATACAAATCGCCAAGCTCTTCCCAGTTCCCGGCCGACGGATTGTCGTGAATCTCGAGGAGCAGTTGGGAGATGCGCTTGCGGCGCGGGAAGGTCTTGAAGGATTGCCGCAACAGGCCGAGATCGGGCAGAACCTCGACAAAAAAGTAAATCAGCGCGCCGAGGGGGCCAAGGAAGATGATGATGAAGATCCAATAGGTGTCGGGCCGGCGGCGGATGAAGTGGACGATGGCCGCGGCTTGCAGCAGCAGGCCCCACGGGTAGAACAGCGAACCAAGGATTCCCATGCGCATTCCATCCTAATGCGAGTTCACGGAGCGGCGAGAAAATCCCAGCTCAGCGGTAGGACTCGTCGCGGTGAATAACAAACTCGGGATAAGCTCCGCCGCCGAGCTCGTGCAGGTCCATTCCCATCCGCTCGCCGTCGGGATCCACGCGGAAGGGGGCCAGGCGGTTGAGAAGGAAGAGAAGCAGGTAGACGAGCGGGAAAACGAAGCCCAGGAGCGCGGCGATGCCGACAAGTTGGGCAAGAAGCTGGCCCGGTTGCGGCGCGAAGAAGCCCGCGGCGATCAGTCCCCACAGCCCCGCCGCGCCATGGACGGTGATGGCGCCGGTAGGATCGTCGATCGAGAGCGCGAGTTCCAGTACTTCCACCAGCAATGGCGTGAAAACGCCGGCCACGCCTCCGACGAACAAGGAACCCACCGGAGAGGCAAAACCCGCGCATGCGCTGGAGGCGACAAGACCGGCCAGCCAGCCGTTGGCGCAAAGGCTGGCGTCGGGTTTGCCGAAGCGGAAGCGCGTGACGGCAAAAGTGGCGGCCAGTGCGCCCGAAGCAGAGAGCAGCGTGTTGATCGCGGTGGCCGGAATTGCGGCCAGCGGAGCGTGCAGCCAGAGGATCGCGCCGGCGGCGTTCCAGGCCAGCCAGCCCACCAGCGCCAGCAGGCAGCCGAAAAGCACATAGATTGCGTTGTGGCCGGGCATGGCCGTGGAGAGGCCCTCTTTGGGAAATTTTCCGCGGCGCGGTCCGGCGATCCAGACCACGGCCAGCGCGCTCAAGCCGCCGAGCACATGCACGGTGGCCGCGCCTCCGCCGTCAAGAAAGCCCGCGCCCAGCGAAAAGTTTGTTCCCAAGGCCGCGAGCCAACCGCCGCCCCAAATCCAGTGCGCAGTGAGAGGAAAAACAATCGCCGCCAAAACCGCCGCGGTTGCGCAACCGGCGGCAAGCCGCAAGCGATCCGCACCTGAGCCCCACGGCAGCAGCACCGTCATGGCGACGGCCAAAAACTCAAAGAGAACCGCGAGCTGAGCCTGCGGCGCGGCCGAGCCCAGGCCGCGAAGGAGAACAGGCCCAAGGCCGAGCACGCTCCAGGGCTTGCCCGCCGCATGAAGAACGAGCTCTTTCGATCCCAGCGACCCCGCAAAAGACGCCCCGATGAAAGCGAACACGATGACGGCAACGGCGATCAGGGCCAGGTTGCCCAGCATCGCCTGCGCCGCCGAGCGCGACCGGCCCAGGCCGGTATTGATGAGCGCCACGCCGGCAATCGCCATGGGCGCAAGCAATAGCAGCGCAAGCGTAAGCGCAAAAACAGCGTCGCTCATTGCCGGAACCGGCGAAGGAACCATGGGGGGGATCGCGTTCATGGGTGGCTCGCCCCGCGTGGGAGCATGTGGCCGCGCACCGCAACGGCCAGGCCCATGCCCTCGACTGCCAAACCGCACAGGACAAACGCCATGCGCCGCGCCGGGTCAGGAAACAGCGCCAGCGCGGCTAGCGCGAGAAAGAATCCGGCGGGCATTACCAGCAGTCCGGCGTACTTCATACTCTCTCTTTCTTGACCTTGCTTTGACGGGCCCTGTGCGGGCATTCATTCGGCAGCAACCGATGGAGCCGTCTCCACGGAGCCGGGCCGATGAGTCCCGCTGATTGAGATCTTGTTGAGAGCGGTTGTTACGTCCTTATGAATTCTAAACGATCCAATTGTTAGCATCGGCTCACGCGGTCTCATGGGGCTCCGCGAAAGGTCTTCACCGTCTCTTTTCGGGAAGTGGGCGATCACCAACTATGTACACGCGTCTTGGCCGAAGCAAAAGACTTATTCCTGCCATCCTCGGGATCGTCACTCTTGCCGGTGTCGCCGTTTTGTTGTTCCGGGACGCCTTTCCGAGGCTCTTCCCGGCCAGAAGCCATGAGGCTCTTGCGGCTTTTTCATTGGCCATGATCGCCCTTGCGTACCTCATCTATCAGATAGCGCATCGTCCTGCGGCAATGGAGTTCTTGAAGGCGATCATGCTGGCCGTTGCCTTTCTTTTCTGGGCGGCCAATCAGTTCTGGCCGGAGCTACCGCAGGCGACGCTTTTCAATGACATTGCGATCGCGCTGTTTGTCTTCGACGCTTTTCTCGTGATTGTTGGCAGGCCGCGAACGTGGCCGGATAGCTCTTTCGGCGAAGCCTGCTCGGGGTCGTGTGCCCAATGCTGTACGGCGCCGTGCAGAGATGAGGAATGTTCCGCGGGCCGCGCGCATTGAGCGAACTTGCCAAGCTGCGGTTTCGGCATGATATTTTTTTCTTGAACATCCCAACTTCTGGTACGCAGGGCGCCAGGAGAGTGGTGGAGGTTTCCCTGAAGGCGCACTTGTCACAATCGATTTTCTTTTCAAGCGTTTGCAAAGCGGTTTCCCACAATTATTTTTAGCAATTTTGTGCCCTCGGCATGTTGCGAATTCGCTGCAGGCTGCTATATTGAAATTTCGGGCGTCCCCGCCCGCTCCCTGTAGTTTTATCGTTGAGAAATTCTTGTACATAACCTATGTGACCGCCAGCACACGCGGCGCATGACAACGAAAGTCAAACCGGGATTCGTTCATGGCACAAATCTTCGACCGCAGCTCCAACGCACTGGCGCGAATGAGCCTTGTGCTGACGGGGTTGATCGTCATTGCCCTGGGGGTCACGCTGGATGAGCTGCAACGCTCGCCGTGGGTCACTCGGCAGGGCCAGCGCGCGGATCAGCCAGTCCCCTTCAGCCACAAGCATCACGTCCAGGGGCTCGGTCTGCAGTGCCAGTACTGCCACACCACAGTTGAGAAATCGAGTTACGCAGGCATTCCTCCCACGCGCACCTGCATGAACTGCCACGCGCAGATCTGGACCAACGCGCAATTGCTGGAGCCGGTGCGCCAGAGCTGGTACACGGGCCAGTCGATTCCCTGGATCAAGGTGCACGACCTTCCCGACTTCGTTTACTTCAGCCACGAAATTCACGTGAACAAGGGCATCGGCTGCGAAAGCTGCCACGGCCGCGTGGACGAGATGCCGCTGATGTACGCGCAGAACACGCTGCAGATGGAGTGGTGCCTGGACTGCCATCGCAATCCGGCCAAGAACCTGCGGCCTACGGGCCAAATCTACAACATAGACTGGCAGGCCCCGGCCCAGGACCATCCAGTCTGGTGCGCGGCAGCCGACGACAAACCGGGCGTGCCCACGGCGCAAAGCGTGAGCTGCACCAGGAACGATCCGAGCGGCGCGGGCGCGGAGATGGCTTCGCTGCATCTGCCTCAGGCGGGCGCGAAGGGGCTGGCAGGAGATGTTGCTGCTGCGCCGATACCGGTGGGGCCGCCAACCTATCAGAAGTTCACCAGCCAGGAGGATCTGGGCCTGTTTCTGGTCGATCACTACAAGATTCGCACGCCGAAGGACCTGACCAGTTGCGAGGTGTGCCACCGATGAGCGTGCGCGAAAGCAAAGTCGACATGGCGATGAACCGAGCGGCCGAGGAAGGGAATGCAGGGGCTAAAGCCCCCGATCTTTTTGAGGCTGAATCGGCACGACTGAAGTCGTGCCCTGATACTTCGTGCTCCTGCGGAAGCGCTACTGCGATGAACGCAAATGCAGAAGGCTTGTCGCAGCCCATGACGCTTGAGGCGGTGCGCCGTGAGCTGAGCGGCGCGAAGGGCAAGAAGTACTGGCGCTCGCTCGATGAGCTGGCCAACACGCCGGAATTTCAGGCCGCGGTGGAACGCGAGTTTCCCTCGGCTGCTCAGGAGTGGGTCGATCCCGTTTCGCGGCGCGGATTCCTCAAATTGATGAGCGCGTCTTTGGCGCTAGCGGGACTCGCCGGTTGCACCAAGCAGCCCGATGAGCCGATCTATCCCTACGTCAAAGCGCCGGAAGATTTGATTCTGGGCAAGCCGATGTACTTTGCCACGGCGCACCCGTTCTCGACAGGCGCGGTGCCGCTGCTGGTGAAAAGCGACGAATTCCGGCCCATCAAGATCGACGGCAACCCCGAGCACGCCTACAACCAGGGCGGCTCCGATCCCTACTCTCAGGGCACACTGCTCGATCTCTACGACCCCGACCGCTCGCAGCACGTCACCTATCGCGGCGAAAGCCGCGAGTGGGGAGAGTTTGCCGAGGCGCTGCGCGACAAAGTCATTTCGACAAAAGATGGAACCGGCATCTACTTCCTGAGCGCGGCCATTACCTCGCCCACGCTGGCGCGGCAGTGGACGGAAGTTCAGACGGCGTGGCCCAAGGCCAAGCTGGTGCAGTACGAACCCGCGCTGGCTGGAACGTTTCTCGCGAGCGGGATGAATGTTCAGTACGATCTGACTGGCGCGGACGTGATCGTCTCGCTGGACGCGGATTTTCTTTCGGGCGCTTCCTACCCCGGCTTCCACAGGCTGGTGCGCGACTACGCTGCCCGGCGCAAACAGCCGGAAAACGGCATGAACCGGCTCTACGCGGTGGAGAGCACGACCACCACGACCGGCATGAAGGCCGAACACAGGCTGGGCCTGCGCGCGAGCGAGATTCCGGCGTTCACGGCGGCATTGGCGCAAGCGGTGGGCGTCGCGAGTGTCAGTGCTCCCTCCTATTCGTGGACCGGCGAGCAGAAGAGTTTTCTCGCCGCGGTGGCGAAGGATCTGAAGGCGAATGCGGGAAAGAGCGCGGTTCTTCCGGGGCTGTATCAGGATCCGTCGGTTGCGGCGCTGGCGCTGGCCATCAATAGTGCGCTCGGAAACGTCGGCAAGACGGTTTCCGTCGCTTCCGATCCGGCGATTCCCATTCCCAGCGATCAGCTTGGCGACTTCAAGGCGTTGGTCGCGGACCTGAATGCGGGCAAGGTGGATTGGCTGGTGATTCTGAACGCCAACCCCATCTACGACGCGCCTGCCGATCTCAATTTTGCCGACGCCTTCAACAAGGCCAACATCGTGGCCCATCTCGGCTCGCACTACGACGAGACGGGGCAGCAGTCGCACTGGCACATCCCCGCAGCGCACTATCTGGAATCATGGTCCGACGCGCGCGCCTATGACGGCACTGTTTCCGTCGTGCAGCCGATGATCGATCCGCTTTACGGCGGCAGAACCGCGTACCATGTGCTCCAAACGCTGCTCAGCGAACCGATGGTGAGCCCATACGATGCAGTGCGCGAGACCTGGAAGCCGGTGATCAAGGGCGACTTCGAGACCGGTTGGCGCAAAGCGCTGCACGACGGATGGATTGCGGACACGGCGTACGCCAAGGGTTCGGCAACTGGCACCGCAATGAGCGGCAGCAATGTGCCCACACCCACGCCCAGGGATTCGATCGAAATTATCTTCCGCCCCGACCCGAACATCTACGACGGCCGCTGGAACAACGTGGGCTGGTTGCAGGAGCTGCCCAAGCCGGTCACGAATCTGAGCTGGGACAACGCCGCGATCATCTCCGGCGCGACGCTGACGAAGTTGGGCCTGGAAGAAGACGACATCGTCGAGTTGTGTGTGGGCAATGGCAAGGTCAAAGCGCCAGTCATCGTAGCTCCGGGCCACCCCGACAATTCGGTCACCGTCTACCTTGGCTACGGGCGCGAGGCCGCCGGCCGCGTCGGTTCCGGACAGGGCTTCAACGCCTATCTCATCCGCAATACCTGGGCGCCGCTCTACGCCACTGGCTCCGTCCGCAAGGTGGATGGCAAATGGGGCGTCGCCATCACGAAGAGCCACTACCAGGATCAACGCGGCGCAACTTTTGGCGAGCAGGGTCAGGGAAACAACTCTCTCGAAGCCGACGAGGCGCTGGGCGAGCGCGGCATCATCCGCTCCGCCACGCTCGACGAGTTCAAGGCCAATCCAAACTTCGCGCACGAGGGCGAACGGTACGATACGCCGACGCGAGACACCTCGCTCTTCCCCAACTGGGAGTACAACGAGGCCAACGCCTGGGCCATGTCGATCGACATGAACAGTTGCACGGGCTGCAATGCCTGCATCGTGAGCTGTTACGCCGAGAACAACATTGCCGTGGTGGGCAAGCAGCAGGTGCGCATCGGCCGCAACATGCAGTGGCTGCGCATCGACACCTATTTCGAGGGCGACCTGGCCGCGCCGCGCGCTCACTTTCAGCCCATGAACTGCCAGCACTGCGAGAATGCGCCCTGCGAGCAGGTTTGCCCGGTGGGCGCCACGGTGCACACGCCGGAAGGCCTGAACATGATGGTCTACAACCGCTGCGTGGGTACCCGCTACTGCTCGAACAACTGCCCCTACAAGGTACGGCGGTTCAACTTCCTGCTCTACTCCGACTACGAAACCGAGAGCCTGAAGCTGATGCGCAATCCCGACGTCAGCGTGCGCTCGCGCGGCGTGATGGAGAAGTGTACTTACTGCGTACAGCGCATCCAGGCCGCCAAGATCGAGGCGGACAAGGAGAATCGCAACGTCCGCGACGGCGAGATCGTGACCGCGTGCCAGCAGGCATGCCCGGCGGACGCAATCGTCTTCGGCAATATGAACCATCCCAACAGCCGCGTATCGAAACTCCGGGCCCAGCAGCGCAGCTATCAGGTGATTGCCGACCAGAATGCGCGTCCGCGGACGCAGTATCTGGCCGAAGTATTGAACGTGAACCAGGAACTCGAAGTGACGCCGACGGAAATTGCGCCGGCAAAGGGTTGAAGCAACGATGGCAACCAGGGAAGTAAGACCCAACGATCCCGCGATCGATCCGGCAACCGGAGAATTCCGCGTTATCGCGCCGGGCCAGACCTTCCGGTCGATTACCGAGAAGATCGCGCGCATTGTGCTCACGCCGCACACGCCGATGGGCTGGTTTGCGCTCTTCACGTTTGCCGGCGGCGGCGCCACCATGCTGTTGGTCGCCCTGACCTGGCTGTTTCTCAAGGGCGTGGGCATCTGGGCCATTTCGCAGCCGGTTGCGTGGGGATTTGCCATCATCAACTTCGTCTGGTGGATCGGTATCGGTCACGCCGGCACGCTCATCTCGGCGATTCTGCTTTTGTTCAAGCAGGGCTGGCGGAACGCCATCAGCCGCTTCGCCGAAGCCATGACCATCTTTGCCGTGGCCTGTGCCGGCCTGTTTCCACTCGTCCACATGGGCCGCCCCTGGCTCGGTTACTGGCTCTTCCCGCTGCCCTTCACCATGACCGTCTGGCCTCAGTTCCGCTCGCCGCTCATGTGGGACGTTTTCGCGGTTTCGACGTACGCCACGATCTCAGTGGTCTTCTGGTACATCGGCATGGTTCCCGACCTGGCCACACTGCGCGACCGCTCGCAGTCGAAGATCGCGCAGTATTTCTACGGGATGCTGAGCGTGGGCTGGCGCGGATCGGTGCGCCACTGGATGCGCTACGAGACCGCCTCGCTGCTGCTGGCCGGCTTGGCTACGCCGCTGGTGCTCTCGGTGCACACGGTCATCAGTTTCGATTTCGCCGTGGCGGTTCTGCCCGGCTGGCACACCACCATCTTCCCGCCCTACTTCGTCGCCGGCGCAATCTACTCCGGCTTCGCCATGGTGCTCACGCTGGCCATTCCGCTGCGCAAGTTCTATCACCTGGAGTCGCTGGTCACCGAGCGCCACATCGACAACATGGGCAAAGTCATGCTCGCCACCGGCTTCATTGTGGCTTACGGCTACGGCATGGAAGCCTTCATGGCGTGGTACTCGGCGAATCACTGGGAAGCGTTCACGTTCTGGAATCGGGCCTTCGGACCCATGGGCTGGTCGTACTGGGTGCTGATCACCTGCAACCTCGCCGTCCCGCTCACTACCCTTTGGTCGCGCAAGCTGCGCACCAACATTGCTTTCATGTTCTTCATTTCGATCGTGGTCAACACGGGCATGTGGTTTGAGCGTTTCGTCATTGTCGTTACCAGTCTGACCCGCGACTTTCTGCCCTCGTCCTGGGGCACCTACCGCGCCACCAAGTGGGACTACATGACCTTCGTGGGCACGCTGGGATTCTTTACCTTCCTGTTCCTGCTGTTTGTCCGCTTCCTGCCCATGATTCCCATGAACGAAATTCGCATGTTGCTGCCGGGGGCGAAGATCAAGCCCAAGGTGGCGGAGGCTGCTGACTGATGCGCTTCCTCCATTGCCCTCGTCCGAATCCGCGAACGCCAAGGGTCGTTTTCCTTAAGAAAACGACCCCCATGACACTGCCTGCAATGGCAAGTGGATTGGAGGAAGCGCTCTGATGCCCGCACGCGAAGGAACCTACGGCCTGCTGGCCGAATTCGACACGCCGGGCGACCTGGTGAGGGCTGCGCAGCAAGCGCGCCAGGACGGCTGGCGGCGCATGGACTGCTATACGCCCTACCCGGTCGAGGAAGCGGCCGAAGCCATTGGCTTCCATCGCAATAAGGTGCCTTTGCTCACGCTCATCGGCGGCCTGATGGGCGGAGCGGCCATGTTCTCGCTGGAAACCTGGATTTCGGTGCTTGCCTATCCTCTCAACATTGCGGGTCGCCCCACGTATTCCTGGCCGGCCTTTATCGTGCCCGCCTACGAGTGGACGATTCTCTGGGCCGGTCTCTCGGCTGCCTTCGGAATGCTGGCGCTGAACGGCCTACCGTCGCTCTACCATCCGCTGTTCAACGCGCCCAACTTCCGCGACGGCGCGACGACGGACAAATTCTTTCTGTGCCTTGAGGCGCTCGATCCGAAGTTCGACCTTGTGGAGACCAAGGCCTACCTGCAGCAGTTTCAGCCGAACTCAGTCGTGGAGGTGGAGTACTGATGAACCACCTCCGGGAACAGGGAACAGGGATCGGGGATCAGGGCGGGTGCCCCATCCTTTCGCGTCTTTTGCGAAAGGGTGGGAGATCAGCTTCCCTTGCTGGACTGGCCTTCCTTCTGCTCGCTACCGGCTGCCGCCAGGACATGCAGAACCAGCCGAAGATGGTTCCGCAACGCGGTTCGGACTTCTTTGCCGACCAGCGCGGCGCGCGTCCGCAGGTCCTCAATACGGTAGCTCGCGGCCAGCTCCACGAGGACAGCTACTTTTACACCGGCGTGGTACAGGGGCCGAACGGCTACCGCCAGGAACTGGACGAGATGCCCTTCCCCGTGACCATGGAAGTGCTCGAGCGCGGGCAGGAACGGTTCAACATCTACTGCACGCCGTGCCACTCGCGGGTGGGCAACGGGCTGGGCGAGATTGTGCAGCGGGGCTTCAAGCCGGCCGCCAATTTCCACGATCAGGTGCGCATGTCGCAGCCGCTCTCGCACTACTTTTACGTGATGACGCACGGTTACGGCGCCATGCCCGACTACTCGGCGCAATTGCCGCCGGCAGACCGCTGGGCGGTAGCGGCATATATCCGCGCACTGCAGCTGAGCGAGGCGGCTACGGTGAAGGATGTTCCTGCAGGCGTGCACATCGCGAATCTCAAAGATCTGGCCGCGGAGGAAGGTCATCCCGAATACGCGCAGCCCTGGCCTATGCCTTCGACGGCCATTCAGGCGTACAAGCCCATCGCCAGCGAAGGAACGCCGGGCATGGCTCCGGCTTATCCCGCAGATCCAAAGATTTCGATTCCACCCGGCAAACCCGCTCCGGCGGCCCAGAAGTAAGGAAGCAAGAGAATGGCACACGAACCGGACCAATTCGCGCATGGTGCATCGCATGCCAAGGCGCTCCCCGCGGAGCTCGCCGCACCCGCGTTTGTAGACGGATGGAGAAACCGCGCGCTGATGATCGCGACAGTCTTCGCGGCGATTGCCGTGATTCTTGGATTCCTGGGGCAGGCTGAGGACGGTCTGGGCTGGGATCACCTGCTGCGCGCATGGGTGCTGGGATTGATGTTGACCTTCGGGTTTGCCGTAGGCGGACTGGCCATGCTCATGGTGCAGTACTGCTCGGGCGGCAAGTGGGGACTGCTCCTGCGGCGCCCGCTCGAGGCCATGAGCCGCACCCTGCCGCTGATCCTCGTTTATTGGGTGGTGGTCGCCATCTTTATGAAGCGGCTTTACCTGTGGGCCAGATTTCCTGACACGGCGGTGGCGCTGAAGGCTGGCCTGATCAACGAACTCCAGGCCCACTGCATTGACTTCAAGCGGCCCATGCTCAATCCGGCCGCGTTTTGGTACGTGAGCCTGCTTTGCTTTGCTATCTGGGGTTTCTACGCCTGGCGGCTCAACACGCTCGGCCTGAAGCGCGATTCCCAGGGTCCGGAAACCACGCCGTACTGGATCAAGAAGCTCGAGAACATCAGCGGCCCCGGAATCGTGGTCTATGCCATCACCATGACCGCCGCGGCCATTTACTGGGTGATGTCGATGGACCCCACGTGGTACTCGTCAGTCTATGGCCTGCTGTTCCTGGTTGAGCAGGGCTTCCAGGTGCTGGCTTTCGCAATCATTGTTTCGCTTTCGCTCTCCAAAGCCGAGCCCTTCAAGACCATCCTGCGCCAGACCGAACAGCACGACATGGGTAAGCTCACCTTCGCCTTCGTGATGCTCAACATTTACCTGGCCTTCGGGCAGTTCCTGATCATCTGGTCGGGCAACCTGCCTGACGAGATCAATTGGTATCTTGACCGGATTCGCGGCGGCTGGGGCGTCATCATCACCCTCGATTTCATCTGTCACTGGCTGATCCCGTTCACGCTGCTGCTGTCGAGAGATTTGAAGCGCAATAAGAAGCGGCTGATTCTGGTCTGCAGGATCATGATCGTCGCCGTGGTGTTGAATCTCTTCTGGCTCATCGAGCCGAACTTCAAAGACGCCGCGCGCAACCTGCATTTCAGCTGGGGAATTCTCGAGTACGTTGCGGTG
The DNA here is from genome assembly GCA_963832805.1 of uncultured Acidobacteriaceae bacterium. GTDB lineage: Bacteria > Acidobacteriota > Terriglobia > Terriglobales > Acidobacteriaceae > Telmatobacter. The sequence goes on along the minus strand of CAWHVN010000040.1, from coordinate 50,049 downwards.
CCCGTGGCGATGATGGCCTTCTGGGTGGCCTACTTCTGCACGCAGCTGAAGGCGCGGCCGCTGGTGCAGACCAACGACCCGCACCTGGCAGAAATTCTGGAGCCTGAGCATGCCCACGCATAACCATCCCGATCAAGATCCGACTCAGGGCCACGAGCCGGAGAAGCACGAAGTCGACGCGTCGGCGGGCTTTGAGCGCACAGACGCGAACGTCACGGGCATCGTGGTCTTTCTTACCGCGCTGGCCATCTTCGTGGCCGTCACGGGGTTCCTCTGTTACGGCATCGGCAAAGTCATCAACGCGCACATGAACAAGGAAGACGGCCCCAACAGCAAATGGACGAAGACTGTGGATGTGCGGCAGCTCGGCAATATGCCCTCGAGCCCTGAACTGCAGAACAAGATGGCCGAGATCACACAGACCTTTCCCACGCCGCGCGTCCAGACCGACGACGGCAACCAGGACGTGGCCGATCTCCATGCGCGCGAGGATCTGCTGCTGAACAACTACAGCTGGGTCGATCAGTCGAAGGGCACGGTCAGGATTCCCATCGAGCAGGCCATGCAGTTGATTGCGCAGCGCGGGCTGCCGGTGGCGCCCGCGGTTCAAACCCAGCAGCCGATGACCGGCGACACCACGCCAACCGTCACCATGCCGCTGACCAACGGATTTGCGCGCACCAGCTATGAGCAGGAAGAAGCCATCAGGGAGCAACAAGGAGTGCAGAAATAGCCATGCTGTCGGGACGCACAATCCGGAGACATTTTTGCAGCACGGCGGTAGCCGCCGCGGGCGCGTTTGTGCTGTCGCTTGCCGCGCCGCTCGTGTGTCGCGCAGGTCTCCAGCTACGGCGACAAGCAGGCCGGCCCAACGAATGACAGGCCGCCGTCGCTGCTGAATGGCGTGGGCATCGATCAGCATCTCAACACGCAGTTGCCGCTCAACCTCGCCTTTACTGACGACGCGGGCAAACAGGTGACGCTGAGCAGCTACTTCGGCAAGCGCCCCGCGATTCTGGCGCTGGTTTACTACCGCTGCCCCATGCTCTGCTCAGAGGAACTCGACGGGCTGACCAGCGCTCTCGAGATGGTCCGGTACGTACCCGGCAAGGACTTCAACATCATCGTGGTCAGCATCGATCCCACCGAGGGCACCGACTTGGCCGCGGCAAAGAAGCGTGAATATCTGAAGCGCTATGGCCATCCCGAAACGGCGAATGGATGGCACTTCCTCACCGGCACGCAGCCGAACATCGATGCGCTCACGCAGGCGGTCGGCTTCCGCTACGTCAAGCTCACGGTGCCGGGCAGCAACCTGACGCAATATGCGCACGCCAGCTCGATTCAAATCGTGACCCCGGAGGGCAAGCTGGCCCAGTACTACATGGGAGTCGAGTACTCGCCCAAGGACATGCTGTTGGGCCTCGACGAAGCTTCGTCCAATCGCATCGGATCGCCGGTGGACAACATTCTTACCTACTGCTACCACTACAATCCCGAGTCGAACACGCACGATCTGATCATTGCGCGCGTGATCCAGTTGGGAGGGTTCCTCACGTTGGTGTTCCTGGGCGGATTCATGCTGGTGATGTTCCGCCGCGATTACAAACACGATCGCCCGGCGGGAAAAGAGACTTCGGATACGGCAAAGAAAGTGAACGGATAAGGGAATGGACCACATCAGCCCCGTACTGTGGCAGTTTCTCGTCAAATGGTTGACGCACTTCGCGCTGTTTCCGCCCGAAGCATCCAAGATTGCGCCCGAAATGGATGCGCTCTATTTCTTCATGGTCCTGGTCAGCCTGATCGGGCTGACGATTGTCGTTTTGCTGGTGGTTGGGTTCTCGATCCTTTACAGCAAGGCGCGCCATCCGAAAGCCGTGCAGATCGAAGGCTCCACAATACTCGAGGCCACGTGGACCATCATTCCTCTGGGCCTGTTCCTGATCATGTTCGTATGGGGCGCGCTCATCTACTTCCGCGTCTACACGCCGCCGGCCAACGCCATGAACATTTACGTGGTGGGCAAGCAGTGGATGTGGAAGGTCGAGCATCCCGGCGGGCAGCACGAGATCAATATGCTGCACGTGCCGATGGGCCGGCCCATCCAGTTGACGCTCATCTCGCAGGATGTGTTTCACAGCTTCTCTATCCCCGCGTTTCGCGTCAAGCGCGAGGCCATTCCCGGCCGCTACACCACGGTCTGGTTTGAGGCCACCACGCCCGGCACCTACCACCTTTTCTGCACCCAGTACTGCGGCACCAACCACTCGCAGATGATCGGCGACGTAATCGTGATGACCCCCGAGGACTACAGGAACTGGCTGCAAAGCTCCACCAGCGGCAACTCGCTGGCGCAGGACGGCGAGCGGCTTTTCGCCAGCCTGAGCTGCAACGCGTGCCACAACACGCGGCCGGATGCGCGCGGGCCGAGCCTGGCCGGGGTTTACGACTCGAAGCTGACGCTTTCAAGCGGGGAGACGATCACTGCCGACGACGCCTATCTGCGCCAGGCCATTCTGAACCCTTCGCAGCACATTACGCAGGGCTATGCGCCCATCATGCCCACCTACCAGGGCCAGGTGAGCGAAGAAGGCGTGATTGCCCTCGTGGAATACATCAAGAATCTCAATTCCGATTACCGCGTCCAGCAGACTCTCAACACCACCGATCTCGTTCCTGAGAGCCAGGCCGGTAAAGCAGTGGCCGGGGCCCGAGCGCCCGCGGCGCAGAAGGAGGTCAAACCATGAGCGCTGCCACCATCGTCAGTCTTCCCGATCAGTCCACGGCCAGGATCCCCAAGATGAACTTCCTGACCAGGGAGAACGGCCTGCTCAGCTGGCTGCTTACCGGCGACCACAAGCGGATCGCCACGCTTTACCTGATCTCGATTACCTTCTTTTTCTTTATCGGCGGAGCCCTGGCCGGCCTCATCCGCCTGGAGCTGCTTACGCCGCAGACTTCGCTGATGGCCGCCGATACCTACAACAAGGTATTCACCATGCACGGCGTCATCATGGTCTTCTTCTTCCTCGTGCCGTCGGTGCCGGCAACCATAGGGAATTTCTTCATCCCCATGATGATCGGGGCCAAGGACCTGGCGCTGCCCAAGATCAACCTGCTGAGCTGGTATCTCTATATCGTTGCCGGCATCATGGCCATCTACACCATGGCCGCGGGCGGCGTGGACACGGGCTGGACCTTCACCACTCCGCTTTCCACGCACTACCTGAACACCCACGTCATCTCTACCGGCCTGGCCATCTTCGTGGCCGGCTTCAGCTCCATCTTTACCGGCCTCAACTTCATCGTCACCATCCACAAGATGCGCGCGCCGGGCATGACCTGGTTCCGGCTGCCGCTCTTTGTCTGGTCGAACTATGCGGCCAGCATCCTCATGGTGCTGGGCACGCCGGTGCTGGCCATCACGCTGGTGCTGGTCGTTCTTGAGCGTACCGTCCACATCGGCGTCTTCGATCCCGCTTATGGCGGTGACCCGCTTCTCTTCCAGCATTTGTTCTGGTTCTACTCGCACCCCGCCGTCTACATCATGATTCTGCCCGGCATGGGCGTGATCTCCGAGGTCATCTCCACCTTCAGCCGCAAGCGCGTCTTCGGCTACACGGCGGTCGCCTTCTCCTCGGTAGCCATTGCTGTCTTCGGCTTCTTTGTCTGGGCCCACCACATGTTCATCATGGGCATCTCCAACTACGCGGCGCTGGTCTTTTCGCTGCTCACCATGCTGGTCGCCGTGCCCTCGGCGATCAAAATCTTCAACTGGGCCTTCACGCTCTACAAGGGCTCCATCACCTTTGAAACGCCCATGCTCTACGCCTTCGGTTTCATGGGCCTGTTCACCATTGGCGGCATGACCGGCGTCTTCCTCGGCACCACCGGCACCGACATTCACCTCACCGAGACGTACTTCATCGTGGCCCACTTCCATTTCGTCATGGTAGGCGGCATGTTGATGGCCTTTCTGTCCGGCATTCACTTCTGGTGGCCCAAGTGGACCGGCCGCATGTATCCGGAGAAGATCTCGCAGTTTGCAGCCGTCGTCACCTTTATCGGCTTCAACTTCACCTTCTTCCCGCAGTTCATCCTGGGCACGCTGGGCATGCCGCGGCGCTATGCCGCCTACCCGCCGGAGTTCCAGGCGCTGAACGTCTTCTCTTCCGCGGGCGCCACCATCCTCGGCGTCGGCTACCTGCTGCCGATTCTTTACCTCACCTGGTCGCTGAAGTACGGCGCCATCGCCGGCAACAACCCCTGGCAGGCAACGGGACTGGAATGGCAAACGCAGTCGCCGCCGTTGACCGAGAACTTCCCTGAGATTCCCATCATGGACCACGAAGCCTACGACTACGAGTGGCTCGAGCGCCAGCAGGAGAAAGAGGTGGCGAGTGTCGGATAGCACCGCAATTGCGAGCGGCGCTGCCGCGGAGGTTCATCACGAGCATCCGCCCTATCAGCGCCACCACTTCGAATCGGTCGAGCAGCAGGCGGACACCACCAACTTCGCCATGTGGCTGTTCCTGCTCACCGAAATCATGTTCTTCGGCGGTTTGTTTACTGCCTACCTGATTATGCGCAACTGGTACTACCCGGCGTTTGTGGAGGGTTCGCACCAGTTGAGCATCTTCTGGGGCACTTCAAACACAGCCGTCCTCATCGCCTCCAGCTTCACCATGGCCATGGCGGTGTGGTCCGCCGAGGTGCGACGCAAAAGCGCGCTGCTGCTCTTCCTGAGCCTCACCTTGATGTTTGGGTTCATATTCCTTGGCATCAAGGGCATCGAGTGGCACGAGAAATGGGAGAAGCACCATATTCCGGGCGCCAGCTTCAGCGTGCAGTCGTTCGTCGATCCCGCGTCGGACCCCGAAGTCTACAAGGAGTATCACGACAATCCGCTGGCCCCCGATATGGCGCAGAAGACCGAGCAGTATTTCTTCCTCTATTTCGCCATGACCGGAATGCACGCGCTGCACATGGTGATCGGCGTGGGCATCCTGATCTTCATGATCTTTCGAGCCAGGGCCGGGGCCTACACCTCAGGACACGTCACGTTCGTCGAGAATTTCGGGTTGTACTGGCACTTTGTCGACATTATCTGGATCTATCTCTTCGCCCTGCTGTATTTGATCAGCAGGCACTAAGAGGCTTGAGCGCATGAGCGAACAAAATCAGCAACGCGAGCAGGAACACCACATCGTCAGCCCGAGGACCTACGTCATCATTCTTCTGGCGTTGCTGGTGGGCACGGCGGCTACGGTCGCCGCTTCCTACGTCGACCTCGGCGAGTGGCACATCGCCGACGGCCTCACTCTTTTCTGGAATCCCGTGGTCGCGCTGGCTATCGCCACCACCAAAGCCATGCTGGTGGTGCTGTTCTTTATGCACGTCAAATACAGCCCCAGGCTGACCAAGCTCACCGTGGCCTCGGGCATATTCATGTTCCTTGTGCTCATCGGGATGACGCTGGCGGACTACACCAGCCGCGCCTGGGGACGGTGGTAAAAGCAGCTTTCAGCTTCTAATCTCTTCAGCAGGACAACCGCTCGAATCAGTAACAGTGAAATTGGGAAGTTTGTCGCACCCGTTGAGTAGGATGGACGGGCGGGCGGTGACCTGACCTCACTTCAACAGAAACAAGCCACTCTGGCAAGCAAAGCGTAAAACAAATTGCGATTTATGATTCAATGAGCTCTACTGAACAGGGATTTCCTCCCCTGCGCGGCTTGCAGCGTTCATCTCTTTCGTTCGGGTGCTTATGCAGCGTGCGCCGGTGTCACCTCCGCACCCGATCAATAGCCACTGGCGCACCAGTTTGGCTTGCTGTTTTTATCTGTCTGGTTGATCGCCGTCTTCTCGTCAATTTGGGCGTACGGATCCCCGTTCCCGTCATCGTCGTGGTACTTGGGAGTGTTCAATTCGCCTGGAGGCGCTTGATAGATCGGTGAGAACCCGTAATCCAGCACTTTGGCTCTGTACTGCTGGATTGGCTGATTTGGGAACACTCTGATCACCATGAGATCGAACGACCAGGTTAGCCCCTGGCCGAGATCAGTAATATCCGGGCAGTGCAACTTGACGCTATCCAGGGCACAGGCGATCGTGTCGTCGGATACCGGGAAGTGCGTAGCCACCGTGAGGCGCGGGCGCGGGTTGATCTTGCTGAGGATGTATCCGAAAGCCCCCTGCGGCGTATGTGAGCTGTTTTGGACATCGGTCAATCGGGCCACGGTGTTATCCCAGGTTGTGTTAGCGCCTGCAGGTGGTGGCTGGTTATAGTGCGAGGCCTCCATGGCCCAGATTTCCGGCGGCACAATCATCTCGTGGATCAGCACGTCAACGCCCTTGCCGCCGTTGCTGGCTTGGAGGAGCGTGTTCACCTCGGGCTTCGTATCGCTCGTGTAGATCATCGACATGCCGTTCCACTCGAACTTGTAGCCCATAGAGCCCCTGCGGCAATGGATCACGGGGAAGTGGGTGATCTTTACGCCTGTCAACGGGTTGTCGTAGGCCACTCCTCCGGTCTTCGTCCAGTCGAGTTCGATGGGAACCATGGCATAGCCGTCGTTCGGAGGATCGCCATCGACAGGACGAGGATCGACCGGCAGTCCCCAGCTCTTCCGAGTGGGTGGCTCGTAGCCATCGTAGCTCGTGTTTTGAAAGCTGAAGCTCTCACTATGCCAGCGCAGCGCCTCACGCAGGTTCCGGCAGAATGCGTTGGTGCCATCGTCGTAGAACTCGGGTCGGCGCAGCGGATTCCTTACACCAGAAGGCGAGGGACCGAAGACGTACAGGGGAGAAAGGCGGTCGGCTGAGGGACCGAAACAGTAGATGTGGGTCAGGTCGGACATGTGGTCGCCGTGCAGGTGATTGATGAATATCTTGTCCATCCTGCCGTACCCGACGCCCATGGCGCCGTAGTTGCGGACGCACCCTGAGCCGCAGTCAAAGATGACCTGGTCCACTGCCTTGTTGTTCTGCCAGCCCACCTCGACGAAGACGCTCATCATGGCCTGCGCCCGGCGTACCGGAGGGATGCACGAGCCCATGAAAGTGATACGCATCTCATTGGGTTCGAGCGCTGGCGTATCCGTGGGGGTAGGAAAAGGAGTTCCGGGAAACACCGGCGCCTGGGTAAAGTCCATAGTCGGTATACTGTCGTAGAAGTACGTGTAAAATTGCGTGTTGTCATCAGTCGGATAGCATCCCCCGGTAGACAAGCACTGCGTAAAAGCTTTTCTCGCCCTGCTAAGTGCCATGCCGCCAAGGGCCAACCCTGAAACTTTAAACGCATCACGCCGGTTAAATTTCATTGCAACCCTCCTGGAATGAATTTGAATTGCGCAAAATTGTACACCTCCACACGGCCTAGAGGCTGTTATTTCCTAAATTTATTTAGAGGAACCCTTGCCGCCAGGAAGTCAAAAATCCAAGCAAACAGCGCATTTTGTGGACTTTAGCACGGGGAAGCGTTGAGGTCTTCTTCTCAAATCCAAGCATTTTATAAGATAGGTGTATTGATTCTATAGGGCTTATGGGCGCGAAGTTAATAACAGGCCCTAGCTTTGAAGTGCCGCCCGCGGGCGGCCTTGCTATTGGATGCCTCAGTCGGGGATCACAGAGGAGTGGCTGCCCAGGCATGATGATGGCGCAAGCGACAGGAAAATGCTTCCAGCGGCATCGACTAGCTTGCTGGACTCATCCACAGCCTGTATCCGGGATCACTTTTCATCCCATTCCGCGCTGTCCTATAATGGGCCACTGTTCCATTCCCGGAAGTTGCGTGTTTCGTTGAGCGTTATCCGATAGATTCCGCGCTCATCCCCATTGGAAGATCTTTAAAAAGGGGAAGCCGGAATCGAATTCCGGATACGCGTGACGAATCCAATGTTCGATCCAAATTGCAAGGGCCCTGTCCGTCGCGGCAGGGCAGGGAAGCGTTCCGGGCGGGCTGGGCAGCACGCGAGCCGTGGCGTATGGGCCCGCATAGCAGTAGCCGCATGCCTCCTGACGCAGCTTTCGCCCGGCCCGGCGGCCGTAGCGCAGAATCCGGATGCGCAAGCCAATCCCGCTCCACAGCAAGCGCCCCAATCTACGCCTATCCCTCCTCGCGTTATTGAAGCGCAGCGTTTTCTCGCCCAGCGCGGATGGACGCCCGGCCATCGCATGCCGGCGAGGTCGGCGCCGCCGCCGCTTGAGCGCTGCCCGAATCGCGGCCCAGAGCGCGAGCAGCACCCCATCGACAAACACCTGGCAGCCGCTCGGCCCCACGGCCGTCCAAACCCCGAATTATGCCTCGTCACCGGCCGCATGGCCGCGATTGCGCTCGATCCCTCCGACACGACAGGCAACCGCCTCTATATCGGCACTACCGGCGGCGGCGTGTGGGTCGCCAATAATGCTGGTTTCAGCGCCGTCCTCCATCGTCTTTACTCCGCTCACCGACGCCGTCGCCGCTCTCGGCGGAGCCGTCGACGCTTCCATCAGCATTGGCGCGCTCACCGTGCAGCCGGGCGGGACCGGCGTGATTCTGGCCGGCACGGGCGACCCCAACGATGTGCTCGACTCCTACTACGGCGCCGGCATCCTGCGCTCCACTGACGGCGGCAACACCTGGAGCCTGATCCAGCAAACCGTCGGATCAGGAGGAGGGCCTGAGCAACAGGGACTACAGCTTTGTGGGGCATGGCTTTGCCGGCTTTGCCTGGAGCACCGTCAATCCGCAGCTGGTGGTGGCCGCGGTCTCGCAGGCCTACGAAGGCACGCTGGTGGATGCGGATCGGCCGCCGAACTATGCGAGGGTCTCTACTACTCCACGGACAGCGGCGCCACGTGGCACCTGGCCACCATCACCGACGGTACCGGCGAAGTCGTGCAGGGTCCGCTCGGTCCTTTCGTTCCCCCGGCAATCGCGCCACGGCGGTGGTGTGGAACCCGGTGCGGCAGTTGTTTGTGGCCGCGGTGCGCTATCACGGCTATTACCAATCGGCCGACGGCATCACCTGGACGCGCATGGCCGACCAGCCCGGCGCCGGGCTCACCACGCACATGTGCCCCACCAATACGGCCAGGACCGGCTCCATCGCCTGCCCCATCTTTCGCGGCGCGCTGGCGGTGAATCCCCAAACCGGCGACACCTTTGCCTGGACCGTGGACCTGAACAACCAGGACCAGGGACTGTGGCAGGACCAGTGCGCGATCAGCGGCGGCGCCTGCAGCAACCCGACCATCACCTTTGCCAGCAATGGAACACGGCGGCGCTTGAAACCAGCACGCTTCAGGGAGCGGCGACCATCGCCGACGGCAACTACAACCTGGCGCTGGCCGCGGTTCCCTCCCAACAGGACACGCTGCGTGCTGGCCGGCGCCAACGACCTGTGGAAGTGCAGCCTGGCCATGGGCTGCGCGTGGCGCAACACCACCAACTCCACCACCTGCATGAGCGCGCAGGTGGGCGAATTCCAGCACGCGCTGGCCTGGAACGCGGCCAATCCGCTGGAGATCTTTCTCGGCAACGACAGCGGGCTGTGGCGCTCGACCGATGCCATCGGCGAAACCGGAGCGGCGTGTTCGGCGACGGACTCCACCACTTCCAGAACCTGAATGGCAGCCTGGGCTCGCTGGCCGAGGTGGTGAGCCTGTCGCCGGTGGTCACCTCGCCCTACACCATGATGGCCGGCCTGGGCGTGAACGGAACCGCGGGCGTGAAGAGCGGCGCCGTGACCACGGACTGGCCGCAGATTCTCTCCGGCTACGGCGGGCCCGGTGGCGATCGACCCCACCAACAACAACAACTGGTACGTGAACAACCAGCCGGGAGTCGCCATCTATCTGTGCTCGCAAACGGCTCCCTGCACGCCGGCCGACTTCGGCACCAGCCCGGTGGTCACCGATGCGGATGTGGGCGGCGATGGCGACACCATGCCCACGCCGGCGCCGTTTCTGGTCGACCCGCTCGACCCCACGCAGTTGCTCATCGGAACCTGCCGCGTGTGGCGCGGCCCGGCCAACGGCGCCGGCTGGAGCGCGAGCAACGCCATCAGCCCCATCCTCGATAGCGGGGCGACAGATGTCGCCTGCAACGGCAACGCGCTCATCCGCTCCATGGCCGCCATGCCGCTTGCCTGCCGGCGGCGAAATCATTTATCTCGGCATGTACGGCTCCGCCAGCGACGGCTGCCAACCTGCCCGGCCATGTTCTGAGCGCCATCTTGAATCCCTCCTCCGGCGCCGCGCCCACGTGGAACGATCTGACGCTGAATCCCGTGGTCAACGACGCCCACGCGCTCAACTACTACGGCCTCGACATCTCCAGCATCACCATCGACACCCACGACCCCACCGGCAACACGGTGTACGTGACCGTGGCGGGAATCGAGAGCCCGGGCGAAGAAGTTCAGGTGGTGTACCGCTCGACCAATGGAGGGGCGAGCTGGACCGACATCACGGCCAACCTGCCCGCCGCGCCCGCCAACAGCCTGGCCGTAGACCCGCAGAACGCCAACACGGTCTACGTCGCCACGGACCAGGGCGTGTACTTCACCACCGAGGTGGCAAACTGCGCGCAAGCGCTGTCCAATTGCTGGTCGGCGTTCGGCTCCGGACTGCCCGACGCGCCGGCGTTGCGCTCAGCGCCGCTCCGGCTCCGCTCCACGCAGGTGCTGGTGGCGGCCACCTACGGGCGCGGCATCTGGCAAACCCCGCTCTGGAGCGCGGGCACGGGCCTCACCTCCGCATCCGTGAACCCCTCTTCGCTCACCTTCCCGAGCCAGGCCTTCGACACCACCAGCACCGCGCTGACGGTCACTCTCGAGAATACCGGCAGCATCGCCCTCGCGCCGACGTCCATTTCCATGAGCGGCAACTTCAGCGAGACCGACAACTGCGTGAATGCATCCGTTGCCGCGGGCGCGAGCTGCACCATTCAGGTTACGTTTACGCCGCAGGCCACCGGCCCGCTGACCGGCGAGATGACCATCTATGCCAACGTCTACGGCGGCCAACTGACGGTGGATCTGAACGGAACCGGCGCGGCGGCCGGCGTGGTCACCCTGACCCCATCCACCGTGAATTTCGGTCAGGTGGAGGCGGGAACCACGTCCGCGCCGCTGCCGGTCACGGTCGCCAACAGCAGCGCGGCGGCCATTCCCATCAGCAGCGTCTCCATTACTGCCCCGTTCGCCATCTTCCCAGCAACGCCTGCGGCACAATCAGCCTTGCGGCGAACACCGATTGCCAGCTGCAGGTCGAGTTCGAGCCCACGCAAGCCGGCGCGCGACCGGCCTGCTCACCTTTACCGACGGGGCGGGAACGCAAACCGTGGAGCTGAACGGGACCGGCGGGGCCCCGCCCACCGACATTCTGAATCCCACGTCGCTCACCTTCCCGGCGACCGCGGACGGCCAGCTTTCCGCGGCGCAGCCGGTCACCATCACCAATACCGGCGGCTTGCCGCTCACTTCGATCTCCATCTCGGTGAGCGGGCAGTTTCAGGAGTCCAGCACGTGCGACACGCAACTGGCGGCGGACGCGGTCTGCACCATCAGCGTGATATTCGCTCCCACTCAGATGGGCCCGGTCACCGGCACGCTCACCATCGCCGACGCCCTGCACACTCAATACGTAGCTTTGGCCGGGACGGGCCTTGTGCCGCCGGCCTTTAGCGTCAACCCCACCAGCCTGTCCTTCACCAACCAGCAGCCGGGCGTGGCCAGCGCGCCGCAAACGCTCACCATGAGCAACGCCGGCGGATCGCCCATGGCCAACATCGGTTTTTCGATCACGGGCGCCGCGGCGAGCAACTTTTCGACTGGCGCGACTACGTGCGGCGCGACGCTGAACAATGGAAGCAGTTGCACGGTGCAGGTGGTCTTTACGCCGTCGCTTGCGGGCGGAGTGGCGGCTATCCTTACGGTTTCTTCTCCACGCTCGGTGTGGCTCCGGCCTCGATTTCGCTGGGTGGTACGGCGCGCTTCGCCACGGGGCTGCAAGTCAATCCGGCGCAGTTGACGTTCGCGGCGGCGAACGTCGGCCAGTCCACTCCGGCGCAATCCGTGACTGTGAGCAATACGACTACGTACCACGTTCAGCACGATCACGATTGCGGTCGCACCGCCGTTCGTTCTTACGCAGAATACGTGCACGGGCACGCTGGGCGCGGGCGCCATCTGCACCGTCGCGGTCGAGTTCCAGCCAACGAGCAACGCCGCCGCAACGGGAACGCTGACGGTCAATTCATCCGCGGTGGCTGCAGCGTCCAGCGTGGCGTTGATCGGGTCGGGAGGGCTTCAGGTTTCGCCGACTTCGATTGCGTTCCCGACGACCGGAGTGGGGACCATCAGCAGCCCGGTTACGCTGACCGTCACGAATCTGGGAGCGGCCTACTCGCTGAGCGGGCTCGCGCTGACGGCGCCGTCGGGGTTCCAACTGGTTTTGAACACGTGCGCTTCGACGCTGCCGGCGCAGTCGAGCTGCACGGTGGGCGTTGAGTTTGCTCCCGGCGCCGCGGGGCAGCAAACGGGCAGCTTGACGGTTACGAGCAGCACAGTGCAGGCAGCGCCGGTAGCGCTTTCCGGGACCGGCTTCGATTTCAGCGTGGGCATCACAGGCCCGGCTAGCCAGACCGTGGCCCAAGGCCAGACCGCGAGCTACAGCATACTGATCTGCGGTGCCGGCGGATGTGCGCAGAATCCGTTTCTGCCCGTCGGGGGTACGTTCACCTTCACCTGCGGCACGCTGCCCACGAATGCGCTCTGCCTCTTCAACCCCACCACGCAGACGCTTAACGCCGGCGTTCAGGGCAACGTTCTGGTCGAGATCTCGACCGGCAACGCGTCGACGGTTCGCCTCCAGGAGCCTGACGCCGCCAACCCAGGCCCCGGCCGACCCGCCTTCTTGCTTGCTCTGCCGCTGGCCTGCGGGCTGCTTCTCGTCCCGCTCGCCGTTTGCAGGCGCCGCAAGCTCTTCCTGCTGGCTGTGTTCGTCGCCATCTTTGCTGCCGGCGTCTCCAGTTGCACCAGCTCCGGCGGAGGCACAGGTGGAGGTGGTTCGGGAGGAAACGGTGGCGGATCCAACACGCCGACGGGGACATACACGATCCCGGTCAGTGTCACGTCCATGGGCATCACGCAGTCGGTCAACGTGACCCTGACAGTCGACTGAGCGATGCGCATTTCGCGATCCAGGAACAGCTATACTTGAGCTTCGAGACAGGGACCCAAAAGATGTCTGAAAAAGTGACTGTCGGGGACGTGGAGCGCGTAGCCGAACTGGCGCATTTGGAGCTGACGCCGGAAGAAAGGGGCCGCATGGTGCGCGACTTGAACGCGATCCTCGACTACGTGGCCGAACTGAATGAGCTGGACACGTCCAACGTCGTGCCCCTCGCCCAGATGAGCGAGCTGGAGAGCGGCGCTGTTGCCGCTCTTCGCGCCGACCAGGTGCAGCCTTCGTTTGAGCGCTCCGCCGTCATGTCGCAGGCCCCGGAGACCGACCAGGTCTTCTTCAAGGTTCCCAAGGTCATCGAACGATGAAGGGCCAGCGAGCCCGCCGGAGCGAGTAAGAAACCCGAAAAGGGAGATCGATTGTCAGCCGAGACCATGACCGCTGAAAGCTACGTCGAAAAGCCCAGAACTCTTGCCGCTCTCCGCGCTGACATCGCCGCCGGACGCACCAAAGCCGCGGACCTTGCCGCCGGCTACTACGAGCGCATTAAGAAGCTCAACCCGAAACTCAATATCTATCTGAGCCTCACCAAAGAGCGCGCCCTCGCTCAGGCCGCGCACATCGATGCACTGGCAGCCAAAGGCGACCCGCTCCCACCGCTCGCCGGCGTTCCCGTGGGCATCAAGGATGTGCTCGTCATGCAGGGCGCGCCGGCCACGGCAGGCTCAAAAATCCTTCAGGGCTACCGCCCGCCCTACGACTGCACGGCCGTCGCCCGGCTCGAGGCCGCGGGCGCGGTGCTCCTCGGCAAGCTCAACTGCGACGAGTTTGCCATGGGCTCCTCGAATGAGAACTCGGCCTACGGGCCGGTGCGCAATCCCGTCGATCCGGAGCGCGTTCCCGGCGGCTCCAGCGGCGGCTCAGCAGCGGCCGTGGCCTCCAACCTGGCCGTGGCCGCCCTGGGAACCGATACCGGCGGCTCCATCCGCCAGCCGGCCAGCTTCTGCGGGGTGGTCGGAGTGCTGCCCACCTACGGCCGCGTCTCGCGCTACGGCCTCATCGCCTTTGCCTCCTCGCTTGACCGAATTGGCCCTCTCGCCTCGAACGTCCGCGATGCCGCCACGATGCTCGGCGTTATCGCCGGCCACGACCCCAGTGACGCCACCAGTTCCCCGGCTCCCGTCCCCGATTACGCCGCCGAGAGCGATAAGCCCGCCGCAGGGCTGCGCATCGGCGTGCCCGCCGAGTACTTCGCCGAAGGTCTCGATCCCGATGTGCGCGCGGCCGTCGAAAAGGGCATCGCTGCGCTCCAGGCCGCCGGATGCACCGTCAAGCCGGTCTCGCTGCCGCACACCAAATACGCCGTGCCAACCTACTATCTGGTCGCCACAGCTGAAGCCAGCGCCAATCTCGCCCGTTTTGACGGCGTGCGTTACGGCTACCGCTCGCCCTCGTCCGCCACGCTCTCCGACATGTACTCCCACTCCCGCGACGAGGCCTTTGGCGCCGAGGTCAAGCGCCGCATCTTCCTCGGCACCTATGCGCTCTCGGCCGGCTACTACGACGCCTACTACCTCAAAGCGCAGCAGGTTCGCCGCCTTCTGGCCGAAGAGTTCCTCCGCGCCTTTGCTGAAGTCGACGCCATTGTCACGCCCACCTCGCCCTTCCCTGCGTTCAAGCTCGGCGAAAAGACCGGCGACCCGCTAGCCATGTATCTCGCCGACATCTACACCGTCACCGCCAGTCTGGCTGGCATCTGCGGTGTCTCGGTTCCATGCGGCGCCACCAGGGGCGGCCTGCCCGTCGGCATGCAGGTTCTTGCTCGCCACTTTGGCGAGAGTACGGCGTTTCGCGTGGCGCGCGCCGTGGAGGCAGCGGGAATTTAGGAGTAAGGGCTATGAGCAAGTTTGCAGTGTTCGCGGTTGCGGCTTTGGTGACGACGATAGGCGTAGGACCCTCAGCCAACGCCGCTCCGCGCAAATCCCACTCCGTCGTCCTCGGCGCCGTCAAACGGGTGCCCTACTCCAAGGCCGGCGACCCTTCCGGCGCGGCTACCGGCGAGGACGCGCTCAAAGTTCGCGCCCTCCTGGTCGACGGCGTCCTGAAAGAGTGGACCACGGGCGACGCCCACGACGTCACCGATCGCAGCTTTGTCGTGCGCCGCGTCATCCGGCTCAACGACGCGTTGCCCACGGACAAACCCGGCCCCAGCGACAAGGCCAGCCACTGGGTGTGGCAGCGCGGGCCCTGGCTGCTGGTTGATCGCGTGACCGGCCGAGTCACCGCGCTCCGCCTGCCCGACTACGACCCTGGGGTGAGCCAGATCAGCTGGTTCCGCGACTACGCGGCTTACTGCGGCCTCACGCCGAGCGGCAAGAGCCTCTATGCCGTCGTGGCGCAGATCGCCGCCCGCAAGCCCGTTCTGGCCAAAAAGCTAGCGGCCTTCGACGCCGAGAATCACCCCGATCCGGTTTGTGCACTGCCCGAGTGGCAGCGCGAACCGCTGCGCATCTCATTTCATCCCACGGGCACGGATGCGGTAAGCTACGACATCGTCCCCGGTTCGGCGGTGCTGGTGGAAGACACGGGCGACGAAGATCAAACGCCTGACGCGGCCCCTGCGAAGTAGCGCGCCACTTCGCCGTGGCGGACAAGTCGGCAGGTCGGCACAACGCCATGGATTCGATCGATGAGCTTTTGCGGCAGGCTGAAGCCGCGCATGGGCACCTGTGCGCGGGGCAGGTTCTCGGTGTGCGCATGGCCCTCGTGGGTCTCGCCCGGCTCGGCATCGCCGATCCGCGCGGAGCTGACCGCAAGCGTCTCGTCACCTACGTCGAAATCGATCGTTGCGCCACGGACGCCATCGCGCTTGTCACCGGCTGCCGTCTGGGCAAGCGCGCACTCAAATTCAGAGACTGGGGCAAGATGGCGGCGACTTTTGTCGATCTCAGCTCAGGCCGCGCCGTCCGCATTGTCGCTCTCGAGGATTCCCGTGAGCTGGCACGCAAGCTCTACCCGCACGAAGAGAACCAGAACCGCCGCCAGTTGCGGGCCTATCGCGAACTGCCGGATGCGCAGCTCTTCCGCGATCAGTGGGTAGGCGTCGCCATTGATCCCGCCGATTTGCCCGGTCACTCGGGCGTCCGTATCATCTGCTCACGCTGCGGCGAAGGAGTGAACTTCGGGCGGTTTGCACTTGTGAATGGAAAGTCGCTTTGCCTCTCCTGTGCCCGCCCGGAACTTCGATACTGGAAGCCTGCCGCGCCGGACGAATAAGCCCGGTCGCCGCCGCTCGGGCGCCGCTCTTCTTTCCACCAGTGGTAAAGCACCCAGACCATAAAACCGACGGCAAGACTTACGGGAATCAGCCACAGCGTCTGCTCATGGATTTCCACCGTCATGGAGACGATTCCTCTTTCTGGCCTCCGGCGAGCTGTGGGTCATTCATCACACGCACACCCGGAGGACCTCGTGCATCCAGATGACGCCCTTTCCTGTAAGGAACGAGTAGACAATTTGTAAGGGATTTATTAAGACCGGAAGGTGGGTCACCCGGCCCCTGCCGGTGCCCGCCCTCCTTGACACCGAACCCGCCGCGCATTTCTTATCTTTATTAGGTGTTCTTTTGGCAATCCGGGCGGAACGAACGGGTGCAAACCTCGTTCCTTGCGTCTGGGTGCCAGTAGGGATGCTGTGTCGAACAGGAAGTATGCGGCAGTTGGGTTGCGTGATGCGTGCGGGCAGGACGGGAATCCCGTTCCGGCTCCCGTTACCGGACCCTCCTTCCAAAGCCCGGGCCGGAGAAGACTGAGGCCAGGGAACCTTTCCCGGAGACAAATCTGTTGTCAGGCGCCGGCGGCAATGGCCGGGTAAGCCTGCGCCCTGAATCCGGCCAGCGCCGGCCGTGAGGGCGAGTAAGGGAAGCAAGCCAACAATGAATGTACCCACGAGTTTTGCATTTTGGGCGGCAGCGCCCGCCCCGGGAGCAGGCGGCGGCTTATCCATGCTACTGCCCATCTTGCTGTTTATTCCGCTGCTCTATTTGCTGATGATCCGCCCGCAACAGAAGAAGCAAAAACAGTGGCAGCATATGCTCAACAGCATCAAATCCGGCGACCGCATCACAACCGCGGGAGGAATTCGCGGCACTATCCTCTCCATCAAGGACGATTCCATTGTGATTCGTGTCCCTCCTGACAACCTCAAGCTTGAAGTGGCCAAGAGTGCGATTGCCTCGGTCACTCAGGAGGACGCTTCAAACTCCTAAGACCCTCCGGGGCTCTTAAGGCCCTCCGGGCTTTGATTTTTTGGACTAGAGAAACGAATCAATGAAAAAGAATCTCAAAAACAAGATTGCCCTGATCATTGCGGTTCTTCTGATCTGCCTCTATGGAATCTTCGGAATCCCATCGGGGATCAGCGGAAAGGCGCTACTGAGCGCCATTTCCAGCCGGATTCATCTCGGCCTCGATCTGCAGGGCGGTGCACACCTGATCCTGCAAGTGCAGGTCTCGGAGGCGGTGAATGCCGAAACCGACAACTCCATGCAGGAGATCCAGCAGGACCTGAAAAAAGCCAACCTCACCGTTTCTCAGGTGTACAAACCCGATCCCAACAAGCCGGATGTGATTCGCATCGAAGGCACGTCACCGGCGCAAACCGACGCTGTCAGCTCGTTGCTCGGTACCGCCAAGTATGCCAATGAATACGACGTCTCCGGCGGTTCCGACAACAACTGGACGATGACCATGAAGCCGCTCTTCGAGAGCGACCTCGACAAGCGCACGGTTGACGAGGCCATCGAGACCATTCGCGACCGCGTGGATGCGCTGGGCGTGAGCGAACCGCTGATCCAGGAGTACGGCCTCGGCGCGAACCAGGTTCTGGTGGAGTTGCCGGGCATCAGCGACCTGGACCAGGTGAAATGCATCATCCGCTCCACGGCCCGGCTTGAGATTCATGCCGTCGACGGCGGCCCGTTTCCCAGCGAAGACGCGACGCTGCAAAGCGTGAACGGCGCGCTTCCGCCGAATGAAGAGATTCTGCCCTTCTCGGGTGATCTGGGCGGTTCGAACGGCACCTCCTACTACATCCTCGAGCGCTCCTCCATCGTAGCCGGCAGCGATTTCCGCTCTGCCCAGCCGGGTGTGAATTCCAACACAGGGCAAAGAACGGTGAACTTCACCCTCACCGACGAAGCCGGCGACAAGTTCTGGGACTACACCAGCGCCAACGTCGGCCGGAACATGGCCGTGGTGATGAGCGGTACGGTGCGCGAGGTAGCGGTTATCAAGGGCGCGATCCGCGATCAAGGCCTGATCGAGGGCGGCTTCACCCAGAACGAAGTGATGGAACTCTCCAAGCTGCTGCGCACGGGCGCACTGCCAGCTTCGCTCAACTACATTGAGGCCAGCACCGTGGGCGCCACGCTGGGCGCCGATTCCATCCGCGAGGGCGTTACGGCAGCCATTGTCGGCATCATCGTCGTCATGGCCTTCATGCTTATTTACTACAAGGGCTCAGGCATCAACGCCGATCTTGCATTGATCTTTAACCTGGTCATTCTGCTGGGCATTATGGGACTCTCCGCCGCGATTTCGAGCGCTTCGGGCGGCGGAGGCTTGGTGCTCACCCTCACCTTGCCCGGCATTGCCGGAGTCATCCTTACCATCGGTATGGGTGTGGATTCGAACGTGCTGATCTTCGAGCGCATCCGCGAAGAGATTCGCGCCGGCAAGGCGGCTTCGGCGGCCGTGGACCAGGGCTTCGCCCGCGCTTGGGTCACGATCGTTGATACCCACGTCACCACCATCGTCTCGGCGGCGATTCTGTTTCTCTTTGGCACCGGTCCGGTGAAAGGCTTTGCCACCACGCTGACCGTCGGTCTTGCGGCCAATCTTTTCACGGCCGTCTTTGTCTCGCGTGTCATCTTTGAGGCGCATTTGAACAAGTTGAAAGCCGGCGAGATGGTTTCGATTTAGAGCCAGTGATTCGGCAGTAGGGAGAAGACAAGAAGTGGAATTCTTTCGCAATCCTAAATGTGAACTGGCTGGGATGGAAGTGGTACTTCCTCGCCTTTTCCATGATCTTCAGCGTGGCCGGCATCGTGAAGATGAGCTGGAACTGGTCGCACATCGGCAGCCCGGTCCCGCTGGGCGTGGATTTTCGCGGCGGCACGCAGGTAGATGTTCAGTTTGCCAATCCCCCGGACATCACCGCCATTCGCCAAGCCATCGAGTCGGCGGGCGTGAAAGATGCGCGCATTCAGACCTTCGGAGCAGCAGCCGATCATCAGGTGCTCATCAGCCTGCCCGAAGAGACCAACGAAGCTGCTCTTGATACGGGCCGCCAGCAGATCGAATCGGCCCTGCAGGCCCACTACAACAACTACTTCAACCCCAACACCGGGGTAAAGGTCGATGTTGTCGGTCCCACGGTCGGCCATCAGTTGGAGAAGCAGGCCACGCTGGCCACGCTCTACTCCATGCTGGGCATGCTCATCTATCTCTGGTTCCGTTTCCAGTTGATCTACGGCGTGGCCGCTGTCGTTGCCTGCTTCCACGACACGCTGATCACCGTCGGCGCCTTTGCTCTCACCGGCCGCGAGATCAGCCTCACCGTGATTGCCGCCATCCTCACTCTGGTCGGCTATTCGATGAACGACACCATCGTCGTCTTCGACCGTATCCGCGAGAATCTGCGCCTCAGCCGTCGTGAGGCCCTGCCCGACCTGGTGAATCGCAGCATCAACCAGACCCTGAGCCGGACCGTGCTCACTTCGGGCCTCACTTTCATCACCGTGCTTTCGCTGTTCATCTTCGGCGGTGCGGTGCTCAACGGGTTCTCTTTCGCTTTAGTGGTGGGCATTCTCATCGGAACCTACTCATCCATCGCGGTAGCTGCCCCCATGCTGGTGGCCTGGCAGGAGTACCGCGCCGGAAAAGGCAGGGCCGCATCGCTGCCCGCGGCGAGAAAGTCGAAGGGTTGAAAACCACATGAATGCGCGCCTCGATTTGTGCAAGAATTCTCAATTGGATGCCTTCTTGCCGGAGGTCCGCAGCCGAGGCCTGCGGGCCGGTTCCAGCCGGTACTTTGGGCACTTGAAAGTTGCACCAGTTTTGCAGCACTCTTGGCAGTGGGAGCGCAGTTCTGATAAGGTTTACTCGCTCCTTTGCGAGTATTTTTCCGTCGGGAACAATTCCCCCTCCCGTGGTGTCTAAAATAGGAGTAACGATACCCGATCTCCGAGGCTGGCTATGTTTGAAGACTCCACATTCGAATCTGCGAAAAGGATCAAGACCAAGAGTGGCCGTTGGATGTTAGTGACCGGCGGCATCAATGGCTGCGATCCTCGTTCTGCTGATCCTGATTCCGCTCATCTATCCCGAGGCGCTCCCGAATGCGCTGATGGCAACGATTTTGACGGTGCCGCCCCCTCCACCGCCTCCGCCACCTCCGCCGCCTCCGCCTGAAGTGCACGTGGTGCACGTGCAGTCGGAGATGATGAACAATCAGCTCACCGCGCCTACGAGGATTCCCAAGAACATTGAGATGGTCTCGCAGAAGGAAGCGCCGCCATCGAACTTTGGCGTGGCCGGCATGGAAGGCATGGGCAGCAGCGGCGGCGTCATGGGCAGCCTGTTCGGTAGCGGCAATGGTCCGCAAGGTGAAGGCCGCGCCTCCCAAGAAGGTGAACATCTCAGCCGGCGTTGCGGTAGGCATGTTGATTCAGAAAACCATACCCATTTATCCGCCCATCGCCAAGGCCGCCCGCATGCAGGGAACCGTAGTTCTGCAGGCCATCATCTCCAAGCAGGGAACCATTGAGGATCTGCACGTCGTCAGTGGACCGGCCATGTTGCAGCAGGCGGCGCTGGATGCGGTGAGGCAGTGGCGCTACAGGCCCTACCTGCTCAACAATGAGCCGGTCGAAGTTGAAACGACCGTCAACGTGATCTTCACCCTGGGTGGGTGATGTACTTTCCGCTCCCTGCCGCACCTTTGGCAGGGAGCATCGCTTTTAGCTCGAATGCGTATTCCCAATGGGCCGCATTCCTTCGAATTCAACCTCCCGCCGCGTCGGGTTCAATGCAGTCCAAAAGAATCTCCTTAGGAGGAACGATTCAGTGATTCTCGCTCAGCTCGCACATTTCGCTTCGCACACCGTCAACAGTCTTGCCTTCCTTCAGGATGAAGGCCAGACCGTTGGCTTTAGCCCCCTGCAACTGTGGGCTCACATGGCATGGATGGCTCGCACCGTCGCCATCATCCTGTTCATTGAGTCGGTCTGGTCGCTGGCTGTCATGATCGACCGTTACCTCTACTTCTCCGCCGCCCGCAAGCAGTCGCGCGAGTTCGCGCCCAAGGTGGCCGGCGCGCTCAAGGAGAGCAAGCTCGAAGAAGCCATCAAGATCGCCGACCGCAACAAGAAGTCGCATCTGGCTGAAGTTGTCACCGCCGGCTTGCAGGAGTTCCGCGCCTCGTCTGGCACGGCCACCGATGAAACCATCGCCAGCGCGGGCCGCGCCCTGGAGAGGGCCGAGGCCATTGTGCACGCCAAGCTCAAGAGGGGCCTGTCGGTTCTGGCCACCATCGGTTCCACGGCTCCTTTCGTCGGGCTGTTCGGCACCGTGGTCGGCATCCTGCACGCATTCGACGCCATCGCCACGCAGAAGATCGCCGGCATCGGCGCCGTCGCGGGCGGCATCTCCGAGGCTCTGGTCACCACGGCGTTTGGCCTGCTCGTGGCCATCCCCGCCGTCATGGCCTTCAACTACTTCACCGGCCGCGTCGAGGCTTTTGACGTGGAGATGGACAACTCCTCCAGTGAGCTGGTGGACTACTTCATCAAGCAGAGCCACAAGCGCTAAGAGCGGAGCGGCTTGGCTCGAGCGGGAATCCTCGCGGGCGGAAGACCTGAATCTCTTCCGCCCCGCACTTTGATCCTCGCGCGGGTTGCTTGAATTCGAGCACGGCCGGACCGGATCCGGCATCACTTTCAAACGCACGGAGCCTACGCAATGGGAATCACGGTTCGCGACGAAGGCAAAAAAGTTAACTCCAACATCAACGTCACGCCCATGGTGGACGTGATGCTGGTGCTGCTCATCATCTTCATGGTCATCACCCCCATGCTGCAGAACAAGGTGCCAGATCGACATGGCCCGGGTGGATAACCCCACCAATATGCCTGATGCCGACAAGGAAGACGCCATTGTCGTTGCTGTCACGCGCGACGGTGCGGTCTTCCTCGGCCAGAACAAGGTCGATCCTTCCGAGCTTGGCAGCCTGGTGCGCGACAAGCTTGCGGACAAGACCGACAAGACGATCTATGTCCGCGCGGATGCGCGCGCCCAGTACAAGGTGGTTGAAGACGCCATCGACGATGTGCGCACGGCTGGCGTTGAAGAAGTCGGCCTGTTGACGCAAAGACGGGAAGGCAATCAGATCGGCGGCGAATGACGCCGCAACGGGATTGCCGCTGTTGAACGAATTTGAGGAAACGAGGAGTTTAAGCCATGGCAATGTCTATGGGTGGGGCCGGCGGCAGCATGTCGGAGATCAATGTCACGCCGATGATCGACATTCTGCTGGTGCTGTTGATCATCTTCATGGTCATCGTGCCGGTAACCCCCAAAGGTCTGGATGCGCTGGTGCCCCAGCCGCCTAAGAATCCGCAGCAGCAGCAGCAGCCGAACGACCGCACCATCGTGGTTCAGGTTCTGTATCGCCCCGGCCAGACTCCGGCGTACAAGATCAACGATACCGATGTGAACCATCCGATCTGCTGCCCAAGCTGACTGATATCTATGCCAACCGCGCCGAGCGCGTCATGTTCGTCAAGGGCGACGACGATGTGAATTTTGCCTATATCGCCGACGTCATCGATATCGGCAAGGCTGCCAACGTGGACCACATCGGGCTGATGACGCCCAAGATCCAGGCCGGCCAATAGGCGGGCTGTGTCCGGTGGCACTTGATCCGGACGCGTGGAAGAGTACATTTTTTTTGCCCTGGCTGCGGTACGTTTTAGCCGCACCCGGCTGCTACAGCGGTTCCACAATTGCTATACTCGGGACCGCAACCGCCAAGTGGCTTTTTCATCGAGAAAAAGCCACCCTGCAAGACGCCGAAAAGGGCACGTGAATTGTGGAACCGCACTAAGTTTCCAGGCACGGCCTGCAGGCCCAAGCCTGAAGGAGAAGGATACGAACATGATTGGAACCGCACGTTTCTGGGCACTCGCGGTGACGTTAACCGGCATGGTCATTGGCATGAGCGGCTGCAACCAGCTCCTGGCCCGCGATCAGTTGAACAAGGGATGCGACGCCTACAAGGCCGGTCACTACGATGAGGCAATCGAGCACTTCCAGAAGGCCACCGAGCTCGATCCCAAGCTGCCCATGGCGAAGACCTACCTGGCCACTGCGCTGGAGCAGAATGTAGCCCCGGGAGTGACGACACCCGAAAACCTGAAGACCGCCAACCAGGCCATCGATATGTTCAAGGATGTTCTGGCCCAGAAGCCCAACGATGTCGACAGCATGAAAAAAATCGCGGGCATCTATTTCAGCATCAACGACATGGACGATGCCGAGGCTTGGCAGAAGAAGGTTCTGGACGTCGATCCCAACGATCCCGAGGCGGCCTATACCATCGGCGTTATCGACTGGAAGAAGGCGCACCAGAACAAGCTGAACGCATTGCAGGCCGCAGGCCTCAACGATGACGGCAAGGGCAATGTGAAGGCTCCGAAGAAGGTGATGGAGCCGCTGTCCCAGCAGAACGCGCCGCTCGTCGACGAGGGCCTGAAGTATCTGACCATGGCCGTCAACAATCGGCCCAATTATGACGACGCCATGCAGTACCTGAACCTCATCTACCGCAACAAGGCGGACGTGGACTACGGCAACGCTGCCGCCGTCACCGAGGATCTGGCGATGGCTGAGCAGTGGACCGACGAAGGCCATGGACACGCGCAAGGCCAACGAGCAAAAGAAGAATCAGGGCCCCGGCGGCATCACCATCGATAACAGCGGCCAGATGCACTAGCCGTTGCGATTTCCTGTGGCATCGACACCAGACGGCCTCTGCTCTTGGCGGAGGCCGTTTTTCTCTGGTCCGAATCTCATCTGTTCCGAGGTGTTCCTTTGATCCGAGCTTCCCGCATCACGCGAATCATTGCGCTCCTGTCTGCTTGTTTCGTGTTTTCCGTTGTCTCCTCAACTGCCCAGCCAGCTCCCGGAGAAATGCCTCATCCTTCCGCGATGCACGCCGTCCCATCATCCGGCGGCTTCGTCGTCACCAACGACCATGAAACTCTTGAGGTGACGGTTTGCGGAGATTCCCTGATCCATGTCACGGGGCGGCCCGTGGGAGCGCCGCCGGCCGCCGAGTTCCAGCCTTGGATGCTTGCGCCGGCTGAAACCTGCCCCGGCGCGCCGTTCCAGTTCAGCGAAGCCAGCGGCTCGGCCAGCATTGCTACAGCTCAGCTCACGGTTTCCTTGTCTGAAGTTGATGGCAATCTAACCGTCCGTACCGCGCAGGGCGGGGAGCTGCTGCACGAACGGTCGAATGTGCCGCGCACCTATCGCCCCTCTGAAGCGCCGGGGCTTTTCCATATCGAGGACCGCTTCGGCCCCGACGCCACCGAGGCGCTTTACGGGCTTGGCCAGCATCAGAGCGGGATGTTCAACTATCGCGGCAGCGTCGTTGAGCTGGGCCAGAATAATACTGATGTGGCCATTCCCCTCGTCGTCTCCAGCAAGGGGTACGCCATCCTGTGGAATACGGCCTCGTTCAGCTACTTCGACAATCGCTTCCCGCTGGAAATGAATCTGGAATCGATGGCCGCGCCCCAGGTCGACTACTACATCCTCTACGGCCCGCGGATGGACTCGATCGTTCACCTCTACCGGTCCATGACCGGCCACGTCCCGCTCTTCCCCGAGTGGGCCTACGGCTTCTTCCAGTCCAAGGACCGCTACAAAACTCAGGCCGAAATCCTCTCCATCGCGGCCGAATACCGTGCGCGCCACCTGCCCCTCGACGCCATCGTGCAGGATTGGTTCTGGTGGAATCCCGGCGGCAAGGGCGACCCGGTCTACAACTCCGGCTACACCGATGTTCCTGCCGAATTAAAGACCCTCCACGACGAGCACGTCCACGCCATGATCTCGGCCTGGGCTCTGATGGATTCCACCAGCGAGAACTTCAAGCAGATGGTCCAGAAGGGCTTTGAGATCGATGACACGCAGGCTTACGACCCCACCAATCCAGCCGCCAGAGACTTCTTCTGGAGCCAGTTTGTGGGCAAGCTTTTTGCCCAGGGCTGGGACGCCTTCTGGCTGGATAGCTCCGAGCCCGAGGAGGCCTGGCCACACAGTGGCGACGCCGCGCTCCGCGACAAACAGCTCCACATCGGCAGCGGCCTGGAGTACACCAACGTCTTCCCCCTGGAGCACACAGCAGGCGTCGCGGCGCACTGGCTGCAGACAAACCCTGAGAAGCGGGTCTTTCTTCTCACTCGCTCGGCCTTCATGGGCCAGCAGCGGGTCGGCGCCACGGTTTGGTCCGGCGACGTCTACAGCAGTTGGTGGGCGCTGCGCCGGCAGGTCCCAGCGGGCCTCAACTTTGCGCTCTCCGGCTACCCATACTGGACCACCGACATCGGCGGCTACCATCCGCTGAACTATGCGCAAACGATGCCGCCGGGCTATCAAGAGCTCTACGCCCGCTGGTTCGAGTACGGCGCTTTCTGCCCCGTCTTCCGCACCCACGGCCATCGCGACCACAACGAGCTCTGGGCCTATGATCGGGTCTTTCCTACCCTCGTCGCTGTCGACCGCCTGCGCTACCGGCTATTGCCCTACATCTACTCACTGGCTTGGAAAGTTACCAGCGACGACTACACCATCCAGCGCCCGCTGGTGATGGACTTCCGCGAAGATCCGGCCACTTTGGAGATTGGCGACCAGTTCATGTTCGGGCCTGCCCTTCTCGTCAGTCCGGTCCTCACCGAGCACGCCACTTCCCGCTCGGTTTATCTGCCGGCGGGAACCCGGTGGTACGACTTCTGGACCGGCGAACGCACCTCGGGCGGCTCGTCGATCGTGGCGCCGGCGCCGCTCGACCGTATTCCTCTCAATGTGCGCGCGGGATCCATCCTTCCCCTCGGCCCGGTCATCGAATACGCCGGCCAGGCGACCGATCCCATCGAGCTGCGCATTTACCCCGGCGCCGATGCCGACTTTACGCTCTACGAAGACGAGGGCGACAGCGATCGCTATGAAAAGGGCGCCCACGCCACTATCCCCATCCATTGGGACGATGCCACGCGCACCGTCACGTTCGGCGACCGCCAGGGAAGCTACCCCGGCATGACACCGGACCACACATTCAATGTGGTGATTGTCTCTTCAGGTCACGGTGTTGGCCCAGATGCGACGGCCACACCCGACAAGCCTATTCACTACACCGGCTCCAAAATCGTGGCGACGCTCTGATCGGATCAACGGTGGGCGCGGTTTATGGCCCGCTCTGCTTCAGGATCTGCTCGGCGAAATAGTTGCGTACCTTGGCGCCGTCGGTCAGTGTCTCGAGATACGCGGTCTGGAGCAGTTGCTTCCGGCTGTCGTGGAGCGACTGGTGAATGGCCTGCTGCACGCGTGGATCGTTCAATTCCCGCTGTCCCGCGGGCTCACGCGAAATCAGCTTGAAAATGGCGTAGCCGGCGATTTTGTGTCCTGAGTTGTATTCCGGAAGCGCGTCGGTGAACTGATCCGGCTTGAGCTTGCTGATCGCGTCGTAGACCTCCGGATCGGTCTTGAGTTGCGACTCGCGCACAAACCCCATATCGCCGCCGTTCGATGCGGTGTTGGGATCCTCTGAGATGTTCATCGCCACAGTCGCGAAATCCACTCCGCTCTCCAGCTGGCTGTAAGCAGCATTGATTTTCCTCTTGGCGTCGCCGTCGCTCAATGGCTTCTCGCCTTGCAGATTTGGCGATTGCTGGGCGGGTGCGGTTGTCACCACGATTTGAGCCAGATGATACTGCGGCTCGATCAGGTTGAAGTCCGCCTTGTGCGCCGCGTAAAAAGCAGTAATCTGCGCGTCGGTGATGTTGATCTTCGACTCGATTTCCTTATTCATCAGCTTGGTTTCGGTCAACCCGCGCCGAATGTCGCGCTTAAAGTCCTCGAGCGACAGGTTGCGCTGCTTCAGCATGTTGTTGAACTGCTCCTCCGTGTAAGGCGCGTGGATCTCCGCCAGCTTCGCGTTCACGTCTTCGTCGCTGGCTGTCAGGTTCAACTTGGCGGCTTGCTGCTGCAGAATCTCGTCCTGGATCATCGTGTGCAACACGTTCAATCGCCGGATGTCGGCCTCTTCGGGAGTGGGTTTCTGCGGGCTGTCTCCCAAACTAATCTGGTAATTCCTTTCGAGGTCGGCGCGCAGAATCTCCTTACCGTTCACCGTGGCCACCACGTCGGTCGAGGGTGCTCGGTGGCAGCCTGCCATAGCGGAAAACAGGACGCCGCTGACGATTGCGACGGCGGCAAAACTGGCGCGAACTCGAAAACTCGATGCGACTTGCAAGCTGATCTCTCCTATGGGGATTCGCAAAACCCCCGGCAATCTAGGATATATCCCGGCAGCAGCCAGCGGATAGTCCACGAATGCGTCATTTGCCGGCGCCTGTCGTCCCTGAAGCTGCCGGAGCCTGCGCCGGCGGGGGAGGAGGCTGCTCACCCGCGGCGCGCAGGGCCCGGTCAATCGCTATCCATAGCTCATCCTCGGGCACAGCGCCGCCGCTCACCTTCTCGCCATTCACATACACCGCCGGCGTTCCGTCAATCCCTAGATCCTCGGCCAGCTTGGCCGACGCTCGCACCAGCGTTTCGTCCTGCTTGGCGATGCATGCGTTCAGGACGGTCTCGTTGAGCTTGCCCAGCGTAGCTTCCTGCCGGGCAATGCGGTCCAGTGCGGCGAAGCTCTTTGTCAAATCGCGGTCATTGCCCGTGATCTCCTCCCCGTGGGCATGAAGGAAATCCACGTAAGTCCAGTAAACATCGCCGCTCTGTGCCGCCAGGCAATTGGCATCCACGGCCGCATGCATCGCCCACGGGTGTATTTCCGTCAGTGGATCGTCCTTGTAGACGAACCGCACCAAGCCCTTGTAATGCTCGAACGTGGCGGGAAACAGCTCCTCGTGCAGGCGCGCGCAGTAGCCGCATTCCAGATCGTCAAAGTTGACCACCGTCACCTTGGCGGCGGGATTGCCTCGGATTGGACGGCCCGCGATTGGAATGGCGTCGGCAGGATCCTTGGTCAGGTCGAACGTGTCAAGGTGGGCCAGTTTGGTGTTGTCGTTGGAGATCAGGAAGTTGATCACCTGAGACTTGGAGCCGTGCGTAATGGTGACAGGCAGCGTCTCATAGCCCGTGAACTGGCTTGGGGTTCGGGCGCCGATACTGATCGTCACGTCTGCCGGCATCCCGTATTGGGAGCGGACCAGAACCTCAATGCGGCGGTCGAGGACAGGGTCTGGCCCTGAAGGGGCCGTGCTCTGGGCCTTACAGCCCGCGGTCATGCCAAGAACAAGCAATCCGGCCAAAAAACGAAAGCGCAACAATGGCTTTTCCTCTCAGGAAAGGATACTCCAGCAGGGTGTCCCACGCCCTCAGTACGCTCGGCTTCCGGCCGCAATGGATGGACGCACAGTGCGACGAAAAGCAACCGCAATCATGCTGTTGGCGATCGATTTTCGCTCCCGCTGGCGCAACCTGGCCAATGAACGCTGACCATCGATAACTTCTTTTAATACGCCGGCGGCAGCGTGGGATCGCGGAAGACCGAGTTGCCGCGGCGGATGTCGCCCACACCTCCGAAGTTGGCCAGCGTGAAGCTATAAAGCCACTGTGTTTCGTCGCGGCTGGTTGAGCCCACCGCGCCCAGTTCGAAGCGCCGGTAACCAACGGTCAAACCGCAGCAGTTCCAGTTGTAGACTGCCTGCACGCCGCCGTACTGCACCTCGTGCTGCACAAAGTCGTAGCCGCCGTTTAACGCCAAATTCAATCCCTTCCCGCTGGGTTTGCCGATCTCGAGAAAAGGCTGCAACTGCTGGCTCTTGATCACCGAAGCAGCGCCGCTGCTGGCCCGTTCGTCAACGGCGTTCAACAGGGCGTGGCCAATCCCCAGCGTCGTCCGGCCAAAACTATACCCGGCGAAGAGATTATTCGCGGCGATATGCCCGCCGATGGTGTCGTAATCCAGATCCCATTGGACGCGCAAGTTATCGATTGCTTCAAAGCGGACCCGCGAAACGACAGGCGCAATGTTGCGCGGCGAGGTGAGAAACGTCGGCGCCATCAAATCCAGCGTTGCATCGAAGACGTTTCGCCGCCCAGGGATAAGCGCGCCGCCGAAGCTGGGGTCGATGAAGTACTCCTGCGCAATTTGCCAGGTCGCCCACTCGCGTGAGGATTTGGGGCACGCTTGTGCGGTTCCGTCTTCATCCGCGGCCTGATCGTTGCCGGTTTTGCAGGGGCGCTCGTTCGTCGGCCGCAGGTAGAACCGCTGCGTGAGCGAGAAGCCGGCTTCGTTCACGTCGGTAGCGATGTCGGTGGTGTCGAAGAGCAGCACGTCGCGAGCCTTCAATCCGATTCCGCCAACGTAACGGTAGGTCAGTTCCGGCTCGATTACGTGGCGCAGCTGCCGATGCCAGGGGGGAAGCTCAAAGTCGCGCTCCAGTGCGGGCGCACGGATGTCGACCGACGCTTCAAGGTCCGTGCGGTTGAGCGCGCCGTGATTGATCTTCGGAACCACATACGGGCCGGCCAAAATGGGAGTCTGGCTGATCGTGTAAGCCGTATCGCGCAGCGCGGCCTCGGGGACGAAGCTCCATCCTCCGGCCGTGAACGGCATGGAAAGATGCGGATAGAAGTCCAACCGCCCCACGTTGCGAGAGTGAAACAACGGCTCGGAGCGGTTCAAATAACCCAGCGACGATCCCAGTCCCCAATAAAGCGGTGAGCTCCCCAATGGCCGGTCCAGCACATCGTAGCGGAGCAAAGGCAGGCGCAGAATCTTCACCTCGTTGCCGTTCGTGGTGCTGGCGAAGGATTGGAAGCGGTCCAGCCAGGCTGTCGGCATCCTGCCATCGTGATTGTGCGTCAATACCACCTCGCTCGACACCTCTGAGCTGATGGCCTGCGCGTAGTTGTCGTCGAAGACCAACCGGTAGACATAGCTTGACAAGTACTCGGCGGCGCCGGCAACACGAGTCGCAGGCGACAGATCCTTGCGTCCCAACACGCTCACATCGACTCCGCCCTGGTTCACGAGCTCATTGCTCACCTGGCCGGTCTGCGTGTTGGTCGTTGGCTCTTCGACTCCGCGGTCGAGCAGCGCATTCCAGCGCGCGGTCAGGTGGTCGAGTCCCTGCCCTTTGTAGCGAAAGTCGCCGTTCGGCGCCCATCCGCGTTTGCTGTAGTACTCCGCGCCCACCACCATGTCCATGCTGCGGTTGATCACCCAGTACGCCTGTTCGCCAAGAGTGAAACCGCGAATCGAGGACCCAACGCTGACCACCGGGGTCAGCAGCCCGCTTACCCGGCCCGTCTCATTGGCCGGATGATGCAGATAGGGCAGATAGAAGACCGGTACACCGAGGAATTCAAAAAATGCATTCGCGGTCGATGCCTTTTCGTTGTCCAGGCTGATGGTGTGCGCAATGATCCGCCAGTCAGGATGGGGCAGCCGGCAGTTCGTGATCGAGCCATCGATCACCTTGTATTCGCCCTCGCCCGTCTCGAGCAGCACGCGGCCTGAAAACAGCAGCGGCGTCGGCGTCGAGTACACCACCGTGTGTCCCAGTGTGCGCACGCCCTGCGAGCCGCTCACGTTGTAAAAGCGCGCGGTATGCATGTTGAGCCGCATGTCGCCGTGGGTAGCGTTGATGAGTACATCGTCCGGCCCGCCGGAAAGCTGCAGATTGCCATCCGCTTCCAGCTCGGTCGTCTTCCTGTTGTAGACCACGCTGTCGGCGCGAAGCATGTAGTCGCGATAGTGAACCACCACATCGCCGGTCAGGGTCAACGTATCGCCGGCCCACTCCTGACGTTTCGCATCCCACTCGACCGGTGTTCCGGTTTCAAGGGCCGGCTCCGGCCTGGCTACGGGCACCAGTTCCTGGCCGGGATCGTCGGGCATCGCATCGGAAGACGAAGCCGGAGAGCTCGCTGCGGCGCTGCTCGTCTCACTTTGCGGCGAAGGTAACCCGTTGGTCAACACTTGTGTGGCCTGTGCGCCCAGTTGCAGGTGACAGACGGCCAGCAGCGTGATACATACTAAGTTACGAGGACACATCCAAGTCCATGACCGGTGCAAGGCTCAGCATAGCAAAGCCGGCTGCATGGATTAAGATATGGGCCGCGCTGCTCTGGTAACTTACAAAATCCCGGTCGATCGCACACAGACGGGTTCAAAGCCCGTGGTGACATCTGCCTTTATCCGCAATCTCCTTCCCTTGGTTGAAAAAAAACGGCACGCGCATGGTTTCGATCGAAGTTCGTGCAACGGCGCGAGTGAATTGGGTTGTGCATTCCGGCAGTTAGGACGTGCCCCATTGGAGAGGGGACAAAAAGGAATTTGAGCACATCGGCGAAGGCATCAACTCTCTTTCCGGAATGGAAGCAGGAGATTAACCGGCGGGTCGCCGCTCATATGAGCCACAAAACGTCTTCGACGACCAGATCCACGGCTGCAGAGGAAAGCCGTCCGGCTCGTGCCAGCCGTGCCGCGCAGGCCGCCGCGCGCGTAGCCAAGCGCTATGCCCAGGCTCCTAGCTACAGCGCGATGCTGGCCGATGAGGCTCGCGCCGCGGTGCTTGCCGCTGAAGCCGCGTCGAAGGCAGCACAGGAGGCGCAGACCGCCGTGCAGTCCATGCTCGAAGGTCTCGAGGCTGCCTCAACGCCCGAACTTGTCCAGCAGCGCGAAGTCGTAGCGTCGTCGGCGCCCGCGCCGCCGGAGACGCCGGGACCTTTCATCTTTGACGAAAGCCCGCTGTCTTCTTCCAGCATTCAGCCGGAGCAGGCTGCGCGGCCGGCCGACTCTGCTCCACAGCGCGTCGAAAACCGGCTCTTGCGTGGATCTCCTACGCAGGCTGCCGAAACGCCTGAAGAGCTTCGCGGCGCCGCCCAGCCGATTTACGCCAATCTCATTCAGTTCCCGCGCGAGATGGTGGCCACGCGCAGAATGCGTCCGCGCCGCGCCGAGGGCCCCTTGGCTGCCGCACTGCCTCAAGCTCAGTTGAGCATCTTCGAAGTAGACCCCGGCAGCGTCTCGACGCAGCCCGCGCCTGCGGTCGACGAGCCTGCCGCGCCGGTGTGGATGCGCGCGGAGTTTGCCAGCATCGAAGTGGAGCCGCGGCCGGAGGGGGTTCTTCTCGAAGATCTCACGCCTCGGGATCATCAGTCTGAGCCCATCCAACTTGCGCCTTTGAGCCGCCGTTTGATGGCTCTCGTTGTCGACGCCAGCCTCGTTCTCGCGGTGTTTCTGTCGGTTGCAATGCTGTTTGCTTCTCACGCGAGGCAAATGCCCGGCATCCGCACCGTCGAGCTGGGCGTAGCGCTTGCCGTGCTCGCCATCGGCGCCGCTTATCAAACGCTGTTCCTTGCGCTGGCCAGGGCCACGCCGGGCATGAGCTACGCCGGCATCGCGCTCAGCACATTCGATGGCCACAACCCCAGCCGCGCACAGCGATGCGGGCGTCTTTCCGCGCTACTGCTGTCGGTCCTGCCGCTGGGCCTGGGCCTGGTCTGGGCGCTCTTCGACGACAGCCATCTCTCGTGGCACGATCGCCTGTCGAAGACCTATTTGCGCAAGAGTTGACGGCTTCGGCCGTTCCGCTCAATCCCCGCACCCCTTAGCAAATAAACCGGAGAACTTGTGGTGCAAGGG
Source organism: uncultured Acidobacteriaceae bacterium (assembly GCA_963832805.1). Lineage (GTDB taxonomy): Bacteria > Acidobacteriota > Terriglobia > Terriglobales > Acidobacteriaceae > Telmatobacter. The sequence goes on along the minus strand of CAWHVN010000040.1, from coordinate 16,914 downwards.
CACTTGGCATATACTTATGTATATGCCAAGACGGAGTGCCTATGCCGAAAACAGCCAAAATCTTCATGAACAATCGCAGCCAGGCGGTTCGCCTTCCGAAAGAGTTCCAATTCTCCACTCGAGAGGTGTTCATCCGCAAGCAGGGTGACGAGGTAGTTCTTTCTCCCCGTCCGAAGGACTGGTCTGAATTCTTCAGTTCGGAGGCTGCCGCGTCCAAGGAGTTTATGAAAAATGTGGAGAAGTTACCCGTTCAGGAGCGTAAAATCCTAATGCTCCGTTTCATGCTCGACACCGACACGTCATCCTACATCATGAATCGATCCAGTCTTGGCGCAATCCGAAGGCTGCAATCGGAAGCGGTAGGCGATGTGTGTATTTCCGCGATCAGCCGATCCGAACTCGAATATGGCGTTGAAGTGTCGCCACGACGGGACAAGGACAGGCGATCTCTCGACATTTTTCTGCGCCATATTGAGGTGTTGGATTTTCCAAGCGACGCGGCCCTCGATTATGCGCAGATTCGCGCATTCCTTAAAGCGCGCGGGAGATTGATTGGCGCAAACGATTTGCTGATTGCTGCCCACGCCCGCTGCCTGGGACTGACGCTCGTGACCAATAACACGCGAGAATACCTGCGCGTGCCAGGGCTTAAAGTTGAGAACTGGGCTTAGCTCAAAATCGCAATCTTCACTCAGACCCCGCCGTCCATCAACCTCAGCTACCCAGCGCCCGCAGCGCGCTCACCCCTGCGCCGATCAAGCCAGTTTCGTCGTCCGGAGGCAGAATCTCCAGCGAGAAGCTCTGTAGCGGACTCATGCGCACCATGGTCTCCAGGTGGCTGCGCAGCATCGGCAGGTCCAGGAACCCCACGTTGCTCCCCGTGAAGTAAAAGCGTCCCGGTCCCGCCAGGTGAATGAACGACGCAGTCGCTGCAGCCAGAGCGCGGTGCCATAGGTCAACAAACTCGCGGCAGCGCGCATCCCCCTGCTTGGCGTTGGCGAAGACCTCTTCCGGCTCCAGGTCAAGGAAACGCAGGCGCATGGCGCGGTGGCCCATGATGCCCTCCAGGTGACCGGCGCCGCCGCAACCGCAATATCGTTCCTTGGGGTCGAGCGTTACGGTAATGTGCCCGCCCTCCCAAACGCCGTCCGCATACGGCCAGCGCCCGTAGCCAATGCCTTTGCCGATGGTCCATACGCGCGTAAGCTTGTCGAGCTTCCCGCGGGTAGCGGCCACGCCGGCTGCGATGGCGTCGGCATCGTTGCCCAGGTGCACGGGCGCCGCGATTCCGCGACCCTCCAATGCCTTCGCCAGCTCCTCAGCCAGGCGCATGCCTTTCAGTTGCTTCAGGTTCGGTGACTCCTCAATCACGCCCGATCGCACAATGCCCGGCACAGCCACGCCGATCGCGTCGACCCTCCCCGCTCCGCCGCCGCTCGTAGTGTTCGCAAGAGTGTCAATGTGTTCGGCCAGGATCTCGACGAGTTCGCTCCCGGGAATTGCATCGAGCTCATGCGTCAGTTCAGGGTCGCTGGGATAGCGCAGCAAATTGCCGGTCAGCCGCAGATCCTCCAGCCTGCCGGACACGATGTGGCTGGTCATTACGACGCCGATCGCCGTGGTCATTGCGCCCTCCTTGGGAAAGGGAGAGATGATTCGTTTACCTCAACCATTGCCGCGCTTGCCGCTCGTCTCTCGCGTGATCGGCCGCGAATTGATGACCCCGCTTCCGCAAGAAAAAGCTGAAAGCTAAGAGCTGAAGGCTGAAAGCTCACTTCTACTCCGACTGGTACTTGTGCAGCCGGCCCAGGCCATTGAATGCCGCCACCTTGTAACACTCCGCGAGCGTCGGATAGTTGAACACGGTATCGATGAAGTAGTCGATCGTGCCGTCCAGAGTCATCACCGCCTGGCCGATGTGCACCAGCTCGCTGGCCTCCTCGCCGATGATGTGCACGCCCAGCACCTTGCGCGTGTCGCGATGAAAGATGAGCTTGAGCCTCCCCGTTGTATCGCCGCGAATCTGTCCCCGAGCCACCTCGCGATAGTAGGCCATGCCCACCTCGTAAGGCACATCCTCGCCGGTCAACTGCTCTTCGGTCTTGCCGATAAAGCTGATCTCGGGAATGGTGTAAATGCCATAGGGATAAAAGCTGGGGTTGGAAGTCGCTGTCTGGTCGCCGAAGGCGCGCACAGCCGCAATGCGTCCCTGCTCCATCGACACGGAGGCCAGCGAGGGGAAACCCACAACGTCGCCCGCGGCATAAATGTGTTCCACCTTGGTCTGGTAGTGCTCGTCCACGGCAATGCGGCCGCGCTTGTCTGCTTCAAGGCCGGCTGCGGCCAGGTTCAGGTCGTCCACATTGCCCTGCCGGCCCACAGCATAGAGCAGCGCATCGCCCGAGACCTTCTTCTTGCTCTTGAGATTGGCCACCACCGTGACCGGCGCTGGGGTCCCCAGCGACGGGTCCTTGTCGCTGGGGTGAGGCGACGGCTCCTCCACGCTTTCCACCTCCTCGCCCAGGCGCATGGTCACGCGGGCATCGCGCAAGTGGTAGCTGAGCGCCTCGATAATTTCCTGATCGGCGAACTCGAGCAGCCGGTTGCGTTTCTCGATCAGCGTCACGCGCACGCCAAGCACAGCGAACATACAGGCGTACTCCACTCCGATGACGCCGCCGCCCACCACGATGAGCGTTTTAGGCAGGACTTCGAGCCCGAGAATCTGATCGCTGTTGACGATGGTCTTGCCGTTTACCGGGACCTTGTCCGATGCGGCGGGTTTCGTGCCCACAGCGATGATGATTTGGCCGGCCTCGAGCGTCGAATCGCCCTGTGGGCCCTCTACACGAATCTGATGCGGATCGAGGAAATGCGCAATGCCGTGCACCACGTCGATGCCGTTCCGCGAAAGTTGAGCCTCGGTCACGTCCACCTCAGTCTTGATTACCGCCTGGACGCGAAAGGCCAAATCCGCCATCGTGATCTTTTCTTTCACCCGGTAGTTCACGCCATAGATCGAGCGGTAGTTGTAGCCGGAAAGGTGCAGCACCGCCTCGCGCATGGTCTTGGAGGGGATGGTGCCGGTGTTAATGCATACGCCGCCAACCACCGAGCGAGCTTCAACCACGGCCACGCGCTTGCCCATCTTGGCCGCGGCCACGGCGGCGCGTTGTCCCGCAGGCCCGGAACCGATCACGACCAGGTCATACTCTTGCGCGCTCATGCCAATCTCTCTCCGGCTGAATACAGTCTTGGGGGTTGTGGCAACGATGGGCCGAAGCTTCGCAGCCGTGCCGGCTGTCTTTCCAGAATAACCGTACACGGGGGACTCTTAAGGGAGATGAAAACTTCGGCGCTCGAACGTGACTGGAGTGAAAGCTGGAAAAGCGGACTGTACCAAGGTCGGCGGGAGGCCCCGGCGAGCTACTTGAGTTCACTCGCTGGGGCCGCAAATCTGGGTTCCCGCCGGCTCAATCCTGGTTGCAACCGCTACAGTTAGCAGCCCGTGTGCGCGGCCCCAAAGGTGCAAATTCAATCGCAAGCAAGCGGCACGATTCCAGCTCCGGACAATGCACATCTCTTTTGAATGATGTCATACACTCTATCGGCGGAATTCCGCTCCGCTTGAGTGTAAACCCGGCGTGATGGAACAAAAGGAATGATCCAATTCGGACAGGAAAGCTGTTGATCTCTGGCCTACGTTCATCGGTTATTCCGCCGGTCACTCCCCGGCGCGCTCAAAATGCTTTACGCTCATACCATGGAATTCAAAGTTCTTGAACTCGAGCGCGAGCCGGTCAACTTCGATCTGGACCTCAAGCCCGGTGCGATCGATTTCGGCGACGAGGCCGAGCAAATGGACAATCTGGCGACCTCCGGGCGCGCCGAAGTGATTCACGAGCACCGCGGACCCAAGGAAATCGTCCCCGACATCCGCCTCCAGGGCCGTTTCGCGGGCCAATTCCAGGTGCCCTGCGCCCGCTGCATCGAACCGGTCGAAATTCCCCTGGCTGCCGAGTTCGACCTCATCTTCCGCCCCATCGGCGCCGACTCCGGCCCGCCTGAGCGCTCCATAACAGCGTCGGAGACCGAAATCGGGTATTATCAAAAGGACAGTCTGTTGCTTGAAGATGTGCTGCGCGAGCAGGTGCTTTTGGCCCTGCCGGTCAGGACGCTGTGCAAGCCCGACTGCAAGGGACTTTGCCCGCGCTGCGGAGCCAACCGCAACACCCAGCCCTGTTCCTGCGAAGAGGGTCCAAACGACCCCCGCTGGGAGGCGTTGACCGGGTTGCGGAGCCGGATTAAGTCCTGAAAATTCAGTACTTTGGAGCAGGGCGCGCCGATCGTTGCCGAATGCTGGCCCGAAGAAATTCGACGCGCATCTGTGCAAGCGCCCGCGAGGCAGGCCGCCGGGCCAGAATCGAAAGGAATTGTATTATGCCGAATCCGAAAAGGCGCCATTCCACGCGCCGCACCGCCAACCGCCGTGCTCACGACTTTCTTACCGCTACCGGGCTCTCTGAGTGCCCCAATTGCCACGAAAAGAAGCTGCCCCATCGCGCCTGCCCCAAGTGCGGAGCGTATAAGGGCCGCGCCGTGCTCGAAGTGAAGGAAGAGAAGTAAATCGCGACCCCGATGCTCACCGACATCGCGCTTGACGCCGTTGGTACCGATAAGGCCCCCGAGCCGGAGATCAGGGGAGCCATCCTTGCCTGCCGCACGCTCCCCGTGCGGGTCCATCTGATCGGGCCCGAGCCGGAGCTCCGCGACCTGCTCGACGAGCATCTTGAAGACGAAGACGAAGACCTGCCCATCGTCATCCACCACGCCTCTGAGCGCATCGCGATGGACGAAAAGGCTGCTCACGCAGTGCGCACCAAGCGCGACAGCTCGCTGCGCGTGGGCCTCAAGCTGGTGCGCGAGGGCAAGGCGGCGGGCTTTGTCACCGCCGGCAACACCGGCGCGGCTATGGCCACAGCCAAAATGGTGCTGGGCGGGCTTCCCGGCGTCGACCGTCCGGCTTTGGCCACCCCCATGCCCACCTCCAAGGGAAACCCCTGCGTGCTTCTCGATGTTGGCGCCAACGTCGACTGCAAAGCGCAGAACCTCGAGCAATTCGCCGTCATGGGCGAGATGTATGCCCGCAGCGTACTCAAGATTGCGCGGCCGCGCGTAGGCCTTCTCTCTATCGGCGAGGAAGAATCCAAGGGCAACGAGCTCACCCGCGAAGCCTTCCCGCTCCTCAAAGCCCTGCCCATCAACTTTATCGGCAACGTGGAGGGCCGCGACATCTTCAATGGCCAGGCCGATGTGATCGTCTGCGACGGCTTTGTGGGCAACGTGGCCCTCAAAGCCAGCGAAGGCATCGGCCGGTTTGTGCGCGACGTGCTGCGCGCCTCCCTTACCCGCACCGTAACGGCGCAGGTGGGCGCATTATTGTCGCGCCGCGCCTTCAACGACTTTCGCCGCCGCCTCGACTACACCGAATACGGCGGCGCGCCGCTGCTCGGCGTGCGCGGCGTCTGCATCATCGGTCACGGATCTTCAAACGATGTCGCCATTTATAACGGCATCCGCGTCGCCCACGAGTTCTCGCGCTCCGGCGCCAACGAGCGCATCGAGCAGGCCTTTGCCGGCCGGCCCAAGCCGCGTCCCGACCACGGCGCCGTCGCTGACGCCACCATTCAATAATCAATGATTCGTGGCTGCCATGGTTGACGTGCCCGCCCACCCTTCAGCGTTCGACCCTGCTGTTGTTGCGCAGTTGGCCTGTCCAGCCTGCCATGGCGATCTCCGCCTTCAAGGCGCCCGCCTATTATGCACCGCCTGTTGCCGTGCCTATGCCATCGTCGATGGCATTCCCGTGCTCATCGTCGAGCGCGCGGAACAGCCCGGCCAGGAGCCCTGAGCGCCGGCTTCAACGCACTGATTAGTGCTGGCTGTGCCGCCAATCCCAGTATGCCTTTTTGTCGGCATCATTGCGCTTGTTGAAGTTCATATGGTCACGATGAGTGTCGTGCTCCCACTGGGTGTAGTAAGGCGTCTCGCTCGCCCACACGTGATAGTCGTGGTAATAGGGATCGTAAACACGCACATGAGCCGCGCAGCCTGTAAATAGCGCTGGCGCAGCCAAAACCGCCGCGAACAGGAGTGAAGCGAAATGCCTCATCAAACGCCTCCTTCTCATGGGACCTGACGATAGATGCAGGATTCATCACGCCTCGTTGCCCTTATCCCCGGATGGTTCGGACGCAAGGAACTTCCGCCATTAGCGGCGCAAGTAAAAAGGCCGCACGATCAACGCCGCCAGGCCGATAGCGGCGGCCAGCGCCAGCCCAATCAGGCTATAGAGAAGCGTCAGGCTTGGCCCTTTGGCCGGTTCGTCACCGTTTTCGCGGTTGCGATCCGTCTGTGGCTGGTCCTCGTCACTCATATTTCAATGACTCCACCGGATCCATTTGCGCGGCGCGCGTCGCGGGAACGGTTCCGAAGATCACGCCCACCAGCGTCGCCGCGATGAGGGCGATCAGCACCGATAACCAGGAAATAGGGAAGTCGTAGCCGCTGAAGGCGCGGATGGAGAATGGAATCGCCAGCCCGACAATGCTTCCCACAATGCCTCCGGCGAGCGAGATGAGAACAGCCTCGGTGAGAAATTGCAGCTTGATCTCGCGGTACGTGGCTCCAAGCGCCTTGCGGATTCCGATCTCGCGGATGCGGGAGCGCACATTGGCCAGCATGATGTTCATGATGCCCACGCCGCCCACCGCCAGAGTGACCGCAGGCCACCGCACCAGCACCGCCAGTCAGCGCATCGGCGATCTTCGCCGCAGTCACCAGCAGTTCGCTGAGCGTCTGCGCCTTATAGATTGAATTCGGACGATGCCGCGCTCGAGCTGATCACGTGCACAATCTCTCTCGCGGCCTCGGGCACCTCGTTCATGCTCTGCATGGAAAAGTAGATCTGGTTCACGGTCTCGGTTCCGGTAAAGTACCGCGCTACCGAATAGGGAATCAGGACGGTATCCTCTGTGATTTCCGAATGCCCGAAGTCGTTCACGCTCTCCTTGAAAACGCCGATGATCGTAAACGGAATGCCAAGAACCTGGAATGTCTGGCCAATGGCCAGATCGTCGCTGCCGTATTGTTCCTTGGCGAATTGCTGCGTTACGACCGCGCACTTGATGTGAGCCGAGTCGTCTGTTTCATCGAAAAACCGGCCCTCGGTGACGATCAGGTTGCGGATTTGCTGGTATTGCGGCGATGACGCCCAGCACAATATTGTCCTTCTGGATTCCGCCGGGAAAGCTGAGTCGGTTGTGCATCGTCAGTACCGGCGAGGAATACATCACGCCGGGCACCTGCTGGTCTACGGCCTTCTCATCCTCGAGCGTCAGGTAGTCGTTGTAGCGCACGCGCTCCCCCGGCGTGGCGCCACCACCCGCATATTCCACCTCCACCTGGTTGGTCCCGATCTTCTCCAGCAGTTGCAGAACGTACTGCCTGCCGGTCATGCCGATGGTCGCGACGAGAATCACCGACGCCGTCCCGATCACCATGCCCAGCGCGGTGAGCGCAAAGCGCGTCTTGCTGGCGCGGAAGCTGTCTCCGGCCAGCTTCAGAATCTCGCTCATCAGCATGGTTCGGCGGGCGCTTATCAGCGTCTCTTGAAAAGTGTCCTGGCGCTCCTGATGGGTGGTCGGGTTCATCGCTTCCTCAACAATTAGACTCTCGATGGCGTCCTGCGGGTTCCGGAACTCTTCCGCAAAGCAAGCTGGAGGCCTGATTCCTGCTCTCCATCTTTCATAGCTTACGCGCACGCCCATTCGCGCGAAACCCTGGGCCGCATCTGGGTTCCGTCGTCGGCCGTCGCGCCGTCCTTGCCTTGGCTTACGGCTTTTGGTTCTCACCAGGGACGCACTTCAACGAATCCACGCGCGTCCAGTTGGTCACGTCCAGCGCCACACCTTGCATGCACATCATCGGGCCATCGTGGGGCACGCCGGTGAAGTCGATTCCCACTCTAATTGCCGGGTGTGTCCCCTTGATCAGCAGGTTGTAGAGGATGCCGCTTTTCACGTCCTTCACCACCAGGCAGCCGGCCTCAACACCTGCCTCCACGCATCCCTGCCCATGCACTGGTTTAGCCTCCGGCGCCGGGGCGGCTGTCGCCGTTGCCGCGAATGCAGCCAACGCCATCGCCGCCAGCAAACAAGCAATTCGTTTCATTTCTGTTCCTCCAAAACTCGCCAGAGCGATGCCAACCCTTCGACCGGCACTGCTTCGGCGCGCATTCGTTGATCGATCCCCGCGGCGTCCAACGCAGCCGCCGCGGCGCTCGTCGCCACTCCGGCGGCGCGCAGGTTGTTCGCCAGTGTTTTGCGCTTCTGTGCAAAGATCTGGCGAATAAAACGCAGAAAACCGGCTTCCTCGATACCCAGTTCGGCGAAGCGCGGCGTAAACCGCCAGCGAAAAACCGTGGAATGGACCTTTGGCTGCGGCAAGAAGGCTGATGGCGGTAGCGTGAAAAGCTGCTCCACCGTTCCGTACATCTGCATTGTCACTGAGAGGAGGCCATAATCGCGCGTACCCGGCGAAGCAGTCACTCGTTCGGCCACCTCGCGCTGCACCATCAGGACGGCCAGCTCAAGCGCAGCGTGGCTGGCAGCCAGCTTCAGCAGGATGGGCGAAGTGATCGCGTAAGGCAGATTGCCCGCCACGCGCAGCCGTTCGCCGGCCTCTGCGGCTGCCGCCGCAAAGTCGAATCGCAGCACATCCTGCTCGACCACCGTGACACGCGCCGAATCGAATCCCTCTCGCAAACCCGCGGCAAGCTCGTGGTCGAACTCAACCGCCACCACGCGCCCAGCCCGCGCCGCCAGCGCTCCGGTGATGGCGCCCCGGCCGGGGCCAATCTCAACCACTGTGCGGCCGGCGATCTCTCCGAGCGCCGCCACGATCCGCTGCGCGGCCTGCCCGTCCACCAGAAAGTTCTGCCCGAGCTTGGGTTTCACTGGCATCTGCTGCTCCGATGGTAGTCGAGCCGCCACACGTGTGGGTCGGGCCCGGCGCCTTTCTGCGCACCACTCCTGCTGCACTAAACTGGACCTTGTTGCCGCCGAATGGTTCCACGCGACTCGCGAGGCGCGATTGCTGATCGACTCCCACGCCCACCTGGACAGTGAGCGCTACGCCAACGATCGCGAAGCGATGCTTATCCGCGCGCGGCAAGCGGGCGTCGGCCTCGTGCTCTCCATCGGAATTGGCGAGCGACCTGCCGAGATGCATCAGGCGCTCGACCTATGCCGCGAATTCAACGCCCGGCCAAACCTTCCCAGGCTCTATGCCAGCGCCGGAATCTATCCCCACAACACAATCGAAGCCGACGACGGCGCCCTAGCCAAACTCGACGCCCTGCTGGCCGAGCCTGAAGTCATCGCCTGCGGCGAAATCGGCCTCGACTACTATCACGAGGGCGCCCCGCGCGACGTGCAGCGGGCGGGGCTCATTCGCCAGCTCGAGATTGCCGCTGCGCGCAAACGGCCCATCCTCATCCATTGCCGCGGCACAAACGAGTCCACCGATGCGTGGGACGATCTTTTTCTGGTTCTGGAGGAGACATTGGCGAGGAACGGGATTGGGCGGCGTCATGCACTGCTTTGGCGGCGGCTGGGAGCAGGCTCGCCGCTCGCTGGAACTTGGTTTCCTGGTCTCGTTTGCCGGCAATCTCACCTATCCCAAGGCCCAGCCGCTCCGCGACGTTGCCGCCCGCATGCCGCTTAGCGGAATCCTCGTTGAAACTGACGCGCCTTGGCTCGCTCCTGCTCCCCATCGCGGCCAGCGCAACGAGCCCGCGATGGTGGTCGAGACGGCCAGAGTCCTGGCGGGGCTCCTCAACGTCGCGCCAGACGAAATTGCTGCTGCGACCACCGCAAACTTCTTCCGGCTGTTTCCCATCGGGCAAGACGTGGGAAACTGATAGAGGCACTGTCGGCGGCAGCCCGCCAATCGTTTGAGGGATCGGAAAGCCATGGCTCAGGACAATTCATTTGACATCGTCAGCAAAGTGGACATTCAGGAGGTCCGCAACGCCATCGACCAGGCGATGAAAGAGATTCGCCAGCGCTTCGACCTCAAGGACACACACTCTGAGGTCAACCTGGAAGGTCATGACGCAATTCAGTTGGCCTCAAGCAACGAATACAAGCTGGAAGCGGTCAAGGACATCCTGGCGCAGAAGCTGGTCAAGCGCGGCGTCTCGCTCAAGAACCTGACCTATGGCAAGGTTGAGCCTGCAACCGGCCAGAGCGTGCGCCAGACGATCAGCCTTCAGCAGGGCATCCCCGTGGAGAAGGCCAAAGAGATTGTGCGCCTCGTGAAAGATTCGAAAAAGAAGGCGCAGGCCAGCATCCAGGGCGACACCGTAAGAATCTCAAGTAAGGACCGCGACGAGTTGCAGGCGATCATTGCCATGCTGCGCGGCAAGGACCTGGGCCTGGAGTTGCAATTCACGAACTACCGCACCAATTGACGGGAGCGGCGTATCCGTCCCGGTGTCAAAAATCCGCCGCAGCGATTATGATCGGTCCGCTGGGCAAAACAAGTCGCCATTCCCCCTGTCGATGCATTAAAATCGGAGCACTTTGAGCACATTCACCATACCCACGGCGAGGGAGGTCTTTGAGCTGCTGCGGGAGGACCTTGTCGCGGTAGAGCAGGAACTGGGCCGCGACGCCGCCTCCAGCGTCAGCACCATCACTGAGATCGCCGAGTACCTGCGCGAAGGCGGCGGCAAGCGCATCCGGCCTTCGCTCTTGCTGCTTGCCGCCCATCAGTTGGATTTCTTCGGCCACAGCGCCATCCGCCTTGGCGCTGTCGTCGAAATGGTGCACACGGCCACGCTCGTCCACGATGACATCATTGACGGCGCCGACACCCGCCGCGGCCGCCCTTCCGCCAACACCACCTGGGGCAACGAGAAGTGTGTACTGGCCGGCGACTGGCTCTACATGCAGGCCTTCAAAGTCGCGCTCGAAGAGCGGAACCTGCGCATTCTCGATCTGCTCATCAACCTTACGCAGCAGATGGTCGAGGGCGAGCTCCTGCAGATTCAGAAGCTAGGCAAGATGGTCTCCGAGGCTGAATACTACGACCTCATCTTCCGCAAGACCGCCTGCCTATTCTCCGTCTCCATGCGCCTCGGCATCGGTCCTGGCTGGCGCCACCGAATCAGAGGAATCCAGCCTGGCAGCGTTTGGCCGCGCCGTAGGCTTGGCCTTCCAGATCGTCGACGACGTCCTCGACCTGACCGCCACCGAAGAGGTTCTCGGCAAGCCTGTCGCCAGCGACCTGCGCGAAGGCAAAGCCACGCTGGCCGTTGTCCACGCCGCCGACCACGGCACTGCGTCCGACCGTAAGGCTATTCGTCGCGTTCTCGACGACCGCAGCTTTGAGAATGTCAGCCGCCAGCAGATACGCGAGATTCTGGTGCGCAACGGGTCAGTCGAATACGCCATGGCTGCTGCCGATCGCTATGCCGAACAGTCGCGCCAGGCTCTCGCCCCGCTCGCCGACAGCGAATTCAAGCGCGCTCTCCTCTGGGTACCCGATTTTGTCGTGGCGCGGGAGAAGTAGATGCCGTCGGAAGACTGCCGGACAAACCGTTGTGGGCCTCGATCGACCGCTACTTCGGCGATCTGCTCGCGCCCTCCGATGAAATGCTCGAAGCCGCCGTCAAGGCCAACCGCAAGGCGCGTCTTCCGGCCATCGATATCTCCCCGCTCCAGGGCAAATTCCTCCAAGTGCTCGTACAGATGACGCAGGCCAGGAGCGTGCTGGAGATCGGAACCCTCGGCGGCTACTCAACCATCTGGATGGCCCGCGCATTGCCCAAACGCGGGCGCATCATCTCGCTCGAATTCAGCCCCAGGCACGCTGAGGTGGCTCGCGCCAATCTGCACTGCGCCGGCCTGCTCAGCCGTGTGGAGATTCGCGTCGGCCCCGCCCTCCTGAGCCTGCCTGTCCTGAAAGCATCGGGCGCCGGTCCGTTCGACTTGATCTTCATTGACGCCGACAAGGAGAACAACCCGAAATATCTTGAGTGGGCGCTCAGGCTCTCGCGCCGCGGAACGGTGATTGTTGTCGATAACGTCGCTCGTCACGGCAGCGTCGTCCAGGCCAAAAGCTCCAAGCCCGACATTGTCGGCACGCGCCGTTGCCTTGAAATGATGGCCGCCGAGCCGCGCTTGAGCGCCGTCGCTCTGCAGACCGTAGGCGTCAAAGGCCTCGACGGCTTCGCTCTCGCCGTTGTCCTGCGCTGACCATTCAATTTTGCGCCCACCCCCAGGAATTCGGCGTAGAATTCTGTCCAACATGAATCAGCGGCCAATTGAACCAGCGAATCGAAAAGATACGCCAGCTCCTGAATGAGCTTGAGTCGGAGCCAAACGCGCTGACCCGCGCGCGATCGCGATTTCTCCGCCCTGGAACTGCCGCTCATCATTCAGCAAATCGTCGACGACCTGCAACCGCAGCTCTCCCCTTACGACGCCGCGTTCTACTGGTTTCTCTTCCGGCACACCATCGCCAAAGACGGCGATCCTCATCTTCGCGTCAGCACGCGCCAACTGCGCACGGCCGTCGTCAAATCCTCCTACTCGCAATTGGATGAGAATCCGGTTTCGCTGGGAAAGGTGCAGGACACGCTGCGCGCTCTCGAAACCATCGGCGCCATCCGCAAGGAAGGCGAACCCAACCGCGACGGCACACTCTACCGTGTCCTGATCCCGGACGAGATCGAGGCCTGCCGGAAATACCGCGCGGAGCGTATGGCGTCGGACCAGAAATTCAAATTTCCGTCTGCCGGAATTGAAATCGGCTAGCGTCCTGCCGAAGCATCGAAGCGGAGTGCCGTCTGGACCGTTAAGCGAGTTCCTCTGCCATCAGCGCCCGCAGCGCCGCCGCATACCTCTCGGGCAGGGGCTTGCGCTGCAATTGATCGTCGCAGACTACGTGCACTGTCTCGCCCTTCAGCCAGAAGCGTCTGCTTTTCTCCCTCGGCGGCTTTGCGCAGGATTCGATAGGCGAATTTGAGCACCGATCCGCGCAGCATCGCCGGCCGCGTTTCAATCAGGATCTCGTCGTCGTAGCGCGCCGGCGCGCGATAGCGGCACCGCGCCTCGATCACCGGCAGGATGCATCCGTGGTCGGTTTCCAGGCGGCTGTAAGCAAGACCAAGCGAGCGCAGCAGTTCTACGCGGCCCAGCTCAAACCAGACCAGGTAGTTGGCATAGTACACAATGCCCATCTGATCGGTCTCGGCATACCGCACCCGCACCTGTGTGGTCACCGGCATTCCGCTCTCTCTCAAGCTCTCAACTGATTTCTGATCTCTGCCCCGGCCCTTGGTCCCGCGTTCCCTAGGTCCCTTGGTCCCTGCCTCTTTACGGCTTGACGTGCCTGAACAGTTCCAGTTTGCTCACGTCGTTGAAGATGGTGAAAGCGATGAAGGCCATCAGCACCACAAATGCCGCCTGGTAGATTCGCTCCTTGATGGCCACGCTGATGTCTTGCCGCAGCGCGCTCTCAATCAGCAGAAGCAGAATCATTCCTCCGTCGAGAATCGGGAAGGGAAGCAGATTCAGGATCCCTAGTTGCAGGCTGATTTCGCTGGCCAAGTCCGAACTTGGGATACCAGCCATCCATCTCGGCGGCTTCGCCGGCCACCTTCGCAATCCCCACAGGCCCCATCATCTGCGTCACCGATAGCCGGTGTGTAAACAGCCGGTTCAGCACCTCGCCCACAAGGAGCGAGTTGTTCTTGAAAAAGCCCAGCGACTTGCCCGCCGCCGACGCCAGCGACAAGGGCTCGTCGCGGATGGGAATTGGATTCGTCGAGAATCCCAGCATCCATCTCGTATCGAGCTTCGTCGGCGTGGCCACAATCTGCAATGTGGCGCCGTTGCGCAGCACGGTGAGGGTCAGTGTCTTGCCCTTCCCCGCTTGCATGTAGGCCAGCAGCGTATTCACTGAATGGAATGCCTGGCCGTCGACGGCCTCGATGGCATCGCCTCCGCGCAGCCCGGCTTGCTCAGCGGGCAACCCCGGCTGAACCTCCGCCACCGCAATCGGCCCAGGCAGGTACTGCGGCGAAATTCCCGCATCGGTTAGATCGAAGTCGTCGCTCTTGGCACTGGCCGGCACGCGCAGGCTCAACTGGAGGGTCTTTCCCCCACGCTCCACCGCGACCGGCACCAACTGATTGGCGCTCAACCGGATGTGGTCATACACAATCTCCCAGTCCGGATTCTTGATTTGGTCGAAGCCCACGATCACGTCGCCGGTCTCGAGCCCCGCCGTCGCCGCAGCCGAGCCCGGAGTTACCCACTCAATGCTGGTGGTTTTCACTGTTGCCGACGGTACTTCGTTGATGAACGCATAATAGAAAAACATCAATGAAAGCGTCAGCAGAAAGTTGAAGGTAGGGCCGGCAACTCCGATCAGCATGCGTTGCCAGCGCGGGTGCGCCGTGAAAGCTCCTGGGTCGTCGACCGGCCCTTAGTCCTCCTCGCCGGAGGGACTGCCGGTGAGCTCCGGACTCGGTTTCTCCGGTCATTTTGACGAATCCACCCAGCGGCAACAAGCAGACCTTGTATTCCGTCTCACCGATTTTGAAGCCGAAGAGGCGCGGGCCGAAGCCAATGGAGAATGCCTCGACGCGAACCTTGCAGAGCTTGGCTACAATGAAGTGTCCACCCTCGTGCACCACGATGATCGCGCCGACAAGGACGATAAATGCAGCGGCAGATATCAAAAAGTCATGCATCGTTGTGCGAGTGTTTCCTTCGGCTAAGCGCGGCCAGCCGGCATGCGCTCATTGAGATTGCGCGAGCAGTGCCCGGGCCCGTTCTCGCGCTTCCTGGTCGGCGGCAAGCACCTCCGCAATGGTTGCGGGTGGGCCTCCGGGGTCGCAGCGAGCACTTTTTCAATTGTACGCGGGATGCCCGTAAACGGAATACGACGTTCGAGGAAGGCCCCTACGGCCACCTCGTCAGCCGCATTCAGGGCGATACAGTGCGCTCCCCCCTTTTCGGCAGCCTCAAAGCCTAGCCGCAGGCACGGGAAGCGCTCGAAGTCCGGCTCCTCGAAGTCCAGATGCCGCAGCGCGGCCAGGTCGAAGGTCAGCGTGGATTTGGGCCGCTCGGGCCAAGCCAGAGCGTACAGAATGGGCAGCCGCATATCGGTCACAGAAATCTGCGCCAAAACCGAACCATCCACGTACTCCACCATCGAATGCACGGTGGATTGAGGGTGGATGGTCACCCGCACCTGGGCGGGCGTCACGTCAAACAGCCGGCAGGCCTCGATCACCTCGAGCCCTTTGTTCAGCATCGTCGCCGAGTCGATGGTGATGCGCCTGCCCATCACCCATGTGGGGTGCTTCAGAGCCTGTTCGGGCGTAATGCTCGAGAACTTGTCCAGTGGAAGCTGGCGGAACGGCCCGCCCGAGGCAGTCAGCCAGATGAATTTCACCTCGTTGTGCTCGCCTACGCGCAGGCACTGGTGCACGGCGTTGTGTTCGCTGTCGATGGGCAGGATGGGCACCTTGCGCTCGCGTGCCGCCGCCGTCAGGATCTCGCCAGCCGCCACCATGCACTCTTTGTTAGCCAGGCCCACCGGCTTTCCCGCCAGGATAGCCGCATGCGTCGCTTCAAGCCCAGCCACGCCAACAATTGCTGAAACTACAAAGTCGGCCTCAGGCAAAGTTGAGCAGGCAATCGTGCCCTCGGTCCCATGAACCACCTCGACCCCAGTGACACCGCCTTGGTGCAGCCGCGTCATAAGCTCGCCAGCCAATTCCGCGGTGGCGAGCGACACCACGCACGGTCTCCAGCGCACGGCTTGCGCGAAAGCCTCGTCCACGTTGCGGCCCGCGGCCATCGATGCCACAGAGTAGCGCTCAGGAAACTGCTCGACGATGGAGAGGGTGCTCTGCCCGATGGAGCCCGTGGAACCGAGGATGGCGAGTCTCTTCAAGTGCAACTAGAAGCTATTTTAAAACCTCTGGTGAATCACCTGCGCGTACCACAGCACCGGACCGGCAAGCAGCAGCGCGTCGATGCGGTCCAGCACTCCACCGTGACCCGGCAGCAGATTACCTGAGTCCTTCACCCCGGCCGATCGTTTCAGCGCCGACTCGGCCAGATCGCCCACCTGTCCGGCAACATTGATTACTGCAGCCAATCCTAGCCAGTACCAGATCTCGTCCGGATAGGCCAGGACTGCGGAGGGACAAGCACGCTCCAGCCAGGAAAGGATGGCCGAGTTCGATGGCTCCTGCATCACCGTCGCCAGGCTCACAAGCGCTGCGGCAATCACCATGCTCCCGGCGACCGATGCGATGGCTCCCTCCCAGCTCTTGCCCGGGCTCAGCGAGGGCGCCATCTTGTGCCGGCCCCACGCGCGGCCGGCGTAATAAGCAGCCGTGTCTCCCGCCCACA
The DNA here is from genome assembly GCA_963832805.1 of uncultured Acidobacteriaceae bacterium. Lineage (GTDB taxonomy): Bacteria > Acidobacteriota > Terriglobia > Terriglobales > Acidobacteriaceae > Telmatobacter. Next base: position 412 of record CAWHVN010000040.1, on the reverse strand, counting down.
CCACGAAAAGCAAAAACGCCACCAGCGAGGGCCCATTGGCTTGCTCGCGCAGCGTCGGCAAGGCGATCAGCGTTAGACCGGTGTAGAGCAGGCAGAAGATCGACGCCGAAGCGTCCGCAATCGTTTCCTCAACCGGCTTGAAGAAGGTGCAATACACCAACAGGCCCAGGCCAAGAATTCCAAAGAGAGCCGGGGTCAGGTCGGGCCACTCAAAGTCGACGGCAAACAGCGCCAGCAGAGCAACCATGGTCGCGATTCGCGGCGGGTTCGCCCCGCAGCGCCGGCTCAGGGCCATGTACTCCCACCCTGAGAGCGCCGCAACCGCCGCCACTGCCAGCGTGAATAGCCACTGCCATCTGGGTCCGAGAAACACCAGAACGAGGACAATCGGAATCAGAACAACAGCGGTAAT
>CAWHVN010000039.1:0-12931 GCA_963832805.1 uncultured Acidobacteriaceae bacterium | reverse complement strand
GCCCCGGAGGGTCTTAGGAGTTTGCAGCGTCCTCTTGAGTGACCGAGGCAATCGCACTCTTGGCCACTTCAAGCTTCAGGTTGTCGGGGGGGACACGAATCACAATGGAATCGTCCTTGATAGAGAGGATGGTTCCGCGAATTCCTCCCGCGGTTGTGATGCGGTCGCCGGATTTAATGCTCCTGAGCATCTGCTGCCACTGTTTTTGCTTCTTCTGTTGCGGGCGGATCATGAGCAGATAGAGCAGCGGGATAAACAGCAGGATGGGAAGCAGCATGGAAAAGCCGCCGGCCGCTCCCGGGGTGGGCGCAGCCGCCCAAAATGCAAAACTCGTGGCGAAAGTCATCGTTGGCTTGCTTCCCTTACTCGCCCTCGCAGCCGGCGCTGGCCGGATTCAGGGCGCAGGCTCACCCGGCCATTACTGCCGGCGCCTGAGAACAGATTTGTCTCCGGGAAAGGTTCCCTGGCCTCGGTCTTCTCCGGCCCGGGCTTTGGAAGGAGGGCCCGGTAACCGGGGGCCGAAACGGGACTCCCGTCCTGCCCGCACGCATCACCTAACCCCACTGCCGCATACTTCCTGTTCGACACAGCATCCCTACTGGCACCCAGACGCAAGGAAGGCGATTTGCACCCCGTTCGTCCCGCCCGGATTGCCAAAAGAATACCTAATAAAGATAAGAAATGCGCGGCGGGTTCGGTGTCAAGGAGGTCAGGCACAGGCAGGGGCCCAGTGACACACCTTCCGGTCTTAATAAACCCCTTACAAATTGTCTACTCGTTCCTTACAGGAAAGGGCGTCCTCTGGATGCACCAGGTCCTTTGGGTGCGCGTGCGATGAATGACCCACAGCTCGCCGGAGGCCAGAAAGAGGAGTCGTCTCCATGACGGTGGAAATTCATGAGCAGACGCTGTGGCTGATTCCCGTAGGTCTTGCCGTCGGTTTCATGGTCTGGGTGCTTTACCACTGGTGGAAAGAAGAGCAGCGCCCAAATGAGGGAGGCCGGAATTATTCTTCCGGCGCGGAAGCCTTCCAGTATCGAAGCTCCGGGCGCGCACAGGAGAGGCAAAGCGATTCTCCGTTCACGACAGCAAACCGCCCAAAGTTCACTCCTTCGCCGCAGCGCGGGCAAATGACGCGATCGCCCGAGTGACCGGGCAAATCGGCGGGATCGATGGCGACGCTCACCGATTGCTCGCGGAAGAGCTGCGCATCCGGTAGTTCGCGATAGGCCTGCAACTGCCTGCGGCCCTGGTTCTCTTCGTGCGGGTAGAGCCTGCGCGCCATCTCGCGAGAATCCTCGAGGGCGACGATGCGGACGGCGCGGCCTGAGCTGAGATCGACAAAGGTCGCCGCCATTTTGCCCCAGTCTCTGAATTTGAGCGCGCGCTTGCCCAGGCGGCAGCCTGTGACGAGCGCGATGGCGTCCGTAGCGCAGCGGTCGATTTCCACGTAGGTGACGAGACGCTTGCGGTCGGCGCCGCGCGGATCGGCGATGCCGAGCCGGGCGAGGCCCACGAGGGCCATGCGCACACCGAGAACCTGCCCCGCGCACAGGTGGCCATGCGCGGCTTCAGCCTGCCGCAAAAGCTCGTCGATCGATTCCATGCTGTTTTGCCGACCTGCCGGCTTGTCCGGCGCGGCGGACTGACTTGCTACTTCGCGGGGGCCGCGCTGGGCGTCTCATCTTCGTCGCCCGAATCTTCAATCAGCACCGCCGAGCCGGGGACAATGTCGTAGCTTACCGCATCCGTGCCCGCGGGATGAAATGTGATGCGCAGGGGCTCGCGCTGCCAGTCGGGCGGCGCACAAACCGGGTCGGGGTGATGCTCCGCGTCAAATGCCGCGAGCTTTTTGGCCAGCACCGGCTTGCGCGCGGCGATTTGCGCCACGACGGCATAGAGGCTCTTGCCGCTCGCTGTAATGCCGCAGTAGGCAGCGTAGTCGCGGAACCAGCTCACCTGGCTCGCTCCGGGGTCGTAGTCGGGCAGGCGGAGTGCGGTCACGCGGCCGGTCGTGCGGTCGACCAGCAGCCAGGGCCCCCGCTGCCACACCCAATGGCTTGCCTTGTCACTAGGGCTCGGCTTGTCAGTGGGCAAAGCGTCGTTGAGCCGGATCACGCGCCGCACCACGAAGCTGCGATCGGTGACGTCGTGCGCGTCGCCGGTGGTCCATTCTTTCAGGACCCCGTCGACCAGGAGGGCGCGGACTTTGAGCGCGTCCTCGCCGGTGGCCGCGCCGGAAGGGTCGCCGGCCTTGGAGTAGGGCACAGCTTTGACCGCGCCGAGGATTACGGTGTGTTTGTGCGGAGCGGCGTGGGCCGAGGGTCCTACGCCTATTGCCGTCACCAAAGCCGCAGCCGCGAACACTGCAAACTTGCTCATGGCCCTTACTCCTAAATCTCCGCTGCCTCCACGGCGCGCGCCACGCGGAAAGCCGTGCTCTCGCCAAAGTGGCGGGCAAGAACCTGCATGCCGACGGGCAGACCGGTGCGAGTGGCGCCGCAGGGAACCGAGACACCGCAGATGCCGGCCAGGCTGGCGGTGACGGTGTAGATGTCGGCGAGATACATGGCTAGCGGATCGCCGGTCTTTTCGCCGAGCTTGAACGCGGGGAAGGGCGACGTGGGCGTGACGATGGCGTCAACTTCAGCAAAGGCGCGGCGGAACTCTTCGGCCAGAAGGCGGCGAACCTGCTGCGCTTTGAGGTAGTAGGCGTCGTAATAGCCGGCCGAGAGCGCATAGGTGCCGAGGAAGATGCGGCGCTTGACCTCGGCGCCAAAGCCCTCGTCGCGGGAGTGGGAGTACATGCCGGAGAGCGTGGCGGACGAGGGCGAGCGATAGCCGTAACGCACGCCGTCAAAACGAGCGAGGTTGGCGCTGGCTTCAGCCGTGGCCACCAGATAGTAAGTTGGCACGGCGTATTTGGTGTGCGGCAGCGAGACGGGCCTGATTGTGCATCCGGCGGCCTCAAGCGCTGCAATGCCCTTTTCGATGGCCGCGCGCACTTCGGGATCGAGGCCCTCGGCGAAGTACTCGGCGGGGACGCCTATGCGCAGGCCCGCGGCGGGCCTATCGCTTTCGGCGGCGTAATCGGGGACGGGAGCCGCGGAACTGGTCGCGTCACTGGGGTCGTGGCCGGCGATGACGCCGAGCAGCGTGGCGGCGTCGCGGACGTTCGAGGCGAGAGGGCCGATGCGGTCGAGCGAGGAGGCAAAGGCGATGAGGCCGTAGCGCGAGACGCGGCCGTAGGTGGGCAGCACGCCAACCACGCCGCAGAAGCTGGCCGGCTGGCGGATGGAGCCGCCCGTATCGCTGCCCAGCGCGGCCACGGCGATATTGGCCGCAACCGCCGCAGCCGAGCCTCCGCTGGAGCCGCCGGGAACGCGCTCCGGATCGACAGGATTGCGCACCGGGCCGTAGGCCGAGTTCTCGGTCGAGGAGCCCATGGCAAACTCGTCGCAGTTGAGCTTGCCCAGGAGCACCGCGCCCGCGGCCTCGAGCCGGGCGACGGCCGTGCAGTCGTAGGGCGGACGGTAGCCCTGAAGGATTTTGGAGCCTGCCGTGGACGGCGCGCCCTGCACGACAAGCACGTCCTTGATGCCCACGGGAACGCCGGCGAGCGGCGGGAGCGGATCGCCTTTGGCCGCGAGCGCATCGATGCGCGCAGCCTGAGCGAGGGCGCGCTCTTTGGTGAAGCTCAGATAGATGTTGAGCTTCGGGTTGAGCTTTTCGATGCGCTCGTAGTAGCCGGCGGCGAGGTCCGCGGCTTTGGTGCGGCCGGCGGCGAGATCAGCGCGGAGAGCTGCAAGAGTCCTTGGCTTTTCGACGTAGCTTTCGGCGGTCATGGTCTCGGCTGACAATCGATCTTCCTCTTTGGGTCGTTCATTCGCTCCGGCGGCCCGGCCAACTCTCTATCGCTCGATAACTTTGGGAACCTTGAAGAAAATCTGGTCAGTCTCCGGAGCCTGGGACATGACTGCGTCGCGGCTGAGCGAAGGACCCGCCTGGTCGGCGCGAAGAGCGGCAAGGGCGTTGCCCTCGAGCTCGCTCATCTGGGCGAGCGGCACGACGTTGGACGTGTCCAGCTCATTCAGCTCGGCCACGTAGTCGAGGATCGCGTTCAAGTCGCGTACCATGCGGCCCCTCTCTTCCGGCGCCAGCTCCAAATGGGCCAGCTCGGCGACGCGCTCCACATCCTCGACAGTCACTTTTTCAGACATCTTCTGGGTCCCTGCCTCGAAGCTCAAGTATAGCCGTTCCTGAATCGAAAAAATGGATCGCAAAATGCGCTGCGATCAGTCGACTGTCAGCGTCACGTTGACCGACTGCGTGATGCCCATGGACGTAACGTTCACCGGAATCGTGTAGGTCCCCGCTGGCGTATTGGATCCACCGCCCTGGCCGCCAGAACCTCCACCTGTGCCTCCGCCGGAGCTGGTGCAACTGGAGACGCCGACAGCAAAGATGGCGACGAACACAGCCAGCAGGAAGAGCTTGCGGTGCCGGCGAAGGGCAAGCGGAACGAGAAGCAGCCCGCAGGCCAGCGGCAGAGCAAGCAAGAAGGCGGGCCGGCCTGGGCCCGGGTTGGCGGCGTCAGGCTTCTGGAGGCGGGCCGTCGATGCGTTGCCGGTCGAGATCTCGACCAGGACGTTGCCCTGAACGCCGGCATTGAGCGTCTGCGTGGTGGGGTTGAAGAGGCAGAGCGCATTCGTGGGCAGCGTTCCGCAACTGAAGCTGAACGATGCGCCGAAACCGTTGGGCGTAATCACCAGGGTGTAGTTGGCTTGCTGGCCGCTGGCGACGGACTGGATGGATGGGCCAGAGAGAGCGACGATAAAGTCGAACCCGATGCCGCTAAGCGCGATGGTTGCCGGCGTGGCCACGTCGGCGGACGAAACCGTCAACACGCCGGTGGACGAGATGGGGCTGGAGGGCTGAAAAACTATGTTGGCGCTGCAATTGGCGCCCGGGGCGAGGCTGCCGGTGCACCCATTCTCATTCTGCGGGATGCTGAACGGCGAGGCCGCGGCCAGCGTAATCGCGCCAATGGCGTAGTTTGAAGTATTGGTCACGGTGACGATTTGGGCAGGCCAGGATGTGTTCATTGGAGAGAAGCTGATTTGCGACGGGCTGGCGGCAAGGCCGGTCAGGAGTTGGCCGAAACCATTGAGCGGAACCGATACTGGCGTGACGCCCTGCGCGGACGAAGAAACAATGAGTGTAGCGGCGATGGCGCCGGTCATGTTGGGAGTGAAGACGATCTGCACGCTGCAGCTGGAGTCGTTCGGGAGCGCGGCGCCGCATGTGTTAGAGGCAATGGAGTAGCTGCCAGAGGCGGCGCCTGTGATCGCTAGGCCGATGCTGCCTAAAGGCGCGCCACCCGTGTTCGTGATAGTCAGCTCTTGCGGCGCGCTGGCCACGCCGGGCTGCTGGCTCGTGAAAGTCAGGCTGGCGGGAGTCACGCTGAAGGCCTGACCTGCCACGCCGATGCCGGTGAGACCGACTGTCGCCTGCGCAGCCACTGCGGGCGAGGACACCGTCAACTCGCCGGTGAACGAGCCGGGCGCAGCGGGCTGAAAAACTATGTTGGCGGTGCAGTTGGCGCCCGCGGCAAGCGCGCCCGTGCAGGTGTTCTGGGTGACGCTGAAGGGCGCGGGGGCGGCAAGAGAAACCGAGCCGATGGCGTAACTGGAGGAATTCGTGACGGTGACCGGCTGCGCTGGGCTGGATTGACCTGCCGCCACTACAGGAAATGCAATCTGGGCCGGGTTAGTGGCCAGGCCGGTGGCAAGCACTCCCGATCCGTTGAGCGAAATCGAGGCCGGAGCCACACCGAGCGTGGAGGAAGAAACCGTAAGAATAGCCGCCGCTCCGCCCGGGAGCGACGGCGTAAAGACCACCTGCACCGTACAACTGCTTCCATTGCCCAGCGTCGCGCCGCACGTAGTTGCGCCAGTCGAAAAGTTGATCGCCGCGGCGCTCGCGATTGAAAAACCGATGTTGGCCATGGGCGATCCGCCGGTGTTGCTCACGGCGACCGTTTGCGGCGCGCTGGGCACGCCTGGCTGCTGGTTGGTAAAGGTCAGGCTGGAGGGATTGACGCTAAGGGCGGGCGGCGCGAGTCCTGTTCCGCTCAAGGCCACAAACTCGGTGCCCAGGGCGTCTGCGACCGTGAGCGTGCCGGTGACCGCGCCCACCTGAGTGGGGGCGAAGATCACGCTGATGGTGCAGACCGCGCCCGCCGCGAGCTGCGTGCCGCACGTGCTGGACTCCTGGAACTGCGCGCTCAATGAGATGGAGATCGAAGTGAGGGGCAAGCCTCCGGCATTGGTGATAGTGACGGACTGCGCGGTGGAAAGCTGTCCTTCCGGCGTCGACGGAAAGGTGAGCGACGTGGGATTGAGAACGTCGGTGGGTGGAGATTCGCCGGTCCCGCTCAGTTCCACAGTTTGCGTGCCCGCTCCGTCGGTGAAGGTAAGAAGGCCGGAGGCCGGACCGGCCTGCGTGGGCGCGAATTCCACCGCCAACTGGCAATCGGAGCTTGGCGCCAGGCTGGTTGTGCCGCAGGAGTTGCCGTTGGGGGGGATGCTGAACGGCGCAGTAATCGAGACGCTGCTGATCGGGACCGCGGAGGCGCTGCTGTTGGCGGCCGTGACTTGCAGCGGCGCAGACGTGGTTCCCACCTCCACCTGGCCGAAGGCGACGATGGCTGGGGTCAGACTCACCACGCCCGCTGGTGCGCCGGTTCCGGTGAGGTCGACCGTCAGTTGCCCGCCGTAGACGTTGGCGTAGATGGTCATTTCGCCGCTCAAAGGCCCCGTGGCTTGCGGCGAGAACGTCACCTGGATGGCGCAGCTCGCGCCCGCGGCCACGGCTGCATTCACACAATTGTCTGTTTCACTGAAACTCCCGGTCATCGCGATGGATGTGGGCAAGAGCGCGAGGCTGCCGGTGTTCGCGAGAGTGACGGTGAGCGGGCTGCTGGGGGTGTTGAAGACCTGGCTGGGAAATGCGAGCGCCGAAGGGCTGGCGGACGCGGTGGTCAGGCTCGTCCCCGCGCTCCATAGCGGGGTCTGCCAGATTCCGCGCCCATAAGTGCCCGCAATCAGCACCTGCGCGGAAGACGAGCCCGGAGCCGCGCTGAGGGCAACAGCCGGAGCGCCGGGCAATCCTGAGCCAAACACCGACCAGCAGTTGGAAAGCGATTGCGCGCAGTTTGCAACCTGCGTGGTCAAGTACACGCCCTGGTCCGTGGCGACATACACTGTGTTCGCATTCTGCGGGTCGATGGCGAGGCTGTTGGCCGGCGCGGCGGGCAGATTCGCCGTGATGTCGGTCCAGTTTGCGCCTCCGTTGGTCGATCGGTATACCACCTGGACCTTTTCGGTCGGGCTCTCAATGCCCGCTACAGTCACGTACACAGTGTTGCCGGTGGGGTCGTGGGTGTCGATGGTGACGCTGGAGATGTCGAAGTTGAAGGCATTCAGCGCGTGGGTGTCGTTGACGACGGGATTCAGCGTCAAATCCTGCCACACGGGCGCGACGCCGGAGGCGGGATTGAGGGTGGCGCTCAGAATATGTCCGGGCAGGTTGGAACCATTGCTGGCGGCGCCGTACATGCCCAGGTAGATAACCTCTCCGCCGGAGGCGAGCGGCATGGCGGCCATGGCGCGGATGAGAGCGTCGCCGTTGCAGGGAACGCTTGTGGCTCCGCTCGAGAGAATGGGGCTGATCGCGTTGCTTGCGCTCCAGCCAGCGCCACTGGCCGGGCCGCGCCACACGCGGCAGGTCCCGATGAGCAACTGAGTGGTGTCGAGCGGGTCGACGAGAAACGGAGCCGGCGTGGGCATGGTGTCGCCGTCGCCGCCAACGTCCGCATCGTTGACCGCCGGGCTTGCGCCAAAGTCTGCCGGCGTGCAGGGTGCCGTTTGCGAGCAGCGATAGATGGCGACTCCCGGCTGGTTGTTCACGTACCAGTTGGCGCTGTTGATGGGGTCGATGGCCACAGGACCACCATAGCCGGAGAGAATCTGCGGCCAGTCGGTAGTCGCGGCGGAACTTTTCACGCCTGCGGTTCCGTTCACACCCAGCCCAGCCATCAAGTTGTATGGCGACATCACGACGGGAGACAGGCTGACCACCTCGGCCAGCGAGCCGAGGCTGCCATTCAGGTTCTGGAAGTGCGAAGAGTCCGTGGCTGCGCAGGGCGATCCTGTTTCACCAATGGCGTCGGTCGAACGCCAGAGCCCGCTGTCGTTGCCGAGGAAGATCTCCAGAGGATTGGCCGCGTTCCCCGCCAAAGAATGCTGATATTCGGCCACCTGCGCGCTCATGCAGGTGGTCGAGTTGGTGGTGTTGCGCCACACGCATCCCATCGCCAGGCTGCATTTCCAGAGGTCATTGGCTCCGGCCAGCACGAGCGTGTCCTGCTGGGAGGGAACCGCAGCCAGGGTGAGGTCGTAGTCGCCGTCCGGGATGGTGGCAGCGCCCTGAAGCGTGCTGGCCTCAAGCGGGGTGGTGTTCCATTGAGTGGCAAAGGTGATCGTTGGATTGCTGCACGCGCCGCCGCTGATGGCGCACTGATCCTGCCACAATCCCTGGTCCTGATTGTTCAGGTCTACGGTCCAGGCAAACGTGTCTCCGGTTTGGGGATTCACCGCCAACTCGCCGCGATAGATGGGACAGGCGATGGAGCCAGCACTCCCGAAGTTGGTAGGACACATTTGCGTGGTGAGTCCAGTGCCGGGCTGCGCGGCAAGCCGCGTCCAGGTGACGCCGTCGGGTGATTGGTAGTAGCCGTGATTGCGTACTCCGGCCACGAACAACTGCCGCACAGGGTTCCAAACCACCGCCGTGGCGGCGTTGCCCAGCGCAGTGGGAGAGTTGGCCGGACCCTGGACGATTTCACCGCTGCCGTCGGAGATGGTGGCCAGGTGCCAGGTAGCGCCGCTATCCGTGGAGTAATAGAGGCCCAGGTACCTGTTTGCCGGCCAATCGGCATTCACCAGTGTGCCTTCGTATGCCTGTGAGACAGCAGCCACGACAAGCTGGAGGTTCGTGGTGCTCCACGCAAAGCCGGCAAAGCCCGTCCCAACAAAGCTGGCGTCCATTTCGCTCAGGCCCTGTTCCTGGTCCACGGTCTGCTGGATCAGGCTCCAGGTGTTGCCGCCGTCAGTGGATCGCAGGATGCCTGCGCCGTAGTAGGAGTCGAGCACGTCATTGGGGTCGCCGGTGCCGGAGAGAATGACGCCGGTCCCGCCCGGCTGAACCGTGAGAGCGCCGATGCTGATAGAAGCGTCAGTGACTCCGCTGAGAGCGGCGACGGAATCGGTGAGCGGAGTAAAGACGATGGAGGACGGCGCCGAAACAGCAGCGTTGTTGGCGACCCACACACCGCCGCCTGTCGTACCAATGTAAAGGCGGTTGCCGGTCGCGTCGGAGGGATCGAGGGCGAGCGCGGCGACGCGGCCGGTGACAAGGCCATAATTCGGTGTTTGGACGGCCATGGGGCCGAGCGGCTGCCAGGTGTTGGTGGATGGAGTGCTGCTTGAGCTCTGGGCCGCGATTCCGGCAGCGCTCAAGCGGCGGACGGCGCTCGACCTAGCCGTCAGGCGATGGCCGGGTGTCCATCCGCGCTGGGCGAGGAATCGCTGCGCTTCAAGGACGCGAGGAGGGATAGGCGTAGATTGGGACGCCTGCTGTGGAGCGGGATTGGCTTGCGCATCCGGATTCTGCGCTGCAGCCGCCGGGCCCAGCGAGAGTTGCGCCATGAGGCACGCGGCTACTGCTACGCCAACCCACACGCCAAGGCTTGCTTGCTGCCCAGCCCGCCCGGAACATTTCCCTGCCCTGCCGCAATGGACAGGGCCCTTGCACTTTGGATCGAACATTGGATTCGTCACGCGTATCCGGAATTCGACTCCGGCTTCCCCTTTTTAAGAATCTTCCAATGGGGATGAGCGCGGAATCCATCGGATAACGCTCAACGAAACACGCAACTTCCGGGAATGAGAATGTGGCCCATTATAGGACAGCCCGAAGGATCATCCAATGTGACCGGCGACACAGGCATCGGGACGCACGAGTGCGCTGCAATCTTACGCTGCAGGAATCGGGTCGAGCACGCGCCGCTGCCGGGCGATTAGGATGGAATGGTTGCGCTTCTCCGCGCTTTCCCGCACTTCTCCGCTCTTTCATGATTGAGGTCTCCCGATGCGCAGTGCTGTATTTTCGATCCTTTTTGCCCTCGCCGCCGCTGGTCTTTACGCCCAGGACTACACGCTGGGCGCTGATTCGCAGCCACAGGACGGCGTGCCCAAGGGCACGGTGAGCAAATTCACGCTGGCTCCGGGGAAGGATTACCCCGGTACGCCGCACAACTGCGCTGTCTATGTGCCCGCGCAATACGACCCGGGCAAGGCCACGCCGTTCATGATCTTTCTGGACGGCAGTCAGGCGCTCGGCGACAGCATGCGCGTGCCGGTGGTCCTGGACAACCTGATCGCCAAGCACGACTTGCCGTCGATGATCGCGATCTTCGTCGATCCGGGCATATTGCCCGTGGTCTCGGATGTGGACCAGAACCGTTACAACCGCATTTATGAGTACGACTCGCTGACGCCGCGCTTTTCCGACTTTCTGCTGAATGAGCTGATCCCCGAAGTGGCGAAACACTACAATCTGTCGAAGAATCCAGACGACCGCGGGTTGAGCGGCGTGAGCACGGGCGCTGTGGGCGCATTCATGGCGGCGTGGAACCGGCCCGATCAGTTTCACCGCGTGCTGTCGCTCATCGGCACCTACGTTGCAATGAAGGGCGCAGATGCGCTGCCGGCGCTGGTGCGCAGAACGGAGCCCAAGCCGATTCGAATCTTTATGCAGGACGGGACGGCGGATCACATTACCGCCGCCGAGCCTTACGGAACCAACTTTGCCGGGAGCTGGCCCATCAACAACCAGGTGATGTACGAGGCGCTGGAGTTTGCCGGCTACGATGCGAAGCTGGTGATGGGCGCGGAGGGCCACAATCTGAAACAGGGCGGCGCGATTCTTCCCGATGCGCTGCGCTGGCTATGGCGCGATTATCCTGCGCCGATCGTGGTGCACGAACCGGAGGCTGCGCAGAAGCCAGGATGGGATCCTTCGGGGACGGTCTTCTCGACGATCTTCGTCGATAAGCCGTGGCAACAGGTTGGCGGCGACTACGGATCCGTCTCGAGCCTGACCGCTGACCGCAAGGGCAACGTCTACTTCGCCGATTTGGCCGCAGGGACGGTCGATCGCGTGGACGAAAACGGCAAGATCGCGCAGTTCGCCGAGCCGCCAAACGACGCATCGATTCTGCGCATGGGCGCGAGCGATCGTCTCTACACGTACTCGCCTTCCACGGGAGAGATCGTCTCCTCGGACACAGCCGCTGGCACAGCGAGCAACCAGAAGACCATCGCCAGGAAGCTTGCGGCCGTGACCGACTTTGTGGTGACGCAAAACGGCACCATCTACTTTCTCGACGGGGCGACGGCCACGATCGGAGTGATCGATGCCTCGGGCCAGCCGCGCGTTGCGCTGCGCTGGACCGATCTGGGCGGGGAAATGACCGCCCCCAGGGGGCTGGCTCTTTCGCCCGACCAGTCGATGCTCGTGGTGACTGACACCGTCTCGCGCTATAGCTGGTCGTTTCAGATCGCGGCGGATGGGTCGCTCGTGAACGGCGAGCCGTTTTACAGGCTTGAGCTGCCGGAGACCACGGTGATGAGCTGGCAAAGCGGAACGCGAGGCGCGGTGGAGGACGTGAACGGGGTGGTTTACTTCGCCACGCCGCTGGGCATTCAGATCGCCATGCAAAATGGGCGCGTCACGGAGATTCTGAATCCGCCCCTGCCGGGCGCGCCGATGGCGGCCATCACGTTTGCCGGCGCGGGCGATTCGAGCTGGCTTTACGCGGCGGAGGGCGGCAAGCTGTACAGGCGGCCCGTGAAGGTGATGGGGGCCAATGCGTGGACGGTGGTGAAGCCGCCGAAACCGACGCTGTAGGGGGTGCGCGCGCCGAGCGCAAGGCTGATTGCATCTTTATGTCATTAGTGCCATAATCATGTCATGGCAATTCGCACCACCGTCGATATTCCGGAGCCGCTGCACGACCACCTGCGGCACCGGGCCGAAAGCTCCGGCACCTCGATCCGCTCGCTTATCGTGCGGGCGATTGAGCAAACCTACACCGAGCCTCGCAAGGGGCGGCCCGTGACCGGCCCATTGATTCGCAGAACCGGCAAGCTCGGTCCCCGGTTCCCAACCGACGAGAATCCGCATGACCTTGTTTTTTCCTGATCTGAACGTTTGGATTGCACTTTCAGTTGCCGGACATTCGCACAACCAAGATGCCTGGAAATGGTTTCAGACGGTTTCTGGGGACCAAAAGCTAATTCTTTCCCGCTACACGCAGATTGGAATCCTGCGCCTGTTGACCAACTCCGCAGTGATGGGCGACCAAACCCTCACCCTCCGCGAGGCGTGGGGCATGTATGATCGCTGGCTCGAAGACCCGCGCGTGGATTTCTACCTGGAACCGCGCGATGTCGAGGCAGCATTCCGCCGGGCTACAAAGCCCTTCGCCCTGCGGCCGGCTTCAAAATGGGTCGGCGACTGCTGGTTGCTGGCGTATGCGCGAGAGATTCAAGCGACGCTCGTGACATTCGACCACGCGTTGTATGAGTTTGCCCGGAAGCAAGGTTGCAAAGCTGCAATTCCGGCTTAGTCCGGGAGGAGCGCGATTTTACCATCGCCCCCATGCGCGGCTGAAGTAATCGGCCATGGTCATGCCGATGAGTACGAGGAACATGAAGGCGCCCGAGGCCACAGTGAGCTTGGTGAGCCTGGTGCTGTACTTCACATGCATGAAGAACAGCACGACCAGAATCATCTTGGCGGACGC
>CAWHVN010000038.1:0-4601 GCA_963832805.1 uncultured Acidobacteriaceae bacterium | reverse complement strand
ATTGGCGATCCGAGTTAGAGAGTACCTCCGCTCGGCACCATCCGCTTCGGGCCTTATCGCCGGTCTACCAAGGGAACTCTTACCGCCGCAGGTAAAAAGGTCGCACGATCAGCGCGGCCAGGCCGATGGCGGCGGCCAGCGCCAGCCCAATCAGGCTATAGAGAAGCGTCAGGCTTGGCCCTTTGGCCGGTTCGTCACCGTTTTCGCCGTTGCGATCCGTCTGTGGCTGGTCCTCGTCACTCATATTTCAATGACTCCACCGGATCCATTTGCGCGGCGCGCGTCGCGGGAACGGTTCCGAAGATCACGCCCACCAGCGTCGCCGCGATGAGGGCGATGAGCACCGATAACCAGGAAATGGGGAAGTCGTAGCCGCTGAAGGCGCGGATGGAGAATGGAATCGCCAGCCCGACAATACTTCCTACAATGCCGCCGGTGAGCGAGATGAGAACCGCCTCGGTGAGAAACTGCAGCTTGATCTCGCGGTATGTGGCTCCAAGCGCCTTGCGGATGCCGATCTCGCGGATGCGGGAGCGCACATTGGCCAGCATGATGTTCATGATGCCCACGCCGCCCACGGCCAGAGTCACCGCTGCCACCATCACCAGCACCGCCGTCAGCGCATCGGCGATCTTCGCCGCCGTCACCAGCAGATCGCTGAGCGTTTGTGCCTTATAGATTGAGTCCGGCTTGTGCCTTGAACTGATCACATGCACAATCTGTCTCGCGGCATCCGGCACCTCGTTCATGCTCTGCAGTGAAAAGTAGATCTGATTCACTCTCTCGGTTCCGGTAAAGTACCGCGCTACCGTATAGGGAATCAGCACGGTCTCGTCCTGGATCTCGGACTGCCCAAAGTCGGATACGCTCTCTTTGAAAACGCCAATGATCGTGAACGGAATGCCCAGAATCTGGAACGTCTGCCCAACGGCCAAATCTTCACTGCCGTATTGTTCCTTGGCGAATTGCTGCGTCACCACCGCGCACTTGATGTGAGCGGAGTCGTCTGTCTGATCGAAAAAGCGGCCAACCGTGACAACCAGGTTGCGGATCTGCTCGTATTCCGGTGCTACGCCCAGCACCTCCGTGTCCTTCTGAATCCCACCCGGAAAACCGAGTCGGTTGTGCATGGAAAGAACCGGCGAGGAATACATGACTCCGGGCACCTGCTCATCCACGGCCTTCTCGTCCTCGCGCGTCAGGAAGTCGTTGTAGCGCACACGCTCCGCCGCCGTTGCGCCCCCGCCTGCGTACTCCACCTCCACCGAGTTTGTGCCGATCTTCTGGATCAACTCGAGGATGTATTTCTTGCCCGTCATCCCAATCGTCACCACCAGAATCACCGACGCGGTGCCGATCACCATGCCCAGCGCGGTGAGCGCGAATCGCGTCTTGCTGGCGCGGAAGCTGTCTCCGGCCAGCTTCAGAATCTCGCTCATGAGCATGGTTCGGCGGGCGCTTATCAGCGTCTCTTGAAAAGTGTCCTGGCGCTCCTGATGGGTGGTCGGGTTCATCGCTTCCTTAACGATTAGACTCTCGATGGCGTCCTGCGGGTTCTGGAATTCCGCCGCAAAGCAAGGTCGAGGCCTGATTCCTGCTCTCGCCCTTTCATAGCTTACGCGCACGCCCATTGGCGCGAAACCCTGGGCCGCATCCGGGTTCCGTCATCGGCCGTCGCGTCGTCCTTGCCTTACGGCTTTTGGTTCTGACCAGGGACGCACTTCAGCGAATCCACGCGCGCCCAGTTGGTCACGTCCAGCGCCACACCCTGCATGCAAATCGTCGGGCCATCGTGGGGCACGCCGGTGAAGTCGATTCCCACTCTAATTGCCGGGTGTGTCCCCTTGATCAGCAGGTTGTAGAGGACGCCGCTTTTTGCATCCTTCACCACCAGGCAGCCGGCCTCAACCCCGGCCTCCACGCATCCCTGCCCGTGCACTGGTTTAGCTCCCGGCGCCGGGCCGGCTGTCGCCGTAGCCGCGAATGCGGCCAACGCCGTCGCCGCCAGCAAACAAGCCATTCGTTTCATTTCTGTTCCTCCAATCCTCGCCAAAGCAATGCCAGCCCTTCGACCGGCACCGCCTCGGCGCGCATTCGTTGATCGATCCCCGCGGCAGCCAATGCAGCAGCCGCGGCGCCCGTCGCCATTCCGGCGGCGCGCAGGTTGTTGGCCAGGGTTTTGCGCTTCTGTGCAAAAATCTGGCGAAGAAAACGCAGAAAACCGGCCTCCTCGATACCCAGCTCGGCAAAGCGCGGCGCAAACCGCCAGCGAAAAGCCGTGGAATAAACCTTCGGCTGCGGCGAGAAGGCCGATGGCGGCAGCGTGAAAAGCTGCTCCACCGTTCCGTACATCTGCATTGTGACTGAGAGCAGGCCATAGTCGCGCGTACCCGGCGAAGCAGTCACTCGCTCGGCCACCTCGCGCTGCACCATCAGCACGGCCAGCTCAAGCGCAGCGTGGCTGGCCGCCAGCTTCAGCAGGATGGGCGAAGTGATCGCATAAGGCAAGTTGCCCGCCACGCGCGGCCGTTCGCCGGCCTCCTCCGCCGCCGCAGCAAAGTCGAAGCGCAGCACATCCTGCTCGACCACCGCTACGCGCGCCGGATCGAATCTCTCCCGCAAACCCGAGGCAAGCTCATGGTCCAGCTCAACGGCCACCACGCGCCCGGCCCGCGCCGCCAGCGCTCCGGTGATGGCGCCCCGGCCGGGGCCGATCTCAACCACTGTGCGGCCGGCGATCTCTCCGAGCGCCGCCACAATCCGTTGCGCGGCCTGCCCGTCCACAAGAAAGTTTTGCCCGAGCTTGGGTTTCAAAGGCATCTGCTGCTCCGATGGTAGTCGAGCCGGGTCAGATCGGAACTCCGCATAGACCAATCTTTGATTTGGGGAGGGGAGCCGGCCGACGGTGCCGTGTGGGTTCTTGCGGCATACACACAAAACATGTCATACTTACACATTCGAAGGCTTACACATCGAAAGGTCGGCCTATGCGCACCAATATCGACATTGACGACAAGCTGATGAAGCAGGCGATGAAAGCCGCTAACGCCGCAACGAAGAAGGCCACGGTTGAGGTCGCGTTGCGCCAGATAGTTCAGCTCAAGAAGCAGGAAGGCATCCGCAAGTGGCGCGGCAGGATTCAATGGGAGGGCGATTTGGCTGCGATGCGCGAGGGGAGACTCCTCGGATCGGAGCCAAGACGCAAAGCGCCGAAGCGCGAAAAGGCAAACCTCGATCAATCTGTCCCCCTAAATGCGGCAGCACGGTAGGCGGAGCCAGGCACATGGTGATCGTCGATAGTTCTGTGTGGATCGACTATTTATTTGGGATCGTCAATCCCCAAACCGATTGGTTAGATGCGGCGGTTGGCAAACGGGAAATCGGACTTACGAGTCTGATCCTCTGCGAGGTCTTGCAGGGTGTTCGCAGCCAGGGGCAATTCCGCCGGTTTCAACGCGACCTGTCGCAGTTTCCAGTCTTTGAGATTCTCGATGCCCAGCTTGCTATCGCCTCGGCACGGAACTATCGGGTGTTGCGGGACCGAGGTATTACGGTGCGCAAGACGATCGACTGCATCATTGCTACCTTCTGCATTGAATCGGATCATCAACTGCTCCACAATGATCGTGACTATGATGCTTTCGAGGCCCGCCTTGGGCTGCGAGTCCTTCATCCTCCGTCCCTCGCACTAAACTAGACCTTGTTGCCATCGAGTCTACCCATGCCACCTGCGAGGCGCCTTTGCTGATCGACTCCCACGCTCATCTCGACAGCCCACGCTACGCCAACGATCGCGAAGCGATGCTCGCCCGCGCGCGGCAAGCCGGCGTCGGCCTCGTGCTCTCCATCGGTATTGGCGAGGGACCTGCCGAAATGTACCAGGCGCTGGACCTGTGCCGTGAGTTCAACGGCCGTCCCAATCTCTCCAGGCTTTTCGCCAGCGCCGGAATCTATCCTCACAACACCACCGAAGCCGATGACGGCGCCCTGGCCAAACTCGACGCCCTGCTGGCCGAGCCTGAAGTCATTGCTTGCGGTGAAATCGGTCTCGACTACTATCACGACGGCGCCCCGCGCGACGTGCAGCGGGCGGGCCTCATTCGCCAGCTTGAGATTGCCGCGGCGCGCAAACGGCCCATCCTCATCCATTGCCGCGGCACCAACGAGTCCGCGGACGCCTGGGACGATCTTTTCCTGGTTTTGGAGGAACATTGGCGGCCAACCGGACTTGGCGGCGTCATGCACTGCTTTGGCGGCGGCTGGGAGCAGGCTCGCCGCTCGCTGGAGCTTGGATTTCTGGTCTCGTTTGCCGGCAATCTCACCTATCCCAGGGCGCAGCCGCTCCGCGATGTTGCCGCCCGCATGCCGCTTAGCGGAATCCTCGTTGAAACCGATGCCCCCTGGCTCGCTCCTGCCCCCCATCGCGGCCAGCGCAACGAGCCCGTGATGGTGGTCGAGACGGCCAGAGTCCTGGCGGGGCTCCTCAACATCGCGCCCGGCGAAATTGCCGCTGCGACCACCGCAAACTTTTTCCGGCTGTTTCCTATCGCGCAAGACGTGGGAAACTGATAGAGGCACTGCCGGCGGCAGCCCGCCGATTT
>CAWHVN010000037.1:0-46434 GCA_963832805.1 uncultured Acidobacteriaceae bacterium | reverse complement strand
GGAGTTCTGCGGCGCATTGTGCTGCCGGGGGTTTGCGTAACCTGCAAGGCAGCATTTGCAGTTGACCCGCTCACCAGAGAAAGGAGCGGTCATGCTTTCTGCCGGTCAGAGAGAACGATCTCGTCTCATCTATGTTGCCGTCTTCCTGGCGGCCCTGCTTGCGGTTCAAGGATATGCGCAAGCGCCCCCATCGATCCCGCCCGACGTGCAGGCCATCATGAACAAGATCAGTGCCGGAGGTACCCCCACTCCGCAGGAGCAGCAGCGTCTCCAGCAGTGGAGCCAATCGATGGCCAACAGCATGTCGCCCTCTGGCGCTCAAACCGGCGGCGCGCCTCAATCGCCCGGATCGTTCGGCTCGTCCGCCTCGCCCCAATCGCCCGGCTCGCCTGGCTCTTTCGGCTCTACCGGCCTGCCCTTCCAGGGCGGGGCCTCCAACGGCAAAATCTCGTTCACCCAGCTCTGCCCAAAGCCCTCCAGCGTCCCCCTGCCTTCCACGGCGCCCACCGCCGCTGAATACCGCGCCCTTGTCCAAACCCTGGCCACGCGCTACGGGGCAAAGCTCGACGTCCAAACCCGCATCGCGCTCGATAGCGGCGTGACGCAGGCTGGCGCCAACGCCGGCTCCCTGCCCGCGCTGCTGGTTCCCGCCGGAGCCATCAACGAAGCCGTCTACGCCGGTGCCGTCGCCGCCGAACGCAACCCGCTCGACGTGAACGCCGCGAACAATCTCGGCGTCAGCCTCGACCAGGCCGCCGACTACCCCAGCGCAGCCCGCGTGCTTCTTTATCTCACCTCGTTGCGACCGCAATCGCCGCTCGCCATCGTCAATCTTGCCTGGGTTTATTTCAATGCCGGCTCCTCTGCCGCTGCCAAAAAGCAGTTCCAGCTCGCTCAGCGTCTGGCGTCCGACATGGCCGCTCCTGAGGAAGGTCAGGGCCTGATTGCCGGCTGCCAGGGCGACATGGCGTCTGCAAACAACTTGCTCGGTTCTTCTCTGAAAAAGGGCTACTCCACCGCCGGCGCTGTGGGCTTTATGGCCGCGCAGCAGGCACAGCCTAGCTCGTCCGCCACCGATGCCGGCTGGGCTCCGCCGGATTCTGAACCACCCCCGAATCCCGATTCCATGATCCCCGATCTGAAAGTGCCTGAGCAGATGGAATATTCCCCGAATTATGCAGCCGCCTTGATGCAGCTCGCGCATCAATCCCAGTCAAGCCTCGGCGACCTGACGAACCAGATGATGGCTGCGTACCAGCGCGTAGTCGCCATCAACCAGCGTTTTCAGCAGCAGGGCGAGGGAGCCATCAACCTGCCCCTCACCTTTGAGGCCGAGCTCTTTGAGTGGAAAGAAGTGACAGATCTCGCCTACAAGGCTCGTTTCCGCAACGTGGACCAGGTTAACAAAGAGATTACGCAGGTCATGAATGCCAACGGGCAAACCACATTTGCCACCATGAACAGCGATTATCAGCAACTCGATCAACTCCATAAACAGCAGTTTCAGATCATGATTGACATGGGCGGTTGCCGCGACGAGGCTTGTTTGGACAAATATGGGCAGCAGTTGAAAGAAACTATGGCGCCGGTGGATCAGGTTAGTTATCAGATGTGCTTGCACTCGAAGCAATCGGTCGATGCCGCATACACGCAAACCTACAAACTTTGGAAGACCCAATGGGATGACTTCCGCCCTGCCTCCGCTGACCTCTACGCCTTTACCGATCCCATCCTGAACCGCGTTTGGGTGCCCGCTCTGAACGAATTCCTGTCGCTGCAGCGCGAAGCCCTGGTTCGCGCCGTTTACACTCCCCTGGCAGGCGGAGCCTCCGCCCTGGTCAGCTTGGGCGATGCCTACAAAGACATGAAGTGCGTGCCTCCACCACCCCAAGAGACCACGGAAGAAGCCAGCCCGCTCGACTTGCCCAAGGAATCTCCGCCGCCCTGCCCGCTTGGCAACGGCATAGGCCTCGGCCTGGTCGTTGTTTCCTTCCACATCGATTGCGAAAAAGCCTCCATCGAAGGCGGCGAAGCCTTCCGCTTCAAGGCGACTCGTAACTTCGGCCACTCCACCACCCTTTGGGGCGGCGTGGGTGCGGGCGTCTCCGCCGGCTTTGACGCGCCCATGCTCGGTTCCATGTCGCCCAAAGCTTCTCTCTCCGTCGAGACCGGCGTCGGCGTCACCACCGGGCAGAACGGCACCATCTCCAATGTATTCGTAACTTCCGATCTGTCGGCCAAGGTCTCTGCCGGAAAACTCGACACCGGTCCCATTAGCGTGCCGCAGCCCGGCACTTCCATCGGCATGTCCGCCTCCGGCGTCTATTCCCTTGAAAACGGCGCCACGCTCAGCGGAAACATCGCTGGCATCATCGGCGGAACGATGCATCAATGAACTGGCCGCCCCACTGTCGGCGCATGCTTGTTTTTGCGGTTAGGGCGGCGTCGCACAAACGAAAGTAGACCACTACGACATCGTCCCGCAACTGGTCGCCGAAAAAATCCTCGCCAACGCCAAACGGCCCGTCGACGAAGAGGAAGAATAGGCGGCGCTCAGATCTCGCCGGCAAAAACTGGCAAGGTTCACTCCAGAGACTTTGCGAAATGCAAAGTTTTCCTTGACAACTTTGCATTTTGCAAAGTAATTTGAGAGTGTGTGGTGTTCCTGAGGCGACTGTAGGCCAGTGCGCCTCTCGAAAGAGATCCATGCACGTTGTCACACGCAAGCACCTGGCGCGGGCCGAAGAGCAATACCTTGACGCCGGCAAAGAAATCCGGGCTTGGTACAGGATCGCTACCGAGGCTCGATGGCGGAATTTCGTCGATGTGCGCCAGGTCTTTAAGGATGCCGATGATGTGGATGGCTACGTGATCTTCAATATCCGTCAGAATCGTTACCGGCTGGTCACCATCATTCACTACGCGCGTGCGAAAGAGGGCCGGGTCACTGCGGGTCATATCTATATCCGGTCGTTCCTGACGCACCGTCAGTACGACAACCGGGGCAACTGGGATAAAGGGGTGAAACGATGAGTACGACGCTGGCCAATCCAACGGAGATGATTCGGCAGGGCGCGCCTCGCCTGATTCACAATGATCAGGAGCTCGAGGAATACACGCAGGCTCTCTTCGCGCTCACCGCGATACTCGATCCCACACCGGAAGAAGAGGAAGCCATCGAGTTGATGACTCTGCTCGTCGAGCGCTACGAGCAGGAGCGCTACCCAATCCCGGCAGCCGAGCCGGCGGACGTTTTGCGTTTTCTGCTGGAGCACAGCGGGCTGTCGCAACGCGACATCGCTCCCGAACTCGGAAGCGAAAGCACCGTCTCGCTGGTTCTCTCCGGCAAGCGTCATCTGAACCGCGACCACATCGCGCGCCTCAGCCGCCGCTTCAACGTCTCGCCCGCGGTGTTCTTCGGGCCAGCCTCGACCAGCTGATCTGCCGGTCCTTCAGCTTCCCCGCCGCCGAACGCCTCCCGCCCCTTCGCCAAACCCGCTGTCAAGCAAGAAATCTGCTAACGGTTTACTTTTCAATCACTTAAATTTGCCGACAATTTCGCCATTTTGGCGCACAATCATTCCATGATCAGCCTCCGCGCACCGGCCGGCACGCGATCGAGACTTCCGGCACGGTATTCGGGGCAGGTGGAGGTGTTGACCAAAGAGTAATATTTGCCCCGAGTATGGGCCTTAACCTCTTTGAATGGACGACTTTAGGGAGTCAACTACAATGAAATCAATGAGTTAGCGGAAATGCTGAGAGGTACAAGCGGCTGAAAACAAAACACTTGACCCCAAAATGGGGTGGGGGGGTGGGGGCAGGGGGAGGGTACCGAAGAGTAAACGGCCCCTCCGCATCGCGGAACAGCTTCTTATCGACTCCATCGAATGCATTCTTTGCAGGTCAGCGAACCGCCGCGTCCACGCTCGGCCGTACCCGCTTTGCCAGCGCCCACTTCAGCTCTTCGGTTCCCTCGCCCGTCACCGCCGAGACAGCGTGAAACTCGAGCTTCCTGCGCTTGGCGTGCGCCGCCAGCTTCTTCAGCTTTTCGGGATTCGCCGCGTCGATCTTCGTCGCCACCACGATCATCGGCTTCTCCGCCAGCGGATGCTCGTCGGCGCCCTGCCCCTTCGAGCTAAAGCTGGCCAGCTCGTTGTTGATTAACTTGAAGTCTTCCACCGGATCGGGCTTTCCCGATGCGTCCGACACATCCACCAAGTGCGCCAGCACGCGCGTGCGCTCGATATGCCGCAGAAACTGCGTGCCCAACCCCGATCCAAGGTGCGCGCCCTCGATCAACCCCGGCATATCGGCCACCACAAAGGATTCGAGATCCGGCTCTTCGCCCACCGTCACCACGCCGAGATTTGGCTCGAGCGTCGTAAACGGATAATCGGCAATCTTGGGCCGCGCCGCCGAGATGCGCGAAATGAGCGTGGACTTGCCCGCGTTTGGAAGACCGACCAGTCCCACGTCGGCCAGCAGCTTCAGTTCCAGCCGGTAACTGCGTTCTTCGCCTGCTCGCCCCAGCTCATGTTCTCGCGGAGCCTGGTGCGTGCTGGTCGCAAAGTGCTGGTTGCCTCGCCCGCCACGGCCGCCTTTCGCGATCACCAGGCGCTCGTCCGGCTCCTTGAAGTCGTGCACCAACTCGCCCGTCTCGGCGTCGTAGAGCGATGTGCCCACCGGAACCTGCAGCGTGATCGACCGGCCATCCAGCCCCGTGCAGTTCGAGCCCATGCCGTGCTCGCCGCGCTGCGCCTTGTGCTCCGGGTTGTAGCGGAAGTGAATCAGCGTATTGTGCCGCTGGCTCGACTCCATGACGACGTCGCCGCCCCGCCCGCCGTCTCCGCCCGACGGCCCCCCGCGCGGCACGAATTTCTCGCGCCGGAAGGCCATGCAGCCATTGCCGCCGTCGCCGGCCTTTACGCGAATTTTGGCTTCATCGATGAACATGGTTCTTGCCCGCCGATCTGTCCCTCACGCGACGGCTTACACAGATGCGAACTTCGTCCAAGCCCCGTCTTTTCAGTCTACCGAACCATTCCGCCCTCATGAGCCCGCTGCAAACCCAGTCACTTCGCCGAAAAAACATGCAATTGTGACGCAGACTACTTTTCAGCGGCGATTTTGAGGCATAGAATCGCTCCCAAACTTCGATCAGCCCCACTCAGGGCGGCGAATGAATAGAGATTTCGCCCGCCTGCATCGGAGCCGCCGCCAGAGCGGACCGGTTTGCTCATCTGTTCTTTCTCCCAGGATCTGCCCGAGCGGCGCTGCAATGGCAGAGGCAAGGCGGAACTGGATTCGGTGGTTGGTCTTGGGAGCGCTCTGCCTGAGCGCCCGCACGGTGGTTTCTGCCCAATCGGATCCGGCCGCTTCTCCACCGCCGCACTTCGTGCAGGTTCAATCTCCTCAATCCGGCTCTCTCGCTGGCCGCCTCACCGATCTGCATTCGGCACCGCTGGCCGGTGTCAGTGTTGTCCTGCGCAACCAGGCAACCGGCGTTGAGGTCCGCACTAACACTGCGAAGAACGGCGCCTTTCGCTTCGCTTCTCTCGACGCTGGTGAGTACACGCTCGAGGCCGACGCGCCCCAGTTCGGCCACGGCCGCCTCGAAGAGATCCTCGTTACCGGAGGCATCGAGACCCATGTCCAGGCTGCCATGCACCTCGAGCCGGTTCCACCCGCGTTGCTTGAGGCCGCCGCGCCGACACAAACTGCAGATCGTCCCCCCACCGCGCCTGTGGCCTTGCCCATGGTGACCGTCCTGTCGGCAGCCTCCGTGCCGCCCACGCCAGCATCGTCAGCCGCGGCGAACGCAGCAACCGCAGTGCGAAGCACGCCGGCTGCCCAGCCCCGCCCAACCCTGAGCACATCCAGCCCGCAGCTCATCGCATCCATCGCCGACGAGCCGCTGAGTCGCCTTCCTTTAAGAATCTCCACCGCCGCGGACGCCTTCATGCCCTTAGCCCAGCCAACCGCTCCCACGCAAACTCCGCCTCAATCCGTCACTCAGCCCGTAACTCCCGCTCAGGTTGCGCCGCTCGTCGCCATCCCGACCGCTGCCCCAACTCGAGCCCCGTCCAAAGCTACCATCATCGCTCCGCCGCCTGCGACGGCCGCACCATCCACGCCACAGGGAGCACAACCCCAGATTCAGATCCCCATCCTGCCGCAGCGCGCCGCGCTTGAAACACAATCGGCCGCCATCGAGCTCGCCCTCGCCATTGCGCCACCGCACATGTTTCCGCTTAAGCCCAGCGCCACACCTTCTCTCGCCGCCACCGCGGTGCCAGTCAGCCTCGTGCAGACGGCAATCTCAAATCTGACTCCTGTCGCGGCAACCGTGGCCTCTCCGCAACCGACAGACCCCGTGACGCCTGCCATCGCCACCACCGTCACTGCCTCGCAACTCCAAGCCTTGCCCGCAAGCGGGCGCCGCTGGCAGGAGTTTCTGCTCGACACGCCCACCGCCAGCGCCTCGCCTAACTCATCGCAAGCCTCCTTCCGCGGCTCCCAGGAATCCGCCGAGGTCACGGTCGACGGCGCCAACACCAGCCTTGCCTTTGGCGTCGCCGCCGGCTCACGCTCGCCGGGCTCCGGTTCCTCCGGCGAGGCCTCGGACCCGCAGCACTCGACGAGTCAATCGGGGAGCCAGGCCTGGAGCGGAGGGCGTGGGCTCGGCGTAAGCGAAGCCGCGATCCGAGAGGTGACCACTGCGGCTGGAAATGTGGAGGCCGAAGGCATGCGCTCCGCCGGCGGGCGCACTACCATTCGCACCGAGAGCGGCGCCAACGCTCTTCACGGCCAGGGTTTCCTCTTCGACCGCCAGAACACGTGGGGCGCGCGGAACCCCTTCACACAGTGGGTCACGGAGACCGCGCCGGCTGGCGAGATCGGCTTGCTACCCACCGTTCCGGTCTTTGATAATGGCCCGACCGGATCGCCGGAGTCGTATACGCCGCCAGACCACGAGATCGTCTGGGGACTCGGCTTGGGCAGCCGCATCCGCCGCGACAAGCTCTTCTGGTTTGCCGCCCTCGACAGCTTCCACCGCAACGATCCGGGACTGGCGATGGTGAAACATCCCTACCTGCAGCCGCCGAGCGATTGCGGAACCCTCCCATGCACCTCAACAACAACCGGCTTTTTTGCCCAACCCAGCAACTGCCAGATGCAGTTGCTCAGCGCACAGCTGGGACTGACGGCGCCAGGTTCGTCATCCGATTGCGTCAGTGGCTTGGTTCAAGGGCTGACGGCTTATTCGCAAATGCTGGGGACGCTGGCAAGCCTCCTCGGCCCCTCGCCGCGCACCGCCGCGCAGTGGGTCGGCTTTGGCCGCATCGATTGGCAGGCGGCCGAGCGCCATCATTTCACATTCGAAGGCATCGGCGCGGACTGGAACTCGCCCGGCGGAGGGCTGACGCGCGTTTCGGAGACTTACGGAAATCACAGCTTCGGATCGAGCCAGGCCACTCAGCAGTGGCTGCTCGCTCGCTGGGAAGCGTATCTCACGCCCAACCTGCTCGCCGTCACGCAAGCCTCCGCGGGCCGCGCCGTCCTCAGCGCGCGGCCCGATACGCCGTCCGCATTCGAGAAGACATTTCTCAACGGCAACGCCTACGGCCAGTTGCCTCAGATCGTCGTGGACTCGCGCTACGGCTTCACCATCGGCAATCCCTCGCGCTTCGGCCAGGGCAGCTATCCCGACGAACATCTCTACCACGGCCAGGAAATGCTCGACTGGGTCCACAATAAATTGCTGGTCAAGGCGGGATTCGAGCTGGACCACAACGCCGACGCCGTCAGCATGCTGCGCAACCAGACGGGCACGTATACCTACTCCAAGGTGCAGAATTTTATCGCCGACGCGCTGGTCTTTGAGAATTTCGGTCTGGACCCAGACGGATGGCAGAATACGTCCAACGGTTGGCAATTCGTTGAGCACAACTGCGACCCAACCGGCAAACCCTGGTATGCCTCGAACGGCCAACTGATGGGCCTGGGCGCGCTGCCCTGTTACTCCTACTATTCGCAGATGATCGGTCCGACCAACTGGAATTTGAGCACCAATGACTGGGCCAGTTATGCGACCGCGCAGTGGCAAGTGGGCAAGTTCGCCGTGTTCTCCGCCGGCCTGCGCTGGGAGCGCGAACAGATGCCGCCGCCGCTCGCCGCGCTGGCCAACTCCGATCTGTCGCAAGCCGGAAAGATGCCCGATCTCGGCAACAATTGGGGTCCGCGGATCAGCTTGGCCATTGGAGAAGCCAAAGGTCACTGGCCGGTGCTGCGCCTGGGCTACGGGATGTACTACGGCCGCGTCGAGAACGCGACCATTGAGACCGCGCTCACCCAAACCGGCTCACTCAAGGGCGACCTTAGCTATTTCATTCGGCCCACCGACGGCTATACCTCCATCGACGGAACGAGCAGCGCCCCTTTCTTCCCCTACGTGCTGCAGGGACAGCCAGCGAGTGTAATCAAGCCCAGCGTCGTCGAATTCGCGCCCAACTTCCGCAATCCCGAGATCCACCAGGCCGTCGCCGCCATCGAGCAGCCGCTGCCGGGCCACGTTGAACTCACAGCCAGCGCCATGCTCAGTCTCGGCCGCCGTCTGCCCGTGTTCATCGACACCAATCTTGCTCCGACGACGCAAACCATCACCTACACCGTGTGTGACGAGGTTCCCTCAGGTACAGGCAATGGCGCGTGCGGCAACCTCGGTCTGGGCCCCATCAAGGCCCCAAAAATCACGGTTCCCTTTTACGCGTCTACCGCAAGTACAGGCGTTGTCGGCCGGCTCAATTCGGACTATCAACAAATTGACCAGATCACGAACGAGGCCAATTCTACATACGAGGCGGCGATGGTGAAGCTCACGCGCTATGGCCGCCGCGGCCTCAGCTTCCACGCCCACTACACCTATGCCCACGCCATGGACTGGAACCCGGGCGAAAGCCCGCTGGACGCGGTCGACCTCAGTCAGGAGTACGGAACCAGCAACCTCGACGTGCGCCACTCTGCCGCCGTCTTGTTGACCTATGAGGTGCCATGGGAACTCCGCGACTTCGCCGGCCGCATCGCCAACGGCTGGATGCTCTCCGGCATCGGGCAGTTCCGCAGCGGCCTGCCCTACACCATGCGCGTCACCGGCGCGCTGGCCGGGGAGTTTGATGGGACCACGCCTATCGTGGGGCTGGGTCCGGGCATGAACGGCTCAGGCGGCGACAACCGGGTCTACGGTCTTGGCAGCGGTGGTCAGGTCTACGACATCGGCCGTAACACCTTCCGCTATCCCAACACGTGGAAGGCCGATCTGCGCCTCGGTAAACGATTCGACCTCGGCGAAATGCGCCAGTTGGAAATTCTGGTCGAGACCTTCAACCTCTTCAACCACCAGAACGTGACCGAAATTGAAACCACCGGCTATTACATCGAACCGGGTAGCCCACCGAGCATTTCCGGCGGTTCGGCCACACCTCCGACGCTGAACTTTCTGACTGGCCTCAGAACCAGTCCCACGACCGGACTGCCGATTCCCGGTTTCGGCCAGCCGCTCAACATCAACGCCACGAATTTCTATCGCGAGCGGCAGATTGAACTCGGCCTGCGCATGAGGTTCTAGATTTTCGCAGGTGGTTCGCGTCCGGCGCCATTTGCCACGTCCTTCGCCGGGCCCGCGGCGCAAGAGCGCCATCACAGTTTCGATTCCGAGACCTCAGAGGGTACTGGCGCAATGCCGCAACCGCCACCAATCACGACTCCGCTGACAGCGGAAATCGCTCCCTCACAAGCTTCAACGCTTCCTCCGCCGTCGCGATCGTCCCTTCCAACTGCGCGTCCTCAGCCGCGCGCAGCATTTCGCGGAACCGCGCTCCCGGCGGGTAGCCCGCCGCAATCAGCTCCCGTCCTGTTATTAACGGTGTTGGCCTCACTACCTCCTCCGGCATCGACGAAAAACGCTCGCGCACAAACTCCCAGTGATCCAGGTTGCCGCTCGCGGCCAGGCTATCCATCCGATGCAGCGCCAGGTGCTCTTTAAACCGCTCCAGTCTGAAGAATCGCTTCAGCGTCGACTCCTTCATGCGCTGCGCGTCCATGAACCGCATGTGATTCTCAATCAGCGCCAGCACCTGCCGCGTTTCTTCATTGGAAAACCGGAATCGCCGGCAGATCTCCGCTCCCATCGCCACGCCAATCTCCACGTGCCCATCGAAGCGGATCCGATCAGGAGCCCGCCTGAACGTCGGCGGCTTGCCCACGTCGTGCAGCAGCGCTCCCCACGCCAGCGTCGCCGAACATCCCGGCTCCAATTGCTCCAACAGCATCAGCGTGTGAACCCACACATCGCCCTCGGGATGGAACTGGGGCGGCTGCTCCACGCCCTTCATCTGCGCCACCTCCGGCAGCACTTCGTTCAGTAACCCCGTCTCGTCCAGCAACTCGAACGCCCGCCGCGCATGGCCCTCGGTCAGCATCTTCGTCAGCTCGTCGCGCACCCGCTCGCGGCTCACGGCATGGATGCGCGGAGGCAGTGACCGCATCGCGCGCTTCGTCTCCGCTTCGAGCTCAAACCCAAACCGCGCCGCAAACCGCACGCCGCGCAGCATGCGCAGATGGTCCTCCTCGAAGCGCTGCTCCGCCCGCCCAATCGCCCGCACCAACCCTGCATCCAGGTCCGCCAGCCCGCCGACATAATCGAGGACCGCCCCGCGCAGAAGCGACGGATCACGCAACGGCTCGTCCAAACTTACGCCCCCGCGCAAGCCAGCCCCCTCTCCCACTGAACTGTCATCCTGAGCGAGTCCGCGAAGCGGACGAGTCGAAGGACCTGCGGTTGCTCTTTCAAAACGCAGTGGGTCCAGCAGCAGCCCATTGATCGTGAAGTCCCGCCGCCGCACATCCTCCTCGGCGGTCTCTGTGTACCGCACCCCATCAGGATGCCGCCCATCGGAATACGCCAGATCCGATCGAAACGTCGCAACCTCGGTGACGAAACCGGCGTCTTCCGTTTCAGGCGCCACGAGCACAACTCCGAAGTGCGCTCCCACGGCAAAGGTTCGCGGAAACAGATCCAGCACCACCTCCGGCGTTGCACTCGTCGCCACGTCGTAGTCAGCCGGCTCGCGCCCCAGCAGCAGATCGCGCACGCATCCGCCCGCGAAGTACGCCTCATGCCCTCGCGCGCGCAGCATCTCCACAATCTTCAGCGCAGCTTCGAAATGTCCAGTTCCCGCCATCGTAAGCATTTCTATTCTCGCTCGCCACGCAGCGCCGTGCGAACTCGCTACCACTAAACTAGACTTATGCCCGGCTCCGGCCTCATCCTCGGCATCGAGACCTCCTGCGACGAAACCGCCGCGGCCGTTGTCGAGCGCGGCGCGCGTACGCTTTCCTCCGTCGTCGCCTCGCAAATCGCCACGCACGCCCGCTACGGCGGCGTGGTTCCGGAGCTTGCCAGCCGCGAGCACCTCCGCGCCATCGTTCCCGTCGTCCGCGCCGCTCTCGCCGAAGCCCAGATCACCCTCGCCGACCTTGACGCCATCGCCGTCACCTCCGGCCCAGGCCTCGCCGGTGCATTACTCGTCGGCATCACCTACGCCAAAGCCCTCGCCTTCGCGAACAACCTTCCCCTCATCGCCGTCAACCACCTTGAAGGCCACATTCACGCCGTTCTTCTCCAGGAGCGCGAGTCCGTCGCAGGAGCGGTCCCGGAATGTCTGGACCTCACAAGTCGGGAACGAACCCCTCAGGAGAAGCACGAAGTGTCAGGGCACGACCGGGGCACCCACCTAGTGGGTGGGTCGCGTGCCGTTGACGCATCAGAAAAATCGCGGGCTTTAGCCCCTGAGGGGATCCCCAATGCCGCACCTGCCCTGGCGCTCGTCGTCTCCGGCGGACACACCCACCTCTACCTCGCACGCCCCGCCAACGGCACATGGACCTACACGCTCATCGGCCGCACCGTCGATGACGCTGCCGGCGAGGCCTTCGACAAGATCGCCAAACTGCTCGGCCTCGGCTATCCCGGCGGTCCCTGGATCGATGGGCTCGCCAAATACGGCAACCCTCACGCTGTCCCCTTCTCCTTCGCGCAGATCAAAACAAAAGTTCATCTCGGCGGCAGGGCCCCCCGCACCAAAGCCGCAAAGACCGCGCCCATCGCGCGCCTCGACCCGCACCTTCTCTTTTCATTTTCGGGAATCAAGACCGCCGTACTGCGCTACGTTGAGCTGCACGGCATGCGTGCGGAATCGAAAGCCCGCATCAGCCGCGTGCTGGCCAACTTCCGCCCCCCGCAGACCCGCGAAGAGGCCCTCGCCCTCTGCCCGCAGCCCACGCTCGACCTCATCGCCAGCTTTCAGCACGCCGTCGTCGGCGACCTGATGAAGAAGACCTTCGCCGCGGCCGAGTCGCTTGGCGCCGCGCGCATCCTCGTCACCGGCGGAGTAGCCGCCAATCGCGAGCTTCGCGCCCGCTTCACCGCCGAAGCCAATCAGCGCGGCCTGCGCATCGCGTTCCCCACGCTCGCGCTCTCCACCGACAACGCCGCCATGATCGCCGCCGCCGCCTGGCCGCGCCTGCTCGCCCAGGACTTCGCCGCGCCGGACCTCTCCGCCGATCCGTCGCTCGCGCTCAGTTGACGAACCCACGTCTCGCGCGACTCGCCACAAAACAAGCAAAGGCCCGGCTCTCGCCGGGCCCGCTCACTACTCCCTATTCCCTACTGCCTATTCCCTGTCTTATTCCGTCCAGCGCCGCATGATCAGCGTGGCGTTGATGCCGCCGAATCCGAACGAATTCGACAGCGCAATGTCGAACGAATGCGCGATGGCCTTGTTGGGCACGTAGTCCAACCGGCACTCGGGATCGGGATTTTCCAGATTCATGGTCGGTGGCAACTGCTGATTCACCAGCGCCAGCACAGTAATGCCGGCCTCAAGTCCGCCCGCGCCGCCCAGCAGGTGCCCGGTCATCGACTTCGTCCCGCTGATCTTGAGCTTGTGGCTCAGCGCGTGCTCGCCAAACACCACCTCGATCGCGCGCGACTCGTTGCCGTCGCCCGCCGGCGTGGCCGTCGCATGCGCGTTCACGTAGCCCACCTCTTCGGGGCGGATGCCGGCGTCCTTGAGCGCGGCCCTCATGCTGCGTTGCGCGCCCGCGCCCTCAGGCGCGATGGCCGTCATGTGATAGGCGTCGGCGCTCATCCCGTAGCCGATCACTTCGGCCAGAATCTTCGCTCCGCGTGCCCGCGCAAACTCCAGCTCCTCCAGAATCAGGATGCCGGCGCCCTCGCCGATCACAAATCCGTCGCGGTCCTTATCGAAGGGGCGGCTGGCGTGGGTGGGATCGTCGTTGCGTGTGGAAAGCGCGCGCATGGCCGCAAACCCGCCCACCGACATCGGTGTCACCGCAGCCTCGGCGCCGCCCGCGATCATCGCGTCCGCATCGCCGTGCAGGATCATGCGCACGGAGTCGCCGATGGAGTTGGCGCTCGTTGCGCAGGCCGTCGCCGTCGCCGATATCGGGCCCTGCGCGCCATAGCGGATGCTGATCTGCCCTGCAGCCATGTTCACAATCGCTGCGGGAATGAAGAAGGGCGACATCTTCCTCGGGCCGCCCTGCAGCAGATTCGAGTGCTCGCGCTCGATCACTTCGAATCCGCCGATCCCCGAGCCGATAAACACGCCCACGCGTTCGGCATTTTCTTCCGTAACCTTCAGGCCCGACTGCTCCATCGCCTCCTGGGTGGCGCCAAAGGCGTAGTGGATGAAGCGTCCCATCTTGCGCGCTTCCTTCTTGTCCACAAATTTCAGGGGGTCGAAGTTCTTCACCTCGGCGGCGAAGGTGACCGGGAATCCGGTGGCGTCAAAGCCCATGATCGGCGCCACGCCGCTGGCGCCGGCCAGGAGTTGCCGCCATACCTCGGGAGCGGTGTTGCCTACACCGCAGATCAGCCCCAGGCCTGTGATCACCACTCTGCGGTTGGTTGCCTGGGTCAACGCTTACTTGCCGCCTTTCGCGTTCTTCTCGATGTAGTCGATGGCGTCCTTCACCGTCTTGATCTTCTCGGCGTCCTCGTCGGGAATCTCCATGTCGAACGCCTCTTCGAACTGCATCACCAGTTCGACCACGTCCAGCGAATCGGCGCCCAGGTCTTCCTGGAAACTGGCGCCGGGTGTGACTTCGGCTTCGTCCACCTGTAACTGCTCGACGATGATCTGCTTCACTTTTTCTTCAACAGCCATGCGTACCTCTCCTCGTGATATTCGGAACTTAAGAAAACGCTTCGGGGTTTTGAAACACCACACGCCCCGCGAACCTACCATACCGGCCCGCGGCGGGCAATGACAACCACCGCGCCAAAAAAACAGCGCATGGCCCCGAATCTTCAAGTCTACCGGGAGGACCCAGGGGTGTAAAGGCTTCCGGCGGTGGGGAAACGATTGAAGAAACAGGGAATAAGGATTCGCCAACCGCGAATTCGTTGAACGCCGGAAAATGCACAACCCGTGGGCGTATATTTGGCGAAGAGGGACCGAAAGAACCATGCCGCTTTGGATCGTTGGAGTCATCGCCGCGATTGCGGGAATTTTGGCGGGGATTTGGCTGCGTAGTATGTCTACTCAGACGCAAAAGGCCCTCCTGGAGCACAGCAACCGCGATCTGACAGACGCGTTGAACGCGTCCCGCAGCGAATTGGCGCAGCGCGCCGCCGAGATTCTCGAACTCACGCGGCTGAACAGCAAACTCGAGTCCGAACTCGCCAATGAAAAGGCCAACGGCGATCGCCTTACCCAGCAATTCAAGATTCTGGCGGCCGACATCTTGAAGGACAACTCGAAGACCTTCTCCGAAGGCAGCCAAAAGGAGCTGGGCACGCTCTTGGAGCCGCTCAAGACGCAGATCAAGGAATTCCGCGAAAGGGTCGAGCAGGCGCAGAGCGACTCAAAGACCGGAGTCACAAAGCTGGAGGCGCTGATCGGCGTTCTCCACGGCTCATACCAGCAAATCTCGGAACAGACGCAGAACCTGACAACTGCGTTGCGCGGCTCCGCCAAAGCCCAGGGCGATTGGGGCGAGTTCATCCTGCGCGATCTGCTGGAAAAAGCTGGGCTTCGCGAGGGCGAGCAGTACAGCTTTCAGCAGACCTTCTCCGGCCTCGAAAGTGAGGACGGCGCAAAAAAGCGGTCGGCGCGAACCGATGTGATTGTCTTCCTGCCGGGCGGGCGTAATCTGGTGATCGATTCGAAAGTTTCTCTCACCGCGTACACGGATTACGTAAATGCTGCCGCCGATCCGGACCGAAGCGTCGCTCTCAAGCAGCATCTTGCCAGTGTGCGCGGGCATGTGAATGACTTGGCCAAGGCCGGCTACCATCGGCTGCCGGGCCTCGAAACGCCGGATTTTGTCGTGTTGTTCGTGCCTATCGAACCGGCATTCCTCATTGCACTCCAGAACGATGCCGAGCTCTGGGCTGACGCCTATCAGCAGGGAATTCTGCTCGTGGGCCCAACCACGCTGCTCTACATCATTCGTATTGTGAATGTTCTATGGCAGCAGGAGGTGCAGGCGCGCAGCGTGCAGGACGTGATGAATCGCGGGGCCGAGCTCTACGACAAATTTGTTGGCTTTGTCGCCGACCTGGAGGCGGTAGGTAAGAGCCTGCGCGCCGCCGATCAGAGTTATCTTGCCGCAATGAAAAAACTGAGCGAGGGGCGCGGCAATCTTCTCCGCCAGGTGGAGATGCTTAAAGAGCTCGGAATCAGAACCAGCAAATCCTTGCCGCAAAACCTGCTCGACGCCGCCGCAGTCGACGAGCCCAGCCGCGCTCTCGCCGCAGATACAGACGAATCCAGCAAATCCGAGGCGTAGGCGTGGCTGTCTTAGCCCGCGCGTCTTGCGAACCCTGAATTACTGTGGCGGCTGAGCCGGAGCCGCTGGCGTTGCTGGAGCCGTTGGCGCCGCGGGAGCCGCCGGCGTCGCCGGCGTATCCTTCACGCGCGTCAGCGTCAACTCCATCCCAGGGAAATCGCCGGAGTCGGTCTTCGTCGTCATCTTGATCGTGTCGCCGTCCACCGTGCACTGGTGGCCGATCGTCATCCCGTTGAACGACACATCGAACGAGAACTTGTCGCCGTCGATCTTCCCGTTGGTGATCTTCATCGAATCACCCATTGGCCCCTGCACCGTGCCGGTCAGCACGGCACCGTCCTGCTTGAACGTAAACGTGAGTTGCATCGGGCTGCCGTCCGGACCGGTCGCCTGCGTCGTCCAGGTTCCGGTCACATCGGCAGCCATTGCGGTCCCGGCGCTTAACGTCATCGCCAATCCAGCGCAAATACAAAGCAATTTTCTCATCGCACCCTCGCAGCCGTCTTCGCAGCGCTCTCATCATACAGGGCAACAGTGAACGCCGGACAGTAGCCTCCTGTCAGTAACGAATCAAGCCCTTCCGCTCGCTGTTCCCTGTTCCCTGGCCCCTGGGTCCTGGTCTTCCGCAAACGCCTCCCGCAGCCTCCGCCACGTCGTCTCCAGATCCTCCGGCAGAACGCGCGTCTCGCTCACCGTCGTCATAAAGTTGGTGTCGCCGATCCAGCGCGGCATGGCGTGCAGATGCAGGTGCCCGGCCACCCCCGCCCCCGCGGCCTGGCCGATATTCATGCCAAAGTTAAAGCCGTGCGGCGTGTAGAGCCGGTCGAGCACGCGCTCGGTCCGTTGCGTCAGGTCCATCAGTTCGTGCGCGGTCTCGGGCGCGAGCGCGGCCAGCCGGTCCAGGTGTGCGTAGGGCATCACCATCACGTGGCCCGACGTATACGGGAAGGCGTTCAGGCAAATAAAACAATTCTTTGCCCGCAGAACCAGCCCGCCGGCCGCCTCGGCCTTTTCCCGATCCATTCCGTTCGCGATGGCGTAGTCGATGGCCGCGATCAGGTTGCAGAACACGCAGCCCAGGTCGCCGGGCCATGCTTCCAGCGCCGCAGGCACGCCGGATCGCACCGCCCTCTCCGCCGAAGTGACGTAGGCAAAGCGCCAGGGAGTCCAAAGGTGATCCATCGCTGTTCGATCCAGTATAGAAGGGTTTTTGCTCCGGCTTTGCCCTGATCTGCGCGGTCGTTGAGGACGCCCTGCAAGCGCCCGCGCCGATCGCACCCCGCGCTTCCACGCACCACACCGCACCGAACCAGTTTGCCCCTAACTCATTTGCTTTGACCAACTCGATTGACGCTCGATTGCGGAGATTGCTACACTCATGGGCGTAGCTTCCTGCGCGGATTCCAGCAGTGAGTTGCGGCCGCCCTCCCAGCTAGCCGTTGCCTGCCGGCGTTTCCCAAGGAAACCCGCCGTGTTTTACCCCAGTGCAACAGGATGGGGACGGCTTTTCCTGCGGAAGACAGAACCGGCTCGTCACGGGGCGCGAGGGCAAGTTAATTTGCCCGAAGGCGACCGGAACGCGGAATTGCGGCATGGGGAGTCACCTAGCGGCTGGCGCATCCACCGCTGGAGCACGCTGTCCCGGAGCTGGCTGTAATGGCAAACGTCCTCAATCCTGAAACCGAGAGCATAACCCTGAACACCGAATTGGAAACCCCAACGCTTGACCCTGCGACGGAGCTGGAACCTCTACCGAGCATTGACCAGCCGTCGCGTGAATCCACGTCCAACCTTTCCACGACGAATATTGACAACTCCGCAGTTGTCAATGCATCCCCAATGGACGCCGATGCCCTAACCGAGCCTGTCGCTCAGGCCGCAACACTCGAACTTCCAACCCCCACGGAAACTTCGACCGCGCCCGTACCAGTCGTCGAGACGCCCGCACCAGTCGTCGTGGCGCTCGCATCAGTCGTCGAGCCCCCCGCACCAGCCGTCGAGACGTCCGCACCAATAGCGCCGGCACCCCCCGTTGCGGCTCGTGCCGCTACGTCCGCCGAGCCAGCAGACGATTTCTCCTCCGCCCTGGCCGCCTTTGAGCGCGAGCAGGCTGCTGAAGCCGCCGCCGTCGAGGCCTATGGAGACAAGATTGTCTCCGGCAAGGTCGAGAAGCAGACGGAAAAGTACCTGGTCATCGACGTGGGCCTCAAGTCAGAAGGCCTCGTGCCTCTGGAGCAGGTTGTCGACCACACCGGGGCCGTCAAGTTCCAGCCCGGCGACGTCATTGACGTCGTTATCGAGCGCGAAGAGCCCGAAGGCGGCTACCTCGTCAGCTACGAGCGTGCTCAGCGCCTCCGCGTGTGGGACACCATCGAGAAGGCCGCCAACGATAAGACGCCCATCACCGGCACCGTCGTCAGCCGCGTCAAGGGCGGTCTCACGGTCGACATTGGCATGAAGGCCTTCCTGCCCGGCTCGCAGCTCGAAATTCGCCCCGTGCGCAATCTCGACACCTACCTCGGCCAGCAGATCGAAGTCCGCGTCATCAAGCTCAACAAAAAGCGCGGCAACGTTGTGGTCAGCCGCAAGGAAATCCTCGAAGAAGAGCAGAATTCCAAGCGCTCCGCCACAATGGAGCACCTCGAAGAGGGCGCAATCCTCACCGGAACCGTCAAGAACCTTACCGACTACGGCGCATTTGTCGACCTCGGGGGCATCGACGGCCTTCTCCACATCACCGACATGAGCTGGGGACGCCTCACCCATCCCCGCGACCTGGTCAACGTCGCCGACGAGATTCAGGTCAAGGTGCTCAAGTTCGACAAAGACAAGCAGCGCGTCTCGCTCGGCTTCAAGCAGTTGACGCCCGATCCCTGGCTCGATGCCACAGAACGTTATCCCGTCGGCGCCAAGGTGCACGGCCGCGTCCTGTCTGTCACCGACTACGGCGCGTTCGTCGAGCTCGAGCAGGGCATTGAAGGCCTGGTTCACCTCTCTGAGATGACCTGGTCCAAGCGCCTCAAGCACCCCTCCAAGCTCGTCAAGCCCGGCGACGAGGTCGACACCGTCGTTCTCAGCGTCAATCCCGCCGACCGCCGCATCTCCCTGGGCATGAAGCAGCTTCTCGAGAACCCGTGGGAAAGCCTTACAGACAAATACCCCGTCGGCGCTATCGTCGAGGGCCGCGTCCGCAATCTCACTGACTTCGGCGCCTTCATCGAAATCGAGGATGGCATCGACGGCCTGGTCCACGTCTCCAACCTGAGCTGGACCAAGCGCGTCAAGCACCCCTCTGAAATCGTCAAGAAGGGCGAGAAGGTGAAGGCTGTCGTTCTCGGCGTCGAGCCGCAGAACCGCCGCCTGTCGCTGGGCATCAAGCAGTTGCAGCCCGATGTCTGGGAAAGCTTCTTCGCCACGCACCGCGTGGGCGACGTCGTTCACGGCAAGATTCTGCGCACCGCGCAGTTCGGCGCTTTCGTCGAAATTGCCGAGGGTGTCGAAGGTCTTTGCCACATCTCTGAGGCCGGCGATCCCGTCGATGGCCACTCCCCGCTCGAGCAGGGCCTGGAGCACGACTTCAAGATCATCAAGATCAACGTCGAAGAGAAGAAAGTCGGCCTTAGCCTGCGCACGGGGAGCAGTCACGAATCCGCCCACTCCGCCGCTGAAACTTCCAGCCCCAGGCGGGAGCAACCTCACAAACAGCCGGTCTCCAGCTCCACCACCACGCTCGGCGACCTGGTCAACTGGCGCAAGGGCGAACGATAAACCTCTCGCGACATTCCAAACCAAAGCGGCCACCCTCCAGGGTGGCCGTTCTGCATTTGGTTCGAGCAGCGGCTTCAAGGACCTGAAATCGCGCGCAACAAAAACTTCCGGCCTTCAGGCCAGACCTTTTGGCGATTCAGGCGGTTTGCCACCATTCCCTTCAGGCTGGGCGATGAACCCAACTCCGTCTGCCGCCTAGCTTTTTCAACGAGTTTAAGAGCCAACTTTCTGCTTGACCTTGACCCTGCGTCAGGCCCGACTATGGTCCCAGAGCCATGAGCAGCAGCTACCGGATTGGCGAATTCGCGAAATTGGCAGGGGTAACCATTCGAGCGTTACACCACTACGATCGCATTGGTTTGCTCAGGCCGCAGCGCGGAACCTCCGGGTTTCGCCTCTACCGCATGGAAGACCTGGAACGCCTGGAACAGATTGCCGCGCTGAAGTTCCTGGGTATCCCGCTTCAGGAAATCAAGCTGCTGCTGAAACGCGGACCGCTGACCCTGGTCGACTCCCTGCATGTGCAACGGAAAGCTTTAGCGGAAAAGCGAAAACTGATCGATCGCGCCGTCGTTGCCATTGAAGCAGCGGAAAAGGTCATTCAATCGGGGCAAACGACCGACTCGTCCATTCTGCGAAAGATTATCGAGGTGATCGACATGCAGCCACAACAGAACTTCATGCGGAAGTATTACACCGATCAAGCCTGGCTCGATAAGGAACGTATCGCGCAGCAAACCCCGATTCAAGCGCGTCAGAAAAACTTAGAGGCGTTCCGGCAGCTCTTCGCCGAGATCGAAGCGGACATCGATCGGGATCCGGCGAGCGAACAGGCCCAAACCCTCACCAGGCGGTGGCTGCTGCTGGCGGAGTTCGCCCATGGCGGCAACGAAGCGGTCAGAGCTGGCAATATCGAGGCATGGAACGATCGCCCCAACTGGCCTCCGGAGCAACAAGACAAGCTTCTGGCCGGCTTCGGTCTCGATCTAGACGACAGAGCCGCCTCCCTGCAGCGCTTCGAAGCCGTAACAAAATTCATAGGGAGGGCAATCGGCCACAAGATCCGATCGAATATGCCGAGTGTTCGCAACCTCTACGGACTCGATCCGTCTTGACCGGTAAGCGAAGTCGAAAGCCTGCGGTTGCTTTTGACCTCGTATGGGCCGCCACGTCCCGCACCCATTTCCATTCAAGTACCGCCGAAAGAGACTCCATGCCCAACCCGCAACGCTCCATCCTCGCCGCCGTCACGCTCTTTTTCCTCGCGCCACTCGTCGCCGAGTACCTCCTCGGCGATTTTCCTGTTACGTTCTTCTGGCCGTACATCGTCCTCGCGCCCCTCTACGGCGGCGGCGCGCTCCTCATCCGCGAGCTCACCTGCCGTTCCGGCCGCGGCTGGCCCACCATCCTTCTCCTCGGCGTCGCTTACGCAATCATTGAGGAGGCCTTCACCACGCAATCGCTCTTCAATCCCGACATCTTCGGCCTGCACGCGCACCTCCTCTCCCACGCCTGGATTCCCGCTCTCGGCATCGGCGCCTGGTGGACCCTTTTCATGCTCAACGTCCACCCCTTCTGGAGCATCGGTGTCTCCATCGCGCTAGCCGAAGGCCTCTTTCCTTCGCGCTCCCGCACGCCCTGGCTGGGCAGCGTTGGCCTCTCTGTCGCCGCCGCCCTCTTCGCTGTCGGCGTCTACTACAGCACCCACTACACGTTCCGTCACGACCCGTTCCGCGCCTCGGCCGCGCAGTTCATCGTGTCCGCTCTGCTCGTCCTCGTTTTCGCCGCCGCTGCCTTTCTCATCCCGCCCGCTTTGCGTGACAAGTCCGCCACGCTCCAGGCATCAGCCGCGCCCTCGGCGTCTGCTTCGACCCGCGAGCCCTTGCCTGCGCCCTCTCCCTGGATCACCGGCGTCGCCGCATTCCTTCTCGGCGCAGCCGTCTTCCTCTCGCCGATTCTATGGATATGGAACTGGGGCGCCGTCGCCCTCATCCTCGCCGTCGATCTGGCTTTTCTCGTTGGGCTGGGTCTGTTCTCTCATCGCAGCGCATGGACGCCTCTGCACACCCTCACCGTCGGCGCTGGCGGAGCGCTCCTGTACGGTGTGCATGCCTTCATGCAGCCTCCGGTTGTTCCCTGCCCCAAATGGATCGCCCTCGCCAGCCACGTGCTCTTTCTGGTCCTCGCGCTCGCCGTGGTCACCCTCGCCGTCTACCGCACGCGGCGCATGTGTCGTTCGGCCCTGCTCTTCGGCTCCCAGGATCAAACTCCCGCCTTGCCTCTCTAGTCGCTTTAGGAAGCCTCCGAAAAAAGAATGGGTGCCCCATCCTTCGCTTTTTTTCTGGCGAAGGGTGGGAGAGCACGAACCCAACCGACTCAACCTTCCATCCGGGCTTGATTGGTAGGTCGGGGATTCACCCCCGACTGCCGCAAACCACCCCAAAAGGTGAGTCGGCCTCAGCCCTGCCGGCGCGCAACCCTTGCGCAAGCGCGCCGAACGGAGTCAAAAGCCCGCCCCTACCCGCTCACGAGATCGCAGGACCCTTGCCGACTTTCCGGTAGTAATCGGCCTCGATGAGTACATTGGCGATTTATCGACCACGATGCCCGGGGCCCCCGGATCCCAAGATCATGAGCCGCCGCGCAGCACCTGCGCCGTTCGTCGTGCCACCGGCTGGTTGCTCTCCGCGCGCGTGTCTCGGGCCCCATCACTGCGCTGGTTCTGGCCCCTGAATTAAAATCAGCACCCGGTGTCAATGACAACCGAAGCTCAGGTCCTATCTATCCTTCGCGGCGAACTCATCGACCTCTTCTCTGGAGCGTTTTTCGTCTTCTTCGGCGTGGTCGCTTTCGCCATCGCCATCATTCGCCGCCGTGGCGGCGTGAGAATGCTCGTCTGGATCGGCCTCTGGAGCGCGATCTTCGGTCTCAATCAGCTTTTCCAGTCGCCTGCGATAGAGGCGGCGTTCCCTGTCTGGCTTCGACCTGTTTTCGCACTGGGCGCCGTCTCCGCTACTTACCTGACGCTTGTCGCGGCCGCGCTCGCATTTCTGGAACTGACCCTCGGAGCACTTCGGCGTCTCATGCGGTTGATGTTTGCCGCGGACGCGGCGATTGCTGCAGCCGGAATTGGGACTTACCTCGTCACGGGGCGCGCCAGGGCGTTCATTCTGCCGAATCAGATCATGGCCATGTTCGGATGTGTGATCCTTCTCATCGTGCTTGCCGTTCCCGGTCTGACCCACCGTTACCTGGTGCTCTCACGCAGCAGGGTACTCACCATCGGTTCGTTCATCTTCGCCGCCGAGGCGCTCTGGACAAACATCGCTGCGCCGCTGCAAATCCATGTACCCTCTAGCCTTGGTTCGCTCGGTTTCGCCGTTCTCCTGTTGTCTTTCGGATATGTCGCGCTCGATATGATTCTCACCAACGAGCGTCGGCTTCTTTCGATCGATCGCGAGCTTCAGATCGCGAGGCAACTTCAGTTGTCCTTGCTTCCTGAAGGCGTCCCAAGGCTCCCCGATCTCCGCATCGCCGCGGCTTTTGAACCCATGACAGCCGTGGCTGGCGATTTTTACGAATTCCTCAACATCGATGAACGGCGCGTCGGGTTCTTTATTGTCGATGTCAGCGGGCACGGTGTCCCGGCTGCGCTCATCGCGTCGATGGTCAAAGTTGCCGCGAGCTCCGTTAGTGGCTGCGCCAACGATCCCGCCGAGTTCCTTCGCCGCATCGGCAACACCCTGTCCGGCAACTTGCGTGGACACCTTGTCTCTGCCTCATACCTATGGATGGATGTTGCTTCCCGGATTGCACGCTACTCTGCAGCAGGGCATCCGCCCCTCTTGCGCTGGCGCACGACCGACGGCACCTTCACGCGTATCGAGAGCAACGGACTCCTCTTCGGCGTTGGCCAGGACTGTGATTACCCAGTTCGCGAGTTGCAGCTCTCTCCCGGAGACCGTTTCCTTCTTTACACTGACGGCGTTACCGAGGCCGAGAACACCGCCGGTGAAGCATTCGGCGATCGGAAACTCGAGCATGTCATCCGCACTCACCTATCCGTTGCACCTATGGAACTCACGCACCGTCTGGTCGCTGAACTCCGCGCCTGGCAACCACCATCCGGCACGCAGCAGGACGATCTCACCCTTGTCGTCGTCGATGTGCTGTAGGTTTCTTCGTCAGAAACCGAAACTATGGCGCTGGAGAGAAACCGAACCCACATCCCCAGTTCTGCCGTGGGTAGGCGAAACAGGATCTCCGATTGTTGATAAAGTCCAATGCAGTCATTCACCGGAAGTTGGGCTGCCTTTCGCAGGGTTCGTCCTCGTAAACGCCGTTTCGGCCATCGACCCTTAGTCACCCGCAGACATCGCAAGAACGCTCCCGGTCCCGCAGCCTGTCCCGTGTCAAGCCAGAAAATCTCTAAGTGCATGATTCTCCGCATCTTCCAGTTGCAGGTAATTTCCCCCTTTCGGAGCAAAATGGTTCCATGATCGAGAAGTAGGGACCAAGGGAACGAGGGAGCGAGGAAAACCGCTGTCTCGCTGGCTTTGTTGCCCAAAGAGTAATAATGGGGCCGAAAGCGCCCCTAACCCCTTTGCGATGACGATTTTGCTGGCTGAGTTCTTTGGTATCTACGATCTGGAGCAAGAGATCGGCGCGGAGCCGTTTAAAGTGAGGAATTTAGCCCAAAACGGGCAGGGAGGAAGGGGGGCAGGGGGCATGTATCAAATGGTACGGACCGGGCGCATCCCTGACAGATTGAACCGGGGGCATACCTGACACTGCACAAGCCCATAGGCGATTGCTTACAACGTCGAGATGGGCTGGAGAGTGAGCAGTGCGATGGAGGAGAAGCTGCGCTTTGTGTTTGAGTATGAGCGCGATGAGGCGTCGATGAAGGATCTTTGCCAGCGATTCGGCGTGAGCCGGGAGACCGGCTATGTATGGCTCAGGCGTTACCGGCAGAGTGGCCCGGAGGGCCTGCTGGAGCTGAACCGGGCTGCAGTCCGTCATCCCAACCAGACGGCGGCAGCGATCGAAGAAGCGGTGCTGGAGCTGCGCCAGGCGCACATGACGTGGGGACCGCGGAAGCTGAAGCGTGTTCTGCAGCGCGACCAGCCGGGACGAGCATGGCCGGCGACCAGCACGATGGGCGAGATGGTCAAGCGAGCCGGACTGGTGGTGGCGCGCAGCAAGCGGCGCCGCACGGAGCCCTACACCGAACCGTTGGCGCATGCGGTGGAGTCGAACCGTGTCTGGTGCGCCGACTTCAAGGGCTGGTTCCGATCGGGCGATGGAACACGCATCGATCCATTGACCATCAGCGATGCCTGGAGCCGCTATCTGCTGCGCTCGCAAGCGGTGGAGAAGACCGACACCGAGCGCGTGCGCGCTATCTTCGAGGCGGCGTTTCGCGAGTATGGACTGCCGGATGCAATCCGCACCGACAACGGAGCGCCGTTTGCCTCTTCGGCGGTGGGCGGGCTGTCGCGTCTGGCCGTGGGTTGGGTCAAGCTGGGCATCGTGCCGGAACGCATCCAAGCCGGGCACCCGGAGCAGAACGGCCGTCACGAACGCATGCATCGCACGCTCAAGCAGGACCTGTGCCCCGCTCCGGACCGGCGCGCGCAGCAACGGGAGCTGGATCGCTTTCGCCGCGAGTACAACGCAGTGCGGCCTCACGAAGCGCTGGGCATGCAGACCCCGGCCAGTGTCTACGAGCCTTCGCCGCGGCCCTACCCGGCGCGCGTGCCGGAGGTGGAATATCCCGGCACCATGCTGGTGCGCACCATCAAAAGCCACGGTCACTTCCGCTGGAAGAAGCATGATGTTTTTCTCTCCGAGGTGCTGTGGGGTGAACCGATCGGCCTGCTGCCCGTCGAGGATGAAACCTATACCGTCTACTTCGCTCATCTGCCTCTGGCACGGTTCGACGCCAGAACTTGTACACTGTCCCCGCTGCCCAACGGCCGCCGGGAAAAGTGCGCCGCCTCCGGGCCAGGGCAAGCTTGCCCTGGCCCGGAAGACAAAAACCAAAACCTTCCTGAGAAGGAAAAACTGTCAGGTATGTGCCCGGTCTGAAATGTCAGGTATGTCCCCGGCCGTACAAAATCGTCAACACCGCCGCGGTCCGGCAACTGGCCACTGCCCACTCGCCACTGCCCACTCGCCGCTGCCCACTCGCTGACCGGCCGGCTCGTCCGCCGCGGCGGACTGACTCGCTGCCTTGCGCTTATGCGCGCTGCAACTGGCGCAGCACCACCACAATCCCCAGCGCCGCCGCCACGCTGATCAGCGCAAACAAAAACACGCTGGGGTAGCCGAACCATCCGATAATCGCCCCCGCGATCGGGCCAACCAGAAAGAACGACACGTCGGAGAACGCGGTGTAAACGCCCAAAGCGGTCCCGCGATTGAACTCCGGAACCCGCTTCACAGCCTCCACGCCGATGGCGGGAAAGATGAGCGAGAAACCCAATCCGCCCAATCCCGCTCCGGCCAGGGCCATCCACGCCGATGAGGCCTGCCAAAGCAGAACCATGCCTCCGCACACAACCAGGAGCGACGCGATCGCCACCGGATATCCGCCGTACCGGTTGATCGTCTTAATGAACAGCATGCGCACGGCGATGAACCCGACCCCGAATGCCGTCAGGCAGAGCGCCGCGCCGGTCCAGTGCCTGCTCGCATAAAACAATGTGACGAATGTCGCCAGAACGCTGTAGCTCACGCCGGCCAACGCCAGCCCCATGCCGTGCGGCGCCACGCGCCCCAGCACATGAGCAAAAGGCATGTGCTCGCCCGGCGCCACCGTCACCGGAGCTTTGCGCCAAGCCATGACAAAGCTTGCCGCCCCAATCAGAATCGTCAACAACCCGATCGAAGCCAGGCCCCACTGCTGATCCAGGATCACCCCCAGCGGCGCGGCCAGCGCCATGCCTCCATACGTGCTGATGCCGTTCAGCCCGATCACCTTCGCGGTGTGTTCCTGTCCCGCGCTGGTAATGCCCCACAGCGTTGCTCCGGTCGAGCCCAGGCTCTCGCCCACTCCCAGCGCCAGGCGGCTCAGGATCAGAACCGTAAAGCTCAGCCAGTGCACCTGGTGCAATGCCGCCGCCCCCACCAGCAACGCCCCGCTCACGGTGCAGCCTGCCATGCCCCACAGCACAGAGACCTTGGCTCCCATGTGATCGGAGATTCGCCCCGCCCAGGGCCGGCTGAGCAGCGTGGCAATGTACTGGATGCTGATGGCCAGACCCGCAAGCACCGCGCTGTAGC
The DNA here is from genome assembly GCA_963832805.1 of uncultured Acidobacteriaceae bacterium. GTDB lineage: Bacteria > Acidobacteriota > Terriglobia > Terriglobales > Acidobacteriaceae > Telmatobacter. Next base: position 19,500 of record CAWHVN010000037.1, on the reverse strand, counting down.
CCATGCTCAGGTGCACGAACGGCGGCAGGACCGCCAGCGGCAAGCCTATGGAAACATAGCAGATAAATGTGAAGTAAACGTATCCGGCAATATGCCATGTCCGGCTCCGTGCGGCAGACCGGACAGAGACCGGAACATAGGCAGTCGAGGAGTACGACATATTGGCGAACGAAAGCGATGGATTTGGTCTGTTCCCTTCCAGTATACCGGAGAACCGCTTTACTGCGCCTCACGCCGCGCCTACCCTCGAAAGACGCAAACGGCATCCCGTAAGCCACCAGGTTCTAAACTAAGACAGATGCACGGCTTTCACATCGAGCACTTTGGTTGCAGGGCAGCGCGCGCCGACGGCGAAGCCATCGCCAGCCATCTGCGGGCCTTTGCTGAAAACCAGCCCTTTGCGTCCGACGTTGTGGTGGTGAATACCTGCAGCGTGACGGCCGAAGCCGACCGCGCGGCCCGCGCCTTCATCCGCCGCGCGCATCGGCGAAACCCCGCGGCCAGAATCGTCGTCACCGGATGCTACGCGCAGCGCGCGCCCCAGGAGCTTGCGGCCATGCCCGGTGTCGCCGCCGTCGTCGGCAACGGCCACAAGGCCCTCGCGCCTGAGATCATTTTCAGTCTGGCGCAAACTTCAAACGCAACCCTCCCGCCCTCGCTTGTCCCCGTTGCTTCGCTTCTTTCAGTGAGCGCCCAGCAATCTGTCCCCGTCTGGGCTGACGACCGCTTCGCGCACTCTTTCCTCGAGGAGGCGCAGCTCGCGCCGGGCGCGCAGACGCGTCCCAACCTCAAGATTCAGGAGGGATGTAGTAACCGCTGCACGTTTTGCATTATTCCTCAAACTCGTGGTCCGTCCAGAAGCCTGCCCCAGGCAGTGGTCCTTCGCCAGGTCGAGGAATTCGTCGCCTCTGGCGGCAAGGAACTGGTGCTGTCGGGAATCAACCTCGGCCGGTGGGGCCGCGATTCTTCTTCTGGCCTCGGACGAGAGTCGCTTGCAGGGTTGATCCGCGCCATCCTCATCCGAACCAGCCTGCCCCGCCTGCGGCTCAGCTCCATCGAGCCCATGGACTGGGACGACGGCCTCATCTCTCTCATGCGCGAATGCGGCGGTAGCCGTTTAGCCCGCCACGCTCATCTTCCACTCCAGTCCGGCTCCGACGCCGTGCTCCGCCGCATGCACCGCCGTTATCGCCCCTGGCACTACGCGGACAAGGTCTCCTCGCTCTTGCGTGCCGCCGGCCCCGATCTCACCCTCGGCGCAGACGTCATGGCCGGCTTCCCCGGCGAGACCGATCGCGAATTCGAGGAGACGCTCTCCTTCGTGCGCGCGTTGCCCTTCGGCTATGTCCACCTGTTTCCGTTTTCGCCGCGGCCGGGCACACCCGGTTCGGCCCTCCATACCGCATCATCTGTCCCGCCAGCCGCTGTTGAAGAACGCATGGCCGCACTCCGCGCCCTCGCCGCCGAGAAGACGCGCATCCATCGCAGCCGGTTCATCGGCCGCAAGCTTGCAGCCATCACGCTGCATACACCCCATTCGCTCGCCGCCTCCGGCCTAACCGCCGCTCTGACGGAGAATTTCCTTCCTGTCGACCTTGGCGGCCCGTTCCCGGCAAATCAACTCCTTCAGGTCCGCATCGCTGCTCTTGGTTTCGACGGCCAGCTTTCCGGCCTTCCAGACCACTAACCTCTTTCTTCACTGAAGCCAAGCCAATGCTATACTCAGTTTGCGTCGCTTCGCTGCGGCCCATGGGGCGCCCTGCCCCGGCCCGCTCGGCACGCTTTCGGAGGAGTACCATCGCATTCGACAAACGCTCTGCCAAGTCCTTCATCCGCATCAATGACAGAATTCGTGCGCGCGAAGTCCGCGTCATCGACGAAAACGGCGAACAACTTGGAATCCTGCAGCCTTTTGAGGCGCTCCGCATCGCGCGCGAGCGCGGGCTCGACCTCGTCGAAGTCTCGTCGAATGCTGTTCCACCTGTCTGCCGCATCCAGGACTACGGCCGTTATCTCTACGAAAAGGAAAAGAGCGAGCGCGCCGCCCGCAAGCGCCAAAAGGTCATCACAGTAAAGGAAGTCAAGTTCTCCGTCACCGTTGACGAACACGACTACCAGACCAAGAAAAATCAGGCCGTCCGCTTCCTCTCAGAGGGCGATAAGGTGAAAGCGAGCCTGCGTTTCCGCGGCCGCCAGATGGCTCATCGCGAGCTCGGCTACAAAATCATCAATCGGCTTATTCAGGACATCGGCGACGCCGGTATCGTTGAATTCATGCCGCGCATGGAAGGCACCATTCTCCACGCCATCCTGGCCCCTGGCCGCAAGGAAGCGCCTAAGGCCAAGCCGGCTGCTACCGCGCCCGCTGCTCAAGTCTAGCTTTCAATCGTGGGCTCTTGAACGCGGCAACGACGCATGGTCCGCGTCGACGGTACTCAATGTCGTCGCCACGCCTAGTTCGCACTGAACGCAAAACGCCGCGCACCGACTCCCGCGTCCGCAATAAGGCAACCAAAATCGGGATTCTTGCATCTAGATGAGAGAGCGCTTGTGTCGATTCGTTGCGTGTACTCGGCACAATCGTCTCTAGGTATTCAGATCGCGGGAGAAGGCCCTGTCGACGAGACCGCGCAGAATTTGCACGCGACCCGAAGTAGAAGGCACGCTGCCACGGATGCGGGACCTTGAAATTGTCCCGCTTCGAAAGTTGTATTTCTTTCGGGGATACTCCGCTTCGAAAGTTACATTTCTTCCGGGGTATTTTGTTTGCGATTCTGTAATCTCCGGCGGCACGATTGCCGTCTACGTATTGTTAGATGGGCGCTCGAAATCGATTCCGGTTCCCGTTCCCCGGGCTTCCGGCCGAAGCTTCCATCGCATCCTGGAGTTACCGGCGGGCATATGAAGCTGCTTCAGATTTTCCCGGTTGTCTTGATTATTGTGGGCGCGGCTATGTTGTTTGAGCGCCCTGCCTGCGCCTACGCCGACCCCGGAACCGGCCTGCTCGCCGTTCAGGCCGCCGGCTCCGCGCTGGTAGCCACTGGCTGGTACCTGCGCCGGAAGATCTATTCGCTCTTCCGGCCTGACGAAGTTCCGAATTCAGAACCGGTACAGCGTTCCGTTGACACGAATGGCGAGGATCCGCCAAATCCGTGAGCGGGCCCGATGAGGTTTCTTACCGAAAGTGGGCCCTCCCGTCCATAAACACTGAATTGGAATTGACCTTTCGCGACCCGGCGGGTGAGCTCCGGCTAATCGACGCCTGTGCTTTGCGGAAGATTCGCCCCTCGGCAGCCGAAGAGACGCAGGCTTTTCTCGCATCTGCACTGCGTAGGTCTCTCGAGCAAAGCGGCGATCTGATTCCCAGCCGCATCGCTAGGCTGGGCGCGCATCCCTGCATCTCTTCCGGCGAGCTTTGGCTCGAACATCCGCGCCTCGATCCCATCGGCTATCCATGGGAGTGGACCACCGCTCAGTGGCGCGCCGCCGCCGAACTTACGCTGCGCGTCGCCAGCCAAGCGATCGACGCCGGATGGACCCTGAAGGATGCCACGCCCCTCAACATTCTCTTCTCGGGTTCGCGCCCCATCCTCGTGGACGTTCTGTCGTTCGAGCGCCGCGATCCGCGCTCCGGCGTCTGGCTGGCCTATGGCCAGTTCGTGCGCACATTCCTGCTGCCACTTGTCGCGGCGAAGTATTTGAGCTGGCCGCTCCACGCAACTCTGTTTGATCGCGACGGCTATGAGCCGCGCCAAATCTACGAGGCGCTGCCGCGCTGGCGCCGGCTGAATCCCGACCTGCTCGATGTCGTCACATTAGCTACAATGTTCGAGCGCCCAGGCCCAGGGCAAAGCGGCTCCAAAAAGACCCGGACTACTACCGATCCATCTCTGGCTACACACCTCCTGCAGAAGCGCATCGCGCGGCTCGCAAAGCAGATTGGCCATGCAGCCGGTCATCGGAACAGCAGCCAATGGAGCCGGTACGAAAAATCAGCCTCCCACTATCGGCCCGCCGACGTCGCGGATAAGCAGCAGTTCGTCAAGCGTACGCTCCAGCATTGCCATCCGGAGCGCGTCCTCGATATCGGCGCCAATACCGGGACCTATTCGCTCCTGGCCGCCGACGCCGGTGCCACGGTCGTCGCACTCGATAGCGACACAGCCGCACTCGAAGAGCTGTGGCGAACCGCGGGAAAGCAGAACAAACCCGTCACGGTTCTGGTCGCAAACATCGCCCGTCCCACGCCCGCAGCAGGATGGCGCAATCGCGAACACTTTTCACTGCTAGACCGCCTCACTGGTGGATTCGACCTGGTTCTCATGCTCGCCGTCATCCATCACCTGATCCTTCGCGATCAGTTGCCGCTCGCGCAAATCGCCGGCCTTTGCGCCAGCCTCACGCGGCGCTGGCTCCTGCTGGAGTGGGTCCCGCCCTCCGATCCGATGTTTCAGGAATGGTTGCGCGGTCGTGACGATCTCTACGGCCATTTGACCGAGGACGATCTCACGCAGGCATTCGCGCCACACTTCGCCGTGGTTGACCGCACTCTGTTGAGCAACGGGCGGGTTCTCCTCCTATTCGATAGAATTCCCCTGTAGGACGGCGCAGCGCCAACCGCGAAATCTCTGCATGCAGGGGGAAGCACCGCATGATCAAACGGATCGCCCAGGCCTGGGGCTTCGCCGCCATTCTCCTCCTCCCGGGCTATGTTGACCTCACCTCTACTCTGGGCGACGAGCGAATGCGCGTTCCCTGGCCGCTTACCCGCCTGGTTCTGGCGCAGCTCATCGATCTTGCGATTGTCGGCCTGATTTTCGCGGGCTTGCTGGCGATCCTCCGTGGCTTGAAGGTCTGGGCGCAAATCAGGTGGTTCGCCCTTGCCTTCCTTCCGATCTACCTGCTGGTCTGTAATCTCAGAATTTTCCCATTTCGAGTTCCGTACGCCAGCGTTGCGATCGCCGCTGTCGCGTGGATCGCAATTCTCGCGTTTCTGATTCTCCGCGCCCCCAATATCGCGTCAAAGCTCTATCGCCTGGGTAGCGCCGTGCTCACGGGCGCCGCAGTATTTGCATTCGTCATGACCGCTCAACTGGTAAGCGCCGCCTTCTGGCATCCCGGCATTCAGGCATTTAGCGGCCCCGTTCCCGCCCGGCCTGCCGCCACACCACGCCTGGTATGGATCATCTTCGATGAGTTGGCGTATAAGCCGGTATTCGAAGCTCGCGATCGCTCCCTCGATCTTCCGAACTTTGATCGGCTACGCCTGCAAAGTACGATGTACACCAACGTGACGCCGATTGGCTACCACACAAACCTGGTTGTGCCGAGCTTGCTCCTGGGCCGTATCGTAACGAGCTCAACCTTTACCGCGAAGAATCAATTACTCGTTCGCACCGCCGACGATCCTCAGTGGGAACCTTTTGACTCTGAGACATCGTTGTTCGGCATGGCCAGGCGGCGCGGCATCTCGACTTCAATCGTTGGTTGGTACCTGGCTTACTGCCCGATCTTTGTGGGCACAGCCACCGAGTGCTATTGGAACAACGACGACACTGAAGACGGCGCTCCTCCGTCAATCAATGCCCGTTTCGCTGATGACGTCTGGTTCCCCCTGCGCATCGTGGCCGAGCAACTCGTTGCGCCTCGCGTGGCTGTAGCCGATGTCGCCCACTGGGAATCTCTAAGCCATGTGGCGACCGTGAAGGACCTGAGCCAGCACGCCCTCGCCGCGCTCGCCGGCAGCCAGGCCGACATCATCTACCTGCACTTGCCCGTACCCCACCCTCCTGCTTTTTGGGATCGCCACTCGCATAACTACGGCGTGGGCGGATCCTATCTCGATTCGCTGGATTATTCCGATCGCTTCCTCGGACAGATACTCGACGTCCTTGAGGCGCAGCCGCGCTGGCCGGAAACGACCCTGATCATCCAGGGAGATCACTCCTGGCGCACCAGAATATGGCGCACAACTCCCGGATGGAGCGCCGAGGATGAGCGCGTCTCCAACGGCGGCCAATGGGACCCGCGCCCGCTACTGCTCATTCACCTGGCCGGGCAACAAGACGCGAGAACCGTCACCGTCCCGACTAGCCTGATGTTCGTGCACGACTTCGTCGCCGCACAGATCCAGGCCCCCGCACCTTAGAGCTTCGCAATCGCGGCGCACTTCCGCCGCCGATCGAATTCACTTCGGCAGCGCCACCGTTCCCGAAATGCGGAGAGTTGCCTGCGGTGTTCCCGCTTCCGGCTGTCCGCCCGAAACGTAAATCGAATAGTCGCCCGGCGTCACCGCACGGTTTCCTTTCTCATCCACTTCGCTCAGTTGCCGCGGAGAAAGGGTAAACTGCACGCGCCTCGTCTCGCCCGCCCGCAAATGGATTCGCTTGAATCCTTCAAGTTGCAGATTCGGAGACACCGTCGTTTGCGGAGGCTTGATATAAAGCTCTGCTACTTCGTCGCCATCGCGCGTACTTGTATTGCGCACGCTGGTCGTCACAACGGCAGAAGCGCCGGCCTTGATCTCCTTCGCGTTCACGTCCGGCGCGCGATAGCTGAACCGCGAATAGCTTAAGCCGTATCCAAATGGATAGAGAACCTCGCCCTCGTAGTAGCGATATGTCCTGTTCTTCATCGAGTAGTCGGTAAACGAGGGTAGATCGCTGGTCGATGCGTAGAACGTTACGGGCAGCCGTCCCGCGGGATTGTTTTCCCCTTTCAGCGTCTCCGCAATCGCGTCTCCGCCCTCCTCGCCCGGATACCACGCCTCGAGCAGCGCATCTGCGTGATCCTTGGCCCACTGAACCGCCAGCGCGCTGCCTGAAGTCAGCACCACAATCAGCGGTTTGCCTGTCTCGCCCAGCGCCTCCAGCAGGTGCTCTTGCGCCGCAGGCAGTTCGATCCGCGTCCGGTCTCCGCCATCGAATCCCTCCACGTGAACATTCATCTCCTCGCCCTCAAGGTTCGGAGAAAGCCCCACGAAGGCAACAATCGCGTCGGACTTCTTCGCGGCGTCGATCGCCTGACTAAGCAAACTGTTTGCCGGAGGCGCCCAATCGAGATCGACGTTGCGATCGTTGGGGAGATGCACGTACTCCACTCGAATCGCGTGGGGTTCCGTATCGGCAAAACTTAACCGCGCTTCGGCCGGGTTGCTGCGGCTGTCCATCACCAGCTTGCCGTCGATATAGAGCCGGACCCGATCCGGCATCCTTGCCGCCGGTGCTTGTGCTCCGCTCGCCTCGCCGGTCATCACAGATGCCATGAATGGTCGCGGCCCGCGCAGGCTCAGCACATAGTCTCCAGGCGCCGGCGGCAGCAGTTCGCCTGTCCATCGCACAGAAAATGTCTTGCCGGGAAAATCAGCCGCGGGCGCCACACGATTCCAGTCGAAGTTGATCTTTGCGTCCACGCGCACCATCTTCGGCGCGCCTTTCAGATCCGTATTGTCAAAGTACTCGCCCTTCAGCCCAGCCGCCTTCAGCGAAGCATCCGTGCGCAGGAACGCAGACGGAATCGGCGCCGGCGACCCATCGGCAAGAATCGATCCGGGAGCGTAGGTCACATTCCCGGCTCCGAATTTCTTCCGCAATCCATTCAGCGGCGAAACCGGATCGGGCGCGGTTCCGTTGTAGTTGCCCTCAATTGATTCCAGCAAATCGGCGGTTGGACCAACGACCGCAATCTTCCGGATCGACGCCTTCAACGGAAGCGTGCTGTTGCCATTCTTCAAGAGCACAATCGACTCGCGCGCCGCCTCGAGCGCCAGCTCGCGATGCGCCGCCGAATTTACCTCGGAGTACCGAATCGCGTTGAACGGCACCGCCGCCGGTGGGTCGAACATGCCCAGCCGCATCCGCGCTGTGAAGAGCCGGACCACCGCCGCATCGATATCCGTTTCCGCCAGCAGATGCTCATCCACCGGCTTGGTCAGAGCGCCATACGTCCGGCCGCAATCCAGGTCCGTGCCTGCCTTCACCGCGTCCGCAGCCGCTACTTCCGGGCTCGCTGCAAAGTGGTGTCCGCTCGCAATGTCGCCCACCGCGTCGCAATCCGAGACCGTGTACCCCTTGAACCCCCAGTCGTCGCGAAGGTGTTTTTCGAGTAGCATCGTATTCGCGCACGCCGGCGCATCGTCGATCGCGTTGTAAGCGCACATGATCGAGTCGGCGTGTCCCTCCACGATCGTGGCGCGGAACGCCGGCAAATATGTATCCTCCAGATCGTGATCCGACACGTCAACGTTAAAGCCGTGCCGCAATGGCTCCGGGCCGCTGTGCACCGCATAGTGTTTCGGCGTTGACACCAGCTCAAGATACTTCGCATTGTCGCCCTGCAGTCCTTTCACGAACTCCACTCCCAGGCTCGCGGTCAGGAACGGATCCTCGCCGAAGGTTTCCATTCCCCGCCCCCAGCGCGGATCGCGATCGATATTGATATTCGGCGACCAGAATGTAAGTCCCGCAAACCGGCTGTGATCGCCTTCGCGAATCGCCTCGTTGTACTTGGCGCGCCCCTCCACTGCAATTACGTCTGCAATCCGGCGCATCAGCGCGGCATCCCACGTCGCCGCAATACCGATTGATTGCGGAAAATTGGTTGCGAATCCGTTGCGCGCCACTCCATGCAGCGCCTCGTTCCACCAGTTGTATGCGGGAATGCCCAGCCTTGGAATCGCCGGCGCCACGTCCTGCATCTGGCTCACCTTCTCTTCGAGAGTCATGCGGCTCGCGAGGTCCTTCGCGCGCGCCTCCGGTGTCAGCGCGGGGTTCAGGTACGGACACGCCTGCGCCCTGCAGGGATTCTGTTTCTCATTTGCTGCTTGTTGTGCCGGCAATACAGCCGAAGCCAGGCCGCAGACGCCGAACGTCGCAAGAAGAATCGTTTGAATTTTCATAGTGGTCCGTTTCAGGAATTTACGCTGGCGGAAGAGTATCACGCCGGCAGGGATACTTGCGCTCGCAGAACGCCTGGCGAAAGGCTACCATCCCAGGATGAAGAGCGGCACAAGTCCCGCAGCCGCGAGAGCCAGCAGGAAGAGCAGGCTTTGCCTTCCTGTCTTCCGGCCGGCCAGGCTATACGAATAAATTCCCTTCACCACATTGTTGCTGGCGGCTGCGATCAGGATCGCGCCCGCCGCCACGTTGAGCGCGGCGGCTGTGCTGGGGGCCTGCGTCAGTCCCATGATGAACGGATCCACATCGCTTACGCCCATGATGACCGCGAGCGTGTCGATCCCCGCGCGGCCAAGATAGGTAACTGCCAGTTGCGTGATGACCAGCATGGCCAGAAAGAGCGCGGCAAAAAGAAACGCCGTAGTCAGTTCCAACGGATTCTTCGGTTCCAGATCCTGCTGCATCACTTGCGCGCCCTTGTCCGCGCGCCGCGTCCAAAGCCAGCCGGCAGCGACCGCAACAATCCCCAACAGTACCAAGGGCGCCCAGAGCAGCAACATCAGTTGCCTATTGAAGAGGACCAGGAGAATGCATAGGCGCATGTACATCACGCCGGATGCAATCAAAATGCCTCCGGAGTAGAGGTGGGGATGATCGTCGCCTTTTCCCCGGCGCGCCAAAACGACCGTTGTTACCGTGGAAGAGTAGGCGCCGCCGAGTAATGCCGCGAGTACTGTTCCGCCCTGGCCTTTGGTGAGCTTTTGCAGAACATAGCTGGCGTACGAGATGGCGCTGATGGCCACCACAACCAGCCAGGTCTTGAAGGGATTGATGTGGAAGCGGCCGAACTCCTGGTTGGGCAGCACCGGCAGGATGACGCCGCTCAGGAACAGGAACTTGGCAAAAGTCAGAATCTCGCGCGCGGCGATGCGCGCCGCCAGCTTTTCCAGCGCCGCCTTCAAATCCAGCAGAACCAGGCTGGCCACGCTCAGCGTGGTGGCGATCCAGAAATGCCCGTAACACACCAGCGCGCCGACAAGGAACGTCGCCAACCCGGACATCTCCGTGGTGACGCCCGCGGTCTCGGTTTTGGACAGTTTGTGCCAATAGGAAAGCAGCAGGAACCCGGAGACGACCAGAAAGCCGATGGTCAGCGGCAACAGTTGAGTGCCGGAGATGAGAGCCAGGGAATAGCCGATGAGGCCGATGAGCGGGAAAGTCCGCACGCCGCCGAAGGTAAATGTGCCTCCCCCGGCCTTGTGCTCTTCGCGCTCCAGCCCAATAAGAAATGACAAAAACAGAACCAGAACGATCTTCACCGCATCCGGTGGCAATTCTTGATAGATTCCCATGCTCGCGATCCTCGGAATCTGGCGTTCCCGGCCTGCCTGACAGGATACACTGCGGCGGGCAACATGGGGGTCGGCGGGTTGGGCCTCAAGCCTTCAGCCTTTCTTCACGCTTATACTGGGGAACATGTCTGAGACGGCCAATGAGCACCGGCCCGAAATCTCTTCGCTCTCTTAACGTCCAGCCACAACCTTTGATTGACAAGCGATGGACATTGACAAGAAGGCCCGTGCCGAACAAAAGCTCCAGCAGCCGGTGTGCCTCTGGCTCACAGGTCTCCCTGCCGCCGGAAAATCGACGATCGCGCACGCTCTTGAGAACCGCTTGTTCGCAGCCGGGCGCCACACCTATTTGCTCGACGGAGACGAAATCCGCCTTGGCCTGAACAAGGATCTCGGCTTCTCTGAGGCCGATCGCACCGAAAACATCCGCCGGGTCTCTGAAGTTGCGCGGCTGCTCGTCGACGCCGGTCTCATCGTGATTGTCTCGTTCATCAGTCCGTTCCGCGCTGAACGCGATCGCGCCCGTTCGCTTTTCGAGCCGGGTGAGTTTCTTGAAATCTTTGTTGACACGCCTTTGCCTGAATGTGAACGCCGCGACCCCAAAGGACTTTACGCCAAAGCACGACGCGGAGAATTGGCAAACTTCACCGGCATTGATAGCCCCTACGAACCTCCTGTTTCCCCTGAAGTTCATCTCCAGACAACCCTCCAGACTCCGGATGAGTGCGTCGACTCGATTCATCGGGTTTTGCTTCGCAAGCTCTCCCTTGACAGCGGCCGCATCTCCCGCTGATCGTTGTGGAAACGGCATCCAGGAACATTGCAGAGTGCACGCAGCTCATTTGCGACGCGAAGGGACTAATTGCACGCATGCAGATGCCGGTGCAGCTCTGCAACTTCGCACAAGGGGATTGCACGGCCCGATGATCTTCAACTTTCGCTTGTTCTGGCGCTTGACGGTACGTTCTTTCTATCGAAGCGCCGGCACCAACGGCCCTCTCAACCGTGACCGGTTTATTTTCCTGTTGTTGTTTTATCCAATTTGGGGATGCATCGCGTTTCTCGCCTGGATCGGCTTCGTGCTGGACGAAATCTTCTTCTCCGCTTACCGGAAACAGCCAGTCGAGAAGCCGCTCTTCATTGTGTCGAACTTTCGCAGCGGCTCGACCTTTGTGCAGCGGACGCTCGTGCGCGACAAAGCCACATTTGCCGGAATGAGGATGGCCGACATTTATCTGATGCCCTCCATCACGCAGCGCCGGATCTTCGCGCTGATGGCCCGCGCGGACGCGCTGTTTGGCCACATCTGCGAAAAAGCGCTGCGGCGCCTCGACACCCTCTCCCTTGGCCAATTGAAAATTCACTCCTTCAGCCTTTTCGACGCTGAAGAGGACGAGCACCTTCTGTTCTATGCATGGTCGACATTTCTCGCTGCCTTCGTGTTTCCTTATCTCGATGAACTGCCGCCATACCAGTACTTCGATACGGAGATTCCGCGCGCCGAGCGGCTTCGCATCATGGCGTTTTACCGCAACTGCATCAAGCGCCACCTGTACGCTACCGGTGGGCGATACTACATTGCCAAGAATCCGCTCTTCAGCGCTAGAATCGAATCTCTTCTTCGAGATCTTTCCCGATGCGCGCATCGTTTACTTGGTGCGCAATCCGCTGGAGATGCTGCCTTCCACGATTTCGTTGTTCGGCTACGTGTGGCGTCTGTTCAGCAACCCTCCGCAGAAGTATCCCCACTGCGATTGGATTCTCGCTTGGACAAAATACTGGTACGATCACCCGCTCGAGGTCATCGATCGGGAATCGCCGCAACGGTGCATGATCGTCAAGTACGACGATCTGATGCAATCGCCGGACACTGTCTTCCGTTCCATCTACAGCCGACTTGGTTATCCCCAGAGCGATGCGCTCGAGGCGCTATTGCGCGACGCCGTCAGCACAGCCAAGGCTCACACCAGTTCGCACGAATATAGTTATGAAGCAATGGGCTTCACCCGCGAGCAGATTGCGCGTGAGTTTGCGCATATCTTTGCGCGCTTCGGTTTCGACCAGCACCAGACGGCGGAAAGTAATATTGTCGAATCTTCGCCCGCATAGGCAGACGCTCTTCTTCGCTGTTCGGCGGTCGCGTCCGGTGCCGCGCGCTTTTTCCGCCCCGGTTTCGCCTAAGCCCCCGGCGTCTTCCATTTCCAGTCCCGGATCTCCGGCAGGTCCATTCCATTCTTTCTGATGTATTGTCCGTGCTCAACCAGCTTATCTTTAAGTGTCTGCTTCAGATAGGCGCCTTTCTCGGTGATGCGCGGTATGCGGTCGATGGTGTCCATAGCAAGGTGGAAGCGGTCGAGATCATTCATCACCGTCATGTCAAACGGTGTGGTGATGGTTCCTTCTTCCTTATAGCCGCGGACGTGAATGTTGTTATGGTTAGTTCGGCGGTAGGTAAGGCGATGGATCAGCCATGGATAGGCGTGGAATGCGAAGATGACCGGCTTGTCCTTGGTGAAGAGCGTGTCGAAGTCCGCGTCGCTGAGACCATGTGGATGCTCCGATTGAGGCTGCAGCTTCATCAGATCGACGACGTTAACCACCCGTAGTTTCAATTCCGGCAAGTGCTCGCGCAGGATGCTTACCGCGGCCAGCGTCTCCAGCGTGGGCACGTCGCCGCAGCACGCCATCACCGCGTCCGGCGCGGCCCCCTGGTCGTTGCTCGCCCATTGCCAGATGCCGATGCCCTCGGTGCAGTGCTTGATGGCTGCATCCATCGTCAGCCACTGCGGCGCGGGATGCTTGCCCGCCACCACCACGTTGACGTAGTGGCGGCTGCGCAGGCAATGATCCATCACCGAAAGAAGGCAGTTGGCGTCGGGAGGAAGATAAACGCGCACTACCTCGGCCTTCTTATTCACCACATGATCGATAAATCCCGGGTCCTGGTGCGTGAAGCCGTTGTGATCCTGCCGCCAGACGTGCGACGCCAGCAGGTAGTTTAGCGAGGCGATCTTGTGCCGCCACGGCAGGCCGTTGGTGACCTTTAGCCATTTGGCGTGCTGGTTGAACATCGAGTCCACGATGTGAATGAACGCCTCATAGCAGTTGAACAGCCCGTGGCGCCCGGTGAGCAGGTAACCCTCCAGCCAGCCTTCGCATTGATGCTCGCTCAGCATCTCCACCACGCGTCCCTCGGGAGCGAGAAACTCATCGTTGGATACGGTCGCGGCATCCCACTGCCGTTTGGTCACCTCAAACACGGCGGCCAAACCGTTGGAGATGGTTTCGTCAGGTCCGAAGATCCGGAAATTCCGCTTGTCATCGTTGAGCCTGGCCACATCGCGCAGGAACGGCGCCAGCACGCGCGTGTCTCCGATGCCCGGCGTCCCCGGCGAGGGTACGCTTGCGGCGTAGTTCCGAAAATCAGGCATCCTCAAGTCGCGCAGAAGAATGCCCCCGTTGGCGTGCGGGTTGGCGCCCATGCGTCGATCCCCCGTAGGTGCAAGCTCGGCCAACTCCGGCAGAAGGCGGCCTTTGTCGTCGAACAATTCCTCTGGGCGGTAGCTCTTCAGCCATTCTTCCAGCTGCTTCAGATGCGCGGGATTCTGCGCCGGATCGGAGAGCGGCACCTGGTGCGAGCGGAACGTGCCTTCCACCTGCAGACCATCAACGACCTTTGGCCCCGTCCAGCCCTTGGGAGAGTTGAGAACAATCATCGGCCAGCGTGGACGCGCGGTGTTCCCGTGGACGCGGGCGTCTTGCTGAATCCTCTTGATTTCCTCCACCGCACGGTCGAGCGTCGCCGCCATGGCCTCGTGCATCAGCTCCGGTTCGTGCCCTTCCACGAAATAAGGCGTCCAACCATAGCCGCGCAAGAGTTGCTCCAGCTCCTCATGCGTGATGCGCGCCAGCACGGTGGGGTTGGAGATTTTGTAGCCGTTCAAATGCAGAATCGGCAGCACCGCGCCGTCGGTCGCCGCATCGATAAACTTGTTCGAGTGCCACGCAGTCGCCAGTGGCCCGGTTTCCGCTTCTCCGTCGCCCACGACGCATGCCACGATCAAATCGGGATTGTCCATTACGGCTCCGAAGGAATGGCTGAGCGAATAACCCAGTTCGCCACCCTCGTGGATCGAGCCCGGAGTCTCCGGTGACGCGTGACTGGGAATGCCTCCCGGAAATGAGAACTGAATGAATAACTTCCTAAGTCCGTCTTCATCTTGAGTGATATTGGGATAAATCCCGCTATAAGTGCCCTCTAAGTACGTATTGCCGACAACCGCTGGCCCTCCGTGCCCGGGTCCGGAAACATAAATCATGTCGAGATCGTATTTCTTGATCACTCGGTTCAGGTGCGTATAAATGAAGTTCTGTCCCGGAGTCGTTCCCCAATGCCCCAGGAGCATATGCTTCACATCGCCAATCTCAAGCGGGCGCTTGAGCAGCGGATTGTCGTAGAGATAAATCTGGCCGACAGAGAGATAGTTCGCCGCTCTCCAGTAGGCATCCAGCTTCCGCAACAAGTCAGGCGACAGTGTCGTTTCCATGATTCATCTCCTCAGGTTTGCGTTCTGATTGTCTGCGTCGCATCGGATGCAGTTCGATCCGGCGCGCAATCTCAGGGCGCATCTGCCTGTTGACTATAGTCTAGTTCTGTTTACGCGCGTGTTACGGTTTGCTGTGTATTCCCCTGCCAGGGCCAAAACCCTGCTCGCCTTCCCGGCCTGTTAGCATTTCTTCTGTTGCGGTTAAGCAGTCTGGCGCTCCTCAGACAAATCTCACCTTGCGCATCAGCCGGTAGCGATACAGATTCAGGGGCGGTCCAGTAGGAACGGAGGCTCGGAATGAATTACCTGCAGAAATTCAAAGTCGAACCGGGAAGCAAGGTCAAGCTCAGGAAGATCGACCCATCCTTCAATGACGGCCACAAGAGCCACAAGGCCGCGGCCGATGAGATCGAGCACTACCAGAAGAAGCTCTGGGAGTTGCAAGACCTGCTTTACGCCGAGCGCCGCCATTCGCTTCTCATCTGCCTCCAGGCCCTCGACACCGGCGGCAAAGACGGCGCCATCAACCACGTTCTGGGCGCCATGAACCCGCAGGGCTGCCGCGTGGCTGCGTTCAAACAACCCTCCGCCGAAGAGGCGGCACACGATTTTCTCTGGCGCGCGCACGCGGCCGCGCCCGCCTGCGGCGAAGTCGTCATCTTCAACCGTTCCCACTACGAAGATGTCCTTGTCGTTCGCGTTCATAATCTCGTACCCAAAGAAATCTGGCTCCGCCGCTACAATCTGATCAACGACTTCGAGAAGAACCTCGTTGCTCACAACACCCACATCCTCAAGTTCTATCTGCACATTTCGCAAGAAGAGCAATTGAAGCGGTTCAAGGAGCGCCTCGACGACCCTACCAAACAATGGAAGATCAGCGAAGCCGACTATAAGGAGCGCGTTTTCTGGAACGATTACGTGGCTGCCTACGAAGACGCGCTCTCCCGCTGCAGCACCGGGCACGCGCCGTGGTTCATCATCCCATCCAACCACAAGTGGTTCCGCAATCTGGCCATCGCGCGCATTGTCATCGAGCACCTGGAGTCGCTGCGCATGAAGTACCCCAAACCGACAGTGAACATTGAAAAGATTCGCCGCGAGTACCACGCCGCCGAGCGCGCCTAGCGCTGCGCGGGCACAAAGAAATCTCGCAAGGAACGCACTTATGAAAAAACCTCTGCTCTACGTCATGATGTTGCTTGGCGTCTCTTCTTTTGCTTCGGCCTCATCTGTCTTTACTACGCGGCCCGACGATCCCAAAGCGGTCTATCTCACGGCGCGGGAATTCGGAGCACACGCCGACGGAATCGCCGATGATACCGCGGCGATCCAGGCGGCCATCGACAAGGCCGAAGGCAACGCTCGCGAGGGAATTGTTTTTGTGCCATCGGGCCGCTACCGGCTGACGCGCACCGTTTATATTTGGCCCGGCGTGCGTCTCATCGGCTATGGCGCCACGCGCCCCGTCTTCGTGCTTGCCGACAACGCGCCCGGTTTTCAGACGGGCGTCGGTGTCATGGTGATGTTCACGGGTGCAAGTCCCGCCGCCATAATCCGCTCCGGCAAACGCGTCCCGTTTCCGCCCCCTGGCAGCGTGCCGCCGAACGACAGCATCGCCGATGCTGACGAAGATACCTTCTATTCGGCGATGAGCAACATCGATTTCGAGATCGGCGCCGGCAACCCCGCGGCCATCGCCATCCGCTTTCATGTCGCCCAGCACGCCTATCTCAGCCACATGGATTTCCATATCGGCTCGGGCCTGGCCGCACTCACTGAAGTCGGCAACGAGGCCGAGGATCTCCATTTCTATGGCGGGCGCTACGGCATCCTCACCGATAAGACTTCGCCCGCCTGGCAGTTCACGCTTATCGATTCGGTCTTCGAGGGCCAGCGCGACGCCGCGGTGCGCGAGCATGAGGTGGGCCTTACCCTCATCCGCGAGACGTTCCGCAATGTCCCGGTCGCCATCGACATCGATTCGCACTACTCTGACGAACTGTGGGTGAAGGACTGCCGCTTCGAGCAGGTTTCAAAAGCCGCCGTCATCGTTAGTAATGAAAAAAGTCCTCTCACTGAAATCGGCTTCGAGAATGCCGTGTTCAAGGATGTCCCGACCTTCGCCCTGTTTCGCGAAAGCGGCAAAACAGTCGCCGGCAAGGGCGCGATCTACCAGGTCGCGAATTTCAACTATGGTCTCATCGTGCCCGGTGAAGGAATGACCGGCACAATCGGCCAGCGTTTCGATGCCGCCGCTCTAAGCGCTCTGCCCGCTCCGCTTCCGCCGGCGATTCCCGCGCTCCCGCCAACCGAAGACTGGGTCAACGTCCACACGCTCGGCGTCGTGGGAGACGGAACCACTGACGACACCGTCGCGATCCAGAAGGCCATCGCTGCGCATCGCGTGCTCTATTTTCCGAGTGGCCATTACCGCGTCAGTGACACGCTCTCCTTGAAGCCCGACACGATTTTGATCGGCCTGCATCCCACCCTGACCCAGTTCGACCTCGAGGATTCCACGCCGGGTTTCCAGGGCGTGGGCGCTCCCCGGCCAGTGATCTCGGCACCCGCGGGCGGCTCTAATATGATCAGCGGCTTTGGAGTTTATACCGGCGGCATCAATCAACGCGCTGTCGGCGTGCTGTGGCAGTCGGGCGTCGGCTCGCTCATTGACGATGTGCGCTTTCTCGGCGGCCATGGAACCGGCCTCAATCCCTACAACAATAACCACACGGCAGATTCCGTTTTCGGCAAGCGTTGGGACGGACAGTATCCGAGTCTCTGGGTGACCCATGGTGGCGGCGGCAATTTCGCGGACATCTGGACTCCGGACACCTTCGCCCAGGCGGGCTTCTATGTCTCAGACACGAAGACGCCAGGCCATGTCTACGAGCTTTCCAACGAACATCATGTACGCAACGAGATCATCTTCGACCATGTTGAAAACTGGGACCTCAACGCGCCGCAGACCGAGGAAGAGGCCGGCGAGAGCCCGGAATCGCTGTCGCTCGAATTCGAATGGTCGAAGAACATCACCATCGCCAACTATCACGGCTATCGCGTCACGCGTTCCCGCGCGCCTTTCCCCGCCGCGGTGCGCCTCTACCATTCCGGAGACATTCGTTTCCGCAACGTGCACATCAATGCCGAAAGCGGATATCCCATCTGCGATGACAACGGCTGCGGAACATTTCTCAGAGTCAGCAAATTCCCTTACGAAAATGCGATTCAGGATATGACCCACCATCTTGAAGTACGCGAGCGTGAATTCGCTGTGCTCGACATTCCGGAGGATCCGCCAACTCCCGCGCCTGCCGATGCATCTGCCGTGCTTGCGCCCGGCGCCAAGGTCGAAAAACTGGAAGACGGATTTTTCTCCATCTCCGGTGGCGCGGTGGATGCTTCGGGCAAGCTCTACTTCGTCGATCGCCATCAGCAGCGCATCTATGGCTGGTCGTCCGCGGAGGGGCTCACCGTTGAGCGCGACAATCCTCTCGATCCGGTCAATCTCGCATTCGATAAGGCGGGCGACCTGCTGGTGGTTTCCTCTGCCGGCCCTGCAGGAAACGTCTACTCGTTCCGCCCCGGATCGCTCGAAGATCAGATCACGTTGCTCGCACCGCAACCCGCAGCGCCGCATCCGGGAGCATCAGCGATTTTGCCGGTCAATTACTGGAACAACGGCGAATTCCGGAACCAACTCGACTTCAGCACAATGACCTACAAGACGCTTGCCGAGATGTTCGCCGAGGATGTGTCGACTCCCAAACCGAAGGAGTACATCTCGCCCGACGGCAGCGTCGTCCTGCCCGCCGGACGCGTCTTCCAGCAAGGCCCGCCGGACTCGACCGGTTGGCGCTTCTCCGACAATCTCGACACCTATGGTTTCATCGGTGCTCTTCCTGGCCAGCGCGTCTACGTCAGCAGCGCATCGGAAGACCGTACCTACAGCGCTCGCGTCGACGCCGATGGCACGCTGACCGATCTCCGGCCTTTTGCGGACCGCGGCGGTGAGAGCGTAGCCGTCGATGGCAAAGGCAATGTGTATGTTGCCAACGGGCAAATCTTTGTCTACAACCCGGCGGGGAAGCAGATTGCCGAGATCGATGTGCCCGAGCGTCCGCTCGACATCGTCTTTGGCGGGGCCGATCGTCGCACGCTGTTCATTCTTGCCCACCACGCGCTCTTCGCAGCAAGAGTAAGAGGTTCGGACTGACTCGAAGACCACTGGTCCATTCGCTTCTGACCCGATGAGAGAAACGACCTCGTGTCTAATACAACTTGAACCCATCACGGTGCCAGCGAACAACAGTCTCTGGCTGGACGAGGATCAATGCGGGTCTCCACCCCGGCCAGAACCGCCGCAAAATCACCCAGGAGAACTTGTCAGAGACGGTAAATCGCGGCTGAGGGTGCCTCTGCTTCAAGAGGCCGAGCTGTTGCCGCAGAGCCAGGTTTCCCAAGAGCAGATCTCTGTGTGAGCGAAAGAGATGAAAGGAGGAAATAATTGGGAGTCCCAAAATGCGAAGCATGAGGCCAGTTTTACACGCAATAAAGCCAAATTCGATCTCTGCTTATGTATCTGATTCGACGGCAGATCGATATTTTGGCGAGGCACAGGTCTCGACGATGAAATCCTTTTCGGGCACACCCATTTTGTGTTGCCAGCCCGCAAGCCCCGCCTGCTTTGTCACGTCTTCAAGG
>CAWHVN010000036.1:0-50387 GCA_963832805.1 uncultured Acidobacteriaceae bacterium | reverse complement strand
AAGGCCTAATGCAAATGAATCAGATTGATACGAAGGGGTTAAATAGACTGTCTATCTATATTGTGTTCTTGGCTATTTCTTGCTATGATTGTCTACGCTCCTTACGCATTACCGCCCCCGGGAGCAGGAAGAGGTCTCTGATGAATCATGGTTTGAGCGATCAAGTGCGGTCTGTCGCGACAGACAAATACGTTCAGCCAGCGATCCGCGCGGGTAAGTTGAGATTCTCCGTCGCTGTTCGGGATCTTATGCGGCATTTAGAGCCTTTGGGTTTCCCTGCTAGGAATTGGCCTCAGATCTGTTCGGCAATCCAAGCCGAGAAATTCCTGCGTGCTCATGGGATCGAGATCGAAGCGGTCGAAGGGCCGCCCAAGAAGCAGAGCTCGACAGTCGTCGTTAGGTATCGTTTTGCAAATCCCCAAGCGCAACCCGAGTCGGCGATGCCTCTGATCCAGAACGAGCCGACGGTGAAGGGCGGCGAAACCCCGGAGGAATGGGCGCACCGCATGACGGGAAAGCTGTTCGGTTTGATGAAGGACGAGTTCGCCGCCTTCGGGGGCGGAGAAGCGTTCCTGCGCTGGGTCCGGTCGGAAGACGAGGATGAAGCAGCATGAGCCGGGTCTGCTGGGACACCATGCTCCTCATCTATCTGCTTGAAGGTGATCCCGTCTTTCGGCCAAGAGCCGATGCTCTGCTGGCGCGCTCTCGCAGGCGTGGCGATACTCTTTTTGCCAGCTGTCTGGCGCTGGGCGAACTGATGGTCGGAGTGGAACGATTCGACCAGCCCATCAAGGCTGCAGCTGTGCGGGAAACCCTGGATGAAATGGGCTTTCGATTTCTGCCATTCGACGCGCGCGCGGTGCGGCCGTTCAGCCTCTTGCGCGGAAAGGAAAAGCTCAAAATCGCCGACGCAATCCACTTGGCTTGTGCAGCCGCGGCCGGAATCGATCTCTATCTCACTGGTGACACGCAGTTGTTCAAGCTGGACGTACCAGGAATCCAGTTCATCGCCGATTTCAACTCGCCGATTCTCTAGGCGTTCGGCACTCGCGGGCGAACTCGATCATGGCCTCGCCGAGAGTCTCCAGCAAATGGTTCCACTCAGCCAGGTGCGCTTCGCCGGACCGAGTGAGGGAATAGTTGCGCCGGGCCGGGCCGCTGGCCGCTTCCCAGTGCGAAGAGACGTAACCATTCGCCTCGAGAGTTCTTAACGTTCGGTAGAGTGCCGCACCCTCGATGGTGGCGTCGGTGAGAGCGTATTGCGGAAGACACTCGGCGATCTCATAGCCGTACGATCTCTTCTTTTCGTTGAGAATCCGCAATACAACCGGTTCGATGAATCGGGAGACATTTCCCATGGCACAGGTGCATGGGCGGTCGAAACCGGGCCGCTGGCAGCTCCGTGCTCCCGCACTCCGCGCTGGGCGCTTCGCGCGCTCTGTGGATCTGAGGCTCGCTCGCATAGGGACCGTGTCCTGCTTTCTTTACTCAAGATTAGCTCTTGTTGACAATGCAGTCACTTAAATGTAGATTACATCTAGACTAAATGTAAATTGCATGTATAACCGGCGTGAACGATTTTCCACCGTGTTTACGGCGGGCGTCAGACGCGGAAAGGAACACCGATGGCCAAGCTTGCCGTCATGATGTCTTCGAACGAGGCCGATGGCGCAATGTCCTTGCACTTCGGCAAAGCTGAGTGGGTGATGGTTGTGGACCCCGCGAGTAGAACGGCAGAATTTGCGAGAAACGAAGGACTGAATGGCAGGAGTGCCGCCGATCTCCTGATCTGCCGGGGGTGCACGGACGTCATCCTTGCCGACATCGGCGGCGGCGCGTTGGCCCGGCTGCAGGCGGCGAACATCCGTGCTTGGGCGGTGCCTGGTCGCGTTACCGGAAGCAAGGCTCTTTGTTTGTTCGCTGAAGGAAAGATACCTCGAGTACCAGCCGCGCCAGCGGCCGCCAGCCGGGGCCAGGGACGTGGCTGCTGCTGTGCCGGTCAGGGCGGTTCCGAAGCCGACACTGGTTGTTGCGGATAAACGGTTGCGCGCCAAGCGGCGCCTAGAAAGGAGAGTCTTAAGTGAAAGCCATGCGATACCTGATTGTGCTGCTCGCGCTGGCCGGTGCTGTAGTTTCCGCATTGGGGCTCCGCGTCCACTATTCCACCGCCACCGAGCCCTGTTCGGTGAACGACACGTGGGACTGCGGAATCGTGAATCACAGTTCGTTCGCTGTGATCGCTCACGTGCCGGTGGCCGCAATCGGCATTGCTGGGTACCTGCTGTTGGCTGGGCTGTCTCTAATGCGTCAGCGGTTCCTGCTTTTTCTCGCAACGATCATCGGCCTCGGCTTTGCACTCCGCCTCACCTTCATCGAGGAGTATGTATTGGGAGTCTGGTGCTTCTATTGCGTCATCTCGCAGGCCATTATCGCGCTGATGACGCTGCTCAGCCTGGCCTGGCTGGCGTCGGAATACATCGCCTTGAAGCGGGCGCAACACGCCTCCCCGGCGTTTCTGAAAGATTAAGAAAAAGAGTCCAAAGACAGCGCCTGTTCAGCTCACCGCAATCCTGATGCGGTCCGGATCCTCTTCCACCTCGCCGCCGTCCTCGCCAATCCCGCCGTAGCGGCGTTCCCGGCGCTGGAAGTCCGCAATGGCCTCCAGCAGGTGGATCCCCCTGAAGTCCGGCCAGTAGCGCTCCGTGACAAAGATCTCGGTGTAGGCAATCTGCCACAGCAGGAAATTCGAGATGCGCTGCTCGCCCGAGGTGCGGATGAGCAGATCGGGATCGGGCATGTGCGCTGTGTAGAGATGGCGGTGAATGTCCTCTTCCGTAATGTCGTTGGGGCTTTGGTGCTTGTGTTCCAGCTCCGCCATCAACCCCCGGAAGGCATCCACCAGCTCCGATCGTCCGCCGTAGTTCAGGGCCAGCGTCAGCGTGGTGCCGGTATGCTGCGCCGTCTCTTCCTCCAGCCAGCGCATCTTGTCCTGGATGTCGGGCGCCAAGTCGTGCGTCCGCCCGATGTACCGGAAGCGAATATTGTTGATTCTCATGCGCTCCAGGTTGTTGTCCAGGTAGGTCTTCAGCAGGCGCATCAGGAAGCTGACCTCGGCTCGTGGCCGCCGCAGATTGTTGTCGCGCGAGAATGCGTACAGGGTCAGCCACGGCAACCCGATACGGGAAGCCGTCTCCGTCACCCGCTGCACCGTCTGCGCCCCTTGCTGGTGACCCACAAACCGCTTGAGCGAGCGCCGGCTGGCCCATCGGCCATTGCCATCCATGATGATGGCCACATGCTGGGGCAGCCGCTCAGGCTTCAAGGTCGCATAAACGGCGCGCTCCTCTGGGCTCAGCTCATCGATGCGCAATGTGGGAGATGAAGACAAGGATTCGATTCTAGATCGCATTTGCGGTTTCCACGCGGGGCCCGGAGAACCTCCCGAAGTGGCGCCGACGGAATTCACGCACGGTGTAGGTTATGAGGCCGCTCATCGCGTGAACAAGCTTCCGGCCGGCATGCGAGACGCCATCGGCCAGATCCGGGGAGTCACACCATCGACCGTAAAGCATTTTAGGAAATTCTGCAACGCTGCGCCACGGTTGCGCCGGCGCCTGCGCACCGCAGCAGTCCGGCGCCTTGCCAAAATAGCACTCTGAAGGAATTCCGCGGAGGAGGCATGTCCGCTGCCGCCCGGGAAAGGGGGCGCTCGCAACACTCTCCCCAGCGATCGGGGTCAGCCGGCCGCTACGCGGTGCGGCGCCGGCCCGTTGCCGCGTCTCTCACAGCGCCAAAAAACAGCGTCCGGTGCAGCGAGTCCAGATGCGGCAGCAGCGCGGCCACTTCGGCCAGGAAGGGATCGCTCAGGATCGAGGTCACCTCTTCGTCCCGGCGGCTCCGTTCATCGCGAACCAGTTGGCGCACTTCCACGCCAAGGGCCGTGGCCAGCCGCTCCAACGAGCCCAGCGTGGGAATCGCCTTGCCGTTCTCAATCTTTGAAATGTAGGTCCGCGGCACCTGCATCCGTCCCGCCAGTTGCCGCTGGCTCAGATGGCGCGCCCGCCGCAGCTCGCGCACCTGCGAGGCCACCTGCATGCCGGCGCTGCCCGTATCCGGCACGGGCAGACTGGTTACCAGCCGTGGCGCCAGAAACACTGGCTCCTCGATATCGAGGGGTTTGTGGCACTTTCGGCATAGGGAGTTGCTGGTTCTATACTGCATCAGCCTGCAGTACTCACACCGCACCACTTCGCGTGATTCCACGCTAACGATAGAAGTTGCCATTCGGGATGCGCGGAGTGCCAGAGCGTGGGACTCCAAGTGCATCGCTGCACCTTGATTGGTGCTACTTTCAACGAATGAACCATAATTGTCAAGTAGAAATTCAGGGTCAAACCGAAGAAAACCCTATGAGACCCCTCAAAACCAGACTAAACGCGAACCATCTTGATTAACAGGAGCGCAAAATGGCTGCCAATTCGAGCTTCGGTCGCCAGCAAGCCTGGCAACTGCTCACCGAGTGGACCCAGAGCGAAAGCCTGCGCAAGCACGCACTCGCCGTCGAAGCCTGTGTGGTGGCGTGCGGAGAGCAGGAAGCGGACCGGCTCGGGCTGGAGGGCGATGCCCGCGCCGCACTTGTCGAGCTCTACTCAACCACCGCCCTGCTCCACGACTTCGACTACGAGCGCCACCCCACGGCCGAAGAGCACCCATTTGTCGGCGTCCGCGAACTGGAGCGGCTGGGCTGGCCCGAGGAACTCCGCACCGCCATCCTTGGCCATGCGCAATACTCCGGCGTGCCGCGCTCCTCGCATTTGGCCAAAGCCCTCTTCGCCTGCGACGAGTTGGCCGGTTTCCTCACCGCCTGCGCTTTGGTCAAGCCCACCAAATCCATCGCCAACGTGGAAGTTTCCAGCGTGAAGAAAAAGATGAAAGACAAAGCCTTCGCCCGCGGCGTCCACCGCGAGGACATCGTGCAGGGCGCAGCCGAACTCGGCGTCGACCTCGATGCGCATATTGCCTTCTGCATTGAGGCGATGAAGAAGCGGGCGGGAGAACTGGGGCTGTGAGCGGTTCTCACTGCGCTTTGGGATTCTAGCGGTCTGCCGATATCAGATAGGCATTGAAGGCCGATTCAAGCAGGAGCGGCTTCCAGGCTCGACGGCATGATCTTCGCTTCCGCCTGCGGCCATTTGTCTTAGCTGCGCAGCCGCGCAGCTCGATCGGCATCATGCTTCCTATTGTGGCGCTCAGCGGCCAAAGAATTTCCCCCAACGACCAAGCACCGAAAAAAGGCAGTTCTCCGTTGCCAGACGGAGCCCCCAGGGGGCACACTATGTCGATCCCCCAAAGGTGGCATTCGAGTACCACTTTCTGGTTATGCGCGAATACCCTGAAATTGCCCCCGGGTTTGCCGGCCCGCCGATGCAGAAAAGCGGGCGCGAGCTCTGCGCCGCCGTCGAGGCGGAGCGGCAGGAGTTGGCAGCGCACCTTGCGGCCTTCTTTAAGGAGCTGCGAGCTGAGCAGTTCGCGCGCGAGTTGCGCCAATGGATCAGCCTGTGGCCGATTGTGGCGGGTCTGCTTCTCGGGATGTATGCTCCCACTCTTCATGCGCTTATTGCTCGTTATGCTCCCTGGGCCATCACCGGCGTTTTTCCGTTCCTCATTCTGGCTGGCAGGCCTGAGGTCCAGATGTTGGGGAAGTTTGGCCGGGCTGTCCCTGCCGTGATGCTCTACGCTCAGTTTCCCCTTGAAGGTTTGTTTGCCCGGATGATCCTGAAGCGTCGTACCACCCTGGCCGGCGTATGGGGGCAAGTCTCCCTGTTCCATTTCCTCGGCGCGATCCACCTGTGGCTGCTGGGTGGCGGGCTGATCAGACTGCTGGCGACTTAGGGCCTGTTGACACTACTTGGGGTGGACGGCGTTGCGAGTGAAAAACCGCTCAGACGAGGCGGAGGACGACGGCTGTGGCGGGTCCACCGCCTAGGACGACAACGAAGTATGAGCGGTTTTTCGCCGCAACCCGAAGGGACGGGGCCGATTCTCCCCATCTCTTTGTCGCTTGTCGCTCCAGTAGGCCGGCTACAGTTCGCTCCGCGCTCTGCGACCTGGGGAAAATCGGCTCCCGTCGCCGCCATCCCAGGTAGTGTTAACAGGCCCTAGCGAATCCCTCGCCTTTGCCACCGGCTCCCCCACGCCCCGCTCTCAACTCGCGGCAAATCCCGAGGCTCCCGGTTGTACCGGTAAAACCAGCACTCCACCGTCCCGCCCGTCTTCAACTCCGCAACCTGGCGCTCGCGAATGTACTCGCTCGTTTCCGGCGCCTGCGGGTCGAATCCTTCATAGGCGTCAAGCCGGGATAGGAAGCTCTCGTCCTCCGGCAGCTCCAACACCGTTCCGGCAATCCTATCCTTCGCCTTCGGGTCGGGCACGGCGCCGGGGTAGCCGCCCAGATCGTAGAGCACGCCGCGCACGAATCCCTCGCCCACAGGCCGCAGCTTCGTGGCCAAAGGCGCAATCTTTGCCGGAGCAAGGCCCGGCTGCAGCGTCCCGTACGCGAAAAGATATTGGCTCATTTTGCTAATTCGGCAGCTGCTCGCGTGGCGCTCAGTCCCTCAGTCCCTGAGTCCCTTAGTCCCTGTCTTTCTCAGTTCCGCCACAATCTCTTTGGCCGCCGCGCGGGCCTCCGCTTCCTTATCCGGCGGAAAGCTGATGGCCCCCACGCGCGCGTGCCCGCCGCCGCCGTAGCGCTCGCAAATCTGCGCCAGGTTCACCATCTTCGCGGGGTCGGCCTTGGTCCAGGGATTCGAACCCACCGCAACCTTGGTGCGAAAGCTCGATTTCGATAGCCCAATCGAGTACGTCGCCTGCGGATAGAGATAGTACGGGATGAACTTGTTGAATCCTTCCAGCGGGCGATCGCTGATGTCGAAGAAGATCGTTCCATCGCGCTCTTCCGCGCGGCTGCGAATCAGTTTCAGTGCTTCCTCATGGCGCTCGAGCAGCGGCGGCAGCAAGCCCTCGACAAACGGCTGCCTCAACACCGCATCGAGCGGCATCTCCGTCAACAGCGGGATCAGCCGCGGAATGAGCCCCGGATCCTCTGTGGCCTCGATGATGAGCGTGAGCTTCATCGCCGGAGCGGCCATCTCCACCGCCGCATCGGGGCTCTCGTACTTTGCCCCGTCCACGATGTCGGCCCAATAAACCAGCTCCGCCACCGGGGCCGTATCGAATCCATACCGCGTTTTGGCGATGTGAGCCAGAAAACTGGTGCACGACGTGTAACTGGGATCGAAGAACTTGCGCGCCGCGCACTTGGGGTCGCGCTGGCAAGCCAGGAAGTTCTCGTGGTCCTGCTGCGTCAGGAACGCCGATTGATGGTGATCGAACCACCACGTGATCCGCGGCGACGCCGAATACTTGAAGTCCACGATGGCATTCTCGTCGCCGGTAAACTCGCTCTCGTCGAACAGCGCTCCGGCGCGATGCACCAGCCCGTGATAGTCGTAGCTTGCGTCCCCGGTGACGCGCTCGCGATGGAAGCGTGTGAACAGCGAGGCGCTGCAAGCTCCGTCAAAACACTTGTCGTGATAGAAGACGCGAACTCGCATCGTGGTGGACCCTCCTCGGGCCATCGCCTGAAAAACCGGAACTGTACAGCATCAAGGGCTGGGCCGGTTGTGTCAAGCTGGCCTGCGTTTCCGGGACCACAATCTGGACAGACTGTGAACAACGCGCAGCTTCACCGTAGTCCGCGTCACAAGCAGCAAACTGGCCCATCGTTTACCCTCAGAAGAGTCTCCCGGCATGACCACGGCCGCCGCTCACGCTCGCTACCCGCTCACCCAGGGCGTTAACCCGTGGCTGGTCACCGTCTCGGTTATGCTGCCCACCTTCATGGAGATACTCGACACCGCCATTGCCTCGGTGGCGCTACCTTACATCGCCGGCTCTCTTTCGGCCTCCAACTCCGAAGCCACCTGGGTGCTCACCAGCTACCTTGTTGCCAACGCGGTCATCCTGCCCGCCTCCAACTGGTTTGCCCGCCGCTTCGGCCGCAAGCGCTTCCTGCTCACCTGCGTCATCCTCTTCACCGTCGCCTCGTTCTTCTGCGGCGCGGCCCCGTCGCTGGCCGTCATTCTCCTGGCCCGAGTTCTACAAGGCGCAGGCGGGGGAGCATTGCAGCCTCTGTCGCAAACCATTCTGCTTGAAAGCTTCTCCCTCAAGGACCGCTCAAAATCCATGGCTGCCTACGGCTTGGGAATCGTGCTCGCTCCCGTCCTCGGCCCCACGCTGGGCGGCTGGCTCACCGATACCTTTAGCTGGCGCTACGCCTTCTACATCAACATTCCCGTCGGCATTTTGGCTGTCATCCTGATCAGCCGCTTTGTCCACGACCCGCCTTACATCAAGAACGCCAAAGTGGGCGCATTCGACAACATCGGCTTCGGTCTGCTCGCCGTTTGGACCGGCTGCCTGCAAGTCGTGCTCGACAAGGGCCAGGAGGACGACTGGTTCGGCGCTGTCTGGGTGCGCTGGGCGGTGGCGGCGCTCGTCGTCGCGCTTGTGCTGTGGATCTGGCGCTCATGGGCCAATCCCAAAGGCCTTGTCGACCTGCACATCATCAAGGACCGCAACTTCCGCACCGGTTGCCTGATGATTGCCATGCTCGGAATGTGCATTTACATCACCATCGCCATCCTTCCGCTCTACTACCAGGAGATTCTCGGCTATACAGCATTCACCGCGGGCCTGGTTGTCTTTCCCCGCGGCGTGGGCTCCTTCGTTGGCTCGCCCGTCATCGGCGTCCTCGGTTCGCGCATCGACAACCGCAAGCTTCTCTGCGCCGGCTTTCTCGGCTTCGCTGTCTGCGCCTTCATCTTCGGCGAGGTCAACCTCGACATCGGCCCCTACACGCTGCTCATCCCCATCACCCTCACCGGCTTTGCCCTGAGCTTCGTCTTTGTTCCCCTGGCCACGCTCACCACGGCCACCATCTCCAGGAACGCGATGGGTAACGCCACCGGCCTCTTCAACATGCTGCGCAACATCGGCGGGTCCATTGGAATTGCCATGGCCACCACCGCCCTCATCCGCCGCGCCGACTCTCACCAGACCGACCTGAGCGCGAATCTCTCACCCAGCTCCGCCGTCCTGCAGCAGAAGTCCGCCATGATCGCCGCTTATCTAAGCCATCGCATTGGCCCGGCCGGCGCGCGCCCCGGCTCTTATGGCCTCATCTACCGCCTCATGCAGCAGCAGGCCGCCCAGCTTGCCTACGTCGATGTCTTCCGCTGGACCGCCCTCCTCGCCCTCATCTGCGCCGCCTGCGCATGGCTCTTCAAAAAGCCCGCAAGCCACACCGAAGTGCCGCCCGGCGCGCACTGAGCCCTACCCCGCCAGCCCCACAAACCTCTTCAGCCCCTCGTCGTATTCCTCGATCCGCCCCGTCAGAATGTCATAGTACCACCCGTGCACCGTCAGCCGTCCCTCCGCCATCGCGTTCCGCACCGGCAACTGCGCCTGAAGGTTTTTGAGTTGCGCCACCACGTTACCCCGGATCAGCGCTGCCAGCTCGGCGCTCTCTCCATCGGCCGGATTCAGCGGTTGCCGGTATGCGAACGCCGCCTCAACATGCTCCAGCCACCGCCGCGCCTTGGGCAGGTTCTCCAGGCTCTTCCGGTCGAGAGCAGCCTTCAGCGCCCCGCAGTCCGAGTGGCCGCACACGATGGCGTGCCTCACCTTCAGCACCTCCACCGCGTACTCGATGGTAGCCGTCACACCGTCCACATCCTGGCTGGTGATCGGCACCACGTTCCCAATGCTGCACGAGATGAACAAATCCCCCGGCTCCGTCCCCAAAATCAAATCCGGCAGCACCCGCGAGTCCGCGCAGGTGATGAACAGCCACTCCGGCGCTTGCCCCTCCGCCAAAAGGTGAAAGTGGCTCTTCCTCGCCGGAAACACCTCCGTGAGAAACCGCTTGTGCCCCTCAATCACTCGTTCCATTCAGCCTCCGGCAAGCTGCGTCCACCTCGGAGTCACTCGTCGCTTGCCTCTGCACAGCCTATCGCACCGCAACCGGGCTCATCGATTGCCTGTACCCTGCACGGCTATCCTGTTCAAGAGGAAACGGCCCCCATGAATCGTCTCCAAAGCTGCTCGCGCTCCGTAATTCTCTCGGTTCTTCTCTTGGCTTTCGTGGCCCCATACGCGCCGGCCCAATCTCCCAGCCAAGCCGTCGACAACCTGTCGCCCGACCTCCGCTCGCGCCCCGATCTTTTCTCGCGCATCGATCGCATCGCCGCGCAGGTCCTCGAAGCCACCGGCGTCCCTTCCGCATCCGTCGCCGTCGTCCAGCACGGCAAGCTCGTCTATACCCACGCCTATGGCTTCGCGCGCCTCGCAGCGGACTCCGCTCCCGCCGTCCCCGCCGCGCCCGCCATGCGCTATTCCATCGGCTCCATCTCCAAGCAGTTCACGGCCGCCGCAATCCTGATGCTGCAGGAGCAGGGCAAGCTTAGCCTCGACGATCCCGTCGGCAAATTCATCCCCGGCCTCACCCGCGGCAACGAAGTCACCATCCGCGAGATTCTCTCCCACACCTCCGGCTATCAGGACTACTGGCCAGAGGACTACGTCATGACGCCTCTTCTCCAGCCCACCACTGCGCAGCAAATCCTCGACACCTGGGGCAAGAAGCCTCTCGACTTCGATCCTGGCACGCAATGGCAGTACTCGAACACCAACTACGTCATCGCCGGCCGCATTGTCGAAATCGTCTCCGGTGAGCCGCTCTTTCAATTCCTCACTGAGCACATCTTCCGCCCTCTCGGCATGACCTCCGTCTGGAACTCCGACGCGAACCAGCTCGTGCCGCCCGACGCCACCGCCTACTATCGCCACGCTCTCGGGCCGTTGCGCCCCGCGCCAGAGGAAGGCGCCGGCTGGATGTTCGCCGCCGGCGAGCTCGCCATGACCGCGCACGACCTCGCTCTCTGGGACGAGAGCCTTATTGCTCAGTCGATTCTCTCCTCCGAGAGCTACAAAGCAATGTTCACTGAAGTCAAGCTGAAAGACGGAAAGGGCACTCAATACGGCCTCGGCGTCGAAGTCCGCGACCGCAACGGCCATCGCTCCATCGAGCACTCGGGCGAGGTCTCCGGATTCGTCTCCGACAACGAGGTTCTCATCGATGACGGCGCAGCCGTGGCCGTCCTCACGAACCAGGACGCGGTCGGCGCCGCTGGCGCCATCGCAAAGCTCGCCGCGCCGCTCGTCGCCGGCTACCCGCTCAGCGCTCCCGAGCAGCAGGCCCTCTCGATCTACCGCGGCCTCCAGCAGGGCCGCATCGACCGCTCGCTCCTCGCGCCAAATCTCAATGACTACTTCACTTCGCAGGCGATCGCCGACTTCCAATCCAGCCTCGCCCCACTCGGCGAGCCGCTCAGCCTCCGCCAGGCCCACGAAGAACTCCGCGGCGGCATGACCTTCCGTGCCTTCGACATCGTCTATCCCGGCCGCACACTCGAGCTCACCACCTACACCTACCCCGGCGGCAAACTCGAGCAATACCTCATTGCGCCGACCGATTAGCGCTGCGAATCGCGTACTCTGGCAATGCGCGCAGATAATCTTTCAGGAGCCATCTCGCGATGTGGTCTCACCGGCCGGCCTTCACGTTTACGTTGCAATGCGCCAGTCGCATCATTTGGGTCTATGACCGGCTCTTTCGCAAAACCCCACCCCGGCCGCTGGAAGCGCCAAATCTACTTGCATCGCGCCAGACAATCCCGAGCGGAAACAGCGTACTCGATGCAGTGTTCGTCGAACCAGTCGCACAACCCGCGCGAGCATCCGTGCTCATCTGTCACGGAATTGGCGAAGTCGCGAAGCAGTGGTTTCCCATCCAGCGCTTCTTCGCAGATGCCGGAATCTCGTCTCTCGTCTTCGATTACTCCGGTTACGGCCGCAGCACCGGATGCCCTAGCTGGACCCAATGCGAGCAGGACGGAATCTCCGCCTTCCAGCTTCTAAAACGTTTGGCGCCGTCCGGCCCCGTCACGCTCCTCGGATTCTCGCTCGGGGCCGGCGTCGTCCCCGCAATCGTCGATCGAGTTGAAGCCGACCGACTGGTCCTCTGTGCGGGCTTCTCATCGTTCCGCGCGGCCGCTCGCGCTGTCGGCGTGCCCGCATTTCTTTCCTCGCTTGTCCCACCCATCTGGGATGCTGCAGCATCCTTGCCCAGCTGCAAGCTGCCTGTGCTCGTCGTCCATTCAACAGCAGACGGCCTCTTCCCTGTCGAAATGGCTCGCGACATCGTCTCCTCGTGTGGTGGAAACGCTGAGTTGCTCCTCGTTCATGGCATCGGCCACAATGAGCCCTTCTACAAACCAGACCTCTCATACTGGGGCCCGATCATCGCTTGCCTCGGGCGGTGACCCGTCCGAAACACTCGTCCAAAAGGCTGCCGCACGCAGGGCTTCCGGTAAACTTGAATCTGACCCATGTTCGAGAACCTTACCGACAAATTGCAGCGCGTGTTTAAGAACCTTCGCGGCCAGGGCACGCTTACTGAAGAGAACATCGCCGAGGCCCTGCGCGAAATTCGCGTCGCCCTGCTCGAAGCCGACGTCAACCTCAAGGTTGTCACCGGCCTCATCGAGCACATCCGCGAGAAAGCCGTCGGCACCGAAGTTCTCACCGCGCTCTCCCCCTCCGAGCAGGTGGTCAAAATCGTCCGCGACGAACTCGTGGCTCTCCTGGGCAAAGACACCGCCCGCTTCAACTTCGCCTCAAAGCCGCCCACCGTCATTCTCATGGCGGGCCTGCAGGGCTCCGGCAAAACGACAACCTCCGGCAAGCTGGCGGTCTGGCTCAAAAAGGGCGGTCACCGTCCCATGCTGGTTTCGGTCGACGTCTACCGCCCCGCCGCGCGCGAGCAACTCAAGGTTGTGGCCAAACAGGTCGAAACCCGCCTCTACGAAGGCGACCAGAAGGGCGAGCCCGCCGGCTCCGCTCTTGTCGAGCGCCTGGCAAAAGAAGCCCGCCGCGAGGCCGTCATCATGGGCTGCGACACGCTCATCGTCGACACCGCCGGCCGCCTCCACGTCGACGAACAACTGATGGCCGAGATGGAGCAACTCAAAAAGCTCCTCAGCCCGCAGGAGATTCTCTTCGTCGCCGACGCCATGACCGGCCAGGACGCCGTCAATTCCGCGCAGGATTTTCACTCCCGCCTTTCGCTCACCGGCGTGGTCCTCACCAAAATGGACGGCGACGCCCGCGGCGGCGCGGCGCTCTCCATCCGTCACGTCACCGGCCAGCCCATCAAGTTCATCGGCGTGGGCGAAAAACCCGACGCCTTCGAGCCTTTCCATCCCGATCGCATCGTCGGCCGCATCCTCGGCATGGGCGACATGCTCTCGCTCATCGAGAAAGCCGAATCCACCCTCGACCGCAAGAAGTCCGAGGAGCTGGCCAAGAAAGCCCTCCTCGGCGACGGCTTCTCGCTTGAAGACTTCCGCGACCAGTTGCGCCAGATCAAGAAGCTCGGCTCCATGGAATCGATTTTGAAGATGCTGCCCTCGGTCGGCCCCTTCGCCGGGATGCAGCAGGCCGCCGGCCAGGTCGACGAAAAGCAATTCGTTCGCCTCGAAGCCATCATCAACTCCATGACGCCCCGCGAGCGCCGCAACCACGAAATCATCTCCGGCACGCGCCGCAAGCGCATCGCCGCCGGCTCCGGCACCAGCGTGCAGGAGGTCAACCAGCTCCTCCGCCAGTACGCCCAAATGGCCAAGATGTTCAAGCAGGTAGGCCGCGGCGGCCTCGCCAAGAGCATGATGCGCGGCGGCCTGAGCGGCATGGGAGCAAAGCAGCGGTTCGGGCGGTAGAATAAGCTCGCATAAATGGACAAACAACATATCCTCGACGAGATTCGACGTACTGCAATTAATGGAAAACCTCTCGGCAGGGCCCGCTTTTTCGCAAAGACCGGAATCAAGGAGCATGACTGGCTCGGCAGGTATTGGAAAAGTTGGGGCGACGCAGTGGCCGAGGCCGGCTTTGAGCCTCTCAGCTTCAACGAGAAATTTGACGACGAGAAAGTATTCAAGAGCGTCATCGAACTCACGCGAAAATTGGGCAAATTTCCGACAACTCCAGAGATGCAATTGGAGCGAAGCAAAAATCCCGATTTTCCCAACAACAGAGTGATTGGAAGACGCTGGAATCGCGGAGAATTGGTCGAGGCTTTGGCTAAGTTTTGCGGAACTAGCGAGCTATACGCAGATGTGGCCTCAATATTACGTTCGACTCCGTACAAGATTCCGGAACCAAGGACCAAGACCGAGAAACAGTCATCAACCTTGGCGAATGAGCAGGGCTACGTATACGCCATTCGCGCTCAAGAGGCTTATAAAATAGGCTGCACGAGAGCGCCATACAGGCGAGCAGCGGAAATTGCGAATCAGTCTGCGCGAGGCGCGGAACTCATTCATCTGATTTCCACGGATGACCCAGAGGGAATCGAGAAGTATTGGCACGGCAGGTTCTCGGCTAAGCGCGTGAACGGCGTCAACAAACAAGGCGGCGAATGGTTCGCTCTCACGGCTGAGGACGTGAGAGCATTCAAGAAAAGAAAGTTCATGTGAACATGGCCATGACCGCCCTCCAGGACCAGCTCGACGAGATCACCGCCAACACGCGCAACCTCGTTCAGCCCGAGCGCATGGCTATCAGCGAGCAAGCCGTCGCAGACCTCTTCGCCTCCGGCATCGAAGAGAAAATCCTCCCCGTCGGCGCCATCGCCCCCGAATTCACCCTCCCCGACGCTACTGGCCGCCCCGTCCGCTCAGCCGACCTGCTCGCCCTCGGTCCCCTCGTCCTCAACTTCTTCCGTGGCCGCTGGTGCGCCTACTGCGTCACCGAGCTCGAGGCCTGGCGCGATCTCTACCCCCGCCTCCGCGAGGCCGGCGCGCTCCTCGCCGCCATCAGCCCGCAAACCTCCCGCCAGAGCGACTTCATGGCTGGCCAGCACTTGCTCCCCTTTCCCGTCCTCACCGACCCCGGCTGCGCCCTGGCCGAGCAGTTTGGCCTCGCCTACACCATCCCCCAATACCATCGCGACTACTACCGCTCCATCCTCGTCAACATTCCCTTTATCAACGGCGACGAAACCTGGCGACTCATCCTGCCCGCCACCTACGTCCTCGCCCGCGACCGCCGCGTCCTCTACGCCCAGGCCTACGCCGACTTTCGCGTCCGCCCCGAGCCGGAAGAGGTCCTCGCCGCCGCCCTGGCTGCCGTCAGACTGTAGCGCCAGCTTCCCGTGCCGCCGGTTTCCAGACCGGGTCCCCAGCAAGCCCGCTTTGGGCTTGCTGGGGTGGTAGACTGGCTGTCGTGCGCGTTTCCAAGTCCGCACTTGCCCCTGCCCGCCGTCGGCCTCCAACCCCCGAAATTCCCCGTTCCACCCCCGCCCGAAATTTGCATCCGAATGACGGAAATAACATCATATTAGTTGACAATATCTCACTCAATCTGGCACTCTGGCAGTGCTGGATTTCGTCCAAAGGTAGGAAAAACATGTCTAAGATGATCGGTATCGACCTCGGCACCACCAATTCGTGCGTTGCCGTCATGGAGGGCGGCGAGCCAAAAGTCATTGCGAATGAAGAGGGTGCGCGCACCACTCCCTCCATCGTCGCCTTCACCAAGAGCGGCGAGCGTCTGGTCGGCCAGGTGGCCAAGCGTCAGGCCATTACCAACCCTGAGAACACCATCTTCTCTATCAAGCGTTTCATGGGCCGCCGCTACAACGAGGTGACCGACGAGATGAAGATGGTGCCCTTCAAGGTCGTCCAGCAAGGCGACCACGTGGGCGTCATCGCCCAGGGCAAGGAGTACACCCCGCCCGAAATCTCCGCCATGATCCTGCAAAAGCTTAAGAAGTCGGCCGAAGCCTACCTCGGCGAAACGGTCACTGAGGCCGTCATCACCGTCCCGGCCTATTTCAACGACGCCCAGCGCCAAGCCACCAAGGATGCCGGCAAGATCGCCGGCCTCGACGTCAAGCGCATCGTCAACGAGCCCACGGCGGCCGCGCTGGCCTATGGCCTCGACAAAAAGAAAGACGAAACCATCGCCGTCTACGACTTCGGCGGTGGCACCTTCGACATCTCCATCCTCGAAGTCGGCGAGGGCGTGATTGAGGTCAAGTCCACCAATGGCGATACTCACTTGGGCGGCGACAACCTCGACCAGCGCATCGTCGACTGGCTCACTGCCGAGTTCAAGCAGGAACACGGGCTCGACCTGACCTCGAAGGGCAACGAGATGGCCCTGCAGCGCCTGAAGGACGCCGCGGAGAAGGCCAAGATCGAGCTCTCCACCACCGTCGAAACCGAGATCAATCTGCCCTTCATCACCGCCGACGCCTCCGGCCCCAAGCACCTTGTCCGCAAGCTCACGCGCGCCAAGCTCGAGCAGTTGGTCGAAGACCTCGTCGAGCGCTCCGTCGAGCCCTGCAAGAAGGCCTTGTCCGATGCCGG
The DNA here is from genome assembly GCA_963832805.1 of uncultured Acidobacteriaceae bacterium. Taxonomy (GTDB): domain Bacteria; phylum Acidobacteriota; class Terriglobia; order Terriglobales; family Acidobacteriaceae; genus Telmatobacter. The sequence continues at coordinate 33,834 of CAWHVN010000036.1, read as the reverse complement.
CATCACCATCAGCCAGATCAACGAAGTCGTTCTCGTCGGCGGCCAGACGCGCATGCCGCGCATTCAGGAGCTGGTCAAGAAGCTCTTCGGCAAGGAGCCGCACCGGGGCGTCAATCCCGATGAAGTGGTTGCCGTGGGCGCAGCCGTGCAGGCGGGCGTGCTGACCGGCGACGTCAAGGATCTTCTGCTCCTCGACGTCACTCCGCTCACCCTCTCCATCGAGACGCTGGGCGGCGTGGCCACGCCGATGATCCCGCGCAACACTACCATCCCGACCAAGAAGACCGAGACCTTCTCCACGGCGGCCGATAACCAGACCGAGGTCGAGGTGCACGTCCTGCAGGGTGAGCGGCCCATGGCGGGGCAGAACCGCACCCTGGGCAAGTTCAAGCTGGGCGGCATCATGCCCGCGCCGCGCGGCATTCCGCAAATCGAGGTCACCTTCGACATCGACGCCAACGGCATCCTCAACGTCACCGCCAAGGACAACGCCACCGGCAAGGACACGCGCATCACCATCACCTCGAGCTCCGGCCTTTCCAAAGAGGAAGTCGAGAAGATGGCCAGGGAAGCGGAATCCCACGCCGCCGAGGACAAGGAGCAGCGCGACCAGATCGAGGCCCGCAACGCGCTCGACTCCCTCGTGTACAACATCGAGAAGATGCTCAAGGACTCGGGCGAAAAGGTGGCTGCGGCCGACAAGACCGAGGTTGAAGCGGCGCTTGCCGACGCCAAGAAAACGCTCGAAGGCTCGCCTTCGACCGTCGAGATGCGTTCCGCGCACGACAAGCTCACCCAGGCCAGCCATAAGCTGGCCGAGGCGCTCTACAAAGCCACCTCCGCGCAGGCGCAATCGGGGCCCACGGACGCCGGCGCTGCGGGAGCACCTCCCGCCGGCGAAGCCAAGAAGGAAGGCGAAGTCATCGACGCCGAGTACGTCGACGTCGACGACAAGAAGTAATGCGGCATTCGAGGAGGACAGAGATCAACGGGGTGAGCGGAGACAATGCCGTTCACCCCGGTTTCTTATGATGGAAGATGAAAGCAGTTCATGTGGACGAAGCGAATGAGACTTCACCGATGAATGTCTGGGGCCGCTGGCAAAACGCATGCAGAGTTATGCACAACGCGCGCTTGATGTTGATCTGAGATAAGAAAGTACCCATGGCAACCACCGCCAACAAAGACTATTACGCAACGCTCGGCGTCAAGAAGACGGCCACGCCGGAAGAGATTCGCAAGGCCTTCCGCAAAGCCGCGCGCAAGTACCACCCCGACGTCAATCCCGGCGACAAGCGCGCCGAAGAAAAGTTCAAGGAGATCTCCGAGGCCAACGATGTCCTGAGTGACGAGAAGAAGCGCAAAATCTACGACCAGGTTGGCTTCTACTCCGATCAGATCGATCCCGCGCAGGCCGAAGCTTACGCGCGCCAGCAGCGCTCCGGCGGCCAGCCTCCCATCGACTTCGGCGGCTTCGACTTTTCAGGCTTCGAAGGCGGGATGGGGCACCATGCGCCGCAGGGGTCCGGGGCGGGAGGTTGGGGCAGCTTCAAAGACATCTTTTCCGGCATCTTCAGTGGCGCGCAGCAGCACCCTCAGCCGCGCGGCCCGCAGCCCGGCACCGATCTCGAATACCAGGCCACAGTCGATTTCTGGACCGCCATCCGCGGCGGCCAGGCCCGCATCCAGATCAACCGACAGGAAACCTGCCCCGCCTGCCACGGCCAGGCGCACTCCGGCGGCGGCTCGCAGTGTCCCGAGTGCCACGGCTCCGGCCAGGTCACGCAGATGGGCGGCCGCATGAAGTTCAACATCACCTGCCCGCGCTGCAACGGCGCCGGTCGCATCTCCCATGACTGCCCCACCTGCCACGGCGAGGGGACCGTCGCCCGGTCTGAGACCGTCGATTTCCGCATCAAGGTCGGCACGCGCGACGGCCAGCGCATCCGCCTGCAGGGCAAGGGCAACGCCGGCATCAACGGCGGTCCCGCCGGCGACCTCTTCCTCATCGTGCGTACCGGCGCGCATCCGGTCTTCACGCGAGTGGGCGATGACATTCAGCTCACCGTCCCCATCACCGCGGCCGAAGCCGCGCTCGGAGCCAAGGTCGAGGTGCCCACCATCGACGGCCGCGCCCATATGAAGATTCCGCCCGGCACGCAGAGCGGGCAAAAGCTGCGCATGAGGGAGCGCGGCGTCGAAAGCGCATCGCATCCCGGCCAGCGCGGCGACCAGATCGTTACCGTCGAGGTCGCCGTGCCGCACCTGAACGACGAGCGCAGCCGCGAGATCATGCGCGAGCTCGCCCGCCTCAACCCTAGCGATCCGCGCAAGGCGCTGTTCGACAAGTTGTAGGATTCACGCGGACGCAATCATGGCCCATAGATGGATTGGCTAGGCTGATTGGAGAAAGCACGATGGCCACAAAACGCAAATCCAAAGGCGCCTACATGATCTCGGCAGTGGCCGAGATGTACGAGATCCATCCCCAGACCCTGCGCCTCTACGAGCGCGAAGGCCTGCTCAAGCCCTCGCGCACCGAGGGCAACACACGCCTTTACACCGATGAGGATCTGGAGCGTCTCGAATTCATCCTCAACCTTGCCCGCGACCTCGGCGTCAACATCGCCGGCATCGCCATCATCCTGCAGATGCGCGAGCGCATGGAAGAGATGAATCGCCAGATGCAGAGCTTCGTCGAGTACGTCCGCTCGGAGATGCTTTCGCGCTTCCAGCAGGCCGCATCGGGCTCATCCGCGGCCATCGTCCCGGTCCGCAAGCCGGTTACGGCGTCCACCGCGCGCACCGCAACGCGCAAGCCCTAGCGGGCTGCATTCTATTCCGCTAGTTTGCGCAGCCGCCCCTCGGGCAGTAACTCGTACGGATCGCCACGATAGCGCAGCCGTCTGCCGGTTAAGTAGCTCCTCACCCAGAAGATGAATCCCATCAGGTCGCGCAGCGGATAGAGCCACGCCTTGCGCGCAGCTACGCGGTCGCGCACCACTAAGCTGCTCACCATGAGGCACAAGAACACCCGGTCCAGGATCGTAAACGCCAGCAGCCCCGCTCCCCATGCCCAGTGCCCGCTCAGCGTCAGCGCAATGCAGGCAAGCAAACCAAAGGGCACTGCATAAGTCAGCACCTCGCCCAGGTGCCCCATCGGCCGCGAAAAGCGCGTGCTCGTTGCCCACCCCTGCTGATGCGCGATGCTGCTCTTGAAGGCGGCGTTCAGCACATGGTGTTCGACGACATGCTGTGACAGCACCACCGTCTCGCCTGCCGCCGCCGTCCAATTGCCCAGCACGAAGTCGTCGGCGTAATATTGGGCCACCTTCTCGTAGCCGCCGATCTTCTCCACCGTGCTTTGGCGCATTACCATCGAAGGACCCAGCGCAAACTTCATCCCCTCCAGCATGTTGGCCACCAGCACGCCCGAGGACATTTCCACGCTCATGCCCATTGCCTCCAGCCGGGCCCACAGCCCGTGCCGGGTGCAGCCGCGGTAGAGGCAGGTAACCATGCCTACCCGCGGATCGCGCATCGGCTGCACCACCGAGCGCAGGTAATCCGGCGTCACGCGCACATCGCTGTCCGCCGCCACCAGGATCGGATACTGCGCTTCGCGGCGCATCACCTCCAGCGAGAAGGTCCGGGCGTTCGGCCACGGCGGTTCGCCGCAGGTCAGAATGCGCGCCTTCACCTGCGGATACCGCGCCATCACCCGCCGCGCCGCTGCCAGGCCCAGGTCGTTCTCGTGCCGTGCGCAGAACAGAATTTCGTACTCCGGATAGTCCTGCTCGAAAAAGCTTGCCAGGTTCAGTTCCAGGTCCGGTTCATCGCCGTGCACGGCCTTCAGCACGCTCACCGGCGGCAAAAATTCCGCTTCGTCCGCATCGCCCGCGCCGCGCCGGAAGCGCACTGCTCCCGCAACCGCCATCAGGCTATAAATTGTCGAGGTAACGACGCCGAAGACGGCGAGCACATTGAGGCCGGCAAGAGCAATGTGGCTGAAGTTCATGGTCGAAAGATCCTTACTGCACCGGCCGGTCCGTCCACAGCGTCTTGTCGGCGAGCGTCTGCACGGGATAGAGCCGTCCGGCCAGCACCTTCTCCACATTGTCCCGATCCGGATCCTCGGCAAAGATCCACTTGCGTTCGCCGGTTCCCCAAATCGCCGCCAGCTTCGCGGGGCTCAGGTAAATGTCCGGCGCATCGGGATAGCACGATCCCCACAGCAGCGTGGTCCCCTCGTTGTGCTGCCCGCATCGTGGCAGCACCAGCATTGCCGGCCTTCCTCCGAAGAAGTCGTTCGTGTAATAGATCAGCGATGACCCCGATGACTGCTCCCCGTAGACGATCAAAACATCGCTTGGTGCGCCTTCTCGCATGATCGTGTCGGCCATCGGCTTCGAGCTCAGCATCGGCTCGAACCGCGCAAAAGCGATGTGCGCGGCCACAAAGAACACCGTCATCGTCAGCGCCACGCTCACCGTCGCCGCCATGTGCTTCTTCTTCAGCCGCAGCAGCCACCCCGCCATCGGCCCGATGAGCAGCGTAATCGCCGCCATTGCCGCCGGCAGCCGCAGCGCGGCAAACGATTCGCCCGTCAAATCGAACAGGTGCGACATCGACAGCGTGTAGTCGCCCACGCCGCGATGCGCCAGCACCGTGCCGATGTCGGCCACATAGGGCAAACTGCGCGACGTCCACAATCCCCACGCCAGCGCCGCCGCCCCCGCCACGCCAATCGCCGTAAATACCGCCTGCGCTCCCGTCAGCCACGCCCTCGAAAGCGTCGGCTTGCCGCCTTCCACGCCGGTGTTCTCTTCCACCTCCGCCATCACGCCCGCAATCAGCATCACCAGCGGCGGCCACACCATGAACGTGTAGTACTCCTGGTTCGTCGAAATCGAAAAGAACAGCAGCACCCACGCCGAGAACAGGCTCAGCAGCCAGATGGTCCTGGTGCGGAACTTTATCCGCCGCACATAGCTGGCCACGTCTTCGCGCATGGCATGGTCGAGATAAAAATCCACCGTGTCGCCCGCATCGTGCCGCAGGTGTTTGAGCCAACTGCGCCGCGTCTTCCACGCCAGGGCCCCCACCGCGCCCAGGAACAGGCTCCAGGGAAAAATCCAGATCAGCTCGCCCAACCAGTACCACAACGTCGGCATTTTGTTGTAGTCGTGCGGATAGCGCAGGTTGAAAAACCGCAGCACGTGCTCGTTGATGAAGTAGAAGTAGAAGAACCCGTGTACGTTGCCCACGGTCGGATGATTCCCCACCGCGTTCCCCTGGTCGTGATTGATGATCCCGCAAAGAATGTGCCACGGCGCCGCGATGGCCAGAAACACCAGCATCCCTGACACTGGCTTCAGCGCCTTCCATCGCCGCCACTGCCCGGTCAGGAGCAGATACGGAATCGCGGCCCCGGCGAAAAACACCGGCGCGATCAAGCCCTTCGTCATCAGCGCCAGCGCCACGCCCGCCCACGCCCAATAGATCATCGCCGGCCGGTTGTCTTCGAGGCTCACGATCAGCGCGTACAGGGCGATCAGCAAGAACAGAGCCAGGATTGCCTCGGGAATGATGAACCGCGTAAAAAGAAAACACCCCACCGACGTCAACACGCCCAGCCCCGCGTAAAAGCCCGCGCGTTCGCCCCACGCCCTCCGCGCCCACAACCACGCCAGCCACGCCAGCCCCAGCATCGCCAGCGCATTCGGCAGGTGTGTGGCAAAGGTGTTCTGGCCAAAAATCTTGTACATCCCGGCCACCACCCAGTAGGGCAGCGGCGGCTTTTCAATGTAGCGAATGCCGTTGGTCTTGGCAGTGATCAGGTCGCCGGTCTCGGCCATGTGCTGCGCTGCCTGCGCATGCGCCGCGTCCACGTCGTCCATCAGCGGAGGAGAAAACAGCGACGCAAAGTAAATCGTGACCCAGATAATCGCGAAAACAAGCCACACCGCGCGCGTCGAGGGCGCCTGCCGCGGCCGTTCGAGGGCGATGCTTGTGTTCGGAGCCATGTTCGTTTCTGCGTTCATCCTGAATTCGGCTATCCGAACCAGAATACCAGCCGCGTTTCATAGAACAAACCGCGTGGCCGCACCGCAATTCTGTCCGCCTTCTTCAACAGGCTACAGCGGTTCCACAATTGCTATACCCAGGCCCGCAACCGCCAGGTGGCTTTTTCATCAAGAAAAAGCCACCCTGCAAGACGCCGGAAAGGGCACGTGAATTGTGGAGCCGCTCTCGGGCATTCTTCGCCGGATGCTTGATCGAGTCCCGCCTCTGCCGGGAAACGCGCCACTACTGGAAACTTGCGGGAAGATCTTCTCCGGGCCCGTCACCGCCGCGGATAACGCCAGCGGAGCCGCGCCCCCGGGCTAGGCCGTCAGCACCACGGTCGTGGTCACCGTGTCCTAGGCGCCTCGGCCCACGGCCAACCGACCTGTCAGATTAGTTTTCTTACTGAGTAGCGAACGCCTGAAAGGCACCGCCGCCTCACGCCGCTGGGGTCGCGTAACGGGAAGACTTTCTTATTCTGACAAATGGAATCGTGTTGGTCTCCGCGAATCCCAACTTCCCCGCGCGGAGCAGCAAGCGGCAATCGGCTTCGGGCACCGCGGGGCTATACAGGAATCCCTGCACCTCTTCGCAGTTCTGGCGCCGGAAGTAGTTGAGCTGCTCCGACGTTTCCACGCCTTCGGCCACACAGGCAAGGCCAAGGTCGCGCCCCAAGTTGATGATGCTTCGAACCACCGCCTCCGCTGTCGGCTCCGACGCGATGTCGCGCAGGAACGAGCGATCGATCTTGATGCGGTCAATCGGGAACCTTCTCAGATAGGACAATGACGACCAGCCGGTGCCGAAATCGTCCAGCGACAGGCTCACTCCAATCTTCTTCAGCGCCCGCATCACCTTGACCGTCGTCTCTGAGTCGTCCAGCATCAGCAATTCCGTCAACTCCAGTTCCAGCCATTTGGCATCAAGGCCGGATTCGGATAACGCCCTTCTCACGTTGCTGACGATATTGCCCCGGTAGAATTGCGTCGACGACAGATTCACCATCACGCGTACCGGCGGGAGTCCGTCCTTCTGCCATGCGGCGTTGTGCATGCAAGCGGTTCTCAGCACCCAGTTCCCAACCTCGACCATCAGCCCCAGTTCCTCCAGTTGCGGAACGAATTGGTTGGGGTAGACGATCCCTTGCTCCGGGTGGCGCCAGCGCAACAATGCTTCCACGCCTGTGATGCCGCCCGATTCCGTTGACACCAGCGGTTGGTAATACAGCACAAACTCGTTTCGCGCCAGGGCATTCTGCAGGTCGAACTCCAGCTTCTGCCGGCGCCGCGTCGCATCGGTAAGCTCGGGCGTAAAGAAGCAATAATCCCCGCGCCCTCTCTTCTTCGCCTCGTACATCGCGGTATCTGCGGCCTGCAGCAGGTCCTTCGGATTCTCGCCGTCGCCGGGGTATTCGCAAATGCCGATGCTGGCTCCGATTTGCAGGTCGTGTCCTTCAATCTCAAATGGAACGGTCAGGGTGTTCAGCACCTTCCGTGCCACCCGCTCGATATCCAGGTGTTGCTCCACCATCGGCAAGCCGATCACAAACTCATCTCCGCCCAGGCGCGCCACAATGTCGCTCTCGCGCAAGCTGCCTCTCAATCGCTCCGACACCGCCTCAAGCAGGCGGTCGCCCACCTGGTGCCCGAAGGAATCATTGACGCTCTTGAATCGGTCCAGATCCAGCATGAAAACGGCGACCCGCTTGCTGTTGCGGGAAGCCAGAGCAATCGCCTGTCCTAACTGATCTTCCAGCAGCGCCCGATTCGGGGAGTCCCGTCAGCGCATCGTGAAGCGCCATGTAATGGATGCGCAGCTCCGCATGTTTCCGGTCGGTAATGTCGCGCGAAATCCCCATCGTGCCCATGATCCTGCCGCGCCGGTCCTTCAGCGGCACCTTCGTGGTCAGCACCCACGTTTCATGGCCGTCGGGCCAGGTCTCTTTCTCTTCCATGCCGGTGATCGCCTGGCCCGTCTGGATGATCCTCTGCTCGTCTTCTCGGGCCCGCCCGGCGTGTTCTGGCGTGAACATGTCGGAATCGGTCTTCTTCAGGGCTTGTGCTGGATCGCCCAGTCCAAAGTAGTTGGCGAGCGCCCGGTTGATGCGCAGGAACGAGCTGTTGCGGTCCTTGAAATACACGTGATCCGGGATGTATTCGAGGAATGCGTTCAGAAATTCCCGGTCCGTCTTGAATTCCCGATCCGCCAGCGCCCGCACAATCACCAGCCCGGCCACGATGGCCAGCAAGAGCAGGGTGATCCAAATTCCTGCGGTTCCCGAAAGGGCGAAGCCGGGCAAGCGTTGCGCCGCCGCGTGTGCTGGCGTCCGGGCGATCAGCAATCCGGTGATCGCGCACCCCAGCAGCGCGGCCGCAAGGGCAATCACCAAGCCCGGAATCGCAGGAAATCGCCTGCCATACTTCATCGTGGCCCGTCTCCTCACAGTTTTAGTTCTAGGGCTAAACTATTCCCGGATCGCGTCCGCCCTCAATCCCTAAATCGACTTACTAAGTGCCACCATTAGGTGGGACACATGGTACTTTTGTCACATTCGCCCTGCTGCTAGCCCAGCGCGCATCGTATCGCCCGGCTCGCGTGCCTCGTCCTGGCTCCGCTCAGGCGGGATCCACCCGTCTGCCACTCCCACCGAAAAAACTCTATCTGTACCCTGACCCTCCCCGCGCAACCTCCTTCAAACTCCACCTACAACCTGAACAATCTCGTCCCGCAACACCAAATCCGGCGATTTCCACCAATTCCATCCACCTGTAGGTCATAATTCTCCGCCCATTCATCCACCTGCAGGTCGTCGTTTCCGCGAGCGCGCAATGCGACGATTTTTCGCGGCGCCACAGAAGTCAAAACCCTCCACCTGCAGGCCGTCGGTTTTGCACCCTGTGGAACTCGCGGCACTCGCCGTGCGTCGCCTTCGTGTATCTTGGCGATGGGTCGATTCTTTTCTTGGGAGCGCGCTGCAAAAGACATGCCCACCTTCGCCGCCATCGACATCGGTTCCAACTCCTGCAGATTGAAGATCGCCAGGGTGCAGGCGCACCGGCTCAAGACGCTCGCCGAAGACCGCGAAGTCACCCGCCTCGGCGGCAGCGTCTTCGACACCGGACTTATCTCTCCCGAGGCCATGGCGGCCACGCTGCGAGCGCTCAAGCGCTTTCAGCGCGCGGTGCAGGCGCGCGGCGTGGACCGCATTCGCGTGGTGGCCACCGCGGCCATGCGCGACGCGCGCAACTCCGCCGCCTTTCAGGCCTGGGTCAAGGCCGAGACCGGCTGGAACATGGAGATCATTTCCGGCCTCGAAGAAGGCCGCCTGATTCATCTCGGCGTCACCGGCGCCGAGCCGGGAGCCGGCGGCCGTGTGCTGTTACTCGACCTCGGCGGCGGAAGCTGCGAGATCACGCTCTCCGAGCACAAGCGAATCCGGGAAACGGTGAGTCTTCCGCTGGGCGCTGTGCGCCTGACCGAGCAGTTCCTCTCGGACGATCCAGCTCCGCGCGACGGCCTCGCGCGCATGAAGCAGTTGATTGCGCGCGAGTTGCGCCGCGCTCATCGCAGAATTCAGCCCGGCCGCTCGCCGCTCGTCATCGCCACCTCCGGCACGGCTGCCGCGCTCTCCGCGGCCTGCACCTTAGGAGCAAAAAACGGCAAACCCGGCGCCAAAAAGGCGGGCAAGCTCGGCGCCAAATCCGGCGCCAAATCCGGTTCTGACCGCGGCGAGGATCGTGCTGCGCTTCTGGCCGGGATGGTGCCGGCGCGCACCGTGCGCAAGCTGGCCGGCAAGCTGGCCAAAATGTCGCTCCCCGAGCGCGAAGCCGTGCCCGGCATCGGCCCGCGCCGCGCAGAGATTATCGTCGCCGGCGCCGAGGTCTACGCCGAAATCCTCGAGAGTTTTGGGCTGAAGGGCTTTCGTTACTCGCCTCTTGGCCTGCGTGACGGCATTCTGGCGCAGATGCTGGCTGAGCAGGATGCCCGCGCCAAAGCCCATCGCGAATTCGAGCACGAGCGCTGGGAGAGCGTGTTGGCCACGGCTCGCCGCTACGGCGTCGATCTTCGTCAAGCCGAGCCGGTGCGCGCCCACACCGTGCAGCTCTTTCGCGAGCTCAAGTCCATGCACGAGCTTGGGCCCGAGTACGAGAGCTGGCTGGCCGCCGCCGCCATGCTTCGCGACACCGGCAAGTTCATCAACCACCAGGGCCATCACCGGCACGCGCAGTACATCATCTCCAGCTCCGAGATTTACGGCTACACCCAACTGCAGCGCACGCTCGTTTCGGCCATCGCCCGCTACCAGGGCAAGAGCCGTCCCCAGCCGGGTGATCGTGCTCTGCGCAACATTCCCGCCGACGAGCACAAGAACGTGCACCGCGCGGTGGTCTTGTTGCGTCTTGCCGTGGCATTGAATCAGGACCGCGCCTCTGACGTGCTGCGCGTGGGCACGCGGATTTACCCCAAGAGGGTTTACCTCGAGTTGCGCCCGGGCCGCACCGGCGCGGAGCTGGAGTTGTGGTCGCTGCGCAAGGAAGCCGCTTACTTCCGCGAGGTCTTCGGGCGCGAGCTCTTCGTCACGCTGGCATAGATCGCCCGCGCCGTTCGCGGATCCAAGAGCCACTGCAGCCGCGGCGGATGCCGCTCCATGTCCACCCGCGCAATGGAGCCCTTGCGCATGCGGATGGCGGCGCCTCCGTTGCCGGTAATCAGCCGGCCAAGGAACTGGAACATGTTGGGGTTGTGCCCGACGGCCAGAACCCCCTCGCGGTCGGCATACTTCGCCAGCATCGCCTGGAACTCCGCGAAAGTCCCGTCCGCTCCCAGAGCCGCGCTTACCTCCACCTGTGAGTCATATCCCAGTTCAGTTCCCACCAGTTGGGCCGTCTGCCTGGCCCGCTTCAGAGAACTGGAAACGATAGTGTCGATGGGCGCTTTGAGGGCCCCCAGCACCCGCGCCATCAGCATGCACTGCTCCTTGCCTTCCTTCACGAGACCCCGCTTGGCGTCGAGAACGGGGTTCTCGCGAATCGTGCCGGCATTCGCATGGCGCATCAGATAAAGGATCATGGGGATCGGTTCGGTGGGGGGTGTTCGAGGCCTTGCCGAACTCCTTACACTCTCATTTTAACAGATTTGTAACATACGGCGGCGCGCCTGAAGGCCGAGGCTTCTGCTCCGCGATCGCTCACTGACCTCTGCGCTTAGCGCCGATCGATCGTGTTTTAGCCCCACGCTCCTACTCGACATCGACTGTTGTGCTCGCCTGAATGTCGCTCGACGAATTCCCGACCATCACGCGCACCGGCTCCGCTTCCACGCGGAACCCCGGCAGCTTCTCATCCCACCAGGCCAGCGTCGATGCCGTCAGCGGAATTTCGACGGTCTTCGTCTCATTGGGCTGAATGGTCACTCGCTTGAATCCCTCCAGCTCCTCCCGCGGCCGCTCCACCTTCGAGCTCAGGTGTTTCACATACATCTGAACCACTGCGTCGCCCGCGCGACTGCCGGTGTTGGTCACGTCCACGCTCACTGTGAGCGTGCCGTCCTTTGCCAGCCGCGGGGAGCTGGTGCGCAGATTCGAGTACTTGAATGTCGTATAGCTCAGGCCGTAGCCGAATGGAAACAGTGGCTCGCCTTTGAAATACATGTACGTGTAGCCGTCGCGGATGTTGTAGTCCATGCTCGGCGGAAGCTGATCTGCCGACTCCGGCCAGGTTCTCACCAGGTGCCCGCCTGGGTTGTATTCGCCAAACAGCACCTTGGCCAGCGCGGTTCCTTCATCCTGCGAGGCGTGCGCCATGGTCAGGATCGCTGGGACATTAGCCGCTGTCCAGTTGATGGCGAAGGGAAAACTGGAGATCAGCAGCACAACGGTCTGTGGATTCTTGATAAAGACCTGCTTCACAATCTGCTCCTGAGCCAGATCGATGCTCTCGCGATCGCGGCCTTCGCGGCCGTCGCTCGGAACGGTGCAGGGCAGGGTAATGCCGCCGCCTTCCGTCGGCGTTTCATACCACTCGTGTCCTTCGTCGGGCCCGCATGTGGGATCGTTGCCGATGACCACCACTGCCACGTCGGACTCGCTCGCAGCCTTCATTGCCTCGGCCTCTCCGTCCGGCGCGTCATACGGGGCGAAGTTGACTTTGACGTTCGGCCCAACTTCATCCTTGATCCCCTGTAAGGGAGTGACGGTATACGGCGGTGTGCCTCCATACCAATCCCAATGCACCGTGTCGGCAAGTGGGCCGATGACGGCAATCGATTTAATCTTGCTCTTGTCGAGCGGCAGAATGTTGTTCTCGTTTTTCAGCAGCACCACGGATTCGAGCGCCAGCCGCCGGCTGACGTCGCGGTCCTTGTCCGTATTCCACGGCTCTGGCGAGTCTTTGATCTTTGAGTACGGCGCCATCTCCGGCGGGTCGAGCAGACCGAGCCGGATCGTGATCCGGAACTTCGGCCGCAGTAGCGCGTCGATCTCCGCCTCCGTAATCTCGCCGTCCTTCAGCGCCGCCTTGGTCTCGTCCTTATAGGTGTCGAGAAACTGGTTGAGCCCCGTCTTCAGGCAAGCGACGACAGCCGCCTTCTGGTCCGGGAACAGATGGCGCGGAACCACCAGCAGCTTCACCGCTCCCCCATCGCTCGAAATCACGTCCACGCCCCACTGTTCGCGGACGATGCTTCTGAGAATCGGATTGACCGCCATCGCCGTGCCATTCCACGCGTTGTAGGAGGCCATCACCGCTTTCGCGCCGCCCTCCACAAAGGCCATGCGGAAGGGCACCGAGTAGTACTCCCAGAACAGCCGCTCGTCGAAATTCGAGGATGTGTGATTCCGGCCGTTCTCGTTTTCGTTCGCAAGAAAATGCTTGAGCAGCGCCGCGGCTTGCCAGTATTTTGGATCGTCGCCTTGCAGCCCCTTCGTGAATGCCACAGCCATCGTCCCATTCAGGAATGGATCCTCGCCGTACACCTCCTCGCTGCGGCCCCATCGCGGATCGCGCCCCAGGTCCGACTGCGGCCCCCAAAGCATCAGGATCTGGCGGTCGTACTTGGCCGTCTGCGTGATGAACCGTGCCTCGTAGCCCTCCACGCCTGCCGCCTCGCGCACCAGGTCCGGATCCCACGATGCGCCCATCCCCGGCGGCTGCGGAAACTGCGTCGTAGTGATCGGCTGGCGCTTGCCCCTGGCCTCGCGCTGCACCACTCCGTGAATCCCTTCCGAGTTGCCGTAGTTCATCACGCCCAGCCGCGGTACGCCGGTATTCGTGCTCAGGCAATTGATCTTCTCGTCGATGGTCATCAGCGAAAGCAGGTTGTCGATCCGCTTCTCCATCGGCAGCGAGGGATCGTTAAACGGATACTGCGCCTGCTGCGCCCGCCCCATGCCGAACCCGCACGTGAACAGGCAGAGCAGTGTTGCGATTTGGCTTTTCTTCATAGGTGGAATCCTGATGGTTGAAGGGGCGAGAGATTCTAAATTGAAACCAGCGCAATTCTACGCCTTGCGGGTCCACATCTCGCTTGCCAGCAGTCCGCACAGCCACGCACGGCGTTGGGCGAGCGTGAAGCCGGCTCCGCGCAAGGCCGCGTGATGGTCGGGCAGGCTGCGGATTTCAAGTCCGGCTAGCAACCCGAAGGCCCCATAAAGCAGCCGGACCAGTGGCCGCGCAACGCATCGTCCAAACCAGCCCTCCGGAATCGCAAACTCCGAAACGATCCACACCGCAGAGGGAGAAACTGCGTCTCGCACTCTCGCCGCTAGGGCGCGACACTCTTCGGTCGTCAGGCAGTCGAGGAAGAAATGCGTGACGACCAGGTCATACGGCGGGTCCACAGGGCGCCAGTCGCGCGCGTCGGCGCAGTGAGTGCAAACCCGGCCCGCACCGGCTTCGGCGCGTCGCAGCAAAGCGTCAAGCATCGCGGGACTTGCGTCCACAGCGTCAATTCGGATGTGAGAGTTCACGCGGAGCAACTCCGCGGTAAACCGCCCATCGCCGTCGCCGAGGACAAGCGCGTGGTGGGCCGACGCGAGTTCGGGAAGAAAGGCCGTGCGGCAACGCGAAAGGTACGGCCCGAAAGTGAAAAGTTCCATCCACCGGTAGAGCTTGGCAAGCCGGTCGAAGTTCGGGACTTGCCTCTCCGACGGTAATGCTGCCGTCTCGGCATTGGCCGTTGTATTCATCGCAGAAAAAGCAGAATCGGTGTGAGCAAAACCAGGTCGGCTGCGGCGCGCAGAGCTAGCGGCGTCATGCGCGTTCGCATGTGATCGAGCAGCGCCAGCAGCAGGGCGCTCACGGCTCCCGCCACGAGCAGCGCGGCGGAGGGTGGGTGAGATGCAGCCGCAGCGAACGCCAGCAGGAGACCCGCAAATGCGAGCAGGAAAGCGGCGAACAGATTCGTCGACTGCCCCATGCACGGCGCGAAAACCCGCCACCGAGCCTGGTCGAATCCGGCCCTGCGAGCTTCGTCGTCAGATTCCCACCTGGCGATGCACTTGCAGTTGAGCCACGCCAGCGCCGCAAAGTAGACCGCTGGAATCCAGAACCACCAGCGGGAAAACTCCAGCGTCCCCGTCGCGTAAAGCCTGGACCACGCAGGCAAAATGCAGCCCGCGGTGAACAACAATGCGACCAGGAACTCCTTGCTGACCAGCCTTCGAAGCGAGCGTGGCCATCGCGGCAGTCGGGGCGCCGCGTGAATTCCCGAAAAATAGGCCAGAGCCGCCGCAGCAAGAACGGAGCCCCGCTCGCGTATGGAGAACGGGAGGAATGTCATTGCCACAACTCCGGCAATGCACGCGGCAGCCACGGCCAGAAGCACAAACAGCCGGCGATGGCGCCAATGGAAATAGTGGCGTTCTCGCAACTCGCGCTGCATCGATGATTGCAGGCCGGTGCGCGCATCGAGCAGCCGGTCGCTCACATAGGCGCACCAGGTTGTCAGTGCCAGAACCAGCGGGACCCACCTTGCAAGATGAACGTGACCCGGCCATGCGAAAGCCAGCGACCAGACGACGGCGACTGTGGGAGCATCAAGGCTGGCCAGATGCCACAGAGCAAGGGTACGTGGTGCGTCGAACACCCGGCTTGCATACTCGCTGGGATAACCAGCGCGGTCCTGAACCGGCGGCTGAACGAGGGGAATCGCCACGATCTCGATTGTAGGAGAACTGGCGGGCCGACTGGCGTTTGAGATCCCGACCCGCTCCAGCCGTTGTGGCCTTCAGCCCTTTTCTTCTGCTCAATCTGCCTTTCCCGCAGCCCGCGCTCCTCCAAACTCAGGCAAAGAAACGTCAAAAAACCCTCCCCGCCCCCTCGGTCCCTGACGCTTACTAAAGTGTCGGGTAACCAGGCTCGAATCTTCGCTTTCAGGGCTAAGATGTTTCTTGAGGTCGGGTCGTATGATCGAAATCATGAATACAGCGGCAGTCCGCCGCGAGTGGGTTGGAAGCCTTGCCGGCGGCAGATTTCCCCTCCTTCGATGGCTCGGCGGCTCTCAGGATGCTGGTGTGTTTCTTACGGAACTGAGTGAGCAGGGGCAGCAGGCCATCATCAAACTCATCCCTGCGGATGCCGAAGGCTCTGAGGCTCGCATTGCCGCCTGGGAGGCGGCAACGTCGCTCTCCCACCCCAACCTGATGCAGGTGTATTCGCACGGCCGCTGCGAGATCGACGGTGTCGCATGCCTCTACGTTGTCACGGAATTCGCCGACGAAGTTCTCGCCGAGATTCTTTCCGAGCGGCCGCTAACCACGCAAGAAACGCGTGAGCTGCTTGGCCCGGCTCTGGACGCGCTCTCCTATCTGCATGGCAAAGGCCTTGTTCACAGCCGGCTGAGGCCCTCGAACATCATGGCTGCCGGTGACTGCCTGAAGCTCTCCGCGGATGGCCTCTCTTCCGCCGGCGCGGCCGCTAGGCCCAGTTCGACGCGAACCGTTTATGACGCGCCGGAAACCGAACTCGGGTCAATCGGGCCGGCTGCGGATATCTGGTCTCTGGGCGCCACGCTGGTCGAGGTTCTCACAAAGTATCCGCCGGTTTGGAATCGCGCCAAAGCCGCGGAGCCAACGGTGCCCGAGTCGATGCCGGAGCCATTCGCCTCCATCGCGCGAAAGTGCCTGCGCTCGGATCCCGCGCGTCGCGCCACGATCGAGGCAATCAGGACCCGCCTCGAGCCTGCCAGGGCCCAATCGCGTCCAGAAGAGAAGGCCGCAAAGCCTTCGCCTGCAAGGCGTCGCGTCGCTGTGCTGCTTGCCATCGCGGCTGTGGTGCTTGTGGGGATCGGAATTTGGAATGCTCTGTCGCATCGCGTGTCGCCGCCGCCGGCCGCTCCCGAGGTTCAGAGTGCACCGGTTCCCGCACCGGCTCAACCGCCGGTCGCAACGCCGGCTCCGGCCGCCACCTCGGACGAAACCGCGTCCACTGCTCCGCCGCCTTCCACGGCATCGACCTCAGTCACGCCGCCGGCGTCGAACCCAATCCCCGCGCAGGTCCCTGCACCAGTTCCGCCGCCTCAAGCCACGGCTCAGACTCAAGCTTCTGAGACTCCCGCGCCCGCTGCCGCAACGGTGAACCAGGCAATAGTGACCCAAATTCTCCCTGATATCGTCCCGAGCGCGTTGAAGACCATTACTGGAACCCTCAAAGTTTCAGTGCGGCTCGCAGTCGCTGCGGATGGCAGCGTAACCGGCGCCACGCTTGAATCGGCAGGGCCGAGCAAGTACTTCGCCGGCAAGGCGCTCGAAGCTGCTCGCCACTGGAAGTTCAAGCCCGCACCGGCGGCTGGCTCGACCGCGCCAAGCAGTTGGATCCTGAACTTTCAATTCAAGCGGACCGGAATCACCGTCGTTCCGGAGCAGACGGCGCCGTAGCCTTCACCAAGGGAGGCGAAGTCCCATTCAGTCCGCCGCGGTCGCTGCCTTCTCCTTGGTCTTCACCTGGCGTTTTGCATCGAGCGCGGAAATCGCGTCCAAATCCGTCTTCCCCTCAGCAAGTTGCATGAGGAATTCCTGAGATGAGAAGGGCGGTGCATCCTTCATCATCTTGCTGGCGCGGATGTAGCTGCCGTCGGGCTGCTGGATGCGCGCTTTCACTGTGTCGGCCAGGTAAGCATGCAGAATTTCGCCGTGAATCCGCGCCAGAGCCGCGGGATCGCGGACGGGAAACACGACCTCGCAGCGCTCGAACAGATTGCGCGGCATCCAATCGGCCGAGCCGAGATAGATTTCATCGTTGCCGCCGTTGGCGAAGTGGTAGATGCGCGAGTGCTCCAGGAATCGGCCGACAATGGACCGCACGCGAATCCGTTCCGACAGCCCCTTCACGCCGGGCCGCAGAATGCACAGTCCGCGAACGATCAGGTCGATCTCCACGCCCGCTTGCGAGGCCTGATAAAGCGCCTGAATGATCGACGGTTCCAGCAACGCGTTCATCTTGGCCACGATGTGCGCCGGCCTCCCCGCTTGCGCGTGCTCCTGCTCGCGGCGGATGAGGCGCAGGAAACTCTCCGCCATGGTCAGCGGCGCCACCAGCAGCGGGCTGTAGTCGTCCACCTCCGCGTGTGCGGTCAGGTAGTTGAAGATCATGTGCACGCGCTCGGCAATCTGCGGGTCGCTGGTCAGCAGGCTCAGGTCGGTGTAAAAGCGCGACGTGTCGGGGTTGTAGTTGCCCGTCCCCAGGTGGCAGTAGCGCCGGGTCACGCCGTCCTCATCGTGGCGCACCAGCATGGCCAGCTTGCAGTGCGTCTTCAGGCCCACCACGCCGTGAAACACCTGCACGCCCGCGTCTTCCATGCTGCGCGCCCAGCGAATGTTCGAAGCCTCGTCGAACCGCGCCATCAGCTCTACAACCACCGTGGCTTCCTTGCTCGCGCCGGCCTCGGTCAGCGCCTGAAACATCGGCGAGTCGTGGCTGGTGCGATAGAGCGTCTGCTTCATCGTCACCACCGCCGGGTCCTGCGCCCCCTGCTGGATGAAGTCGACCACGGGATCGTAGGAATCGTAGGGGTGGTGCAGCAGGATGTCGCGATGGCGCAGCTCGTCGAAGATCCCGGTTGACTTGCGGCTGAGCAGCAGCGGCTTCGGCGTGAATGGCTGGAACTTCAGGTCGGGGCGCTGCACGTCGCTGTAAAAGAACATCAGGCGCGACAGATTCACGGGGCCCTCGCAGCGAAACACCTGATCCTCTTCCAGCTCGAAGTTCACGCGCAGGCGCTCTACGATCTCGGGATGAGCGTTGCTTTCGATCTCCAGGCGCACCGCGTCGCCCTTGCGCCGGTTGTGCAGCTCCACGCGGATGGTCTCGAGCAACGACCGCGCCTCTTCCTCCTCGAAATACAGGTTGGAGTTCCGGGTCACGCGGAACGACGCCGAGGCGAGCACTTCGTACCCGCGGTACATGCCGCCAAGATGCTGCTCGATCAAGTCCTGCAGCAGCAGGTAGTCGTAGTGGCCATGGTCTACGGGCAGCCGCACAAAGCGCGGCAGCGCGCGCGGCACCGTCACCACCCCCAGCACCTGCGGCCCCGAGCTGCGCCGCTTGGCGCGCAGCAGCAGCGCCAGGCAGAGGGCCTTGTTCAGCACCCGCGGAAATGGATGCGCAGGGTCGATGGAGATGGGCGTCAGCAGCGGATCGACCTCGCGCTGAAAGTAGCCGCGGGCAAACTCACGGGCGTGCTCGCTCAGCTCGTCCCACTCCAGCAGCCGGATCCCCTGCTTGCGCAACTCCGGCAACAGTTGCTTGTTCCAGCAATGGTATTGCGCGGCCACAAAGCTGTGAATCTCGGCGGTCAGAACCGTAAGCGACTCGTCGGGCCGCAAGCCGTCGTAACCGGGTTCGCGATAACCGTCTTCAATGCGCTGCATCAGTCCGGCCTGCCGGACCTCGACATATTCATCCAGGTTGGAACCCGTAATGGCCAGGAATTTGACGCGCTCCAGCAGCGGATTGGCCGGGTCTTCGGCCTCCTCGAGGACACGCCGATTGAACTGCATCCATGAGTAGTCCCGCCCGTTGAAGAGCTTGATTTTTCGCGTACTTCTGGCCATTTTCCGGTCCAATTCGCTGTGTTCGCAGTCTACCGCTTTCCGGCTGGCCGCGGTATCCCAGCCAGGCCTCACCACCTACAACATTCCTGTAACGGGCCCGATCCCCAATGCCGCAGGGACAATGCCCCTCAAAAGAGCTCATCAGCCCCACGAAGCCATCCATACAGGAAGCGGCCCCGCTGGGAAGTTAAACGGAGAACAAAAGCTTGGATTCGATGGCGAGTGGCATCACGCCGAAGATCCTTGCCAAGGCGCCGTAAGATCGTCTGCGGCCGCGGTAATCACTCAACCCCGGTTTGCCCGGAGATCAAGGCAGGCGAAGCCCGCATTCGATACACTAGATTTAAGAACCGCGCAGCGCTTTCGACGCATCCATTTCTGGTACGGCCATTTTTTGGCGGCCGCGTTCGCCGTTCTTGTGCAAGGTTCAAATTGGCAAAGCATTCCAGTCACAGCCCAATCCGTTTTTGTGCCGCGGCCCTCGTGTTGGGGCCCTGTCTTTTGGGCCGGGGCGTGGCCGCACAGTCGTCCGTCATCCCACCCCCCACCATGCCATCGCCGCCATCGGCAGCCGATTTTCAGGGTAGCGTGCCCAAAGGCGAGGTGTCGGCGCAGGCCGTCGATCTCTCGCTCGATGACGCCATCCAGCGTGGCTTGCAGGCCAACCTCGGCATCATTCTCAGCGGCACGCAGACCGCCGGGGCCCGCGCCGCGCGCCTCAGCCAGTTGCAATCGCTTCTGCCTTCTGTCGACTTCACCGCCAGGGAAGCAGACATGCAGACCGATCTGCCCGCCGAGGGACTGCGCGTTCCTGGCTTTCCCGTCATCATCGGGCCGTTCGGCTATACCGACGTCCGCGCCTCGCTCACCTGGTCGTTGGTGAACGTGGCTTCCATGCGCAACTACCTTGCTGCCCGTCACAACTTTGCCGCCGCGCAGTTGTCTGCCCAGGACGCGCGCGACCTCGTCGTGCTCACCGTGGGCAACGCCTATCTGCTCGTGCTTGCCGACCAGACCAACGTCAGCAGCGTCGAAGCCCAGGTCGCAACGGCGAAGGTCTCGCTCGATCAGGCCGTCGCCAATCACCAGGCGGGCACAGCGCCGCTCCTCGACGAATTGCGGGCCCGCGTCGATTACCAATCTCTGGAGCAGCAATTGATCGCCGCGCAGAACTCGCTCGAGAAAGACAAGCTGGCCCTCGCGCGCACCATCGGCTTGCCCCTCGCGCAGAGCTTCAATCTCACCGACGCCGCGCCCTACGCGCCCTTCGACCAGCTCGATGCGAACAAGCTCATCCAGCAGGCCAAGGCCAATCGCAAAGATCTGGCCGCTCTGGTCGAGGAAACCACCGCCGCTGCCGATCAGCGCAAAGCGGCAACCGCCGCCCGGTTCCCGACCGTCGAGACCGACGCCGACTACGGCGACATCGGCACCACGCTGGCTCACTCGCACGGCACCGTGGATGCAACCGCCTCGCTCAGCGTGCCGGTCTTCGAGGAGTTTGCCTTGCGCGGCATGGCGCAGCAGGCGCAGGCGCAGCTCGATACCGCGCAGGCTCAGTTGAGCGACAAGAACGCGCAAATCGAAGCCGACGTGCGCGACGCTCTGCTCGACATCGCATCGGCGCAACAACAAGTTGAAGTCGCGCGGTCCAGCATGGGTCTCGCCGCCGAAGCTCTCAAAGAGGCGCAGGAGCGCTACGCCAACGGCGTCAGTGACAATCTTGCCGTCAGCCAGGCGCAGCAATCCGTCGCCCAGGCCGACAGCCAGTACGTTGCCAGCCTTTACCGCGATAACGTCGCCAAGCTCAGCCTGGCCCGCGCCCTCGGAGACGGGCAGGACTACAAGAAGTATTTAGGAGGGAAGTGAACGTGGCGGATCCAATCCCAACACCGGAACCCAACGATTTGGTTGCAGAAACTGAGATTGAGGCCCCGCAGTCCCGCCGCAGGGGCTTGATCATTGCCGCCATCCTGGTTTTGGCGCTCGTCGCTCTCGGCATCTGGTGGCACTCCACCTTCAGCGAGGATACTGACGACGCGCAGGTCAATGGCCACCTCATCCAGGTGAGCTCGCGCATCTCCGGCCACGTGCTCAAGGTCGACGTCGAGGAGAACCAGCTGGTCAAGGCGGGCGACCCGATCGCCGAGCTCGACCCAAGCGACTATCAGGTTGCCGTCGAGAACGCCGAGGCAGCACTCGCCAGCGCCAGGGCCAATGCCGCGGCGGCCCGCGTCAATGTGCCCATCACCACCACAAGCACCGGCAGCAATCTGCGTTCGGCAAACGCCGACGTCACCGGTACTCAGGCCAGTGTTGCCCAGTCCGAGCAGCAACTGATCGCCGCGCGTGCCAGCGTCGCCCAGGCGGAGGCCAACAACACCAAGGCGCAGGCCGATCTGGAGCGGTATCGACCGCTGGTCGAGAAGGACGTCATCAGCAAGCAGCAGTTCGACGCCGCCGTTGCCGCCGCCGACGCCGCCAAAGCGGCACTGGCCAGCGCGCGCGCCAACGAGCAGGCCGCCGCCGATGGCGTTCGCGTCGCCCACGAGCGGGAGTCGCAGGCCCAGGCTCAACTGAAATACGCGCAAACCGCGCCCCAGCAGGTGGCCGCGCAGGACGCCCGCGCCAGGCAGGCCGAAGCCCAGGTCCAGCAGGCTCAGGCACAACTCGATCAGGCCAAGCTTAACCTTAGCTATACTAGGATCGTCGCTCCGGCTGACGGCATCATCACCCGCAAGAGCGTCGAGGTCGATCAGAACGTCGCCGCCGGCCAGAATCTTCTTACCCTGGTCTCGCTCCAGGATCTCTGGGTGACGGCGAACTTCAAGGAGACGCAGCTCCAGCACATGGAGGCCGGCCAGTCCGTCAAAATCCACGTCGACTCAACCGGCAAAAACTACAGCGGCCGCGTCACCCAAATCGGCGGCGCCACTGGCTCGGTGCTCTCGCTCTTTCCGCCGGAGAACGCCACCGGCAACTACGTCAAAGTCGTCCAGCGCGTCCCGGTGCGCATCGACTTCACCAACCTGGCAAACGAAGACCCGCACCATGAGCTGCGCCCGGGCCTCTCCGTCGAGCCCACGGTGCGCGTCAAGTGACAGCGGCTCGATTTCTATGAAATCGAGCCGCTGTCATCCTGAGCGGAGGCCGTCCGCCTCGGCGGACGACCGGAGTCGAAGGATCTGCGGTTGTTCTTCAGCAGAGTTGGGATCGATTGCATTGTGGGTGCCCCATCCTAAACGCGCATTTTGCGTTTAGGGTGGGAGACGCCGCCCGTTTATCAGACGGGTCAGTGCACGCTCTCCGGCGGTCCCAGATAACTCGGCCGCAACTGACCGTGACTCACCACGAGGCGCTCAAGAACCACCCCCGGGTCCACCGCCCATATCTCCAGCGTGTGGTACCCCGGCTTCGCAATCGTCAAAGGAACCGTGACGCGCCGCACGCCATCGCTCACCGCCTGCTCCCAGTCCTGCTGTGAGTTGTGCTCCAACTCGTCCACCACCGTCCTCGGACCCCCATCCACCGAGACCGCAAATCGCAGTCCGCGCCCCGGAACAAAATTCAGTGTCGGCGCCAGCGTCGCCTGCATCTGGAAATCGCCCGCGTCGTACAGGTATATCCTGTACGTGATCGCCGCCTTCGATTCCGTGTTGCTCTCCGCTGTCACCGGAAACACCGTCATCGCCGACTTCGTCTCGCCGTAGCCGGGCAGTTCCTCCCAATGCGTCTCGCCGTCCGCCGTGCGCCCAAAGGTATCCGCAGCTTCCATCGCCACGTACCCATCGCTCTCCACAAAACCCTGCGCGTTCGCACGCGTCACCGGCAACCGCAGCGCGCGCAACGAGAAGCTCATCGGCCGTCCCTCGCCCGAACTTACCGTGATCGTCCCTTCCGCGCTGTCCGCATCCGCGGGCACTTTGCTCCAATCCACGCGCAGCACCACCTTCTGCTCCCCCGCCCCAACCATTCCAACTGTTCCGCCCGTTTCGCTCGCCACAATCCACGGCGCACTGGTCTCGACCGCGTACTCCACAGGACTCTTGCCGCGATCGAACAGCGTCAGCGTCCGCGTCTCGTCGGTAACCGAATCAATCGTCCCCAGCGAAAATCCAAACCGCCCTCCTGCTCGCGTGAACGTCGCATCTTCGGCGCTCACGCCGAGCGATCCCGCGTCCGGCACCTGGATCCAGCTCACCGCCGGCATCGCATTCGCCGGCGGATCGTTCCACGCCGTGTAGCCGATGTGCGTCTGGTCCATCATGTGGTCCCATTTCCCGTCGAGCAGCTTGTGGTTATACTCGTCGCTCAGCGCCGCATCCTTTTGGAACATCGCGCGCACCGCGTCGGCCTCCGCATTCGCCCGCGGATTCCCCATCCGCGCATCCGCCGCATTCCGCGCCGCCGTAATATACATCTCCGTCAAATTCGCGCACGCATCCACCGGATATTGAATCAGCTCAAAGTACGAAGCCCGCTCGTCTTCAGGTAGCTCGGCAGCCAGCTTGTCCACGCGCTCTGCCAGCGTGCCCCATTCCGCCTCCACGCGGTCGGCCTCGCCGTAATTCGCCAAACTGAACGTTGCCGCATCGATCAGCTCCGGCTTTCGCCGCCCGTTGTACTTGGTGTACTCCTCCATCGCCGACGCGATCTCATCGGCATGTTCCGGCCCAAACTCCCGCGTCGCCCACAGCTTCGTAAACTCGTCCAGGTGGTCCTTGTCCCAGCGCTCCGGCGTCCGCGCGTAATCCAGAAAGAACTCGATCGGAAACTCCATCGGCTTTCCATCGCCCACATTCACCACCCATAGCCGGTCCGCTCCGTACTTGAGCGCCAGGTGCATCTGCTCCTGAACTTTTGTGATCGGATTCGTGTTCAGCCACTTGTACGATCTCGGGCCGCCCACGTAATCGAAGTGGTAGTAAATTCCCGCTCCGCCCGATCGCTTGCGCTCTTCCGCCGTGGGCAGCCGCCGCAAATCGCCCCAGTTGTCGTCGCTCCACAACAGCGTCACGTCGTCCGGCACGCGCATGCCTTTTTCGTAGTAGCCCTGCACCTCCTTGTAGAGCGCCCACACCTGCGGAACCTTCGTAAGGTCCGGGTTCACTGTTTCCTTCAAAATCTCTCTCTGGTCGGCGACAATCCGCTCCAGCAAATCCGTGTTCGCGCTGGCCGACATCGGCGTGTCGCCCTCGCCGCGCATCCCCAGCGTCACCACCTCTTCGTAGTGGGTGTCCCGCTCCATCCCCGCGCGCCAAAACTCGTCGATCTCCTTCTGGTTGGTCGTGTAATCCCACGCGCCATGATGCCCCCAAACCCATTCCTTCTCCGCGCGCATCATCGGCTCCTCGTGCGAAGTTCCCATCACGATCCCGTACTCATCCGCCAGCTTCGCGTTCTCCGGGTCGTCCGCCGCAAACGCGTTGTTCCACATCGCCGGCCAAAGGAAATTCGCCTTCAATCGCAGCAGCAGCTCGAAGACCTTCGTATAGAACTCGTGATTCATCCCTCCGAACTTCTCTTTCGTCCATCCCGAAAGCGCCGGCGCCTCATCGTTGAAAAAGATCCCCCGATACTTCACCGCCGGCGTCGCCTGCACATAGCGCCCCGGCTGCACATACAAGGCATCCGCGTGCGGCACCCTCACATCGGCCCACCAGTACCACGGCGAAACGCCAATCTGTTCCGAGAGATCGTAGATCCCGTAGATCGTCCCGCGTTTATCCGCGCCGGCAATCACCAGCGCCCGCCGCACCCCGGGCATCGGGTGCTCCACCACGGTCGTCACCGCCGATTCCCACTGGCCCTTAATCCCGCTCACATCCAGCTTGTGCCTTCTCACTAACGAGTCGATCAGCGGGCTCTTGCCAATAGTCCCGATCAACACCACTTCATCCCCGGCCGGGGCGTCGCTCTTGATCACTGGCGCATCGTGCCCCGTCACCCGCCCCACGTCCTGGCTCAAGTCGCCTACGGCTCGCACCACGCCGGGCCAATCCTCGCCGCTCACCACCAGCGTCGCCGCCTGTCCGTTTGCCGCCAGCACAAAGTCTCCCTGCCCCGGCGACGTGCTCACATACTTCGGCTCTCCCAAAGCGTTGCCCACTCTGGGCAATAATCCCATCGCGAAAAAAACAAGAATTGCGGTTCCAGCGGTTCTCATTCGATGCATTGGTCGACTCCATGCGCAAGCTCAGGGCCTCGTGGTCTCCGCATCAAACAAATCGTATCCACGTCGGCTCGGGATTTTCTCCCCAACCAGACTACTCCGCCGATTCGCTCCCAGACCGCCGCCCCGAGCGCGTGACCCGCTCGATCGCCCTCATCCCCGAAAGCACGCGCCAAATGGGCTGGTAGGCGTCCCCGCCCATGCCGTGTCATCCTGAGCGAAGCGTTTCTCAGCGGAGCTGAAAGCCTGCCCTGAGCGAAGATCGCGAAGCGATCGGAGCCGAACGGGGACCGGCTTTTGCTTCTCGCGCCCTTCACCTACCACAAAATTGGGTGCCCCATGTCCCTCGCATTTGGGGACATGGGACAGCACGAACCTCAACCCCGCCGCCTTGTACCAGGGCACGAGCGGAGAGCCTGCCCTGAGCGAAGCCGAAGGGTGCCGCAACCGCTCCCTGGCGGAGGATCAGCGGTGCCTTTCGTGACCTTCACCCAGTACAAGAAAGGGGGTGCCCCATCCTTCGCTTTTTTCTGGCGAAGGGTGGGACAGCACGAACCTCAACCCCACCACTTTGTATCAGAGCACCAGTGGAGAGCCTGCCCTGAGCGAAGCCGAAGGGTACCGCAGCCGCTCCCTGGCGGAGGATCAGCGGTGCCTTTCGTGACCTTCACCCAGTACAAGAAAGGGGGTGCCCCATCCTTCGCTTTTTTCTGGCGAAGGGTGGGACAGCACGAACCCAACCCCACCATCGGCCGCTCTCACCCTCCCCAAAAAGATTGGGTGCCCCATGTCCCTCGCATTTGGGGACATGGGACAGCATGAACCCAACCCCGCCGCTTTGTACCAGGGCACGAGCGG
Source organism: uncultured Acidobacteriaceae bacterium (assembly GCA_963832805.1). Lineage (GTDB taxonomy): Bacteria > Acidobacteriota > Terriglobia > Terriglobales > Acidobacteriaceae > Telmatobacter. Next base: position 7,690 of record CAWHVN010000036.1, on the reverse strand, counting down.
AGAGCCTGCCCTGAGCGAAGCCGAAGGGGGCCGCAACCGCTCCCTGGCGGAGGATCAGCGGTGCCTTTCGCGACCTTCACCCAGCACAGGAAAGGGGGTGCCCCATCCTAGCTTCGCTAGGGTGGGATAGCACAAACCCCGGCCCGCCCCTCTCAAAACAGCACGAAAATGGGTGCCCCATCCTAAACGCGTGCTTTGCTTTTAGGGTGGGATACCACGAACCCAACCTCACGGCCTTGTACCAGGGCTTGGCTTCAGCCATGCCGAAAGTGCTCTCTGTCGAGGGACCTGCTTCTGCCCTTTTTGAAGTCGGAGGGAGCAGGGGCCCCTGAAAAACCCCGTTCGAAATCTGCCCCAAAACACCCGGACGCTTACCGGTATCGACCCGTCCGAAACGCGACTAACTTTCGAATAGCCGGTTACTCAGGACCAATGAGAAATTATGAGCCGAAGGAAAGGCACGGAATCTGACGAATGCGCAAAATGCGCGTCAACGCAGAGGTAAAATCGAGACACTTCCTAGGGTTTGAGACTCGCCAGATGAAACTAAGCGTTGCGCTTGTTTTATGCTGCATGGCGGTCAGCGTAAGCGGTCAAGCAATCACCCAGCTAGCTGTCTAAAAGGTCGTGATTCGGTCGGAGCGGGGAGAATATGGGGCTATTAGTTTATGAATGAAGAGCAGAAAGAACGGAGGCGCGCGTACAAGGCCCAAAAGGGGCGAGAATATTATGGACGTTTGAGCAAGGCTGAAAGACAACGTAAGAACAAGGCTGCGCTCGACCGCTATAAGTCTCTGTCGCCTGAGCAGATGTTACACAGGCGGGCTCTCGAGCGGCAGACCTGGGCCAAGCGTAAGCGGAAGGCCGATTTAGCCAAAATGTCGCCCGAGCAGCGCGTGCGCGAGGTTGACCGCTGGGCTAACCTAGCGCCCGAGCAGCAGGAGGCGGAAAATACACTGGCGTTCGAGCAGCATATAAGGAATTCGAATGCCATCGATGATCTCGGGACGGATACTCCTGATCACGCACTCTCAGAAGAATGGACGTACGCTCGCGACAAGAAGGTACGAGACGCGGTATTGAGGCGCGCTAAGGGCAGATGCGAGCATTGCGACAAACCCGGATTCATGACACGCAGCGGGAAACCGTACTTGGAAACCCATCATGTGATATTTCTAGCAAATGACGGTGCCGACAAGCTGACGAATGTCATCGCCCTTTGCCCGAACGATCACCGTGAAGCTCATTTCGGCAAACGAAGTGCAGAAATCGAAACCGAGATGATTTCGAAACTAAAGGCCATTTGCGAGAATGCCGACCGACTATAGCGGAACGATGTATGGGAAGGTGGAAGGAAAACCATGCCCGTTCTGCGGATGCGAGGAGATTCGCTCGTATACCTTTCACCACTCCGGGGGCTGGACCACGAATGTTGAATGTACTCGGTGTCCAGCTCAGATGCCAAGCGATAAAGTACAAGACGCTTTGGAGCAGTGGAATACTCGCGTTGACCCGCCAGACATTCGCCGCGTCCGCGCTCACATGAAGCAGGTGGAGTGGGAAAGGGATCAGGCGGTATTGAAATTGGAGAGGGCACAACTGATTATTGACCTTAACATCGGAGGGGAGATGAAACAAGAAGTTGCCGAAGCAATCGCAATTCTGAAAGCTCAAGGAGTCGATGTTGCCGTCGATCCTTCGGCGCTTCACGCTGATGTTTACATTGCGACCGTACCAAACGGGGACAAATACGAGTTCCTATCAGCCGGAATTCTGAAGCTGAAAGCAGATGGAAAATTGACGGTCGCTGGACTTGCGGAATCGTCCATGAGACGCTAGCTGGACCCAGATGGAGCATTTTCTCCGGGTTCGGGTTGGTTAGTCGCCTATCCGGCAGTGATGATGATTCTCCGGTCGTCCACAACAAGCCCGTCCTTGGCGACCTGTACGGCCGGGGACATACCTGACATTTCAGACCGGGCACATACCTGACAGTTTTTCCTTCTCAGGAAGGTTTTGGTTTTTGTCTTCCGGGCCAGGGCAAGCTTGCCCTGGCCCGGAGGCGGCGCACTTTTCCCGGCGGCCGTTGGGCAGCGGGGACAGTGTACAAGTTCTGGCGTCGAACCGTGCCAGAGGCAGATGAGCGAAGTAGACGGTATAGGTTTCATCCTCGACGGGCAGCAGGCCGATCGGTTCACCCCACAGCACCTCGGAGAGAAAAACATCATGCTTCTTCCAGCGGAAGTGACCGTGGCTTTTGATGGTGCGCACCAGCATGGTGCCGGGATATTCCACCTCCGGCACGCGCGCCGGGTAGGGCCGCGGCGAAGGCTCGTAGACACTGGCCGGGGTCTGCATGCCCAGCGCTTCGTGAGGCCGCACTGCGTTGTACTCGCGGCGAAAGCGATCCAGCTCCCGTTGCTGCGCGCGCCGGTCCGGAGCGGGGCACAGGTCCTGCTTGAGCGTGCGATGCATGCGTTCGTGACGGCCGTTCTGCTCCGGGTGCCCGGCTTGGATGCGTTCCGGCACGATGCCCAGCTTGACCCAACCCACGGCCAGACGCGACAGCCCGCCCACCGCCGAAGAGGCAAACGGCGCTCCGTTGTCGGTGCGGATTGCATCCGGCAGTCCATACTCGCGAAACGCCGCCTCGAAGATAGCGCGCACGCGCTCGGTGTCGGTCTTCTCCACCGCTTGCGAGCGCAGCAGATAGCGGCTCCAGGCATCGCTGATGGTCAATGGATCGATGCGTGTTCCATCGCCCGATCGGAACCAGCCCTTGAAGTCGGCGCACCAGACACGGTTCGACTCCACCGCATGCGCCAACGGTTCGGTGTAGGGCTCCGTGCGGCGCCGCTTGCTGCGCGCCACCACCAGTCCGGCTCGCTTGACCATCTCGCCCATCGTGCTGGTCGCCGGCCATGCTCGTCCCGGCTGGTCGCGCTGCAGAACACGCTTCAGCTTCCGCGGTCCCCACGTCATGTGCGCCTGGCGCAGCTCCAGCACCGCTTCTTCGATCGCTGCCGCCGTCTGGTTGGGATGACGGACTGCAGCCCGGTTCAGCTCCAGCAGGCCCTCCGGGCCACTCTGCCGGTAACGCCTGAGCCATACATAGCCGGTCTCCCGGCTCACGCCGAATCGCTGGCAAAGATCCTTCATCGACGCCTCATCGCGCTCATACTCAAACACAAAGCGCAGCTTCTCCTCCATCGCACTGCTCACTCTCCAGCCCATCTCGACGTTGTAAGCAATCGCCTATGGGCTTGTGCAGTGTCAGGTATGCCCCCGGTTCAATCTGTCAGGGATGCGCCCGGTCCGTACCGACCAATCACCCACCCGCCCCCCCGCCCACACCACCCCCTCGCTCCCCCGGCAACCAAAGCTAGAGGCTGGAAGCTAGCAGCTAGAAGCTGCCTTTCTAGTCCCGAGTCCCTAAGTCCCGAAGTCCCTGGTTTCTACGTCCCTGCTCCTCTCACGCCGCCGCCTCCAAATCATCCCCGTCAACATCCTCATTAATATCGACAAGCTCATCCCTCTTTGTGCACTCCCCCCCAAAAATCCTGCTTGGCGCTACTCGCCTCCACCGATGTCCATCCCACATCTGCCCAACTTTCACCTTCGAGCCAACCAGCATATCGACAAGCCCCGGTGCATCTTCCTCCCTCTGCTCCTCTCTCCGAGCCTTCTCCTCCTCCGCCAGCTTCATCAGGATCTTCACGCTCTCGAGCTTCCCTTTAAGCGCGTTGTCCATCAACGTTTGCGCCAGCGCCTCGCTGCTCTCTGCCATCCTCCTCTCCGCCGCCGTCCGCAACCGGTCCACCCCATACCCCTTCACCCTCCTCTTCCGCGGCTTCGCGGTATTTAACTCCGCTAACCCCCGCAACCCCGCTGCCTTTCCAGCTCCGCTGCCCTTCTGCTTTCCATTCCCGCGATTTGCCCTAATCTCCGCCATCGCCCCACCCCCGGTCCCAATTTCGTTATGCCGCTTCCTCGTCCGCTTCGCTAACCTCAACTGCCTCGTCAGCCGTAGTGGACTGACTCGCCTCGTTTTCTCGTTCCCTTGTTCCCTTGGTTCCTGGCCTCTCGTTCCCTTGCTTTCTTGTTCCCTTGGTCCCTTGTTCCCTCGGTCCCTGCACTCCCAGCACCTCCCTCCACATCCGTTCCTCCGCCAGCTCCTCCAGCGTCTTCCCGTTTAGCGGAACCACCCCGTACACCACCTTGCATCCCATCGCCTCCGCCATCCGCCCCAGCGACCGCAGCGTGATCGACCCAGTTCCCTCCCGCCCTTCCAGTTGGAAAAGTGCCGACTCCACGATTCCCATCTTTTCCGCCATCTCTTTCATCGGTACGCGCAGCACCTTCCGCACCGTTCGCAGCAGCTCGTTGGTCGGATTTTCTTCCCTCGCCGCCAGCCGGTAATGCCGCATCTCTTTGTCCAGCTTCCTCAGCAACACCTTCCGCTCCATCGCCCTCATCTCCCACTCCCTCTCGACTCCCCACCACTCTTCGCCCAAAGCGCACAGTTCACCGTCCACGGCCCGCGGTCCACGACTCACGACCCACGACCCACGATCCACGGCTCACGATCCACTGTTCACTGGCTTATGTATTTACCGTAACCAAAATGAGCATAATTATCGGCAAACTTGAGTTCACAATGTGGGCCAAATGCAATTTATTTTGCTGCGATCTTCCTTCAACGGGTAGTTTTGATCGAATTTCCGGCGCTTCCATGCGCCGAATTCCTGAAATCCCTTCGCCTATACGTGGAGTTTTCGCGCCAAAAATCTCTTTTCCGCCCAAATCCCCGCTTAAACCCGTAGTCTTTTCACCCCATTCCTCCGCCTTCATGCCGACTTCTGCCATTTAGACTGAACTCCAGCGCGTCCATGAAAGACTCGATTCACGTTTCGAAAGAAAACTACCTCAAGGCCATTCTTGAGGCCGAGGCCGAAGGCCGTCAGGTGATTCCGGCCATGCTCGCGCACTGGCTTGAAGTCTCCGCGCCGGCGGTCACCATGGCCGTCAAGCGGCTCAAGCGCGACGGCTGCGTGAAAGTGGGCGACGACGGCATCGTGCGCCTCACTGCGGCAGGCCGCGAGATGGCCTATCACACGGCGTTGCGCCACCACCTCATCGAGCGCATGTTGAGCGAAGTCTTCGGCATGGAGTGGCACGAGATTCACGAGGAGGCGGAGCGGCTTGAGCACGCGGTTTCGCCGGCCTTCGAGGCCAAGCTCAAGGAGAAACTCGGCGAAGGCGGCGCCTGCCCGCACGGCAATGCGGTCCTGCCGCTCAATCCCACTGAGCGAAAGCGTCGCGGCGAGATGCAACTTTCCCAGGCTTCCCCCGGCAAGCGCTACACCGTCATCAGCCTCCACGAGCGCGACCCCAAGCTGCTCGAATTCCTCCACGCCGCTGGCATCGGGCCCGGCAAGAGCCTGCGCGTCATAAGCCAGAATTACGACCAAACCGTTTTGATTGATCTACCTACGGGCAACGCGATCCTCGGCCGCCCGGCTGCTGAAGCTGTTTGGTTACGTCCGGAGCGTTCACAGTAATTTAATCTAAAAGAAAAGATTAACCATACTTAACGAACTGTGGCATACTGGAGTTGAGGGGTGCTCGTGGCCTCTCAAGCGAATGCCGCATTGTGCCAGTCGCTCGCTGCCCGAATTCTCTCGGGCGGAGCCAATGGAGCATGCACCGCGTTCGCGTTGGCCCGTTCTGCAAATGTTCACGTAAAGCCAAAAGAATTTCGCACCCAGCGTTGCCGAGGAATGCCAGGCCGATGAATGCCAGCACAAAGATCGGTCCAGATCATGCCATCGCAGTCGACGAAGTTGTCGTCACGCATGAGGACATCGATCGCGCTTACGACCGCTCGCGCGTGAGCGCGGCGCGACGCTCGCTGGGACTGCGCTCGCACTTGTCGCTCCTTTGGCTGCTGGTGGGGCCGGGCATCCTTGTCATGCTGGGTGAGAACGACGGCCCCAGCATGCTTTCCTATGCGGCAACGGGCGCGAAGTTCGGCATCGGCTTTTTCCTTCCATTCGTGGCGCTCACTTTTGTGATGGCGCTGGTGGTTCAGGAGATGACGGTTCGGCTGGGCGCGGCCACTCATCGCGGCCACGCCGAACTGATCTTCGAGCGGTTCGGCCCCTTCTGGGGCTGGTTCTCGATGATCGATCTCAGCTTCGGGAACTTTCTTACGCTGGTCACCGAGTTCATTGCGATCCGCGCCGGGTTCGGCTACTTCGGCGTGCCGCCGTGGGCCGCGGTTCTGGTGGCGCTCGTGGTGCTCTATTCCGCGCTGCTGAGCCACCGCTACTGGACATGGGAGCGTGTGACCTTGGCTGCCGCCGCATGCAACCTGATCTTCGTGCCCGTGGCCCTGATGACTCACCCGCAGTGGGGCGCTATTGGCCACGCCATGCTCACCTGGACGCCTTTGCCTCACGCCAACCAGGAGACTTTGCTGATCCTACTCTCTGACATCGGCGCCACTGTCACGCCGTGGATGCTCTTCTTCCAGCAGAGCGCCACCGTGGACAAGGGCCTGACGACGAAAGACATTCGATTCGGGCGCATCGACACTGTGCTGGGCGCGGGGCTGGCCGCGCTGGCTGCGCTCGGCGCAATCATCGCCACCGCGCCGCTCTTTGGCCGGATTGGGGCGGCCAATTTTGAGGCGGCGCAGTTCGCACAAGCGCTGGAGCCGGTCGTGGGGCACATCGGCGCGTCGCTGTTTGCGCTCGGCATGATCGAGGCCGGCATCGTTGCCTCCATCACCATCTCCACGTCGTCGGCCTACGCATTCGGCGAGGTTGCGCGCCGCCCGCACAGCCTTAATCTTCCAGTGAATCAGGGCAAGTCGTTTTACGCCGTGCTCTGCCTTTGTGCCGCGGTCGCGGCGGCCATCGTGCTGATTCCTAACCTGCCCCTCACGTTCGTGGTGCTGGTAGTGAATGTGGTCGCGGTTCTCGCCATGCCGCCGGCGCTGGTGTTCCTTTATCTGCTCGTCAACGACCCGCAAATCATGGGCGACGTGCGCGGCCCGCGGTGGGCCAATGTGCTGGCGGCGGGAGTTGTCGTGCTGCTGACGGCCGCGGGCGTCCTCTTCGGAGTCAGTGTGATCTTCCCGCAGGCCTTCGCGTGGCTGGGGAGTTAAGAGGAGCGTATGGAGGAAACGAAACACATCACGGAAGAAGAGGTGGACTGGGTTCTTACGAACCTGGAACGGGATCAACTCGTCCAGGAGAAATCCGCGCCTGTTCCGCGCCGGCAACTGCGCGGCGGTGAGTTGGTGCTCGTATGGGCTCTGCGCATCTACCTGATCTTTATGATGGCCGTCGTCTTCTGGCAGGCGTGGACGGCTGTGCGGTAAGAGGCCGGAGCTTGAAAACGGCGCGGCTGCTGCGCGACAGCGTTCTCCCAGTGAATTGATTCGGCTATCGGCGCTGGGCCGCTGATTTTCCGAGGGCATCCCCGTACTTCCCTGGAGGTTCAAAGCAATGCGCAGAAGAACAAGCCGGTACGCTCTGGCCTTTTCGCTCTTCTTAACTTTGGTTAATTGCGGCGGGCTGGGCGCGCAAAGCGGCACGTCGAGCGCGATCTCCGGGACGGTGTGCGACTCCTCAGGCGCGACAGTGGCCAACGCCGAGGTGACGGCAACCGAAGTGGACACCAA
>CAWHVN010000035.1:0-97935 GCA_963832805.1 uncultured Acidobacteriaceae bacterium | reverse complement strand
GCAATCATCTGCGCGTAGACGTAAGGCTCGCAGCGGTGCACCTCGCTGATCTCTTCGCGCGCCGAGGGATTGATGCGCAGGTAATAATCGTGCGCCTGGTCGCCGTGGCCCAGCCGTGTCTCCGCGATCATCACCCACGGATTCACGTGACAGAAGACGCCGGCGTTCTCCTTGTAGCCCGGCGGGTAGGAAGAAATCTCGCCAAGATTGAGATAGTAGCGGGTGTACGCCGGCTGATGCACCACGAGCCCATGCTTCGTGGCCAGGTGCTCGCGCACGGCTGCCAGAGCTTTGGCGGCCCTGCCGTCGTCGAGGCCGATGCCTGCCAGCACGCAAAACCCATTCGACTCGATGAAGATCTTGCCCTCCTCGCGCTCCTTTGATCCGATCTTCTCGCCGAAGCTGTCGTAGGCGCGCAGAAACCATTCGCCGTCCCATCCGTGCTCCTTGACCGTCTGCTCCATTCTCTCGGCTCGGTCGAGAAAACGTGACGCATCGCCGGGTGCCCGTGGCGGCTGGCGATGGCAGCCAGCTCGCGCGAGGCATGCACGAAGAGCCCGGCGATGAACACTGACTCGGCCACCTTGCCGTCCCGGTTCGTTGTGGTTTGGAACGAATTGCCGGGCGCATCGGAAAAGCAATTCAGGTTGAGGCAGTCGTTCCAGTCCGCGCGGCCAATCAGCGGCAGTCCATGAGGCCCAAGGCGCTCCAACGTGTAGCGGAAGCTGCGTCGCAGATGCTCGTAGAGCGGCTCCTCCGTGCCGGGTTTGTTGTCGTAGGGCACCGGCTCGTCGAGGATGCTCCAATCGCCCGTCTCCTTCAGATAGGCCGCGACGCCCAGGATGAGCCAATGCGGATCGTCGTTGAATCCGCTGCCGATGTCGTTATTGCCGCGCTTCGTCAGCGGCTGGTACTGGTGATAAGCACCGCCTGTCTCCAACTGCGTTGAGGCCAGGTCGAGGATGCGCTCGCGCGCTCGCGCCGGCACCATGTGCACAAATCCCAGCAGATCCTGGTTCGAGTCGCGGAAACCGAGGCCGCGGCCGATGCCCGACTCGAACGACGAGGCCGAGCGCGACATGTTGAATGTGGCCATGCATTGGTACGCGTTCCAGATGTTTACCATGCGGTTGGTGTGGACATCGGCGTGTCTCCACCTGGAAGATGCCGAGAAGTCTTGTCCCAGTGCTCGCGCAAACGGTCGAAGGCCGCGTCCGCTGCCTTGGCGTCGAGGTACTTCGCGATCGTCGGCTTGGCCCTGTCCTTCTTGATCGTCTGTGAGCCGGGAGGATCGAACTTTTCCTCCACCGGGTTCTCCTGGTAGCCGAGGACGAAGACGATCTGCCGCGTTTCTCCAGCGGCCAGGTCGAGGTTCACCTGATGCGCGCCGATCGGCGCCCAGCCATGGGCTATGGAATTGGTCAGTTGTCCGGCGGCAACGGCTGCGGGATTGTCCCAGCCGCGGTAGGGGCCTAGAAACGCATCGCGCGCAGTGTCGAAGCCCGCTTTTGGCTCCGAGCAGGCAAAGAAAGCGAAGTGATTGCGGCGCTCGCGGTACTCCGTCTTGTGATAGATGACGCCGTCAACCACCTCCACTTCGCCGATGTTGTAGTTCCTCTGGAAGTTCGTGGCGTCGTCCTGCGCATCCCACAGGCAAAACTCGACGCTGGCGAAGACGGAGATCCGTGCCGGCGTCGCGCGTCGATTGCTGACCGTGAGCTGCCAGATCTCCAGGTTCTCGTCGAGCGGGACGAAGTAGCGCGTGTGACCTTCAATGCCGGCAAATTTGGAGCCGATGATCGTGTAGCCCATTCCGTGACGGCAGGAATAGTCCTCCGCTGCGTGGCGGGTGGGCTGCCAGCTCGGCGACCAGAAGCTGCCCGACTCTTCGTCGCGCAGATAAATGTAGCGGCCGCCGCAATCCCATGGCACGTTGTTATACCTGTAACGGGTCAGCCTCCGCAGTCGCGCATCGCGATAAAAGGAGTAGCCGCCCGCGGTGTTGGAGATGATTCCGAAGTACTCCTGGCAGCCGAGATAGTTGATCCACGGCAGCGGCGTATCCGGCAGCGTGATCACATACTCGCGATTACGATCGTCGAAATACCCAAACTTCATGTTCAATCCCTCATTGGAACCAGGGCAAAAAGCAAACGTTTTCCTCAAGTTCTTAATACGCGCTGAAACGATTTTGCAGAGGGCGATCTGATACCCTTGAAAGCGAAGCGTGATTATAGCCGAACCGGCGGAAGCGGAACAAGAATTTTTCCGGCACATTCGCTGCCGCGATAAAGGAATCCGTTGCCGCTGTGCATGAGGATGTGAGAGACTGGTCCGTCTTTTCTCCCGAACCTCGCCGCTGAAGCGAATGAAAGATATGGCGCCTTCATCGATCCGGAACCCACAAACCTCCCGCCGCGGCCGCCTCTGGCTCTTCTTCCTATGCGCGACAGGCTTGGCTCTCTACCCCACTCCCCTCCTTTATGGAGCCGGGAACCCAACCCCGGCCATCAAGCTGGACCAGGTGGGCTACCTGCCCGGTGAGCCCAAGATCGCCCTGGTCGCGAGCCCAGCAAAAATAGCTAAAACCTTTGAGGTCAGGCGTTCCAGCGATGGGCGGCTGGTTTTTCGTGGCGCTCTCGGTCCGGCTGTAACCGATCCGCTCTCAGGCGACACTGTGCAGGCGGCCGATTTTTCCCAACTGCGGCGGGCAGGAACCTACTACGTCCAGGTTCCGGGCGTGGGAAAGAGCTGGACCTTCACCGTGGGCAGCAACGTCTTTGAGCGCACTTATTACCTGGCCATGCGGGCCTTTTATGGGCAGCGCTGCGGAACCGCCGTCGATCTCGGACCGGAGTTTCCCGGCTACTCCCACCCGGCCTGCCACCTGCACGGTGAGTTTCACCCCAGCTCGGGCGCGTCAGGACCGCGCGACAACATCGGCGGTTGGCACGACGCCGGCGACTATGGCCGCTACATGGTCGACTCCGGCATCGCCACGGGGACGCTGCTTTGGACCTGGGAAATCTACTCGCCCAGGCTCAAGACGATTCAACTCAAGATTCCCGAAACCGGGAACGGCACTCCCGACATCCTCAACGAAATCCGCTGGAACCTGGAATGGATGCTGAAGATGCAGGACCGTGACGGCGGCGCCTGGCACAAGCAGACCAGCGTTCACTTCCCCGGCTTCATTGCTCCCGACAAGGACACCCTGCCCAGCGAGGTCATTGGGACCGGCTCGACGCCCTACAAGAGCACCTGCGCCACGGCCGATCTGGCCGCGGTGGCCGCGATTGCCGCGCGTGTCTACAAGCCCTACGATGCGGCGTTTTCCGCGCGGGCCTTGGATGCCGCACGCCGCGCCTGGCAATGGACAGAACAGTATCCGAACGTGACGTTCCGCAATCCGCCGGGCGTTTCAACCGGTGAGTACGGCGATTCAAATTGCTCAGACGAGCGGCTATGGGCCTCTGCAGAGCTTTGGCGCACCACCGGCGAGGCCGCTTACCATCAATTCTTCCTCAACAACTATGCGGCGTATCTTCCCAGCCTCGATTCGCCGCCCGCGGAAAACTGGAGCACGATGGCGCCCATGGCTCTGCGTAGTTATGCGCTTTCCCGGCGCAAAGACGCCGACGCCAAGGCGCGGGCGGCTATCCGCGAGCGAATGTTGACGGCGGCGCGCGCCATTGTCAGCGCGACTGCCGCTAATCCTTACCATGTGAGCCTCAAGCCGAAGGACTTTGTCTGGGGCTCGAACGGGATCGCCGCGCAGTATGGCATGGACCTGATGATCGCCAACGCGATTGCGCCGAATCCCGACTTTGCGAATACCGCGCGCGACAACTTGCATTATCTGCTGGGCCGAAATACCTTCTCGCTCTCGTGGGTCACTCAAGTCGGCGAGCACTCGGTCCTGCATCCGCACCACCGGCCCAGCGGATCGGGCGAGCAACCGCAGCCGTGGCCGGGGCTATTGGCCGGTGGGCCGAACGCCAGACACGCAGGATCCCGTGCTGGCCGCGTTGCCTAAGGACCTGCCGCCGGAAAAGGACTACGCCGACCAGACGGCCTCATACGCCAGCAACGAAATCGCCATCAACTGGCAGGCAACACTGGTTTTCTTGTTGGCCGGGCAATTGCATTAAGAAACTTTTTAGTCCGCGCTCTGTGCGCCGCCTTAGCAAACACGCGGCAGGAGATCGGGAAACAACAATCGACGAGTGAACTCGGAGGCCTCAATGCACTTACAGCCATTGGATATCGGCATCATCATCGCGTACATGCTGGGCACGGTGTTTGTGGGCTACTGGGTATCCCACTACGGCTCGCGCGACATGACCGCATATTTTCTGGGCGGCAACAAGATGCCGTGGTACGTGCTTGGCCTTTCGAACGCTTCGGGCATGTTCGACATCAGCGGCACCATGCTGCTGGTCTACTGGATGTTCGTCTACGGCCTGAAAAGCGTCTGGATCCCCTGGCTTTGGCCAACCTTCAACCAGGTCTTTCTCATGGTCTACCTCTCGGCGTGGCTGCGGCGCTCGCGGGTCATGACCGGCGCCGAGTGGATCAAAACGCGCTTCGGCACGGGGCGTGGCGCGCAGTTGTCGCACCTGATCGTGGTCCTCTACGCCTTCATCAGCATCATCGGTTTCTTCAGCTACGGCTTCAAAGGCATCGGCAAGTTCGCGGCCACGTTCCTGCCCTGGCATCTGTCGCCCAACCAGTACGCGGTCATCCTGATTGCCATCACGGCAATCTACGTGATCAAGGGCGGCATGATCAGCGTGGTGATTACGGAGGTGGTGCAGTTCTGCGTGCTGTCGGTCGCCAGCTTCGCCGTGGGCATCATCGCCATGCGCCGGGTGGCGCCGGACGTTTTGCATCGCTTTGTGCCGGCGGGCTGGGACAATGTCTTCTTCGGCTGGCACTTGAACCTCAATTGGTCGGCGCTGATCCCGGCAGCCAGCACGCGAATCGCGCAAGACGGCTATGGGCTGTTTGGCTTCTTCGTCATGATGCTCTTCTTCAAGGGTGTGCTCATCTCCGCCGCCGGCCCGGCTCCGAACTACGACATGCAGCGTATCCTCTCCTCGAAGGATCCGCGGGAAGCTTCGATGATGAGCGCTTGGGTCAATGTTGTGCTCACCTTTCCGCGCTATTTTCTTGCCGCCGGACTCGCCGTCCTCGCCGCCGTGTTCTTCAGCGACAATATCCGCGCCATGGGCGCCAATATGGACTTTGAGCTGGTTCTGCCCTATGCGCTGTCGCGCTTCGTGCCCGTTGGGCTGCTGGGATTCCTGATCTCCGGCCTGCTCGCCGCTTTCATGGCTAACTTCGCGGCCACCGTGAATGCCGCGCCGCCCTACTTCGTCAACGATATTTACAAACGGTACATCCGGCCTGATGCTCCGCCCCGCACCTACGTCCGCCTCAGCTATCTCAGCTCGTTCGCCGTGGTGGTCATCGGCGTCCTCATCGGGTGGAACGTCACCTCGGTCAACTCCGTCGTCGTGTGGATCGTTTCCGGATTGTGGGGAGGATACACAGCCTCTAATGTCCTCAAGTGGTACTGGTGGCGCTTTAACGGCTATGGCTACTTCTGGGGCATGTTAGCCGGAATCGCATCTGCGCTGGCGCTGCCGCCGCTGGTCGCGAAAGTTCCGCTGGTGCAGCATCTGCTGGCCGCGTACTCCATTAATATGGATGTCTCCATCGTCTTCCCGCTGGTGCTCGTTCTTTCGCTCATCGGATGCTTTGCCGGCACACTGCTCACTAAGCCCGAGGACGACGAGGTGCTCAAGGACTTCTATTGCCGCGTCCGGCCTTGGGGATTGTGGGGCCCCATCTACCGCAAGGTTCTTGCCGAGGACCCCGGCTTCCAGCGCAACAAAGACTTCATGCGCGACATGTTTAACGTCGCCGTCGGGATCGTCTGGCAGGTCGCACTGGTTGTGCTTCCCATGTACATCGTCATCTGGGAGCTCCGGCGCGCCGCCATCACCCTGGCCATCGTTCTGGCCACGTCGGCGATTCTCAAATTCACCTGGTACGACCACTTGGAGCGCCGCGAGGTCGAACCGACAAAAGCATTTACTAAAACGATTTAGCAGAATGCCTGGCCATTCAAAAAGGCTCAGCGGCGTGTTACAACAAGAGAAATGGCCAAAAGGGCGAAAGCGCGACGCGAGCCGGAACCAGGGCAGCCTGTCAGTTTGCGTATCCTGGGCGAATACCTGGATCTTTCGCCGGCCACTATCTCCCTGGTGCTGAACGACGCTCCGGGCGTGCGCGCCATCCCGCAGGAAACGCGGGACCGGGTGAAGGCGGCTGCCGCAAAGTTCGACTACCGGCCCAGCTTTTACGCGCGCTCCCTGCGCACGAGGCAGACCTTTTCCATCGGCGTGTTAGTGCCGGAGTTGAGCGACAGCTATACCGCGCAGGTGCTCACCGGTGTGGAAGAATCTCTCATCGAGGAAGGTTACTTTTACCTGACCGCCAGTCATCGCCGCAAGCCCGACCTGATCGAAGAGTATCCGCGCTTGTTGATGGAACGATCGGTGGAAGGATTCATCCTGATCGACACCGTTCTGCAGCACGGCTTCAAGATCCCGGCGGTCGTGGTTGCCGGCCATCGCGAGTTCCCGGGAATCACGAACGTGGTGCTCGACCAGCGGCGGGCGGCGGAACTGATCTTGAAGCACCTGCATAGGCTCGGCCACAGGGTGATCGCCTTTATGCGCGGCGGGAGCCACAGTTCCGACGCCGACGAGCGCTGGGAATGCCTGAAAGCCGTGGCCGCGGAACTCGATATCGTGATTCGGCCCGAGTTGACCGTTCGACTTAACCTGCTGGTGTCGACACCTGAACTGGGCTACGAGCCGGCATTTGAACTTTTGAACCGGGAGGTCCCTTTCACGGCTGTGGTCTGTTACGACGATATCGCCGCCATCGGCGCCATTCGTGCCTTTCGCGACCATGGGCTCCGTGTTCCTGAAGACATCTCCGTTGTGGGATTCGACGACATCCAGAGCGCAGCCTTTTATAATCCCAGCATTACGACAATTCGCCAGCCGCTTCATCAGATGGGCACCATTGCCGCGCGCATGCTTTTGCAACGGGTTCGCGGCCAGGCCTCGGTCCCGCGCACTCTACCTGTCCTGCCGGAATTGGTCATCCGTGAGTCAACCTGTCCGCCGTCCGAAAGAACGATTCGAGCCAGGCGTAGTTGAAAAAGCGGCTAAATCGGCTCCAGGGAAAGAACACGCCTGAGACCGATGCCGCAAACCCCCTGTATTTCATTGCTTCCGGCGCATTCAGGCTGTTATAGTCCTCCTTTGGCCGCTACCCATGCGGCAAGCAATGCTGTTCCTGAGGTCGTTCGGTCCATAAGACGGAATCGCAGCCTGACCAAAGAGCTGCAGGGCCCTTCGATCCTCAACTTCGAGAGCTCGGCCAGGGCGCAATAAGGCAAGTTGTTCCTGGAGTGATCGAATTGGCAAGACTTCCCTCGGGTCAACCTGCGAGCAAAGCCAGGCAGCGCGCCGTGCCGCCGGTCGCCCATCGCAGGCCCACCATGAGTGACGTGGCTCGGCTGGCGGGCGTGGGCACCATGACCGTCTCCCGGGTGTTGAGCGGCATCGTTCGCGTTTCGGCAGAAACCACGCAGCGCGTTCAAACTGCAATTCAGCAGCTCAACTACCGTCCCAATGTGCTGGCGCGCGCTTTTCGCGGTCAGCGCAGCCATTCGATCGGTCTGATCATTCCCTATCTCTACGATCCCTTCTTTGCGAATTGCGCTCACGCTGTGACCTCTGTTGCCAAAGAACACGGCTATTCGGTCATCATCACTACTTCCAACGAAGATCCTGAAACGGAATATTCCGAAGTCGATGAGATGCTGCAGCGGCACGTGGACGGCCTCTTGGTGATTCCGGCCCGGATTCGTCAATCGCGCCTCACCCGCTCCCTCTTTGGCAAGACGCCGGTTGTGGCCTTTGACCGGCCAGTCCCCGATCCGTCCATCGACACTGTCCTGGTGCAAAACGCTATCGGATCGCGCCGCATCGTCGAACATCTTATCGAGCACGGGCACCGGCACATCACTTTCCTGGCGCTCAGCCGCAGCCTGTTCACCATCAACACGCGCTATGCTGGCTATCGCCGCGCGGTGCAGGATGCGGGGCTCGAATCGTGTGCGATCTTTGATTGCACATCGGAAGAGGTCGTCGAGCAGATCCTCAAAGCCAAGATGGAACAGGACACTCCCCCCACCGCGGTCGTCACTTCGAATACCCTTGTGACGCGCTACGTTCTTGCGGCGATTTCGCGCCTTGGCTTGCGCATTCCCAACGATCTCGCCTTCGCCGGTTTTGACGACTTCGACCTCGCCGAGTTCACCTCACCGCCGCTCACGGTCGTTCGCCAGCCCGCACAGGAGATGGGCCGCGTCGCCGCAAACCTGCTCTTCGACCGCATCGCTCGCGGTGAAATTCCGCATACGGGCAACCGCATCGTTTTGCCGGTCGAGATTGTCCTCCGGCGCTCCTGCGGCTGCAAGCACCGCACCCCTGTCGTCATTCATTGAAAGCGCTTCCACCGGACGCGCGCCCGCCGGCAGATTCAGAGTTGCCCCAAGCGAAATTGATGGAGTCATGCGCCTTTTCCCTCAAGAAAAAGGCGCCCTGAACACTCCCGCCAATGGCACGTTAACTCTGGATCTGCCTTACTGCACCGCAATCGTCTGCGTGGCCAGGTTCCAGCCGCGCAGGCCAATCGCAGGTCTTGCGCCGCCGGCCGCGAACGCCACCGTTACTGTGCGCTCCTCGCCGGGCAAAAGCGAGACGTAATTGTCGCTATAGTAGGCGGGCAAAATGCGTTGGCCCTTCGCGGCGTCCTCCAGCGTGAGTTTGATCATGAGCGCCGCCGCGGAGCCCGTATTCTTGATCCGCACCGTCACCGCGCGCTCTCCATTTGCTGCGCCTGAGGTCGCCGAGGCCGATAGTGTGGCAGGCGGAAGCGAATTCAATTCACGGAAGCTCGCTTCGTCCGCCGCCCACCAGTAGAAGTTGTCGCTCACCGGCGTGCCGGCCGCATCGCTTACTTCCAGCTCAACGAAGATCGTGTGCCCCCCGGCTAAAGTTGTCAGGTCGGGTTTCGCCACCGGAGTGCGATCGTCGGCGGCCGCCAGAACTTGGTTGGTGTGGTCGCTCAGCGTCTTGCCGTCCAGGCCCACTACAAGCGTGCGCACCTTGTAGGAGCGCGCCTCACCCAGGTTGATCAGATCCACCGAGCCATCGGACAAATTCAATTGCGCGTGCACCGGCTCGCATGCCTTCTGCGTGCCGTAGAAACTCGATTGCGTGTCGTAGTCCCAGCTCAGGAAGTTCCACTCCATGCTCGGCCACGATGGTTGCGTCATCCAGATCATGCGGGCAGAGTTTGGTTGCCAAAGATGCGCGGCAAACCCTTCGAAGATAGCGCGATGGCCAACGTAATCGAGCATCTGCGCCTTGCGCTCGAAGTCCTCCAGGCTGGTAGGCGCGCCAAACTCCGTCTCCATGTGCGCCATGTAAGGTTGCACTGCGCCGTTCCCGCTCTGGTGCCAGTCGTGATAAGCCCATGTGTCGCTGATCGGCCAGCGGTCGGGCTCGGGGATGAAAGATTTCATGCTCTCCAGTGTCGGCACGCTGGGAATGCCGAGCTCAACGCTGAAGCCGCGGTTGATGCGGTAATAGGTTTCGAGCGGCTGGAACTGATAAGGCCCCGAGTTACGCAGGTTCACCTGGTTCGAGCTGCCCGTGTAATAGCGCGTGTCGTCGAGTGTGCGCACCAGCTCTGCCAGTCCCTCGTTGATCGTGGGCTGCGGAACGCCCTCGTTGCGCCCGCACCAGACCACAATGGACGGATGATGGCGGTAACGCAGGATCGTGTCGCGTGCGTTCTTCAAAAACAGAGCCGGGTCTTCTGCTTCCAGGTTGTAGGTTTGCGTCGATTCCCAGAAGTCGTTCCACACCATCAATCCGTATTTGTCGGCCAGCGCGTAAAAGTTCTCTTCCGTGTTCTGGCCCATCCAGTTGCGGATCATGTTCACGTGCGCGTCGCGATGCAGCTGGAAGTATGGCTCCAGGTGCTCGATGCTCACGCGCTTCAGCATATCGTCCATGCCCCAGTTGCCGCCGCGCGCGGCGATGCGCACGCCGTTCACCTTGATCACCAGGTCCGTTCCCGGCCATCCGCCGTCAACCGGGCGGATCGACGGCGATCCCTCGGCCCCCGGCTCCAGAGTCTGCACCCAACGAGTGCCGCATCCAGTCCGGTAGCGTCTGCCCTGGGGGCAATTGATTCGGCGTCCAGTCGTCGATCTGCCTAATCCCTTTGTGCGTCCCGTCGATCAGCGGCAGCGCCTCGTCGTGCGTCCGGCTGGGCAGCACCTCTACGCGCCGCAGGTGCCCCGATGCATCAAAGAGGGAAAGTTCGTAGCTCACCTCTCTCATCCCGAATTCATTTTGTTTCGCCGCGCTCGTCTTCCCGCCTGTCGCGAACGAGACTTTCAGCGTGTGCAGCGCCGGATCGCCGTACCCATTCGGCCACCACAGCCGAGGACGTTGAACCTTCAGCTGAGCGAACTCCGCCGGCTCCAGCCGAACCACTGTCTCGCCCGGAGCCAGATGGACGTGCTTCGTCACTTTTACGTCGTCGAAGCTGGCCGTGAGCTCACCATCGATCGCGACGCTGTCTTTGTTGGTGAGCGGCGCTTCGATCTCGATGTCGGCCTCGCTGCGGTCCGGCCTTAGGCAAGGTTGTAATCACATTCAGGTCGCCGATCTCCACCGGCCCCGTCGCCGTCAACGTCACGTCCTGCCAGATGCCGGTTTCGCGGTCGCGAATGCCGGGAATCCAGTCCCAGCCCTCCGCCGCGGCAAAGGTCGGCCCATCCAGCACTTCCATGCCGCCGTTCTCGCCCGGACCACCCTTGAGCGACTGCTCATTCGGAACCCCCGGATGCGGCGGCGGAGAAACACGGACGGCCAACGCATTCTCGTTGCCGGCGACGCCAGTCACGTCGAATTTCCCTCGCAGGAAGGCGCCGGTAAACCCACCGAGCTTCCTGCCGTTCATCCAAACTTCAGCCGCGTAATTCACGCCCTCAAAAGTCAGCGTCAGCCGTCTTCCACGCGCCGCGGCCGGCGTCTTGAACTCCATGCGGTACCAATAGTCCTCGTGAGCCAGGCTCTCGGGAATCGCCAGATTGTTCAGCCCGTAATCGGGGTCGGGATAAAGGCCGCGGTCGATCATCGTCGTCAGCACCGTACCCGGCACCGTCGCCACCATCCAGCTCTTGTCCTCAAAACCGGCTTTGGAAATCTCTTCTCCGGTTCCCTTCACCTGTGGTGCCGCCGCCAGCCTCCAACCGCCCGCAAGCTTCCATGGACTATCGCCCTTTAACTGGCAATGCAGATCCGCCGCGCTCGGCTCTTTCGCCACTGGCTTCTGAATCCCGCCTTTGCCACGCGGAAACGTGGACGGATCCTGCGGCGCGCTGTATCCGGCCTGCGCGCGAGTCTGAACCGGCCAGTGTTGCGTCGCCTCCTCGTACGTGGGCAGGCTGAATTCCGGCGGCGCCTCGGCCATGGCCTTCACCTGCTCGGCCGTTAACGTCCCGCGATAGATCTTGAGCGCCGCGATCTTCCCGCCGAAGTGGCTGCCCGCGGTCTCCGGCAACGGCGCTGGCGCCATCTCCAGAACCGGCGCAACGCCGCCCTGCACAAGCGGGGTCGCAGCCACCTGTTGGCCATCGGTGTACAAGACTACATGTTCGCCGTCGCTAACCGCTGCAGCCATGTGCCACTTTCCCGGCCCCAGCGCACGATCGCCGGCAACAAACCCGGCCGAGCTCTGCGCCCGCCCCAGCCACAAGCCGAGGCGATTGTCCTCGATGCCAATAAAGCGCGCATCTTCCGCTGCAGGATCGCCCACGCCGGCGAGCAGCATCATCCCTTGTTCTGGCTGCGGAGACTCGAACCAGAAAGCAAGCGTCCATGCAGCGCGCCCAGCCAGGATGGGATCCTCCGTCGCGGGCTGCTGATTTGATCCTTGAATGGTCGCCGCCACGGCTACGAGGCCGTCGAGCGAGGTCGCCGGAGACAGCGTCTTGTTCAAGCCGGAGCCGTCCGCGAGGAAGACGGCATTGAAAGGACCGTAGGCCGCCGGCGCTTGAGCGTGCAAACAAGCGGCCAGCGCGACTGCAACCACGGCCACTCGCATGGCTGTGCGAACACGAAGCCGGAATCCGTCCGCAGGAACGAATATGGGATGTTTGAACATGGCAGACCATCCTATAGGACTCGTGAATTGAAGCGCAAAGGGTTCACTTCGAATTCCCCCGTCCGCGCGATCGCTGGAAAGCGCAGTGCAGGCAGGACGATAACGTTATCACCATCAGAGGATGCGCATTCTCTGGACGAAGAATTCTCGCCCCCGAAACCGGAAACCATGATAGCGTCCTCCCGCCAGAATTGTCGCTGGTTTTCCGCGCATGGGAGTCGATTTTTTCTAAAAGATTCCAATCTTCCCACCGCTAGCTGTGATACAAATGGTAACAATCCCACTACAGATGGGAGCGCTTTCACCCTTCGAGGCCAAAGGTGCTCATGATGGCTGACCTTTTGGAGAGCCGCGTGCTTGCGTTCGATGTCGGCGGCAGCCACGTCGCCGCGGCAGTGTGCAGCACCCGCGATTTCAGCCTCGGCTCTGTCGCCAGCGCCTTCCATTCCACCGCGCATACCTCCGAAGCCTTCCTCGATCTCCTGTATGACCTGGGAATGAAGGCTCTTGCCGGTCACGACGGAATGATGGGAGCGATGCTTGCCGTGCCCGGCCCCTTCGATCTCCAGGCTGGCGTAAGCCTGATGCGTCACAAGCTGCCTTACCTCTATGGAGTCGACCTGCGTTGCGCTTTGGCCGCGCGATTCGGCTTGCGGCCCCCACAGGTGCGCTTTCTCAACGATGCCGATGCGTATTTGCTCGGCGAGGTAGGCGCGGGAGCGGCGCACGGTTTTAGGCGCGCTGTGGGGCTCACCCTGGGAACGGGCATTGGTTCGGCGTTTGCGATCGAGGGGCACCTCGTGACTCAAGGGCCTGGCGTGCCCAGTGACGGCGAGATCTGGAATCTTCCCTACAAGGGCGGAATCGTAGAGGACTTCGTCTCATCGCGAGCCATTGTGGGGAACTACGAACGCTCCACAGGCAAGCGGCGCGAAGTCGTTGACCTCGCGGCAGCGATTCCCGGCGACCCTGCCGCACAGCAGTCTTTCACCGAATTCGGGCAGCACCTTGGAGCGGTGATTCGGACCCAACTCGCCGGGTTTCATGCGGATGTCGTCGTGCTGGGCGGTGGAATCTCCCGCTCCGCGAATCTCTTCTTGCCCGCAGTGCAGGCCCAACTTGGCGATTCCCCGATCCAGTTGCGCGTCTCCGAACTCAGGGATAAAGCTGCGCTCGTCGGGCTGTGGCGTGGCCGCCTTCCGCACCGGGGATGGCCCGCCGGACGCTGGCAAATCCAAATCCGTGCAGAGCGCCACGGTCTAGGGTTTCCCGTATCGCATGTCCCGCTCACCACTGAGCGAGGCGCTGAATCAGCCGTTGCAGCGCTCGCGGCGCGGACCTGGCCCAAGCGGCTGCACGGACCTGGAGGTTCTTCATGAATAAGAATCAGTCCACCGCAAAGATTCGGGGAGCCCGCAACTTCGGCTGGTTGGCTTTGGCCGCAGTGGTTGCTGCTCTCCTGCCCCCGCCGTTATTTGCCAAGACCGTTGTCCTCTGGCAGCCCGGGTTTCCAACCGTGGCCAGCCAACCCGTCGAGCGCGACGCTCTGGCGCAGGCTCTTGACGGAATGGACGTTCAGTTTCTTGACCTCAAATCGCTGACCGGCGCGGCGGCGCTCAAGGACGCCGACTTGCTCGTGTTGCCTTACGGTTCGGCTGTGCCCACCGGAGCGTGGGACGCGATCGAGGGCTACCTTGGTGCGGGCGGCAATCTGCTCGTGGTAGGCGGGCAGCCCCTCCATGTGCCGGTGAGTGAGACCGGCGGCAAGTTTGTCGCGGCATCTCCGCAAGACACCTACGCCCGCGTTCTAGGTTTTTCTCACACTTACCAGGTTCCCGTTCCCCCCGATGCGCGTTTTGCCTGGAAGTTCGGCTATGATTTTCCGCAAACGCCGCAGGTTCGCGCGCGCCGGTTTTTCGCCGTTGAGGGCCGTCTCGATGGCTTGGGCTATATGGTTGACGCCGGAGGCGGTCTGACTGCGGCTCCCGTCATCGTCGCCGACCACGCTTTCGGTCCGATGCGAGGCAGCCGCGTGGTTGCCCTCGATTTCGATCCCGAGCCGGGCTACTGGCAAACCGCGGACGGAATTGCTCTCATCCGGCAATCGGCCATGTATGCCAGCCAGGGAGCTACGCAGCTCTCTTTGGAGTTGCTCTTCAGCACCATCCGTCCCAATGAACCGCCGCTCATCACCGTGCACTTGCGCAGCCTGCGCCAGGAGCGGCTCGGCGTCTCAGCCAGCGGCGAAGTGAAACTCACGCTCAGTTCCGGCAAGGGAATCGTTGATTCAGCAACGCTGCCCATCGCAGACACCCAAATCGCGGATATGGCTGCGCCCTTCCATAATGCCCTCGATCCCGGCTTCTACAAAGTCTCCGCAATCTTCACCGAGGGCGGACGCCTGTGCGAGTTTTACCAGAACGGCTTCTGGGTCGCGGACACGTCGGTTCTGGCTGCGGGACCGCTGCTTGGCTTGCGCGGGAACTTTCTCACTCGCGACGGCGTGCCGTTTTTCCCTGTCGGCACCAATTACTTCACTACCGAGACGAACGGGTTCGACTTTTCCGGGCCGAGGAACGCGTGGGTTTGGGAGAAGGATTTCGAGGATATGTCGCGCCACAACGTAAGTTTTGTGCGCACCGGCGTCTGGATGCCCAACCTGCGATTTGTGGAGATGAACACCGGCGGCGCGAACGAGCGCTTTCTGCGCAACCTTGAAGCTTACCTGCACTGCGCCCAACGGCACAACATCGCGGTGAACTTTACCTTCTTTGCTTTTACTCCGCGCACGGGCTTTTTCGGACGCGAGGATCCGGACGCGACTCCGCCCAATCCGTACACCGATCCGGCTCAGGTGCAGTTGGAGCAGGCATACATTCGATCGGTTGTCGAGCGCTTCAAGGATGTGCCGTGGCTCTCGTGGGACTTGATCAACGAACCGAGCTTTTCCAATCCCCGTCACATTTTCAAGGGCAATTATCCCAATGGCGACCCAACCGAGACAGCCGCGTGGCACAAGTGGCTGCGTCAGAAATACGATGGAAACCTTGCGGCGCTCGCCGAAGCATGGCGCGTTCCTCCCGAGCAGCTCGGTAGCTTTGAGGCCGTCTCGTTGCCTTCACCCTCCGACATGACCCCTTCGCGCTACGGAAACCCCAACGAGGTTCGCGCCCTGGACTATAACCTTTTCGCGCAGGATGAGTTCATTGGCTGGGTGCGCGCGATGGTCGGCCTGATTCGCGGCCTGGGAAGCAAACAACTGATCGACGTCGGCCAAGACGAGGGCGGCGTGATGGACCGCCTTCTCAACCAGTTTTATGGCGGCGCGGGCGTTTCCTTCACCACCAATCACACCTACTGGCAGGACGATGGGTTGCTTTGGGATTCCGTGGCGGCGAAGCGCGTTGGCGTGCCGAACATTACCGGCGAAACGGGCTACCAGCCGGTGTGGGCGCCGGACGGCGCCTGGCGCTACGACGAATTGGCCGGCGTCGATTTGATCGAGCGCAAATGGGCGCTTGGCTTCGCCGCGGGGAGCACAGGTGCGATGCAGTGGGACTGGGGGCGCGACGTTGATTTCGGCATGGAGCGCAGCGACGGCTCGGCCAAGGTGTGGGAAGACCGAATGAAGGAACTGGGCGCATTTGCCCGCGAGGCCGCTCCGTCGGGCACGGGCCTTCTGCTGCCTGATGTTGCCATCGTTCTGCCGCAGTCGTTTCAGTTGTCGGTGGGCAATAAGTTCGCGATCGAAGCTCAGAAGAACACGGTCCGCGCGCTTTATGGCTACGCCCGCAGCCAGGCGTATGCCGTGGGTGAGTATCAGACCGACCTGCTCGGATCGCCGAAGCTAATCCTTCTCCCTTCGCCGATGGGGCTGACGGAGGGAGCGTGGCAGGCCATTGAGGATCGCGTGAAAGCTGGCGCGGTGCTGCTGGTCACCGGTCCCTTTGCCGCGGATGCGCACCTCAACGGCACCGATCGGCAGGACGCGATTGGCTTGCCTTATCGGACTGAGGCATTGAGCATCCGCGACCACCTCATGCATTTTCCCGGAGGTGACGAGCAGCTCATCTTCTCCGGCGACAAAACCACTTACTTGAGCCGCGCCGCATTGCCCGGCGGCGAGGATTGGGCAGAGGCGCCGCTGGGCAAGGGAAAAATCCTGTTCGCCGCGCTTCGACTGAACTGAATGACAATTTGCAGGCGATGGGCGATGTCTACAGATATGCGTTGAAGATTGCAGGCGCCGAGACGGTCTACACTACAACGCTCAAGGATCCCGGGATCCTCATCTGCCCCACAAAATTCCCCGAAGCGACTCTCTATGTCATCACCTCGGAGTCGAATCGGCACGAGGTGAATTTCGAGGATGTGCGCAGCGGCAAGCGTTTTTCCGGAACGTTGGCAAGTGGACGAGCCGCGATTCTGCTGGTAGCAGCCGACGGCCGCGTGCTCGCCTCCTACAATTGGACGGGTTCCTGACCGGAGACTGCGGAATCTGTCGCGGCCCCTACAGCGGTTCCGCAGTCACTGCGTCCCGAAGCGATTGATGCCAAGTGGATTTTCCCTTAATCGGGGTCCCCACAGATAGGTCTTCGTCTGTCAAGTCCATAGCAAAATCCACCGGGCGCCGAGGCTGGAAACGGCTACAACAACTGCGGAATCGCTCTAAACGCGGAACCGCCGAACTCCCCTGGAAAATCCGCTTACTGCACAAACGTGACGATGCTCTGCGCGGGAAGCGTGTAGTTGAATTGTCCGCCCGACACGCTCACCGCGGTCTGCGCCGCAATCATAGCAGTCGACCGTTGTTCTCATATACGGCGTGACCGAAGTGACCGTTCCGTTACTCAGCACGAATGTCAGGCTCTCGGATGATGTATTGGCGTTAATGGCCACAATCGCATAGTGGTCGGGATAGGCGATACTGCCCGTGTTGCTATAAGCCGAAACATACACTCCAGAGAGGGGATTCGCCGTCGCCGACACGCGAACATAACCAGGCTGGATGAATTTCGAGAATTGCCCGACTGCGGCGCCGTAGTAGGTTGGCGCGGGCTGCGCACTGGTGCCACAACTATTGCCGGACACCCCTGTGCCGTCGGTTAATCAGTCCGTAGGTTACACTATCGTAGTCGTCATTCCAGATCCCACCACCAGACATAGGCGTTGTACTAGCCCGCCGTCATTGCGTTGTGGATCTCCTCGGCCGATGCAAGCGCATCCGCTATGGTGTGGCGGAGCACTTGATCTCACAGGTCGAGTGCTCTGTCATCCACACCTCCTTCCCGGCGTTTTCGGCGTTGTTTGGTAGGAGGGCGCGACGCCGTAAAGGTGCCCGGCGATGATCGAGACATTGCCCACCGCGTTGGGATCGGCCAGCGTTGGGTTGGAGTAACTGGTGTTGAAGCCCTCCGATTCCGGCATCATGAGCTTTGTGGTCAGCGGATTGGTTGCTCCATTCGCGGTCAGTGAAGCCACCCAGTGTCCATCGTCGTCCCGGTCCAGGAACACGATTCATATGTCACGTTCGCATCCGGCTCGTTCTGCATCGAAATGGCGTACAGGGGGCACTATTGCTCGCGAAATAGCTGACGAAATCTTCAAGGTAGGCGGCGTAGGCACCGTACTCGCTGGTGTTCAGCGTCCCCTCGACAGTGCTGTTATTGCTCTTCATTGACGGGGGCGGCGTCCAGGGCGACGCGAAGACAATCGCGTTCGTATTCGCCGTCATGGCCTCCTGGGCATTCGTAAGCTCCTGGGCCCAGTTGCTGGTAACCCAGTCGTCTTGGGCGATGCGCCGGTGGGATCGATGCGCACCCGCAGAATGCTGAGGCCGAGACCGCTCGATTTGAGTTCGAGCCCGTACAGATGCGGTTGAACACGCCGTAGCCTGCGCGGTGCTTAAGGCGCCCAGCCATGCCGTCGAGCCGCCAAAGCCTCGGATCGTCTGATAGGTTGTCCCGAAGTCCACGGTCACCTGATTCGGATTCGCGCCGGTCGTGAAGGTCCACACGTAATTGGAGGCCAGTGGGCGCCGTGGCGCTCTTCGCTCCCGTGGTGATGGTTGCCGTATACGACGTTTGTAGGCCAGCGACGAGTTGGGCGTGAAGGTCGCAGTCGAAGTGCCGGTATTGTAGGTGACGACCCTGAGACGCGCGTGCCAGCCCGTCAGCGTAAACGTGGTGGCTGTGATGGTGCTTGAGTCCATCGGAATGCTGAAGCCCGCCGTCAGCGCATTGCTGATGTTTACGCCGGTCGCGCCGCTGGATGGCACGGTCGAAGGTTACGGTCGGCGTCGGAGCCGCCGCAGTGGTAAAGCTCCATGTGTAGTTCGCCCCAAGCGGAACTTCCCCGGTACTCTAACCCCGTGGTCGTCGTCGCCGTGTAGGTCGTGCTGTAGGCCAGGTCCTGAGACGGCGTGAATGTGGCGCTGGCAATGTTCCGGGTTACAGTGCCCTGCACCGTCCGCCCCCTCCCGTCACGGCATAATGGTCGAGGCGGTGAGCGTGGAGGTGTTCATCGCCTGTCAAAGTGACCGTGATGGCCGACGTAACGGCAACGCCGGTTGCACCGCTTGTGGGGGTCGCTGCCGTCACCGTGGGCGCGGCCGGCTCACCGTCACGGTCACCGAGCCCGTCACCGCGTTGTAGTCCGCGGTGTCGCTCGGCATAAAGGTCACGCTTTCGCTCTCCGTCCCCGCGCTGGGCATACCGTAGGCGTCGTCCAGGCAAACGTTCCGCTGACCGAAGCCGTACCGCCGGTCAACGTCGAGTTCGACAGCGTCTGACCGTACGTGATTGCGCTCGCCGTCGGCCACGCTGACACCGTCGGCGTCGCTTTGTTCACGGTCACGCTTGCCGTGCCCGCCACCGTGTTGTAATCCGTGGCGTCCGTCGGAGTGAAGTCACACCTTGCTCGTAGTCCCGGCCCGGGCGCGGTCGAGGATTCGTCCAGGCAAACGCCCCGCGTACCGATGCCGTCCCTCCGCTTAGCGTCGACGACGCCAGCGTCTGCCCGTAAGTGATCGCGCTCGCCGTCGGCCACGCCGACACCGTCGGCGTTGCCTTGTTCACGGTCACGCTGACGGAGCCCGCCACCGTGTAGTAATCCGTCGTGTCCGCAGGGTGAAGGTCACGCCCTCGCTGGGGTCCCCGCACCGGGGGCCGTTGAGGGTGTCCAGGAGAAGGCGCCCGATACTGACGCCGCCCTCCGGTCAACGTCGACGACGCCAGCGTCTGCCGTACGTGATCGCGCTCGCCGTCGGCCACGCAGACACTGTCGGCGTGCTCTTCGACGATGTGCCCCCCGCCTCCGCCACCACATCCCGCCACCCATGACAATCCAGGACACCGAGCCAAATCGCCGCCTGCCGCCCCGTCGTTTTCATGACCCAGCCTCTTTCCCCAATCTCCCCTTCCTTTATCAGCATCCGATCCTGTATCCTCAGCCCCGGTCGAATCTCCAGCCCGCTCTGCCGCTGCCCCAATCCGGACCGGCGCAACAAGGCCCTGATGGAGGATTGCCCCCTGTTATCGGCACCCCGGTCTGCCCCCCATCCGTCAGGCACAGATAACGGTATCATGAATTTCCATTCTGGGCCGATCCGGGTATTACCCGGCCGGGGTGGCCAAATCACCGTTACCCCCGTCCCCGGGACGTATCTCCAACGGGAGGGAATAGATTCCCTGCATTCAGGCGAACCGGTATCAGGCTTCCACAGGCTGGTTTGTGTGCCTGCCTAATTCGCTTTACTCAAACGTTTTTCACTTGGCAAGGGCAAATTTCGTCGAGTACGGTGTACCGTTACCAAATTTGTAGGATAATCCGCACGCAGTTCCAGATAACTTGACGTATCCGTTCTGTGCGCGGAGAAATGCCGGAGTTTATCGGTGGGCTTTTCAGGATTCTTTTTCCTGCGTAGGTTTGCCCGGATTCTTCCGGGGCCATACGGAGACAGGTGATTCCGGATTTGCCGCCAAATCGCGCGCGAGATCCAATGGGATATTCACCGGAACGGCAAACCGGGATAGGGCTCAAATCGCGAAAGCATCACGGGACATAAAAGCTCGAATGGTGCAGCAGTTCAAGAGGCAATCGACGCCGAACCGATGGACACGAGTTGTGCCTCCCGGTTGGGAATTGTTGAGAACCGGGAAAGATGTTGAGCACGGGGCATGACGCAAGCTTGATTTTGGCAGAGGACGATACGGGACAAACCGGACCGTCGCCGATTCCCCGGTTCGGGGATGGAAACAGATCGGAGGAGAAGGAATGCAAACGACTATGAACAAAATGACGAGTCCAGTTCGGTCCCTTGCGGCGGGAACATGGGTGGCCCTGTTCGTGCTGCTGGCCCTTTGTCTTGGTGCATCTGCCCGCGCGCAGAAACCACCCATCGTGGTTTCCGGCACGCCAGTACAGTTAGGCGCGCTCACAGGCGGCGGTTGGGACGGCTCCCAGGAGCCCGTCGGCGGAACGTTTGTTATTGGCGTCAACGGCAACGTCCTCGTCGGTGATGGATATACATCCAACTTTCTTCAGATAACCCCTTCCGGGACGGACACTATCTTAGCGAAAGGCGTGGGCGCCTCGAACGCTGCGCTCGACAGCTACGGCAATCTGTATTTTGGCGGCAATTACAACGCCAACGTGTACAAGGTTCCCTACAACGCTTCAACGGGCCAGTATGTGGGCTGGACAACGACTCCAACCACCAACTGCCTTGGCGGCAACCAGGACACTGCGCCATGCATCTTCGCGCCCGCAATTTCGACATTCCTGGGTACCCTTGGCGGCCAGGGCTACGCCGGCGTGGCCTTTGATGGACAGGGCAACTTCTTCTTCGAGACCAATACGCTGCCCACCACCGACCCCAACACGATCTTCGAATGCAACCTGGCCTGCATCGCCGACTCCTCAGCCACCCCGAAGCTGATTTATTTCGACGCGAGTCCGGTGGGCGCGTTCGAGATTGATCCGTGGGGCAATATCTTCTTTGTCGACGGCATCAACTCCAAAGGCGCGGACCAACCTGAACGAAATCCCGCTCTCGGCGGGAACGTATGCCGCCTCGCCGACCGTCGTGGAGAGCTACACCAACGCGGCCGGCTATGGCAACGGCATCAGTGGACTCGCCATCGCCGGCAACGGCACAATCTACATCTCAGTCAACGGCGACGGCCTTTTTGCCATTCCCAATACGCAATCGGGCGGACCCAAACCGAGCGGGATTTA
This sequence comes from uncultured Acidobacteriaceae bacterium, assembly GCA_963832805.1. Taxonomy (GTDB): domain Bacteria; phylum Acidobacteriota; class Terriglobia; order Terriglobales; family Acidobacteriaceae; genus Telmatobacter. The sequence continues at coordinate 76,365 of CAWHVN010000035.1, read as the reverse complement.
TCAGCTGTCCACGCAGGGTGGAAAAGGCGTTGCTGTCGATTCCAACGGCAACCTCTATGGAATTCCCTATAACAGCGGCGACGTTGTGTCCTTCATCCCCGTGGGCACATTGTCGCTTGGCGCCTCTCCACGGCACAGCCGCGACTGCATCAGTCCACGTCTTCGACAGCGCGGCCTCTTGCACGACGCCTCCCACGTTGGCGGCTTCGTCACCGAGTTTGGCGTGTCCACCAGCAAATTCACTGCGGCCGCAGGCACCACTTGCTCCACCACATTCGGCGGAGGGAACGGCGTTTTCGCATCGGGTCCGTTGACCGCGGCCGCATTCGCGTCATTTTCTCTTACCGCCAATTTCACACCCACCGCAGTCGGTGAGCGTAACGCGGCGTTGACCATCACGGACTCCGCCAACAGCGCTAGCGGAACAGCGGCGCTCACGGGCGTGGGCCAGGGCCCCACGGGTAACGTCGATCCTGGCGTCGCACTGCGTTCAGCACCGGCTTTACCAGCCCGCATCCGTTGTCGCGGATCCTGACGGTGATGTGTTTATTGCCGACTCCGGCGCAGGCGCGGTCTATGAGATCGCCTCGGGCTCCAGCACGCTCACCCCATTGGGGCAGGCCTTACGACTCCCTATGGTCTAGCTTTCGACGCTAACGGCAACCTGTTTGTTGCCGATAACGGCGTGCCCGATGTTGTGGAGATTCCGAATACCGGCACCACCGGCGCATTTGTCGCCGGAACGCAATCAACGGTCGTCGGTTCGACAACTCTGTTCGGCGGCACGGCACTGGCAGCGCTACCGCGCTGGCTGTGGGACCGAATGGCACACTGTACATCTCCGATGCGGCCAACAAGCGGGTCGTCTTTTGGAACCCGATCATCGGTCAATCCGGTGTTACCCTTGCCACAGCGGCGAACGGCATCAAGGCTCCCGCGGGACTCGCCGTCGACTCTCGAGCAATCTCTACGTTGCCGACTCGACTCTGAACGAGGTCCTAATCTTTTCGCCAGCAGGCGCCATTTCCACCATCGCCCCTCCCAATGTGACCGCGGCGGTCGGCGTCGCGGTTGATCCTTCAGGGAGCGTGCTGGTCGCCGACGCGGGAACGGGCAATATTGTCCGTGTTCCCGATTTGAGCGGGACTCTGACCACCGCCAGTGCGATCACGATTGAGACGGTCGCTCCGAAGGCGTCCTCGTTGTCCATGGACTCCCAGGGCGACGTGTATGTCGCCAGCGCCAGCGGTAAGGCAGCGTATGCCATTCAGCGTTCCGCCGCCGCCGTCAACCTCGGCACTGTCTCGGATGGCGTCACGAACTCCGCAACGGTTACCTCATGAGCGCCGGCAACCCCGCAGCGACCTTGGCCACTCCTGACTTACCGAGCCTACCAACACCATGTTTACCCTCGACCCGGCGGCGAGCAACGGATGCACTGCCGGATCGACCGGAGCCGCCGGACAGTCTTGCCAATTCACGGCTACCTTCGCTCCGCCGCCTGCGACGCCCAACGGACCTCAAGTCGGCACGGCAATGATCGATATCACGACTCCGGCTGTCACGTTCAACGTCAACATGAGCGGCTCGGCCACCGTTCGTCGATTCTGCCGCAGACCATCACAGGCTTCACTCCGCCCACTTCGTTGCAGATCGGCCAGCAAATCACGCTGTCCGCCACGGGTGGCGCATCCGGCAATCCGGTCGTCTTCTCCATCGACGCCTCCTCTGCATGTCCCACTTGCGCAACCATCAGCGGCAGCACGCTGACGGCGGTCGGTCGGCGCCGTGAAGGTTGACGCCAATCAGGCGGGCGGCGCTGCCAACGGCAATCAATATGCCGCGGCGACGCAGGTTCAGGCGCCCATCACTATCAGCAACACCCTGGTCGCCTCCGACGTGCCCGCGCTGTTGATGAACCAGATCGTTTGGAGTTACCGACGGCGCCTTCACCGCGGGCAGAATCCCGCGGCAGAAGCTTCGCCGTGACGCAGAATGGCCTGATCTATGTTGGAACCACTTATAACAACAAGACGGACATCGTGAACGCAAGCACCGGCGCCTTGGTCCAGCAGGTGGCGATGAACGGTGGAGGCGTATTCACGATCGACAGCAAGCAACCTCTACATGGGCACCTTTACAACACGGCGGTCTACAAGATTCCGTTTGTGAGTGGCGCGTATGTGGCGTTGAGCGATCTGTCGTCGGCGAAATTGCACCGGCACCGACACAGCTATTTGTGCCGTTGCAAATATTCCGAGCGGTGGAATGAAGGCGGTGGCCATCGATGCCTCCGGCAACCTCTACATGGTGACGGTTCCAGCTCGCCGGGCACCAGCGCAATTTATGAGTGCGCCGTGTCCTGCCAGACTGGCGGCACCGCAACGCTGGTCTACTCGGATACCACCGGGGCGGTCAGCCAGATTGCTTTCGATCCCTGGGGCAATATGTTCTTCACTGACTGTCTACAGCGGCGCGACCGCCTTCAGCAACGATTCAGCCGCGAGTTCCCACCTTTACGAACTGCCTTACACAGCGGGCACGGCTTTGCTGCGACGCCTACCCTGCTGCAGACCTTAACCGTCGCCTCTCCTGGCAGCTACGACGATCAGTTGGATGGCGTGGCCGTTACCTCCAATGGCACCATTTACTACGCGGACCAGAACGACGGGATGTTCGCCATCCCCAACACGAAGGCAGGCGGTCCCGACACCGCGCATCAGTACGTTGTGTCGGCCTTGGCGCAAAGGGTATGGCGCTCGACGCCAACGGCAACGAGTGGGTGGTGGTCTATCACTACGGCGGCGATAACCTTGGAGAAGCACTCATCGGCGATTTGACGACGCCCAACGCCCAGTACGACGGCGCTCCGGTCAACGCCTCGGCTACCGTCGTGGACAATGCGTTGGCCTGCTCAACGGCTGCGACCTTGGCCATTGCGTCCTCCAATTCGGAGTTCGGCGGTACGGCCGGGACCACGTGCTCCACGATTTCGGCCTCCCTTTCAGCACCCCGGTCTCCGGCTCTTCCTATCCGGCGACCATCACCTTCACGGCGACGAAGCCAAATTCTCAAACCGCCACGTTGACCGTCACTGATACCACCAACGGAGGCGAAGGAACCGCAACGGTGACCGGCTTTGCCTTGACGACTCCGCAGACGCTGACCTTTACGGCGCCCACAACCACGACCTACACCTACTCGCCCGGCGAGACGATCACGGTGAGCGTATCCAACGGCGGTTCCAACAATCCAGCCGCCTTCACCGTTGACTCATCCAGTACCGGCGCCGGAACCTTCTCCAGCACCACAGTCACCGGTACCACCTCGTCGGCTACGTTGACCGTCACACAGGCAGGCAGCATTGTGATCGAGGCCAACGAACTGGGCGGCCTGGCGAGCGGCGTCTATTACGACGCTGCGACGCAGGTCCAGTTGAAGCTCACCATCGGCAAGGCATCGGAGGCGATCACCTTCACACCGCCCACCTCGCCGGTTGTGTATTCACCTGGACTGACGGTTAACCTGAGCGCGCTCGGCGGAGGCGCCTCAACCCGGTGGTCTTTACGGTCGACGCCTCGAGCACCGGCGCCGGAACCATCTCCACCAGGACGGTGTCCGGCGGCACCTCAACGGCGACGCTGACGGTGACCACGGCGGGCACCATCGTCCTCGATGCCAACCAGGCCGGACGTGAATTACCTCGCGGCGCCCAGGTTCAGGAGATCTTCGTCGTGAACCAGGCGACCCAGACCATCGCCTTCAACCCGATGACGACGCCGCTCCACTACATTGCATCCTGCTCCGCGGTCTCCCTATGCGCGACGGTCACCTTCATGGCCACAGGCGGTGGAACGGATAATCTGATCACCCTGAGCGCCGACGCGGGCAATGCCGTGATCTCACCCTCCACAGCAGTTCCTGACGAACGGAATCACGCAGCGACCGTTGATCTGATGCCGAGGCAGACCTTGAACTATCCGGCCAGTCTCATCATCGACGGGAATCAGGCGGGCAACGCCAACTACTCGGCCGCCACGCAGGCCGGTCACCATCAGTGTTCTCGGGCGTTGCCGCTGCAGACCATCACCCTCAGCCGGATACGCAGGTTGCCGGTACCTCGTTGACCCTGTCGGCGACCGCCACTTCCGGCTTCCCGGTCACCTACACGTCCAGCACAACGTCGGTCTGCACCGTCAGCGGCGCGACGGTTACGTTTTCGGTGTGACCTCCATCAGCGTTTGCACCATCACCGCTACACAGCCCGGCGACAATCTCTACTATGCTGCGGCCGTGCCGTTGACGGACACCTTCGCAGTCAATGCCGCTGGGAGGACGCCGAACATGAACATGGCCCTTTCGCTCTCCTCGCTTACGATTGAACAGGGAACCGTTGGGTGACGCAGATCACCCTCGGTTCTGTGAACAACTTCGCGGCTACTCAATCACCTTCTCATGCAGCGGCTTGCCACCGGTTACACCTGTTCCTTCAACCCGAACCCTGTAACGGTCTTCGCCCAGAACTCGACAACCGGTTTGCCCCAGGGCGCAACCGTAACCACGACGCTGACCATCACGCCGCCCTCGACGGCTGCCGTTGTCCGTCAGGACTTCAGGCCGCTGTTCCCGGCGACCTTGGCGGTGGCGCTCTGCTTCCTCGGCTTCAAGAAGCGCAACCGGCTCTACATGCTCGTGTTGCTGGTGGTTCTGTTTGCCGGATTAGGCTTTGTCTCCGGCTGCGGCGGTACGTCCTCCACTTCGACGCCCCCGCCCGTCACCTCCACAGCCACCATCACCGCGACGCCTGCAGCAGGGCTTGCCGGCGCGTCGGGATCGGTGCAATCGAGCTCAACCTTGACAGTCACCCTCGAGTAGGCTGATCCGCGATTGACTTGCGCAACAATCGGGGCCTCTTCACCAGATAGAAAGGTGGAGAGGCCCCATGTTTTTGTCGCGCGACCCAAAGAAAATGACCTCTCGCTTTCGAGAGGCCACGCGTCATTCACAAGAGTTTTCGCCTGATGCTGGAGCCGACGGTCAGACTTGAACTGACGCCTGCTGATTACGAATCAGCTGCTCTACCAACTGAGCTACGTCGGCCCGCTTTTCGATTGTCCTGCTATTCGATTGTATCGTTGCGCCGGATCGGGGTAAAGCCGCGCGTAGCTCCTTGCGGCCGCAGGATCGGCGTTACAATTCTGCCCATGCAAGCCGACCCGATCCTGGAGTGGCAAAGACTCACCGCGCACTATCGCGAAATGAGCGACGAAGAGCTCGTCGAGCTCGCCGCAGACGTCGCCGACTTGACCGACACCGCGCAACAGGTGCTGCGCAGCGAGATGCGGAGCCGAGGCCTGGGCGACCCCGAGGCCGTGAGCGCCGCGCCGGAATCGCCGCGAACCTTGACCGAAACGCCCGAAGCTCCGCCGCCGGAGAACCTCGCGCCGGAAGCCTCCGATTCCATCTTTGAGCGCGCAGCCGATGCGTTCGGCGCTCGCCCGCCGGGGCTCGTTCCAGACACGCCCAATGCCGGCGGCGAAGTCGATGGTCCGGTCGACTACACCTGGAAGACCGTCCTCTGCGACTGCGACACATCCGAAGAAGCGTGGCAACTCTCAGAAGCATTGAAGCTGGTGGGCATTCAGAGTTGGATTGACGGACCGAGGCCGCGCTCTGGCTATACGAGCTTCGATCTTCCCAACCCTCGCGTGCTTGTCGCCGCCGATCAGCTTGATCGGGCGCGCGCCATCGCCGCGCGGCCCATTCCACCAGAGATCGTTGAAGAGTCAGAGACGAAAGTGCCCGACTTCGAGCCGCCCGCGTGCCCCAAGTGCGGCGCCCCGATCCCGTTCTCGAAGCCGTCGACCCCGCGAATTCCTGGCGGTGCGAGCAATGCGGCCAGCAGTGGACCGAATCAGCGCCTGCAGAGGCCAGGCGGCTGAGTGACCCCCTCTAAACGGAAAGAGCCGCCCGGCAACGGGGCGCTCTCCCTCAGGGAGAATAGTTCCAACGGAAGCAAACCCATTAGAACTTTCTGGCTGCATACTAGGAGCGGGGGCAAGCAGTGTCAAGAGAAAATATGTGTGAAAATAAGTAATGTTGTTTCAATGCTTTAACAAAGCAACCCGTCCGTCGCGGGCGCCCATTTATTCGCCAGCTATTCGCCTTAATTCTTCCGGCATTTCCCGTGATTTAGCAGTGTTTCTTTGGGTTTCTGCCTATTTTTCCACAAGCCCTGCATGACGTTAACCTTTCGGATGCGGACCGTCGATGGCCTCGCTCCTTTCGCTCCATTTCTCCGCCAGGTCGAGATGAATAAACTCCTCGTCGAAGACTGAGGAGATCGGTTTGCCCCGCGCCAGGCGGTAAAGCGCTCGCCCGCCGCCCAGGAGCCCTCCCAGCAGGATGGCCGCCCCAGCCCCGATAATCGTCAGCACAGCGATCCCCATCAGCAGTTTGCTGGTCTTCTCCACCTCCGACTCCAACGGCTGCGGAATCAACGTCAGGTTCGCCTCGTAGTGCACGGTCTCGAGCAGCCGGTGGCTGTCGTCTGGCACCGCGTCGCCGCTCACCACCGCCACCAGCGGCCCGCTATGACGCACCTCCAGCGATGCCTGGTCGGAGTCGGTCAATGGCTTGGGCCATGCCGGCTGCGCCTGGCTGCCGGCCTTCAGGTACGCGCGAATAGCTGCCTCTTGCGCCTCGGCAATCTGCGGTGTGGGGTAGTCGATAAGGGTCAGCGTCGCCGGGCCCGAGGTCAGCGAGTAATTGGCCGTCACCGCTTCCGCGCCCTTGTCGAACCCCACCAGCGACGCCGGCAGCACGCCTCCAGATCCCGCGTAGCCCGCCGGACCCTCTGCGTAGTGTGTCGTTTGCCCGTCAAGCCTCTCCCGCGGCAGGTTAACCAAAATCGGTGGGATCATCCCGCGGTTTCCCGTCGGCACCGGCAACTGCCGCGCAATTTCGCGCAGCTCTCCCGCCGTCATCGGCCCAATGCGCGAATACGTCGCATCCACCACGGTCGTCCCTTTCCAGAACAGGACGTGGTTGTGGTCCGAAGCCGCTCCCGTCCCAATGTCCTCCTTCGGCCATCCATTCTGGCGGTAGTAGGTGTATGCCCCGTAGGCTCCGGTCGCGTCGTCAAAGCGCAGCGCGCGCAGGCTCAGTGTGTCGCCGTCGCGCTTGTAATTGGCCAGCACCGCGGCATTAAACCCATACTCCTTCAGCGCCGCCGCGTTCGCCGGGTCGGCCTGCGCCGCGTCGGTCAACACCTTCGATGGCGCCGTCGTCGACCATCCGTCAAATTCGTCGGGCAGCAGCGCCTTCGGCGATGGCGGCAGAACAATCGTTGTCGCCGACTGCTTCTCCGCTGCCGTGGGCTGCTCACCCTGCGCCAGGGCCAGAGCCGCAGCGCAGCCAAGAGCCACCGAACCCGCCAGAGCCGCCATCCCGCGCATCAATCGCACTCCTCAATCCCCGAAACGCGCTTCGCGGTTCCGCTTCGCACGCTCCAACCTTCAGGGTACACGTTCGCGCGGCGTCCTTGCCGCACGCATACCCTTCCCTGTTTTGGACACTGAAGAGCTCAGAAAGGTTCCCGCCCCTGATCTTCATCGCACAGCCAGGGCAATATCGCGGCAGCCGGCGCTCCATCCACGCCGGCCCCATCCCCGGCGCCATAAAGCGGCCGGAAGGGCCACCGTCATACAGCCCCGGCCGTGCCCCCAACGATTGCCGGCGGCGGGTACAGAATGTCTCCCAGAGCCTTGTAGCGGCCCCCGTAGAAGATCAGCGCATATTCCCGTATCCCGGTGCTCAATGGCCCTCCAACACAAATGCTGGCCAGTAATGCGAAGCCGAATGCAACCACGCCGAAGAACCCCTCGAGAACAATGCCCACTAGCCACGATGCGCCACTCGCATCTGCAAACATCGAGTGAACGCCCCACTCAATCGCCGCAAGGGACCCAGCCAGCATCAGCCCCGGAAGAAACAGCACGATAAACATTCCGATCAGCGCAATCGTCGGCAAGACCACTCGCAGCAATCCGTAAACAAGAAACTGCCTCTTCTCGGCCCTGATACGAATCCACACTTGCTGCCACGCTTCGCCCGCCGTCGCGTTTTCCAGCGCGACATGCGGCAGCATCCAATCGCGCAAAATCAGGTCGGTGAGTATTCCCGCCACCACCAGCAGAATGATGATCGGAATCAAGGGCAAAACAAGAGCCAGCGCCAATCCGATGTCGAGATGACCTCCCTGTTGAGTCTCCTGAAACACCCGCCAGAACCCGGCTGCAAACGGAATCGCAACCAACACGATCAGCAGCACGAAGCAGATTCCCACCACAATGTTCAGCCAGAAAAAGCGCGTCGCCTGGCCGCGATAGAGCCGCCATCCCGGCTTAATCTCCTTAGTGTTGCTGACCAGGCAGTGAAAGAAGGCAAACCGCAGCCGCGTGACCAGGTAGAACACGAAAACCGACAAGACAATCACCAGCAGCACAGCCGCCACAATCGCCGCGATCCATTCCGGCGCGAGGTGGAACGGCGGAATACCGGTGGGTCCATTTCCCGCCGGCTGGCCACCGCGCGTCGAGGACCGGGGATTGCTACCGAGCCCTTCCGTGATGATCGCCACCAGGCCAAGCTTCAGATAGGTTCCCCATTTGAAAGGCCTGAAAAGGAACTCCCTGGTGCGTTCGATGGCAGGCGAAACGGCATCTACGGCGGATATGGGGCGCATATTGGTCCTTTCAGGGGGAAGAAACAGCGTACTACAGATTTACGCAGTTCCTACCTGCGAAGTTCCACTGCTGCCCGCCAACCCTCAAACTCCTCGAGCGCCCGCTCGCACACCATCCGGTGCCGCTCCTTCCGGTCCCGAACCCGCCGCCGCGTCTCCTCGTCCAGCGGCTCCAGCAGGTCGAAGGTGATGTTGGCCGGCTGAAAGTTCTTCGCATCGGCGTGCGTGATGTAGTGGACCAGCGATCCGAGGGCCGTCGCGCGCGGCACGGGCGCCAGTTTCTCGCCGCGCGCCGCCGCCGCCGCGTAAATCCCCGCCAGCATGCCCGAGGCAATCGACTCCGTATACCCCTCCACCCCGCAAATCTGCCCGGCGAACATCAAACCCGGTAGGCTCTTCAACCGCAGGCATTCGTCCACGAGCGCCGGTGCGCAAATGTAAGTGTTGCGGTGGATCTGCCCATAGCGCAGAAAGCGCGCATTCTCCAGTCCGGGAATCAGGCGCAGCACCTTTGCCTGCTCGCCAAACTTCAAATGGTTCTGGAACCCGACCAGGTTGTAGCTGTCCGCGCGCAGATTCTCCTTGCGCAGTTGCACCACGGCCCACGGCGTCCTGCCTGTGCGCGGATCGCGCAGCCCCACCGGCTTCATCGGCCCAAAGCGCAGCGTATCGCGCCCGCGCCGCGCCAGCACCTCGATCGGCAGGCAGCTCTCAAAGTAGTCGAGCTTCTCCCACTCCTTGTCTTCGGCCGGCTCGGCTGCGAGCAGCGCATCCAAGAACCGGTCGTACTCGCCGCGGTCCATCGGGCAGTTGATGTAATCCGCTGTTCCCTTGTCCCAGCGCGCGGCAAAATACACGCGGCTCATCTCGATTGAATCGGCGTCCACGATGGGCGAAATGGAGTCGTAGAACGCCAGATGCCCCGCGCCGGTCAGCCGCTCGATCTCCTTGCTCAGCGCATCCGTCGTAAGCGGCCCGGTCGCGACGATCGTCGTTGCCGTCTGCTCATCGCCGCATTCCAGGCTCGTCACTTCTTCGCGAATCACGTGAATCCTCGGCTCCGCTTCAATCGCCTCCGCAATGCGCCGCGAAAACTCCACTCGATCCACAGCCAGCGCCTGCCCCGCCGGAACCGCAGTCTCATCCGCAATTCGCAACAGCGCCGATCCTCCCCGCCGCATCTCCTGCTTCAGCAGCCAGGGTGCGGTGTAGGGCGACTCGCTCTTCAGCGAATTGGAACAGACCAGTTCCCCGAACTCGGTGGTCTGGTGCGCAGGCGTCAATCGCGGCTTTCCATCCACCATCGCGCGCATCTCATACAGCTCCACCTCGCACCCCCGCCGTGCCGCCGTCAGCGCCGCCTCGGGCCCGGCTAGTCCACCGCCAATCACGCGAATCTTCAAGTCGCCGGCTCCTCACTCGCTCTTGCGCATCCCCCGGCGCCCTCTGACAGCCGCTTCAGCGCCTCGCCGCTCAGGCGCACGTTCCGCCACTCATCCAGAAACTCGGCTCCTATGGCGCGGTAAAACTCGATCGCCGGAGTGTTCCAGTCCAGAACCTCCAACTGCAGGCGTTGGCAGCCGTTTTCCATCGCGATCGCGGCCACCCGTTTCAGCAGCTCCTTCCCGATTCCCAGGCGCCGGAACTGCGGCAGCACAAACAGATCCTCGACATAAATTCCCGGCCGTCCCACCCAGGTCGAGTAATTGAAGAAATAGAAGGCGAAACCTGCGGGCAGGCCGTCGTATTCGGCAATCAGGCAATGGAAATACGGACTTGGCCCAAATCCATCGCGAATCAGGCCTTCCTCGGTTGCCGTCACTGCGTCCGGCGCCCGCTCAAAAGCCGCCAGAGCGCGAATAAACTCCAGAATCTGCGCGGCATCCCCCGCGGTTGCCTTGCGAATCACAGTCCTCATACCCAGATTCTAGTGTGTGACACACGCCACACACGCCCCCCGTCCTGCCGCACTACCATGACAGTCGTTGATCCACAAAAAGCGCCCCACCGCGTCGCTTCTGAAGGGTTGGCCTGCTTGCCAGCGCCATAGCAACCGAACTTTGGCGGCGGCGTTGTCCAGGTCCGGCGTGGGATGATCGGAGCACACCCTCTTGTGCAGGGCGCTGGGTTGGATTTAACGTTGGTTTTGCTGGAAATGCGCCCTGCCGGATGGACTCGCGCGCTTGCGCCCGCCCATCGGACGGGAAAAACGGCGTCCGGACCGGAGCGGTTGCTTCCCGGTGCCGAAGCAAAAAGACGGTTCCGCTTTGGAGTCGCATGTAAGTCTCCCGGTCGGCGCCTGAACTTTGAATTTTTTCGAGACTGCGGGCAGTACTCTTCCCGTCGCTCTCAAGGAGAAGACATGAAACGCACTTTTTCACTTTGGCTGGGTCTGACCGCTATGGCGGGCCTGCTGGCATTGGCTCTCGCCCACCGCTCAGGCGCAGACCGCCGCAAATAATGGCAAGATTCACGGCCGCGTCATCAATCCCACGGGACAACCCCAGGGGGGCGGCACAGTCAGCCTCTCCACTGATGGCGGCGTCACGCTGAAGTACACCTTCCCAGTCGACTCCACTGGCAGCTACTCCGGTGAAGCGCCGGCCGGAACCTACATGCTGATCTATCGCGCGTCCGATACCCCTGCCGGCAAGATGGTCGACTCCATCCGCGGCGTTAAGATCGTCGCCGGGCAGGATCTCGCGCAGAATATCGATATGTCGCGCCAGGAATTCATCGACAAGATGTCGCCGGAGGAGAAGAAGCAGCTGGAGGAGTTGAAGAAGCAGAATGCCGAAGCCCTGAAGGCCAATGCCCTCATCAACCAGCTCAACGACGACCTGAAGGCCGTCACCCAGGACAAGAAAGACATCGACAAGCGCACGCCACTGCGGCGCAGGCTCTCGGCGCCACCGCTTCCAAGGCCGATCTTATCGCCAAGACGAACGAGATCAAGACCGCCAAGTACACCGACATCGAAAGCCTGATGACCAAGGACACCGGCTCAAGCCGGACGAGGCCTGCTGTGGAACAATCTGGGCTTCGCGCAGTCCGGGCTGAAGAAGTACGACGATGCCATCGCGACCTATAAGAAGGCCCTCGATCTCGAAACCGCTTCCAAGAAGCCGCGCGTGCCGTGATCGGCCAGGCCCAGGCCGGACTGGGCGAAATCTACGCGCGCACCGGCAAGGTTCCCGAGGCCAACGCCGCCTTTGACGCAGCCGCCAAAGCCGATCCCGCCAACGCGCCTCTACCTCAAGAATCAAGCGATCATCTTCTTCCAGGAGAACAACTCCGCCCAGATTGCCGCGGCCGACGAAGCCATCAAGGCCGACCCCAACCGAGGCCATCCTCTACTACATCAAGGGCCAGGGGTTGATTGCCAACGCTACCGTCGATCCCAAGACCAAGGATCGTTCTGCCTCCGGATTGCACGGCGCCTACCAGAAGTATCTGGAATTGGCGCCGAATGGCCAGTTCGCCAGAAGTGGCGGGCATCCTGCTGCAGGCGGGACAAAAGGTCACTCCTCGTACAAGGCGCCCAATCTAATAGCACCGCCGGATGTACTGCTTGCCGATAAGGGCGTTCCGCAGCGGGCGCCCTTCGTGTCTTGTCAGCCGCGCCGGCCCATCTATTCCATTTCATGACCCCCGGCGCCCCACCCTCTACAATCCATTAATGAGTCCCGCTCTGCTCAGCTACGACGAGGCCGCAGCGCTGGTCGCCGCAACGCTGCAGCGCCCCGCGCGGCCCGCCGTCGAGCGCGTTCCCCTCGGCCAGGCCGCGGGCCGCGTTCTCGCGAGCCCTCCGCGCCGACGCGACCAGCCGCCCTTCGCCCGCTCCACGCGCGACGGCTTCGCCTGCCGCGCCCCGGAAGTTTCCACGCATCGCCCGCTCGCCGTCGCCGGCGCGACCCGCGCCGGACACCTCCCCCGGGCCGCTGCCGCGCGGCGCGGTCTGGGAGATCATGACCGGCGCGCCCGTTCCGCAGGCGCTGATGCCGTCATCATGCTCGAGCATGTCGAAGATCCGGTGCCATCCGCCCGCGCCATCCGCCTCTTGCCCCCGCGCACCGTCGGCAAGGCGAAAACATCGTCGCCCGCGGCGCGCAGGCGCGCAAAGGCGACGCGTTGCTCCCCGCCGGAACCGCGATCGGCGCCGCGCAAATCGCTCTCGCCGCGTCCTGCGGTTGCGCCGCGCTCGACGTCTTCGCAGGCCTCGCGTCGCCATTCTCTCCACCGGCGACGAACTCGTTCCCATCGACGCCACGCCAAACCCGGCCAGATTCGCAACTCGAACAGCGCCATGCTGGCCGCATGGTCGCCGCCGCCGGCGGCGAACCCTGGGTTCTGCCCATCGCCGCGACAACGCCAACTCTCTCGATGCCGCCCTCGCCCGGCCGCCGCGAGCCGATCTTCTGCTCATCACCGGCGGCGTCTCCGCAGGCAAATTCGATCTCGTCGAGCCCGCCCTCGCCCGCGCCGGCGCGCGCTTCCACTTCACCGGCGTCCGCATCCAGCCCGGCAAGCCGCTGGTCTTCGGAGAGTTTACCCGAGGAGCCGCACAAGCCGCCAGAACCAAGCGCCGCACGCAGTGCCTGCTTCGGCCTTCCCGGCAATCCCGTCTCTTCCGCCGTCACTTTCCTGCTCTTCGCCGCGCCGGTTGTCGCCGCACTCGCCGGCCGCAGCGACCGCGTCCCTCGCTTCGCCCTCGCGCGCCTGGCAGAAGACGTCAAAACGAACCCGCCTCACCCGTTTCCTGCCCGCCGCCTGCACCTTCGCCGGCGCCGAGCCCGGAGGTCGCGCTCGTTCCCTGGCAGGGCTCGGGCGACCTCGCCGCCATGGCCCGCTCAAACTGCTTTCTCGTCGTGCCCGAAGAGCCGAACATCTTCGCGCCGGCGCGACGTCCGTATCCTGCTTCCCTGAGGAGACCCATGCCCAGTCTCGAAAGCCAAGCGCGCACGCTCTCGCATTTCGACGCATCCGGCCAGGCCCCCATGGTCGACGTCGGCGCCAAGCAGCCCACGCGCCGCACCGCCACCGCATCGGCCTTCGTCGAGCTCTCCGCCGCCGTGCTCGCCGCTCTGCCCGCGAACCCCAAGGGCAATCCGCTCGAGGTCGCGCGCATCGCCGGCATCCAGGCCGCCAAGCGCACCTCCGATCTCATCCCCATGTGCCATCCGCTCGCGCTCACGCACGTCGACGTGCAGGCCGAATCGTCGCGGCGGCGTGCGCATCACGTCCACCGCCGCCACCACCGGCCCCACCGGCGTCGAGATGGAAGCCCTCACCGCCGCCGCCGTCGCCGCGCTCACCGTCTACGACATGACCAAGGCCCTCGACAAAGCCATCGTCATCCGCGACATCCGGCTCGAATCCAAATCCGGCGGCAAAAGCGGAGATTTTTCGAGAGATAAGAAGTAGGATGCGTCCCGGCGCGCGTCCTGCCGCGCCCGCATTGCGCCCCGCGTCGTTTTCACTCTAGACTTGGAATGGCCAGGCCCGGCCTGCGCCGCCGCACCGTGCGGAAGTGGTGAAATGGCAAACACACCAGCCTTAGGAGCTGGCGCCCGAAAGGCTTGCGGGTTCAAGTCCCGCCTTCCGCACCAATTCTTCTTTTGTGCCGCCCGTCAACGCGCGCCGCGCCTACTTCAGCCGCGCGCCCAGCGGCACATCTTCCAGGAATCCCGCCAGCACCGGCGCTCCGCCCTCGAGCGATGCCGCCAGCAGCATCCCGTTCGACTCCAGGCCCCGCATCTTGCGCGGCGCCAGGTTCGCGACCACCACGATCTTGCGGCCGACCAGCTTTTCCGGCTCGTAATACTGCGCGATCCCGCCAGAATCTGCCGCTTCTCGTAGCCCAGATCGACCTCCAGGCGCAGCAGTTTGTCCGCCTTCGGCACGCGCTCCGCCACCAGGATCTGCGCCACGCGCAAATCCACCTTGGCGAAATCGTCGATCGTGATCTGCTGTGGCCCCTGCGCTGGAGCGCCGCTGCCGCCGCCGCTTGCGGCACCACCGGCACCGGCGCGCTTGCCGCCGCAGGCTGACCCGCGGCGCTTGCACCTTCGCGGCAACCGGCGCTGCGGTTTGCCGCCGCCGCGGGAGCCTCGCCGCAGCCGTCTTCACCTGCGCCGCAGCCTCTCCTGCTTCTTCGCTGCACCGGCGCCTTCGCGTCTTCCCTACGCTCCCGCCGCTCGCCGCCTCCACCGCCGTGCGGTTGTTCTCGTCCTCAAGATTCTGCATACGTTCGACCGCATCCTTTTCCGCGCGCGGAAACAGCGGCGCGGGCTCGCCAAACTTCGTCCCCGCCTTCAACCCGCCCCACGCGAGATCCTTCAAAAATCCCTTCTTCGCCGCGTCCGCCATCTCGCCCTGCCCAAGCTGCCGCCACACCTTCGCCGCCGCATCGGGCACAACCGGATACGCCAGCGCCGTGATCACGCGAATCGCTTCGGCCGCCGTGGCCAGCACGCGCGCCTGCAGCGCCGCGTGATCCGCATCCGACCGCTCCGCCGGCTTCTTCCACGGCGCATTCGCGGTCAGGTAGCCATCCGTCTCCGCCACCAGCGCCCACACCGCCTTCAGCGCGTCGGAGAAATTCAGATCTCGACTCGAACGGCCAGGCCCGAACGCCGCAATCGCCCCTCTGCGCGCTTCGCCGCAGCGCCGGTCTCATCGGCTGCGTCTCCGCGCCCGCCTCCGGCACCACCCCGCCAAAATACTTGTGCACCATGTTCACCACGCGGCTCACCAGGTTGCCGTAGCCGTTGGCCAGGTCGCCGTTGTACCGCTGCACCAGCGCGTCAAAAGTAAAATTGCCGTCCTGCCCGAAGGGAATCTCGCGCAGCAGGAAGTACCGCAGCGCATCCGCGCCCAGCACCTCGTGCACCGTCTCGGCGCGCACAATGTTCCCGCGCGACTTCGACATCTTGCCCTGGTCGAAGAGCAGCCAGCCGTTGGCCCGCACCGAGCGCGGCACGGCAATCCCCGCCGCCATCAAAAACGCCGGCCAATACACGCAGTGGAAGCGGCTGATCTCCTTGCCGATCAGGTGAATGTCCGCCGGCCAGAACTTCTCGAACCGCGCCTTGTCCTTCGGATCCTCCGAGCCATATCCAAGAGCCGTAATGTAGTTGGCCAGCGCGTCCAGCCACACGTACACCACGTGCTTCTCGTCGCCCGGCACCGGGAATGCCCCACGAAAAACTCGTCCGGCTCACCGAAAGATCCTTCAGCCCGCTGCGCACAAACTAGATCACCTCGCGCCGCGTCGACTCCGGCCCCATGAACCCCGGATTCGCCTCGTAGAACTCCAGCAGCTTGCGCTCGAAGGCCGAGAGCTTGAAGAAATAATTCTCCTCGCTCACCGTCTCCGTCATGCGCCCGCAATCGGGGCACGGCGTGCCCGGCGGCCCGTCCACATAGAGCTCGTCGGAGACGCAATACTGCCCCGTGTACGAGCCCTTGTAGATGTATCCCTTGTCGCGCAGCGTCGCAAACAGCTTCTGCACGCCGCGCTTGTGCCGCTCCTCCGTGGTGCGGATGAAGTCGTCGTAGGTCAGCCCCAGCCGGTCCCACAAGCCGCGAAACTCGCCGGCAATCTTCGTCGGCAAACTCCTGCGGCGTGCATCCTGCCAGCTTTGGCCGAGCGCTCGATCTTCTGCCCGTGCTCGTCGGTCCCGGTCAAAAACCACGTCTCGATGCCCAGCGCCCGCTTGCGCCGCGCAATGGCGTCGCACACGATGGTCGAGTAGGCGTGCCCCAGGTGCGGCCGCGCGTTCACGTAGTAAATCGGCGTGGTCAGGTAAAAACGGTTTGATTGCGAGCTTGCATCGGTCATGGGGAGCGCATTCCGTTCGCGCACACAAGGCAAAGGCGAGCGCTTGCAGCAATCACTCTCCATCTTACGGCATCGCGGCTTGCGATAGCCCGCCGCGCGCTTTGCTTGTCGCCGCGCACCGTTCGTATGCGCGAGGCTGCCGCTACCGCAGGTGCTAAAATCACCTGAAAATCAAGGATTTTCGAGGCTCTCGCGTGGTTCTGGAACTGGAAAAGCGGCTCGGCGATCGCCTTCGCGCCGTGCTGAAGGAAAAATACGATCTCGAAATCGCGAACATCCCTCTGGAGACGCCGCCCGACCTGCGCCTCGGCGAAATCGCCACGCCCATCGCCTTCGAGCTGGCGCGCAAGCTGCGCAAGGCGCCCAAAATCATCGCCCAGGAGATCGTCGCCGCCCTCGGCCCGCTCGAGGCTTCGCCCGCTTCGAGGTCGCCGGCGCCGGGTATATCAACGCGTGCCTCGACCGCGCCGCGGCAGTTCGCTTGGTCGTAATCGCCGAGGCACACGACCTCGTCCAAAGGGCTGCCCACATGCACTTGTCGAGCACACCACCATCAATCCCAACAAGGCCGCGCACATCGGCCATCTGCGCAACGCCATTCTCGGCGACACCTTTGTGCGCCTGCTGCGCGCCGCCGGATACAAAGTCGACGTGCAGAACTACATCGACAACACCGGCGTGCAGGTGGCCGACGTCGTCGTCGGCTTTCTGCACCTCGAAAACAAGACTCTCGCCGAAGTTCGCCAGCTTGTCGAACAGCTTTCGAGACTGTCTTGTATCAGGGCACGGCGGTCGCCTGGGCCTCGTGCCGAGCGGCCGTCAGAGGAGGCTTTAGCCCTGACGTCGCCCAGCGCATCGACTACTACTGCTGGGACCTCTACGCCCGCACCTCGCAGTGGTACGAGCGAAGGAACCGCCGAAGAACAGGCCGCGCGGAAGCACCTGCGCCTCGACACGCTGCACCTCATCGAGCACGGCGGCAACGAAACCGCCGAAATCGCCGACCTCATCTCCACCGCCGTCCTGCGCCGCCATCTCGAAACCATGCTGCGCCTCGGCATCGAGTACGACTTCCTCCCGCGCGAGAGCGAGATTCTGCACCTCAAATTCTGGGAAGCGGCCTTCGAGAAGCTCAAAGCATCCGGCGTGCTCTACTTCGAGAACGAAGGCAAGAACAAGGGCTGCTGGGTGATGACGCGCCCCGGCGCGGCAGACCGAAACGAGAACGAAGCACTGACGAAGACGCCAAAGTCATCGTCCGCTCCAACGGCACCGTCACCTACGTCGGCAAAGACATCGCCTACCACCTTTGGAAGTTCGGCCTGCTCGGCCGCGACTTCGGCTACAAGCCGTTCTTCACCTATCCGGATCACGAGTGCTGGATCTCGGCCGAACACGGCGAGGCGAACCATCCGCACTTCGGCGGCGCCACCGCCATCTACAACGTCATCGACTCGCGCCAGTCCGACCCGCAGTCGAACGTGATCCAGGCGCTGCGCGGCATGGGCTACACCGAGCAGGCCGACCACTACACGCACTTCAGCTACGAGATGGTCGCGCTCACGCCGCGCTGCGCGGACGAGCTTGGCTACGACATCTCCGATGAGGACAAGAAAAAATCCTACATCGAAGTCAGCGGCCGCAAGGGCTTCGGCGTCAAGGCCGACGACCTGATCGACAAGCTCATCGCCGCCACGCGCGCCGAAGTGGACGCGCGCCAGACCGGCGCCACGATGCAGCCGAGCGCCAGAAGATCGCCGAGCAGATCGCCATCGGCGCGCTGCGCTACTTCATGCTCAAGTTCACGCGCAACTCCGTCATCGCCTTCGACTTCAAAGACGCGCTCAGCTTCGAGGGCGAAACCGGCCCCTACATTCAGTACGCCGTCGTGCGCATCCGCAACATCTTCCGCAAAGGCAACACCACGCCCGAAGCGGTGTTCGCGGAGTTCGCCAACCTGCCCGCCGCGAATCTCGGCCTACCTCTCCGGCGAAGAGAACGAAGACATCTGGTCGCTCTGGCTGCGCGCCGGCCGTTGTTCCCAGGTTTTGGAGCAGTGCATCGCCACCTCCGAGCCCGCCTATCTCGCCAAGCACGCCTTCCAGCTCGCGCAGGAGTTCGCCAACTTCTACCATCGCCACCACATCCTCACCGAAGAAGACCCCGCGCGCAAAACGTTCCTGCTCGCCACCGCCGCCGTCACCCTCCGCGAACTCGTCGGGTCGCTCGCCCTGCTCGGCATCGAAAGCCCCGAAGCGATGTAAGAGCGGCTGTGTGCCAGTTTTTTTCACCACTTTTTTCGTACAGCAATCCGCCACCGCGCATTCTTTAACGCACTCATCATCACGTCGAAATAATCGCCTGCTACAAAACCTCCAGCATCGGTGAGTCGTCCTCGTTCCCCTGATCATCGTGGACGACGCGCACTCACTCGTGCCAAAAATCCCAAAAAATCTGGAGGTTCGCATGTCTCTCTTCCTTCGTCTCCGCACCCTCGCTGCGTTTGCGCTGCTGGCTGCATTTGGCTGCTGGTACGCGCGCGCCCAGGATGGCGATCATGATTTCGACGACCGCGAAATCAAGCACGTCTTCGTCATCGCTCTCGAGAATCACGACTGGACTCAGCCCACGACCGTCACCGGCGGCATTCAGCCCATCTTCCAAAACCCGAACGCCCCCTTTATCAACAGCCTTGTCAATGGCGCCGCGACGGCCTTCATTGACGGTCACCTTGTAAACATCAGCACCCAGGTCTCCTATGCCACGGCCTATCACAACGTCTTGGCCACGGAGAGCGGCAGCAATCCGCACATCCATCCCTCCGAGCCCAACTACCTCTGGGCTGAGGCCGGCACCAACTTCGGCATCCTCAATGACGACGACCCCTTTGCGGACAATCCCCCGAACTCCCAGAGCACGACCCAGCATTTGAGCGGGCTCCTGCAGAAAGCTGGGCGAAGCTGGAAGTCCTATCAGGAGGACATCGACTTGACCACGAGCAGCGCCAAGCTTATCAACCTGCCTCTCGCCGAGAGCAGTTGGACGGTTCCGCTGGTCAGCCTCTCCGGCGTCTTCGGTCCCGGCAGCTACCTCAATACATATAACGATTCAACCCAATACAACTACGCGCCCAAGCATAATCCCATGGTGTTTTTCAACGATACCAACGGCGGCAACAATGCGACATCGACCAATCCGCTGCGGCACAATTACGCGCCTCTGCAGCAGCTCGCCTTCGATCTCGCCAACGATTGCGTGGCCGATTACAACTGGATCACCCCCGACCAGTACAACGAAATGCACAGCGCCCTCACCGGTGGCTTTGCAGGCCTTACGGGCGATGCATCGCAGATCAAAGCCGGCGACAACACGCTCAGCCGTCTGGTTCCGTTAATCATGGCGTCGCGAGCCTACAAGGATGGCGGCGCGATTATTCTCTGGTGGGATGAAAGCGAAGAAGACGGTGAGCCGAATGACAACCCTGACGACTTCAACCACACCATAGGCGAGATCGTCATCTCCCCGCTCGCGCACGAAAACGAGAATGGCCTGCCCTACGCAAGCTCCATCCCCTACACCCATTCGTCAGATCTACGCACGATGCAGGAGATCTTCCACGTGAAAGCGACCGGCGGATCGTCGCCCTATCTCGGCGACGCCGCCAACGCAAACGATCTCTCTGATCTCTTCCAGCCCGGCGTGATCCCATCGCGCCCTTAGCTGGAAGCTTCCTACTTTCGGCAACTCACTGCCGGAGCGCAGAGCCTCTGCGGAACCAGTTGGGCTAGTGATTTCCCAGGTCTCGATTCTGAGATCTGGGAAACCATTGCGCCTACTTTCGCACGAAAAGCTAGCAGCTAGGAGCTAGCAGTCTGGCTTTCAATCCCTCTTCCGCCTCTGGTGCGTCGACGGAATGTTCATGTCCTCGCGGTATTTTGCCACGGTGCGCCGCGTGAGTTGAATCCCCTGCGACTGCAGCATCGCCGCAAGCTGGTCGTCGGTCAGCGGATGCCGCGGGTCTTCGTCCTCGATGAACTTGCGCACCTTGCGCTTTAAAACCAGCAGCGGCGTGTCCGCGCCCTCCGGTCCGTTCGCGCCCTCCGAGAAGAAGAACCGCAACTCCAGCACGCCCTGCGGCGTGTGCGCGTACTTGTTGGCCACGGCTCGGCTCACTGTCGAAGGGTGAACCCCGATCTCCTCGGCCACTTCCTTGATCATCATCGGCCGCAGCCCTTCCACGCCCTTGTCCAGGAACTCCTGTTGCCGCCGCACGATCACCTCGCAAGTCCGCAGGATCGTGCTCTTCCTCTGCGCGATGTTCCGCATCAGTTGCAGCGCCGAGCGGAACCGCTCCTTCACGTACTCCTTCACTTCCTTGTCGGTGTCTGCCGAGACCAGCATCCGCCGGTAGCGCTGGCTCAGCCGCAGGCTGGGCAGGTCTTCTTCGTTCATACTCACCGCCCACTCGTCGCCGCGCTTCACAAAGAACACATCCGGCTCGATCAGCCGCGTCTGCTCGCGATTGTACATCCGTCCCGGCCGCGGATCGAGCGTGCGGATGAACTCCACCGCCGCATGCGCCTCTTCCGTCGTCACCTGCGCCGCGCGTGCCAGGTCCTTCACGTCGCGCTTCTGCAGCAGAGGCAAGTGGCGTTCCACAATCAGCTCCGCTACCTCCATCGCCCGCCGCCTCTCATCGATCTTGGCCTCGGCTTCGGCGCGGAAGCTCCTATGCGGATCGGCCGCCGGCTCCTCCTCCGCCTCCTCCACCCCGCTCCCGTACAAATGGCTGAACTCTTGCTGCTGCGCCGCAATCTGGAGCGCAAGGCACTCCCGCAAATCGCGCGCCCCCACTCCCGCCGGATCCAGATGCTGCACCAGATCGATCCCGCGCCGGATCAGTTCGACCGCTGCGGCCAGCTCCGCCACATGGCCGTTGTCCGCAGCCACGTCAGCCCGAACCCCGCAAAAAGCAGCGGCGAGCTCCTCTTCGCTCGCCGCCAGATAGCCATCTTCGTCCAGATTGCCGACTACAAACTCCGCCGCCTCGTGCAGCTTTCGGTCCAGGCTCAGAGCCCCCAGTTGCCACGCCAGGTGATCGGACAAAGTCGTAGGCTGGGAGAGAAAGTTTTCAAACGAGGGCCTCTCGATATCTTCGTACTCCGGCTGTGTGCGATAGCCGGGATCGAGATACTCCTGGAAGTACGAGCCAAAATCGATCTCTTCGAAAATGTCCTTGGGCGGAGCTGCTGTCTCCTCGACGCTGCGCTCCAGCCGCTCTTCCCGGCCCGCAACCTCATCCAGCATTGGAACTGTTTCGTCAATCTCTTCCAGGACTGGATTCTCAACCATCTCCGCATCGATCATCTCCTTCAGCTCGAGCTTGTTCAGCGCAAGAACGCTCACCATCTGCATCAGGCCCGGCGTCAGCACCTGACGTTGCGCCACCTTCAAACTCAGTTTTGGTTGCAATAGCGCCATAATTGCGTTCGTTCCCGTTTTGGCTCAATGCGAGTGTAATCGTGCGTGATAAAGCTTAATCCAGAAATTGGCTCAAATCGAATCACCAATTCGCGTCATCGTCCCGATTCGGGTCATGGCCCATCTCGGAATCTTCACAGAAAAAGACTTGTCCGCCGCGGCGCACCCGCCGCAGGAACCATAAGGATATGCCTGCTTCGCGTCGAGCGTCCAGAGCCGTAGGGTGCATCGACATATACAGGCGGCAGCGACGGGAGCCATTTCCTCTCAGTTCTAGGAATGAGGAGCGACGGATATCGGGCGTCTCCTAGCGACGATTGACGACGAAATGAGGGGAAATGGCCCCGTCCCTCCGGGTTGCGGAGAAAATCCGGCCATACTTTGTTGTCGTCCTCGCCGGTGGACCCGCCACAGCCTTCGGACTCCGCCGCGTCTGGCCGGATTTTCGCTCGCAACGCTGTCCGTCCGTATATGTCGATGCACCCTAGGCGAGCGAGAAGCTT
Organism: uncultured Acidobacteriaceae bacterium; assembly: GCA_963832805.1. Classification (GTDB taxonomy): domain Bacteria; phylum Acidobacteriota; class Terriglobia; order Terriglobales; family Acidobacteriaceae; genus Telmatobacter. Next base: position 53,792 of record CAWHVN010000035.1, on the reverse strand, counting down.
TCGCCCAGGTAAATCCGCCGCACTTCGGGATCGTTGCCCAGCTCGCGAGGCGTTCCGGTGCGGAAGATCCGTCCCTCGGCAATAATGTACGCCCGGTCGGTGACGGTCAGCGTTTCGCGCACGTTATGGTCCGTCACCAGCACGCCGATCCCGCTCGCCTTCAGGTCGAAGATAATCTTTTGCAACTCCAGCACCGCAATCGGGTCGATGCCGCTGAACGGTTCGTCGAGCAGAATAAAACTCGGCTGAATGCACAGCGCCCGCGCGATCTCCACGCGCCGCCGCTCGCCGCCTGAAAGCGCGTACCCGCGCGTGGTGCGAATGTGGCCCAGATTCAGCTGGTTGATCAGCTTCTCGGCGCGCGTGCGCCGCTCCCGGTTGCCCAGCGGCTGCGCTTCCAGCACCGCCAAAATATTCTCTTCCGCGGTCAGCTTGCGGAAAACCGAAGGCTCCTGGGGAAGATAGCTGATGCCAAAGTTCCGCGCCCGCAGGTACATGGGCACCCGCGTGATGTCGGTCTCGTCCACCAGCACGCGGCCGCTCTCCGGCTGCACCAGCCCCACGATGATGTAAAAGCTGGTTGTCTTGCCGGCGCCGTTCGGCCCCAGCAAACCCACCACTTCGCCGCGGGAGATTCTCAGGTTGACGTCCCTTACAACCTGCCTCCGCTTGTAGCTCTTCCCGATTCCCTCGGCAATCAGTGTTTCCATTCGTCTCGCTGGCGCACCTGCGCCTCACTTCCCGTGCGCATTCGGAGCGGTCGTCTCCGTCTTTGTTTCGCGGCCGCCGCCGCCTTCGATACTGACCCTATCATCGCGGCTATGGAAAATCAAAGCTTCGCCCGTCACGGTTCCGCGCTCCGGATCGCTCAACTTCGGCGGCGCGTTCGCCGTGCCTGTCAGCACATATTCCCCGCTTACGCTCGAGTAAACGAGTTGCTCTCCAGTGCCGCGACGGCCCTGTAACGTCAGCACCACATGCCCCGTGGCCGTCATGCGATCCACCTGCGCCATCCCGCCGCCACCGGCCTCATGTTCTCCCGCCGGCATCAGTTCGAGCTCCACAGCATCGGAGGACGACGTCGCACTTCCTGTCTCCGCAACCACCTCGCCCAGCGCGCCTCCGTGCATCACCGCCCGGCGATCGGCATCGGAATACCTCAGCTCGCCTCCGCGTACCCGGATGACCCGACGGCCCCGCCGGTTGCGTCGAACTCTTTCCCGCGCCCGCTCCGCTCGCGCTCAGCATCACAGCCCTCACCGGCTCCGCCGGGTCGCTGCTGCGCGCCGCCAGCGTGTGCCGGTGCTGGTTCAGCACAATCTCCGGCCCGCTCACAAAGTTCGTCTGCTGCCACAGCCGTGCATGTCCGCGAAAAGTCGCCTCGCCCGTCGACTCGTTCAGTTGCGCCTCCGCAGCAACCACGTGCGCCGGCCCCTTGCCCCCCAGCGTTACTCCGCCCTGGCCCGCGTCGTCGCCGCCCGCCGCATTCTGCCCGCTCGCACCTGTCTCCGTCCACGTCGCCTTCACATCGCCCCGCGCCCAGGCGTCTCCCGACTGCCGCGACACATCCACCCGCTCCGCCGTCAGCTCCAGCCCGCCATCCTCCACGCGCGGATTCATCGTCAGGTGCAGCCACTCGCCTTTGCCTTCATACACCGCTTTGCCCGCCGTCGCGCGCAAAGGCGGCTGTGCCTGCACGCCGGGCTTGGCCGCAGGCTGCTCAAACAGCACCACATTCCCATCGAGCTCTGCCGACCGCACTTCGGTCACTCCCGTTGCTCCACCTCCGCCCCGCGTGCTTCTGTCTCCTCTACTTCCGGCTTCGCTCCTCTTGCCTCCTTGTTCCCTTGGTCCCTTGGTCTCTCGGTCCCTGTCTCCCACAAACTGCGCCTCCAGCCGGTCGCCGGTCGCTCTCTGCCGCGTGCCCGTCGCCGTCGTCTCCTCAATCCCCGCATGGCCCACGCCGTTGATCGCGCGCAGCGCCGAGCCTGCTCCGAAGATTCCCGTCACCTCATCGGCGGTCATTGTTGAGGGCGTTGCCGCCGCATCGCCGCGCCGGCTTTCGCTCGAGATCGTCACTCCGCCCGAGCCGCGCATCGTTTCCGCTTCCAACTGCCCCTTGCCCGAGGCCCCCGCCAGCCGAAAGCTAATGTCCACCACCGGCGAGCGCCACGTCCGGCTCACGCGCAGCGCGCCCTGCCCCGCGCTTTCTTCGCTTGTCTCCTCGCTCTTCATCTCCACGCCACGCTCCAGGTGCGCGCTCTTCAGCTCGCCCTTTGCCCCAAACTCGAGCTCCGCCCTCGGCGCCGTCCCATGCATCGTGCGCCCCCCATTCGCGGAGTCGTTCGCGGAGTCCATCGTCACGCCGCCCTCCATGTGTCCCTGGCGCGGCTCGTTGTGCTCGTCAAAGTCCATCCATGCCACGGGCGCTGCCACGTGCCCGCCGTTCGCGGTCGCTAGCGTAAACCCGCCCTTCGCATCCAGTCGCTCCGCTGACCCATCTGTGCGAAACAGAATCTTCGCCTCCGCTGCGTCTGCTTGCCCGCCGCGGAATGCCGCTTCTGCCTTCTCCATCTGGCACGTCTGCGCTCCGCGGTCGAACTCTGCGTGCTGCGCGTGAATCTGCACCTCATCGCCGCCTCGATGCGTTGTCAGCTCCACAGCCTGCTCCAGCGTCAGGTACCCGCTCTGCGAGTCGTACTTCGCGCCCACCGCGCTCCCGCTTCCCTGCGCCGTGGAAAAGTTCACCCGCTGCGCCGTCGTTACCAGCCCCGAGCTCCGGTCGAACGTCACTCCGCTCGTCTTCACATCAATCTGTCCCGCCGCGCCTGTCGCCTCGCCGACATCGGCAATCACATGCCCCCCCGCCCTTCCCGGTATCGTCTTGCCCGCTGTCTCCATGGCCGCCGTGGTGCTCGCCGACGGCCGCGTCAACAGCATCTCCACCGGTCCCTGCGCCGTAGCCTGGCCCGTCTTCTGGTCGTACTCGAACGTGTCGCCCGAAATCCGGTCAATCTGCTCGCCGTCTTCGCCGTAAAGGTCGATCTGCACGTCGTGCAGCTCCACGAAGTCGCTCTTCAGCTCCACCTCTCGCGACGCATGAATCCTGTACTGCGAGTGAGCCCCAAATGCGTGAACGTACGTGTACCCGTTGGCCTCCTGCACAATCCCCTTGGCCAGCTTCTGCGGCAAATCGTGCCGGTTCAGCACGTTCTTCCACTTGGCCCTCACCAGAAACACGCCCAGCGCTGCCAGCAGCACAACTCCCGCCACCAGCACCAGCGTCCGGATTCGCTCGATCGTCAACCGCACGCTTGATCAGACCTCTGAACAATTCAACGTTTTGAAAGGGCACGACCTTGGCCGTGCCTCAAATCGCACCGTCTTGAAAGGGCACGACTTTAGTCGTGCCGTCACCACCACAAAATGTTTGCGGGCTTTAGCCCCTGAGGGAATGTCGGCGGTTTTTTCATAGCTTCCTCAGTTCTCCATTCCCAGCCGCGCCGCGAGCCTTTTTGCCAGGCTCTCGCCCAGCTCGCTCCACAGCAGGCGCGCCGTCGCTCCCGACGCCTTCTCCACCCCCGCCGTCAGCTCCACCAATTGGCGCACATTCTCTTCCACGTGTCTCGCGCCCACCAGGTCCAGGTCCGCATCCTCTTCGAGAAACGGAGCGTCCGAGCCAAAGTCGATCCGGATGTGCCCATCCTGCTCATATGCCCCCTCGTCGAACAGCGGCCCGTACCCCGTCACTCGCACCAGCCTCGGGCCCCGCGCCCAACGCGCCAAAGCTGTGTCATCCCGAGCGTCTGTTTTTGGATTGTCATCCTGAGCGTCTTTTTTTGGATTGTCATCCTGAGCGTCTTCTTTTGGATTGTCATCCTGAGCGTCTTTTTTTGGATTGTCATCCTGAGCGAGTCCGGAGCGTAGCGCAGGACGAGTCGAAGGATCTGCGGTTGCATTTCTTGGCGTCGATACTCCGTCCGGCCCCGTCTCCAGCTCCCACAAGCTCCACCCAATCTGGAACTCGTAGGCGTAGTCCTCGTGCAGCAGCTCCGTTGCCTCTTCCACGGCCAGGCGCGGCTCGGCTCCGGGTCCTTGACCCGGCTCCGGCTCGCCGATCATCCGCCCGTAGATTCGCTCGAACACCGGCGTCTCATTCCAGCTCACCGGCCACACCGCTGCCGAATACACCTTCGCCTCGCCTCCATGCGCGGCAAAGGCGCCCAGCACCGCAGTCAGCTTGTCGGGGAGCGCCTCCAGGCGCAGGTTCGGGTACCACAAACTCAAATAAAGCGTGTCCGCCATCTCTCTTGATTTTAGACGTTTGTGGCCTTCGGCCGCCGCAGAGGAAGGCGGGGCGAATCGAAACCTGGAAATTGGGGTGCCCCATCCTAACCGCGCTTTTGCGATTAGGGTGGGATAGCAGGAAGCTGGAGATCGGAAGAGCCGAAACTCTTTCCTACCCCGTCACGACCTCGCTGAAATCCGCGATCCCCGAGAATCCCCGCAGCACTTCGTCGATCAGACCCAGGTGCGCGCCGCGCACCGCCGCATCGGGATCGAGCACCATGACCTTGTCGAAGAATCCATCCACCGTCGGCCGCAGCGTAGCAATCAGCGCCAGCGCCTCGCCGTAATTCCGCTGCTCGCGCAGAGCAGCGACTTGCGGAGCCAGCTTTGCCGCGCCATCGGCTAATTGTTGCGCCTCCGCTACCAGCTTTACGCTCTTCCGCGAGCCCAGAGCAAAGCCCTTTTCCTCGGCCTGCTTCAAAATGTTCTTGATGCGCTTGAACGCCGCCGACACGGCAACAAAATCGTGCGATCCGCGCGCCGCCGTCAGCGCCTCAGCCCGCGCAATCGCGTCGCGCACGTCGTCCGCGCCCGCAGCCAGCACCGCGTTCACCACATCGTACGCAAACCCGCGCACGTCTTTGAGGTAGAACTGCAGCCGTTCGCGGAAGAACTCTCTCACTTGCTCGCGAATGCCTAGGTGCCCCATCCTAGCGACGTTATTGTCTTTGTCGCTAGGGTGGGATGCGATCTCGCCGTTATCAGCACCGCTCGCGTTGAGCACATCAGCCAGGGTCAGCGGAAATCCGGACTCCGCCAGAATCTTCACGATCGCATTCGCCGCGCGCCGCAGCGCAAAGGGATCCTTCGATCCCGTCGGCGCATTGCCGATGCCGAACATCGCCACAATCGTCTGAATCCGGTCGGCCAGCCCAAGCAATTGTCCTGCAACCGTCGACGGAATCGCATCGTCTGTGGACGCGGGCAAGTACTGCGTATAGATCGCATCACCGATTCTGTCGCCGAGCCCCTGAGCTTTCGCATAAAGACCGCCGATGATCCCCTGCAGCTCAGTGAACTCCTTCACCAGTTCCGTCGTCAGGTCGGTCTTGGCCAGCCTGACGGCTTCATCCAGGAGAATCGCATCAACCAAAATCCGCCGACTATCGAGAACCCGAACGAGATTGTCGGCCACTCGCCGATTCTGCTCCGTCTTCCAGTAATAGCTCCCCAGCTCCTTCTGGAAGGTCACGTGTTTCAGGCTCTCGACGCGATCTACAAGCGGCGTCTTCTGGTCCACGTCCCAGAAGAATCGCGCATCCTTGAACCGCGCCCGCAACACGCGCGCATTCCCGTGCCGGATGATCGCCGCGCCCTCCTCGTCAGCCTGCGTGTTCAGCACTGCCAGAAAGTGCGGAGCCAATTTGCCGCTTGCGTCTTCCACCGCAAAGTACTTCTGGTGGTCGCGCATCACCGTCACTAGAACCTCTTCCGGCAACTCCAGGTACTCAGGCTCAAAGTCGCCCAGGATCACCGTGGGCCACTCGGTCAGGTGCACGACAGTCTCGAGCAACTCCTTGTCCTCGCGCCAGCGTGCGCCTGGAACGGTTCGAGTCGCCGCGTCCAGCGCCTTGCGGATCGTCTGCCTCCGTTCCGCCACATCAACCACTACGTATGCCGCGCGAAGAGCGTCGGCATAACCCTTCGCCAAAAATAGAACCACGGAGTGGTCGCCATGCAGCACGCGATGTCCTCGGCTCGCATTGCCCGCCGCGATCCCCGCAATCTCCAGCGGCACAACCGTCGAATCCAGCAGCGCCACAACCCAGCGCACCGGCCGCACAAACCGCTCCGGCTTCCCTGCGCGCCAATACATGTTCTTGGCCCAATAGATAGATAGAACCTCTTTAGGCAACTCGGTGCATAGGATCTCTTGCGCCGTGCGGCCGGGACGTTTAATTCTTGCGGCGAGATATTCTCCCTTTGCGTTGAAAACCCGCCCGAGGGACGCAAGTGCCTCTGCATCCATACCGGCCTTTTCAGGGGTTATGCCCGCGAACCCAGGTACAGGCTCTTGTTTATCGATCTGTTCCTGAATAGCGGTAAATCCTTCGATTGGGTTAGCCTCACGGTTCACTATGCTGACCCTTTTGAGAGCATCAACGGCCACGCCCGCCTTCTTCGCAAAGGCCTGGGCCGCCGCCGTCGGCGCGCCATCCTTGAATGCCACCTTCCACGACGGCCCTGTCAACTGCTCTTCGGTGTCCGCCTGTTTTGCCAGCACTCCCTCGGCCAGCACCGCCAGCCGCCGCGGCGTCGAGTAGGTCGTCACTTTCCCGTCCTCACCCGCCAGCCGCTCGCGCATCAGCAGCTCGCCCACTCGCTTGCCCAGCTCGGCCTCGGCCCCGGCAATCATCCGCGCCGGAACCTCTTCGAGCCCGATCTCCAGTAAAAAATCCGCCATGCCTGGTCTTCTTCTCACTAACTTGCTGACTTGTCCGCCGCGGCGGACTGACTCGCCTCTTGTTGCTCCGCCCACGCCTTTGCCACGCCCACCGCCAGCGCGCGAATCCGCCCGATCACGCCCACACGCTCCGTCACGCTGATCGCCCCGCGCGCGTCGAGCAGGTTGAACAGGTGCGAGCACTTCAGCGCCAGCTCATACGTTGCCAGCAGCGGAAATCTCTTCTTTTCCTTTGGACTGGCATGTTCGTCTGTCAGCAAAGTGTTTGCCTTCCCAAGCAGCGCCTGCGCCTCGGCCTCATAAGAATTGAAGTGCTCCCAAAGCCGCGCCATGTCGGCCATTTCGAAGTTGTACACCGAAAACTGCAGCTCTTCCGCCAGCCGCACGTCGCCGTAGGTCACCATCGCGCCCGTCTCAGATCCGTTTGTGTGGGGCTCGCGCGCCCACACAATGTCGTAAATCGAGTCCACGTCCTGCAAGAACGCCGCAATGCGCTCCATGCCGTACGTCAACTCCGCGCAAATCGGGTCGAGATCGAGCCCGCCGCACTGCTGGAAATACGTGAACTGCGTAATCTCCAGCCCATCCAGCATCACCTGCCAGCCCACGCCCCACGCGCCTCCCGCCGGCCACTCCCAGTTGTCCTCTTCGAACTTCAGGTCGTGGTGCTTCAGGTCGATCCCCATCGCCTCCAGCGATTCGAGGTACAGCTCCTGCACATTCACCGGCGGCGGCTTCAAAATCAGTTGGAACTGCGTGTGCTTGAACAGCCGGTTGGGATTCTCGCCGTACCGCCCATCGGCCGGCCGCCGCGAGGGCTGCGCGTAGCCCACCTTGTAGGGCTTAGGCCCCAGCACGCGCAGAAACGTCTCCGGGCACATCGTCCCCGCGCCCACTTCCACGTCGTAGGGCTGCTGCAGCACGCATCCGCGCTCCGCCCAGAACGCCTGCAGGCGGAACAATAGATCCTGAAAGGTAAGGGAACTGGCTTTTACACGCGCTTCGGGCTGGGCTGCGGACACAGGCAAATCTCTCTCATCGGGACTCCTACGGATTTTATCAGTCGCGGCGCCACTCACCCGCCCAGCCTCGCCAGCGCCTCCGCCGTCTTCAGCTTCCGCTCCAAATGCCGCTCAAGGGTCTGCACGGTGAAGCGCCGCAAATCCTGCCCACGCTTCCGCGGCCACGCCTCGCCGGCAAAACTCGACGCCGGTGCCCGCAGGATCCGCTGCGCCAGTTGCCAGCTATCCGCGCTCAGCCCGCTCCCCGTCCCATTCGCGTGCACCCCGCAAAACAGCCCGTCCGCATACGCGTTGAAGCGCACTTCGCCTGCGCCCAGCGCGTCTCCGCACACGATGCAGTGGCCAATGTCCGGCAGCAGCCCCATCAGCCGCGTCATCCACAGCGAGAAATACGTCAGCGCCATCCACGGCTGCACGATCTCGGACTTCACGGCGCTCGTCTGCTCCAGCACCGAGGCCAGCAGCCGGAACACCGTCTCCTGCGGATCGCGCTCGGGCAGCGCCTCGTCGATCACCTCGGCAAAGAAGCTCAGCACGGCCATGCGCGTCTGGTCCACCGGCGTCGAGAGCGGTGAGCGAAGAATCTCCAGCTGATCCAGCCGTACCAATTCCTGCCGCGGCCGCTCGGCAAACCACGCCCGCGCCAGCGTCATCGGCTCCAGCGCCCCGCCGAACCGCTTGCGGCTCTTCAGCGCCGCCTTGGCCATGCCCTTCAGCCGCCCGTAATCGCGCGTAAAGAAGCTCACAAGTAGGTCGGCCTCATGCACCGGCCAGGTGCGCAGAACCACCGCTTCCGAAGTGAGCACGCTCATGCATTTCCATCATCGCACCTTCTCTGCGCGCGTCCGTTGCGCCAATCCGCACTCAAGGAGGTAAGGAGTATTCTCAAAAGTACGGCAACTTATAGTAGGTAAGGCAAGCATTCGAAATGGCTGCTAATCATCAAAAGTAATGTATAATGGAAAAGGTAAGGAGGATGCCATGCCCACAGCAAAGGTCACATCGAAAGGCCAAATCACCATCCCTGTCGAGGTGCGGAGGGTGCTTGGGCTAAAGCCCGGCGCACAGATCGATTTTCGAAAGACGGGCAAAGATGAATTCATTCTCCGTGCAAAGACCGGCTCCATCAGAGATCTGCGGGGCTGCTTGGCGGGTTTTGACTTGCCTAAGACCGATGCGGAAATGAACGAGCTCATTCACAGGCGGGCGGCGGAGCTGGATGCCGCTACAAAGAGCGATGCACAGGCAGTCCCTGACGGAGAAGCGGCGTGATCGGCCTGGACACGAATGTACTCCTGCGTTATTTCGGGCAGGATGATACGCAACAAAGTCCGCAAGCAGACGTAATCTTCGATTCCCTTACCGCGGACGATCCGGGTTGGGTGGGAATGGCCGTAATTCTGGAGCTGGTCTGGGTGATGACCAGCAAAAAAGGCGCAGGCAGAAGTGCAATCGCGGACACACTCGATCGGTTGCTTATGATGGAAGCGATGGTTGTCGAACAGGCGGCTACAGTGGCCAATGCTGTGGAGCAATTCCGTTCGGGCAAAGCCGATTTTGCCGACTGCCTGATCGCTGCCTCGGCACATGCCGCCGGTTGCAGCCGAACCCTCACCTTTGACCACATCGCGGCGCGGGATGCCGGGATGGCGCTGATCGCATAGTCGGCAGCGTCGTCAACCCAGACACAAACGCACGTCCTGCCTGGAGCAGGACACGCGCCGAGGGAGAATTCAGTTGTACTGGGGTCAGCCGCGCCTGGTTAGCGGCCGAAATGCGCGGCGTTCTTCTCGGTAAAGTGGGCCCACTTCTCCGGCAGGTCGTCCTGCGCAAAGATGGCCGACACCGGGCACACCGGCACGCACGCGCCGCAGTCGATGCACTCGACCGGGTCGATGAACAGCTGATCGGCGTCGGCATGACCGGCTTCATCTTTCTTGGGGTGGATGCAATCGACGGGACAGGCGTCCACACAGGCGGTGTCCTTGGTGCCGATACAGGGTTCTGCAATGACGTATGCCATCTCTGCTCTCTCCGGGGGTTCCCGCGGCCTCGCGCTCGCGAACCGCTCTCAACTTCTCGACGCTGATAGTAGCACACGGCCCCGCGGCCTGACTTCCAGGTTGTTAGCCCGCGTTTTGCCATGCGGGAAGGGCGAAAAACAGGGACCAAGGCACCGAGGGAACAAGAAAGCTTGGCGCGTTCACAATCAAGAATGACTAAAACAGGGACCGGCCCAACCGGGGTGCAGAGACCGCGTCCTGAGCGGACGAACTTGGATAACGCTCAACCCTCGCCTTCTTGGTCCCTTGGTCCCTTGCTCCCTCGTTCCCTGTTTCTCGCAAACTCCTCCGGCGTCGGAATGGGCGCCAGGTTGCGCCCGGCAAACAGATCGCCGAAAAACCCGATCAGCTCTTCGTGGATCAGCCCGTTCGACGCCAGAATCTCGTCGCTCGCGAGCCGGGAAGGCCTCCCCGCAAAGTCCGTCACCCGCCCGCCGGCCTCTTCCACCAGCAGAATTCCGGCAGCCGTGTCCCAGGGATTCAGATTGAACTCCCAGAACGCATCCATGCGTCCGCAGGCCACATAAGCCAGATCGAGCGCCGCCGAGCCCGCCCGTCGCACTCCGTGCGAGCGCAGTGTGAACTCCTGGTAAAAGTGAATGTTCGGGCTCGCATGCCGCTTCCGGCTTGGAAAGCCCGTGCCCAGCAGCGCCTCGGCCAGCTCCGGCGTGCGCGAAACCCTCGCCGGCTTCCCATTCAACTCGGCCCCGTGCCCGCGTTCCGCGGTGAAGAGCTCGTCCCGCAGCGGATCGTAGATCACCGCTGCCTCCAGCGTCCCATCTTCCCCGGCCTTCAAATCCGCCGCACGGTGCTCCAGGCCCATCGAGACGCAGAACTGGGGAAATCCGTGGGCGAAGTTCGTCGTCCCGTCCAGCGGGTCCACATACCAGCGGAGCTCCCCCTCCATCCGCTCGCGCGTGCCCTCTTCGCCGTAAACGCCGTGCTCCGGGAACGCCGCGCCCAAACGAGTCCTGATCAGCTTCTCCACCGCGCGGTCGGCCGTGGTCACAATGTCCACATCGCCTTTGTACTCGGTCTCCACGCCCTTTGCGTAGTATTCACGCAGCAGCGCACCGGCCTCGCGCGCAATCTCCGCCGCCTTGGGAACGTAAACGAGACTCGCCGCGATCACTGGCTCCAGGGCACCGCTCACAGCCCCGCCTCATTCGCTCCCGGCGCGTCAACGGTCTCATAGCGCGGCACTCGCCGCCGGCCCGCTTCGCTGATGGTCCGGATCTGGTTCTTGTAGATAAACAGATTGGGTTGGCCCTCGCGCGTCAACCGCAGCATGGAGTCGTCGAAGTACTCAATCCAGCCGCGCACTGTCTCGCCGTCGCGCAGCTTGATGTTCACAATCACCTGCCGCTCGCTCAGTGAGCGCAGGTAGAGCCCTTCCTGGCCGGTTTCGCCCGGCGGAGGCGTCTTGGAGCGGCGGCGCGAAGACAATGGAGACGTCATAGTGTCATTTTAGATGCAAATGCGGCGAACGGCGCTCGGGGCCGCCCCAACTCCGTGCGCATCAAGCTGTCTGGGGAGCCTCCGCGGCCAATCTTAGTTGCTCTTCAGCGGCGAGTCGGCGTAGTAGCCGGCCTTGTTCCGCACGTTGAACTCGTCCGCCGCGGCGCGTGGAATCGTCACCACCACACGATGAAAGTCTGTGCCGGGCGCCTGATGCTGCGGATAGTACCCAATCAGGTATTGCGTCCTCAGGTCGTCGCTGATTTTGGCAAACGCCTTGTCCAGCCCGCCCTCGCTCACGTAGAAATGCTTTCCGCCCGTCTGCTCCGCCAGCGTGATCAGCGCGTGTTCTCCTCCCGTGTCGCGCCCGGCGCTGGCTTCGATCGGTACATCGATCAGCGAGTAAATCATGACCTCATTGCGCAGCGCCGCCTCCAGCGCCTGCGCGTAGGTTGACGACTTGGCCGTGTCATCGCCGTCGGAGACGACCACCAGCACCTTCCGGCCTTCCCGCTTGCCAAGGCGATCGGAGCCGAAGCAAATCGCGTCGTAAAGCGCCGTCGCCCAATCCCCGCGCAATTCACCCAGCCCGTGGTCGATCATTGCCAGCTTGTTGGTGAAAGGCGTCAGCTCACGCACCTCCGTAGCAAACTGGACCACGCTCATCTGGTCCTGCTGCCGCAGGATGTCGTGGGCAAACCGCTTTGCCGCGGCTGCTTCATCGCTCAAATCCTTTTGCACGCTGCCGCTGGTGTCGATGGCCAGAGTCAGGTTCAGCGGCACCTCCGACTGCTTTTCGAAAATTGCGATCACCTGCGGACGCCCGTCCTCAAAAACCGCGAAATCGTCTTTGGTCAGCCCGCCCACAAGCGCGCCGTTCTTATCCGTCACATTGACGAAGACGTTCACGAGCTTCACGTCGACGTGAAACGTAGCTTCTTGCGCGGTCATTGGCGCCGCCGCCACAATCGCGCAGAAGCCGGCGACCGCGCACACACCGCGAAGCCCGCTCAATCTAACCCTCATGCGGCGCCTCCGCGACGGTCAACCCCTCTGGGAACGGCTCACCCGGCGCCCACACTTGGCCGTCGGCAAACGTCTCCTTCTTCCAAATGGGAACCGTCTGCTTGATCGTGTCGATGAGCCAGCGACAGGCCTCGAAGGCCGCCGTGCGGTGCGCCGAGGTCACCACGATCAGCACGCTCGTCTCGCCAATCTCCAGCCGTCCCAGCCGGTGAACCATCGTCACCTGGCGCACGCCGAATCGCTCGCGCGCCTTTCGTCCCAGCTCCCGCATCTGCCGCACCGCCATCTCTTCATACGCCTCGTAGTCCAGATGCAGCGTCCGCCGTCCACGCGAATGGTTGCGCACAATCCCGTCAAACACCACCACCGCGCCGTCCTCGCTGCTCTTGGCGGCAGCAATTATTTTGTTCGCGTCAACTGCCTCCCGCGTCAGCGCGACGACGACCTCTCGTTCTCCCTCGCTCCCCTCCAAAGCCTTCACTGGACGCGTAGCACCGCCCGAGACCGGAGGCAACAGCCCGACTTCATCGCCGTCGCGCAGGCTCTGCGCAGCTTGCGCGTATTCGGCATTCACGCTCACTGCGATTCCACGCAGCCCTTCCCTGGGCGCGCGTTCCGGCAATCTTGCTCGGAGGAGCTGGAGCAGAGTCCCCACCGTAGCCCCCTCCGGCAGCTCCACCGTAGCCGCAGCGGGGCTCAGCCACTCCTTCAAGATCCCAAAGGCAATCACGCGTACCTGCATGGTTAAGGAAAGAATACCGCCTGCAAGTTAGACGCGACAGGCGAGGATTTCTCGCCGGCCGAAAGGATTCCTTCCCGTCACTTCTTCAGGAAAACTCGGAAGATCGCACGTACGATTCTGGCTCTCGGCGTAATAGCCGCGGAAGATGCAGACTCTTCTCAAGCGAAAAGGCCGGCAGTTTCGCCGGCCTGCTCGCACAAAAAAATAAGAAACGCTTATGCCGCTGCGCTTGCCGCCATGCTTGCCACAGCCGGTTTCAGTTGCGGCTTTGCCGCCAGCAGCGGCAATGCCACCGCCAGCACGTCCTCAATCTCGCTGGCGTAGTGCACGGTCACGCCTTCCATCATCTCCGGCGTCAGGTCCTCTTCCACGTTCTGCCGGTTCTCCGCCGGCAGAATAATCTGTTCCACCCCGGCCCGCCGCGCCGCCAGGAACTTCTCCTTGATCCCGCCCACCGGCAACACATTGCCGCTCAGCGTGATCTCGCCGGTCATCGCCGTCAGCGGGCGCACCGGCGTATCGGTCAGCAGCGACGCCAGCACCGTCGCCATCGTCACGCCGGCTGACGGCCCGTCCTTCGGGATGGCGCCCGCCGGCACATGGATGTGCAGGTCCATCTCCTTCGTAAAGTCCTCGGCCAGCCCCAGCCGCGTCGCGTTCGAGCGCACCCAGGTCAGCGCGGCCTGCATGGACTCCTGCATCACCTCGCCGATCTGCCCGGTCATCGTAAAGCCGCCTTTGCCCTTCATCTTGTTGGCCTCGATGAACAGGATGTCGCCGCCGGCCGGCGTCCACGCCAGGCCCACGGCCACTCCGGGCCGTTTCACCCGCTCCGCCACTTCGGTCTCCACGCGCACCTGGATGCCGCCAAGGAACTCCTTGAGCGTCTCCTTCGTCACCACCAGCTTTTCCGTGTTTCCCTCCACCACGCGCCGCGCCTCCTTTCTGCAAACTGTTCCAATCGTCTGCTCCAGCTTGCGCACACCGGCCTCGCGCGTGTAGTGGCGAATGATGTACCGCACCGCGTCCTCGGGAAACTCGATCTGCTCCGCCGTAATTCCGTTCTCCTTGATCTGCCGCGGAATCAGGTACCGGTTCGCGATGTGCACCTTCTCCTCTTCGCTGTAGCCCTGTAATGGAATGATCTCCATCCGGTCCTGCAGCGGCGGGGGCACCGTGTCCAGCATGTTCGCTGTGCAGATAAACAGCACCTTCGACAGATCGAACGGCACATCGAGGTAATTGTCGCGGAACGTGTTGTTCTGCTCCGGGTCAAGCGTCTCCAGCAGCGCCGATGAAGGATCGCCGCGGAAGTCCCGCCCCAGCTTGTCCACCTCATCGAGCATGATCACCGGGTCGTTGGTTTCCGCCCGCCGGATGCTCTGGATGATCTGTCCGGGCAACGCGCCAATGTACGTTCTCCGGTGGCCGCGAATCTCTGCCTCATCGTGCATGCCGCCCAACGAGACACGCTGGAACTTGCGCCCCAATGCGCGCGCAATCGACCTTCCCAGGCTCGTCTTGCCCACACCCGGAGGTCCAACGAAGCACAAGATCGGCCCCTTCATGTCGGGCTTCAACTCCAGCACGCTCAGGTAATCGAGAATCCTGTCCTTCACCTTTCTCAGTTCGTAGTGGTCCTCGTCCAGAATCTCCCTGGCCTTCGCAATGTCGATCTTCGATCCCGAGCTCTTGGCCCACGGCAGCACTGCCAGCCACTCGATGTAATTCCGCGTCAACGAGTAGTCTGCGGCCATCGGCGACATCCGCTGCAGCCGCGCAAGCTCCTTCAAAGCCTCCTTCTTCACATCCTCGGGCATGCCCGCGGCTTCAATCTTCTGGCGCAGCTCCTCGATGTCGCGCTGCCCCTCGTCCTGCTCTCCCAACTCCTTCTGGATGGCCTTGAGTTGCTCGCGCAGGTAGTAGTCGCGCTGCGACTGCTGCACCTGGTCCTGCACCTCGGTCTGGATCTTGGCGCGCAACTGCTGTACCTCGATCTCCTTGGCCAGCAGCTTGTTCAACTGCTCCAGCCGATCGGAGATGCCCGGCGTCTCCAGCAACTGCTGCTTGTCGTCTGTAGTCAGGAAGGGCAGCGAGGAGGCCACAAAATCCACCAGCCTAGCCGGTTCCTCGATGTTTGCGGCAATCGTCCGCAACTCGTCCGACAGGGTCGGCGACTCCGAGACGATCTGCTGGAACTGGCCCACCACGTTCCGCACCAGGGCCTCAAACTCCGGCGAAGCCGCCTGCTCCGCGTCCTCCAGCGTCTCCACCTCGGCCACCATGAACGGCTCCGACTGGACAAACCTCACCAGACGCACCCGGCTCACGCCCTCGGTAAAAACAAACCGGCTCTGGTTGGGCATGCGCACAACCTTGTGCACGGTCGCCAGCGTTCCCACAGTGTGCAGGTCGGCCGGCTTGGGAGTGTCCAGCCGCGGATCCAGTTGCGCCGCTACCACAATCTGGCGCTCTTCTCCCAGCGATTCGATCAACTGGATCGAGCTTTCCCGGCCCACCGTCAGAGGCAGCACGGCGTGCGGAAACAGGACCGTGTCGCGCACCGGCAATACCGCAATCCTCCGGGCCCCCGAGGCGTTCTGGGCAGTGTCGTCATTCGCTGGTGTGGCTGGCTGCTTTGGCATTGAGTGTCCTCTTATCAACTTTCCTTCATTAGATAGATCAGAAAGACAAAAGTTGCAAGTTCCGCCCCCTCCCTTCGCCATCTCCTTTAGCCTCTTCGCCTTCTGCTACGTTCCTGTGCCTGCGGGGGTTCCCAACGGGGCCCGGAGCACCCAATGCGTTCCCGCCTGCGTTCTCTGGAGCTGCATGCCAAAACCCAGCCCTAGCCGCCTCCGGCGCTGAATTCTCTCAGGGTTACCTCCAATCAAACCGGACAGCGCACAGCCGTTCGTGGGCTCTATCGGCGGAATAAACCGGAATGTGAGGGAAACCAGCCGTCGCTTCGGCGGATGGCTTCCGCGCATCAGCGGGGATCCGATGCCGCCTTCATCTTTCTTCCCGCTTGATGGCCGACTCGATCTGAGTCCAGACCTCGTCCGGGGGTTCCACGCTGGGAAACAGTTGGCGGGCCGCCTCGGCAATCGTCTCCAACTCGGCCAGCAGGGCGCGGCATCGATCGCAGCCCTGGACATGGGGATGCGCGGCGGCGTCTTCCCCAGCCCCGATCAGTTCGGACAGTTGAGCCTGGAACTCGGCGCAACTCATTTTGCCGGGATCGCCCATCATGACCGCTCCTCCGGGCGCTGTTGCGCGCGCAGGGCGTCGCGCAGCTTCAACCGCGCCTTGTGCAATTGCGACTTGCTGTTGCCAATCGAGCAGTCCAGCATCGAAGCAATCTCATTATGCTCAAAACCCTCCACATCGTGAAGGATAAAGATCAGCCGGTACCCTGCCGGCAGCTCCGCCACCGCGCGCTCCAGCGCCAATCGGTCAATGGCTCCCGTCAGCGTCAGATCGGGAGCGCCAAAGCTTCGGCTCGGACCCTCATCCGGCGTCGGCTCCATGGCTTCGTCCAGAGAAATCAGCGAAAGCCCCTTCTTCCGCAGTTGCATCAGCACCACATTAATCGCCAGCCGGTGAAACCACGTCGAAAATGCAGAATCCCCCCGGAAAGTGGCAATCTTCCGATGCAGTTGCAGAAACGCCTCCTGCGTTAGATCCTCCGCCTCTGCGACATTGCCCACCATGCGCAGGCACAGCGAATAGATGCGCCGTTTATGCAGCGCATACAGTTGCGCAAAGGCCTCGTGATCGCCTGCCTGCGCGCGAGCTAAAACATCGCCTTCGGCCGAATTCACCGAACCTGAGCGCGCAGCGACTGAAGACTGATCCGCCTGGCTCGCGGCTGCGGGCGGCGGCTCCGCACCGTCATTCGGCCGGCTGCGGCTGGGCGCCTGCGCGGGGGATGGTGAATTGGGCATGCACTTCCTTCCAGGTACTCCTGGGCAGGATGGAACCTTCGTGGCAGTTCGTCGTCAATCCGCCACAACAGCAGTCAAGAAACAGGGTCCCTAATGACGGGCACCCCTCTTTGCCGCCCGGAATGCGGCTGCCCTGTTACGAGCGATGCGAAGCACACTTTCCAAGGTTTTGCCCGAGCTTCCTTCCTCGTTAGTATAAGGTGAGGCAGTTTGGGTTGGCTGAGCTTGAATAAAAACAGGGAAGCCCACCCCCTTCGAGAGCGCGTCCCATCGAGAACGCACATTGACCCGCTCCGCTTTGCACTGGGATGCCGTGGTTCCACCGCACCTCTTACGATATGGTCTTGCAAACAAAGCCGGCAGAAAGATGCGGCGTCCCCCCGGCCTCCCGTCGACGGGTGGCGCGCAGCGCCGGGGTCGACGGGGTGACTCTCGGGGGCCGCCGGCGAGCGCCATTCACATATCTGCCTTCTTTCTCCTTGGACTGGCCTGCCCTTCTCCGGGCTCTCAAACCGCAGCTTCTGGCTCATTTTGCGTCGATCCTTCTATGCGCCACCGGCGCCGCGCTCTCCGCCTGGTGCCAAGGGCCTCCCGAGGCTCCCGCCCCCGCAATAAGCGCCCCAGCCGAAGCGAAGGACGCCGTTCTCCGATCGGAGGGCTTGCCCGTCCGCCACATCTCCTTCGAGGGCGTCCCAGCCGGCCGCCTCACCCCGCTTCCCGGCCATCTTGCTCAGGCCGAAGGAGCCACGCTCATTGCCGAAGACCTCAAAAAAAGCCTCCGCCAGCTCTACGGAACCGGCCTCTATGACGGCGTCGAAGTCGAGGCCTCGCGCGAATCAGGCGGAGTGGCCTTGGTCTTCCTCGGAACCCCGCGCACCTTCATCGGAACAGTCAGCGTAGACGGAGCAACCGGCGCGACCATGAACACGCTTCTCCAGCGCGCCAGCCAGCTCGAAGCCGGAACACGCCTCACTCCGGCCAAAATCCTTCGCGCCATCGGCCAGATGCGCTCGACGCTCGAGGACAACGGCTATCACGAATCGTCCGTCACGCAGACCGTAACTCCCCACCCCGAAGAGCAGCTCGCCGATGTCGCCTTTCGCGTGATCTCAGGACCGAGAGCACGCATCGGAAAGATCACGGTCACCGGCGACTCCGGGATGAGCCTCGAAACCTTCCGCCGTCATGCCGGTCTGCGCATCGGCGCTCACGTCGATCGCGATACCGCCAATCATGCGCTCGATGGCGTGCTCCGGCAGTATCAGAGGCAGGGTCGGCTGGAGGCCGAAGTCAAGCTCGAATCTGCGCTATACAACGCCGCCACCAAGTCGGTCGACTATCGCTTCTCCGCCAATCGTGGGCCTATCGTCAAGGTTGAAGTGCAGGGCGCCAACATCGACCAGGAGCGCGTCAAGCGCCTCGTCCCCATCTATGAAGAAGGCAGTGTCGATGAGGACCTGTTCAACGAAGGCAACCGCCGCTTGCGCGACTACTTTCAGCGTCTCGGCTACTTCGATGCCAAGGTCGATCACGAATTCCAATCGCCGGGTGGCGATCAAGTCAACATCCTCTATACGGTCCAGCTCGGCCCGCGCCGCCGCGTCGAGAAAGTCTCCATCACCGGAAATCGCTTCTTTGACACGGCGACCCTGATGGATCTGCTCAGCGTTCACGCCGCCGGCGTTCTCGACCGCCATGGAATCTACAGCCAGGCTCTCGTCTCGGCCGACGTCGCCGCGCTCGAAGCCGTCTATCGGAACAACGGCTTCTCTCAGGTGAAGGTCACGCCTGAAACCAGCACTCCTGAGACGGTCGCGGCCGGCAACGCGCCCTCCGCCGCGCAGCAGGTTTCCATCGCACGAACCGCCCCGCTCGTGGTCACCTACCACATCGCTGAAGGCCGGCAACTGCGCGTGGGTACGCTCGCGATCGACGGCAACGATCACATCCCGACCCCCACGCTCACGGCGCTTCTGAATACCGCGCCGGGCCAGATGCTTTCACCGCGCAATCTGGTCGGAGACCACGACGCGATCGTGACTGAGTACTACAGCCGCGGCTTCGATCAGGTTGCGGTGACGGTGACCCAGCAGCCGGAGCCCTCCGATTCCGGCAAAGTCGACGTCGTTTTCCACGTCGATGAGGGTGAGCAGATCTTCGTCCGCAACGTGCTCCTCACCGGTCTCGAATTCACGCGCCCGCAAACGGTTGCGCGCGCCATTACTCTCCACGCCGGTGATCCGCTCAACCAGACCGCGCTCACCGATACGCAGCGCAATCTCTACGACTTCGCCCTCTTCAATGAAGTGAATGCAGCCGTCGTCAATCCCGGCGGTGGCGCGCCCCAAAAAACAGTTCTGCTGCAAGCGGTCGAGGCACGGCGCTGGACGCTCACCTACGGCTTCGGCTTCGAGGCGCAAACCGGCCAGCCGCAAAACAACTGCGCCGGCGCAACCGCCGGAGGCGTCCGCTGCAATCCCAACGGCAAAACCGGTGTCAGCCCCCGCGTCCTCGCTGACATCACGCGCAACGGCCTTTTTGGCCGCGAGCAATCGGTTTCGCTGCGCGGCACCTATGGCTTGCTCGAGCAGAGCATCGGCCTCCAATACCAGATCCCGCACTTTGAAGGCAATCCAAACTTTGGCTTCACCTTTTCCGGTGGCTATGCCAACAGCCTGGATGTTTCAACCTACGTCGCTTCCCGTCTTGAAGGCGCATTCCGCTTTACTGAAAACTTCAATCACCCCAGCTCGCGGCTTTCCCGCGCCAACACCTTCATCTACGAGATCGACTTCCGGCGCGTCAAAGTGTCCGCTAGCAGCTTGCAGGTCTTTCCCGGAGAAATTTCCGTACTCTCCACCGCAACACGCGTCGGCGGCCCGGCATTCACATGGATTCGCGACACGCGCGACGTGCCTATGGACGCGCGCCGCGGCACCTACACCAGCTTTCAGGAGTTTCTCTCCGACCGGTCCTTTGGCGCGGAGGCCGAGTTTAACCGCATCGACGCCTCCAATTCCAGCTATTACAGCTTCGACAAAGGCCGTTTCGTGGTGGCCCGCAACACGCGCTACGGTCAGCTTCGCGCCTTCGGCAGCGGCTCCAACGGGATCATTCCGCTTCCCGAGCGCTTCTACGCCGGCGGCGCAGTTTCCTTGCGCGGATTCTCCCAGAACGCCGCCGGGCCGCGCGATCCCGAGACCGGCTTCCAGATCGGCGGGGCCGGAGCGCTCACCAACAGCACCGAGTTGCGCCTGCCCCCGCCCACGCTGCCCTGGGTTGGCAACACGGTCAGCTTTGTCATCTTTCACGACATGGGCAATGTCTTCACCAACGCCGGCGATGCATGGGCCAGCTTTCTGCGCGTTCGCCAGCCCGACAGCGACGCGTGCAGAAGTGCAGTTGTAACAAACCCGAGTGGCTATCCCGCCGGATACGATCCCACCCACACCGGCCCCGTCACTTCCACCGGCCAGCAGGGCCCATGCAGCTTCAACGACTTCTCGCACGCGCTGGGCGTGGGCCTGCGCTACCACACACCCGTTGGGCCCATCCGCTTCGACGTAAGCTATAACCTGAATCCGCCCATCTATCCCGTGAATATCAACTACTCCATCCCCACAGCTCCGGGCAGCAATATCCCCGGTTTCGCTTCAGATCCTTACCTCGGCCAGGCGCCGCACATCAACTTCTTCTTCAGTCTTGGGCAGGCTTTCTGATGAACAAGCGCGCCCCAATCCGGATTCGAGGCCTCCGCACACTTGCTGTCATCCTGAGCGCAGCGCAGCGCGTCTTCGCGCCGCGCGGAGTCGAAGGATCTGCGGTTGCTTTTTCGCGGCGAATACAGGCTCGGATTCTCGTTCTTGGTCTTTTCTTTGCCGCAATTGCCTCAGCAGCGCAACAACCAAACGCCGCCTCCCCCGTCGTCCTCGACCGTGTCGTCGCCGTGGTCAACAAGCACGCCATCCTCGCCAGCGATCTCGACGACGAAATCCGCCTCTCGGTTCTGGATCCAAATCTCGTCGGTCAGGGCGAGCTCACCAGGCAGCGCGCGCTCGAGCAGCTCATCAGCCGCACCCTCATCGAGCAGCAGATTCGTCAGGAAGACATGCAGGCCATCGAGCCCTCGCAGGACGAAGTGAACGCTCGCCTCGACGAAATTCGCAAACAGCTTCCCGCCTGCGTCCATCAAAACTGCGGCACGGATGCAGGATGGAAGGCATTCCTCGCCTCCCACGGACTCACGCCCGGGCGCGTCGAATCCTATCTCCACTATCGGCTTGAGATTTTGCGTTTCATCGAACAGCGCTTCCGCCAGGGCATTCAGATCACTCCACAGCAGATCGAAACCTACTATCACGACACGTTGCTTCCGCAGTACGCGCCCGGCGAAGCTGCTCCGCCGTTGGATCAGGTGGCCCCGCGCATTCAGGAGATTCTGCTCGAGCAGCAGGTGAATGTGCTCTTCGACGCCTGGCTCACCAATCTGCGCGCCCAGGGTGACGTCGAAGTGCTCGACCCGGCGCTCGAATCCTCCGCAACCCAGGGCGCAAGCGGAGGTGCGGCTCCATGAGCGATCGCGAGCTCAATCTCGTCTCGCCTGAGCCAAACGACCCGCCGGAAACTCCCGCGCGCGGTGCGCGCTCCCGCCTGCGCCGTTTCTTCCTTCGCCACCTCCCGCTCTCGGTCGCAGTCGCCGCGGTTTTGCTCGTCCTCACGGCGGTCGCCGTTTATTTCGTCGCCAGCTCTGCCGCATTCGAGAATCTCGTTCGCAAGCGCCTCATCGCTCAAATTGAAAACGCCACCGGCGGCCAAACACAGATTGCGTCCTTTCACTGGCGCCTCCTCCATCTCGAGGCTGAAGCGGACGGCGTCGTGATTCACGGCACCGAAGACCCCATCGAAGCGCCCTATGCGCAGATCAACCGCCTGCGCGTCCAGATCAGCATCTTTGGTTTCCTCACTCCGCATGTTTCCTTGCGCGACCTTGAAATCTCTCGGCCTCAACTGCACTTCATCGTCTACCCCGACGGATCGACAAACCAACCGCGTCCGCGCAGGCCGGAAAAACGGGGCAAATCCGCCATCGACACGCTGTTCGATCTGCGCGCGAGCCACATCGCAGTCGAGCAGGGAATGCTCGATTACGACAACCGCGCCGCAGCCTTCGATGCCCGAAATCGCTACCTGCCCCTCGACTTCAAAGCCGACGACGTATCGCTTCAAATGAGCTACGTCGCGGCCGCATTCGGCGCGCCCGAGCGCTATTGCATCAGTGCCGCGGCCTCTGACCTCGTGCTCTCTCGCGATGTGCCGCGTAAACCAGTTCCACCCGTCCATGGAAAGCTCCAGCTCGCTCTCGATCTCGAGCGCAATCGCGTCTCCGTGCGCAGCCTTCAACTCACAGCCCACAGCCGCGGAGCCGAAGACCGCACACTCGAAGTTACGGGAGTTCTGGACGATTTCACGCATCCGCGCTGGCAGGCCAAAGCGGAAGGCGATCTCGACATGCGGCTCCTCGACCCCGTCACCGGCTACCCCGACTCGCCCGACGGCATCGCTCATCTCGATCTCTCCGCTGATGGAATTGCGCCTGCCTTTCACATCGCCGGCAGCGTCCATGTCGACGGCGGCTCTTACCTGGGCGCGGGCATTCACGCAGTCGGCGTCAATCTCGACGCGCGCGTCGATGCCGATCGCGGAAAGCTGCTGATCACGCAGATTGTTGCGCGCCTGCGTCAGGGTGGCCAAGTCGAAGGCACGGTCGCGCTTGAGCCCTGGCTCCCAGGCGCCAAAATCGTCCCCGCGCAAATCACCGCTCCGGGCCCTGAAGAATCGCGAGCCGGCCGCAATGTCCTCGTCCGGGCCGCCCGCGTTCCCATTCCCGTCAATGGCAAAGTCACCGCCAATTTCACGGGCGTTTCTCTCGACACGATTCTCGATATCGTCTGCGCGCCCGAATGCCGCCGCCTCGGTTTCGACGCCCGCGCCGATGGCCCTGCAGTGGCCACCTGGTCGAATGGCGACGTGCGCAGCATCTCCGTCTCCACAACTCTCGCCCTGAGCCCGTCGCAACAAACGCCCGCGGGTGAGGCGCCCGCCAGCGGCGTCATCGACGCCACCTATACCCAGCGCAACGGCGGCGTGGACCTCCGAAAATTCGAGTTGCACCTGCCCTCGAGTGACGTGAAAGCGCAAGGCGCGCTCGGCGCGTACCCCGTGCGCAGCGCGTCGGCGCTCACCGTCGACTTTCATTCCCATGACTTGTCCGATTTTGACGGTGTTCTTCGCAGCCTGGGCTTCAATCGCAACGGCAAAACCGGAAGCGCCGCTCTCCCCGTGGCCCTCGCAGGCCAGGCCGACTTCCACGGATCGTGGACCGGCTCGTTGATCAAGCCGCATCTCACCGGAACGCTCAAAGCCGCGCAGTTGGCCATCGAGATTCCGTCGTCGGGCGAGCCTCGCTTGGTCCGCCTCGATTCAGCCGACGTCGAAGGCAGCTACTCCCCGACTCAGATCACAATTGAGCACGCTCAACTGCTTCACGGCAACTCCCGGATCGTTGCAAGCGGTACGCTCGACGCCTCACTCGGCGCAGGCTCCACAAGCACAGGCCGCAGTCGCTCAAATGTCGCCGCGCAACCAACCTACGATGCCGGCTCCGTTCTCCGCGCGCACGCCGACGTAACCGATCTCGACGTCGCCGACGTTCAGCCGTTTCTTGTCGCGAATCCCCAGAGCCTGCCGGTCACGGGCGCATTCAATGCGCAAATCCAGGCCAGCGGCCCCCTCCGCGAACTCGAAGGCTCAGGCTCCGTCGAAATGGATCGCGGCGTCATCTACGGTGAGCCCGTTGCCCGTCTCCGAGTTGAAGGCTCAATGGCTCATCACGTCCTCAAAGTGTCTTCCGCCCGCGCCGCCGAGGCGGGCGGCGGCCTCTCGGCCTCGGGAAGCTACGACTTCAGCGCCAGAACATTTGACGTGGACGCGCATGGCTCCGGAATCGAAATCGCCCAAATCGCCTGGATAGGCCGCCACAACCTTGAAGCGGCCGGCAAGCTCTCAGTCTCCATCGCCGGCTCAGGCTCGCTCGACGACCCGCGCCTCAACGCCAGCGCCACTGCGGACTCCCTCACATTGGGTGGACAAAAATTCGGCGTCTTCGAAGTCACCGCGCACACATCCAGCCATAACCTCGCTTACAACGCAACCACCGAGTTGCAGGGAGCCGATCTGCGCCTCCAAGGCCAGACGGCAATGAAGACCGGTTACGCGACCCAGGCTCGCCTCGAATTCTCCCGCTTCAACATTGGCGCCCTCTTTCGCATGGCGCGCGTTGAAGCCTTCAGCGCCGATTCCGCCCTTGCCGGTACCGTCACCATTGAAGGCCCGCTCGCCGACCTCAAGCAGCTTCGCGGCGAAGCCAATCTCCGGCAGATGGCGGTCACCATCGCCGGCGTGCCTTTGCAAAGTGATGGGGCTGCGCACGCCACGCTGGCCGGCGGCAAAATCCATCTCGATCCCCTCCACGTCACCGGCGAAAACACCGATCTCCGCGCGCAGGGCAGCCTCTCGCTTGAGGGCGCGAAGCAACTCGATTTCGCCGCCATCGGCTCCATCAATCTCAAGGTCGCTGAATCCCTCGATCCCGACCTCACCGCCAGCGGCGTCACCACCTTCCAGTTGGAAGCCCACGGCCCTTTGCAGAATCCCGGCCTCCAGGGCCGTATCGATTTCGAAAACGGTTCGCTCTCGCTTGAAGATCTACCCAACGGCCTCAGCCAGTTGCATGGCACGCTCGAATTCAATCAGAACCGTCTTGAAGTCAAGTCCCTCACTGCCATGTCCGGCGGCGGCCAGCTCTCGCTCGGTGGCTACCTCGCCTATCAGCACGGCATCTTCGCCGATCTCACGGTCACGGGAAAAGGCGTGCACATTCGCTACCCTGAAGGCGTTAGCTCGCTGGCCGACCTCACGCTGCAGCTCCAGGGACCGCAGAATAACCTCCTCCTCAGCGGCGATGTCCTCATCACCCGTTTTGCCGCCAGCCCCGACCTTGATCTCGCGGCCCTCGCCGCCGCTGCCGGCTCCTCCGTCCAAACCGTCGCGCCGCCCGATGCCCCCTCGAACCACGTCCGCCTCGACGTGCACATCGCCTCCTCGCCGCAGTTGAACTTCCAGAACGCATTCGCCAAGCTCGCCGGCGACGTGAATCTCCGCCTGCGCGGCACCCTGGCCTCGCCTTCGCTCCTCGGCAGCGTCTCCATCAACGAGGGCAGTGCGCTCATCGCCGGAACCCGCTACGATCTCGAGCGCGGCGACATCACCTTCACCAACCCGGTCCGCATCGAGCCCATCATCGACCTCAGCGCCACGGCTCACGTCGAGGACTACGACATCTCTCTCGGCCTCCACGGATCGCCGCAGAAACTCAGCGTCTCCTATCGCAGCGACCCTCCATTGCCCGAAGCCGACGTCGTCTCACTGCTTGCGCTCGGCCACACCGCCAGCCAGCAGCGCCTCTACACCCAGCAGCAGGAGCAGGCCATCAGCAATCCCACCACCGACGCGCTCCTCGGCGGCGCTCTCAACGCCACGGTCAGCAATCGCGTGCAAAAGCTCTTCGGCGCCGGCTCCGTCAAAGTCGACCCCAACTACCTCGGCGCCTTCGGCAACTCCACCTCCCGCATCACTGTCGTCGAACAGTTAGGCCGCATCGTCACCCTCACCTACGCCACCGACGTCAACACCACGAGCCAGCAGTTGCTCCAGGCGGAGGTGGCCATCAATCGCCACGTCTCCCTCGTTGTCGCTCGCGACGAATCCGGCGTCTTTTCCATGGTGGTCAAGGCCACCCGCCGTTACCGTTAACCCTGCTGCGGGCGATTTCGAACTTCAGCCGCGCGACGAAATGTACCTTCGTGCGTCTAAACAGATGCGAACGGGAGGCTCGCTGGCCGTCGGCTCATGATCGGCCAGCCGCCGCTGGAACGCCCGAGCAGTTGGGGAGACGATGTCGGGTCACTCATGGCAATCAAGTCTGAGCGACCAGCAGGGAGCGAAGACCTTGCACGATGCATTGACCGCGCAGCATCTCCCCAACTGCTCTAGAAATCCTGATGATGGAGGATCTTCCCATGACAAGAACCATCAATCGTCGCAACTCGCTCCTCTTTGCCGCGGCTCTTTTCGGTGCGATTCTAGCCACTCCGCAGCTTACGCTGGCGGCTGCGGGCCAGCAGGATCTATCCGGCGCGGTGCACGCCAAGCTGGATAAATCCCAATTCAAGGATGTGCGGGTCACTGTGGACGCGAACGGCATTGCCACACTGAGCGGCGCCGTCAGCCTCTACGAGTACAAAGCGGACGCCGAAAAGGCCGCCGACAAAGTGAAGGGCGTTGCCGCGGTGCGCAACGACATTCAGGTCGCCGGCCCGGACGTGTCCGACAGCCAGTTGGAGAAGACCCTTTCGGAAAAGCTGACCTATGACCGTGTCGGTTACGGAAACGTGTTCGACGCCATTACCCTGAACGTACAGAACGGAGCCGTTACCCTGAGCGGTCATACACACGACTACCCCAACCGTGACTCCGCTTTGGCCGCGGTAGCCACCACCCCTGGCGTAAAGGATGTGATCGACAACATCGAGGTCGATCCCGTCTCGCCCATGGACTGGCGGATCAGGATGGCGGTGGCGCGCGCCGTTTATGGCGACCCGGTGCTGAACAAGTACGCCATCGATCCCGCTAAGCCCATCCGCATCTCGGTACAGAACGGCCATGTGGAACTCTACGGCGTGGTTGATTCCCAGGCCGACAAGACGATTGCCTTCATGCGCGCCAACGGCGTTCCCGGCATCTTCAGCGTGAAGAATTACCTTGAGGTCGCCGGCCAGCCCGCCGAAAAACAACCGTAACTCCCTTCCCTGCGAAAAGACCGTTGGGGTGCCCCATCCTTTTCGCGGACTCGCCGCGAAAAGGGTGGGATAGCACGAAGTGTCAGGGGACGACTTCAATCGTGCCGTAGCCGCCGTAAAAAGAACGTTGGCTCTGGCCTCCGAGCGAAGGCTTGTCCGAACTCATCTGCAGCTAAACCTTTCTTGAAACATAATCTATGCTGGAGAGTGCCTTTTCGCCTGCCATCGCCGGGCGAAAAGATTCTCGCGCGTGCATAGGAGCGTCGATGGAGCCGGAGTTGCGTCCCGCAGTCGAAGAAGCACCGCTGACCGCGCCCGCTCCTGACGCGCCGCGCCACTCCGAGCCCGCTGCGCTGCAAGGCCATGACTTCGACTGGGTCTTCATCGGGCCGCATGGTTTGCGCGCCGGCTGGTCCATCCTCCTCTTCGCCGCGTTGTACTACCTCTTCCGTTCGGTCATCGGAACCCTCTTCTTCGCAGCCGGCCTCGTTCATGACGCGCCCGCTAACTCCGCCCCCGCCGTTCTCATTGCCGAGTTGGTTCCGTTCTTCTCCTTGATCGGAGCTGCTCTCGTCATGGTCCTCATCGAGGACCGCCGCATCCTGAGCTACAACCTCGCCGGCACACGCCGCGTCTGCCACTTCGTCTCCGGGCTTGCTGCGGGCTTCGCCGCGCTCTCGTTGCTCGTTGCCATCCTGGCCTGGGGCGGCTGGATGCATCTCGGCTCCGCGTCGCTTCCCGCCGCGCAGGCCGCGGGCATTGGCGTGCTCTGGGCCGCCGCATTCCTCCTCGTCGGCTCGGTTGAGGAGGGCCTCTTCCGCTGCTACGCGCTCTCCACGCTCGCGCGCGGCATCAATTTCTGGTGGGCTCTCGCCGCCGAAATCGCCATCTGCCTTTACCTCGCGCTCAACGGCCGCGGTAACGGCGCATGGGGCGTTTACGCCGCCGCGGCGCTCGGTCTCATCCCTTGCTTCGTTCTCCACCAAAGGGCTGCCGCACGCAGTGCCAGCGCATTCTGGCAGGCCGCCTGGGTCACGTCCACGTTCTTCGGCTTCTATCACACCTCCAACAACGGCGAAAACTGGATCGGAATCTTCGCCGCATCCTTCATCGGCTTTGTCTTTTGCCTGAGCGTCCGCTTCACCGGCTCGGCCTGGTGGGCCATCGGCTGCCACGCCGCGTGGGACTGGGCCGAAACCTTCTTCTACGGCACGGCCGACAGCGGAATGCAGGGCCAGGGCCACCTTCTCTCCGCCACTCCAGCAGGCAATCCGCTCTGGAGCGGTGGCGCCGACGGCCCCGAAGGCAGCTTGCTCGTCTTCGCCGTCATTCCCCTGCTGCTCCTTTTCTTGCTCATCCTCTACGCCCGCAACTCCGCCACGCAGCCAGCAGACTGATGACAGTCAGCGCCCACCGTCGCACCCGCTGCCAGCGTTATCCTGTGTCTGACCAATGGCCGAAACCTACCCATTGAACTCCGCGGGCGCAGCCGCTCCCATCGCTCCTCCGCACAAACGCCGCTGGCCACAGATCCTCCTCTGGTCCTGCTGCGGCCTGTTGGTCCTGCTCGCCATCGCCCCCTTGGCCGGCGTCTTGTGGCTTCGCTCCGCCGCAAAAGCCGCTCTGCCCCAGCTCGACGGCGACGTTCACCTCGCCGGCCTCTCCGCTCCCGTCACCGTCCGCCGCGACGCGCACGGCATCCCCCACATCGATGCCGCCACCCTCGACGACCTCTTCGTCGCCCAAGGCTACGTCACCGCCCAGGACCGCCTCTGGCAAATGGACGGCCTGCGGCGCAGCGCCAACGGCGAGCTAGCCGAAATCATGGGCCCCGCTCTCATCCAGCACGACAAAACGCAGCGCGTGCTTCTGATTCGCGTCACCGCCCAGCGCATCTACGGCGAAATGCCCGCCGCCTCCCGCGCGCGCCTCGACGACTACGCCCGCGGCGTCAATCTCTTCATCGCGCAGTGCAAACAGTCCCATTCTCTCCCCGTCGAATTCCGCCTGCTCCACTACCGCCCACAATCCTGGCACGGAGTGGACTCCATCAGCGTCGGTCTCTCCATGGTGCAGACCCTCGACACGCACATCGTCACCAAGCTCTCTCGCGGCCGCATTTCCGCCCGGCTCAGCAACCCCGCGCTTGAAGCCGATCTCTACCCCGTCGGCTCCTGGCGCGACCGTCCGCCCACCGGAATCAAAGTCGACCTCACAGCGCCCCAGCCGCTGCCCCCGCCCTCAACAAATGACGACGACGATGACGAAAACACCGAATCCCGCGCCGTGCCACCCATTCCAAGTGTTCCGCAGGCAGAGGCCGCAGCTTTGAAAGGGCACGGCTTCAGCCGTGCCATAACAGCCGCTCAAACAGAAGGGGCTTTAGCCCCTGAGGGAGCCCCCATCGACACGTACGCCCTCATGGCCCTTCTCGGCCAGCCCGATTGCGCTGGCTGCGCGGCAGGCTCGAACAACTGGGTCGTCGCCGGCAGCCACACCGCCAGCGGCAAGCCGCTCCTCTCGAACGACACGCACCTTACTCTCCGCGAGCCCGACACTTGGTACATGGCCGATCTCCGCGCGCCCGGCTTTCACGCCGCCGGCGTCACCCTCCCCGGCCTCCCTCTCGTCATCGCTGGCCACAATGAGCACGTAGCCTGGGGATTCACCGCGCTCTACGGCGACACGCAGGATTTGTACATCGAAAAACTCGATGGCAAAGGGAATTTCCAAGGCAACGACGACACGCAATGGCATCCGCTCATCCTCGACCGCGAGGTCATTCACGTCCGCGGCGGCAAGGATGTTGTCTTCACCGTCCAATCCACCGCGCACGGCCCGCTGCTCAACCCGCTTCTCGTCGCAGGCGATCCGCCGATAGCCCTCAAGTGGACCCTCTACGATCCCACTCTCAACACGCTGCCTCTTTACGAGATGAACGTTGCCTCCAACTGGACCGAATTCTCTGCCGCTCTCGCCCATTGGTGCTGGCCCACGCAGAATCTCGTCTACGCCGACGATCAGGGCCACGTCGCCTATCGTGCCATCGGACAAATCCCCATCCGTCCAGCGGGAATTGCCGACGCTCCCATTCGCGACCACGCGCACGAGTGGCAGGGTTACATTCCCTTCGATCAAATGCCCAGCGCCGTCGATCCGCCCTCGGGCTTCCTCGCCACCGCCAACGCCCGCGTCACGACTGAAAAAACGCCCTACCCGCTCACCGGCGAGTGGGGCGACCCCTATCGCATCGAGCGCATCTACAAATCGCTCGACGGCCGCGACCAACTCAAGCCTGCTGACATGCTTGCTGTTCAGACCGACATCTACAGCGAAGTCGATCAGGAGATGGGCCAGCGTTTCGCCTACGCCATCGACCACACCCCAGGCCCCGAGGGCAATGGCGATCCGCGCATGCGCCAGGCCGCCGACCTCATGCGCAGTTGGGATGGCCGCCTCACCACCGGCTCCGCCGCCGCGTCCATCGTCACCCAAACCCGCGCCGCCCTCTGGCCCATGATCCTCGAGCCCAAACTCGGCAACCTCACCCGCGACTACCACTGGAGCGAGGCAACGTTTGCTGAAGAAGAGATCGTGATGAACGCCAAGCCTGCGTGGCTCCCGCCGAACTACAAGGACTGGAACGCCCTGCTCACTGCCGCGGTGCGCAAGGGAATGCACGACGGAAGAGCGCCCCTCGATGTTACTCACTGGACCTACGGCCGTTGGCACGTCGTCGACATCGAGCACCCGCTGGCCGCCTTTCTCCCCCTCATCGGCCGCATCGCCGGGACCGGCCGCCAGCCGCTAAGCGGCGATGGAACCACCGTCAAGCAGGTGGGCCGCGACTTCGGGCCCTCGCAGCGATTCACCATGGACTGGAGCAATATCGACGGCTCAACCGAAAACATTGTCCTCGGCGAGAGCGGCAACCCGCTCAGTCCTTACTTCCGCGACCAGTGGAACGACTGGTAC
Source organism: uncultured Acidobacteriaceae bacterium (assembly GCA_963832805.1). Classification (GTDB taxonomy): domain Bacteria; phylum Acidobacteriota; class Terriglobia; order Terriglobales; family Acidobacteriaceae; genus Telmatobacter. The sequence goes on along the minus strand of CAWHVN010000035.1, from coordinate 22,891 downwards.
AACGGAACTACCTTCGCGCTCCCCTTCACGCCGTCAGCCGTCGCCGCCCAAACCCGCCACACGTTGCGGCTCCTGCCATGAACGAAAAGGAAACAGAGAACCGGGATCGGGGGGCGAGACCGCCTTACACCCAAGGTTGTCATCCTGAGCGAAGTCCTGCGGAGCAGGACGGAGTCGAAGGATCTGCGGTCGCTCTTTCTCTGGCCGGCACGCGCACCAGCCGCTTCGCCGGGCCCGCCGCCATTCTCCTTGCCGCATTCGTCGCCATCGTCCCGCAACTCATTCGCGGCAACTCCTGCGGCCACGATTTCGACGTTCATCTCGTCTCCTGGCTCGACTGCCTCAACGCGTGGCGTCACGGCATCCCATATCCGCATTGGGCATCCAGCCCCAACTACGGCGCGGGCGAGCCTCGCTTCGTCTTCTATCCCCCGCTCACCTGGATGCTCGGCGCGGCATTGGGCGCCGTTCTCCCCTGGAATCTCGCCGCCATCGCGCTCACCTTTCTCATCCTCGCCGCAACCGGCCTCGCCACGCGCGCCCTCGCGCTTGAGGTGTTCGAATTTGACGCGCTCGACCCGCGGCCCGCCACCCTCGCCGGCTGCGTCTCCATCTTCTCCGGCTTCACGCTTTTCACCGCCTACGAGCGCTGCGCCTTCCCTGAATTCGCCGGCGGATTCTGGCTTCCGCTCATCATTCTCTTCGTCCTGCGCGACCGCCCATCCTCTGGTTGCCCCATCCTTTCGCGTTTTGTGCGAAAGGATGGGAGTTCGGTGCCCCCTGTCCCTCGCATTTGGGGACAGGGGAGCGATCCCGAATTAACCTCCGACCCCTCGCGATCGCTGCTCCGCCGCGCCTTCTCTGGGTCTACCGTCCCGCTTGCCCTCGCGCTCGCCGGCGCCTGGCTCTCGAACCTCCCGCTCGGCGTCATCGCAGGATACCTGCTCGTCGGCGTCGCGCTCCTGTGGGCCATCGTCAACAAAACCTGGGCCCCGCTGCTCCGCGCCGCAGTTGCCATCGTCCTCGGCCTCGGTCTCGCCGCCATTTACTGGCTCCCCGCAGCCCTCGAGCGCCATTGGGTCGACATCCGCCAGGCCACCGAAGATCCCGGCTATAACTTCGAGAACAACTGGCTCTTCTCCCGCCACGCCAACCCGCTCCTCGCGTTGCACGACGTGATCCTTCGCCAGGTTTCCTGGATCGCCATCTCCATGATCGCCGTCGCTCTCGCCTCCGTCTTCGTCTGCTATTTCCGAAACTCTATTCCAAAACCAGAAAAAATTCCTCTCGCCGCCATCCCCATCGTCGTTCTGTTTCTTCTCTTCCCCATCTCGCGGCCCGTCTGGCATTTGCTCCCTCAAATGCCCTTCCTGCAGTACCCCTGGCGCTGGCTTGAAGCCGTTGAAGCCCCCATGTCCATCTTCTTCGTCGCGGCGATCTGGCCCTCCAGTCGCGATGCCCGCCGCAGCCGCCTCGCCGTTCTCGCCGCCTGCGCCGCCTTCTTCGTCGCCGCCACCGTCTACGCCTCCACCACCTTCTTCCAGGTCTGCTACCCCGAGGACACGGTCGCATCCGCGCTCGTCGCCTACGATGCCGGAGCGGGCTTCGAAGGCATGTACGAGTACGAGCCGCCCAGCGCCGACATCTCGCAGATCGCCACCGGCCTCCCCGATGCCTGCCTCGTGAGCGATCCGTCCATCGTTCTCGGCAAACCAGACCCAGACGACCCAGACGCGAATCCCGCGTGGACGCGCGATCAAAACACCTGCCAGGCCACATTCGCAGCCGTCGGCGGCAGCCAGACCAATCCCGAGCACCGCAGGCTCGTCGCCACCATCCCGCACTCCGGCTACCTCGTGCTTCGTCTACTCCGCTATCCCGCCTGGACGCTCCGCCTCAACGGCCAGCCCCTCACCTCTGTACCGCCGCGCGACGACGGCCTCATCGCCGTGCCCGTCCCATCAGGCCCGATCCACCTCACCATCGACTGGACCACCACCCCCGGCGTTCTCGCCGGCCGTTGGCTCTGCAGCATCAGCGTGCTCCTGCTCACAGGCCTTTGGTTATGTGAGCTGCGACGCGCCCGCACTCGTCTAAAATGAAAGCGATGATTTCCGACGTCAAAACGATCATTCAGGAAGGCGCCGACCTCACCGATCAGGCGCTCGAAAAGCTGATCCCCTCCGCGGACACAATTCCTGTTTCGATCCACGGCGCCATGCGCCACTCCGTCTTTGCCGGCGGCAAGCGCCTAAGGCCGGTGCTCGCCATGCAGGCCGGCGTCGCCATCGCGGGCCGTCTGCCCAAAGGAATCGAACGTCTTGGCGCGGCCATCGAGATGATTCACACCTACTCGCTCATCCACGACGACCTGCCCGCTCTCGATAACGACAATCTGCGCCGCGGCAAGCCCACCTGCCATGTGGCCTTCGGCGAAGCCATCGCCATTCTCGCCGGTGACGCACTCCAGACCCGCGCCTTCGAGGTGCTGTCCGGCCTGGCCTGCCCGCCCGACGCTACAACGCAGATCATCGGCCTCATCGCCAACGCCGTCGGCACCGTCGATGGCATGATCGGCGGCCAGGTGCTTGACCTCGAAAGCGAGCACCTCAAGCCCACGCCCGAGCTCGTTGAGGCCATCCATCGCGCCAAGACCGGCGCTCTCATCCGCGTGAGCGTGGTCGCAGGCGGCGTCTATGCCGGCGCCTCCGCGGAAGACGTGGCGCGCCTCAACCGCTTCGGCCGCAAAGCCGGTCTTGCCTTCCAGATCGTTGACGATGTCCTCGACATGACTGTCGACTCAGCGCACCTCGGCAAGACCGCCGGCAAGGACGCAGCTACTGAAAAGGCCACCTGGCCCGCTGTATATGGAGTTGAACAGAGCCTGCGCGATGCTGCGCAGCTCGTCGAAGAGGCCTTCGCCGCCCTCGACCCCTATGGCAGCCGCGCCTTCGGCCTCAAAGCCGTCGCCCGCTACTTGATTGAACGGAAAAACTGAAGATTCCTGCCTGGACCGAGCCTGATCACTCAAGCTCGCATCAACGAATGGCTGATCCGCAATTCAGCGTTACTTCCCCAGCGCGAGCCGCAGCTTCTGGCTCTGGTTCGACAGATCCTCAACCGCAGTCTCAGCCTTGCTCAGCAGCCCCTGCATCTCTTCCAGAAAGCCCGGAAGCATGTCCCAGCACCTGCGCACGGCTTCCTGCTGATCCAGCATCGCCAGGGCCGCGCCGGAGAGCGCCACCACCAGGCCCGCGCGCCGGTTGCCGGTCACCAGCAGAACACCGCTGGCAGCCAGCGTGCCCGCCGCGGCGTACCGGAGCCACTTCGTCGATTCTGCTCCATCGTCGCGCGTCGCCCCGCCCCATTCGTTTGCTCCCTGAGTTAACGGCACAACCACCATAACCCCTCCTTGCGTTTCCGGTCGCTGTCCGGCCCGGGAACTCAATTGCCTCTCAAGTATCGCTTGAAAACCCGGCCCGCGGCGACTTGAATCGCGCACCGGCCCGCAAAAAAAGTTCCCCGCTGACGCGTGCGCCCTCAATCCAGGTCGATCTCGCGCAGCGGCTTGCCCTCCGGAGCGTCCTTCGCCTTGCGCATCGCTTCGGCAAATTTCTTCTCCAGCAAATCGGCCTTGTTCTTTTCCGCGTCCACGCTCTGCCTGAAAATCGACTCCGTCCTCTCGCCGTGCTCGCGCATGGCCTGGGCCGCCGTCTCCAGGTCCTCGAACATCCGTTTGCGCGGCGCCGAAGTGTGGCTCACCACCAGCCCGGTCGCCCCGTCGATCTTCAGCATCGCCCCGCAATCGGGGCACGCCACTTCAAACGTCTTGTCCTTGTTCTTGCTCATTCCAACTCGTATTTTATGCGCTCGCCTCCGCTTTTGGCAGCCATCTTTCGTTTTGCCGGTGGATCGCCTTGGGAACAACATGCTTGACTCCCCCGCGTCCCCAAGCGAAAGATGAATGGGCTGGATGCTCTTGATCGGCGCGCCGCACGCACGCGTGTCTCAAAGACCCTCCGGCCGCACCCATCTCTCATCTTTTGAGGAACGCGCGAATGAAAACCACCTGCACTAATCCGCTGCGCCTCATCGCGCCGGCAACCTTTGCGCTCCTCAGCCTCTTTCTCGCCGCCGGCCAGAACGCCGCCCCCCCCGCTCCCGCGCAGCCCGCCGCCACCGATCGGCCAGTCTCGACCCCGCTTCAGGTCGACCGCCTCGATCCCGCCGCCGCCCGCATCATTCCTGCCAGCGCCAAGCTCGAGCGCGTGGCCACCGGCTTCACCTGGGTCGAGGGCCCCGTCTGGGTCAACGGCAGCCTCTTCTTTGCCGAAATTCCCTCCAACTCCATTCGCCGCTGGACGCCCGGCAAGGGCGTCAGCATCTTCCTCCAGCCCAGCGGCTACCAGGGCTCCGCTCCCTACGGCGGCCGCGAGCCCGGCTCCAACGGCATGACCCTCGACGCGCTCGGCCGCCTCACCGTCGCCGGCCACGCCCAGCGCGACGTTTACCGCTTCGAGTCGCTCAACCCTGAATCCCGTCAGACCGTCCTTGCCGATCGCTACCAGAGCCTCCGTCTCAACAGCCCCAACGATCTCGTCTATCGCTCCGACGGCTCGCTCTACTTCACTGATCCGCCCTACGGCCTGCGCAAGCAGAACGACTCCGACCCCGAAAAGGAGCTCCAGGTCAACGACGTCTATCGCATTCCGCGCGCGCTCCAGCACAAGCCCGGCGCCCCGCCCGCCCGCAACGACCTCCAGCTCCTCATCGCCGATCTGCCGCGGCCCAACGGCATCGCCTTCTCGCCCGGCGAAAAGTTCCTCTACGTCGACTCCACCGAGCCAAAGAAAATCTGGATGCGCTACCGCGTGCTCCCCGACGGCACCCTGGCCGACCCCAGGCTGCTCTACGACGCAACCGCCGATCCGCGCCCCGGCGGACCCGACGGCATGAAGGTTGACGTGCAGGGAAACATCTATAGCGCCGGCCCCGGCGGCGTCGTGATTCTCTCGCCCGAAGGCAAGCACCTCGCCACCTTACTCATCCCCGAGCGCGTCGCCAACGTGGCCTGGGGCGGTCCCGATCGCCGCACCCTCTACATCTGCGCCAGCTCCAGCGTCTATCGCGTCCGCCTCTCCATCCCCGGCGAGCCCATCGTGCAGACGAAGTCCACTGTCCACTGAGGTGTCATCCTGAGCGCAGCGAAGGGTCTGCGGTTGTTTTTCGCGATTTCCACCTAGGACTATCCTGGGTGCCCCAGGTCTCGATTTTGGGCGATGACATACTTAGCTCAGCGCCCTACCTTGAGGACATTGCAGCAGGCCATCGTCTACTTCGATGATCCCATAAAGGCTCAGGCTTATATGATTCGGCTTCGATGGCCTGACGGCAAAGTGACGTGCCCTGCCTGCGGATCAACCGATGTGGTCTGGATGCCAACCCGCTCCCTCTTCCAGTGCAAGCGAAACCACCTTAAACGCCAGTTCTCGGTCAAAGTCGGCACCATCATGGAAGCGTCCCCTATCCCTCTGGGAAAGTGGATGCTCGTTACCTGGATGCTGATGAACTGCCGTAATGGGATCAGCTCCCATGAAATCGGCAGAACCATCGGCGTAACTCAGAAATCCGCATGGTTCATGCTCCACCGGCTGCGCTACGCCATGCTCGACGAGTCAGCCGGAAAACTGACTGGCGAAGTCGAGGCCGATGAAACCTACGTCGGCGGACGCTCCCGCAATATGCACCTGGCGAAACGGGGCCTGCGCATCCACTCGGGCGGCGTCCATGATAAAACACCCGTCCTCGGTATTCTGGAGCGCCAAGGCAAGGTCCGTGCAATGGTGGTGAGGAATCACCGCCGGCCGGAACTGCATGGAGCCATCCGCCGCCATGTCACCCCCGGCTCCATTCTCTACACCGACGACCTGCATAGCTATCGCGGCCTGGCCGATTACTACCATGCCTTCGTCGATCACGCCACAAGCTACGTGCGCGGCCGCGTCCATACCAATGGCCTTGAGAACTTCTGGTCCCTGCTCAAACGCGCGCTCAAAGGCACCTACATCTCCGTAACGCCGGAACACCTGAACGCCTATGTCGCAGAGCAAGTCTGCCGCTTCAATCACCGCAAAAACCATACCGAAGAACAGCGGTTTCAAGTCGTCCTCAATGGGATGCCGGGGAAACGCCTCACCTATAAGCAATTGATCGGAGTGATCGGATGAGAAAAAATGCTGCGCTACCCTATATCTCGTTCTTCTGCTCCTGTAGAAAACTCTTGTATCAAGTGAGTGCCGATATTGGCCCGATGAGGATCAGGCTGAAATGCAAACGATGCGGGCAAAAGTATCAGTGCGTGAATTCGATCATCGCGAAACCCGTGCTCCCTTTGGTTTCGGAACCGGGATCGAACGGAGTGCGTCTTTCCCGTAAAGGGTGTGAAGTTGTCCGCACTGCCGGCAAGGCATCTCGGGGAACATAGCTCCGCGAATCCTGTCCTCTTCGATCCCGAATTTGCGGCTGAATTCCTTCTTGGTTTCCGGGCATATGAAGTAAATCCGTCTCATCGGAGTAAACTCCTTCCATGAACAAAGCCCAGCAGCGTTTCGAGTCCGGCATGAAAAAAGCCCTCAAAGTCACCCCAGCAGAACTGCGAAAACGGATCGCGGCGGCAAAGAAGATCAAGCGGGAGACTACATCAAGGTGACAGGCAAAGGCTCTGATTCCTCGAAGACTACCCAATCCGATTCGCTGCGGGTCGCAGATACGCGCACAGCCTCAACTGAGAATTCGCAACCTTGCAACTGCAATACCGGGGCCACCTTTTCCCCCGATGAAAAACTCACCTGCAATGCATCGGAGTCGAGCGCATCTATCCTTCCGAAACGGACATTTGGTTTATTCCCATTCTGGATGGAGGTCAGTTTCAAGGGCATGTGCGAGTTTTTCCACATCGAAAACTTCGAGAATGCGTCAGAGGAAGAGGTCATATTCCTGCGCCATCTGGAGTTTCGGCTTCAAGCCAGCATTCACCATCTCGCCGATGAAGCCAATGGGAAAGCTGACCGGATCGCCCGCGCCGTCGCTCTCGCTTTAATCCAGCATTGCGAGAACGTCCATTGGGGCACTGAGGCAAGTATATCACCCCCCGATTTTGAGACCTGGGATAGTACGATCCCATTTCTTCGCACTGTCATCCTGGGCGAGTCGCCGTGGCGACGAGTCGAAAGCCTGCCCTGAGCGGAGATCGTTCGCCCCCAGCGAACGATCGAAGTCGAACGGGGATCTGCGGTTGCTTTTCGCGATCTTCGCCCAGCACGAAAAATGGGTGCCCCATCCTAGCTCTGCTAGGGTGGGACGGCACGAACTTGCGCGTGATTCTGGCTGAAAGCTGAGAGCTGAAAGCTGCGGCAAGCTGACTCGCTGACTTGCTGACTCGCCGACTTGCCCGCTCAGTCCCGCAGTCGCGTAGTCCCGTAGTCCCTGCCTCTACGCCTTCGGCGTCGCCGCCGTCTTCACGTTCACCACGTGATAAATCGCCGACTCCGTTCCCACATTCCTGAACCCGTGCGGCTGGTTCGACCCGTTGAAGATCACCGATCCCGGCCCCACCCGGATCCACTCCCCGTTCGAGAGCGTCTCCACCGTGCCTTGCCGGATGATAATCAGCTCCTCGTTGGGATGCTTGTGCGGCGGGTGCGGCGACATTCCCGGGTTCAGCGTCGTGATGTGGATCTCGAGATTCTCGAGCGTCGCCGTCGGCGAGCTGCAAACGAAGCGCACCGAACCCGTGGCAGTAGGCTTATCCACCAGCGAGTTCCAGTCGAACACCTTCGATCCCATCACCGGAGCGGCGGCAGGCGTCGTGTCGGCATAAGCCAGCGCATCGCCGGCAACGGCAGTGGCGGCCAGAGCCGCGAGCATTTCTCTGCGATTCATCGTTGTTTCCCCTTTTCCTCTTCAATGATTAGAGCGGCGCGCGCACAAATCCGTCCGGCTCTTCGTTCGCTGTTACTTAGAGTGAACCACACCGTTACTTGCAACCTCACCAGCGTTCTTCACCCACCAACCGTATGGTGTCATCCCGTCGATAAACCGGAAGGCGTTGCCGGAGGGCTTCTGCGATTCATTCCGTCTCCTCGGCGCTTATCTCATACTTCAAAATATCTCCCGGAGCGCAGTCCAGCTCCTTGCACAGAGCGTCGAGAGTGGAGAATCGAACAGCCTTCGCTTTGTTGCTCTTCAAAATGGATAGGTTCGCCAGCGTAATTCCCACGCGGCCGGCAAGCTCCGTCAGAGAGATGCCTCGTTCCAGCATGACCCGGTCGAGATGAACACGAATCGCCATAGCTCCTTACCTATACCGTGAGTTCGCTTTCTGTCTTGAGTGCGTAGCCGCGGCGAAAAACCTCAGCGAGCACCACCAGCAGGATTCCCATAAAGATCGCATCGAAATCGATCGCCCAGGACAAATGTGCACCTGATACGGTTACCGACCACGGCTTTATCAAAGCGGCACAAAAGACCGTCCGCAGAAGGGAGCCGATGACGACAACGAAGCCCATCACCCGCAAGCGATTCGGCATTTTGGGATGAAACGGTTCACCGGCTCCAGCGGGTTCCAGGATTCGCATCAGCAAGTACAGAACCATCGCATGGCACGTTCGTGAAACCAGTTCCATGGCCCAGATCCACCATCGCGCTTCGGTGCCTCGCAACATATCGAAGGAGAATTCCAGCGGGCCACTTTGGACAACAAACGACACATTGCGCCAGGAGGAAGGCCAAACTGGAATGATCGAAAAGATCAGAACACTCGCAATTGCGAAAATAAACAGCACCTTGACCGCTAAGAACTTATCCGTAAATAATCAGGGTCTTTCTCCAGCAGATCAGGGCGGCCGCCAATTGCAATAAGGCTATGTAGCTGGCTTCTGTCTTTTCGAAGCTGACCAGCAGTTTGCGGTAGCGGTTGAGCCAGGAGTGGGTCCGTTCCACCACCCAGCGGCGGGGTTTGGAGTCCGGGTACCGGTACTTGAGCAGCCGCTCTTCCGCGCGCGATTTCACGCGCAGGTAATAACCGTGTTTGCGGGCGATTTTGCTCACCGGATAGCCCACATAACCGGCGTCCAGGCAGAGATACTGCTGACTACTCCACGTGGCCTGAGGACGCGGGACCGCGATCTGAGCCAGGGTTCGATCCAGAAGCTTCGAGTCGTGCACGTTGGCGCCGCTGACGGCGATCGACAGCGGGACTCCACGCCCGTCGACGAGCAGACTGCGCTTGCGCCCCTTTTTTTCCCTGTCGGTCGGGTTCCGACCTACGCACTCGGTTGCCAGCGGAGCTTTCCCCATCGCCCCATCGGCTGCCTGCCACTGCCAGGCAATGCCATGCATGCCGTCATACTCGGCCAGCCCGGCCTCCCAGAGCTTCTGAAAAAATCCCGCCCTGTGCCACGTCTGAAAGTACTTATGCACCGCACTCGCAGAACCGTACTGGCGCGGAAGCGCCTTCCACTGGCAGCCCGTGCGAAGAACATACACAATCGCGGCAAATACCTGTCGCGGCGGTATCGGTTTGCGTCCCCCTCCGGGTTTGCGCTGGTACTTGCAGCCACCTAGCCGCTTTCGCGCCGGGACCAGCAGCTCGATCCTCCTCCACAACGCGTCCGACACTGTCCAGGACTTGATCTGTGCCATCTTGAACTGTATCGTCGCGCAAATCCAATCCCCGCCCGCAAGATTATCTGACGCGAGAATCAAGCTCGGCACTATTTACGGATAAGCTCTAAATGGAGTTTCGAAGCAATCGACTTCGGGCCAATCAGGTTCATAGAACCTCCAACGGAAAACAATTCTGCGCCATTTCTTATCGAATTTCAATAATAAAATCATGCTTATCGATAATATATTTCCGTTTTTCAATGATCGACCTAAGGTGGACCCTTTAGCGAGCTTTTGACGGAAGAGTCCCCGCTCACCCTGCGGTCCTCCTGCTCGCTCGTGCGATCCCCCTGATTTGTCAAGCCCTCAATCGCCCACCCGCCCGCGCCAAATTGACGCTAAGCCTTTGCCTTCTCCGTCACTTATCCACTCCTCACTTTTTTCCCCCAAGTTTGCCGATTAATTCCCCCATTTCGCTACCCTGTATCTAAAGAACAAAAACAGGGCGCTTTTCGGCCACATTGCACCGAAACGGCGCGTAAGACGCCCCTAACCCTCGTGAATCGGCACGTTTGCGGGATGCGGCCCTGGAAATAGGTATGCAAGGTATGGGTAAGGTATGGCCAAGGTATGGATCGTCCCGTAACTCCTTTGCTATCAAATATGGAGGTATGGCATACCGGGGCAGGGGGCGGGGGAGCACAAAGGAAAAGGTTGGACAGCGCAAAGGAGAAAATTATGGCTTCGCATTGCAGGCACGTCTTGCCCAGCGGCAGACGGTGTCACGGATATGCCCTCCAGGGCGAGGACCTTTGTTACTTCCATAGCCGGCGGCGCCTCCCTGCCGGAAAACCGGCGGACTGGATCGAGATCCCGCTCCTCGAAGACCGCTGCGCCATCCAGATCACCATCACCCAGGTCCTCCGCGCCATCGTCAACAGGACCATTGAACGCCAAAACGCATCGCTCCTCCTCTACGGCCTCCAGTTGTCTCTGCAAAGTGTCGATCGCAATAAAGATGCCATTCCCTTCGGGTCCGTCGAGGCCGTCTCCCAGACCAGCGACGGCGAGGACCTCGCCGCCGATCCCGACGAAGACGAGGATGAGGACGACGACGACGATCAGGAGGAAGATTCAGACGAATCCGGCGACGAGGACGATGAAAGCTCGGACGACGACTCCGGCGACGATGACGATGACGACGATGGCCTCGACAACGAAACCCCCGGCGGCCACCAAACAACTGACGAACTGATCGCCGACGCGAAATACCTCCAGTCCGTCCGTAGCGCTCTGGACGCAGGTGATATGCGCCTGACCGCACGCCTGCTCAAAGAATCAAGCCCATAGCGCCGCGGTCCACGATCCACGGTTCACCGCAAGCTAGAAGCTAGGAGCTAGAGGCTAGAAGCTGCTTCTCTCACTTTTCCGCCGTCTGCACCGGCTTCTGCCTGCCCGCTGCCGGCGGGTTCACATGCGCGTTCAGGAAGTTCGCGAGATCGTCAACGTCCTGCTGCGTCCCCACCATCGGAGGCATGAAGTGGTGATACGGCGAGTCGGGCTTGTACTCGTGCAGCATGGTAATGAAGCTCTCGATGTTGGCGCGGTCTCGCCCGGCGAGCAGCTTGGCCAGCGGCCGGTAGCCGTTCAATGTGTGGCAGGCGCCGCACTCTCCGCGGAAAATCGCCTCGCCGCGCGAGTAGCTTGTGTCCGCGCCGTTCCACACCCAATTGGAGTGAGCCAGGTAGCCCTGCTGATCGATTCTGATCGCATTGGGCACGCGCACGCCGTTCGAGTACATCCACCGCCCGATCACATACGGCTTGCGCAGCATTTCGCGCGAGTACTCGCCCGCTCCCGTCGCCATCAGCGCCAGCATCAGAATCGCCATCGCATGCGCGGTGTTGAAGTCCGTTGGATTCCGGTACGCCAGGAAGTAAGCCACGCCGATAATCGTTGCCGACGTAATCACGAGCAGCAGCGCGATGCGCGTGATGGTCGAGAAAGTTCCGGAGCCGATTGTGTCGATGCCCAGCATGAGCAGCGCGCGCTGCGACGCGGGAACCATGTAGAGGTACCACGCGAACAGGAACGGCATGGCTACGAAAGACGGCACCAGCCACCTCACGCTCCACTTCACCAGCGACGATTTGAGCGCTGCCTGCTTGTGGCCGTCGATGCGGCTGGCGCTGATCAGCGCCCAGATGCCCGCCAGCGACGCGCAAACGCAGGCGCGCAGCAGCAGGCTCGGCCAGTACGTCGGATTGAAGAACGCATCCCAGAACTTGCTCGCCTCATTCCCTGTGCCGGCAACGGAGAGCCACGTATCGCCCGGCGTCAGCATGAAGGTCAGAATGCCGTTGATGATGATCAGCGTGAACGCCGACGCGCCTGCGTACACCCAGCCGACCACCAGGTGCAGCTTCTCGTCGATCTTGTTCCACGTGTAGTAGTAGACGGCTGCCGTCGCAAGCTCGACCATAAAGAAGACCCACTCGATCGCCCAGCCGAAGACGAAGTTGTGAATCAACGTACTCGTCGCCTCGGGGTTCGTCAGCCCGATCGCAAACCAGATTCCCACGCCGGAGATCGTGCCGAACACGCCGGTCAGGATGAGGAAGAACTTCGAGTAACCCACCAGCTCGGCGAGCCAATCGTTGCGGGCCTCGCGCAGAGCCTTGCGCTCCGCCAGCGGCAAATACAACCCGCCACCCACCGCAAACTGCGAGATCATGACGTGGAAGATGGCGATGATGCCAATCACCCAGCCCGACCCGAGATAGGGTATGTCCCAGAATGGATAGTTCATCGTTGTCAGTCCTCTACCGAATCGTCCAATAGCCGATGACTGTGGTGGCCACGAGAGCAAAAACCGCAATCAGTCCAAAGTAGTGAGCCATGCGCCCGCGCCGGCCCGATTCCTTGCTCGTGTCATAAAAGGGAATCAGGATCCAGAGCACGATCCCCAGCGTGAACAGCAGAAGTCCCGCAATCTCGCCCGCTTCGCCGGGCAGAATGGCGCCCAGCATCTTGAGCATCTCGAACGGGCTCATGAAGTACCACTCGGGATGAATGCCGAGCGGCGCCGGCGCCAGCGAATCGAATGGTTTGCCCAGCGCCCATGGAAACACAGAAGCCAGCAGCGCCAGCACATTGAGCGAGATGATCCACATCGCGATGTCCTTGCGCAAAAAGTTCGGCATGAACGGCATCGACTTGCGCTCGGCGGCCGGTTTGGCCTCTTCGCTCTCAGGCACGGCGTTGCCGTGGCGCTGCACCAGCCACAGGTGAAACGTAAGCAGGGGAATAAACAATGCAGGGAGCACCACAACGTGCAGCGCGAAGAAACGCTGCACCGTAAACTCTGTCACGTCCGGCCCGCCGCGCAGCATGTTGGCGATCGCCGGCCCGATCCATGGAATCGCTACCGGAATCTGCAGGCCGACCTTGGTGGCAAAGTAGCTGAGCTCGTCCATCGGCAGCAGGTAGCCGGAGAAGCCGAAGCACGCGGCCAACACCAGCAGGACGATGCCGCTCAGCCAGCCGAACTCGCGTGGCTTGCGGTAGGCCTTCATGAAAAAGACAGAAAACATGTGCACCAGAATCGCGAACAGCATCAGGTTGGCGGCCCACGCATGCGCCGAGCGGATCAGCCAGCCGAAGTTCATCACGAAGGTGATCTGCCTGACCGATTCATACGCCTCGGAGCCCGGCCGGTAGTACACCAGCAACAATACGCCCGTGAAGCACTGCAGCATGAACAGGAACAGCGTGATGCCGCCCCAGTAGTACCAGAAGGATTGCGCATGGACCGGAACGGTTTTCTTGCGCGCGAAGGCAGCCAGTGCCGAAAGTCCCAGCCGCTCATCCATCCAGCCGTAAACATTGCTCGCCATTGTCTTTGTCGTCATGCTTCTTGTCCTCGACACGCCAATGACGTGTCGCATTCCACGGTTCACGACCCACGAATCACGACCCACGTCTCATGTCCGCGACACTTCGACGCCTGCGTCGTTCAGCGCAACCTTGAAGAGCTTGAGCGGCTTCGGTGGCGGCCCGCTCACATTCGCGCCGGTATACGGGTTGTACACGCCGCCGTGGCACGCGCAGTGAATGCGATCCATCTGCGGCTCGTACTGCACCGTGCAGCCCAGATGTGTGCAGACGGCCGTCAGCGCCACCCATTGCCCATCCTCGTGATGAATGAGCATGGCCGGTGAGGGTCCGAACTTGAACATCAGCACTGACCCCTTCGGCAGCTTCTGGGCATCCTTCAGCGTCACCTCGGTTACAGCCGAAGCACTTAGCGCCATCTCGCTCGGCGAGGCCAGGTAACGGTAGACGGGGTACGCCAGCGCCGCTGCGTAACAGACGCCTGCAGCGCCCGCGGCCGCCAGAAACGCGCGGCGGGTCTTCACGTCGCCGTTGTCAGCGTGCTCCAGCACAATGTTTTCTGAAATCGCTGAATCACTCATAACCTATGCCGCGCCCTCCATGGTTTTCTGTGCGCGCGCCATGACCGACACGAGCCACCCAATCATTCCCAAGCCGGCCACGAAGAGCACGAGGAACAATCCCACCACGCCCCAGTTGGTCACCACGGCCCGGTCCCACACGTCGTAGCCTTTGCTCAGCAACGTCACATCGCGCACGCCGTCGCGATAAACCGTCAGCATGATCTCCACCAGCACCGCGGTCAGCACTCCGGCCCATCCCAGCCATCCCGCGCTGATCTTTCCGAATCCTGCGATCGCGCCGACGATCACGGCCACCACCACCAGCGCGATCCATCCATAACCGGCGAAGCCGGCAAACCTGTACGCCGGATACAAACCTTGGCCGGCGAGTCCCGCCTTTACCGCTTCAGGCTGCACGCTCGCCGCCCAAATGCCCGCGGCCAGATACACAATCCCAAAACCTGCCGCTACTTTGCCGCCCAGTCCCGCCACGAACTTCTTCTCTTCTGCGGTGAATGTGCTGCGTCCTGCCAGATACACCAGCCACAATCCTCCGATCAGCAGTCCACCTGCCATCATCATCAGCCATCGCGGCTCCAGCGTCGGATCGCCCGTGGGTAGAAATGCGCCCATCGCCGACGCCGAATACATTCCGCGCCACGCCCCGGGGCGCAGCATCAGCGTCATATTCGTCGAGAGCATCCGCGCCACGCCACCCGCAAGCAACCACGCGATCAGGCCCACCCACCACGCCGACTTTCCCGCTTCAAGCCGGGCCGAGAATTTGTAAAGCAGCCAGTAGACCAGCATCAGCGTCGGGATGATGGCGATCCAATAGAGCCCGATCAACACGCTGCTGGTGTACAGCGCGCGTCCGTAAAGCACCTGCGCAAACAGGAGCGGTGGCACCGCCAGATTGATCACGAACGTCATCACCACCGTCAGCCGCCGAGCCAGCGCCCGCGCCGTCACGTCCGAATGGGCTGATTTGCCGAATAAGTTGAGCAGAATTGCCAGCAGCAGACCGCCCAGCAGCATCTCCACGGCCACAAAATGCAACGACAGCGTCACGATGTACAGCAGTTTCAGCAGCCACACGGGCGCCGGCAAAGGAATCGGATCCACTGCGGGATAGGGGTTCATAAAGTTCTGATCGTTCCTTTCACTTTTCAACTCGCGCCGGATGCTTCATGCGAGCATTCGTGAGCAAATGCGCAAAGCCCACGCCGCGCTTTCACGCCGGATCATGCGGACGGGAAAATGCGGTGGGGCTGGCGTAAAACATTTTGGACTGTTTTTCTCCAAATTGACCTGGAAAGAGTGAATTTATAATCCGCCGCAACCACGGGTCTGTGATGAAAAGCACATCGGCTTGTGATGGATTAAATTAGGCTGCCGATTTGGCCGCAATCGCGTTTCCGTCCCGGAGGCCACCCTTTTTGCGCCGGAGTTCGGATGCAGGAATCGTTCATGCGGCAGGACAACGCCATGATGCGACCCAATTCGTCCATGCAGCTCACGCGAGCCGCTGATTACGCCGTTCGCGTCATGATTCAATTGGTTGCGCAGCCGTGCGATGAGCGCGCCTCGCTTTCCTCGCTCGCCCAGGCTACAGGCGCCCCTAAAAGCTTCCTGTCGAAGGTGCTGCAGACTTTGGCACGCGCCGGACTTATCTCCTCCCAACGCGGGCAGTCGGGCGGATTTCGCATCACGCCCCGCGGCCGCCAGACCTCGATGCGCGACGTCATTGAAGCGATTGACGGTGTAATTTGCTTGAACGTCTGCCTCATGCACGGCCGGTCCTGCTCGAGAAAAGGGCACTGTCCTGCGCACCCGGTCTGGGTCAGGGCCCAGCAGGCGATGTTGCAGGTTCTCTCTGACTCTTCCATCGCAGCTTTGGCCGGTCAGGCATCGCCGGCCAGGCCGGGCCATCAAACCGGGGCTGCACATGCCCTCCGGATGCCCGCGAGAACTGTTCGTCGATAGACGTCCGCAGGGCAGTACCTCCGATTTGCCAATCGCTCGTCCACGGTGTTTCAATCGTGTTATTGAAACAGGGGTGCTCCACGAGTTGTGGGGCTGAGAAATACCCTCGAACCCGATCCGGATAATACCGGCGTGGGAAGTTTTCTCCGACCGAGCGGCGTTCTTCTTCACCTCACTTCGCGACGCAAGCTCCTTTGTTTCATGTGAACACTGAAACGAAGGGTTCCTATGCGCGCAGCCATCTCCGCCGCCGTTTTCCGCACTCTGCCGCCATTCGCGAGCTGCGCCCGCCGCTCCATCGCGATGAATTTCCTGCTGGCCTCCTGCCTTGGCTTGCCCTTGAGCGCGCAAACTGCGCCGCAGTCGCCGTCCAGCTCCTCACCGACCCCGCAAACCAGCGCACAAGCATCCGCTCCGGCGCAGCAGAGGCCCGCTCCCGTCACTACGACCGTCATCGTTCACGGCGAGGTGGAAGACAACTATCTTCCCGACTCCGTTACTGTAGGAACCCTGGACGGCGCGCAGCTCAGGAACGTGCCGCTTTCGGCCTCGGTCGTCACGCGCGACCTGCTCAACGACCAAGTCTCGCGATTGCTTTCCGACGTGATTCAGAACGACGCCTCTGTTGGCGACGACTACGTGCCTGTGGGCTACTACGGCGACTACCAGATTCGCGGTTTCCCAATCGATCTTGCCACCGGACTTGAGGTGAACGGCATGACCATCGCCGGCGAGCAGGATGTGCCGCTTGAGAACAAAGAGGCTGTCGAATTCCTCAAGGGCATTGCCGCGGTGGAGAGCGGCGTAGCTTCTGCGGGCGGCCTCATCGATTACGTGACCAAGGGTCCGGCCAACGTCCAGGCCCTCGATCTCGCTACCGATCATCGCGGCTCGGCCTATGGCGCAATCGACCTCGGCCATCTTTTTGGGAGCCGCAAACAATTGGGCGCGCGACTGAATTTCGCCGGTGAACGAATCGTCCCCTACATGAACGACACCAACGGCTGGCGCGCCGTCGGCGCGGGCGCAGCCGACTGGAAGCTGGACCCGGCCACAATCCTCAAAGGCGACTTCGAGTACCAGCACAAAACCGAGCGCGACGGCAGCGGCTATCAACTGCTCGGCGGCACGACCTTGCCCGACATCAACCGAATTTACCGGTCGACCATGCTCGGCGATCAGCCCTGGGGCCCTCCTGACACGTACGACACGTTCAATACCAACGCGCGCCTCGATCACACATTCTCGCCTTCTTGGCTCGCCTTCGCGGCCGCAAGCCTTAGCCACTCGCTTATCCAGGACAACGTGATTTACGCATACGGCTCATCGCTCGACCCAACGACGTACCTTCCCAACTGCCCCAACGCGCCGGATGCGCCTGAGTACTTCTTCTGTCCCGACGGGACCTACGGCATCTACGACTATCGCGACCCCGGCGAGCTGCGCATCGACGCCGAAGCCGAAGCTATGCTCACCGGTCACATCAAGACGGGAGCAATCACGCAAGACATCACCGCCGGCGGCGTGCTGTTCCTGCGCAGCGTGCACGAGCCTGGCTATTACACTCCCCGGGAACCATCCTCCACCACGATCGCGGACGGCGCTGTTTACACCTACGTTGGCTCGGAAAACATCTACCAGCCCATCGCGTCCCTCCCACCACCCGGGGACCCGAATTCCCTTGAATATCCATTCGAAACCGCCGGCCCGCGCCGACTGTGGGAAGACAGCCGCCAATCCTCCGCCGTCATTCAGGACCGCATTCATCTTCCCGCCCGCATTCAGCTCATCGTCGGCGGACGCTACGATTCCCTGCGCGACCACAACTACTCCGCGTACGCGAGCTGCGCCGATTCAACCGAACTGGATCCATCGAGCGTCACCTATCCAGATCCTTGCGCGCCCGAGCCTTCCGACAAGCCCGTCTGGCTGCCGCAATTCGCCGTCACGTACAACCCCATCGAGAACCTCACGCTCTATTCGAACTACGGCGTGATGTTGTCACTCGGTCCGGAGGCGCCCTTCTGGACCGATAACGGCAGCCAGTTTCTCGCACCGTTCTTCACGCGCCAGGCCGAGATCGGCGCCAAGTACGAGCCTGGCGAACGCATTCTTCTCACCACCGCGCTCTTCCACATGCGCGCGCCATTCTTCCACCCCAAAATGATCGCTGGACCTGACAGCTTCTGCCCTACCGGTGCTGCGGGCGATCTCTGCTTCGAGCAGGAGGGCCGCGAAACGCACGATGGAATCGAGCTCAACGCCGAGGGAAAGGCCGCCAACTGGCTGCGCCTGAATGGATCGGCCGCGGCCATGAAAGCCGTCTCGAGCAGCACCGGAACGGCCACATTCGACAACAAGCAGGTCATCAATGTGCCGCACCTGCACATGAATGTGTTTGCCGATCTCACCGTACCTCGCCTACGTGGCCTTCACGTGATGCCTGGCTGGAGCTATACCTCCCGCAAAGAGGCCACACGCGACGATGCAGTAAGCGTGCCCAGCTACAACCTCTTCAACCTCGGCGCGCGCTACACACCCGGCGGCGAGCAGGGCCGCGTCACTTTCCACATTTACGCTGACAACATCGCCAACAAACGTTACTGGTCCGATACCGGAGCCAGTTACGGCGACACATTTGTCTGGCTGGGGGCTCCGCCGACCGTGCGCCTCGACGCCCACTACACTTTCTAGAGCCACTGGACCCGATGAAAGACAAAGCTGCGATGAGCGTAACGGCAAAAGCCCACGGCATGGACGGCTCGCTGGTCGATCCCGACTGGCCTCCGCTAACGCTCGATGAGCTGCGTACACTTCTCTCCCAATTCCCGGATCTCGGCGAGCCCACGCGCATCCTCTCTGTCAGCCCGCGCCCATTCTCAGCGGCTGGTGTCGTTGTAACGCGGAATGGCCGCGTCTTCATCAAGCGCCATCACCGCGTCGTGCGCGATCGCGAAGGACTCCTCGAAGAGCATCGGTTTCTTTCACATCTGCTCAGGCATGACGCGCCCGTCCCGCATGTCTTTGCTTCCGCGACTGGCGACACGGCCATCGAAACAGGCGAATGGACCTACGAAGTCCATGAGACTCCGTCCGGCATCGACCTTTACGAGGACGCCATCTCCTGGACGCCCTTCCGCAGTGCGGCCCATGCGCACTCCGCGGGCGCGGCGCTGGCGCGGCTTCATCTCGCCTCGCAGAACTTCAATGCTCCGCCCCGCAAGCCCCGCCCACTCGTCGCCAGCTTCACCATCTTCGCTGCCGGCGATCCGGCCGCCGCAATGAAAAGCTATCTCACCGTACGTCCATCGCTCTCCGCGCACAAAGCCGTCCACGCCTGCGCCGAGCAATCCCTCGAACTGCTCGCGCCATTCCACGCCGACCTTGCGCCGCTTCTGCCCGCGCTCCCGCCGCTGTGGACCCATAACGACCTCCACGCTTCCAATCTCTTCTGGAGCGCTGCGGGGCCGAACGCCGATCTCACTGCCAGCGCCACCGCAATCATCGACTTCGGCCTCGCTGACCGCACCAACGCCGTGCACGACATCGCCCACGCCATCGAGCGCAACATCGTTGAATGGCTCGCCCTCGTAAACGATCCCGCGCGCCCTGACCACGTGCCGATCCGCCTCGACCACTTGGAAGCGCTTCTCGACGGCTACGAATCCGTCCGCCCTCTCTCCAACAAAGAATCCTCCGCCCTCGCGCCCATGACGGCTCTCTGCCACGCCGAGTTTGCTCTTTCTGAGGCCGACTATTTTCTCGGCGTCCTGCACTCGGAAGAGAAAGCCGCCATGGCCTACGACGGCTGGCTCGTCGGCCACGCGCACTGGTTTCGCAGCGCGTCCGGCCGAAAGCTGCTCGACGCACTGCGTCGCCGCGCCGCCGCGCACCCGGCACAAGGAGCGCTTCGGCAATGATCTGGAGCGCGTTCGCGGCCTACCTCACCGCTCATGGCCTGGAACTTGCGGGAGCCATCACTGCGGCTCTTGGTATTTGGCTCACCACGCGGCGCCTGCTTATCTGCTGGCCCGTTACTCTGGTCTCGATTTTTCTTTACATGGTGGTTTTCTTCCGCGCGGGGCTTCTCTCCGATGCGCTGCTGCAGGTGTTTTTCGCGCTCTTCACGTTCTACGGATGGTGGCACTGGTGGCGTGGCGTGCGCCAGGAAGGTCAAGTGCGGGTGGTCCCGCTGGCGCAGTGGGGTCTGCTCATCGCTCTCGCTCTGGGCGTCATAGGGAGTTTTGCCTTGGGAACGCTGGCCAAGCATCTCCACGCCGCGCTGCCCCATCTCGACGCTACGCTCACAAGCTTCAGCCTGGTCGCAACCTGGTGGCAGGCGCGCAAGCACATCGCCAACTGGTGGCTTTGGATCGCTGTTGACCTGGTTTACATCGGGGAATACGTCTACAAAGATCTTCTGCTCACGGCCTTGCTCTATGCAGGGCTCGTTGCACTCGCAGTGCTTGGCCTGCGCAACTGGCGTCGCGCGGCCGCCAACGTCTAGCTCGCCGCCTGCACCACATTCCGCAACGGCTCGCCCTTCATGTACCGCCGCAGCTCATCGGCCACGATGCGGAGCGCGCGCGGCGCAAACTGCGGAGTCGATCCGCCGATATGCGGCGTCAGCAGCAGGTTGGGGCAACTCCACAACGGATGGCCTGCAGGCAAGGGCTCAGGATCGGTCACGTCGAGCGCGGCGCGAATCCGTCCCGAATTCAGTGCCTCCACAAGTGCATCCGTGTCAACAATCGGTCCGCGTGCGGCGTTTACTAACAGCGCCCCCTGCCGCAGCAGCCCGAGCTGCCGCCTGCCGATGAGCCCGCGTGATTCCGCGGTCGACGGCAGAATCAACACCACCACCTCGGCGCGCGGCAGCAAGTTGTCCAATTCGCTCACGGCGTGCACTTCGGGCTTGGTTCGCGCGCTCCGCGCCACGCGGAGCATTTTCACGTCGAACGGGACCAGCATGCGCTCGATCTCCTTGCCGATCGCCCCGTACCCCACCAGCAGCACAGTCTTGCCGGTCAACTCTTCCTGCAGCACCGGCGGATAGACTGCGCGCGCGTCACCGGTAATTTTGGCGTAGTGTGCGCTGGCCTCAATCCGCCGCCTCCACACGCCCGACTTCTGAATGTCGAGATACAACGGAAAGTACTTCAGCATGGTCAGAATGGACGCCACCGTCCACTCAGCAGTCGCAATGTTGTGCGCACCGCGCGCATTGCAAATTGTCACGTGCGGTCCTACCGTCTCGGGAACCCACTCCGTCCCCGCCATCACTGCAAGCACAATCTTCACGCCGCGCAATCGCGGCCACGTGCGTATCGCCTTGGTCGAATAGGGATCGGGGATCCAGACATCGATCTCGACGTCGTGGTCCATCTTGTCCGACACCGGGATCAACTCGATCCCTTCGGGAAAATCGCGAAACAAATCGGCAGATAAAGTGGCTGGGTATCCGACTCGCAGCATGGGGTTCGCGGTGCGGCTGACCGCGCGCTCCTTGAGAGTATGGTATCCCAGCCGCGAGTGAGATTTTCTGAGCAACCGCATTCATTGACGGCAGCGGATCGGAAACGCGAAACTGTTCACTGCAGCGCGGGGCGCAAAATACCCTGAAAGAGCGAGCAGGTTCAACCTCGAATCGCATCCATGCGTTTAAAAGCCAAAAAGACGTGGTCGCAGAACCAACTCACCGCGAAACTGCGCGTGGAAGGCGGCGGCAAGCGGGGATTCCTGAGCTTTGAGCGGCGCCGCCTTTTGATCGACGCCGCGAAGACGGCAATGGCAGCGGCTCTTTGCTGGTGGCTGGCGTTGCGTTTCGGCCTGCACGACGGTTACTGGGGCTCCATCAGTGCCATCATCGTTTTGCAATCGAACGTCGGCGCCACGGTAACGGCCTCGCGCGACCGCCTGCTTGGCACATTCATGGGCGCGGCGTTCGGCTTTGCCTGCTCGGTCTTCGGCGCTCCGCCATGGAATTACATTCTCGCCGTGCTGCTAGCGATCGTCGTCTGCGGCCTCCTCAGCCTTCGCAACAGCTCGCGTCTCGCCGCCGTTACCATCACCATCATCATGCTGGTCCCTAAATCCGGCCCGCGCTGGGAGCTGGCGCTCGACCGCGTCGGCGAAGTGCTGCTTGGAATCGTCGTCGCGCTCGCGGTCACCACGCTTGTTTTCCCTGACCGCGCACGCCTTTGGCTGCGCGACGGCCTGGCGCAGGAATTCCTTCTGCTCGGCAGTTTCTTTGAGGCGATTCTCGAGGGCTTTCGCGGCGCGCCGTCGCAGAATCTACCTGCCCTGCGCGAGGATTTGCTGGCTCTGCTGCGCGGCAACAGCCAGCTCCTCGAAGCCGCGCGCAACGAGCCGAGCGGTCCCGGCTGGCGCGAAGGATTGAGCATGCTCTCGCAGTTTGGCCGCTCTCTTTATGACGCGCTGGTGGCGCTCGAGCTTGCTGTGAAAGACGGCCACGAGGACCGCTTCGCGCAGCAGTTGGAGCCGGCGCTCTCACATCTTGCCGCCGACATTCGCACGGGCTTCAATTACGTTGCCGGTTGCATTCACAAGTGGCGATTCCGCGTGCCGGCGCAGGGAATCAATCTGGAGCAGGATATCGCCGACCTGGAAGCTCGCATGGATGAGGTTCGCCACACCGGAATCGGCTTTTCACAGGCCGAGCTTCTGCGCGCCTATGCGGTCCAGCTTCATCTCAAGCAAATTGCGCGCCTGCTGCGCGCTACACGCGTTGAAACCAGCAGCGCCATCGGCGACTCTAAGAG
>CAWHVN010000034.1:0-143281 GCA_963832805.1 uncultured Acidobacteriaceae bacterium | reverse complement strand
CATCAGCGGCACGTTGGGCCCATAAACGTCGGCGTCCATCAGCCCCACGCGCTGGCCGAGCTTGCTCAGCGCGATGGCTAGGTTCACGGCCACGGTGGTTTTGCCCACGCCACCCTTACCAGAACCGATTGCAACAATCTTTGACACGCCGGGCAATGCGACCGGCGAAGGCATGGCATGGGAATGAGCCATCGTTTTTCGTTGCTCCTTAGTTTGTTTCGGATCGAATGTCCTGCTTGTCAGTGTTTCTCTTCCGCATCGGCCAGCGCCGCCACGGCCAGCTTGCCCTCTGTGCGCCGCACGCTCTCGCGTTCGCGATGCTCCCGGCGGCGCAGCGCATCTTCATAGCGCCGCACTTCGTCCGGCGTCTCGGGCTTCAACTGCGGAACCCGCTGCACGTGACCGTGCTCGTCCATGGCCACAAACACCAGGTACGCGCTGGCCACGTGTGCCACTTCGCCGGTCCGCGTGTTTTCCGCCCACACCTTCACGCCCACTTCCATCGAGCTCGTAAACGCGCGGTTCACGCTCGACTTCAGCGTGACCAAATCGCCCAGGTGTACCGGCCGGATGAAGTCGATATGATCCATCGCCGCCGTCACCACGTTCGTCCGTGCGTGACGGTAGGCCGCCATCGCCCCCGTCAGGTCAATGAAGTGCATTAGCCGCCCGCCCAGCAGATGGCCCAGCATGTTGGTGTCGTTGGGCAGCACGATCTCGGTCTTCTCTGACTGCGTGCTCGCCACCGTGCGTACCTTGGGGTGGAGATCGACCTTGGGGTGAAGATCTGGGCTGCTCATGCCGCCTCCATTTCCTCTGCTTCTTTTTTACCGTCTTCATCGCTCGCCAGTTAGAATAGAACTTGCGGCGGCTTTGGCCCGGAAGTTTTCACCAGCCTTCATGTTCCAGTTTGGGCAATCCGCGCCAAAATCGCAAATCCCTCACGGTCCGATGGAGCGAAATCGGTCCGGACACAGGCAAGATGGATAAAGTTGCAGGATTGAGAGAGATTCTCGCGCTTGAACCTAAGAACAGCTTCGCCCGCTACGGAATCGCCATGGAACTGGCGAGCCGGGGCGAGATCATTGCGGCAATCTCGGAATTCGATATGCTCTTGGCCAACGATCCTGATTACACTCCAGGCTACTTCATGTCCGCACAAACATTGGCGAGTGCGGGCAGAAAGCAGCAGGCAATCGAGCGCCTCAAAGCCGGCATCGCTTGTGCCTCGCGAAGCGGCAACAGCCATGCCCGGAACGAGATGCAGGCGACGCTTGACGAGATGGAGGCGCAGGAATGATTCCTGGGCCGGCCGCACCGGTGGTTCTGCTCTCCGCTGCGGGCACTGAATCCAGGCGCAAACTGCATCCATCGCATTTTAGGGGATTGCCCCAGACATCCCTCGCGCATCGAAAGCGTCTAAAGGAGCAATATGACGAAATACTCGATCGTTGTTCCCTTTCACAACGAGGAAGAGAACGTAACCATCCTGTATGCACGGCTCAAGCAAGTCATGGAACAGGCGGACGAATCTTTTGAGCTGATTCTGGTCGACGATGGGTCAAGCGACCGCACGTACAAGCTTCTGGAGGAGATTGCCGCCGTTGACAGCCGCGTGCTGGTCGTCAAGCTGCGCCGCAACTTTGGCCAAACCTCGGCACTGGCCGCCGGCTTTGACCACGCCTCGAGCGACTTCATTCTGGCCATGGACGGCGACTTGCAGCACGATCCCAACGACATTCCCGCTTTTCTCGAGAAACTGGATGAGGGGTACGACGTCGTCTCCGGCTGGCGCAAGGTGCGCATCGACAACTTCATTTTTCGCCGCGTTCCCTCCGCCTGCGCCAACTGGATCATGGCGCGCCTCTCCGGCGTTCCCATCCACGACTTCGGCACCACCTTCAAAGCCTATCGCCGCGAGGTCATCCAGAATATTCCGCTCTACGGCGAGATGCATCGCTTCATTCCCGCCCTCGCCAGTTTGAACGGCGCATCCATCTGCGAGATTCCCATTCGCAACCTGAATCGCGTGCGCGGCAAGAGCCATTACGGCCTGGGCCGCACCTTCCAGGTCTTCTTTGACCTGATGACCATTCGTTTTCTGCTCAAGCACACCAGCCGGCCGCTGCACTTCTTTGGCGGTTGCGGCGTTTTGGGCATGTTCGTTGGCAGCGTCATGGCCGCGGTCCTGCTGGCAATGAAACTGATGAATCCCCACGCGGATTTGATGAGCCAGCATGGCCCCTGGTTCGTCATTGCTTCGGTCCTCATCGTCTCCGGCGTCCAGTTGCTGGCTCTCGGCCTGCTTGGCGAGCTGCAGGTGCGCCACTACTACAGCAACCAGCATTCAACGTCCTACACCGTGGACCGCCTGGTGCGGTTGGAATCCTCCGACGAGCGGACCTTGCTCTCGGGAAGCAAAGACGAGACCCTCTAGGCAGCGAACCGGATCTCCTATTCCCTTGCAGCAGCCCGGCCTCTAGGTTCATTCTTGAGCAAGTCATGAAAGCCATTCAGATCCACTCCGCCGGCGGACCTGAGGTTCTGCAACTCGCCGACCTGCCCATCCCGGTGCCTGAGGCCGGTCAGGTCCTCATCCGTATTGAGGCCACTGGCGTCAACTTCATCGAGATCTACTTTCGCAAAGGCGTCTACAAAGCTTCGTTCCCCATGATCCCGGGCAGCGAGGCTGCCGGCACCGTGGAAGAGCTTGGCCCCGGCGTCACCGGATTCAAAGCCGGCGACGCCGTCGCGTCCGTCGGCGTCATTGGAAGCTACGCCGAATACGCTTTGGTTCCGGCCGCGCAGTTGGTCAAAATTCCCGAAGGGCTAAGCATGGAACACGCGGCCGCCGCCATGTTGCAGGGAATGACCGCGCACTATCTGGCTTTCTCGACCTATCCGCTCAAGAAGGGCGACACCGCGCTGGTGCACGCCGGAGCCGGCGGTGTCGGCCTGCTCCTTACGCAAATCGCCGCCCGCATCGGCGCGCGCGTCATCACCACCGTCTCCACCAAGGCCAAAGCCGAGCTGTCGCGCGAGGCCGGCGCTTCCGACGTGATTCTGTACAGCGAAAAGGACTTCGAGGCCGAGGTCAAGCGCCTCACCAAGGGCAAGGGTGTCGACGTGGTCTACGACTCCGTGGGCAAGACCACCTTCGAGGGCAGCCTCAACTGTCTGCGCCCCCGCGCCATGATGGTGTTATTTGGCGCCTCCAGCGGCCCCGTGCCGCCCTTCGACCCCATCCAGCTCAACAGCAAAGGTTCACTCTTTCTCACCCGGCCCACACTCTGGCACTACATCGCCACACGCGAGGAGCTCGAATGGCGCGCAGGCGACGTGCTTAGCTGGGCCGCCAAGGGCGAGCTCAAACTCCGCACCGAGCACACCTATCCTCTCGCCGACGCCGCCCAGGCCCAGATCGATCTGGAAGAACGCAAGACCACCGGCAAGATTCTTTTGGTCCCGTGAGCTCTGAGCACTAAGCACTGTCATGTCCACCATCTCCATCACCCCTACCGACCGCGTCTTCGTCCTCACCGGCGCCGGCATCAGTGCAGAAAGCGGGCTGCCCACCTTCCGCGCCTCAGACGGTCTGTGGGCCGGTTTCCGCGTCGAGGACGTGTGTACGCCCGATGCGTGGCGCCGCGATCCCGCCGGCGTGTGGGCCTTCTATTCCGCGCGCCGCGCACAAGGCAGCAAAGCCGATCCGAACCCCGCGCACATCGCGCTCGCCGAGCTTGAAGCGCAGCTCCCCGGCCGCTACTTTCTCTGCACGCAAAACGTCGACGACCTTCACGAGCGTGCCGGCTCGCGGAATCTCGTCCACATGCACGGAGAGCTGGCCAAATCACGTTGCGAGCGCGAGTGCGGCCGCCCTCCCGTTGAGGATCGCGCCATTTACGCGAGCCTCGACGAGGTCGGCCGCTGCGCCTGCGGTGGCCGCATGCGCCCGCACATCGTCTTCTTCGGCGAGATTCCGCTCGAAATGCCGTGCATCGAGCGCGAAATCGCCAAATCCACGATGATGATCGTCATCGGCACATCGGGCAACGTCTATCCCGCGGCGGGCTTCGTCAGTTGGGCGCGGCAGAGTGGCGCACAAACCGTCTACATCGGTCCCGAGCCGCCGCTTAACGCCTCCGCCTTCACCCACATCGTCGAAGGCAAAGCCGGCCAGGTCCTGCCTGGACTTTTCGAAGTCCGACCCTGACTCGTCCGCACACCCGTTGTTCAAACCTTCCGGCGCCGACCCGCTAACTCGCTAACCCGCTAACGCCCGCGAAGCGGGCGCTAACTTGCTAACTCGCTGACTTGCCGACTCGCTAAAAATGGAACCGGTACCGCGCCTCGACCGCAAACATCCGCGGATCGTTGTAGTGAAACCCGCCAATGGTGACCGAGTTATCCAGCAGCACGCGATGATTGGTCACATTGATGACCGTTGCCGACAGCTTCCAGTTTTCTCCCAGCGAATGTCCCACCGACGCGTCGAACGTCGTGTGCCCCGGCAGGTACGGCCCGTAATATGGCCCATTATTTGGGCAAGAGGAAAGATCGGTGCAAGCCAACCCGTTGGCAAATCCCGACCCGTAGTACACATTCGTTGCGAACCACGTATGCGCCGGCAGGTTCGCCGTGAAACCGGTGTTGAGCGTGTCGCGCTGATCGTGGTCGACTGGAGAATAATCAAAATCGCCCGCCGTGCATGCAGGATCGTCCGGGAAGGAACAAGTAAATCCGCCGATGATGTTGCCGCGCTGCTCGGCGATCTGGTTGGAATACGTTACATAAAACTGCCCATAGCGCCAAAGCGACGGCGAGTGCAGCGTCATCTCCCACGCGCGGATCAGCGCGCCATCCACGGCGATGGGAAAGTACATATTCGATTCGCCCAGGTTTGAGTGGTCGAGGAAGTTGTTCACGCGGCTTTTGAATGTGTCCACATCCAGCATCCATCCCCGATAGGGAATCTCGATGCCGAACTGATGCTCCTCGTCTCGCTCTGAGGGCAGCGGCGTGAAAGTGTTTTCGCCGCCTCCTAAACTGCCCGCGTAATTCAGCACTGAGCTCGAAACCGTAAGGATCGGCGCGGGCTGGAAAAAGTGTCCATAGAACCCGCGCAGCACCCAGTTCAGCCGCGGGATCCGCACCGTCGCGCCGATGCGCGGATACGTCGCGCTCTCGTCCAACCCGGCGCGGTAGATTGAGAATCGCTCTCCGCCCAGCAGAGTCACGTACTTTCCCAGCCGCAAATGGTCGCCGAGGTAAAACTCTACTAATCCCGCGTTGGCATTGCCTGGTTTGTTGGGGTAGGTAACGTCGTTTTGGTTGTCGATCACACCGAATAGATCGCGCTCCGCCTGAGCAAACGAGTAAAGTCCAACTGAGAAACTGTTCCAGCCCAGGTCGAGACGGCCATCAGCTTGCGCGCCCGCATAGTTCGAATCTTGGTCCCAGGTTGTCGCCGCCGGGAAGTCGTTGAGGCGCGAATTGTAGTCCGACTGGTTGAAGTGGTAGAACGGCGCCACCGAAATCAGCGCCTTGGGCGAGAACGTGTGCACCCAGTTCGCAATCAAGAACGAATCGCGTTCCGACTGCGCATCCCTTAGCCCCGTGCTGCAGTAGTAATCCGAATTGCATTCGTAATCGTTCGCGTCCGGATCGTAAGGAACCTGAAAGAAATCCTGCCGGTACTGCCCATCCAGGCGCAGTTGGTCTTTGGGCGTCAGGTTCCGGATCAGCGACACAAACCCGCTCCCGGAATTCGTCGCATCGTGATAGATCGCTGCAACGGGCGTTGCCAGCCCGTAATTCGACCGCGATCCCGTCGCGCTTGCGTACCACGCGCTCTTCTCCGAGTGGTCGCCAAGCGCAACCTGCGCTTCGCCCGTGTACAAATTGCCCGCGTACAACATCACCTCGCCGTCGCGGTTGAATTCAAATCCGTTTCGCGGCAGCACGTTGAACATTCCGTAGGTGCGGTCGCCCAGGTCGGCGTCGTAGCTGCCGCGCAGCGATTCGATGGAATCGATGTCCTTTGAGTCGATCTGCGGCCCTACGTTCGACGCGATCTTGGTGTTGGGAATCGCCACGCCGTCGATCAGCCAGCTTGTCTGGTGGCCGCCGCGCATGTGCAGCATGTCGTGCGTCATATACGCGCCGGGCACGTAATCGGTAATCATCTCCGTGCCGATGGTCCGGTCCGCGCCGGGTGTTTCATCGATCATTGCGCGCGTGATCAGCGTCGTTGGCGTCACCGTGTCGGCAGAGCTTGCCGTCCCATTCACGACCACCGACTGTGTAGCTCCCGCCACCTCCAGCGGAATGTGCAGCACCGGATTTGTTCCCGAGGCTACCGTCAACGTCTCGGTTGCGTTGGCAAATCCTGCCGCCGTCACCGTCATCCGATACACGCCGATCGGCGCCTCCGGCAACTCGAATTCTCCATCGGTATTCGTCGTGGCGTGCAGTGCAAAATCGGAGTCCGCGGCATGCAGCGTGACGCTCGCGCCCGCAATCGGTCTGTGCTGCGCATCGTGAACCACTCCGTGCACCGTGGCAAATACAGTCGCAGATGCGGGAAGGGAAGCGGCCAACAGCACCGCTGCCGCAAGTGTATGAAGAAAATTTCGCATAATGAAATGACCTCGCTTTCGTTCTCGTTCCAACACAGGCAGTCGTCGTGTGCCGCCTTCAAAACGGCACGATGACGGACGGCTTTTGGGGAAGCGCCTGCAACCGCCCGCGCATAAGACGGTCTCCGCTCTCGGAGCGCGACGCCGAATCGGCGACCGCAATCCGCCAGGCGGACGAAAACCATCGTCCCGGCAAAATCAGGGCAGCAGAATCAGGGCAGGTTGTTCAACGCGGGATTTAGCAGTGATCCGTCGCGGGAGGGCCGCGGCCAGCATGTGCGCGGCTCGGGCGAGAGAACGCTTCTGCGCGTCCAGGCATGGGAACGAATGCCCGCGTCTGTTCAGTGCGATATCTGGCCGGCGCTGCCGTCAGGGCGTGAGCCGGCATCAGCATCGAGAAAGTGGGTCCGTGATAGAGCGGGCATGTGAGCGGCGCGGAAAAGCTGGGCGTCGGATCGATGCCCCGGCCCACCCTCATCGCCATGATCTGCGCGTACATCGCGCAGTGGTGCGCCCCGTGCCGCCGGCAGCAGGGCGGCAGACCTGCGTCCTCGCTGCCGTCGACGAAGGCCGACAGCGGTCCCAGCCCGAAGAACAGGATGAGGAAGATGGAGAAGCCGCGCCGCATCTGAATTTCATGCTAGCAGACAGTGAACATCCAGACGGTCTTCAGCAATTCAGGAGCAGCGGATTACCTGTCACCGATTACTGGCCACTGTCCACTGACCACTGTTCCTTGGCTTCTCTCGGGTATCATCAAGTTGTTGCTCGGTTTCGCCTCGTCAACACAACACAAAGGAAGACTTCGGTGCCTGAAGTGCACAAATCCGCATCGCCGGCCGGCGCGTCTGCCGCGCACTCGCGCAAGCCCGGCCCCACTCGCCATCTGCGCATTGCCATCTTCGGCTTTGGAACCGTGGGCAGCTCGGTGGCGCGCATCCTCGTCGAATCCAAGCCGCACGGCCTCGAGTTGACCCACGTCTTCAACCGCAACGTCGCGCGCAAACGCGTTGACTGGGCGCCCTCGAGCGTCGTCTGGAGCGAAGACGCCGACGCTGTGCTCGCCTCCGATGTGGATGTGATTGTCGAGCTCGCCGGCGGCCTCGATCCCGCTGGAACCTGGGTGCGCAAGGCGCTCGAAGCAGGCAAAAGCGTCGTCACCGCCAACAAAAAGCTCATCGCCTATCACGGCATCGATCTGGAGCGGCTGGCTGCGGCCAAAGGCGGCCATCTCAAATACGGCGCTGCCGTTGCTGGCGGCATTCCCGTCATCCCCGGCCTCGAACAGGGTATGGCAGGCGACCGCATCGAGCGCATGGAGGGCATTCTCAACGGCACCTGCAATTTCATCTTGAGCAAAATGGAGGAAGGCGCGGAGTACGCCGCGGTTCTGGCCGAAGCGCAGGCCAAGGGGTATGCCGAGGCCGACCCCACTGAAGATGTCGGCGGATTCGACGCGCGCGCCAAGCTCGCCATTCTCATGCGCCTCGCCCTCCGCGTGCAGGTTGATCCCGACGAGATCGTTCCCCGCTCCATCACCACCATCACGCCTGTCGACTTCAGCTATGCCCGCGATCTCGGCTGCACCATCCGCCAGGTGTCGCGCGCACAGCGGGTCGAGGGGCGGATTGCGGCCACGGTCGGTCCCATGCTCGTCGCGCTGCGCTCGCCGCTCGCCTGGTCGCAGGGAACCGAGAACATGGTCATCGCCAGCGGCCACTACGGCGGCGACGTGGTTTTCTCCGGCCACGGCGCGGGCGGTCATCCCACTGCGGTCGCGGTGGTCAGCGATCTACTCGCTCTCGCTCACGGCTCGCGGCGCGTCGAAATCCCCTCAGCCCCGGCGCGTCTCGGCGACGAGTTCGAGGTTCCCCATTACATCCGCTTCCTCGTGAAGGACCGCCCCGGCATCGTGGCCGCCATTACCACCGCGCTCGCCAAGGAGCAGATCAATATTCGCGCCATCGTGCAGAAGGCCGGTTATCCGGCTCACGCGCTGCCCTTCGTGGTCACCGTCGAGCCGTGCAAATCCTCCGCGCTGAAGCGCGCGCTGGCCCACATCCGCTCCATGGATTGCATGTTGGTCGAGCCGCTCGATCTGCAGATGCTGGAATAGAATCTTTGAGCAGGGAAGAGCGGCAAGCGTTCGGCCTCGATCGTCGAAATCCCGCGTCCCTATGTCCTTTGAGAGAGGTCGCGCTATGATCGGCACCATCTATCGATGTGAAATCTGCGGCGAAGAAAGCGACAATCCGCAGCGCTGGATCGTTGTCCATTGCAACGATGCCCAACTAACGGTCTACAAATGGACCAAGGAAGCCGCCGGCGCGCCCGGAGCGCGCCACTATTGCGGCGAACGGCACGCACAGGTTTACATCAGCCGCTGGCTTGCCGCCGCCTGCAGCTGAATCCCTGTCTCAATGTGAGTTTTTTGCCGGCCCGGTCGACTCGCGGACGATCAATTCCGACTCCATGAAGATGTCGGTCGGAAACGCTTTCTTCCGGTCCGCAATCCGCTCCAGCAGCACCTTCGCGCCGCGCTGGCCCATCTCCGCCAGCGGCTGGCGAACCGTAGTGAGAGAAGGCGTGGAATAAGCCGCCGACAGAATGTCGTCGAATCCCACCACCGAAACGTCTCCGGGCACGTTCAGCCCTGCGTCCTTCAGCGCGCGAATGGCTCCGATCGCTGAAATGTCATTGAAGCAGAAGACCGCGGTGAAGTCGCGCGTCCGCTCCAGCAGGCCCTGCATCGGCTTATAGCCGATCTCGGGCGCCATGGGGTGCTGCCCGGCCTTCGTCGACCAACCCGTCGTGTCGATGCGGATCGCCAGCTCCGGATCGAGCTTCAGATCCATCTCCCTGGCCGCCTGCTGGATGCTTTCCCAGCGGAACTCCGAGTCGGGAATGGCGCGCGGGCCGCGCATGATGGCAATCCGCCGGTGGCCCAGCTTGTACAAGTGCGCGAGCGCATTCTGCGCCGCCTGGTGGTGATCGAGAACGATATTCGTCACATTGTCTGCCGCGCTGTGCGCCGAGATGGCAACCACCGGCACCGGGACCGCAAGCTCTTCCACAGCCGTATTGAGCAGCAGAAGGCCGTCGACCGCCCGCTCAACCAGCATCCTGGGATACTTCTCGATCAGTTCCGGCTTCCAATCGTGGCACGCAGTGAAGTAAAAGTAGTGGGCCGCGGTCAGCTCCTGCACCACGCCGCTCATCACGCGCGTAAAATAGCCTTCGCTCAGGTCCGGCGCCAGCACGCCTACGCTCATGGAACGGCTTTGCCGCAGCGACCGTGCAAAGTAGTTGGGCCGGTAGTCCAGCCGTTCCGCGGCCTCAACCACACGGTTGCGAGTCTCCGGGGGAATGGATTTGGCGCTCGGTGAGTTGTTCAACACAAGCGAAACCGTCGTCTGGGAGAGCCTTAGATGGTCGGCCAGCATGCGCAGGTTCACATGGCCTGATGCTGGCGGCGTCTTTCCCTTTGCCATGTTCGAGTTGTACCACGCTCGACCGTCAGGACGGTAGATTGGTTCTTACCCAGTGCATCGATTTTCTTGTCGTTATGTGGCCCTCGACAGCCCGGAAACGCCCATTTTTTCTATCTCTTGGCAATTTCGGTGCCTTGTCCGCTCGCCCGGCCGCCACCCTCCTCCGGTCCGCGGGCGGCTCCCGCTTGTCTGCGTTTTCCACCCGTATGCGCTTGATTTTGCTTCCTTGTAACCTCCCGTTCATAATTCACCGGTAGCCTGACCTTTGTGGATGCCACAGTGCCTGAGATTCGCATCTCCCAGCCCCAGACTGAACCGGAAGCTGCCTCGACTCCGGCGTCGGCTTCCGCCGGGGCGCCTCCTCAGGAGCACTCGGCCATTCGCCGCTTCCTGCTCGCGCGTGGCAACTCCGCCATCGCCGACCGCGTTTTTCGGATCCTCATGGTTCTGTGCGCGCTCAGCATCTTTGGCATTGTGGTCCTTATCGCCTGGCAACTGGTCGAACGTTCCCAGGTCTCCTGGCACGCCTTCGGCTTCCAGTTCTTCTGGAAAACCTACATCGACCCTACGACCGGTCTGCCTTCCTACTGGGATCCGGTCAACGGCTACTTCAGCGCATTGCCATTCGTCTACGGCACGCTGGTCTCTTCGCTTCTATCGTTGTTGCTGGCGGTTCCGCTGGCGATCGGCGTCGCCATCTTCCTCACCGAAATGTGTCCCGGACTCCTGCGCGCGCCGCTGGCCTTTCTTACCGAATTGCTGGCCGCCATTCCCAGCATCATTTACGGATTGTGGGCCGTCTTCGTCCTTCTGCCGCTGCTCCGCGAATACCTGAACCCCTTCCTCACTAAGAGTCTGGGTTGGACAGGTTTCTTTGACGACACCAATCCCACCGGTCTCGGCTTTTTCGCGTCTGCTGTCATTCTCGCCATCATGATCCTGCCCATCATCTCCTCGCTCACGCGCGAGGTGATGACGGCGGTGCCTCACTCGCAACGCGAAGCGGTCCTGGCCCTTGGCGCTACGCGCTGGGAGATGATTCGCATGGGCGTCCTGCGCAACGCTCGCGTCGGCATCGTGGGCGCCATCATTCTCGGCCTTGGCCGCGCGCTGGGCGAAACCATGGCCGTCACCATGGTCATAGGTAATACCCCGGAGATTCATCGTTCCTTGCTGGCCAATGGGGCCTCGATGGCCTCCGTCATTGCCAACGAATTCACCGAGGCCGTCACCGACATGCACCTGAGCGCGCTCATCGAGATTGGCCTAGCGCTCTTTATCGTCACCATTATCGTCAACGCAATCGCCCGCCTGCTCGTCTGGGCGGTCACGCGCGGAGCCCCGGCAACGCAACGTTGAGAAACAGAAAGATGATCAGCAATTGCTGAAGAAGGAAGTCGGAGAGAACGTGCAGCAGGAATTCAAAATGCGGACCCGCCTCCGCTGGCTGCTCGACAAGGCCGCCACGACTCTGGCCGTGTTGTCCACTCTCCTGGTCATTCTGCCCCTGGTAGCGATCTTCATTATCTCATCCTGAAGGGCGCCAGCTCGCTGAACCTCGCTTTCTTCACCAAGATCCCCGCGCCGGTCGGAGAGACGGGTGGCGGAATGGCCAACGCCATCGTCGGCTCGGTCACTCTCCTCGCTCTCGCCAGCCTCATCGGAGTTCCCATCGGCATCGGCGGCGGCGTCTACCTGGCCGAGTTTGGCCGCGGCACCAAGTTGGCCAACGCCGTCCGCTTCACCGCCGACGTGCTCAACGGCGTTCCTTCCATCGTGATGGGCCTTGCCGCCTACTCGCTTATCGTCGTGCCGCAACATCATTTCTCGGCTCTCGCCGGCGGAGTGGCGCTGGGCATCATGATGATCCCCACCATCTGCCGCACCACGGAAGAGATGCTCCTCATGGTTCCCCATGCTGTGCGCGAAGCCGCGCTCGGCTTGGGCGTTCCCAACTGGCGCTCAGTGCTTTCCATCACAGTCAAAACCGCCTCGCCCGGCATCATCACCGGCTGCATGCTGGCCTTCGCGCGTGTCGCCGGCGAAACCGCGCCTCTCATCTTCACCGCCTTGGGCAACGATTTCTGGAGCACCAGTCTCAACGAGCCCATCGCTGCTCTCCCCCTGCAAATCTATGTCTACGCCATCTCTCCCTACGACGACTGGCACCGGCTGGCCTGGGCGGGAGCGCTGGTTTTGATTATTCTCATTGTGCTCGCCGTCTCGCTGGTCCGTTTTGTCACCAGCCGCGGCGTCTTGAAAGGGACAAGCTAATGGCATTTCTCCTTCGAGATCGCCGTATTGAGATTTGAGTTAAGGGCCGATTTCTTGATGAAATCGCCACCGCGATGTTTCGGTTTCAGCTGAGGTAAGAAGGAGAAATGCGCACGTGGGAGTCGGCATCGAAGTAACCAACCTGAATGCGTGGTACGGCACCAATCACACGCTGCAGGACATCAATCTGAATATCCCCGCAAACCACGCCACGGCGCTGATTGGACCCTCCGGCTGCGGCAAGAGCACCTTTGTGCGCTGCCTCAACCGCATGCACGAGACCAATCCGATCGCACGCGTCACCGGCACCGTCCGCATCGGCGACCTCGACATCTATAGTGACACCACGCCTGTCGAAATTCGCCGCCGCGTGGGCATGGTCTTCCAGCGCCCCAATCCCTTTCCCACCATGTCCATCTACGACAACGTCTCCGCCGGCCTCAAGCTCAACGGCTACTCCAACCGCCACTCCCTCGACGAAGTCGTCGAAAAATCCCTGAAGAACTCCGCGCTCTGGGACGAGGTCAAGGACGACCTGAAGAAGAAATCCGGCGCCAGCCTCTCCGGCGGCCAGCAGCAGCGCCTCTGCATCGCCCGCGCCCTTGCCGTCGACCCCGAAGTCCTCCTCATGGACGAGCCGGCTTCGGCCCTCGATCCCGTCTCCACCTCCAAGATCGAAGACCTCATTTTTCAACTAAAGTCGCAGTACACAATCGTCATTGTGACGCATAATATGCAGCAGGCGGCCCGCGTGGCAGAGAATACCGGCTTCTTCCTCAACGGCCGCATGGTCGAGTTCGATTCGACCCACAAGATCTTCACCAATCCTTCCGACAAGCGCACGGAGGATTACATCACGGGCAGGTTCGGATGACACGCATACGTTTCCAACAGAGCCTGGAAGACCTGAAGGAGAATCTCCTGGTCATGGCCGGGCTCGCCGAGCAGGCGATCCAGCGCGCCATTGAGGCTTACCGGGTTCGCGATCTCTCCATCTGCGACCTGGTCAGCCGCAGCGAAATCGCCATCAACCGCATGGAGCGCGACATCGATCAGGCCGCGCTCGACCTGCTCGCCATGGAGCAGCCGATGGCCGTCGACCTGCGCTTCATCCTCAGCGTTATCAAGATCAACGCCGATCTGGAGCGCGTGGGCGACGCCGCCAAAAGCATCAGCGACCGCGTCCGGCACATGGAGCGCCTGGGCGCCGTCGACCTGCCCGTCGACATTCCCCGCATGGCCTCAATGGCCGCCGAGATGGTGCGCAAAAGCCTGCAGGCCTTCATCGAAGGCGACGCCGAGCTGGCTCGCGGCGTACTCACCATGGACGACGCCGTCGACCAGATGAATCGCGCCGCCTTCCGCGCGCTCACCAAGGTGATGGAGGAGCAGAGCCATCTCGCCCCGCAGGCCCTCAACGCTCTCATGATCTGCCGCAGCCTCGAGCGCGTCGGCGATCACGCCACCAACATCGCTGAAGACGTCATCTTCTGGGTGAAGGGCGCCGATGTCCGCCACCACAAGAGCGTGGCGAAAGCAGCCGCTAATGCCGCAGCCGCAGCGCCGGCCGCACCTCCCGCCGCAACATCCAGCACTGCCCCGGACGGCACTGTGCCCATCGACACCGCCCCTGCCAAAGGCTGACCCGCGGATTTTCGACCAACAAAAAGCCCCGCTTATGGCGGGGCTTTTTCGTCGTGTACGCGAAAACGTGTCAAGCGGGGCCAAAGGTCGAGAGCTGAGAGCTGAGAGCTGAGAGCTGAAAGCTGAAAGCTAAAAGCTAAAAGCTAAAAGCTAAAGGCTAGAGGCTAGAAGCTAGAAGCTAGAAGCTAGAAGCTAGAAGCTAGAAGCTAGAAGCTAGAAGCTAGAAGCTAGAAGCTAGAAGCTAGAAGCTAGAAGCTAGAAGCTAGAAGCTAGAAGCTGCCCTTCTAGTGCGCCGTGGTCGTCTTCACGCCCATCGCCGTCAGCTTGACGCGCGCCGCCCTCGCTTCCGGCGTCTGCGGATGCCGCTGGATCAGCGAGCGCAACTCGTGAATGCCTTCCTCGCGCTTATCCTGCGCAATCAGCGCGAACCCTTTGTGCAATTGCGCCGCTGCGGCCTTCGCGTTGCCGCTGAATCCTTCCAGAACCGCGTTGTAGTCGTTAATCGCTGTGTCGTAGTCCTTCTGCTGGTACGCAATCTCGCCTAGATAGAACTGAGCCGTCCCGGCCATGTCGTCCAGTGGATAGTAGTGCACCACGTCCTGGAACTCTCCTTGTGCGACCTGGTACCGGCCTGCGTTGAAGTCGCGCACGCCGGCCTGCAGAGTCTCCTGCAACGGCGGCGCCTGCTGCGCGGGCGCTCCGCCCGGCGCCGTAGCCGGTACGCCAGGTCCCTGGCCCGGTCCTGGTGTCGCCGCGCCGCCTGGCAGCGTTGCGCCCGGCTGCATCTGCGCCTGTGCTGCCTGCATCGCCTGCAGTTGCGCCTGCAGGTCCTGCACCGATTTGTCCAGCTTGGCGATGCGCGCCTTCAGTTCGTCCACCGAGTCATTCAGTGACTGCACCTGCCCTGAGACGGCGTCCACCTTGCCGTTGACCGCATCGTTCTGCGCGTTGATCTTCTGCTGCAGCGCGGTCACCGCGGCGGTTACCTGGGTGGTCTGGTCGGCGGTCTGCTGCGCCAGGTGGTCCAGCACGCCCACGCGCGCATCCAGCGTGGATTGCAGCCGCTGCACCGCATCCAGCAACTGCTGCACCTGGGTCTGCAGCGCTACGATCTCCTTCGAGACCGCGTGCGCGGGCATGGCTGCGGGACCAAAGAGAAGAATCAATGCTGCAATTGCGAGTAGACGTTGGCGAAGATGGCTTGATTTGTGCATTTTTATGACCTTCCTGAATCAAAAACCCCTGAATACACCATACGGCAGCCTAGCTAGGAAGGCGAGGCTGCCGCTTCAATTGAAATTCGTTTCTCTGCCGCAAGCTGGTAGCGAATCTTCATCCCTTTGCACGCCTCGCGTACCCCACTCCTCAACCCGCCGCGAGGGTTGCATCACCAGCGAACAAGCTAGAAGCTAGGAGCTAGCAGCTAGAAGCTACTTGCTGTTTCACCTGTCGATCGTGAACCCGTCTCTGCGGTTCAACTGCCAGCACTCCTCGGTCGATTCGGTGCAGAACGGCTTTTCCTTGCCGTAGCTGATCACCCGAATGCGATCGGCCGCTATGCCCGCCGTCACCAGTGCGGTCTTCGCCGCCTCAGCCCGGTTCTGGCCCAGCACCAGGTTGTACTCGTCCGATCCGCGCTCGTCGCAGTATCCGCCGATCACGATCTTGATATTCGGGTGCGCATTCAGATAGTCGGCGTTCTTGGCCAGTGTCGCCTGCGCATCGGGCCGGATATCGTACGTGTCGTAGTCGAAGAAGATCGGCTGCACGCGCGCGTCGAACTCCTGCTCCTCGGTCATGGAAGTGCTGGGCACGCTGATCGCCGGCGGCGAATTCACTGTCACAAATGCTGAAGCGTCGGCCGAGCCGCCTTCCCCGCGCGCCACCAAGTGATAGGTGGTCGACTCCGTCGGGGTCACGGACTTTACGCCCACTGAGGGAACATCGCCGATGCCGTCAATCGAAATCGAGCTCGCGTTGGTCGTGCGCCAGCTCAGCTGCACCTGGTCTCCGGCCGAAATCACTGAGGGGGTCGCGGTCAGTTGTGCCGTTGGCACGCCAACGGTTGTGGCCGGCGCCTCTTCCGCTGACGGGAGGGGCGCAGTCTTCTTTTTGCAACCCGAAACAGCGGTCAATGCAACAAGCAGAAGAGAAAAGGTCAAAATGCAATTACGTCGATTCAAGGGAATTCTCCTTCTCAAAAAAAGGTGAAGTCACTCTTTCGGGCAGCCGGGTTTTGTTGTCACCTCAGCGTGCCACCGTCGGATTTCAGCACCCATAAAATGATAGTTCATTGAATCCGCGTCCGTGGTTAAAATGCGGGAACCTGCCGCGCCGCGGCGGCCTTTGCTTGAAAGCTCATTTCCAGCTCCAGTTGGGCATGGAGTTGTCGCCGGAAAATGTCAGTTGCTGCTGATTGGTGCCGTCGGAAAGCATCGTCCAGATCTGGGTGCGATGCCCGATCTGCCGCTGGAACACGATATGCCGCTGATCCGGCGACCACGACGGAAAGTCGTTGACGCCGGCTTCGTGGGTCGCCTGCAGCCAGTTCTTGCTGGCAATGTCCATCACATAGATGTCGTACCCGCCAGGATCGCCGGGACCGTATTTGCGATTCCATGCAAACGCCAGCATGCCGCCGTTGGGCGACCACGAGGGAGAAATGGCGTATCCGCCGTCGGTCATCCGCTGCACGTTGGCGCCGTCCTTGTCCATGATGTAGATCTGCGGCTCGCCCGTTCTTCCGCTCACAAACGCAAGCTGATTGCCGGTGCGTGGATTCCACACCGGCGACACGTCCGAGCCGAACGACGTGATGCTGTGCGCGTTGGCCCCGCTCACATCTGCGACCCATATATCCGGATGCCCCGACCGCGCGGAAGAGAACGCGATCCTCAGCCCGTCGGCCGACCACGCCGGCGACTGATTGCTTCCCCCCGCGGTCCCTGCAGGAAAACTCACCAGCCGTCCCAGGTCCATCGAATACATGCGAATCGCCCATCCGTCGCTTCCCAGTGACGCGAACGCAATTCGGGAGTTATCTGGTGAGATGCGCGGAGAGAGCGAAATGCTGCCTAGATGAGTGACGGCATGCTGATTTTGTCCGTCGTAGTCCATCACCCAGATCTCTTTGGAGCCGCTCCGATTGCTCACAAAATAGATCTTGGTCTCGGCGATGCCGTTGATGGCGCCGCCCAGCCGGTAGATGATCTCATCGGCAAACCGGTGCGCAATGGTGCGCGCCATCTCCTCGCTGGCCGCTTCGTTGTACTGCCTGGCCAGCACCGGCGCGCTCCCCACCGTCCGCGAGTCCGTCAGCCATCCGTACACCACCAGCCGGCCGTTTGTCGCCGACAGCGCACCAAACGCCACCATGGCCGCATTGGCCGGGGCCGCCGACCATTGATTCGCCGTGAACTCCTGCGGCGATCCCGGCATCGCCTGCGGCGCCAGGCTCTTTGACACCATGTCGAAGATGCCCGCGTTCGAGAGATCGTTATAGAGTGTGGAGTCGAAGATCGCCTTCAGCGGCGCGCTCTCGGGATCGTTCCCCACCGGCTTGAAGTCGGCCGCGGCCAGGCGAATGCGCTCGTTGCCCAGGTTCGTTCCCGTGTGTACCCAGTCTTGAGCGAAAACTTGCGGCGCTGAAAGATACGCCAGGGAAAGTAAGAACAGGGGGAAAACCCGAAATGTTGCCTTCATGCGTTCTCAAAATCCTTCCTGTTGGGGTAACAGAGGCTTGTGCGCACGCCCTACCCAAGGGAACCCATTTTGCATGACGTCTACTGCCGCCGAATGTTAGCCTCGCGTTCTTCGCCGCGAACCATCAGCGTTCAGAGCCGGCCCGCCGGCTTCAACGCTCTTCGTCGTTCACCACTACCGATGGCTCACCACCGAGCACGCAGACCACTAATCACTAACCACTGTCGTTCAGTACTCGCAGTAGTACGAAACCTTCAACGTACCCTGATTATAATTCGGCGGAAGCTGGCCAAACGTATCCACGCGCTGCACGCCCAGCATGCACGAGTTATCCAGCGTCGGGCTCCCGCTTGAAGTGTCGATCTGCGGCCGGCTGTGGCTGCCGTCCCGGTAAACCGTAAAGATCAGGAACACGCGCGCGCCCTTCGGCGTCCTCGGATCCACCTGTCCCTTGTCCCAGCTCTGAGACATCTTCCGGTTGATCTGGTCCACATACCACGGATACAGGCTGGCAAAGTTGTTGTCGCCAACCGTCGTCGGCCCCGTCGATCCGATCTGCATCTGGTGCGGCGTCACGGAGCCCGACTGCTCGCCGTACTGCGCCACATTCTCCTTGGGCGGCGGCTGGTGCAGCTGAGTCTTGGGAATATTCTTCGCCGTGGGCTTTGCCGGCTTGCCCAGAATCGGAATCGCCTTCTCGTCCACGTGCTTCTGTTCCTTCGGACTCGGCGTCGCCTGCGCCTGGCTTGGTGTCTCCGTTGCCAGCACATTCTGGTTGATCTGCTCGGCCGGCAGTGGCAGCGCGCTCGTCACCAGCGTCACCTGCATCGATCCGCCCGCGCCGGCACTGCCCCAGACGTTGTGATGAAACAGCCCCATCGCCCAGGCGTAAGACACGAGCGTCGCCGCGATCGCCAGGTGCAACCCAACCGACCCTGCCGCCGGACCCGCAAAAGGCTCCCGCGCCAGTTCCCGCTCCAGGTGTTCGCTGCCTTCAAGAACGCTATCCATATTCCCGCTAGCTCCGCTAACTCCGCCAACCACGCTAGCCCCGCTGCAGTTCCTAATTCCCGCTCGCAGCCGGTCCCTTTGTCTCCAGCGGCTGCGTCACAATCGACACATTCGTGATCCCTGACAGCTTCACCGCGTCCATCACGCTTGCGAACGCCCCAAACGGCACCCGCTCGTCGCTGCGCAAATAGATCGACTGGTGCGCAGGATCCACTCCTGCCTGATGCAGCCTCGCCGGCAAATCGTGAACGTTCACCGGCTGGTCGTTCAGAAACACATTCTGGTCGCGGTCGATCGTCACCACCATCCGCTGCTCGGTGATCTGTTTCACCGTCCGCGTCTTCGGCACATTCACTTCAATCCCCGACTGCAGCACCGGCTCGGTGATCATGAAGATCACCAGCAGCACCAGCACCACGTCCACCAGCGGCGTAATGTTGATCTCCGCGAGCGAACTCCGTGTTTGTCCGTTGATTGTCGTGAATGCCACGTTGAACCTTTCCGCTCAATCTTTCCAACGGCCCTGAGTGGGTGCCCAGGTCCGGATTTTCGGACCTGGGAAAATCGCGCACTCTGCCGCGCCGCTCGCGCCTCTACTTATATAGACTGCGCTCCGCCTCGCGCGGCATCTCAGCCGGAACCCGCGGCGCCTGTGCCTGCGTCCGCAGCGGCATCTCTTCCAGCGAGTTCAGCAGCTCGCGGCAAAAGTCGTCCGTCGCCGAAGCAAAAATCCTGATGCGCGCTGAAAACTGGTTGTACGCCACCACCGCGGGCACGGCCACAAACAGTCCCGCCGCCGTCGTAATCAGTGCCTCGCTAATGCCCGGCGCAACGGCGCGCAGTGTCGCCGCGCCTGCCGTGCCCAGCCCGTGGAATGCGTCCACCACGCCCATCACCGTCCCGAACAGCCCCACAAACGGGCTCGTCGCGCCGATCGTCGCCAGCCACGTCATGCGCCGCTCCAGCGCCGTTACCGCTGTGCTCGCTGCCGTCTGCGCCGTGCGCTCCAGCGGCGTCAGGTTGCGCGGTGGTCCCGACCCGCCCGTCTGCCGCTTGTAGGTCTCGTAGACATCCTCAAACACCTGCGCCAGCGGACTCGCGCTGTACTCGCTGGTCAGCGCCGCAATCTCCTGCAGCCGCGTCGCTTTGCGAAACGCGCGAATGAACCTCCGGCTCTGCGTCGTCGCCTTGCTGAACGTCGAAATCTTGCCCAGAATCACGGTCCACGAGTAGAGGCTCGCCAACAGCAGCAACACCAGCACAAAAATCGCGACCGGCCCGATGTTGCCCATCATGTCGGCCAGTTCTCCGAAGCCCAGCGATGGCGCCGCGCCCGTCCCCGCGCCGCCGTCACCCTGCAATAGAAACGCCAATGCCGCGGTAAAAATCGCCATTCACCTCATTCTCAACGGTACCAGACCGCGTTCTTCCGCCCAAGTGACCGTTTGGGTGCCTCCAGTCGCCCCACGCCGCATCCCAGGCGCGCTTCTTTTTCCTGCGCCCCGCCCGGCCAGCGGCACTCCTATCGAGCCCCGTTCGTGCTATGCTGCGCTCGGATTCTCATGGAATACGGAACGGGTGCCCCATCCTAACCGGCGCGCGCACTTTGCGCACCGGTTAGGGTGGGAGACCAGGTTCGCTCGCCCTCCGAACCCCGTGGTAAAACGGATCAACCATGCTCGTCGAACTGCGCGCTGAAAACTACGCCGTCATCGATCACGCCATCGCCTCCTTCGGGCCCGGCCTCAACCTCCTCACCGGCGAAACCGGCGCGGGCAAATCCATCCTTGTTGACGCGCTCGCCCTTCTCATGGGCGGCAAATCCTCCGTCGACGTCGTCCGCCACGGCGCCGACAAGGCCGTCGTTTCCTGCGTCTTCGAGTCCACGCCCGGCGCCGAATCCATCCTCGAGCAGAACGGCATCGACGCCGAAAGCGCCGAAATCATCCTTCGCCGCGAAATCCTCTCCACCGGCAAGGGCCGCGTCTTCGTCAACAATCAGCCCGCTACCAACGCCGTCCTCAAGCAGCTCGCGCCCGAGCTCGCCCTCGTCCACGCGCAGACTGAAAGCCTCTCCAGCTTCGACCAGGCGCAGCAGCGCCTCCTCCTCGACCGCTTCGCCGGTATCTCTTTAGATGCCGTTACCGAGGCGCACGCTCGCTGGCACGC
The DNA here is from genome assembly GCA_963832805.1 of uncultured Acidobacteriaceae bacterium. Classification (GTDB taxonomy): domain Bacteria; phylum Acidobacteriota; class Terriglobia; order Terriglobales; family Acidobacteriaceae; genus Telmatobacter. Next base: position 122,352 of record CAWHVN010000034.1, on the reverse strand, counting down.
CGCCGCCGCCAAGCTCAACGATCTCCTCCACGGCGAGCAGGACCGCCTCCGCATGGTCGATCTCTGGACCTATCAAAGCAAGGAAATTGAGCAAGCCCATCTCATTCCCGGCGAAGACGAAGCTCTCGAAACCGAAAAGCGCGTTCTCGCCAACGCCGAAAAACTCTACGCCGCCGCCATGAGCGCCTTCGACCAACTCTACGAAGGCAGCTCCAGCGCCGAAGCCGCTCTGCGCGACGGCATTCGCAACGTGGAAGAGCTCGCCCGCTACGACGCCCGCTTCGCCGAGCCCGCCCAGCAGCTCGGCTCCGCCCGTGCCACCATCTCGGACGTTGCCGCCTCGCTCCGCGACTACGCCGAGGGCATCAACGCCTCTCCCGAGCGACTCGCCGAAATTGAAGATCGCCTCGCTCTCATCGATCGGCTCAAAAGGAAGTACGGCAAAACCATCGCCGAAGTCATCGCCTTCGGAGAAGACGTCGCCCGCAAGCTCTCTGAAGTTGAAGACCGCGACGAAATCCTCAAGGCACTTCGTGCGGTGCTCGAAGGCGCGGCTAGGGAATATCAGAAAGCCGCCTCCGCCCTCACTGTCGAGCGCAAGGCCGCCGCATCCAAACTTGCCAAGCTCGCCGAGGCGCAGATCAACTCGCTCGCCATGAAGGTCAAATTCGAAGTCGCTGTCACCTCAAGCGGATCTTCCGCGGCGGCCGCTTCGGGACGGCACGAAGTGTCAGGGCACGACTTCAGTCGTGCCGAAAAGGGCACCAAAAACGACAGGGCTTTAGCCCCTGAGGGAAGCGAATCTGAAAACCCTCATTGGACCGCCTCCGGCTGGGACTCGGTCGAATACCGCATCGCCACCAACCCCGGCGAGCCGCTCAAACCGCTCGTCGAAATCGCCTCCGGCGGCGAGCTCTCCCGTGTGCTCCTCGCTCTCAAGGTTGCCGTCGAAGAAGGCGCCTCGTCCAAGATGAAAAAGAAAACCACCCCCCGCACACTCGTCTTCGACGAGATCGACATCGGCATCGGAGGCCGCGCCGCCGAAGCCGTCGGTCAAAAGCTCAAAGCCCTCGGCCGCGCCCAGCAGGTCCTCTGCGTCACCCACCTTCCGCAGATCGCCGCCTTCGCCGATCAGCACCTCGCCGTCGAAAAGCGCGAGAAGGACGGCCGCACGCAAACCCGCATCCGCGTCCTCGACGACCGCTCCCGCACCCACGAAGTCGCCCGCATGTTAAGCGGCGCAAAGGTCACCGACACCAGCCTCCAGCACGCCGCGCAGATGATCGCCAGGAGTCGGTGACGGAGCGCGCAGTCCGCCGCCCAAATGGCAAAAATTTGATGCACGTCAGGCTCACTGTGATTTACTTGGTTGCGTCTAAACGACGAACGCTTCCTCTCGCTGTTCCACCGTAAGGAGACCACGAATGTATTTGCAAGCGGAGAAGTTCGCCCTTTCCGCCGGAGTTCTTTCCCTCGCTCTCTCGCTCCCGCGCCCGGCGCCGGCCCAATCCGCCGCACCAGCCCAGCAGCAGCCGGCCCAGCAACAAACGCATCCGCAATCCCCGCCCCAACAACAAACACCCTCAACCCAGCAAACTCCGCCATCGCAGCCCGAGCTCCCCAACGCACCTGCACCCGCTTCCTCCTCTTCCTCGCAGGAGCCATCGCTCTCCGATCTCGGCTTCACGCCGCAACAAACGCAGAGCAATCCCAAGCTCCAGGCCGAGCTCAACAAGCGCACTGAAATGCTCAAGATTCACCAGCGTCTCGGCCTCATCACGCTCGCGCCCATGGTGGCCACGCTCATCACAGGGCCCATGGTCTCGGCGAAAGGGAGGAATGGCCAGACCATCACCGAGCCCACAAACGCCAACATCGACTTTCACGCTGCTTTAGGCAGCACCACAGCGGCCCTCTACTTCACCACCGCGTACTTCGCGGCCTTCGCTCCCAAAATCCCGGGAACACCGAAGCACGGAGCAATCCGCCTGCATGAGGCGCTCGCCTTCGTACACGGCCCCGGCATGATTCTCACTCCAATCCTCGGCGCAATGGCATTCTCGCAGGAGCAGAACGGCGAAAAGGTTCATGGCATCGCCTCGGCCCACGGAGCCGTGGCCGCGGTCACAGTCATCGCCTATGGCGCTTCCATCGTTGCCGTCAGTTGGCCCATTCACCTCAAATTCTGGGAGAAATAATGAAGCGCAGTTTTCTGCTCGCCATTTTGCTTGCTTTTGCGGCTGTTTTTGTCCCGGGTTCCACCCTCGCGCAGCCCGATTCTCAGTGGATCCCCTCGCAATGGATATTGGATCAGGGCACGCTCACCTACCACATGTCGCATCCCATGCATGAAGTCAATGGCACCAGTCACGCCGCCAGGGGCAAAGGCATCTGCCACGACGGCTGGTGCGACTTCCTCATTGCTGTTCCCGTTAAAACCTTCGACTCCGGCGACACCAACCGCGACCTGCACATGATCGAGGCCACGCGCGGCGCGCAGTTTCCCATGATCGTAGTCCGCGTCCACTTTCCGCAGTCCGAAATCGATCAGCAATGGATTCACGCCGACCTCGAAGTCCAATTCGCCGGCCAAACCGCCCACTACTCGAAGGTCCCCTTCGAGCGCACGCAGCAGGAAAGTGAGGTGCGCATCGCCGGGACCATCCCACTCACCTGTTCCGACTTCAAAATCGACCGCCCATCGTTCCTCACCGTGCCGATCAAGAACGAGATTCCCGTCCGCGTCGACATGACCTGGCACGCGAAGTAACTGCGGCGCGACCTATTCTCCATGGATCACCCGAACAGCTCACTGTGCGATCCCAGCCTCGCTAGTTGCAACACATCTGGCGCTCGCGATAGCCAGTCCAAACTCCGCTCAGCTCAGCTCATGATCGCGGTGTCGCGGTTCTAAGGGCTCGTCATTTGCCAAAGCCTCAAGAACCGGCACAAGATCGTCATCCAGTGTTGCCCGGTATTGCCCTCGCGCCTCTCGCTTGTAGTCGCGCCTGAACGCGGATGAACGCTCAATCGTTCGCATGAAGATCGTCCACGAGCGCCTTCACGCTCCGGAACCGCTTTCCCTTTCCGGACTCTAACTCTGCAATTGCCTTGCGCGTCTTCGCATTCGGAACTCGCACCTCGAAAGGCAGCCGCTGCTCGTCGGCCACACGCAGCATCAATAGCCGGATCGCGTCCGAGATGGACAAACCCATGGCTTCCAATGCATCTGCCGCCCGTTCTTTCGTACCCGTATCGATGCGCGCACGAACGTAGGTGTCCGCCGCTGCCATATCAACCTTCCGAGTTAATTGTAGTCACAATTGGACCACAGCACAAGAGCACACCGCACACCGCCCTGACTCACCAACGCCAAAAAGATCTCAAAGGTCGAACTCCGCTAACTCCGCCAACCCCGCCATTTCAGCGTTACCTAGGTAATGATTCATCGCATTTTAGTTTGCTTTTCGCCGGTGACTTCGATAACCTCAACAACTAAATCTGCTGTACTGCTCTTCCCCTGACCCTTTCTTTGTTCAGCATTTGCCTGCCTTGGAGTTCCCCTGCCTTAGGAGCATCTATGCGAGTGGCGTGTCTCCGCGCTTCCGTGCCCCCACGCAGTCCTCTGTCAACTGCGTCCGTCTGGACGTCATTCCTCCTTGTCATTTCGCTGATCACGGTCGCCCCCTTGATCTCAGGCTGCGGCGGCGCGTCGCTCGCCGTCGATCTCAACACCATCGCAGCCATCTCGGCTCCCAGCAACACCGTCCGCGTCAATCAAACGCTGCAGCTCAATTCCAGCTACGTCGCCTCGGGATTACCAATGACTTTTTATGTCAACGGAATCGCCGGCGGCAATGCAACGGTCGGCACCGTCTCGAACTCAGGCGTCTACACGGCCCCCGCGGTCGTTCCCAATCCCTACACGGTCCAGATCACCAGCTCCATCGCCAAATATCCAACCGCCGTTCCCGGCTCGGTATCCATCCAGGTGTGGAACCCGATTCCCGTTCTCGGCACAGTCAGTCCGAACGGTTTCTCCGAGGGCACCACGAACGTCACGGTGAACGGTTCGCAATTTGTTTATGGCGCGCAGATCAGTTGGAACGGAGCCCTCGTTCCCACCACCTACGTCTCCGGCACCGAGCTGGTCGCGCAAATCGCCGCGCCAAACCCCGGCACCTATCCGCTCACTGTCACCAACCCCAATCCTGGCTCGGCCAGCGCCCTGCCGCTTTCCTTGACCGTTGGTCCCGGCCAGGTAGTTCTGCAGCTTGAACCAAACTCCGGCACCGATGTTCGCGTTTCGAACTCGCTGAATCTCGGCTTGACAGTCAACGGAACCGACAATCCCGCCGTCACGCTGCAGGTGAACGGCATTGCCGGCGGCAACGGCGTGGTCGGAACAGCGGTCTCGAACGCCGATGGTTCCATCACCTACAGCGCGCCTCCCGTTGTTCCCACTCCGAGCAACATCGTCCAGCTCACCATCACCAGCGTCGACAATCCAACCGTCTCCATCACGCAAAACATCTCGGTGATGAATCCCATTCCGATCCTCACCTCCGCTACACCCATGGCATTCGATCCTGGGCCTGCGACCATCGTGCTCACCGGCCAGAAATTCATCACCGGCGCACAGGTGCTCGTCAATGGATCTCCAGTGTCCACCACCTTCAACAGCGGATCGCAATTGACGGCGAATGTCGATCAGGCTCAGCCGGGCAATCTCGATTTGCAGGTCCTCAACCCCAACCCCGGTCCCGCCACATCCAACGATCTCATCGCCACGGTCAGCGGCACGCCCCCCACTCCGGTCATCGACCCGAATGACGCCGCGCGCTTTCTTGAGCAAGCCACCTTCGGCCCAACCGACGCCGACATTCGCAATCTCTCCTTGATCGGCTACCAGGCGTGGCTCAATGAGCAATTTGCCATCCAGCCCACGCCCACCGAGCCCGCTGTGGAACAGGCGCTCATCGTGAACAACCCGCCCTGCGGCTCCACCGACCTCAAGTGCAACGCCGCGCTCTTCGTCCAGAACAGCGCCGACGAGGGCCTTGTCCAGGACACCTTCTGGCAGCAAGCGCTCACCGCGCCCGATGAGCTGCGCCAGCGCGTCAAGTACGCACTCTCGCAACTATTCGTTATCTCCAGCAACAACACCACGGCAATTCAAAGCATGCCGCGCGGCGAAGCCAGTTATTACGACATGCTCGGCAATGACGCCTTCGGCAACTTCCGCCAGCTCCTCGAGGACGTCACCCTTAGCCCGATGATGGGCCAGTTCCTTTCCATGCAGGGCAACGACAAGGGCAACGCCACCACCGACCCCGACGAAAACTACGCCCGCGAAGTCATGCAACTGTTCACCATCGGCCTTTGGCAGTTGAACGACGACGGATCGCAACAGCTCGACGGCAGCGGTAATCCCATCCCCACCTACTCCAATACCGACGTCAAGGGCCTTGCCGCCGTCTTTACCGGCTGGAGTTGGAACATCCCCGGCGACTCGACGGACAATGCATGGTCCAACTGCTGCGTCTACGTCGGTCCCGGCTACGGCGAAGAGCTGCTGCCCATGCAGAGCTTCCCCAGCCACCACTCCACCGTCGAAAAAGATTTCCTCGGCGTCACCATCCCCGCTTCAGGCAGCCCCGATCCCGACGGCGATCTCAAGATCGCTCTCGACACGCTCTTCAATCACCCCAATCTGCCGGCGTTCTTCTCCAAGCAGATGATCCAGCACCTGGTCACCAGCAATCCCAGTCCCGCCTATATCAATCGAGTCGCCCAGGTCTTCAAGAACGACGGCACCGGCGTGCGCGGCAATCTCCAGGCCGTCATCACCGCCATCCTCATGGACCCCGAGGCGCGCGACACGGCCACAGCCACTACAAATCCGCAATACGGCAAGGTCCGCGAGGCTTTGCTGCGCTACACCGAGTGGGCCCGCGCCTTCACTGCCCAATCGCGCACTGGCTCCTTCGACATGGGTTCCACTGAAGATCCCATCTACGGCCTCGGCGAGATGTGGCTCCGTTCGCCAACCGTCTTCAACTGGTTCGCCCCCGGCTACACGCCGCCCAACACATCCATCTCCGCCGCCGGCCTGCTCGCGCCCGAAATGCAGATGACCAACGTCTCCACCGTGGTCGGCTACATCAACTACATGCAGAGCGCTATCGGCACCAACGCCCAGGGTGGCCCGGACGTCTTCTCCTACTACTCCACTGAAATGTCTCTCGCCGCCACGCCCGATCAGTTGCTCGACCGCATCAACCTGCTGCTCATGTCCGGCCAGATGTCCGCAACGCTCTACAACCAGATTCTCGCCGCCATCACGGCCATCCCCATCCCCACCACCAATCAGAACGCCATCAACGCCGCGCTTTTGGCCCGCGTCGAAACGGCCATCTATCTCACTGTGGCGTCGCCCGACTACGCCGCACAGCAATAGGAGCCAGCCATGACCTGCACTTGCAACCAAACTCGCCGGCAATTCCTTCGCACCGCCTCCATGGCGTCCATGGCCGGCATCTACGTTAGCCCATTTCTCCTCGAGCTCAACTCGCTCGCCGCCATGGCGCAGTCGGCCACCGGCTCCGACTATCGCGCCCTCGTCTGCGTCTACCTGCAGGGCGGCAACGATGGCCACGGCACCGTCATCGCCACCGATCCTAACTCCTTCGCCGCGTTCACCGCCGCCCGCTCCGGCGCGCCCGGCCTCGCCTATCCGCTCGCCGAGCTTCTGCCCATCACTCTCAAGACTCCGCAATCCGGCCGCACCTTCGCTCTCAATCCTTCTCTCGGTGGCGTGCAATCTCTCTTCAACGCCGGCCGCGCCGCCATCGTCGCCAACACCGGAACCCTCGTCACCCCCGCCACCAAAACGCAAATCAACTCCAACTCCGTCCCCCTGCCCGACTCGCTCTTCTCGCACTTCGATCAAACCGCCGCATGGCAGGCCATCGCCTCCAATCTCGGCAGCGGCGAGCGCGTGGGCTGGGGCGGCGCCGTAGCCGACGCCATCGAAGCCATGAACATCAACTCCAACTCCATGTTCACCTGCATCTCCACTGCCGGCAACGCGCTCTTCCTCGCCGGCCAATCTTCGTTCCAGCTCAACGTCACGCCCGCCGGACCCATCCCCATCTACGGCCTCCAGCAGCCGCCCTTTGGCCTGCCCGCCGCCGCCAACCCGCTCAACTCCATCCTTACCTCCGACGAAACCAACCTCTTCGCCAAGGAGTACGAGGTCGTCATCAACCGCTCCATGCAGGCACAATCCATGCTCGCCACCGCCATGGCGCCCGCCGGCGTCGGCGGCATTGCGAACCCGCCGCAGTATCTCGACCCCACCACCAACATGCTCGCCAACAATCCGCTCGCCGCTTCTATGCAAACTGTCGCCCGCATCATCGCCGGCCGCGCCCAGCTCGGCGTCACCCGCCAAATCTTCTACGTCCAGCTCGGCAGCTTCGACACTCACGACGGCCAGGCGCAGCAGCACGCCCGCCTCCTCACTCAGCTCGGCTCTGCCTTCCAGTATTTCGATGGACTCATGGTCAACATGGGTCTCAGCAACAACGTCACCGCCTTCACCATCTCCGACTTCGGCCGCACCCTCACCAGCAACAGCGACGGCACTGACCACGGCTGGGGCAGCCACCACTTCGTCGTCGGTGGCGCCGTGCAGGGCCAGGACATGTACGGTCAATACCCCGTCGTCGGTGTCGATCAGGCCAATGACGTCGGCGCAGGCCGCCTTATTCCTACCACCGCGGTCGAGCAATACGCCGGCACGCTCGCCAGTTGGTTTGGCCTCTCCGACTCTCAGATCCGCACCGTCTTTCCTAACTTCGGCAACTTCGGCACCGACCCCCACCTCGGCTTCATGGCCTAGGGCCTGTTAACACTACCTGGGGTGGACGGCGTTTCGCCGCAACCCGAAGGGACGGGGCTGATTTTCCCCATCTCTTTGTCGCTTGTCGCTCCAGTAGGCCGGCCACAGTTCACTCCGCGCTCCGTGACCTGGGGAAAATCGGCTCCCGTCGCCGCCATCCCAGGTAGTGTTAACAGGCCCTAGCGCACCAAGGTAGCTGATAGCTGAAGACTGAAAGCTGATAGCCAAAAATGGGTGCCCGTCTGGGCGCCGGGCCACCCCCGGGCCGCACCGGATTCCGCGCCCGGATTTGGCTTGACGTGAGAAATCAGCGGAACTAGACTCACCTGCTCAGGAGGGTTCTATGAGAATGTCCAAGGCCTCCGCATGTATCGTCTTCTCTTGCGCAGTTCTGTTGCTTCAACCAAAACCCGCGGCTTGGGCCCAAACCGCCGCGGCTCCGGTCAATCTGCTCTCCTGGGGCGCCGGCGCGCTCATCGTGCAAGCGCCGCCCTCCTACTCTGACAGCGGCAACTGGTCGCCCGATGCGCTCCTCGACGAGCTTCCCAACACGGGTTGGGCCACCCCGGCAGGTGACCTCACGCCTAAGGTCTTCGTCTTTGAGTTGGCCGACAGGAGCCAGATCACCAGCCTGGCCTTCGATACCGCCCAGGTCGAGAACCGCGGCCGCGGAGCCAAGGATGTGAAGGTGGAGATCTCCGACAGCAAGGACGGCGCCTTCACGCAAATCGCCAGTCCGTCTCTGGCGCCGGTAACGGATCACCAGAAGTTCGTGCTGAAGACCCCGGCCGCCGGGCGTTACCTCAGGCTCACGGTACTCAGCAATTGGGGCGACGGCCAGTACATGGAAATCATGGATGTCTACGCCTATGGCAAATCACTCGTTCAACGAGCGCTGCCCGACAACTCCGGCACTTTTTCTTCCGATTACGGAGACTTCCACATGCAGCAAACCGGCGCCACGGTGAACGGCTGTTATGAGTATGCAAACGGACTGATCGAAAACGGCGGATTTGACGGCAGGGTGCTCCGGTTCACCTGGAGCGAAGGCCAAGTCGACGGTCAACGTCATGGCGGTCCGGCTATGCTCATCTTCGCCGACGACGGCCAGTCGTTTACCGGCTTCTGGTGGCACGAAGGCGACACCAACTCCGGCCCCGGAGGGAGCTGGCACGGCACGCGAATCTCCCGCGACGTTGGCTCATGCCCGTACTGGAAGCCAGGCTCCGGCAATGCGGTCGAGCAGCAGCTCCAGAGCGAAGGGCGCGCGCGCCTTTACGGGATTCTCTTTGACACCGATTCCGACCACCTCAAGGACGAATCCAAACCCACTCTGGATGCGCTGGTGGCCACTGCCCACGACCAGCCCTCGTGGAACTTTGCGATCGAAGGACACACCGACAACACTGGCAGCGACGCTCACAACCAGACGCTCTCTGAAAAGCGCGCCATCTCCGTCAAGGCCTACCTGGTCGCGGCCGGCGTGGATGCGAGCCGGTTGACCACTCAGGGGTTTGGCTCGAGCCAGCCCGTGGCCAGCAACGACACCGCGCTGGGCCGCTCGCAAAACCGGCGCGTTGAGATCGTCAAGAAGTAGGTCCAGCGTTTCAACGGGTGCCCCATCCTAAATGTCGTCCTGCGCGCAGCGGGCCGCCGGGTACCCTCTGGGTGGCACGGCCTGACAAGTCGAAAGCCTGCCCTGAGCGCCCCCAATCGGCCTTGCCGATTCAGGGATACGAGCACTCACCGTCATTACATCGAGATGCTGACCGCAATTCCGATGCCCGGATACCTGTCGTCGTACAGGTAGTAACCGTCGTTCTGGTAAACCACGTAGACGTCGTCGGTGTCATACCAGTCATTCGACCAGTATCCCGGCCATGGGTCGAGAAGCGTAATCCAATAGCCGTCGTACTGGAAACGCGGGTATCCATCAAAAACCATGAAGGGAAGACCGTAGATCCGAAACGCATGCCGCGAGCCAAAGTAGCTTCTATACCGGGTGTTGGGGACGCGGTAGCCGTTGTAGCCGCCGCGTTGCTGCCAGGTGCGGTGGTCGGTCTGCCAATTTCCTGCGCGATGGCTCTGCCAGGTGCTCTGCTCGGTACGCTGCTGCGCTGCGGTGCGCTGCGGTTGCTGTTGTTGCCGCTGCGCTGGCGCCTGCTGTCTGCCCTGGTTTTGCTGGCCCTGCTTCGGCTGTTGCGGCTGCGCTGGCGCCTGCTGAGCGCGCTGTTGCGGAGCTGGCCGCTGCTGTTGAGCCGGCGGTTGCTGAGCGCGCTGCTGCGGCGCTGGCTGTTGTCGCTGCGCTGGCGCCTGCTGCCTGCCCTGGTTTTGCTGTGGCCGATTCTGCGGTTGCGGCTGCGCAGGCTGTTGCCGCTGAGCTGGCTGTTGCTGGGCGTGCTGTTGCGGCGCTGGCTTTTGCTGTTGCGCCGGCTGTTGCTGGGCGTGCTGTGGCTGCTGCTTCGGTTGACTTTGCTTGTCGCTTTGCTTCTGATCCTGCGCGAAGGCAGGAGCAGCGATTCCAAGCGCCAAGGCCAAAACGGCCGAAGTGACGATGACTTTCGCATTCATAAGAGCTACCTCTTGCTTGCATTTCGTTAACTGCCGCTTGCTCTGGTGCAAGCTTCCCGTTGTCGAATGGCCCGCACTCGCGATGGCTTCAGCCGATACGGCCAGTCACAACCCGCGGCTTTCCCCGCGCTTGAGCGCTATTCCACTCAGGTCCTTAGTGATTGTGGCCCGAAGCTCAGAACCATGTCTGATTCGTTTTGCTCATCTTCGAAGTGTATCTCCGTAGCCCATTCGGCCCAAATGTTGGTTGCCGGGTGCCCCATCTTTACGCCGGGGCACCGGGGCGCCCACTGGGCCGGGTCCCGCGCTCAAATCCACGCCTCAAAACCCGATCGACCATCCAGCCAAATTCCCGGCTCGTCCGGCTAGGGCCTGTTAACACTACCTGGGATGGCGGCGACGGGAGCCGATTTTCCCCAGGTCGCGGAGCGCGGAGCGAACTGTAGCCGGCCTACTGGAGCGACAAGCGACAAAGAGATGGGGAAAATCGGCCCCGTCCCTTCGGGTTGCGGCGAAAAACCGCTCATACTTCGTTGTCGTCCTAGGCGGTGGACCCGCCACAGCCGTCGTCCTCCGCCTCGTCTGAGCGGTTTTTCGCTCGCAACGCCGTCCACCCCAGGTAGTGTTAACAGGCCCTAGGAATCGCTTCCCAACAGCGGACTTCACGGCACTAACCCGGAATCTGCGTAACTTCCCGATTAGCCGACCATCCAGAAATTGAGCGGAAGACCTGATCTGAAGGTCGTGCCGGAGAACACTGTTCGGATTTCCGAATAGTAGGAGCCTTCCTCGCCTCGAAGTCCAATGCTTGCCACCCTGGCAACATTCCATCTCCAGGAAGCGTATCCTCATATGTATTCGCAAGTGAAAATCAGGGACCCCATGAGCACCAAAGGGGAGGACCGGCTCGACTCCACCGAAGGGTCGCCGTGGATGCGTCCTTTTGTGCCGCGGCGCTTCCTGAGCAACGGCCATCTGCAAACCATCGTCGGCAGCTTTCTGCCGCGCACTGATTCGTTGCCCGAGCCGGAGAGCCAACTTATCGAGGTGGAAGCCGCCACCTCCGCTCAACCTGCGAGTCTCGTGCTGTGCCACTGCCATTGGCAGCCCGCCGAGGTCCGCAGCGAACGGCTGACCATGGTCATCGTTCACGGGCTCGAGGGATCCTCCTCTTCTCCGTATGTGATAGGGAACTCGGTTCGTGCCTGGAGAGCCGGCTGCAACGTCGTCCGCATGAATATGCGCAGTTGTGGCGCCGGCCAGGATTTGTCTCCCACCATCTATCACGCCGGCCGCTCCGACGACGTCGCCCTGGTGATGGCCGAAATGGCCCGCACGCACCTTATCCGCAGCTTCGCCCTGGTCGGCTATTCCATGGGAGGCAACCTGGTTCTCAAGCTGGCCGGCGAGTTGGGCGCCGCGCCGCCGCCCTATCTCAAGGCCGTCGTCGGCGTCTCGCCGCTCATGGATCTGGTTGCCTCCTCCGCCGCGCTGCACGAACCGCAGAACCTCCTCTACCAGAGCAGGTTTCTCGCCGACCTGATCAAGCACATTCGCCACCAGGCCGAACTCTACCCGGATCTCTACTCCGCGGACGGCCTCAGCAAGATTCGCACCCTGCGGCAATTCGACGAGGAGGTCGTCGCGCGATATGGCGGCTTCAAGGGCGCGGACGACTACCACCGCAGAGCCGCCAGTTCCAACTGGGTGCAGGACATTACTGTTCCCACGCTCATCCTGCAAGCTCTTGACGATCCCTTCATCCGCATGACTCCCGAGACCCGCGCCAAAATCCTCGCCAACCCCCGCGTCAGGCTGGTCGAGACTCCGCACGGCGGTCACTGCGCTTTTCTGTCGCTCGAGCCCGGCGACGCAGGCTTCTGGGCGGAGAGAACACTCCTCGACTTTCTGCTCGCGACGGTGGAAGGCTGACCGCCCCTGCCGCCCCCTCCGGCGCGCTTACCTTGCGCACCGCGCGCCGAAACCCGCCGTGCGCGGCGCTCGGTCCTTGCGGCCTCGCGCCGAAACCCGCCGTGCGCGGCGCTCGGTCCTTGCGGCCTCGCGCCGAACCCTGACCCAGTGGGTGCCCCATCCTTCGACTTTTTTCTGGCGAAGGGTGGGATAGCACGAACCTCAACTCCGCATGACGGAACTAATCCCTGTTCCGTGATCCCTGCTTATCTGTCAAGAGCCCCGGCCCCAAAATCCACGCTCCCGCCCCGCCCTAAGTCGTTCCTTTTCTGATCCCTGGCCCCTGATCTCTGATCTCTGCCAACTTTGCCGATAATTTCCCCCTTCTGGCGCACAATCAAGAAAAGCTCCAAATCCAGGGCAGCGACCCGTCGGGCATCGGGTGCCCCAGGTCTCGATTCTGAGACCCGGGAGTTCCCGCGACCGGACCGCTCTGCCTTCAGGGGAGAAGCATTCTTATGAAATTATCCGAGTATCCAACCAGTGTGACCGCTGACGCGGTCGACAAATCCAACCCCGCCTGTGCCAACCCCGCCGTGGCGCGTTGCTGCAAGGCCTGGAAAAAGGTCTATCTCGCCGTAATGGAGGACGAGGACAACCATTTTCACGCCGCCCGCAGTGCCGGCGAGGCCTATCGCGTCGCCATGCCCTCTCTCACCCCCCGCGAAAACTGCCGCGACTTCATCGCCCGCGTGGCGCAGGGCATTCTGATTGGCGCCATTGCGGACAAAAACGGCGGCAAGCTCCTCTATGCGGCTCAGGTTGCGCTCGCCATTGCCAACAGCGACCAGAAATCGCAGAATGTGCCCGCGCCTTACGCCAATCTCACAGATTCCGAAGCAGAACGCGCCCGCAAATTCGAAGATGTGCGGAGCAAATAACCATGAAAAACATCACCGTTTCCATCTCCAATGAGGCTCACCGCGCGGCCCGTGTCTGGGCCGCCGAGCGTCGCACCTCCCTCTCCAGCCCATCTCGACGTTGTAAGCAATCGCCTATGGGCTTGTGCAGTGTCAGGTATGCCCCCGGTTCAATCTGTCAGGGATGCGCCCGGTCCGTACCCCGCGCGACACCCCCCACCCCCCTATGCCCGAAAAACAGGGCTGTGAAACTGTGAAACTGGCCGCGCCGCGAACCTCAACCAAATCAAGCCGATACAGCCATCGCGCCGAAAGCTCACAGAAACACAGAAACTGTGAAACTGTGAGCCTTCTGGAACTCGCGCTGAATCAAGGCCTTGCGGATAGTGCCTTCACAGTTTCACAGATTCCATTTTGATCGTTTTTGTTTCGGCAGAGTTTTCCGCTTTGCTCGTCAGATCCGGTGAGTCAGGAGTGTCGTGGCGCTGCCGTTAAACTTTGTAAATGGCCCTTCGCCTCTTTGCTGCAACCACGAGCGCGGGCAAGCTGCGCGACTTCCGCGCGGCTGCGCGCGTTGATCAAGCAGGCCGATCCTGAAGTGGTGGAGGAGTGGAAGTGGGAGATCCCTGTGTGGTCGCACGACGGGATCATCTGCACCGGCGAGACCTACAAGAAGGTTGTGAAGATGACGTTCGCCAAGGGCGCCAGTTTGGATGACCCCGCGGGTCTGTTCAATTCCAGCCTCGAGGGCAGAGTGAGGCGCGCCATCGACTTCAGCGAAGGCGACAAGGTGAACGATAGGGCCTTGAAAGCTCTAATCCGCTCCGCTGTGGCGCTGAACACGCGCTGAGAGAAGCGAGCGGAGTTGGCGCAGCCGGGATGGTCGCCCTTGGTTATTGAGTCTTCGTGTCAGCAGGCTGTTTGGGTGGGGCGGGGTATTTCTGAAGGCCGAGAGCTTTGCCGATGTGCCGAACGGATGTACCGAGCGCGTGGACTGTGTGCCGATAGCTCTTCTGGATCGCGTTGCCGCTGGAGCCTTCGGCGACGGAGATTGAGCTGCCGGTGCCGCCGGCCGCGGTGGAGATTCCTGAGATCGTACCGCGACCGCTGCCGGCAATCGCTTGCCCGGTTGCGCCGCTGATGGCAATGACGCCTTGCGAGGGATGCCTGCCTTGGCTGAACCAGGCAATCTGGGAATCGGGAAGTTCCCCGAGCCGCGCCAGAGCCGGGGGTGGGAAGTTCGTCTCGGACATTTTGGCGGCGAGCGGCCAGGCGTTGGAGGCAGTGAACAGGGAACCGTTCATGGGGTGATCCGGCTCGCCGAGGTTGACGAGCTTTGCGGGAGCAAGAGCCGTCATGTTTTCGCAGCGATCGGCCCCGCAGCCTTTTTGGCAGAGCGCTTCGTTGAGATAGGAAGCATGCTTGCCGGGTGAGATCCAGACGCTGGGACCGGCATCTTCAGCGTGCAAAGTCGACGCGTGAGCGACCTGACTCACGTCGCAAACGGTGTTCTCATGGGCAGCGGCATACCAGTAGAGCGCTTTCCAGGTAGCGGAGCGGAGATCGGGGTTGGAGGCGCGGACGAGGACGGAGACGTGCTCGGTATCGAGAGGATGGCCATGAGGTCCGCAGTCGACCCGCCAAAGATGGTAGTAGTGAATCTCCGCAGCCGGAGCGCCGTCGATGGGGTCACCCACCGGAAACACCTGCCCGTAGATTGTCCCGTTCTCAGACTTCACAATCGGAGTGGAAACGCCGGCCTGGAATTCAGCGGGAATGTTGGAGCAGTCATGCTGGCCCACGAGAAATTTTGGAGCGAACTGGACTAATAAGGATTGCTCGAGGTCGTCGCTGATGCCGTCCTTGTCCGAATCGATTGCGGATAGCGCGGGCTGAAACGATGGTCCGGGCGGAGGCGCTTGTCCGATTGAGCGGGGGGCGATGGCTGCGAGCGAAAGAACGAGGATGACCGACCAGACGAGGGGCAAAGCCTCGCTGAGCATCCGAGGACGACGGTGTGGCCGTGAGATTTTCAAGGTGCCTTTCCAGGCAAAAGGCCGACTGCTGGCTGATCCCGATGCAAGAACGACATGAGAGCGGCGTTCGCGATCATCGGCGCTCTATGTTGATTATCGCTCAGGGGCCTTCTTGAAGCTTGGATTAGCGGCCAGCGCTCGCGGCGCGGGACTTGCGGCGGTTGCGAAGCCATTTGGCGAGGCCGAGCGCGAGGAGCATGAGGCCGAAGGGGATGCACATGAGTGCGACGATGAGCGCGAACCAGCCGGTGTTGGTGCTGGCCCCGGTGCGCGAGTAGCCGCCGAGGACAGTGACCAGCAGGACGGCGGCCAGCAAGCCCGTGCCGACCATGGAGCCGCCCCAGCGTAGGAGTTGGCGCGTGCCGTCGTCGGGCTGGGTGGGGTGGTTGGGGCCGGGGATTGGCGGGCGTGAGGGCATGACTTTCGCGTTTGCGGATCCTAACTTCCCAGCGCGAGGCGGAGCATGACGTAGGTGATGACGCCGGTGACGGAGACGTAGAGCCAGAGAGGAAAGGTCCAGCGTGCAACGCGGCGATGCTGTGGGATGCGTCCTGTGAGCGAGAAGAAGAAGGTGACCAGGACGAGCGGAAGCACGACGACGGCAAGAATGATGTGGCTCGCAAGCAGCCAAAGGTAAAACGCGCGGAAGGCGGCGTGGATGGGATAGCGCACGTCGCCGTGCAGCGCGTGGTGGGCGATGTAGCCGAGCAAGAATAGCGTGGAGAAGACGAAGGCCGTGATCATGGACGCGCGGTGCTGTTTGATGCGGTGCGCGCGGACGAAGGTGTAGCCGATGAGGAGGGCTGTGGCGGCGAGTCCGTTGAAGACCGCGTTCATGGCGGGGAGAAAGGCGTATTGCGCGCTCGTGGCTGCGGCGGGATGAATATAGATAAGCCAGAAGAGAAAGAGCGAGGCGGCGGCGCTGATAAGAAGAATGGC
Organism: uncultured Acidobacteriaceae bacterium; assembly: GCA_963832805.1. Taxonomy (GTDB): domain Bacteria; phylum Acidobacteriota; class Terriglobia; order Terriglobales; family Acidobacteriaceae; genus Telmatobacter. The sequence continues at coordinate 106,069 of CAWHVN010000034.1, read as the reverse complement.
GGCGATGGCGGGGCCGGTGCCGGAGCGGGGAGCGGAGGTGGGGGCGGTGGTGGTCATGTGCGCTAACCTTTCGCGCGGGCGCAGAGCATGAGCGTGGTGAAGAGTAGCGGCAGATAGATCACACTCACCTTAAGGAGGTCGCGGGCGAGCTTTCGGCTCTCGTCTTCGGTTTTTGCGCGGAGGATGCGCGCGAAGCGGATGGTGTAGGCAAGGTAGACGAGGCCCAGCGGAACGGCGAGCGCGGCGTAGGCGACGCCGGTGAGGCCGAGACGCCATGGAGCCAGGCTGACGGGAATCATGACGACGGCGTAGAAGAGAGCTTCGACGACGGTGGACCATCCGTCGGGCTGGACGACGGGCAACATGCGAATACCGGCGCGGGCGTAGTCGTCGCGGTAGAGCCAGGCGATGGACATGAAATGCGGGAACTGCCAGACGAAGAGGATGGCGAAGAGCGCGACGGCGGGCCACTCGATGCGGCCGCGCGCGGCGGTCCAGCCGAGCATGGGGCCCATGGCGCCGGGAAATGCGCCGATGAAGGTGGCCATGGTGGTGAGGCGCTTGAGCGGAGTGTAGATAGCAACGTAAACGAAGGCGGTGAGAAGCGCGAGCGAGACGGTGAGGAGATTGGTGCGGAGCGCGAGCCAGACCGCGCCGAGGGCGATGGCGCCGAGGCCAGCGAGAATTCCGATGGAGAGCGGCCAGCGGCCCGATGCGAGAGGACGATCGGCAGTGCGCTTCATGCGCGCGTCGGTGGTGCGCTCGAGGGCCTGGTTGAGAGCGCCGGCGCCGGCGGAGATGAGGCCGATGCCGAGGAGCGTGTCGAGCAGGCCGCGCTGCAGGGTGGAGATGCCCGACTGCATCGATCCCAGATAGAAGCCGCCCCAACCGGTGACGAGGACGAGGCCGACAACCTTGACCTTAAAGAGCTCGCGCAGGTCGTGAATGAGCGTGGCGGTGACGCCGGGGGCTGGAGCATGAAGAGTGTGCGGCGCAGGATTGACGGCGAGGCGCGATGGATCAGCGGCTTGGGAGGCGGGAGTCATGGGGATGATGAACGATTGCAGGGGCGCGAGCAAGGCAACCGTTGATTCGATGATAGCAAGCGGAGGGGGAAGCGGAGTGAGCGGGGTTAGCGGTGTTAGACTGCGCTGCGCGCCAATTGCCACCGGCGGCACAGCGGAGGCCGAAAATTGTTTTGACTCTATGTAGTCGCGTCATTTAGCGTCCGGGAATCGGCGCCCAGCACCAGAGTCAGCAATGAACTTTCCCCAAGGGCCTGCGTTGCGAGCAAGAGTTCATTCAAGCCTCTGGGCAATTCCCAGGCGCCCGGAGGTGCAACGATGCGGATGATGATGCAGGTTGAAATGCCGCTTGAACCATTTAACACAGCAGTTCGCAATGGGACGGCGGGACCGACCATGAAGAAGATTCTCGACGAGATCAAACCTGAGGCTGCGTATTTCGGCGAGCGGGACGGTCGCCGCGGCGGCATTCTGATTGTCAACCTCGAAAGTCCTTCTGACGTACCGCGGCTGGCAGAGCCCTGGTTCCTAAACTTCAATGCCGAGGTGAAGTTCCGGGTTGTCATGTCGCCCGAGGATCTAGCGAAGGCCGATCTGGTGGCGCTGGGAAAGAAGTGGGGCTAGAGCGGTTCCGCAGTTATTGCAGCAGTTTCCGGTCTCAGTGCAAGGTGGATTTTTCTTAAGGGAAAAATCCACTCGGCACCCGCGGCTTCAGGACGCAGTAACTGCGGAACCGCTGTGAGGCGCGGGTGCGCGCGGTTTTAGAAGCGAGAAGTAACGAGGCGGGAGCCGGGAGGATCGGCTCCCGTTTCGTGCGTTTGGGCAAGTAGCTGCGGGCCGGAGAGGGCGGAGCGAGGGCGTGCGCGGAGCACGGTGGTAACTTTCCGGCATGGCATCCTTGGTGGCCCGTCGATGCCCGGTTTGGGGGATGTGCGGCGGGCCGGCACAGTCCTGTAAAATAAGGAGCAACCGGATGATCGAAACCCCTTCAGCGGCTGCCTCCCTGGCATCCCGTATCGCGCGGGAGCCGGAGTTGCGAGCGTCCGGATTCCAATCAACCCCATCACCGGTGATTCAGGTTCAGGGATTAGGCAAGACGTACCAAACGGCACGTGGCGCGCTGAATCTGTTCGAGGATTTGAACCTTGAAGTTGCGGCTGGCGAAATGGTGGCGATTGTCGGCCAATCGGGCGCAGGAAAGAGCACTCTTTTACACATTCTGGGCGCGCTTGATGCGCCTTCCGCGGGAACGGTATACTGCGCGTCAACCAACGTGGCGAAGCTGAGCGCAAGAGAGGCGGCGGCCTTTCGCAACCGGGAGATCGGGTACGTTTGGCAGTTCCATTATTTGCTGCCGGAGTTTACGGCGCTGGAGAATGTGGCGTTGCCGCTTTTAGCGCGAGGCACGGGGAAGAATGAGGCTTTGCGGACGGCAGAGAAGTGGCTGAGCGAAGTGGGATTGGAGGATCGCGGCGACCATCGGCCTGGCGAACTTTCAGGCGGCGAGCAGCAACGCGTGGCGCTGGCACGGGCGCTGGTTTGCGGTCCGGGGCTGCTGCTGGCCGACGAGCCGACGGGCGATCTGGACAACGTGACTGCCGGAAAGGTGTTTGACTTGATCGAGCGCCTGCACGCAAGTCACGGGCTGACGTCGATCTTGGTAACGCACAATATGGATTTAGCCGTGCGATGCCGGCGAACCTTAAGGCTTGGAGACGGTAGACTGACGGAGATCACAGACGCTGGGCCGAAGCCGTTGCAAGCTGGAAACTTCAGCTAGAAAAAGCACCGCTTTTGCCGAGTTTTGAGTCTTATAGTGTAGGGGCCTGATAAGGAACTCTTTCCGATGCAGGCTTTTGAGAGGTCGGGATGGAAGTCGGCGGCGGAATTGGCGCTGGTTGACGCCGGGTTGCAAGCGAACCCAAGACCATCCAAAAGAGCTGTTCGGGGCGCGGGCCATTTCTCTCTAAGGCCTCCGGCGGCGAAGCAACGGAAGGGCGAGCGCGGGCGGGGCCGAAGCCGAGAGAACAGCCGGACGGCTATTTCAAGCGAGCGCCTGGGACAATCCCCGAAAACGGGGGGGAGCTCATCATGTTCGAGCGGTATACGGAGAAGGCGCGGCGCGTAATCTTCTTCGCGCGGTACGAGGCCAGCCAGTTCGGCTCGCCTTATATCGAGACCGAGCACTTGCTGCTGGGGCTGCTTCGCGAAGATAAGGCGTTAACCAACCGCTTCCTGCGTTCGCACGCCTCAGTGGAGTCGATCCGGAAGCAAATTGAAGCGCACACCACGATCCGCGAGAAGGTGTCGACAAGTGTTGACCTGCCGCTTTCGAACGAATGCAAGCGGGTGCTGGCATATGCCGCGGAGGAAGCCGAGCGGCTTGGCCACAAGCACATTGGGACGGAACATCTGCTGCTGGGACTGCTGAGGGAAGAGAAGTGCTTTGCCTCGGAGATTTTGCAGGAGCGCGGGCTGAAACTGGCGCAAATTCGCGACGAGCTGGCGCGGGTGACGCAGGACAAGGCGCCGCCGCAGCAGCGGCAGCGCGAGTCGAGCTTGCTGGCCGAGTTCAGCCGCGACCTGACGCAATCGGCGATGGATGGGCAACTGGATCCGCTGGTGGGACGCGAAGGCGAACTGGAGCGCGCGATCCAGATTCTGTGCCGGAGGACGAAGAACAATCCAGTGCTGATCGGCGAGCCGGGCGTGGGCAAGACGGCGATCGTGGAGGGGCTGGCGCAGAAGATTGCCGACGGCGAAGTGCCGAGCTTTCTGGCCGACAAGCGCGTGCTGGCGCTGGACCTTTCGCTGATTGTGGCCGGAACGAAGTACCGCGGGCAGTTCGAGGAACGGCTGAAGACCATCATGAAAGAGCTGATGGAGAGCCAGAACTCGATTGTGTTCATCGACGAGCTGCACACGCTGGTGGGCGCGGGATCGGCGGAGGGGTCGCTGGATGCTGCGAACATATTGAAGCCGGCGCTTTCGCGCGGCGAGATTCAGTGCATCGGCGCAACGACACCGGCCGAGTACCGCAAGTCGATCGAGAAGGACCGCTCGCTGGAGCGGCGCTTCCAAGCGGTGAAAGTGCCGCCGCCGAATGAGGCAGAGGCGATCAAGATCATCATGGGCATCAAGGACCGCTACGAGAAGTTCCATGCGGTCAGCTATACGGATGCGGCGGTCGAATTCGCGGTGTCGCATTCGAATCGCTACATTCCCGATCGTTTCCTGCCGGACAAGGCCATCGATTTGATCGATGAGGCGGGCGCGCGCGTGAAGCTGCGCCAGACTTCGCTGCCGGAAGAGATCACCGAGGTGCAGAAGCGAATCAAGTTCATCGTGCACCGGATGGACTCGGCGATTGCGAACCACGAGTTCGAGAAGGCGCGCTTCTACTCCGACGAAGAGCGCAAGGAGCGCGAGAACCTGCGCGCGCTGCGCGACAAGTACCACCTTGACGACTCGGCGGCGGGGATTGTGGGCCGCGAGGACATCGAGGACGTGGTGAGCCGCTGGACGGGCGTGCCCGTGACCAGCATCAAGGAAGAAGAGACGCAGAAACTGCTGCGCGTGGAAGAAGAGCTGCACAAGCGCGTGATCTCGCAGGACAAGGCGATCAGCGCGCTGGCTCGCGCGATCCGGCGGTCGAGAGCGGGGTTGAAGTCGCCGCACCGGCCGATTGGTTCTTTTCTTTTTCTTGGACCAACTGGTGTGGGAAAGACAGAGATGGCGCGTACGCTGGCCAACTTCCTCTTCGGGTCGGACAAGGCGCTCATACGGTTCGACATGTCGGAGTTCATGGAGAAGCACTCGGTGTCGAAGCTGATTGGCTCGCCTCCGGGCTACGTGGGCTACGAGGAGGGCGGGCAGTTGACCGAGCGGGTGAAGCGCTCGCCGTATTCGGTCGTGCTGCTCGACGAGATCGAGAAGGCGCATCCGGATGTGTTCAACATTCTGTTGCAGGTGTTTGAGGATGGGCAATTGACCGACGGATTGGGCAACACCGTCGACTTCAAGAACACCATCGTGATCATGACCTCGAACATCGGTGCGCGGCACCTGATGAAGAAGCAGGGACTCGGCTTCCAGAGCGAGCGCGAGGACATCGTCAGCGAAAAGGTGGAGGAGCTGGTGAAGAACGAGGTGAAGAAAACTTTCAACCCCGAGTTCCTGAACCGCCTCGACGAGGTGATTCTCTTCCAGTCGCTCAACGACGCCGATTTGATCCAAATTGTGGAGCTGCTGGTACAGCAGTTGAACGCCAACCTGGCGCAGAAGTCGATCACCATCTCAGTGAACGACGACGCGAAGAAGTGGATTCTCGACAAGACGCTGGTCGACCGCAGCTATGGCGCGCGCCCGTTGCGCCGCGCACTGCAGCGGTACGTCGAAGATCCGCTGTCGGAGGCGCTGATCGCCGGGCAGATTCAGGAGCGGCCAGCGTTCCTTGAGGTCTATCTCGACGCGAACCAACTGTTCTATCGGCCGGTGAGCGCCGACGAGAGCGTTGGCGACGAGAAGGCGGCTGGCGTGCTGCTGTTCAGCAACTGAGCCTGATTCTGAGCGAAACTTAGGGCCCCCGGCGAAGATGCCGGGGGCTTTTCATTTGCCTGCTTTCGTCTCGGTGCGTCGCGGCCGCTCATCGCAGCTTAACCCTCGCCATTTACACTAAAGAGCGGAGAAACCTGTGTTTTTCGATAAGATTCTGACCAAAATCTTCGGCACGGCGAATGAGCGGCTGCTCAAGCGGCTCAAGCCTATCGTGATTCAAATCAGTGCGATGGAGCCGGAGATCCAAAAACTTTCAGACGGAGAGCTGAAGGCGAAGACCGCCGAGTTTAAGGCGCGGATTGTGGCGCGCCTGGAAGGAATTACGGACGCCGAAGAAATCAAGGCGGCCGAGCGGGAGATTCTGGACGAAATCTTGCCCGAGGCTTTTGCGGTGGTGCGCGAGGCGGGCTGGCGCGCGGTGCAGATGCGGCACTTCGATGTGCAGCTGATCGGCGGCATGGTGCTGCACCAAGGCAAGATCTCCGAGATGAAGACCGGCGAAGGCAAGACGCTGGTGGCGACGCTCGCGTGCTACCTGAATGCGCTGGCCGGGCACGGCGTGCACGTGGTGACGGTGAACGACTACCTGGCCAAGCGCGACGCCGAGTGGATGGGCAAGATTTACGAGTTCCTGGGGCTGACGGTTGGCGTGATTGTTCACGACCTGGACGACAACGAGCGCCGCGCGGCTTATGGCGCCGACATCACCTACGGCACGAACAACGAGTTCGGATTTGACTACCTGCGCGACAACATGAAGTTCGACATCAAGGACTGCGTGCAGCGCGGGCACTACTACGCCATCGTGGACGAAGTGGACTCGATTTTGATCGACGAGGCGCGGACGCCGCTCATCATCTCCGGCCCCACGGACCAGACGACAGACAAGTACGCACGCGTGCGGCGGATTATTCCACAGTTGGAGATGGGCGAAGAGGTGGAGTGGAGCGACACGCTGCGCCAGGAGCAGTTGGGCATCCGGCTGAGCGAAGGCGAAAAGTACATGAGCGGCGACTATTTCGTCGACGAGAAGCAGCGGACGATCGGCGTAACGGACTCCGGATGGGAGACGATCGAGAAGGCGCTGGGGATCGGAAACATCGCCGACGCGGAGAACTGGGAACTGAAGCATTATGTCGAGACGGCGATCAAGGCGCATGCGCTCTACAAGCGCGACGTGGACTACGTGGTGAAGGATGGCGAAGTCATCATCGTGGACACGTTCACGGGCCGGCTGATGCCCGGACGGCGGTGGAGCGACGGACTGCACCAGTCGATCGAGGCCAAGGAAGGCGTGAACATCCGCAAGGAAGACCAGACGCTGGCGACGATCACGTTCCAGAATTATTTCCGGCTTTATCAAAAGCTGAGCGGCATGACGGGAACGGCAGAGACGGAAGCGGCCGAGTTCGAGAAGATTTACAAGCTCGAGATCGTGGTGATCCCGACCAACAAGCCGCTGCGGCGGTTGGAAAATCCGGACGTGGTGTTCCGCACGGAGAAGGAAAAGTACAAGGCAGTTGCGGAGAACATCGAGGAGCTGCACGAAAAGGGGCAGCCCGTGCTTGTCGGCACCGTGTCCATCGAAAAATCGGAGCGGCTTTCGGCGATCCTGCAGCGCAAGGGCGTGAAGCACGTGGTGCTGAACGCGAAGTTCCACGAGCGTGAGGCGGAGATTGTGGCGCAGGCGGGACGGCAGGGGATGGTGACGATCGCCACCAACATGGCCGGCCGCGGCACGGATATTCTGCTGGGCGGCAACGCGGACTTTATGACGCGCAAGGAATTGGTGGACAAGAAAAAGGCGCGGGCGATCAGCGTGGCGGAGGGCGCGATCAATCCCATGGCGCCGGCAGGATTTCAGCGCTTTTACTACCAGGGCCAGGAGTTCGAAATCTCCGACGCGGATTGGGCGGAGGCCAATGCGGTGCACGCCGCGGCGGCGCAGAAAGAGCACGAGGAGGTGATCGCGGCGGGAGGATTGTTCATCCTGGGCACGGAGCGGCACGAATCGCGGCGCATCGACAATCAATTGCGCGGGCGCGCCGGACGCCAGGGCGATCCCGGCGAGTCACGATTCTATCTTTCGCTCGAAGACGACCTGGTGCGGATCTTTGCGCGCGGATTTGCGAATACCGTGATGCAAAAAGTGATGGTGGAAGATGAGGCCATCGAATCGAAGATGATTTCGCGGCGCATCGAGGGTGCGCAGAAAGCGGTTGAGGCGCAGAACTTCGAGTCGCGCAAACACCTGCTGGAATACGACGACGTGATGAACAAGCAGCGCGAGGCGGTCTACGGCCTGCGGCGGCAACTGCTGGAAGGCGTGGAGCAGCGCGAGCTGATTTTGGAAGATTATGTGGGCGGAATTCTCTCCAACCTCCTCGACGAGTTTGCCAATGAGCGCGTGCGGCAGGATCAGTGGGACCTGAAGGGACTGGGAGAGAAACTCGTCGACCACTTTGGATTCGACCTGGCGAAGTCGGGCATCAAGCCGGAGTCGCTGAGCCGGCACGAGCTGGGCGAGGAGATCTTCGCCAAGCTGACCGAAGCATACGAGGCCAAGGAGAAGATTCTGGGTGCGGCCACGATGCGCTACCACGAGCGGATGGTGATGCTGAGCGTGATCGACGGGCTGTGGAAGGACCACCTGCTCTCGATGGATCACCTGAAAGAGGGCATCGGGCTGCGCGGATATGCGCAACGGGATCCACTAGTGGAATACAAGCGCGAATCATTCGACATGTTCGAGGCGATGATGCTGAAATTCCAGGAAGACACGGCGCGGTTCCTGTTCCGGATGCAGATTCTGGGGCCGGACGGGCAGCCGGTGGATGCGGCGCCGCGGCCGCGGGGCATTGTTCCCAAGGCCCCGCCGGTGGCCAGCGCTGCGCAGCCGATGAGCGGCGACGGAGCGCCACGGGAGGTTGAGATTCATACGCGCAAGCCCTCAACGACCATCGACGAGCTGGAGAAGGAGTTCCACAGGAAGAAAGAACGGGAGCTTGCTGTGGCCAGCCGGCAGGGCGGCGGAGATACGAGCCAGCCTACGCAGCGGCACAGGGGAGAAAAGGTGGGGCGCAACGATCCATGCCCTTGCGGCAGCGGCAAGAAATACAAGAAGTGCCACGGGGCGTAAGAGCAGGGACCAAGGGACCGAGGGAACGAGAATTCTTTGGGAGCGCGCAATGCAGTTGAATCCCGATTGTGTCTCAGCTTGATTTGATTCTTGGATTGGCTGCGAAGCAAGAGCGCGAGGCAGTGGCGTGAATCCCAGCCTTCTCGATCCCTTGGTCCCTCGGCCCCTCGGTCCCTGCGTTTCTTAGCGCAGAAATCTGAAGAAGCCTTTCTTTCCGTTCTTCTCGGGGAGCAGGCCGGCGGCTGTCTTGGCCATCAGGCGAATGCTCTGCGCAATGGCCGAGTCGCCCATGACCATCGGAGTGGCGGTCTCGCGCGTTCTGCGCGCAGCGGCATAATCATCGGGGACCTTCCATTGCGCGGGCCTGGTTAAGGTTCTGGTAATCTGCGCTTCGTCAAAGAGCGCGTCGCTGGTCTTGTAGCGATTGATTACAATTTGCAGGTTGTCGTCGCGCCGGGCGAAATACTTCCTGATCATGCGGTTGGCAGTGCGCATCTCCGAGATTCCCAACTGAGTAATGAGAAAGATGGTGGCGGAATCCTCAAACAAAGTGGAATCCATCAGATCGATTCTCGATCCCGCGTCGACGACGACAAAGTCATAAATATCGCGTGTAACTTTCACGAGCTTGTCGACGGCATCCTTGGCCGCCTGGATCTCAGTCAAATCAGTCGGAGCGGGAAGCACGGACAACCCCGAACTGTGCTTGGCGACAAGAGTCGAGAGCAAATTGGCATCCAGGCGGTTGGGGTTTTCGAGAGCCGTGGCGATGGAATATTCGGTGACGATGCCGAGGTTGATGGCCACATCGCCGAGAGGCAGGCCGAGATCGACGAGGAGTGCGTTGCTGTCACTCTCCTGAGCCAGCGCCAAGGCAAAGTTCGAGGCCAGCGTAGTGACGCCGCATCCACCTTTTGAACCCAGGAAGACAAACAATTTACCAGTTTTCTTGTCTTCCTGAGGCGGCGCCGCGCGGCGCGTGGAGGCACGCATGAGGGCGGCGGAGACTTCAGCCGGATCGAGAGGCAGAGTGAAGAACTCGCGCACGCCGGCGCGCATGAAGTGGACAGCCCGCTTCATATCGGCTTTTGCCGAGTAAGCCATGACGTAGGTGCGGCCGCTGGCGCAGAGGCTCTCGACGAGAGCAAGTGCGTAGTCCGGCTCGCTGTCCACGTCGATGACGACGACTTCATAGACCTGCGCCAGCATTTTGGGCAGATCCTCAAGCCTGGGAGGGAAAGAGGAGAACTCATGGAGCTGCAGGCCGGGACGCATGGTGAGAGCGCCGGCGACAACTTTGCGGCGTTGTTCGTCGGGTCCGAGAAGCGCTACGGCTAAAGTGGTTTCATCCGGGATGGCAGTATCCCTCAGTGATTGCGAGTTCATCGAGCAAACAACTCCCCATTGCCTATTTTATTCGATCTCATTGCTGATATGGGACTTGCTATGACCCTTTCGGGTGAGTACGAAAGGAAGGGGGCGGGAGAAAAGCTAAACCTTTGATGGGGATGGGGTAAGAAAGGAGAGTGGTGGTGCCGCAGAGGGGTGGAATCATGGCCGCGATTCGCTAGGGGCGCGGGTCAGCGAAGCGACAGCGGCAAAGGTGAGGTCCTCGGCGGCGCTGCGGTGCTGCTCGCGCCACAGATCGAAGAGACGGCCGTAGCTGAGGGTGATGTAATCGGCGGGATCGACGCCGAGACGGAGGGCGGTGCGGTCGATCCACGCGGGTGAGCCTTCGAGCTCCGCATAGTTGCCGATGGGGGTTTCGTCGATGACGCAGTGGCCGTTGCCGTCGGTCCACTCGGTGCGCCACTTTTCATAGCGGAAGGCGGCGACGAGGCCGAGGGAGAGAAAGTGCTCGGTGAGCGCGTCGCCATGCGCGATTTCGGTTTCGGTTTCGACGCGATGCTTATGGCGGTCTTCACCTCCACCCCAGGAAGCAAGGACCGCTTCCTGGGGGCCCCGATTGCCGAGCGTTCCGGGGCTGGGGAGGCACTTATGCGTAAGCGTCCAGCGGCCGGCGTAGCTGCGGATGCGGAGAATTTCGGTGCGGGCGCGCATCCGGCGATCGGGCGTGTCGTAGAGGATATTGCTCTCGAAGTTGCGCGGAGTTTCGAGGCGGAAGCCCGCGGACTCGAGCCGCTCGGCGAGGGCCGCGAGATCAGCGACGCGGAACTTGATCTCGGTTTCGAGGGGCATGGGTTGGAGCGAGTATAACGCCGGTGGCATGGGGCGGCTGCGGGAAGAGAGAATGGAAGTGAGGCAGGGGAGAGAGGCACGGATTGAAGACGCTGCGGCTCACGGTGGACGCGAACAGCCTTGGGACGCCTGAGGCTCGCGACGCAATCGAGCGCGCGGCGGGGATCCTGCGCGGCGGAGGCCTTGTGGCGCTGCCGACGGAGACTGTCTATGGGCTGGGAGCGAATGCGCTGGACCGGGCGGCGGTGGGGCGAATCTTTCAAGCTAAGTCGAGGCCGGCATGGGACCCGGTGATTGTGCATGTAGCGTCGCAGGCGATGCTCGATGGGCTGGTCGAAGAAGTTCCCGAAGCGGCGCATAGGCTGATGGAGGCGTTCTGGCCGGGACCGTTGACGCTGCTGCTGAAGCGGACAAGCGCCGTACCCGACGCTGTGACAGCGGGAAGGCCGCTGGTGGGAGTGCGTATGCCCGCGCACCCGGTGGCGCTCGAATTGATCCGGCGCGCGGGGGTTCCGGTGGCCGCGCCCAGCGCCAATCGCTTTGGACACGTGAGCCCGACGACGGCCGAGCATGTGCTCGACGATCTGGATGGGCGCATCGACGCGGTGCTCGATGCGGGACCGACACCGCACGGCGTGGAATCGACGGTGCTCGATCCGTCAAAGAGTCCAATGCTGATCTACCGGCCGGGCGCAGTGACGGCGGAACAGATTGGGGAGATCGCGGGGCAGGTTGAGATGTTTCGGAACGGGGAGCCGCTGCGGGAGACTCCAGTGGAGGCGTTACCTTCACCGGGAGTGGGATTGAAGCACTATGCGCCGCGCGCGCGGATGGTGCTGGTGGAGGCGCCAGGTGCGAAGTTGGGTGCGCGCCTGGCTGAGGCGGCGCGAGCGGAGCGCGGTGAGCGGCTGGGCGTGATGCTGCCGGAAGGGATTGCGGCGGCGACAGAGATTGCGGCGGCAGAGATTTATCCGTGGGGCAGGTGGGGCGCGCCGGAGACGCTGGCGAAGGGACTTTACGCCGGGCTGCGCGCGCTCGATGCCGCCGGGTGCACGGTGATTCTGTGCCCGCTGCCGCCGGCGGAGGGGATTGGCGCGGCGATAAGGGACAGGCTGGAAAAGGCAGGGACCGAGGGACCAAGGGACCGAGGGACCAAGGGAACAGCAGCGCAGTGAACATCGGCCAGAGATTGGTGATCAGCCGTTGTCGCCGAGCTTGTACATGTATTTGATAGCGGATTTGTAGACGAGGGTTTTGGCGCGGCCGCGGACCTTGAGCGAGTTGCGATCGTACCACTCGATGCAGCCGTCAACGCGCTCGCCATCTTCGAGCACAATCACCATCGGAGTCTGCGACTGAATCTGCTTTTGCAGATAGAAGAGCTCAGCGTGGCGATTAGGCGCGTCCCTTTCGGCGGTCTGCGCCGGAAAACGGAAGGGCAGCGGGGAGGCGAGGTTCTTTCTCCTCCGCGGCGGAGCCTGACCGGGTTCGAGGACACGCGAATCGGGGAGAATCGACGGCATGCTCATGGGGAAGAATCCTCCGCAAAAAACTTGAACCGCAAAAGCGACAAGCACTCAAAGAGGCCCAGGGGAAACTCAACCTACCAATTCGCAGACGCGGCCATGGGCCGCAAACCCAAGAAATCCAAAGGCCCCATCTCTTAGCCCGGTGAAACAGAAGGCAATCCCGCATCGACGGGATATGCGTATCCCGGCGTCTCTGGGCTCGATGGGAGTACTCGTTATTCAAAAAGATGCCTGGGTCCGAATGGGGGTTGCTCTTTTATTCTGCGGCCTACGCAATGCGGCGTCAAGCGAAGGAGCAGCAGAGAGTGACCAGTGGACAGTGAACGGGGCAGAAAGGAAAGTGGGCAGGGAACAGTGGGCAGTGGACAGTGGTCAGAGGGCGTTGTCTGCGGCGAGGCCGACGGCCATGGCGTCGAGCGAGAGCGAACGCAAGAGGTTGCGGCGCATGCCCTGCTCGACCTGGACGAGGGCGCGGGCGGCGGAGTCGATCCAGTCGACGGTGAGGCCTTCAGCGAGCCGGGCGAGTTCGGCGGTGAGGTCGATGTTGCGGATGAGCGACGGAGTGCCGGCCACGAGGAGCAGGAGGTCTTCAATGAGGCTCGAGAGAGCGCGGAGGAGGCTGACGGTCTTCTCCTGGCCGTCGGCGCCGGCGCGGTAAGTTTCGGTGGCGTGGAAGAGCGCGGAATAGTCGGGGTCACGCAGAGCGGTGCGGAGAATGACCAACGCGTCTTCGCGGCTGGAAAGGTATGTGGCGAGATCGAGCGAGAGCGCGCGGCCGACTGCGCCCATAGCGAGGCGCGCTACGAGAGCGCGGTCCTGCGGCTTGAGCTCGGGCCGTCGGCGGGCGAGCAGGGTTTCGAGATCGGAGGCCGGCAACGCGCCGAGGCGATGAATGACGGCGCGGGAGCGAATGGTGGGCAGCAGCTCCTGCTGGTTCTCGGTGAGCAGGATGAGCGTGGTGTGCTCGGGCGGCTCTTCGAGAAGCTTGAGGAGGCTGTTGGCGGCCTCCTTCATGAAGGCGGACGAAGTGAAAATCGTGAAGGCGCGGCGGGCTTCGACGGGCGGGCGATAGTAGGCGACGTGGATGGCTTGGCGGACCTGGCCGAGCTTGATCATGAGCTGCGGCGGGTCGGGCGGAATGACAAGCACGTCGGGGTGCGTCTGGATGAGGATGCGAGTCTCGCGCTTGTCGGTCTCGCGCAGGTCGTCGCGGGCGGTAATGGCTTCGTCGACCAGCGTTTCGAGGCCGGCGGAGGCGGAGATGCGGACGCAGTTGGAGCAGACGCCGCAAAAGTCGGGCAGGCCATCGGATTCAGTGGGCTTGAGGCAGTTGACTGCCTGAGCCAGCATGAGGGAGAGCGTGTATTTGCCTGCGCCGCGCGGCCCGGCCAGGATCATCGAGTGAGGAAACCGCTCCGCGCGCACGCTCTCGCGGAGGTGCGTGACGGTGGCGGCGTTGCCCAAAAAATCCTGGAAACCCATGGATTGAGCGTAACAGTGGACAGTGGACAGTGGACAGTGGACCGTGGGTCGTGGGTCGTGGGCCGTGGGCCGTGGAAGGCGGACTGTGGTCCATGAGCGGAAGCTCGGGGCTATTTACTTGTTGGTACTGCCCCCCCTCCCCCCAACCTCCCCAAGGAATTTGTACAAAGTCCTGATCCCACATAGGTTAAAGCGCGCGAGCGTGGCAAGGTCCCTCGATTGTTGAGATTGGCGGCAAAGTCCTCCATGCAAAGGGTTTCTTGCGCGATTCTCCGGCCCTTCTGGCATTCCAAGCGTTTTTGGTCCTGAAATTCCCACGCGGCGGGGTTTTGCCGCCGCGAAGAGCAGCTGGGTTAACTGCTTATGGATTGAGTATGCGCCGGAACCTGCAAATAATCGGCAAACTTCGGTCAAGAATTCTTAAGCTGCGATCTCTTTCTGGATCAGTCTGTTAGCTAACAAGTGAGCGGGCAGAGTGGGTCGATGCGGCTTGACGCGTTCCGAACCAATCGAGAATTTCTCGAAAAACTGTCAATGACACTTGACAGGTTTTGGATCTTGATGTAATGTTTCCTTGTCAAACTGTAAAGGAGACCAATCATGTTCTGTTCGATCAATAGTCCCGAGCAACGCCGGTGGGTGCGCTCCTGCTGGATAAGCGCCGCGTTGGTTGTGCTGCTGGCCCCAGGCGCCTGCGTCGCATTTCGCCTTTACCATCTGCACGGAGCTGCGGCCTATGTTGTGGCTGTTCTGCCGGCGCTTCCGATTCTTTGGGTGCTCGTGGAGTTGGGCAGGTTCCTGGCTGTGGAGAAAGACGAGTTCCAGCGCAACATTCTCGTCCAGTGCGTGCTGGGCGGCACCGGCGAGACCTTGGCCACGACCACGATCTGGGGTTATCTGGAGGACTTCGCCCACGCGCCGCACCTTGATTTGATCTGGGTTTATCCGATCTTCTGGCTGTTCGTTGTGGTGTCGTACCCGGTGGTCAGGCTGAGGTACAGGTGAAAAACCGGCTCAAAGTTTTGCGCGCGGAGAGGGACTGGTCGCAGGGGGACCTGGCGCAGCGGCTGGAGGTGTCGCGGCAGAGCGTGAACGCGATCGAGACAGGGAAGTTCGACCCGAGTTTGCCGTTGGCGTTCAAGCTGGCGCGGCTGTTTGAGAGGCCGATCGAGG
Source organism: uncultured Acidobacteriaceae bacterium (assembly GCA_963832805.1). Lineage (GTDB taxonomy): Bacteria > Acidobacteriota > Terriglobia > Terriglobales > Acidobacteriaceae > Telmatobacter. The sequence goes on along the minus strand of CAWHVN010000034.1, from coordinate 90,965 downwards.
AGATCTTTGAAGACAGCGAGTCAGCGAGTTAGCAAGTTAGCGAGTTAGCGAAAAGGCCCCGGAGCGGGGCCTTTTCTGTTGGCGGGTTGGCGAGTCAGCGGGGTTAGCGGAGCTAGCGGAGTTCGCGTGAGTCGGGGAAGGAATTCCCGGAAGGCGTGAAGATTTCAAACGTGACAGCGGGGCGGCTGCTGTAGACTTGCCGTGGTCAGACATTCCCCGGAGCAACGCTGACTAAATCACAACAGGAGAAGGCAGATGAACACAAGGCATTGGAGTGTCTTCACGGGACTTTGTGGGCTTGCGGTGTTCGCGCTGAGCGCCGTTCCATCGGGCGCGCAGGCGACAGAGGTCAAAGAGAAACCGCCGATGTACTCGTACGTGGCCAATTGGCAGATTCCGCGGGCGCATTGGGCAGAGATGGGCGCATCAAACGGCGCCGACAAGGCGATTCTGGACAAGGCGATGGCCGACGGGACCCTTGTGGGATACGGCAACGATGTGAACCTGGTGCACACGCCTGACGGCGAGACGCACGATGACTGGTGGTCATCGATGTCGATGGCGGGGCTGATCAAGGTGCTGGATCAACTGTTGGGCAATTCGACTTCTCCGGTACTTGAGAGCGCCACGAAACACTGGGACGGGGTTTACGTGAGCCACTATTACAACTGGAAGTCCGGCGCCTATACGGGCGGGTATGTTGTCGAGGCGATGTATCAACTGAAGGCGGACGCGCCGGACGATGCGGTGGAGACGCTGAGCAAGAACCTGGTGGCACCGCTGATGGAGAAGCTGCTGGCCAACGGGACGATTCTTGAATACGAGATCGACCTCGAAGCCGTTCACACGGATGCGCCGGGGATGTTTGCGATTGTCTATATCGCTCCCCAGCCGGAGGGCGTGGACGCAGTGCATGCGGCGATCGTTCAGGCGATGAAGGACAATCCGCTGGGCGGTCCGGCGTTTGGTTCCATGATCGATTACAGCGCCCATCGCGATTATCTGCTGAAAGGGAACGGGGAGTACAAGTAGGACGGCAGGCAGCGAGGCTAGAGGATTTAGCGGAGCTAGCGAAGTTCGACGAGAACAGTCCCACCCTAGCGGCAGGAACAAAAACGCCGAGAGGGTGGGCACCCCGTAATATCTGCCCGGTTGAATGTTGCGGCTGCGAGGTTCGCTGCTGCTCGATACAAGACAATGCCTCCCCCAAAGCCAGGAGGACCGATGAAGTTCATCGTGAGTTGGAGTTTGCCGCAGGCGACGTATCACGCCGCCACAGAAAGGTTCATGAAGACGGGCGGAATGCCGCCCGCGGGCGTGAAGATGATTGGACGCTGGCATGGAATGAGCGGGAAAGGATTTGCGGTTGTCGAGACCACGGAGCCCAAGGCGCTGTACGCATGGTTCGCGGAATGGACAGAATTCATTCCGGTTGAGACGACTCCGTGCCTTGAAGACGGGGATGCGGGCGCGGTGATCGCGGCGATCAAGAGGTAACCCCAAAAGGAGCGAGAAGCCCGGAGATCGGGCGGGCTTGCAGCGACTCAACTGGCCGCAGTGGCGATGGTCGCGGCGGCGCGGGGAGTGGTGTGCGCGGGGCAGCAAGGCGGCGAGCCAGCGAGTCAGAGAAAAGCAACCGCAGATTCTTCGACTCCCCTTTCGTCCGCCATTGCGGACTCAGGGTCGCTCAGAATGATAAGTATTTGATCGGGCTCGTGGATTCCCAGGTCCCAGAATCGGGACCTGGGGCACCCAGGTTTGCCGCTGACCAATGTTTACTTGCCGGTGTAGATGACGCACCAGATGGAGCCACGCTCGGCGGCGAAGAAGTCACCCTTACCGGAGAATCAAAAACCGGCGAGGGTGGGCGCCTTGGAGCCGGCGAGTCAGCGAACCAGCAGACTGCCCTTGAGGGGCGTGCTGCCGGAGGATGGTCCGACGAGGACTTCGTAGCTGCCCGCCGCGAGGTTCCAGCTTTCGCTCGCTTCGTCGAACGTCTGCAAGATGCGCGGATCGATTGCGACTGCGACGGTTTGCAATTTGCCGGGAGCGAGCGTGACGCGCGCGAACCCAGCGAGGCGTTTGAAGGATTCGTCCGCACCTTTGGGGAGCGTTGCGTAGACTTCCGCGATTTCAGTGCTTGCACGAGTGCCGGTATTCCTGACAGTGAAGCGCACGGTTCTTGGCGCTGAATCGACGCTTAGAGCGCAATAGGCGAAGGTGGTGTAGGACAAGCCGTAGCCGAAGGGAAACAGCGGCGTTTTGTGCTCCGCCTGATACCACTTGTAGCCAACTTCGGCGCCTTCGTCGTAGTGAACAGCGTAGTTCGAAGGCGGGGCGCCTGCATTGACCGGTGCTGCTCCTTGCCCTCGAAGATGCGGCGGGGGTGGTGGAATGACCGGATGGGGAAGGTCCTGCTCGCTCCTTGGGAAGGTGATGGCCAGCTTGCCGGAGGGATTGACGTCGCCGACAAGCACGTTGGCAAGAGCCTTGTGTCCTGAGCTGCCGGCGTACCAGGCTTCGACGACGCCGGCAACCTTGTCGATCCATGGCATGGTCACGACGCTTCCAGTTTCGAGCACGACAACGGTGTGTGGATTGGCCGCTGCCACCTGCTCGATCAGAGCATCCTGATTGTCGGGGAGCGACAGATTGGGGAGGTCCATGCCTTCCGATTCCCACTGATACGCGAAGACAATGGCAAGATCGGAACCGCGGGCGAGTTTCGCAGCGGAATCCAAATCCGTGCCGGGGTCGAAATCGATTTTTGTATGCGGCAGTTTCGCGCGGAGGGCCTGGAGCGGAGAGGTGGGGAACCAGATGTGTTCCTGCCAGCGTGTTTCACCCTTGCCGGGGGGCAGGACGGCGTTGCCGCCCGGCGGGTCCACCTGCGCCGATCCTCCGCCGGAGATCATGCCGACGTCAGCGTGGCCGCCGATGATGGCGATGCTGTGGACACGTGATGGAACGATGGGGAGCACGGATTGGCGATTCTTGAGGAGAACGATGCTTTTTTCTTCGACGCGCTCGGCAACTTCGAAGCCCTTTTCAACATCGACCACGCTCTTCTGCGGCGGATCGTCGACGATGCCGGAAAGGAACTCCGCATAGAGGACCCGGCGCGCGTGGTCGTCTATTTCCGAAATTGGGACGCGCCCGGCATCGATGGCTTCTCGCAACTTGGCGCCGAAGAAGTTGGCCATGGGCTGCTCCTGGTCAAGACCCGCCGCGGATGCCTTCTCCGTGGAGTGAGTTCCGCCCCAGTCGGAGAGGACGAAGCCTTTGAAGCCCCAATCATTCTTCAGAACGTCGCGCAGGGTGTAGGAATTTTCGCAAGCGTAGTCGCCGTCGATGCGGTTATAGGAGCACATGACGGCACCGGGATTGGCGATGGAGATGGCGATGTGAAACGCGAGCAGATCCGACTCCTGCATGGCGCGCCGGGAGATGATGGCATTGACGAAGTTGCGGCCGGTTTCCTGGTCGTTCATCGCGTAATGCTTGATGTCGCCAACCACATGCTGGGCCTGTTCACATTTCATCAAATTGCCGATGAAGGTTCCGGCTAGCAGCGGGTCCTCGCCGCCGTACTCGAAGGTGCGGCCGTCTCTGGGCTCACGGGCGAGGTCCATGCCGCCACCGAGAGTCATGTTGAAGCCCTGCGCGCGGAGCTCGCTGCCAATCAGCCCGCCGTATTGGCAAGCGGTTTCCGCGTCCCAGCTCGATGCGGCTCCGAGGCTTGAAGGCATGGCGGTCGAGTATCTTCCGTTGGCGCCGCTATCCCTGACTCCGTAGGCCGCGTCGGACATAACGATACCGGGAATCCCGAGGCGCTTTATGCCCTCGACGTAACCGGCGCCGCCGTTGGTGAGATCGGTGAGCGGCATCTGCCAATTGGCATCGTGAGCCATGCCATTGCCGTGCAGGAGGGCGATCTTCTCGTCGAGCGTGAGCTGCTTCAGGACAAGATCGGCGCGTTCTTCCGGGGGGAGCTGGGGATTCATCCAGGGCCGGGCTGTTTTCTGGGCGACGGCGTCTTCCGGGGCGACGGCGTCTTCCGGGGCGACGGCGTCCTGAGCAACGGCGACGGCCGATCCGGTGATGATTCCTATGGTTGCAACGAATAGAAGAAGGGAGCAGGTAGTCAGCGTGTACTTCAGCATATGTCTCCAGGCACCTCCCCGATGTTACAACGCGGAGATGGCGGGGTTGGCGGGGTCAGCGGGGAGCGTGCGAGGCGAGGCCTACAGGCCGGCGAGGGTGCTGGCGGGGACGGTGGCGGTGACGACGACGCGCTCGCCGTGCTGGGTGACTTCGGCGGTCTTGAGCAGCTCCCTGAAGGCGTTGTTGGCGGGCGTGTCGCCGAGGGGCTGGGCGAGCGAGCGGGCGAGAGTGACGAGGGTGGCGAGATCGGCGGCCTGGCTGGCGGCTTTGTCCTGGCTGGTGGCGATCTCCTCGACCTTGAAGCGGAGCGCGGCAAGCGCACCGGGAACGGGGAGTGCGGGCGCGACGCTGGCGATGATGGTGGAGTCGGGTTCGAGCGGCAGGGCGAGGCCAAAGACGTGAATGGAGCCGCTCTCAGAGAAGGGAAGACCGATTTGGCCGACGCCCCAGGCGAGCGAGAGCAGCGGCACTTCGTGAAAGTGGCGCTCGAGAAGCGAGGAGCCGGCAAAGGGCAACGCGGCGGCGCGATGACGGTCGAGCATGGAGTGGATCTGCTCGGTGGTGGGAGTGTTGGAGACGGCGACCATGTCATAGCCGATTTGCGCGACACGAACGGTGCGGCCCTCGGAGGGGATGCTGTAGATGGTGTGGCCGACGTAGGCTTCGCGCGAGGTGGCGTGAGAGTCGAGCCATGCGTTGAGGCGCGGGCCGGTAATTTTGCCGACGAGGACCATGGAGTAGGCCACGGGGCCGTTGGGGCCGCTGGGGTCGGGCATACGGTGAAGTGCGATGGCCACCTGATCGAGGTCGCGCTCGGGGTCGATGCCGATGGCGTCAATGAACTGCTGGTACTCGGGAACGCGATTGGGCGGCTTGAATTCCTTGTGGGAGAGAGTGCGGATGGCCTTGAGGTTGATGTATACGATGCCGTCGGACTCGGGCAGCAGGCGCGCGGCCTCGGGCGGTGCCTTGGAGCGCAGAAAGATGGCCAAGGCCAGCAAAAGCAGGACCGCGGCAACGATGAGAAGCGTTCTGCGGGTGCGTCGGCTCATTCGCGAGGCTCAAGAAAGCCGTCAGGAATGAGCGTAACACTTGCGGGGCGCGCGGAGGCGAGCGGGGTTAGCGATGTTAGCGGAGTCATGGGCCGGCGCCGCTGATTGGCGGCGCCGGACGCACTGCCTATTCGGGAATGCTGACGGCGTAAATTTTCCCGCTGCTCCCCATGTTTGCGCTTCCCACTGCTCCAGGCGGCAGCAACCCATACTCGCCTTTGCCGAGGCCGGCCCCCAAAGTGATCTGGTAGACCCTTGGCGCAAGCTTCTCGGGCTGAAAATCCATGGCGTCGCGGGTGGCACCGCCGGAAACGTGAAGGACTCCTCCTGTAACTGAACGGAACTCGCGCGAGTTTCCGTTCGCATGCAGGCGCAAGAGCTGGTACTCGGTAATGTCGGTTCCCTCAGGAACGTAGACGGCGAGGGCGACCGGGAAAGTCAGGATGGTTTTCGCCTGTTTACCCACGATGTGGCCATTGATGTCGCCCTTGACCATGCCCGCCGAGGCGATGTTTTTCAGAACTCCGCCGGTCTTGAAGTTCACGATCTCGGGTTCGAGCGATGTCCACGCGCCGTTCTTGTCTTTGTAGTACACGCCGACGTCATCGATTCCCGCCGGCCGGCCCGATGCTGCAGGCGCAGCCGGCGCGGTGGCGGCGGGGGCGGCTGCCTTGGCCACGATTGCCGCGACTACCTTGTCGCTGGCACCTGCTTGCTTGAGTGCAATCAGGCCGTTCGCTGACGTGTCGTAAGTGCCCGGTGACGCGTTGATGGTGCTGACGATGAGATCGTCAGAGAGGCCGGCTTTGACCAGCTTGATGACGGAATCGTTGTTCATCGCCTGCTGGGCGGCAAGGAGTGAGCAGGTGGCCAGGAAGAGAACTGCAAGAAGGCTTTTGCGCATGAAGCTTCTCCTTAGGTTTTCGAACGAGAAAATCTGTTTCGGGAATGCAACAGAATCATCCGCCCAAATGCCGGTTTCCGCAAGGGAACTTTTGTGATGACGTGGGTGCTGGAGACACGGAGAAGCACGCACAGGAACGCCTGCCCCGTACTTGCGGGCGGCCGTTCGTTCTGCGCAGCTGCAGGATCGAAGATCGCCGCTCAGGCTGCTTCGGGGCGTTTCGAAACGGCCTAGTTGACGATGGCGAAGGTGAGGATTTTGCCAGCGCTGGGAGGGGTTTTTGACGACGCGGTGTCCTGCGGCTCGAGGAAACCGAACTCGCCCTCGCCAATCTCCGAGCCGAGGACGATCTGGTAGGCGGACGGACCGATTTGCTTGCTGGTGAAATCGATCTCGTCGCGAAGCGAGCCGGAAGATTCATGAATAAGGCCGCCGACGACGGATTGGAACTGGCGGTTGTTGCCGACCACGTGCAGGCGAACGAGCTCGTAGTCGTTGGCGGTGCGGCCCTGCGGCACGTGAAGGATGAAGGTGGCGGGAGTGCTGACGACGAGCCTGCTGCGCATGCCTCCGATGAGGCCGTTCAGATCTTCTTTCACGAGACCGGCAGAGGCGACGTGCTTGACCAGGCCACCCGATTGAAAGATGACGACCTCGGAGGGAAGCGGCTGCCAGTTGCCGCCGCTGTCTTTCAAATAAGCGCCGATGTTCTCGACACCGGGAGGGAGCGGGGCCGAGGGTGCGGACGAATCGGGAGTGGAAGGCGCGGAGGCGCCGGGTGCGGCGGGAGCCGCGGACGGTTCCTTGGCGACGATGGCCGCGATGACTTTGTCGCTGACGCCGGCTTGCTTGAGCGCGATGAGGCCATCCGGCGAGGTGTCGTAGTCGCCTGGCGAGGCGTTGATGGTGGCGACGATGACGTCGTCAGCGAGCCCAGCCTTGACCATCTTGGTGACTGAGTCGTTGTTCAGCGCCTGCTGGGCGATGAGGAGTGGGCAAAGGGCCAGGAACAGAACCGCAAAAACTGCCTTGCGCATGGAAGCCTCTCGTAGTGAATCTCAGCCGGTAGACACGATGCGGAGCACCAAGGAAATCATCCACTGTGGCGCGGTGTTTCCGCAAGAGAACTTTCGGGTAATGGTGTGCGGATGCGCGACACAAAGGCACGCAAGAGAACGCCCGCCGCACTTAGCAGAGCGGCGGGCGTGGGATGGTGGTGGCTGCTGCTACTGGGTTTCTGAGGAGACGCGATCGCCTTCCTGGAAACCGGAGCCGGAGACAGGAACGCAGACCGATGAGGCATCGTCCACGTCGGTAGCGCGGATCACGCCGATGGTGGTGGTGAGGCGGCGAATGACTGCGCCGGTCGAGGGGTCCTTGATTTCCCTGGTGACGCGGAGGACTTGAAGCTGATCGCCTACCTTGACGCCGGCTTTGGCGCCCACGTTGAGGATGATCTGGCCGCCATCGACCGCGGCGACAAGACCATCGACCTTGATGGTGCGGACGGTGACCTTGGAGGCATCGGCGATGAGGTTGGCGGAAAGCTGATCGACGGCGGCCTTGGTGGCCTCGCCGATGATGGTGTTCTGGAAGTTGCTGGAACCGAAGTCTACGTTTCCGCTGCCAAAGCCGTGCCAGTTGCCGGCGCCGCCCAGAAGCGAGGTGGAAGAGCGGCTGGACTGGCCCGTGCCCTCGGCCACGGCCAGGATTTCGCCGGTGTCGACGTTGACCACGCGGAGATTGATGACCACGTTGGCCTTGGAGTTGGAGTGGCCGATGCCGCCCACGCCGAAGCCATGCCAGCCGCCGCCTCCGCCGCCCACGTTCTGGTTCTTGGTCTCGTTGCCGAACTCGGTGATGGCGCCGATGATGATGGCATCAACGCCGGCCAGCTTGCCCAGGCGCGCGGCGGTGGCGGGATCGGCGCGATTTGAATTGGAGAAGTTCTGCTCGGCCATGAGCTTATCGAGGGCCTGGCGCTCGTAGACGGAGAAGGTGCCGTCCTTGACCAGGTTGGTGATGAGCAGATCGGTGATGCCCTTGCCCACGTCGACATCCGTACCGAACATGGCAGAGGAGTAGCTTTGCACCGTAGCGTAGTCGAAATCGAGCACTGCGACACGAGGTTTGCGCGTGGGAGCGGTTTGGGCATTGGCGGGCAACACGGCCAGGGCAGCAGCAAAAGCCAGCGGTGCCGCCAGCAGACGGGCGGATTTCTTAAGGTTCATTGGACGACCTCAGAAGTTGAAGATGGGGGCCTGCAGGAAGCGTCGAATCCTCGCGCCGCCTCTGTCAAGGCAAATCGGAGAGGGAAACAAAATCTTTGCTTGCGGGAGGTCAAGGGAGGGGGAGCCGGCGCTCGAGAAAACGCGAGGAGATGGGGCAGTCGCGGATCTTGAGCAGCACGATCGGGACAGGAGGCGGCGGATCGGTTCGGAGCGGCAGTTTTGGGCTTTTTCGCCGTTTGCTCGGGGTGCGGCGGTGTGCTAACCTTGATTCCTGTGCCGTGTACGCGGAAAGCTGGAGTGTGTCCGCGGACAAGTCGGCCTCCGGGAGGGTTTCCGGGTGGGTAAAGAGCTGGCGTAGCTCAGCTGGTAGAGCATCTGATTTGTAATCAGAGGGTCGGGGGTTCAAATCCCTTCGCCAGCTCCACAAGACGGAAGCCGGAACGGGAGACGAAAGCGGCAAGAGTTGACCGGCGAACAGGAAATTTGGAACGCCGGGCCTCAACTCCGCAGAGAATCCACTTCAGGCGAAGGGTCGAGAAGTTCCGGAGTTGTCCGGAGGTTGCGGCGTGCGCGGAAGATGGATGAGCGGGGTTGAGATTCAGGGTGGGTGGTTTGGTTTCCCATCCTTTTGCGGCCGCTGCGGCGCCCGAAAAAGGATGGGGCAACCTGGAAGTTGAGTTGGGCACAGGTGGCCGAGCGGTTAATGGCAGCAGACTGTAAATCTGCCGCTCCTTGCGAGCTACGGAGGTTCGAATCCTCCCCTGTGCACCAGAAAAGCAGGGAACAAGGGACCGAGGGACCAAGGAAAGACGAAGTCGGTGGTCAGAGAACAGTGAAGAGTGCCGACAGGGATTTGGACCGGAAGTTCTGGGCGGCGCTGGGAATGTTCGCGGTCTTGGCAGTGCTGGTTTGGCTGACGATGGGCGATGGTTCGGTGCTCGTCTTTGGCGAGCCAGTGGAGTTGAAGCTGGTTCCGCTGATTGTGATTGGCGGGCTGGCGTTGAGAACAGTTTTAGCCCGTCATGCGGAGAAGATTCGCAGGGCGGGAGAGAAGAACTAGCTACTAGCCTCTAGCTACTAGCTTCTAGCTTGAAGTTGCGGGTCCGAGCCGCCGAGGCTCATACCGGCAAGATGAGGCTAGAAGCTAGAGGCTAGAAGCTGGCAGCTTGGGTTTAGCGGGCTGATGTAGCTCAGTTGGTAGAGCACTCCCTTGGTAAGGGAGAGGTCACCAGTTCAATCCTGGTCATCAGCTCCAGAGATACAGAGATCAGAGAACAGGGATCAGAGATCAGATGGGGCTGTGGCCGGGAAGACGAATCGGCTTCCCCCGGCAACGACGAACTGATCTCTGAGCTCGGATCTCTGACGACTGATTTGGGCGGGAGTAACTCAGTGGTAGAGTCACAGCCTTCCAAAGCGTGGCTTACCTGTAGAATGAGGCACTTGAGGTAGGCTAAAGGTAGTCTAAAGTAGCCAAAATCAGGGGTCGTGTGGGGACGTTTGTGGGGATGTTTCTATTCGGGGACTTCAAGCTGTTCGACAACCTGGTTGAAAAGGGTGAAATCGTTTAGTTCGATCTCCGCGCCCAGCAAGCTCGGGTCTTTGAGGTTCGCCCACTTGTCGGCGGCGGAGGCGTCATCAGTGACGCAATAGATCGTTCCGTTATCATCGGATAAAACATAAAGTTGCATAATGCTTGGTCCTTTCGGTACTACGTGCCATTTGTGCGCTAAGGAATGGCTTTGAAACCCCTCCGCTGTCACCGGACCCGTATCGGCGCTTCGCTCTACATGGCTCTCACCCCTTCCAGCTAACGCTGCCTGAGTGTGATGAATTTTATCGGTGGCGATTCCCACCTCACGAAGAAACTCTTGATCTGCCGGTATCAGCATATCAAGATATAGTTTCGTCGCACGTCGATACTCTTTGTATCGAAGAATAGTTTGTTCACGGCTAGTCACATCCACTAATACTGCATTGGGCGGTAAATATCAGCGGTAGCTCGACACCACATAACCTTAGACACAGAGGGAAAAGATGAGAAAACAGGCCGGCCCAGGACTGGAGACTGGCGGTCAATCCGAGCGCCACGACACCCAGCACGCCAACCCTATTTCGATGGATCGATCAGGCGCAACAGATAGCTTGCGAAGAATAGCAGTTCCAAAGCGGAGCGTTCGTCGAGTTTGGGAAGGTTGTATGGTTCGTGATCGTAGGCGTTTCTGACAAAGCCGAGCGCACCCGACAGGATGCTTCTTAGAGATTCTTTATAGGCTTCAAGTCCGCGTGGGTCATTCGCGGCAAGGCCAGGAAATGGAAATCGAAATGTCGCCGATTTTACAAGAGCATGAGGAAGAGTCGTGCCGCTCTTTCCATGAAGCGAGGTATCGGTGGAAGCATCCCGGATTGCGTTGAGCCGATTTTCGTAGATCCGAAACGCATCCCGGACAGCATCTTCGAATCTCCCTTCACAGAAATCGCGTTCGGCTTCCGCCAAATCAGGGTGTAATAACGTCACTGCTCCCAGGGCGGACCTGCTTATTGGAGGAAATGTTGTGCTGTTTAGAGCCGCTTTGCCCTCGTCCGATATGCGATAAAAGTCCGGACCGTCCTCAATAAGATATCCGCGATGGATCAATTCCGCCCATGGTCGACCGAGGAGGTAGTCGACCACTGGCCTATACTCTGCTCGTGCGTACCCGCCAGCGATGTCACTCGGTGTGTTCTTCAGGTTGCCGCGGTTTAGGCCCCCCGCAGAAGCTGTATAAGAGTAAACATGGTTGAGTTGCGCAAGCAGCAGCATGATCTGGCGTTCTAACGACAACTTCTTCAGATCGGACAGCGTAGGTGCAGCGTCAGCAATCGATTTCCAGGCAGGATTTGTCAATCGGTATCTTCCCTTGCGAATGTTTGATCGACCGGAGGTTCACAGTCACGGTCGTCAGAACCATGGTAATTCAGGAATGCGCCAACGGCCCGACCACCTAACAGCGCCTTTCTTGGTTAGAAACGATATTCACGCAAGGTCGACCTCGATAGTCACACAGTGGTGTCGGATTATGAACCAGGCCTGGTTGAAATCCGCGTTCTCTGCTGAACGGCTCGACAGGGTCGCACAGAACGAGATGCCAATTTCCAGGCGGTCAGGGAAGGACTCAGTCTCTGGCGTTGAGCCGCTGCTCTAGTTCAGCGACTGACTGAATAACCTCTTCGAGCTCCGGAATAGGACCGAAGATCATCCCGGACATGGCCCGGTAGTCCTGCCGCAGGCTGGCAAGCATTCCCTCGTTGGGAACCAGGGTGAATGTGCCAGGAGCGGCAGAGGCCAGATCGAAGTCAGGCCTGTTGAAGAACATCAGGGCGTGCCGTACGCAGTCCTCGCTCATTCTTCTGTCGTCGGCAGCGTTCTGGCCGATAACGGAGCCTAAGAGCCGGTACACGTCGTAGTAATGCCGGGAAACGCGTTGTCCGCCGCCCTTCAATTGGCCGCGCCGATTCCACCATTGGCACAAGCCGTGTAGGATGACGACCTTGTCCCAGAAGGTGCGGCTAGGGTCGACAGTCGTTACATCTCCGACCTCGAGAGCGAGGGCGGGCAGATCGTCCGCGATGTAGGGCCTGAGGGTAATGGGAGAATGAGGGTCGAGCGCGGATTTGGCTCCGCACTCGATTTTGACGGCCTGCCGGTTATAGCCATCGCCTTCCGTCGTGACCGGCGGATACCAGAGCAGCAGGCTCTGCCCGTCCGGATCCTCCGGGTCGGCTTCTAGACGTGCACGATTCGTCGGCAGGTGGGCGATTTCGAGCGTTTGGCGGAGAAGGGCTCCGATCTGCTCCCGCAGAGTACCGTTGACGTAGGCTTGGCAGGCTGTCTTGATGTCGTCTAGGCGGGCCTCGCGTTTCTTGCGGCTTAGTTGTTCCAGCTCTTCGACGGTGGCCGGCTGGTGGATGTCTTCCCGAAAGACAGTGATATCGATGTCTTCGGAGAATCGCTGAATCAAGCGATAGCCCTTGGAGAGCGATGTCCCGCCTTTGAAGAGGAGGCGCGGGCCGCCGGGCTCGAGTTGGTGAAAGAGAACATCGAGTGTCCAGCAAACCCAGAAGTCCTTTTCTATGTTCTGCTCCGGGGTGCCGAGCCGCGTGCCGACGCCGACGAACAGGTCACGACGGTCCCGGTCGCTGGCGGCGAGCACAGTTTGAAAACCTTCGATCACTTGGATGGCGAGGCCTCTTGCTCCTTATGATATGCCTGCTTGGGAACCCGTCTGATGACGCGAGTTTTCGCTCGCACAGGCCTAGCTCGGCCGGCTGGGTTGGCCTTGTTGAGGAGGTTGCGCGCGATTACGCGGATCCAGTCTGGGAGGGCGTGGAAGCCGTCGCGCAAATCCTTCTGGATGTCCTGTCCGTGATCCGGGTCCTTCAGAATCTTCACCAGACGATTGCGAAGGCTTCCGTCGTCGGAAGGGAGCATGTCCCGCACCCAGTGAAGCGCCTGGACGTAGCGCATGGCAGGACGGCCCGCCCAGTAGAGGCGGCTGGGTGCGGCATATTGGAAATCAATGGTCAGGTTGCCCAGTCGTATAGGCCGCATGCGCCCGTCGGTGAGTACGGTGATTCGCGCCGGGACGGCGTTGGTCAAACCAAGGTCATTGGCGGCGGTGATGCCGTCGACGACGATGCGGACGTTGCCTTTGCGAGCCAGAGCGTCAATCACATTGCGCGGATCGGGATAGGTGAGCTTGCCGGTTAGCCGATTGAGGGTGGGGGTGTCGTAAAGCCCATGAGCGATGCGTCTGATACTTTTGGCGGCCATGAGGCGATGCAGTGCCTGATCGACTGCGTCCCGCGATCCCAGATCGGCAAAATCGTGCGGCCCCCAAACGCGTGGCTGGGCCTCGGTTTGGATACGGCGAAGGATGGCGGCCTGTACGCTGTCGGTCGGGGTGGACATGGATTCCTCTTGTCAGAGAAATGTAGCAATCTTCTGACAACCCTAGTCTACATCCATGTCAGAGAAATGTAACAATTTTCTGACAAATTTTCCACCCCATCCTCCCAGGATCTAGCAAGAGCGATACTCCTGGTCGAAATTCCATGCGAAGGCTTGTGGCAGTCTGCTCAAAAGACGGACGCTCATGCCCTGCGAACCGAGGTTGGAAAGTACCGTAATCGGGAACGGATGCAGCGCGAAAAGCCCCAACCGGAGAGATCTCCAAATCCTGGCAGATTCTTACACATGTGCAGCCGACTCTCACTATTTCGATGCTCCCATGACACCCCAAATAAAAGCGAATGGCGGTGACCCGGTAAGGATCCCGGGAGTCGGCTTTCCAGTCGGGTTTAAGGGAAGCACCTTCGAGGCGCTCACTGCGGGGGCGCTGGCCGGCCCAAGCGTCGTCGCACCGTTGCAAATAGGAACCTTATGCCGGCACTGGACCCTTTCTACGGAGACATGATTTCGACCGTCGAGAACACGGCCCGCAATGAATATCTTGACATTGTCAGACTTTCGAATATATAGTTTTGACATTGAGAGGTCCCGGTGAGCGATGGGCCCCATAAAAGTTTGCCGATGCCACCGGCGTGGAAGAGAGTAGCGGAGCGTGCCGACAATCGCGCATTCGAATCCGGAGAAATCAGCAAAGCGCTGGTCCCGGCCCTTGAACATGACTGCCGGTCCGAGATGAGCCCAGAGCTGATCGAGGGTGTGCGGGGCCTAATTCGGGATCAGGATGCCTCTCTCTTCAAGAGTGACCTGCGACCGCAATTTGAAACTCTCCGGGCGGATGCGGGATGCGGAATTGGCAACAGCCTGCTCGACAACTTGATTCAGCTTTCCCCGGAAGGAGTGGCGGACTTCAATGTCCTCGCAAGGGCGATGGCCGACGCCCTTGCGGATCGCGCCGAGCGACGCTCCCGGCAGGTGGAGGAGCACTATCACCGCAAGTCAACCGCGACCCGGGCGCAAAACATGCGTGAGCGTATGGCGCGGTCGATCTTGGGGTCTCCAATTGAAGCGCTGGCGCGAGAGATCCTTAAGCTCGAGACGCCTTCAACGGCCCGCTCCACACTTCGGCAACAGGGACTCGACGACGGGGTCAAGATATGACGACAACAGCTAAAGAGCCACTCTCTGCCGCGGCTTGTTTGACGATCGATGTCGTCGAGCCGGGTGTACGCCCGCGCAGAGGATCGCTCCATTGCCGGATTGGGAACAACGTTGAGTTCTCCACGGCCAGCCTCGAGTCGTACTTCTTCGCTCGATGGGAACCAGTTGCCTACGACGCACTGCTGGTCGCCGCAGCGGTTGAGTTCGGCGACCGAACGCGGCGCCGCCCGGCCTACAGCTGGCTACGAGAGATCGAACTGCGTATTCCCGTTCATGATCCGGACAGATGGAAAGCGAAGCCGGTCGCTAATGCTCTCCACGATTCGCTCAATTTCCTAACCGGTGACCGGTGGAGCATCGATTTCGGTGAACGCCGGAAGGAAGTGAGCCAGCCGCAACAGGGAATGCTCTCTCTTCAGCCCGGAGTTGACGCGGTCATGCCATTCAGCAATGGCCTGGATTCCCGTGCTGTTGGAGGAATATTGGCGGGCGAGTTGGGCGACAAGCTGGTTCGAGTTCGTCTCGGGTCGGAATTGCAAGTACGCGAGGGCCTCTCTCGCCGACGGGAGGCATTTACTTCCGTGCCGTATCGCGTTCTTCCGGGACAGCATCCATTTGTCGAATCCTCGGCACGTTCCCGCGGCTTCAAATTCGCGCTGATCAGTGCCCTGGCGGCGTACCTCGCTGAAACGAGTCGGGTCATCGTACCGGAGAGCGGCCAGGGCGCACTGGGTCCGACCCTGGTTCCGGTGGGGCAGGCCTATGAGGACTACCGCAGCCATCCTCTGTTCACTGATCGAATGGAGAGATTTCTGTATGCGCTTTTAGGCCGTCGCGTTCACTTCTGCTTTCCACGGCTTTGGTACACCAAGGCGGAGACTCTGAGGCAGTTCGTCGAAGAGTGTGGCGGCGGCTCGTCCTGGTCCCATACATGGTCGTGCTGGCAACAAAGCCGGCAAGTCAGCGTTGATCACAAGAAGCGCCAGTGCGGGATCTGCGCGGCCTGCATGCTCAGACGACTGAGTGTCCATGCTGCAGGCCTGTCTGAGCCAAGGGAAACCTATGTCTGGGAAGACCTCTCAGCGCCTACATTTGCGGCTGGAGCGGCAGCATCCTTCCCTTCGAGGAAAATCACAGATGGGCTACGCGACTACGGAATCGCCGGAACTCTGCACCTCGATCATCTGGCCGCATTACGGGATTCACCCGGAAATGAGCGCATGTTGAGCCTGCGCGCGTTTCAATTGAGCGGAGCGTTAGGTCTTAGCGAAGCCGACACACGGGCGAAGCTGGACCGTCTCTTGTACCAGCACAGCTGCGAATGGAAGAACTTCGTGTTGTCGCTTGGACCGAATTCCTTTGTCAACGAATGGGCTTTGAGCGGGAGATCATGACATCATTTGAACCCACTGTGCCGGCCGATGCCGGTGAACGGCTGCGGATCGCCCGCGAGAGTGCGAAGATGACGCAGGCCAGTGCTGCTGGCGCCATCGGCGTCGCCAGAACAACCATCGTTGCCATCGAGCAGGGCGAGCGTCGCGCCCGGATGAACGAACTAAGACAGCTTGCGAAACTTTACGGCACCTCCGTCAACGCCCTGTTGCGCCAGGAATCGGTTCATGTTGATCTCGCGCCTCGGTTCCGGAAGGTTGTCGGAAGCGACGATGCCGCTGCCAATGCCGCGGCGTTGATGGCTGGGCTGGCCAAGGCAGAAGTCGAGCTCGAGAACCTGCTCGGCGTTAGGCGTGTCCGGAACTATCCTCCCGAGAGGCCTCTTTTGCCGGGCGATGTACGATCGCAAGCCGAGCAAGACGCGACAGAATTGCGTCAGCGGCTCGGATTGGGGATTGGTCCGGTATCGGATATCGTGACTCTGCTCGAGATGGAGCTTGGGGTTCGGGTTTTCGTGCGAAGATTCGACGGGCGAATCTCAGGAGTGTTTGCGTACGACGATGTCTTGGGGCCATGTATGTTGCTGAATGCCAATCATCCCCGCGAGCGGCGGACCCAGAGCGCAGGGCATGAGACCGGACATTTCATCTCGACACGGCGTGAACCAGAGGTTCTTCATAACGAAGAAGCCGAGAGTTCACGTGAGGAGCGCTATGCCAATGCCTTCGCGCGGGCGTTCCTGACTCCGGCGCGGTCAGTCCTGCAAAAGTTCCAGGAAGTAACCGCAGGATCGGACCGTTTGACCCGCCGGCACGTCATTGTCCTGGCGCATTTCTTCGGTGTTTCCAGAGAAGCGATGGTGCGCCGGCTCGAAGAACTGGGTTCGGTCAAGGTGGGAACCTGGGATTGGTTTCAGGCCAACAGCGGGATCACGGACGAACAGGCGCGTCAGGTCCTTGGGGACTTGTCGGTTCCCGATGCCTACAAAGCAGATGCAGATCGCCCTACCTCCCTGCGTCTCAATCTGCTCGCATCCGAAGTATATCGGCAAGGGTTGTTAAGCGAAGGACAGCTTGCACGTCTGCTGCATCTTGATCGTGTCGAGTTACGTGAGGTTCTCGGCAGTCAGGATCTTGAAGGGAGTGAGACAAATGGGGTCACAAACCTTCCTGACTGACCTTTCCGACCCGCTCGTGGCCGACACCAGCGTCATCATCAACCTCATCGCAACCGGTTGTGCTGACAAGATTCTTGGCGCATTGCCGACAGGGCTGGTCGTCGTCGATGTCGTGCCTGCCGAGCTCGACATGGGACGCAGGCCAGGACGGAACAACTCCGCCCATCTGAATGAACTCGTTTCCGCAGGACTGGTCGAGATTGTCGCTCTAGGCGATCCGGCGACACGGCATTTTAGTGAGCTCACTATCGGTACTGCGCTGAACACGCTTGATGACGGAGAAGCAGCGACTATCGCATTCGCAGTGGAGCATTCAGGCACCGTCCTGATCGACGAACGAAAAGCGACCCGCATCTGTGCCGATCGCTTTCCGCGTCTTTCTGTTGGCTCGACTGTCGACATCCTGATGCACGCAGAGGTGCGAAGAAAGCTCGATGCAGGAACGCTGGCGGGCGCCGTATTCAATGCGCTGAGAGATGGGCGAATGAGAGTGCTGCCGCATCATTTGCAGCGGATCTTGCAACTGATTGGGAACGAGCGGGCGGCTAAGTGTCCAAGTCTGCCGAGATCGGCACGTTTGTCGCCACAGCATCCTCTCAAACATCCGCTTTAAAACGACCAACTGCACAGTAAGCTTTCATGCGGTGTATTGTGCGGTCGTTACTTCGAGCTCTCGACAGAATTCCCGACTGCGATCTGAAGCCCCTGCCACCTCAGGAACAACGGCGACACTTCCTGAATAACAAGGGTGTGGGCGCGTGAACATGTCTCAGTCGTCGAACGACACTTTCCCGACAGCAATGTATATTGCCGCCGCAACCGCGGTGAAGGAGCAACTGATTCCAGCGGTGCAGCATCTCCACGGTGCGGTCGCGGCGAAAGCAAAGCAGTTTGAAGACGTCGTCAAGATCGGGCGTACGCACCTGCAGGATGCTTCGCCAAGGACAACGACACAATAAGGTTGTGACGTCGTAAGTCCGACATCGGCGAATTGCAGGATTTCTGGGCTCACCGATGGCATAGAGGCCAAGTCCCTTCGGGCATTGCCGGTAGGAAATCAATTTGATCGGATCGGACCACGCAAGTGTCGGAATAGGCATATAGCGATAAAACCTACCAAGTGATTTTGCTTGGATCGAAATCCGGCCCCGCGATCATCACCTGTAGTTCTGACACTTCTCGCGTCTCAAGACTAAAGTGATGCCCCCTGACGTAGTGATGGCCGATGTATTCCCTGGTTATCGGAATCTTGTACGAAATGCTGTTGAATAACGCGAGCTGTACCTCAAGTGTCCGATCCCATGGCCGTCCTTCTACCGTCAACACATGCCCGTCGGTTCCGCGCTCTCCGGTGATTATCTCCTGAGCGATGATCGGCTTTTGCTTTACGAATACACGGCCTGTCTCAGCTCCAATGTCGTTGCGAATAAACTCGCGCATATCGTTAAACTCCCTTGAAATCGCAAACGTCTCTCCGCATGTTAGCGCCATATAGTTGAAAGCGATCTTGCAAAGGCATCTCGCGACGACCCGGCTCATCTGATGTTCAACTTCGAGCATGAGCTGACCGCCATCGTAAGATGGCGGATTCATTGTTCCCCCGTAGAGGAAGGTCGGACATACTGCGATCAGCTTCTGGACAAGCCGTTCGACGTCGGGGAAAGTTCGACCACCAACGATCCGAAACTCGCTCCCCTTCGGGAATCGTTGCGCGAATTCGACGCTTAGGTCGCGCTCAAGGCACCATTGGAACGGCTCGGAGGAAGGCCGTCCCACCGTTTACGAACTCTTTGCCCTACAGAGATTTAGCAGTGCTTTTGGTGCCGAAGAAGGGACGCGCCTTCGAAGTGCCTGACGTTTTTCCAATAACACTGTAAAAAGTGAACCCTCCAAAAAGCAAGTGAAAACGGCGGGTTTTCTGAGACAGTCGCAGTTTTTCCATTGTCGATGGCAATTCTGAGTCCTTCGATTTCAGGAAAACTGCTAGGAAATGCTAGGAAGTCCCGACCGACACGGCGATACAGGTGGGGCAAGAAGAAGCTGCGCATCAGCGGCAAGAATCTGTTGGCGTTCCTCAGAAGTTAGGCGAGAGACTAGGGTCTGCCTCTCCTCACTTCCGCAATGCGAGGCGCACTCTTTACCTCACCCTGTAGGCCTCTCTGCAGGCCGAGCAGCGCAAACTGCGGAGCCCTAGAGTCAACAAAGCAATCATGGACCGCCAAGAACAAGTGGGAATGTGCGCGCCCGTCGCTCCGTCGAAGCGCCGGGGAACTTTCTTGCTGAACTCGAATCCAAGTTGGCAAGGGACAGTTTGTCAACTACGAAACGAAAGGACAAATTAAAGTCGTTCCACGTAGACCATCCGCGCCTCTACAGGCTCCTTGAGCAAAAGCTCACCGAACTGCATGGGTCTGCCGTCCGATAGAACCCGGCCTTCAATGACAATCAAGTCTCCATTCCCTTTTTCGGAGTTGATCCGTGGTAGTGTCCCGAGCTTTTCGCAGTGCGCCGGAAGTCTGGCAGGGAGTAGTCGGTGAGAGTCCGACGCGGTGAAGGAAAAGCGAGCCACACCGGCCCCGAGCCGTGCGCCGGCATCCTTGAAGTTGACGGCGCAGCGTCGGTAGGGGAGATCACAGGCCAGGTATTGAACCACGGAAGAATAGAGTCCTGGCGCCGACACCGTCGCGAAGGCGGAAGGCAACTTGTTTAGATACAGAAATCGCGAGTGTCTCAGCAGCCAGGTAGTGTCCAGAGTTTTTCGCACTTTCGGTCTTCCATCTGACTCAGGAAGGTTGTTGAGTTGAGTTGGATTCGCTTCTGGCCCCCAATGTGGCCAGAAGCGAAGTGGCTTATGCGATGGCCTGGACTTCGACCAGCCTGTTCATCTGCAGGTAGCGTTTCGTTCCCCACCTGGTCGCGGCCACGGGCCGGAGCCGAGCAGCAAACAGAATGGGCGCCTACGTCAGCACCCAGATCTCCAGCCTTCACGGCGGATTCAGGTGTTAGAAAACAAACTTCAGCGCCAGCTGTACAAATCGCGGATCTGCAGCACCGGAAATAACACCGAAGTTAGATGTTCCAAGAACATTACCAGGAGCGTTAAAGTTTGTATGGTTGAGCAGATTAAAGGAATCCGCCCGGAATTGCAGATATCGTCCACCCTCGCGTATAGTAAAATTTTTGTAGGCGCTGAAGTCCCAGTTCTCCAACCCCGGAGCTCTTGCGAAGTTACGCGGTAGGTTTCCGAAGGTGTACTGAGATGGGACCGCGTAAGAAGCTGGATTGAGCCAGCCGTGGGTTTTATCGGTAGGAGAAATAACCCTCGCTGGGAAGCCCGGAATGTAATTCGGACGCTGAGTTGTCCCCGTGTTTGCATTGTCAAACGCAAGCACAATGTTTACGGGGGCGCCGGTGCGGTAAGTCGTAATCCCGCTGACATTCCAGCCGCCTACAATCGCGTCGATGACGCTCTTGGAATTTCCGAGCCAACGTTGTCCGCTCCCAAATGGCAATTGATAAACGTAGGCCGCCTTAAACGAGTGGCGAACATCATAAGTTCCGTGTCCCCAGTCAGCGCGCCAGTTGTCGGGATCTTGCGGTGCTGAACTTTGCGCGAAGCTTGTACCACTCCCTGAATCATTCCACGCAGAGCCCTCAAGATCCCACTGATTTGCATAGACATAGTAGGCTAACAAGTCAAGTCCACTCGACAGACGCTTTTGAAACTTGACCTGCAACGCTTCATAGTTGGAGTCTCCGTAATCCCCCTGTTGGATAAGCGGTCCTACTCCTGGAATGTTGTTGATCGGCCGAGGATGCTGTGGCGAGCCGATGGTACCCGGTCCGGGCTCAGGAGCATTACCAATAAAGTACATGGGCAAACGTTTGGCATGGTTCCCGACATAGTTAACATCCAAAAGCATGTTCGCAGCGAATTCGTGCTGAACATCGGCATTCCACTCCATGGTATATGGGAATGATTGGTTGTGGCCTGTGACCTGTAAGGCGGTGGGAGGGGTCCCAAGCTGGATACTTGTATAAGCGGGGAAATATGTCGCCAGAGGATCATTCGGAGTAATAACGTTTGTTCCCGAAAAGCCTTGAGAGATTGCATACGGCCACTGCCCCCTCTCATTTTGGGTCATGTTGAGTAAACTGCCGCCATGAAATACTCCGAAGCCGCTGGAAAACGTGGTGTTATGATTAACTAGATAAGCCAAACCCAACCTCGGTGCCCATCCGAGGGCGTACGGTTTGATCAACGATGACCACTCCGCGTTAGGCCCCTGCCCGGTAGCAGGATTAGGTCCCGCCCAGACATATTCTAGCGAATCGGGGTCAAACCAACCTAAATAGCCATGCGGATTACTGGGCCACTCGTTGTATTCATATCGCAACCCAGCATTTATCGTTAACTTACGCGCTACCTTAATGGCGTCTTGAAAGTAACCTGCGTAATTGGTCCACCGGTAGTTAGCTTCCGTGTTGCCGTCCTCTCGCGTCCCAGCAGTCGGCAGCCCTAACAGAAAAGACGCTATTGAGTCTCCCGTACGTGCAACGTTGTTTGGATCTGACGTGGGCACATTGTCAAAACTAAAGTTCGCGATGGTAATTACGTCATTGTTATCTTGATTGCGCCACATGGTATATCCTATATCCATCGAATGGCGTCCCACTGATTTGGTCAGGTTTACGATCGGATTCCAAACGGTAACGGTCTGGTGAGCGGCCAGCGAATTGGTGAATGTGTATCCGCTCCAATTGTCCTCATAGAAAAGCGGAAGAGCGCCCCGTTCCGCGATGCCTTGCGCCGGGTATTTCGTCAGGAAGGCAGCGGCGGCGGGCCCGCTGCTCGCGAGGTTTCCGCCTGGTTGAAGGTTGCGATGAACGCCCAGCTTAAAATCGAGTACCGTCGTGGGATTCGCGGTGTAAGTAAGACTCACCTCTGGGCTGTCGGTCATGAACTGTTGAGTAAAATCTTGAGAAGGCATCGAACTCGCATATAGCTCAGCGCTAGTTTCACGGGAATAGCGGGCAAACGCATTGAGCTTGGAGCCAATATTCTGGTCCACCCGCGCCGTCAACTGGTACATGTTGATAGACCCTTCTTGAGTATTCTCATAATTATTGGCTCCGCCCTTAGTGACCGAAGGAACGAGCGCAGCCGCATAAGCCTGCGCAGCGGGACTGATCAGGTTCGGACAGATAACGTTTAGCTGGCCATTGCAACTGAACTGAGTTGCACTGTAAACAGGCTGACCTTGAGCGTTCACGCCGGTTTGCACAGTCAAATACGGGTTGTAGATAGGGTTCAAACCTCGAAAATCCCCTCCCAATTCCGCTTGTGTCGGTACGGTCGCGAAGGCTACCGCTCCTTGCCGTTCCTTATAGTCCTCCCAATTGAACATCCAGAACGTCTTGTCGCGGCCGTCATAGTGGCCCGGAATCATCACAGGGCCGTCAAGCACGAAGCCGTATTGATTTTGGTGGTATGGAGGCCTGGGGTTATTCGCGTAATTTGCGAAGTAATTATTGGCATTGAAATCGGTGTTACGCACAAACTCCCACCCTGCTCCGTGGAGTTGGTTCGTGCCACTTTTTGTCACCACATTGACCACGCCACCTTCGCCGCCACCGTACCTTGCCGACGTAATGTTAGTTTGGGCGCTAAACTCTTCGAGGGCATCGGGGGAAGGTTGGAGCGAATACTTGTTGTCACTCTGTTCATTAGTATATATTCCATCTAAATCGTAGATAGTTCCTTCGTTGGTAACGCCGTTTAGGCTGTACGTATGTCCCGGAGGCCCAGCAGAGCCCGTGGCAAAGCTGCCGGGCATCAGTTGGATCAAGTCCGTGTACGCTCTTCCGTCCAAAGGCAAGTTCGCTATGTCAGCGCGATTGACCAAAGTCCCTAATGTGCTATCTTCGGTGTCGAGTAAAGGGGTCTCTGCCACAACCTGCACCGTCTGCGTCGAGCTTCCAACCGGCATGATCAGGTCTACAGTTATAGTTGCACCGACGACCACGCTAACAGTATCGGATTGGGCGACTGCAAACCCCGTATGCGCAGCAGAAACCTTGTAAGGACCAGGCACGAGAGACACGGCGCGATAATCACCCAACCGATCTGTCTCCATCCGACGAGCGACGCCCGTCGCGGTATTAATGACCGTCACGTCGGCGCCGGGAATGACAGCTCCAGAATTGTCAGTCACTGTGCCAACCAACGCTCCGAAAGAGGTCTGCGCTCGAGCCGACGTGGCTAGTGCTGCTAAAATTAGCCCGGTCAACATCACAGAGACCAACACTGAAACCGTTCTGACTCCCGAATGTGAGATCATATTTCACTTCCTCCCCTTCAATAGTTTCGGCCTCAAATCAGGCGCTTACAGGTGAGGCGGGCGAAGACGGACGTCTCGAGAAATCCACGCTAGCCTCTGGATAACATTATCCAGCCAATTGTCTAATCCTTTTCGAGGATATTTGTCAAGAAAAAAACAGAAGAATTTTCTTCAATTTTCTTCTCTTCCATGGATCAAGCGTAAAATCAGGCACTTACAGGTGGGGTGGGCGAAGACGGATGTCTGGGAAAACCCACGCCAGCCTCTGGATAACAGTATCCAGAAAAAAATACCAATCCTTTGCGAAGATATTCGCCAAGATAAACTCTTCACGCCTTGATGGCCTTGGGAACAGCGCGGCGAGTTCACATATCTGACGGCGCGACACGCTCGACTTCTGCTCGAAAGGGGAACGACTCCAAGGTCCACAGCTCGGACAAGTGGCGTGCCTAATGCGGACCTGTAACCTTCCTTTCCTGGTTATCGGACCAATGGGCTTGCAGCGGCCGGGCGGCGAGATCGTTGAAGGAAGGGGGAAATCTTGCGGGCTGCAGCCCACGCGATTGCCGCTCTCACTGCCGATCTCAAACTCGGTCGCCCGCGTTTATCTACCAACCGGATATCGTGTCCTTAACCATGAAAGGTTGAACCACATGGTCGGTAAAGGCGTGATGTAACAGAAATGGCAGTCGATCGCTCATCATTCTACTCTTGACAATCAGGAACTGTGCATCATAATCTTTTCCGGAGAACGATATCCCCTCCTGACGGGGCGCGTACAAACAAGACGTTCTGTTTGAGCTCGGATATCTGACGTGTGGAACAGAATGCCTGAAACGCTTCTGGCTGGTATAGATATCGGTGGGACAAAGACGGCTGTGGTGCTATCTTCTCGGCCCCCGGCTATTCTCGATCGGATTGTATTCCCAACAGCTCCGGGTGAAGAACCCGATCGCGCCATAAGTCGCATTATCCTCGGTTTACGGAAACTGCTGGCCTCGCAAAAATTCAAGGTAAGAGATCTGCAGGCAATCGGAATAAGCTGTGGCGGTCCATTAGATCCTATCGCGGGGCTGATTCAGGAACCGCCAAACCTCCCGACGTGGAAGGAAGTCCCAGTCACGTCGATTCTTGAAAATACATTTGGAGTGAAGTGCCTCCTTGAGAACGATGCTAATGCAGGTGCTCTGGCGGAGCATGCCTTTGGTGCCGGATTGGGAGCACGAGACATGGTGTTTCTCACCATGGGCACAGGTTTGGGGGCAGGACTCATACTGAACGGCCAGCTGTATCGCGGCGCTTCCTATCTCGCGGGGGAGATTGGTCATGTCCGGATCAGGCGCACTGGTCCAAAGGGACACAACAAAGTGGGCTCAGCAGAAGGCTTGGCCAGCGGTGCCGGCATGGCGAGGGTGGCCGAGAAGATGATTCAGGAAGCATCAGCGCGCGGTGGATTGAGCAGATTGACATTGCACGATCACAACCGCAACGGTTTGTTTACAGCCCGTGATATCTGGGCGGCCGCGCAAGCTGGAGATGGTCTTGCACAACGCATTGTCAGAATCACGGGCGAGAGGCTAGGCGAGGTGATCGCCATTATTGTGGACCTGCTGAATCCCGAACGCATTATTGTGGGCGGTCTCGCCAT
Source organism: uncultured Acidobacteriaceae bacterium (assembly GCA_963832805.1). Taxonomy (GTDB): domain Bacteria; phylum Acidobacteriota; class Terriglobia; order Terriglobales; family Acidobacteriaceae; genus Telmatobacter. The sequence continues at coordinate 65,947 of CAWHVN010000034.1, read as the reverse complement.
TCGAATGGGGGAAGCCCTGCTTGGACCGGCACGCGAGGTGGTTCAGAGGGAAGCGCTTCAGTGCGCGGTCGGTGTGTGCCGGATCCTGCCAGCGGGGCTTGGCGAGGAGATTGGAAATGTGGCCGCTTTATGTGTGGCCTTGAACGCAGACAGTAAAGTTACCACGCGAAACCCGAAGGGACTAACCACCTCATGACCAGTCAATCACCGCAGGCTCCATTTGAAGCCTCATTGAAACAAGCGCTGCAGATTTTTCAATTCCTGGGCTCGCTTCAGCGCAAAGTGGAGGAAGCGGCGCAGTGGTGCATAGAAGCGCTCAACCGAGGCAGCAAGGTTCTTGCCTGCGGCAACGGTGGCAGCGCAAGCCAGGCACAACATCTCGTGGGAGAATTGATGGGCCGATATAAGCGAAATCGCCCTTCCTTACCTGCGATTGCCCTCACAGCAGATTCGACTGTTCTGACCTGTATCGGAAATGACTATCGCTTTAACGAGGTGTTTTCTCGACAGGTGAAGGCGCTCGGCCGACCGGGCGATATTCTCGTTGCTTTCTCAACGAGCGGAAATTCGCCAAATGTCCTGGAAGCGCTCAAGGCCGCACGCAGCTCACAACTCAAGTCGATCGCGTTCTTGGGGTCTGAGGGAGGAGCCGCATCCGCTCTTGCCGACTGCTCGCTGATTGTGCCTCATCAGGATACGGCGCGAATACAGGAGGGACACCTATTTCTGATGCACGCATTGATGGACTATATCGAATCGGAGCAACTGCATGAGTAGCCCCAAGGGAACAGTCCTTGTCGGGTTCAGGACTTCTCCGATCCTGAGCGCAATTGCAGCGGCAATGGGGGGCTTGCTATTTGGATTTGATACTGCTGTCATCTCAGGCGTCACTCACAGTCTAACCGCGGTCTATCAGCTCTCCCCGGCTTCTTTGGGCCTCACTGTTTCGAGCGCGCTCCTGGGTACAATTCTGGGCGCGATGACCGCGGGTTTTCCGGCAGAGCGGTTTGGGAGGAAACCCACTTTGCTGTTCTTGGCTGGGCTCTATCTTGTTTCCGCTCTGGGCTGTGCGTTTGCGTGGGACTGGTCCGCCTTGGTCTTCTTCAGGGTCGTAGGCGGCCTCGGCATTGGCGGCTCATCAGTGCTCGGCCCCACGTACATCGCGGAGATCTCTCCGCCGAAGTTGCGGGGCCGCTTAGTCGGTCTTTTTCAATTCAACATCTGCAGCGGCATTCTGATTGCTTACCTTTCGAACTACCTCATTGGTCTCGCTTCGTTTGGCGCAACCGAATGGCGTTGGAAGCTGGGAGTAAGCGCCATTCCGGCTTTGACTTTCGGACTGTTGCTCCTGACGATTCCTGAGAGTCCGCGTTGGCTGGTTAGCAAGGGCAGGGAGTCCGAGGCCCGCGATGTGCTGGAAGCGATCGCTCGGAAAGAAAGCAACGAACTTCTGGAACAGTTGCTTCGTGCGAGGGATTCACTTTCGGATCAATCCCGCAATGTCCTTTTTACCAAGACACACAGGCTGCCGATCTTCCTCGCCGTGTCGATTGGATTCTTTAATCAGATGTCCGGGGTCAATGCGATTCTGTACTACATAAACGACATCTTCGCGCAGGCTGGATTTGACACGGTCTCCAGCAACCTGCAGGCCGTAGCCGTAGGCGCCACGAACTTTATCTTTACGATGCTGGCCATGTCCGTCATCGACAGGTTCGGCCGGAAACGTCTGCTACTGATCGGGGCCGTTGGAACTTCTATCTGCCTCGGGGGTGTCGCGGCCATTTTCATCACCCACGTTCACCAATCCTTGCTCGTCTTCTTCCTGGTTGGGTTTATCGGGTTATTTTCATTTTCTCAAGGAGCCGTGATCTGGGTTTATCTCAGCGAAGTTTTCCCGACGGACGTTCGCGCAAAAGGAACGAGTCTCGGCAGTCTCACGCACTGGTTGTTCAATGCGATTGTTTCTGGGCTATATCCGATTGTCGCGGCCGGTTCGCGCGGCAAGCCATTTGTTCTTTTCTGCTGCATGACCGTAATCCAGTTCTTTGTCGTCCTTTTGTACTATCCAGAAACAAAAGGCGTTTCGTTGGAGGAAATGCAAGCAAAATTTGCACTTACAGCCAAGAACATTCCATAGGAGGAACGTTACATATGAGCATCCAAAGTCAGCGAATCTCTCGGCGGGACTTTGTCATCCAGGGAGGGACAGCTCTCGGGGTACTAGCGACGATCTCTCCTTATGCCAGTGGTCGGGGCAGCAACAATGGCGCGAAGAGAAGAGTTCTTCACATCATCGGACACTCGCATATCGACGCGGCGTGGCTTTGGCCATGGCGCGAGGGCGCAGACACGGTGCTGACGACGTTTCGGAGTGCATTAGATCGGATGAACGAGACGCCTGGTTTCTGCTACAGTCACTCCTCATCCGCACACTACCTCTGGACCGAACGTGCCGATCCGGCCATGTACGCGGAGATCCGAGAACGCATCCGGCAAAACCGCTGGGAGGTTCTCGGCGCATGGCCAGTTGAGCCTGATTGTAATATTCCATCAACCGAGAGCTTTGTTCGGCACTCGCTTTATGGCAAAGAGTACTGCCAGCGTGAACTGGGCGTAGATGTCAAGATTGGCGTCAATCCTGATTCCTTCGGGCATGCTGCCGGTTTGCCAATCGTATTGAAGCGTGCCGGTTACGACTATTACGTTTTCATGCGCCCTCAACCACAAGAGATGAGTCTGCCCTCTCCTCTATTTTGGTGGGAAGGTGCAGACGCATCGCGTGTGCTGGCTCTGAGAATCTGGAAGGCTTATGACGCGCCAATGGAGGCAGGAGAGGTAGCGGAGGCCATACGGACCGCAGCGACGGAAGCATTTGCGCCCGGTTTTGATCACGGCACTTTTTTCCTGGGGATCGGCGATCACGGGGGTGCGGTCACTAGGGAACAGATCCGACAAGTACTCGAAATGCAGAAGGACCCAACTCTGCCCGAGTTACGCTGGAGTACTTTGCGTAACTTCTTTCAGGAAATAGAGAACTCGCCGGCATATGGGGCGCTGCCGGTTGTGAAAGAGGAGCTACAGCACCACGCGCGTGGTTGTTATTCGGCTAACGGGGCAGTGAAGATCCTCAATCGGCGGGCCGAGCGGTGGTTGGGAGAAGCCGAATGTATCTCGCTTATGGGGAGTTTGACCGGCGGTCATACGTACCCAAGCCAGGAATATGCCGATGCATGGTGGAAGGTGCTCTGTTGTCAGTTTCACGACATGTTGGCTGGGACGTCGCTCTACTCCGATTATCAGGACGTTCGGGATAGCGTGGGATCAGCATGCGACACGGCGCAAGCTCGAAAGGTGGAAGTACTCGAAACTATGGCAAGACGGGTCGATCTAAGCGGAGTTGGAGAGAGTGCTGTGTTCCTGTTCAATCCGCTTCCGTGGCGACGCAAGGCATATTTCGAATACTACATGGCAAAAGATTCGTCTGGACAAGGACCGATCACGCATCTGTCCTCGAAAGATGGCAAGAAGATACCCATTCAATGGCGCCCCTCGGACAGCATGACAAATTTCTATCCGCGATTGTCCGCGTTTGTTGAGCTCCCACCCTGTGGCTACGAAGTTTTCGAGTTGAGCCGCGGAGAACCAGTTTCCGCTGAAAGCTATCTCGATTTCTGCACGGTCTCGCCGATTGGATTTGGAATCTCCTCCCTGAAGGCCAATGATGGTGTCGAATTGCTTTCTGCGTCCGTCGGCCTAGTGGTCATCAGCGACGACAGTGATACGTGGGGACACGGGGTAAGCCAATTCCGCGGAGAAATGGGGCGGCCCATGTTCGTTTCTTCTACACTGGTCGAGGATGGCCCAGTCGCTCGAGTTACTCGCCAGCACGCACGCTGGTTGAATTCGGAGATCATTCTACAGATCACTCAGCTTGCGGGATCGAATCTTGTCGAACTTCGCTTCGTGATCGATTGGCACGAACATGAGCAGATGCTGGAGCTTGAGATTCCGACCGCAATCACGGACCCCAAGGTCTTCGTGAAAGTGCCGGGAACTATTTTGGAGCGGCGACCTAACGGAGAAGAGGAGCCTTATCAAGATTGGGCTGCTGCGCAGGGAAGAATCGGGAACAGTGATTACACGCTGGCCGTGCTTAACAACTCAACCTATAGCTACAACTGCCTCAACGGTGTTTTCCGCACCGTGCTGATCCGATCTGCGCCGTTTGCCCGCCACGATCCGAACTTAGTCACTCGTGATGATGGCAACGCGTGGCTGGACCAAGGCAGGCAAGAACGCACGTTCTGGTTGTTATGCGGTAAGGGAGGATATTCTGAATTGGCGCTGGACCGGCGCGCGGAGGAGGTCCAGACACCCGCTGAATGCGTCTTGGATTCCGCACACCACGGCAGCGAACCATGGGAGCAATCCTTCCTGGAAATCATGCCCGATCAGGTCCTGGTCCATTCGATCAAGCGCAGCGAAGGCGAAGACGCCACCATCATACGATTGCAGGAGCGCTCCGGATCTGCGACGCGGGCGTCACTTAAGAGCGCAGCATTGGGCCTTGACCATGCTGTTGACTTGCGACCGTGGGACTTAAAGACGCTACTTGTGAAACGAGTCAAGGGCCGCAAAGCAGAAATTCGCGAGGTGTCCCTGCTCGAGACCTGAGTAGGTTTGTTTCTTCTAACGATGGAACCCGCGGCTGGCTCAACCCAGGCTCTTACGTGGTCGCTCCCGTACACACCTATGAAGACCTAGGGCGCAATACGATCAACAGCGGTTTCTGTGACGAGGTTGAGACTTTATGAAAACAAGAGGTCCTGGAGGATGAGGATGAAGATAAGAACTTTTCACTGCATTATTCCTCTCTTACTCACCATCACGCTCTGCCTTTTCTGGAGCGTGTCGGCTGCTTCCCAAGAGGTGTGGCAGATTGGCAAATTCAATCACTCTCCTAGCAACTTCAATAGTGGTAAACCGGGACAGCCGCTTTTTCGCTCCCGGTATCCTCAAGGTGAACCGCCTTATGTAGTCGGGAGGAGCACTTCAGAGCTTGATTGGCCTACTTACCAGGAGGAGGGTTCGACGGGTGGGAAACCCGGAACCGATTCTTTTCCCTACGTGGTTCGTTCTGATTTGGACGAAGTTCCCCAGGGGGTTCAAACGGTCGAGATTGGTTTCCGCGCGCTTCCCGCGGCATTGCTGCCGCGAGCTGGAGCGCAAACCGCGAAAGCCTGGCCGCCCGAGGCCACGCAATCCCGTTTTTACATGATCGGGAACGCCCACATCGATGCGGTCTGGCTGTGGCCGTGGTCGGAAGGTGTGTCGTTGGTGCAAAGCACGTTCCGCTCTGCCCTGGATCGCATGAATGAAGATCCCGATTTCAAGTTCACGGCCAGCTCTGCGCAATTCTTCGAGTGGGTGGCTGAAAACGATCCCGCCATGCTGGCGGAAATTCGCCAGCGCATCGCAGAAGGCCGCTGGGGCTTGGTAGGTGGTTGGTGGGTGGAGCCGGATGTGAATATTCCCAACGGCGAGTCGCTAGTGCGCCAGGGTCTTTACGCACAATTGCTCTTCCAGCGGCTCTTCGGACGCATGGCGACGGTGGGATACAATCCCGACTCTTTCGGCCACCCCGGCACCTTGCCGCAAATTCTCAAATTGCAGGGCATGCAAGACTACGTGTTCATGCGCCCACAGGCCAAGGAGAAGAAACTTCCAGCTGACATCTTCTGGTGGGAAAGTCCGGACGGTAGTCGCGTGCTGGCATTCCACATTCCTTTCGGTTACAGCGATCAGGGTTCTGTAGAAAACGGCCTGCGCCAATACCTAACCACGCTTCAAGAACCGGTCAAAACACTAATGTACTTCTATGGCGCGGGCGACCACGGTGGTGGAGGCACGAAGCTGAACCTGGAGTCGATTCACAAACTGCAGACCGAACCAGACGGGCCGACGCTCCTGTTCAGCACGCCCGATATTTACTTTTCCGAGATTCGCAAGATACCGCACTTGAATCTGCCGGTAGTGCAGGACGACCTCCAGCATCACGGCGTAGGGTGCTACACGGCAGAGTCGCAAATCAAGAAGGACAATCGCACCTCGGAATTGCTCCTGATGACAGGCGAGAAGTTGGCTTCTCTGGCTTCGGTGGTTTCTGACTTCGCTTACCCCAAGCCGGAATTGACCGCGGCGTGGAAGAACGTCCTGTTTCTGCAGTTCCATGATAGCCTGGCCGGAACTTCGATTCCCGAACATTACGTGTATGCTCGGAACGCGTACGGGCAGGCGATGGCCGTAAGTGAGCAAACCATCACCATGGCAGCACAGAAAATCGCATGGCAGGTTCCTGCCCAAGATCCGGATTCCCAGTACCTCGTCGTCTTCAATCCTCACGCCTGGGACGCTACGCTTGATGTGGAATACGATCTAACCTGGCCAGGCCAAGGGATGCCTGGCCAGCCGGCCCACCGGCTGCCCGCGCCGTCCATTCTGGAAGACGACAGCGGAGATCCGCTGCCACACCAATGGACGCAAGGTTCGTCCATCCAGTTTCCCAACCGTCGCAAGTTAGTGTTCCGCGCGCCGGTGCCGGCGTTTGGGTATCGGCAATTCCGGATTCGGCCCGTAGCCAAGTCCCAGAATCCAGCGGGAACAATCCACGCCAGTGAGAAAGAGCTCGAAAACGAGCATCTGCGCGTCAACTTTGCGGCTGACGGCTCCTTCACGATTTTCGACAAGGACAACCAAGTTGAGGTGTTCCAGCCGGGCAAGACCGGCGCTCGCGCCGTGTTGATGAACGATCCGACCGACACGTGGGGTCATGATATTACGAAATACGCTGACGAGATCGGCGCCTTCGGGGTTGCTTCGGTCCGGGTACTGGAGAACGGTCCCCTGCGCGCCGTGGTGCGCGTTCGGTCAAGGTATGGCAACTCCCGTTTACGCATTGACTGGATTCTCTATGCGGGTAGACGGGATCTCGAGGCTCGAGTGCAACTCGACTGGCACGAGCACCACAAGATGTTGAAGTTTTCCTTCCCAGTGAACGTCAAGCAGCCTGTTCCGACCTACGAGATCGCGTACGGCGCCATGCGGCGGCAAGCAAACGGCTGGGAAGATCCAGGGCAAAGGTGGATCGATGTTGCCGGTGAGCTGGCCGGGCACGCGTATGGCCTTGCCGTCATCAATGACGCCAAGTATGGCTACAGCGTGCAAGGGAATGACCTTCGAATCTCGATCGCCCGCGGGGCCATTTACGCACAGTCCCCGGCGAGCAATTTCACTCCCAACGACGAATACATCTGGCAGGACCAGGGCATGCAAACGTTCCGCCTGCTTGTGGTGCCTCACACGAGGTCGTGGCAGGACACGGGCGTGGCGCGACTCGCGGAGGAGTTCACGGCGCCGGTGCCGGTGATTTACCAGGGGATTCACGGCGGTAGTCGGCCGCAGTCCGCCTCGTTCCTTTCCGTGGACGCTCAGGATGTCATCGTTTCCGTAGTGAAGCAGGCCGAGGCCAACGGCGACCTGATAGTGCGCTGTTACGAAACCGCCGGTCGCCCGACCCGTGCCACTCTCAACCTGGGACTCGTTAACAAAAAATGGACAGGAGACTTCCGGCCGTTCGAGATCAAGACGCTGAGGGTTCCGGTCGGACCGGGAGAAATCCGCGAAGTTAACGCGCTTGAGGAATGATTTTCAGGATTGGATCGTAGGGGCAAAAGTGGGGCGCAGATCAATTCTGGAAGTGAAAGAATCTCCGCCAGAGCGCCGAACGTCAAACGCTTGCTCTCGCAGAGGCACGGAGGGAGCGCAGTAGCTAGGCAAGAGTGCGCCAAGCGGCCTTGCTCGACTGGATACGCGGGCGGGCAGCAATGACCGGAAGCTCGCGACCAGGGCCGGCGAGGTGACGCTGACGGTGCCGAAACTGCGCACGCTGCCGTTTGAGACGGCGATCACCGAGCGCTATCGGCGGCGGGAGAACCGGCAAGGTGAAGGAAGTGGCGGCGATGCTGAAGGCCATCCATACCCAGGAAGGATGCCCAGGCAGCTAAGGAAAAAGCCCGTCAGGTGGTGACCAAGCTGTGCGAGATGCGGCTCGGGAGAGCCGCGGAGATCGTTGAGAACGGCATCGACGAGACCTTCAGCTACGACAGCATGCTTCCGGAGCGCTGGCGTTGCATCAAGACCAACAACCCGCTGGAGCGGCTGATGCGGGAGATCCGACGAACGTGCGTGGTTGGCGCCTTTCCCGAGGGCCACTCGGCGCTGATGCTGGTCGCCGCCGGGCCGCGGCACGTCGTCGCGATCAGGTGGGGCAACAAGCGCTAACTGCAGATGAACAGACTGGCCGAAGTCCGGGCCATCGCTTGACCACTCTGCTGCTGGCCCCCATGGGGGCAGCAGCAAAACAGCCGCAACACAGCAATTTTCCTACGTTCCAAGGAAGATCGAAAGTGCGAAAGAAACTGGACACTACCCGAAGTGAGCATAGACACTCAAACCAGGTAGTGTAGTATGTATTCTTTGAAAATCGGTCGTGAACCGAGCTTCTAAAGGAACGACGATGCCAACTCTTGCCGATGTTGCAAAAGTAGCGGGAGTGGGCGTGATGTCCGTTTCTCGCGTAGTGAATGGCACCCGACGAGTCTCGCCCGAGACCGAGCGCCGGGTGCGGGCGGCTATTGAAAGAATCGGGTATGAGCCGAACGAGGCGGCACGCATACTCAAAGGCCATCGCGCTCAGATCATCGGCGTAATCGTGCCAGATCTAGCTGATCCGTTCTTTTCCGTCTACGCCAATACTGTCCAGGAAAGGGCCTTGGAAGCGGGTTATTTGACTCTGATGGCCGCGTCGGGGCATCGGATCGCAGTCGAACGGCGCGAGACCGAAATCATGGTCCAGCGGCAGGTCGCGGGTTTATTGGTCACGCCTTGCGGCTCGCAAAATGACCACTTTGTGACCGCAAGAAAAGCCGGAATACCTATTGTATCCTTTGATCGGCCGCTGGACCACGTGGACGCCGACGCAATCATCGTGGACAATCGTGCCGCGGCCTCCCGGGTAACCAAACATCTTATCGTGCACAAGCACCGCAACATTTTGTGCATGGCGGACGATGAGAAGATCTTTACCAGGACCGAGAGGATAGCTGGGTATTCCGAGGTCATGCGGCGAGCGGGGCTTCCCGTGCGAGTGTGCTTGGTGGGGCCCCTGAGCGGATCTGTCTCCGAGCAACTCGGACTTGCACTCAATTCGAGTCCCGCACCCACGGCAATTTTTGCAACAAGCAACGTAATTGCCCTCGAAGTCCTTCGCGAAGTGCAAAAGCGGTCGATCCGTATGCCGGAAAAGATAGCATTTGTGGCGTTCGACGACTTTGATGCGGCGACTTTGATCCGTCCGACTATCACGGTGGTGCGGCAACCGGTGGTCGACCTCGGGCGGAAGGCAGCTTCTGTGCTTCTTGATCGACTGAGTTCACATGGTAATCCGGAAGCATCGGAACTCGTATTGCCGACGGAACTGATCATAAGGGAGTCTTGCGGTTGTCGTAAGCCACGCAAAGCGTCGTGAAGATTCAAGAGGCGATCGCGGGCAGAATGAGACGGCCAGCTTCGAACAATTCGGTCTAGTCGAGATGCGGCGCGGTAGTTTAGGCTTGGCCCAGCTGTTTCCGACCCTTTCGGTCGCCGGTGCCGCACTGTCCCCACCATACCCGGTTTCCACATCCGCTCATTAGACCGGACGCGCAGGTTTCCCGCATGCGGCTTACTCCAGTTTCATCAAGCCTTCGCGTTCGACAAGCCGCCGCGTCTGAATCGGACGTCGTATACCATGGCGCTGTTTGCGGCAACCGCTCGGTGAATATATGTTGTCCACATCCCTCAGTGCCGCAAGAGAACCGTCTTACCCGTCGCTCAATCCGAACTGGTATGCCTTCCCACGATTGGTCGCTCAACCGTCGATGGTACCAACTATCGATGCGCCGGGAAATCCGCCGGCACATGGGACAAGCACTGCCCACTGAAGCCAGCCTCAACACCTTTGTGAGCCTATCCCAACCTTGAACCCGCAAACGATCCGGAACGACTTCGCCCACATCTGGCAATAAGTTCCGCTGTCCCATCGCGAAGTACGCGAAGCCACCAGAGCTTGAATTCCTTCTAATCCCCTCACCCCACCCGCAAAGTGCCGGGTGGGGTTCACCAAGAGTGAGGAAGAACCGGAAAAGGGAATCAGCAGGAAGAACGATCAAGCAGCGATTATCAAGGGAGGAAAGGCTCTGGAGCGTAGCGGCAGAGTTCTTCTTCTCCCGATACGCGTTCGACGGGGAGGGGTTGGCGCCGGGGCGGCCTGACGGCTGATTTCGTTTGCGGCGACTTTGCTTGTGGCAGTAGCTGTCGCCGTTCCTCTCCAGGATGTGGACGCGGTGAGTGAGGCGGTCCAGCTGGGCTCCGGTGAGCCGCTCAGAGCCGAAAATCTCGGTCCACTCGTCGAAGGGCAGATTGCTGGCCACCAGGGCCGATGAGCGTTCAAAGCGCTGGCTGAAGGTCTCGAAGAGCAGTTCGGCGCCGGTCTTCGGCTAGCAGCAGTGATGGGTCGAGTCTGACGCCCGCGAGCGAAATAGAGGCGCCGATGTAATGCTGGGCAATTCCCTCCATCTGTTTGGAGGACTGTTTCTAAAAGTCGCTTTGCTTCACTTCTCCCCTTTTTGGGCGGGTTGTGCCCGTAGCGGTTGCAAAGGCAGTGGGATGTTTGTTTTATAAGCCTTAATCTCTGCGGTCTCAAGTGTTCCGTCATCGCGCCTCTGGATCAAGAAGATCCGACCACCCGTCGAGGCTGCAGCCGGTATTTACACCCGATGTCATTGAGGACCTGCCCAAGGCGCGGAATCTCGCCGGATGAGCAGACCGGTTCATAGTGACCCGCCAGCACGGCCGGTTGGTGGCAGCGCTGCTTGGAGGTGGTCCGTGTACCATGCGACAAGAGAACCGGTGGCGAACAAGGTCAGTCAACCAACTTCGGTAGATTTCGTTGCCTACCCGCATCTTGACGGTGCAGCCTCCATCGCAATGGCCTTGAAAGGCAGGAGCACATCTGGTTCGCAGACTAATCGTTGTAGACCACAGCCGAAGCCGCAGTTTGGAGGGCAAAAAGCCCCTAAAAGTGAGAGTCGTGGATGGGACCTTGTGAACCACCTTCTGAATACATTGAATGCTGCTGCCAACTACAACGGACACCTGCAATTGGGTACAACATTATGCTGCCACCCAAAGCAATCCTGCCACCGGCAGTCTGAGGGAATGTGGGGTATCATCCACACCGATGGCGTGAGGCGATGTTGAGAAATAGCCGTGAAGAGCGCGGCTGTTGATGATTTAAGTGTGACAGGTGTGGCGCTTGTTTACTGAGCGCACGGAAAGTATCGATCACGCAGGTAGGCAAGATAGGGAGAATCTACAGGGTCTGCAAGAGCTTCAAGACGTCTGAACACTTCCTGCCAAGTGAGCGCCTCCAAGGGGATTTCGCCGCAGGTCTCTTGGCGGAGGCGGTCGAATTCGTCGGTAAGCACGCGGCATTCCTCTGCAGCCTCGGCATCATCCAGCACTTGGAACCAGAGATAGACGAAGCGCCACTGACCGGTTCCGAAACTTCGCTGGCAAGCTAAGGCCGTCTTGATCAATTGGGGGGCTTCCAGCCTGCCGAAGGTCTCGGAGCCGTCACAGATGCGAACGGCGAGCGACCGAGTGGAATCCATTCCGGCCCAGATTGACGCGGCTTCGGCGCGGAAGTACGTGGGAGAAAACGGCGGACCTTTGGGAGGGAACTTGACGAATGGCTCAGTGAACTTGCATTCGAGGACGATGTTGTCCGTGCTTCCGGGACCGTCCAGTTCAACATCGACATTGGGACTCTTATGCCTTGAGTCTTCATCATACCCAGGCAGGATGCCATCGAACAGTGGATGCTTCTTTTCGAAGCTCATGCTGGCACCACTGGGCAGATTGAAGCAGGCGCCGACGACGCCCGGGCGGTCTCTCCAATAGTTGAAGACATTGGCAACCAGCGCCGAGGATGAATAGAGAACCCGCAGCTTCTCTTCGAGTTCATTTCCATCCGCGCGTTCGTATTCCTTGTGGGTTTCGGGCCTGAGAGGACGGAAAAGATTCCATCGGATGTTCTCGACGCGGTAGTGGGAGTTGAACCGAACGCCGTAGCGGCGAGCCCATGCGCGCTGACGATCGGCAATCAGATGGAAGGCCTTGCCGAGCTGGGGACGAGCTCCGCTCATGTCTGACCCAGCTTTCGGATACGAAAACCGGCGCCGGCGGCGAGCCAATCCGGCTCGATGGCGTAGAGGTCGATGGTGACCAAGTTCTTTCGGGACAGGTCGTCGATCCACCCCATGGCCCGCTCATACTCGTTGTTGCGGCGCGGCGACCGTGCATTGGCAATGGCGTAATAGCTCTCCGGAGCGACAAGCACGAGACGGCAAGGACAGACGGGAACACATCCAAACTCGGCGAGAAGAGCATGGAAATACTGAACGTGCTGCAGATGAAAAGCCCAATGGTAGAGCAATTCAAGCACGGCGCCGGAGAGCGGGTCGTCTGCATCCCCATCCTTCAACTCAACTAGGATGGGTTGGGCGAGAGTTTGATCGAATGCAAGAAGATCGGCTCGGCCTTCAACGGTTTCGCCGGCGCAGCAGGTAGGCAACTCCCTCCAGAGGATCGACTCGCTCGCGGACACCAGATGATTGCGGTGCAGGAACAGCCACTGCAGGGACTGCTCTACTGGTTTTCCCGCCTGAAGAACTTCCATAGGTGGGCATTCAGCGCGAGGCAGTTTCAGAAGTTCAGACTTTGTTCGCAGACGGCCTCTGGGAGTCAGTGAGATTTCTCGACTCAGAAGAGCGATCAAAGAGTCGCAGTCGAGCAATTGAAGGTCTGCAAGGAATTCGCCTCTGGTACCACCCCGACTCTGGCGGTACCAGTCTCGAATTCCCCGGCTTGTATTCGACTCGGCAATTGCCATCGGAAAAGTCCCCCTACGCCGCAATCAAGAACCTTCCCTCATGCAAGATCTGTACTTGCCCAGTCTCCGATTCTAGCCAGACGTTGAAGCGCAGGCCGACGACATCGATGTTCGTCCCGGAGCGGCGGTTGGTCAACATCTTAATCTATCACTGGAGATGAGTGGCCTAGGTCTGATTCTCAGGATTGGGATCCCACGAATTCCCGACTGGCAATCGCCGTACGCTCCACTGGTATGACTGTGCCGGAGGTGACCATTACAATCAGCCCGCGGTCGGCATCAGTCATCTCCAAATACGTGCGAACCTGCGAACGATAGTGATCGACGGTCTTTACGTCAGGATTGACATCGCTCTTCCAATCGACGACCACTTGGGGCTTCCCATCAGGAGCAAATACGATTGCGTCTGCAACTCCAGCTAAAACCCGCTCAAATCCGTCCGTCTCCAGCGACGAATATACCGGGAACTCCGGTTCGAGCTTCGGCCTGACCTCGATGATCTCTGGAAGAGCCAATGCTCTCTCCACGCATTGTGCGAGTTCCACGGGCGCTAGCCCTGAGGCAGGATCCACCGCAGAGGCGAGTCCCATGGCTCTGATATCCTCCGCCAACATCGGAGTGAGCCCCAGGAAACCATACCTGCATCACTCTCGGCCCCTGGTCCTCTGGCAATTTAACTCCCGGACTCCATTTTTTCCAAAGCGTCGGTTCCATCTCGCTTCTGCGCTCGTGAAGCGCCAGCGCGTGCCGGGCGACGGATATGTGGTCCGGAAGCTTCTCAAGATCGGGCCGGGGGCCCCGAGACCAGTATTCCTCCACCGTATCCCACACCCCAATGAAGTGAATGGGAAGCGGCCGAATGCCTTCGCCGAAGTGCCGCATGTACGCGCGGAACTCGGCCGCAGCGCCTAAAAGGGCACTCACTTCGTAGATCTGGTAAACGCGATAAAGGTACTTCCTGTTCACCGGGTCGTCGAATAGCTTGCCCACATGGCCCAGAAAATCCGCGAAGAGCCGAACGGCAAGAGCCCCACGGCTGAAGCCAAATAGAAAAACATGGTCCCCATCCTTGTTGTGGTTCTTAACAAGGAAGTTGTAAGCGTCTTCTAAGCGCTTCCTGGTGCCAAAGCCCGCGAGACCTCCCATGACCTTGAATCTCCCAGTACCGACGCCACGAAGGTAAAGTTGCTGCTCCTTGGGCTCAAGACACGCGTTGTGAAGCTTCCAAACGTTGGTCTTGTCCTTGTCCTTCTGACCATTGCAGCCGGTCCCGTCAATGAATAAGACAATTCTCTTGCTCATAGGAAGTCGCGTGCTATCGGTAGGATCGCGGTCAAGCCGCCGATTAGTACCCAACCGGACCTGCACCATTTTAGCGCCGCCCCGACATACTTTGGCTATCACTCTGTGCCCGCATTTCTCCTAACCTGACCGCCTATTCGAATTGGTCCCAGGAAACGCCCCAGGGTCCGGGAATGGGGTACTAGGTTGTCGCCGACTCTTTCCCAAACCTCTCGTTGCATACCGGCGTCCCTGAGGAGGCCAAAACTGCGTTGGGAAAAGTAGAAGACAGGGCACTTTTCAAGCAAATTAGCAGAATTCGACAGAAATGCCCCGTGAGATTGGTCTAAAAGGTCTGCACAGGGTTCGAACCACGGGAAACGCCCGTCCGCCCATCCCACCCTTCCGAAGGCTCTAATGGGCTCTAGGAGCGCGCGGTTAAGGGTCACTTTTTGAGGTCTTCTTGCAAAAAACCGGTTGTCAGGATAGACAGACCGGCAGACTTGTCCTGCGCTAATGACCATTGGAGTCACACGGTTCCTTGGCCAAGCTCGAAAATAAAGATTGAAGCTTCGGCACAAGAGCCAGTATCTAATCACATGACTCCCGAAGAACTCTTCCGACTCCAGCTTGCTCGGTACCAGCGCGGTGAATTTACCCGTGATTTCCTCGTAAAGAGTATATCGGGAAAAAAGCGGCTAAAAGCGAACGAGGATCACGATCGCAAGTATGGAAGGAATTCGTGGGTTCGTGTGTGAGAACTGCTGCAGGAAAGTGAAGACTTAGCGCAGGTTTACGAAGAGGCCATTAGGTACCATAGACATTAACGCTGACTGAACGACGTCCCGCCTTAGGACCAGGCAAAAGTCAAATCCAGCTATCAAATCCAATATATGTAGTGGTCTGCGTTAGAAGCCGCTACGAAGTTGGAGATTTGGGTGGGATTATGAACTTACTTGACGAAAGCATACCTGCAGCGACAATTAATTATCCGGGATCGGGAGAGAACAGCGAAGAGCACCAGATGGCAGTTCGCGTTGGAGTTTTATGGTCTGCGCACCGCGAGGCCAAGAAGGTTTACCGAAATACCAAATCTGAGTTGGCGGGGATCCGTTTTGAATTAGGAAAAACATTGAGCGCGCTGAAGGTCAGGCTCGCAGTTCCGGGTCGCGGCGGCCTCTGGCACAGCTTTCTCCGGAGCAAGCGCCTTCCCAGAACGACGGCCGATAGATTGATCGCGCGATACGAGGCGACTATAGGGCTTGGGAATTGCACCAATGGTGCGGTTTCGGTCAGTGACGAGCGTCAGCGTGTGGTAGAGCGTGCCATTCAGAAGCTGGGGCCCCTGTTGTCAAATAATTTGAATGCTTTCTGTGCTTTTGTTGAGCAGCTCGCTGCGGCATGCAATGTTGAGATTCAGAAAACGGAGCACGGATTCTTTATTCCAGTCACGTCACAGCCCGATGCGACCATCTTTGTAGCTTCTGAAGCATAGGCACTAACTACTGCTTAGGTCGAGGAATTTGGGTTAGGAATCCGCTTTTTACCACTTCAGATGGCACCGGCCAGATGGCGGTAGTCGGCGCGATGCACGTGGTCTATAAGTGAGTTCTTCACGATTGCCCGAAACCCCGATCTGAACGACGCTCCTGGCTGCGGCTTGTAACTACCAAGGCTGATCCACGCTTGACTGACAGCAGCATCGATCGCCTCACTTACGGCGCCGGCATCGCGGCCGAGCGCGACAGCCAAACCATATGCGTAGTGGCGGCAACATTCGAAGAGAACATTAAGGTTTTCAGTGGGGTTGCTGCGGTATCGGCGGTACGCTTCGTTTAAGTCCATAAGTTTATTGGTGCATGAATTGCGCGACGTCGAAATGGCCCGAAACGTCGATCGCCCAGGTCCGGCAAGCATTGCGCGCCCAGCGGATACCACCACCGCCGTACAACCACTCAGCGTCGCCTTCGGCGACCATGCGGTTGGCCGTCCACCATTGAACGTGAGAATGTTGTGAACACTCGCGGGATTTGTCGGCCCTATGTGGAAAAACGCAGACTAATCTACGGTGTTTTGTCATTCGTCCTCGTACAACTGAGCCAGGGTGTCAACAACGATTTGCGGTTCCCAGCCCAACGGGCAGCACTCGTTGGTGAGCGCGACAAGGTCGATCGGCGAAGCCGGATTCTTTTTCAGATATTCGAGGATACTCGCCCGCACACAGACAAGCTTTTCCTCTGTGGTTAGTCCACCGTTGTCGATGATTTCGCCGGCTGCGGGATCAACATGCAGCTTGGCTAACTGCTTAGGGTCAATAACGCACTGCACCCTGTCGCCAATTTTCATTTCTCCTCCGTGTTACCGGGGACCGTACTGTGGCCCTCATTTTTCAACTATAGTTCTAGCTCTGCGCAGAATTGCGGCGCCGTAGCGTGACACCTGTCACGCTATTGCGTGCGCCAGACGCGAACGAACTGGCCCTGAGTACGGCGTGTGAATCGTTTGTTCCAGCGATTCTTACGGAGTGTGATAGCTGCGCAGAGGCTGGAGTAGTCTACCAGGGGATACAAAGTAGACTGACCAACTTCCAGAACATCAAGGGCGCCGAACTTCGGCGCGCGGCTGGGGATCGGGATCGTTGTTTCAACGGTGCCTGTATCGATCGTCGCTGTGGTGCTCATAATATCTACCTCTATGCGTTAATACTTACTCGCGGGGGAAAATCAAAACAGAAAAGAAAAAAGCGCGCGACGGGCACTTGTCAGGCCCGTTTGCCGGATTGCCGGAAATCACCCCTATATGGGTAAAGAGAAAAAGAATCCAACGGAAAATTCAAATCTTCCGGCAATCCGGCAAATAGATGTGAAATATACTCTCTTCTTCTTCTTTTTACATATCTATGTATGACTTACGGTGGCTTAGGAATTTGCCGAAACTCGCCGGCAAATCGCCGGCAAACGCGAATTGCCGGATTGAGATTGCCCTCAAGACGCCTCCGACGCCACGTTTCAGGATTTTGCCGGAACAATTGCCGGCGAATTGCCGGCGGTTTTTCGGCACAGTGTGTCCGGCGCCGTAGAGTGCGGGGGGAAAATATATTTGTCCTTCCCCGGGAAAGCCAGTATTAGCTTCTGAGCGCAACAAGGCTCACGCGCTGTCTACCGTACATATCGGTAGTCTGCGCAAGATTCGATCAAATCGAAGGAAACTGAATATGTCTGAAAGAAAACCATTGTTCACCTCCGCCGAGGAGGATGAACTGGACGCGAGCCTGCCGGCCCACCGGCCCGTCTCCCGTACCACCCGTCCATCGACGGCGGCCAAGCCTGTAACGGTCGCCTCCACTCTGCCTAGCGACGAAGACCTCGACGATGTAGGCAGCGAAACTCTCATCAAGCCCAAGGCTGCAAAAATGCTGCGGCCAGAAAAGTTCGGTGAGGCCAAGCGGTTCGCTCTCTTCGCGCAAGGAACAGCGCCGTGGAAGAAGGCTTTCGTCCATGCCGAAAAAGGCAAAGGAATTTTCCGTTGCCTGAACCCCAAGGCCAGTGACACGCCGGAGCGCGCGTTGTGCTGCCGGCATTTCGGCGCCCCTGCGGATAACTTCTATACCGTGGTGGCGTATTACACCAACGCCGATCCCGTCAAGGGCACTTTGAAATCTGACGTGGTCCCTGAAGTGGTCGTCGTGCCGCTGAAGCTCTCCAACTTCGCGTACTCACAAATCGTCGGCTTGGTGAACACGGAGCAGTATCCTGGCGACACCATCTTCAGCTTCGATGTGAAGATGACCTGGGCAGGCGTCGATTTGCAAAAAGGTTACAACTTTTCGCGTCTGATTAGTCCCCCGCGCTATACGCAGTTGCCGGAAAACCATATCAGCCAGTTGTTGGCCGAGTGGCGTGACGGCGCCAAGCTGAGCAAGGCCATTGCACGTACCCTGACCGAAAGCGAAATGCTCGCCCTCATCGGCGGCGTCGCTGAGGCCGAAGCAGAGGAAGACGAAGACGCTTAATATGCAACTGGCGTCGATCGACCACACTATAAAAACCTTTTACCGTCCGGGCGATGTCGTTGAAGTTCGCGCCATTCGCCTGGACGGTGGAAAGCCGATTACCTCTATAGGAAGATACCCCTTCGGCGCGCAGATCGTTAAAGTCCTAGAAGATTTCGATCGTGATCCTGCAGCCTTCAATTTGTACCTCGTTTTGAATCCTGTGACCCTGCCCCCACGGCCCCTATGCGGCAGCGCCCTGGCCGCCAACATGCAGCAGATTTCACGGCGCCGCTGGTTCTTATTGGACGCCGATCCACGGCGGGATTACATACGAAATGAAGACGGCCAGCCCGTCGAGTTCCCCGAACTTGATGCCCAGGGCCGAAGCATACTCGATGAGTATGGTAAACCGAGAGTGAAGTACCGCCGACATAAGGTAGCCAACGATGAGGAGTGGAACGTCGCCCTGGCTGTGATGTTGCGCGTGCGTGATTATCTTCTCGACCAAGGTTTCCCGCAAGTCTTGCTTGCGTCTAGCGGCAACGGCGTTCATATCTTGGTGTTCTGCGACCTGCCCAATGACGCGCCGTCCAAGCGCCTCATTGAAGGAGTGCAGGCCCGGGTGCGTGAGCTATTCACCTGCGCCGAAGTGGACGTGCAGACCTTCTCGGATTCCAACCGCTTGACGCGCGCCTATGGCTCCCTGAATCGCAAAGGCGTGGAAGCCCCCAACCGCAGTTACCGGCGCTCCGGCGTATTAATAGATGTGGAGTAACATAGATGGGCGGTAAATCTACTATAGCTGAAACTATGCAACGTATAGCTGCGGAGTACGAAGCAGCCCATCCTGGACTCATTCACGGCGGTTCTTCCAGAGACGAATCTTATCAAGCGGGCGTCTGGACCCGCGAGCGCGCCGAACTACTCTTCCAATTGATCCGCGAAGCCCATCCTGAATTCGACGCCGTGCCCACCGAGCGCCTCAACGGTTGGCAAGTTTGGTGCCCTGGTAATAATCCCGAAAGCCATGCTTGGCCGGATGGCGAGTGGCACCACGAACCGTACAGCGCCGTCAACGATTCCAGCATAATGTGGATCGATGCCGGCGAATTGTGCTATCGCTGCGCTCACTCGCATTGCGATGAGAGCAGTGATCACGGCAAGAAAGGCCGCGAAGACTTTCTCAAATTCTACGATCCCGATTACAGCCTGCGTCTTCGCGCGCTGGGCAACAAGCTGACTCCTGAAGAAGAGAATCTAGCTGAGCTTTTCGCTGAGCGCGCCCTGGAGCGGGTGAACGTAGAACAGGAAGAGGAAGACGGCCGGAAAGAGGAGATGGGCGGAGAAGAACGGCTATCATCTGTGGCGCCAGTTGAAGATAGCGATCCCTACGACATTGCTTTCCCCGAAGAATGTATGTACGGGCCGTTGGGGGATTCGGCTCGCGACATAAAGATGGATTTGGGGATCGCTTATCCCGCTATCCTCGGCACTTACTCAGTTATGCCACAGCCGCAGCTTGTCGATTTTACGCGCAACAGTTTGTATGTCGGTTTGATCATGCCTCCCGGGGGCGGCAAAGACGTAGTGCTGTACCGCTCTCGTCGCAATTTAGGGATACCGCTTGACGAGAAGTTCATGAGCCGTACCAGCCCTTCTTCCGATCGTGGTCTGATGAATCTGCTCAAGCACAAGGTCAAACGGCGCAAAGGCAAGGATGATGAAATTACGCTCGGCCCTGCGAAGATGCTTATCGCCCTGAACGAAATGATTACGATGCTGTCGAAGGGCAAGCTGGATAACTCCACATTGTATTCGATGCTCTGCGCTCTGTGGAGCGATTCGCACTACGGTCTCGTGGTCAAAGAGGGCCAGGAAACCTGCGACTGTCAACTTAGTGTAATGGGCGGCATACCGATCGAGAATCCTGGTGATGTGTCGATCGCTTTCGGCGCTGCTGCTGCGAGCGGATTGCATTCTCGTTTCGTCTTCGGGCACACGACCAAACGGTATCGTTGGTTGATTAAAGATTCCTGGAAACCCGCACGTGAGGGGAAATTGCTGCGCCGTGTTCACACCGACGTTGTCGTCACTTCGGTTGATCCCCTGGCTGAGAACAGGTACGACGAATGGAACGCGCCGGAAGACAAGACAGGTCGCATCCGCGAGAATGCTTTGAGAATTGCGGCTCTCAGTGCGGCGGCTGCCGGAGAGACGGAGATTTCCGAAGCGTGCATGATCGCCGCTTTGAAATTCGCTGACTGGCAGCTTCGTCTGCATCGCGTTTTTATCATTCAACCCGCGCGGAACCAAGCGGCTGAATTGGAGAACCGCATCATCAGCGCGTGGCGCAGTTGCGTCAAAGGTAATACGCAGAAAGCAATGTACTTTTCTCGATTCGCGCACAAATACGACTTGTACGAGTACGGCTCGTTTATGGTCACACGTGCGTTCGAAGCCATGCTCAAAACCAAGCGGTTCGTTTACGCTCCCCGGCTGGATGCCGAAGGCAATCCTAAGCGCGATAGGGATGGGGTGGTGGTACTTAGCAAGAAGGTCGTACTCAACGAGGGCGGTGGAAATGCCTGACTTGTGGCTCGATTGCGAAACAGCGTCCTCTGTGGACCTGAAAAAATGCGGCATCGCTCGCTACGCGCAGGACGTGAAACTGCTGATGATCGCGTACGCATTCGATAGCGAGCCGCCGCGCTTGTGGGAGCCTCATACCGGCCCCATGCCGGCGCGCCTGCTCGCCGGCCTCACGGACCCTGAGACGGTAAAAATTGCGTGGAATTGTAACTTTGAGCGGACCATCTTTCGTGTCACCCTGGGCATCGACATACCTCTGCGGCAAATGTTCGACGTGATGGTTTTTGCGCGCAGCTTGGGTTTTCCAGGCAGTCTTGAGAAAGTCGCGATCGGGCTGCATCTGTCCAAGGAGCAGCGCAAAGACCCGCGTGGTGAGGCGCTCATTTCGATGTTCTCGAAGCCCTCGAAAGTTAAGCTCGGCGCCAGTGCCACCTACTTCAAGGACCACATCTCGCACCCAACGGAGTGGACCGAATTCGGCCTGTACTGCGAGCGCGATGTGGTTGCTGAGCGCGCGGTCTATGACGCCCTAGAGAAATTCGGATCGCCGCTGCCCGACAGCGAATATCGCGCCTGGGTCTTCGACCAGCAGATTAACAACCGTGGCGTGCCCATCGATATGGAATTTGTGCGAAACGCTTCTGCTCTTTCGACGGCGGCATCGGCCAGGATCAAGCAGGAGATGGAAGCACTCACCGGAGTGAGAAACGCCAACTCCAACGTGCAGCTTTTGCAGTGGGTGAACGCGCAGGGCTGGCCGCAAACATCGATGGATGCAACGCACGTCAGTGCTGCCTTGAAGCAGGAGAATTTGCCACCCAACGTGCGCCGTCTTTTTGAAATGAAACAGGAGCGCGCGGGGACCGCACATTCGAAGCTTGCGAGCGCCGCTCAACGGGTGTGCGACGGACGCATCACGCATTCGCTCCTCTATTTCGGCGGCCACGTTGGCCGCTGGTCGAGCAGCGGATTGCAAATTCAGAATTTCAAAAAAGCCAAGTACGACGAGAAAGAACTTGAGGGCTGGGTGAACGCCATTCGAGCCGGCACACTTACCGAATCCCCCGTCCCTGGTTTGTCGTTGCTCGCCTTCATCGGCAGCATCATTCGCTCCATGATCCGCGCGCCCGAGGGAAGCCATTTCATCATCGCCGATCTGAGCCAAATCGAATGCCGAGTTTTGTGCTGGATCGCAGGTTGCGAAACGATCCTTTCCGCTTTTCGAACGGGCCGTGACATCTATCGCGAATTTATGAGCAGTTTCCTGAAGAAGGAGTTGCCGGACATTACCGATAAAGAGCGCGGGTTGGGCAAGATCATAATTCTCGGCGCCGGATATCAGATGGGGTGGAAGCGGTTCCAGGAGACCATCGCGAAAGACGGCTACGTACTCGGCGACGGTGAGTGCAATGACATCATCCAAATGTATCGGGCAACTTATCCAGAGATACCACGGCTCTGGCAAAATCTGGAAACCCATTTGCAGTACGCGCTCGAAGACAAGTCGCAGCTTTTCGTGACCGACGAATTTCAGAAAGCCTACTTCGATTGCGCTACATCGCCCGACATGACTCACGTAGTGCTGCCCAGCGGTCGGTCCTATTCTTACTATGAGCCGCGATTCTATACGGCTGTTGATTCTCAAGGTCGATCGAGGCGCGCGACCCAGTATACAAAATTCCAAGGCAGCGGCGCCGGCCACAGCCAGGGCGTGTATGGCGGAAGTTTGGCGGAAAATCTAACCCAGGCCATCAGTCGCGATGTTCTGCTACACGGGATGTGGCAGGCGCGTCGCCGGGGCTTCCATCTGGTCAGCTTGATCCACGACGAAATCATCGCGGAGCAACCCCTTGACTGTCCGCTTTCCGCGACGAATTTAGAGGATTGTATGACAGTGTTACCGGAATGGGCCGGCGGCCTGCCTCTGAAAGCCGAAGGTTTCATCTCGCAAATCTACCGTAAGTGAGCCCCGAGCTATGGCGGTCTATGACAGCAGAAAACAGTTTGTAAAGTTGGTTGTAGAGTGCCGGTCAGTTTCATAACATCATGTTATTTGCGCCGGGCTTGAGTTAGTGCGATCATGGTGTATGTTCGTATCTCACCTCAAGGCGCTGGAGCAGCAGGCTAGATGGCTTAGTTGGCTTATGTCCAAATCACAGCCACAACCAGGAGGGCCGGAGTTGAGGGAAGAAGACAAGACACCTGCCATAGAAGTTCTTCGCGACGGCGACACGTTGTTTGTAAGTCGGGAGTTCTTGAGTGTGGTGGACGCCTGCGCTGCTTCTATCCCTGAAGGCATTCAGTGGGAAACAAGATGGGTGCCGACCGACGTTGGGTGGATGTGGCTTGATCAACCTCTCAGCACCACTTTTTCCGTAGACGGAGATGTGTTCCCCTCGCAAGTCGAAGCTATCGGCTGGCGTACCTGCATTGATGGCTGGATGATGTATTTCTACGAGAGGGAGCCGACGGCGCCGTATAAGGAAGACGGTCGGGTCTTTTACGGAATCGTGCCCCTGGTCATACGAGAGGGCGCTAAGTTGCAGAGGTCTGACGATCCGACCAGTTACAAGAGATTTGAACCGTGGCTCTTTAGTCTTTTCTATCTGATGGCGCAGCCCATTATGCAGATCGACGAGCATGAAGCTGGATCAGTGGCACGTAGCAGTGCGAAGCGTAAGGGGCTGATCATTCGGCCCAACATTCGCGTGGTTACTTTGCGCCGCACGGAACATGTGAACGGGGCCGCTTCTGTTCCTGGGCATCGTGACGTAGAGTGGTCATGCCGCTGGACTGTGGGCGCGAACTTCAACCATTGGCGCCGGCAGTATTTCCCGAGCACGCAGACCCATAAGTGGGTCCACATCGCGCCGTATATTAAGGGGCCAGCAGACAAGCCCTTGAAGGCGCCAGCGAAGACGTTTTATCGAGTGGTGAGGTAGCATTCACCGCTGCCGTGCAACATCGCACATGACATGGAGGAGGAAGAATGACCACGGAACAATGGAGCACGCTTATGAGTTGGTTCTACGGTCGGCCTTCGCCGAAAATTCCGGCGGATGTCAGCGATGCAATTGAAACCCTGATCGAGGAACGTCAGGCAGAAGATGATGAGGAAGATGATGGGGAGGACGAAGAATGACAAAGGAAGAACTGGAACTTAGCCACGCAGTGTTTGTAAGCCGCGTGAAATTTCTCTTTGCGAAAATGACGCTGGAGCTTGGTTATTCAGACGGGACAGGCGACATCTGTGGAGTGTCATCAACGGCGCCGCGATCGATGAAGGAATTGGGCGCAGCCATCGACCAGGAACCAGGCAGCCCGACACTGATCCGCGCGCTTCAGGATCGCATAGCCCAGCGGATAATGGGCCGGTGATTATGGACGCCACCGAATGGAGCAAGATCGATTGGAAATTTTCACCGCAGGACCGCATCGACGCCCACCAGGAACTGGCCGACGACTTCATTCAGCGCGTGCTAAACGTCGCCGGCGCGTGGCTGTCGGATGAAAGCCTGCTCTCGGATTTCGCACGCGGTGATGAGGGGGTAGAGAAATTCTACGCCAGGATTCTGACCGCTTACGGAGTGGATGTCCGACCTGCCGTGAAAATTGCCGACATCCTGGACTACATCGCGGCAGAGAATAACAACTGATTTGGGGGCGGTGGTCGGCATGAGGCATTGGCCGATCTCAACCCTGGCTCTGGAGAAACCCACCGCAGGCCAGAGCGATCACAACCGGCCCTCCGCGCGCAGTTCTGGAATTCGAGTTCCGAAGCGCGAAGGGCCGGTATTTTACTGCTCAAACCCGCGCCAACACTAAGTGAAAAACGTTTCCAACATTCGCGCTGAGTTAGCGGCGACTTACACTTTTGTGTGAGTAGCCAGACTACCCCGATCGCTGGTATGATATAGAACGTGAGTAAGTCCACCTACTATCAGAATCTGCACGGCGCGCCGCTAACATCGCCGCCCGGCGCAAAACGTGACACTGTCACGCAACCGGCGACTAATGCCCTGGCGACAAAAAACACACTTGACGGGACCGTGGACCCTCCGACACTCGATGCTCTGATAAAGCAAGCCGGTGGACTGAAACAGTATCTGGAATCAAAAGATGCAAACTACGTTCGGACGTTTGCTGCCATAGAGTTTAAGCGCAGTACGATTGCGACCGATCGCGGTGTTATCGCGCTCGAAGTCCTGAAAGGGATGGTTGCGCACGGCGAATTTCAAAACACTCTGCGGGAGATGGGCATTAGTCCAGCGAAGTTCAGAAAAAATCGCGAACGCTGGAATCGCTTCATAGAAACAGGCCGGAGAACCAAGAAAAAGGTTATGGCGAAGGTTAAAACCGCACCAGCGATCCCTCCCGTGGTGCAGGCGCCAGTGCAAGCTCACGGCTGTGAAGCTGAGGTTTATTCCGGCGAAGACGGCAGCGGATTGAGATGCGGCGATGAACTTTGTGACGATTCTGAAGCTTGTCAGAACGAGGAATGCGACCACCTGAACGAACCTGTTCCGTGCGTCTATCCGGCAACGACTCTCATTGAAGGTAAATGGTACTGCGAACTTCATGCGGAAAGAGAAGTGGACTCGGTTTGCCCCGCCTGCCAACAACCGTACCTGCGCAAAGAGGCGGTAGGCGATCAAGCGATCGTCTATGTCCACAAGGAGCACAGAGAGAAGTACGCCCACAAACCTACCCTCGACAACCATTGCCTCACCGGAAAACCAGGAGCGGAACCTTGCAAGGAATGCGGCGAGGCGTACGCACGAAAAACTTGGAGCCCTGCGACCCACGCTTACGATTTCACGCACAATGAAGTTTGGATCGGACCCGTCTGCACAACTGGAAAATTCTGTCCAGGCAAGCCGCCTGCATCAGCCCTGGTTGAAGAGCCCGAACTCGGCGAGTATCAAATCACGCTGACCGTGGGCGGCAAGCGGAGCACCAGCATCAAGAAAAAACTCCGTGAGGCGTTTCCTGATCTGCTGGAAACTGATATCGAAGTTGAAAAGCTTGACGGTGCTGAATCCCGAGCCGACCGCCTGGATTCCGCCGTCCAAAATCTCCAAGAAGTGGTTGAGGAACTCAAAGGGGAGTTGCAGGAGTGGCGTGACAACATGCCGGAGAGTTTGCAGGAAAGCGAGAAAGCAGTCCAATTGGACGAAGCGATTGAAGCGTTGGACAACATCGCGAGCACGATAGAAAACTTGGATGAGGTTGAATTCCCAGGAATGATGTAAAAATGAGCCCCACACTTGACTTATAGGGCGCTGGCGCACGATCAGTGATGGTTTAGTATGGCAGAAATCTCCAGGAACGACGATGTTATGACGGCTGAAGAAACCGCGCGCCTGCTTCGTCTGCATCCTGTAACTGTGAGGCTTCTGGCGCAACAAGGTCTGATCCCTGGGCGCCGGTTTGGCAGAGTGTGGAGATTCAGCAGAGTTGCGATCCTCGCTTCAGTAAGTGAGCAGAAGGTCGTCAAGTAATGATGAGTGACGCTACCCTGAGAATGAAAGTGCAGTACGCAGCGGCCCTCAGCGAGGCGCTCGCGGCGGTGATAAAGGCGGGGCTTCTGTGCGCGTCTTGTCAGAAAATGGTGGAGACAAAGCCGGTGAAGTCAGAGCGTGATTTTTGTTCCGCCTGCCAGTTGGTCATCCGGCGCAAACTTACTTGAGGAGTGATGCTGCGGTTGTAGACAGGTCGAGTGAGACACGTCCAAAGCATCCCAGGAACAGGTTCAGGGTCTTAGCGGAGTAGTCACCGTCCTTTCAACTTGAACCTGTTCCGAAAGAAGCGTGGTAAGGATCAACCTCAGGACTTACTCCTTCTTGCGAGACATGGCGCGGCTGAGGCGGGATGTGTTGTGACTCCCGAAACTAATGGCTCGCTGCAGAGCCCCACACCCAACCGAAAAGGAGACGCCATGATGTACCGTAAAACGTTCTTGACAATTCACAAGAGGCGTGCCGACCGCGACCATTACAACGATTTCGGCACCACGCAGGCTCCGTACTACATTATCGACGAGTTTCGTAACATCCTGGTGGACTCGCACCTGAGTACACTGGAAGAGGCTCGTGAAGCGAAAAAGCGGTTGGCGGCGAAGCCTGAGTATTCAGGCACGTTGCCGACTGCGCTACCTAATGCTTATCGATAACGACGCGGTGAGGAGAGAACAAGGGTGAGCTTTCGGGCTCACCCTTTTCGTTTACAAGTTCTTCGCGATCCGATCGACGTGCGTTCTCAGCTTCTCAATGTCCGCACCACCGTACACGTCCATGGTTGTGCTGACGGCGGCATGACGCATCAGGTCTTTCTGCTGTGAGATTGTGGCTTTCCCCGATCCGAGCCAACTTCTAAACGAATGTCGGAGTGAGTGCCAGCCAAAATGCGGCAAGTCCAATTTCTGCGCAGCCGGTCGAATGTGATCCTGCAGAATGATTCCCGACCAACGAGGACCGTCTCCGCGCGACGACGGAAACAACCAGGGACTCGTGGAGGTCTTCTGGTATTCGGTTAGTGCATCATCCAGCTTTTTGGGGATCGGCAGAACGGACGACGACGACGGCGTTTTGGTCTCTCTGACCTCACCATGCGTGAAGGCCCGTTGAATTGTCACTATCCGTTTTGCAAAATCGAAGTCGTTCCATCGAAGGGCGATGAGTTCTTCAACCCTGAGACCCAACGTCGCCGCGAGCGTCACCATCACTGAGTACGGCGGCGCCAGCGCATCGATGAGTGCCGCCACTTGTGCCTGGGTCAGCAACACGATTTTCTTCGCGCGCTTCGTGCTGCCTTTTACTCGGACCAACTTCATCGGGTTCTCGCTGACAGGAAGAATGTCGGCATACATCGCGAAGTCGATTAACTGCTTGAGCAGGCGCTTCGCGCGCCCCTTACTGGACGCTGATAACGGCAAGGTCTTAATCCATTTGGAGACGGCCAACGGACGCACGTCAGCGATCGGCAAGGTGGCCCATTTCGGCTCAATATGAACGGCCAGCATGCTCTCATCAGTCCCGCGTGTGGACTTTGCCAGTTCCGGCAAAACGTCGGCGCGATATTTCTTGATCACGCCGCCTAGAGTGGTGATCAGCGGTGTCGGCTCTTCGTCGCTTTCGTCGTTGAGTTTTTCAATGGACTTGGCAAGATGTTTCTTGAGTTTTGTCTCGGTTGGAAAATCGGCAACGCGAAACATTTGCTGACGCATCCGGCCCTGGCGTCGAAATCGCCATTCCCAAACGTCGTTTCCCTTCCGCCTTTTCACCTTACGGATCGAGCCTTCTTGATATACTTTACCCACAGGCTTCCCTCACTTTCGAGAGCAGTATAGCTTGTGTGGGGATGCGTGGGGATGTGAATTTTGCAACTCGTTTAAAATGAAGGCGGCGGGAGTAACTCAGTGGTAGAGTCACAGCCTTCCAAGCTGTTGGTCGCGGGTTCGATCCCCGTCTCCCGCTCCAAAAGACAGCTACTAGCTGCTAGCTTTTAGCTTCTAGCTCGGGCGGTGGCGAACGGGCCGATGCGGTGAGCGCGAGCAGATGGAGCTAGAAGCTAGAGGCTGTAGTTGAGGTTTTGAAGAATGTTTGAGCAGGCGGCGATTGCGGTCACGGATGAGCAGGGATATGCGAAGCTCCATGCGCTGATCGATGCGGCGTTTGACGCGCGCGACGTGGAAGTCTTCCTGAACCGGGTGAGCAAGGCGAAGCTGCGGGTCAGGAATTATGAAGGGATTCTGGAGCGCGGGCTGCTGGGCAAGGAAGCGGCCGGGCTGTACAAGGCGCTGCCGGTCTCAGACCAGGCGTTGACGCGCGAGCGGTATTTGCGGCTGGTGGAGAAGGTGCAACTGGAGTTAAGGCAGAGGTACTTCAAGGCGTACGCGTACTACTGAAAGACGAGTTGTCAGTTGTCAGTGATCAGTGGTCAGTTTGAGCGGCGTTGGGTTGAGCCGCTGTGGCAAGCAAGAGCAAGACGGAACTGAGAACTGACGACTGGAAACTGAAGGCTGGTTTTATTGGGGCTGGAGCCCGCAATGGCGGGCGCTCCGAGGAGCAACGGGCAGTAAGAGCGATGAAAGGGATGTGGGATTTTTATGGCGAAGGAAAAGTTTGATCGTTCAAAGCCGCACGTGAACGTGGGGACGATCGGGCACATCGATCACGGCAAGACGACGTTGACGGCAGCGATTACGAGGGTGTTGCAGAAGCACAATCCGAAGATTGTGTTTCGCTCGTTCGACTCGATTGACAACGCGCCGGAAGAGCGGGAGCGCGGCATCACCATCGCCACGGCGCACGTGGAGTACGAGACGGCCAACCGCCACTACGCACACGTGGACTGCCCTGGGCACGCCGACTACATCAAGAACATGATCACCGGCGCGGCGCAGATGGACGGGGCGATTCTGGTGGTGGCGGCGACCGACGGTCCGATGCCGCAGACCAAGGAGCACGTGTTGCTGGCGCGCCAGGTGGGCGTGCCGTACATCGTGGTGTTCCTGAACAAGTGCGACGCGGTCGAGGACACGGAGCTGATCGACCTGGTGGAGATGGAAGTGCGCGAGCTCTTGACCAAGTACCAGTTCCCGGGCGACGACGTGCCGGTGATTCGCGGGTCGGCGCTGGGCGCGCTGAACGGCGAGCCGCAGTGGGAGGCGAAGATCGACGAGCTGATGGCGGCGGTGGACAAGTATGTGCCGCAGCCGAACCGCTCGGTGGATCTGCCGTTCCTGATGCCCATTGAGGATATTTTCTCGATCTCGGGACGCGGCACCGTGGTTACGGGCCGCATCGAGCGCGGCAAGGTGAAGGTGGGCGAGGACGTGGAGATCGTGGGCTTCCGCGAGACGCGCAAGACGGTGTGCACGGGCGTGGAAATGTTCAAGAAGCAGCTGGACGAGGGACTGGCCGGGGACAACGCCGGGATCCTGCTGCGCGGCACGCCGAAGGAAGACGTGGAGCGGGGGATGGTGCTGGCCAAGCCCGGCTCGATTACGCCACACACGAACTTCAAGAGCTCGGTGTACGTGCTCTCGAAGGAAGAGGGTGGCCGGCACACGCCGTTCTTCAAGGGCTACCGGCCGCAGTTCTACTTCCGCACCACGGACGTGACGGGAGTGGCGGAGCTGCCGGCGGGCGTGGAGATGGTGATGCCGGGCGACAACGTGGAGCTGGAGGTGGATTTGATTACGCCGGTGGCCATGGAGAAGGGGCTGCGGTTCGCGATTCGCGAGGGCGGCAGGACCGTGGGCGCGGGAACGATCTCGGAAATCATCAAGTAGCAGGGACCAAGGGAACAAGGGAACAGGAAGAGCATCAGTTGGGAAAGCGAAGCGGTTTTGAGCAACAAGAAAACTGATCGCTGTTCACTGAAGACTGAGAACTGAACACCGGAAGGGAATTGGCAATGCGGGAAATCATCACGATGGAGTGCACCGAGTGCAAGGAGCGGAACTACTCGACGACTAAGAACAAGAAGACCGTTACGGGCCGACTTGAGTTGAAGAAGTTCTGCAAGCGCTGCCGCAAGCACACGGCGCACAAGGAGTCGAAGTAACGACAGTGTTCAGTGAACAGTGGACAGTGGTCAGTTGAAGCATGGGCCGGGAAAGCGATACGGCTTCGAGCAGCAAGAAAAGAACTGATCACTGTTCACTGACCACTGACCCCTGTTTTTAGGGGCGTAAGCTCAACGGCTAAACTGCCGGTCTCCAAAACCGGACTTGGGGGTTCGAATCCCTCCGCCCCTGCCAGATGAGCAACAGCGAGCAGTGGACAGTGAACAGTGAACAGTTGCGGCGGCGGGCGGGAAGGCGAAGCGGCCTCGGGCGGCACGGAAAGAACTGATCACTGCACACTGTGCACTGTTCACTGAAAAGGATGTGGAAGCATGGCGACGAAGACGGCAATCGAAAAGGGCGAAGAGCGGTCGGCGAAGCGGCAGGAGCCGGGAGCGCTGGCTGAGTTTGGCGGCGGCGCGTTGAGCAAGTGGACCGAGTTTACGAGCTTTCTGCGCGATGTGCGCGCGGAGATGCGCAAGGTAGTTTGGCCCGGGTGGAAGGAAGTGAGAGTGACGACGGGAGTGGTCATCGTCGCAACCTTTCTGTTTGCGCTGTTCTTCTTTGTTGTCGACGGAATCTTCAGAGTTGCGGTGTATGGGCTGCTTGGCCGGCTGGGCGGATTGCAGTAGCCGGCGCGGCACAGAATCGAGAGTGGAATGACAGAAGAGTTGCAGCAATCCGTAGAGGCAGGGGCCGCAGAGGCGCAGGCAGAAGCAGGGGCAGCGGTCGAGGCTCCGGCAGCGGCTCCAGCGGAGACGCCGGCAGCAGAAGCGGAAGCCAGCGCAGCGGAGCCGGAGACGGCAGCGGCGACAGGGCAAGAAACGGAAGCGTCGGCAGAGCCGGCAGCGGCCGCAGCAGAGCCGCAGCCGGTGCGCAATGAGAACTTCCGGTGGTACATTCTGCACGCATACTCGGGGTTTGAGCGCAAGGTGCGCGAATCGATCGAGAGCCGCGTACAGGCGTTCGGGTTGAAGGAGCGCGTGGGTCGCGTGATGATTCCCACCGAGCCGGTGACGGAGATCGTCAACGGCAAGAAGCGCACCGTGGAGCGGGTGTTTTTGCCGGGCTACGTGCTGGTGGAGATGGAGCTGGACAACGAGCTGTGGCACGTGCTGAAGGACACGCCCAAGGTGACGGGGTTTCTGGGCACCGGCGACAAGCCCGTGGCGCTGAGCGAAGAAGAGGTAAGCTCGATACTCTTCCGCTCGGAGACGGCCAAGGACAAGCCGCGGATGAAGATCAAGTTTGAGAAAGGCGAACAGGTGCGCATCACGGATGGGCCGTTCGCCAACTTCAACGGCGTGGTGGACGAGGTCAACGAGGATCGCGAGACACTGAAGGTGATGGTGACGATCTTCGGGCGATCCACGCCGGTCGAACTCGAGTTCGGCAAAGTGGAGAAGATTGAGTAAAGCGAGCTTCTAGCTTCTAGCTCCTAGCTTCTAGCTGGTCCTTCATCTAGCGGGGCCAGTTGGAGCGAAGCTGACGGTTTCGATCTCAAAATTTGCAACAGAAACGGATGAGCTAGCAGCTAGCGGCTAGAAGCTCGAAGCTAGTTCCGAAGGATCAGAAAAATGGCACCTCCGAAGAAGATTACCGGCTACGTGAAGCTGCAGATTGAGGCCGGCAAAGCGACGCCCGCGCCGCCAGTCGGCCCCGCGCTGGGCCAGGCGCAGGTCAATATTATGGAGTTCTGCAAGCAGTTCAACGCCAGGACGCAGAACAAGGAGATGGCCGGGCTGATTATTCCGGTCGTCATCACGGTTTACGGCGACCGCACATTCAGTTTTGTGACCAAGACGCCGCCGGCGGCGGTGCTGCTGAAGAAGGCGGCGGGGATCGAGAAGGGATCGGGCACGCCCAACAAGGAAAAAAAGGGCAAAGTGACCGAGAAGCAGGTGCGCGAGATCGCCACGCAGAAGATGCCGGATTTGAATGCGGCCTCAGTCGATGCGGCGGTGAAGAGCATCAAGGGGACGGCGCGATCGATGGGGATTGAGGTCGTCGGATAGCAGGGAAATCTGAAAGAATCGACGAGAAGCCGGTGCTTGTCACCGGCTTTTCTTGTGCCGGTAGGAGTATTCTGGTTCTTCCCCGGAACCGGAGGAACGACCATGTGCCGGGCTCCTGTGAACCGCGTTTCGTCTTTTGCGCTCTGGCTTTTCTGCCTCGGCGTCGCCTGCACAACTCTCACCCTCGGTGGCTGTGGCGGCGGAGGGGGTGGCAACGGCGGCGGCGGTGGCGGATCCCAACAGGGAACGCCAACGTCGATCTCCAACATTGCATACACACCCAACCCGGTACCCCCCGGAGGGACGGCGGTCTTCACGGGAACCGTGAACTGCAGCGGCACGGGAACGTGCCCGCAGAGCATCACCTGGTCCGCGCCCGCGAACGACGGAAGCTTTGCGGGTTCGACCTACACAGCTCCTGCGGCGAGCGGAAGTTACACCGTGACAGCGACACCGACCGGATATTCGGTCAGCGCCACAGCGACCGTCTCGGTCACTGCGCCTCTGTCCGTTAGTCTTGTCTGCCCGCCGCTGGTCCAAATCGGCGTTCAGGGGAACGTCGTTCCGCCGACATCCTATGTTTGCACCGCATCGGCAAGCGACGGTAAGGGCGTCACTTTCTCCACGAGCGGCGTCGGCATGAGCATTAACCCGAGCACCGGCGCACTCTCGGTGACGGCGAGCGACAGCGACATCGGCAATAACAACTATCTGCCCGTCACGGTCACCGCGACCGCGAGCGACGGCAAAACATCCGCCAGCGCAACAGTTCTCGTCACCGACTGGTTCCTTGCCGAAAACGGGCAAGGCACCCAGATCATGACGAGTGCGGGCGCGGTAGTGCAAAGCTTCCATTCGCTGGCGTACGACGCCGAGGCATTTGCCCCTGACCACCTAAGCTTCGTGGGCGTCAACCTTGACAAGTTCAATGGTTTCGACGTCTACGCAATCACTGTCGCGTCGACCAACGGGACGGTAACGATCGGCGTCATGAAAACCCGTGTCATCTCCTTCACTTCCGAGTTTACCGCCGTGGTAACTCCGGCGTACTCCCCTGACGGGACGCAAATTGTCTTCGTAGGTCTCACGAACGACAGTAGATCAATGGGTACTTACGTCATCGCGGCTAACGGGATGAGCGCAGAGCAGGATCTCTATCCAGATCCCGGGTACGGCAGCGGATCGATTTTGGTCTACGCCACGTATCCGCATTTCACGGCGGATGGGAATTCAATCGATTTCGAACGTTTAGTGAACGGACAATACCAGATCTGGAAGATGAATGCCACCGACGGGAGCGATCAGACAGCCCTGTTTACTCCCCCCGGGGCCGCTTCTCCCTTCCCGACCGCAGACGGGAAATATCTGATGTTTTGGATGAACAATGGCATCTACCGGGCTTACAGCAATGGCAGCGCTGCCGAATTGATCATCCAGGCGCCCACCAGTGCCTTTGGGGCAAATGGTTTTTTGGAGGCGATCTCCCCCGACGGGAAACAGATCATGTATCTTATAACAGATCCGGCCACGGGATGGTGGTTCCTCTGGACCGCAAACGTCGACGGATCCAATCCAGTACAAATTACCCCGAACGCCGGCGTGATCTCGCCCGAGAGCTGGGGTGACTAAGTTCTCCTTTGTTCTTCTTTCGTTCCTTACGGAACGCTACAAGCCCGCCAGGGATTCCTAGTGGGCTTGATCTATCCCAGTAGTAGTACTCTGGGGCCCCCGACTCGCTGCGCGCGCAGACCGGGTGCGTCGACTCGCCTGAGGACCCAACCCTCGTGCTGGCCCTACTGGGAGCCGCAGGCGTGGTGACGGCGGGGATTTAAAGGCTGCGCGACCGATAACCTTGATCTTGCGCAAACGTTGGCGCACAAAGCCTCACAGCGCTTGAGCGGACCGCGGGCTCCTGTTATAGGTAGTGGATCGGTTTGGAGCAACTTTCCCTCAGGGGCTAAAGCCCGCATTCATTCGACGCAATCTACGGCACGCGACCCGCCCACTGGGTGGGTGCCCCGGTCGTGCCCTTTCAAAGCGCATCCAAACTGAACCATTACCCCCTGTTTAACGATCCTTGACTTCGTAGCGGGCGGTCATGCCGGCGAGCATGTGGTCCGAGATGTGGCAGTGATAAAGCCAGATGCCGACGGCATCGGGCACCATGTCGGCAGTGATCATCTGGGCGGACACAACGGATAAAACGTCAGTGCGCTGGCCGGCAACAGTGACGGTGTTGCCGTGCCAGTGGGGCGTGTGCGCGTTGTTGAAGTCGCCGAGAGTGGCCACGTACCAGCGCACGTGGTCGCCCTTCTTCATGACCATCATGGGCATGTTGCCGTAGATGTAGCCGTTGATGGACCATTTCACATTGGTGTCAACAAAGCCCGTGCCCGCAATGGTTCCGAAGATCCCGGTCGCTGTGATGGGCTTGAATTCATACCGGTTGAGCTTCGAGGGATCGGGAATGTGGGCCTTGATGTTGTCGTCGAGATACCAGCTTTCGTTTTCGTTGATGGCGATGAAGATGGTGACAAATTGCTTGTCGACATCTTTGGGAGTGCCGTCGGGAAGCGCCATGCCGCGGCGCGTGATGACGAGGCCGCCGAAGAGGCCTGAGGCCACGTCGCGCAGCTCGTCGCAGTGCGAATGGTAGAGCCAGAAGAGGGAACTGGGATCGGCGGGGCTGGGGCCGGCGCGCTCGGGAACCTGCCAGGTGTAGGTGTGGGTTGCGCCGGGCGCGATGCAGCCGCCCCGGTCATCCATGTTGCCGCTGCCGCCGTTGTAGTTTGCGCCCTCAGAGTCATTCTGATAGAGAACGCCGTGAGGATGCATGCCGTAGGGATGGGTAGCTTTGTTTTTGAAGACGACCTTGATGGTGTCGCCGACCTCGGCGTGGAGGATGGGGCCGAGGATGCCGAGGTATGCGTCCTGCGGCGCACGCGGCTTGAGCGTGGTGAAGGATGCGTCAGTGTACTCGCGGTAGACGGCTTTCTTGTAGACGCGGCCGATGTGGTTGGCGCTGATCTCAGTGAAGCCCTTGGCGATCGAGTCGAATTCCATGCCCATGGCCTCATCGCGGCCTGAGGGCGCGTAGTCCCAATTCACTTCGTCGGCGGCTACGTAGTAGGTGCGTGTCTTTCCTGCATGAGCGGGGCTCGCAGCGTGGGCAACCTGCGCGCAAAGCATCAAGGAGCCCAGGCATGTCGCGGCCAGCGTACCGCGCAGAATACTTCGTACGTTCATCTTGCCTCCGGGGAATCTGGTTCGGTTGAAAGCGCGGTGCGGCAGCAGCAGTCCACGCCTACATGGAAAACGGCCGGCTAAAGACTCTTAAGGAATGACCGTTGCAGTTCGTGTCGATCGATTTTGCGCCGAAGGACTTTTGCGGCTTGAGCGTCCTCCGAGGAAGGGGAAGCGAGGCGGGAGCTCGGTCGCATCCCGGATCGAGAGAAGAATACCCCGTGCCCGCGGCGCACGTACAGCTCTTTCTCGTTTGGTGGAAGAGTTTGCGGATCGGGCCGTCTATCGGCCGGCCGGTTGCATGCCCATGATCTCGACTTCGAGGCCGCCGAAGTCGGGGTGGTCGTTTTCGCGGATGCGGTAGGCGAGGTCGATGAGGCTGCCCTGGGCGAGCTGGAGTTGCATGGCGCGCTCGGCGAGGTTCCAACCGACGGCGCGGATGGCGGCGATGGGCGCGGCGCTCACAGACAAGCGCGCGGAGGAAGCATTCGGTGGCGCGGCGACTGAGTGAGCGGATGACGGAGTGGAGTTCTGGGCGAGCTCGAGGCGGAGGTGCTGAGCCTTCATGATGCGCGGCGGCGCGAGCAGGCGCGCGGAGCGGGCAATGAAGATGGGCTCGGGGTTGCCGTGGCCGAGGGGTTCGAGCTTGCGCAGCCATCCGGCGAGAACGGGAGTAATGCGGTCGAGCGGCAGCTCGGCGTGAATGCGGAGGAGGCGCTCGGGCGCGCGCGCGGCGAGGTGCTCCTCGGCGTAGAGGCGCAGACGCCGTTTGAGCTCGGGCAGCGAGGCGGCAGGCAGAGCGAAGCCGACGGCGAAGGCGTGGCCGCCAAAGCGGGTGAAGAGATCGGTGCAGGATTCGATGGCGGCGAGAAGAGGGAAGCCGTCGACGGAGCGGCCGGAGCCGTGGGCTACACCGTCCTCCACGCTGACGACGATGGCGGGCTTGGCGGTGCGCTCGACAACGCGCGAGGCAAGAATGCCGATGACGCCGCGATGCCACCCGTCGCCATCGATGACGAGGAGGCGGTCGGCAGTAATTTCGGCGTCGGAGGCGAGGCGAGATTCGATGACAGTGAGCGCGGCAGCCTCGACGTCGCGCCGCTCGCGATTGAGGCGCTCGAGTTTTGTGGCGAGCTCGGCGGCGCGGTGGGAGTCGCGCGTGGAGAAAAGCTCGATGACGTCGGAGGCAACATCCATGCGGCCGGCGGCGTTGATGCGCGGGGCAAGGCGGAAGGCGACGTCGAAGCCTGTGAGCTGTTTGGTGGCGGGGTCGAGCGCGGCGGCCGCGAAGAGCGCGCGGAGTCCGGCTCCGACGGGGCGGCGCAGCTCGCGCAGGCCGAGAGCAGCGATCGTGCGATTTTCGCCGTGGAGTGGTACGGCATCGGCGATGGTGGCGATGGCGGCCATTTTGAGAAAGCTGGGCAGGGTTTTTTCGCGCAGGCGAGCAGGATCGCGGCGAACTCGATCGGACTTCTCAAGCAGCGCCTGCGCGAGCTTGAGCGCGATGGCCGCGCCGCAGAGGTTTTTTTCTGGATACGGGCATCCCGGTTGATTCGGGTTCAGGATGGCGAGGGCGGCGGGAAGTTTGTCATTGGCGTCGGGTAGATGATGGTCGGTGACGATGAGGTCGAGGCCGAGACGGCGCGCGGTTTCAGCCTCAGCGAAGGCG
Organism: uncultured Acidobacteriaceae bacterium; assembly: GCA_963832805.1. Classification (GTDB taxonomy): domain Bacteria; phylum Acidobacteriota; class Terriglobia; order Terriglobales; family Acidobacteriaceae; genus Telmatobacter. The sequence continues at coordinate 28,531 of CAWHVN010000034.1, read as the reverse complement.
CGCATACCGGTGTCGACGGTGACCACGACGCGGATGCCCTCGGCGTGGGCTGCCTCAAGGACGCTCGACTGCATGCCGTAGCCGTCGCGGAGGCGATGGGGAACGTGGAAGCGGACGAGACCGGAGGGGCCGCCGAGCATTTCAATGGCGGTTTTGAGCAGGACGACGGCGACGGTGCCGTCGACGTCGTAGTCACCATAGAGGAGGATGGGCTCGCGCGCGGCGATGGCGCGCTCGAGGCGTGTGACAGCGGCGGACATGCCGAGCATGAGGAAGGGATCGTGAAGGTGCGCGGGCTCGGGGTTGAGGAAGGCGAAGGCCTCGGCGGCGGTGACGATGCCGCGCGCGACGAGCAACTCGGCGAGAACGAGGGGCAGGCGAGCTTCGCGGGCGAGGGAAGCAGATTGCTCAGAGTCCGGCTCGGCGAGAAGCCAGCGCTGGGGCGGCAAAACGCGAGTTGCAGTGGTTTGGTTCCGGGGCCCCGTAGCGCCGATTGGAGCGTTGGCTAAATCGGCCACTGAGACTTACTCGTCCTCGTCGTCGCGGGAGTGAGTGTCGTCGATGACGATGTCGTGGAAGCTTTCAATGTTTTCCAGCAGCGACTGGTAGCGCTCGTACCACTCGGTGGTGGTTTCGTGCAGAAAGACGATGCCTTCGTAGATGAAGCCGAGCTGAATGTAGCCCAACATGCCGGAGTACTTGCGCAGCCACTTGGCCTCGACCATCTCCGCGGCTTCATCATCGGGGAAGTTCATCTCGCCGGCTTCTTCGATGAGGGCGTCGAGCTCCTCGCGGTCCAGGGTCATCTCGCTGAAGGTGACAAAGGGAGCGCCCACGTGCTTGGCCATCTCCACAAAGTCTTTCCACGCGTCGGGATTGCCGCGGCCTTCCCAGAGAACGGAGGGAATGTCGTCGGTGACGTAGCCGGGGAGGCGATGAAGGCCATGGCCCTCAATGAAGGCCACCATGTCGTCTTTCAGCGAGAGGAGGTTGTCGGTACTCATTGTCAAACATCCATTCTCGCAGATGGGGGCGGGGCGGGGATCAGGAAAACTTCTGGGGTGGGACGCGGATGGGCGGGATGGGCGAAACCCGGCGCCGTTGCGAGCGTCGCACGAGCCCGGCCGGACACGCAGGATCCAGCCGCGGGACTCGCATGCGGCGCGGAGTTGTTACTCTGGAAGGGATTTATTCAAGGACCACTTCGAGGAGGATTGCCGCTTGCCCGCATTCGAACGCCACGTCTTTGTCTGCCACAATGTCCGTCCCGCCGATGCGCCGCGGCCCTCCTGCACGCGCGATGGGACAAGCGAGTTGCACGTGCGGCTGAGCCAACTGACCAAAGACGCCGGTCTGGTCGGCAGAGTGCGGATCAACAAATCCCTGTGCCTGGACCAGTGCGAGCACGGGCCGACGGTGGTGGTCTATCCGGAGGCCGTGTGGTACGGGAATGTGAAGCCGGAGGATGCGGCGGCGATTGTGACAGAGCACCTGGTGGGCGGCCGGCCGGTGGAGCGGCTGCGCATCGCCGAGGAGTGCCTGAACGCGAAGAGCTGCCCGCATAGGAGCTGAGCGAGACAGGGACCGAGGGACCAAGGGACCAAGGCAGCGAGGGAGCAAGTGAGCGAGGGAGCAAGGGAGCCGGGATGGGTTTTGCGATGAAGCGCAGGGAGCTTCTGAAGTGGCGGGAGCGGATTCGGACCTGGTTGCGGTGTACACGGGCGAGGCCGGTGGGGTATTCTGACGATTAACCCATGATCTTTTCTCGCGACTACATTGGGTATCTCACCCGCCGCACGGTCAAGCACCTGATCGACGCCAAGATGATCACCACCAGCGACTTGAAGGTGACGGAGGAGCGCGTGAATGCGGCGCTCGTCGAAGAGCTCTCGCTGGAGGACCGCATCAACGAAGAGGTGCGCGTGATTCTGGACGCGTACTCGGAGGAGATGCGCAAGAGCGGCGCGCAATACGCCGAGATGTACAAGAAGGTGAAGACCGAGCTGACCAAGAAGTACAAGGCGGTGCTATGAGGATCAACCGCGACAAGCTGAACAAGCTGGCCCACACGGTGGCTGACACGCTGGCCGAGATCGACCAGGTGGGATTCCTCGAGGATCGCAATACGATCCGGCAGGAGGCGCGGAAGGAGCTGGAGATTCTGCTCACCGAGGAAGCGAAGATTGACATGATGGCGCGGCAGAAGATCGCCAACCAGCGGAAGATTATCCTCGAAGGCTCGCAGGAGTGGGACATTCTGTACCGCAAGTACTACAACGACGAAGTGCGCAAGCTGGGGATCTGAGGCATCCGGTCACGATGCTGCACTGAAGAGATACAAGCGCTTCTCGGCCCATCAAACGAAAGCCGCTTTGCCAGGAGGCTCAGGCTGCGTGTGCCTGCGTGCGCCAGAGCCGCTCGGCCTGTTTGCGGACGGCGGGCAGAAGGACCAAGCGAATGAGCACGATGCCTGCACCGAATTTGCGCCAGTAATGACGGAATTTCACGCGCGATGTCTCGTCGGTGGCTACGGCGCGCGTTTCAGTCGCGAATCGCGTGAGCACAGGTGTGAGTGGCGTGGCTTCAAGGGTCCAGGCGATCTTGACGAGGTCAGGTTCGGCGAAGGATGCGAAGGCGTTGGCGGCGACGGGCGTGAAGGCGGGGTCTGCCTGCCAGGGGCGGCAAGCGGCTCCGGCGATGAAGTAGTGGTCGTGCTGTTCGGCGAGGCAGCCCCATCCGATTCCGAACATTTGTTCGACAAGACCCCTGCCTTTGAGCGACGGCGAAGCAGGAGCACGCAGAATTGCGGCGCGCAGACTAAAAAGTGCTCGGACGATGAAGACGGATTCGATGTCGAAGTTGCGGGCCACGTCCATGACGAGCGTCGCGGGCGCGTGAATGGTGGTTTCGTGGCGGCCGCGCACGTCGGGATGAAGCACAAAGCGGTCAAGCAGAGCAGCTGTGCTGGGAGTCATGTGGGTTTGGAAACATTGTAGCTCCGCCGAAGTTCGGCGCATGGGTATTGACGGCGCCGAGCGTTGGCCGGGGACGCAATGTTTGCTAAAGTAAAGAGGTAGCCCGCGTCCGCGGGCCGCCCCCACTCAAGCTGTGGCGCTATCGTCTAGGGGTTAGGACGTGAGATTCTCAATCTTAAAACCCGGGTTCGATTCCCGGTAGCGCTACCAGAACTTCCTGCCTCGTTGACCGCAGAGTTTAAGGCATTTCTCCTTCAGGTATGCCGTTTTGATTTTCGTGCAGGGTGGCGATTACTTTCACCCCAGCGACGAAGATCTGTCGCCGGGGACCCCGGAAGGAGATCGCCCCTTCAGCGTATCGGTTTCGGTGTACAGCAGAAGGAGAAATGCGCCAGCCCTCCATCTTCGCCCGTTGCCATTCGTGATCCTTGCCCGATTCGGCGGGAACGGTTGTTATTTCAGCGGGCGACGTAGGCGGTTGCGTTGCCCATCGTTTGCCTGTCAAACAACTCCTCGAAGCCGAACGCCGTTTCAACGCCTCCCAGCAGCAGCCAGCCGCTTCGAAAGAGGGTGCCGTGGAGTTCATTGAGAATCTTCTTCCTGGTTTCGGCATCGAAGTAGATCATGACGTTGCGGCAGAAGACCAGGTCGAAGGGGCCGAGGGCGCGGAGGCTCGAGCGCAGGTCAATGGTTTCAAAGTTGACCATCCTGCGCACCGCATCGCTCAACTGCCATTCAGCTCCGTGGCGGCGAAAATGCTTGACCAGAAGAGCAGCCGGCAGACCCCTGTTCACCTCGATCTGCTGGTACGAGCCGGACCGCGCGCGATCCAGAACCTTCGAAGAAAAGTCGGTGCCCAGGATCTGAATATCCCAGCCGCTCAAACCTGCCTCGATAAGAAGCATGGCGAGGCTATAGGCTTCCTGCCCGGTGGACGCCGCCGCCGACCAGAAGCGCAGCTTCCGCGTATCTCGCCGCTCTTCCATCAAGCGGGGCAGCAGGATCGTTCGGATGGCGTCATATTGGGCAGGATCGCGGAAGAAGAGGGTTTCGTTGGTCGTCATGGCCTCCACGACCTGGCGGCCGACATCGATGCGGCGATTGGCCTGCAGGAATTCGCACAGCTCGTTAATTGTGCCGAGACCGAGCTGCCTGACGATCGGCGCGAGGCGGGTTTCAAACAGGTAGGCTTTGTCTTCTTCGAGTACGATGCCCGCTTGAGAGTAGACATGCTGCTGGAGAAACCGGTAGTTCTCGGGGAGAATTTGCGCGATGGGTGTGCTGCCGGACATCGATTTCCTCTTAGATTCGCTCGGTCCTGCGCAAAATCTCCGGCACGATCTGGTCGAGGGGCAGCACGCTGTCGGCAAGGCCGGCAGTGACCACGGCGCCGGGCATTCCCCATACGACGCTCGAAGCCTCGTCCTGCGCGAGAATGCTTGCCCCTTGAGCTCTCAGGATCTCGACACCGCGCAAGCCATCGTGCCCCATGCCGGTTAAAACGGCGGCGATGACTGCGCCGCCATACACCTCGGCGATCGAAGAGAAAAGCGCATCGACGGCCGGGCGGCAGAAGTTCTCGGGCGGCGACTGGTCCAATTGGACACGCACCTCGCCGCTGCGCGCAGCCACCTTGAGATGAAAATCTCCGGGGGCGATCAGAATTTTGCCGGCCACGACCGGGTCGCCCTGGCGCGCTTCTTCGACGGCCAGCGCACACGTGGTGTGAAGGCGCTCGGCGAGGAAGCGCGTGAAGAGCGGCGGCATGTGCTGCACTAAGAGGATCGGCAATGGGAATTCAGCCGGCAGATGCGGCAGGATAGAGCCGAGAGCGGACGGCCCTCCCGTGGAGACGCCGATGACCACGACTTTGGGCGGCTGCTTTGCGCTCAGCGCGAAGGATGCGGCGCGCTCTCGCGGCGGCGGCGCGGGAACCTGCGGCGCCTGCGGCCGTGGCGCAGCGCTGGTCTTTGCCGGCCACAGGAAGAACTGCTTGATCCTCGGGATCAGGTCCTCGCGCAGGCGCATCATGGATTGGTCGAGCGACCCTTCGTTCGAAGCCTTGGTCACATAGTCGTCCGCGCCCAGAGACAATGCTTCCAGCGTCACCTCCGCGCCACGTTCGGTGAGCGTGCTGAACATGATGACCCGCAGGTGAGGATAGTCGCGCCGAATGTGCCGCAACGTTTCCAGACCATCCATTTCCGGCATCTCGACATCCAGCGTGAGAACGTCGGGATTGTATTGCGGAATCCGTTGCAGCGCGATGGAGCCGTTGGCCGCGGCGCCCACAACTTCGAGTTCCGAATCCCGCTCCAAGGCATGCGTCACCAGGCGGCGGATGACGACGGAGTCGTCCACCACGAGCACACGAATCCGCTCTCCCGCCTGGAGAGATCGCCTGCTCACCACAGCCATTTCATGCTCCGCAAATCTGGATTCCCGCCAGCTGGAGTTTCCCCACAATGATGTCTTTGGTGAAGGGTTTCATCACATATTCGTTGGCGCCGGCCTCCAAGGCTTCCGCAATATGGTCCATATCCGTTTCCGCTGTGACCATGACGACCACGAGCGAAGAGAATTCCGGGTGTTGGCGCAACTGCTTGAGCAAATCCAGCCCGTTCATCTCGGGCATATTCCAATCGACCAAAATCAGCGTCACCGCGGTCTTCTCGGCTTGAATCACTTGCAATGCTTCTTTTCCGTCAGCCGCCTCGCGAACCTCGAATCCGAGCTCTCTCAAAGTCTTGGAGAGGATCGTGCGGATGGCCCTTGAGTCGTCGACTACCAATGCCGTAGCCATCGTTTCCCCCGCATCATCTGTTGAGCAAGTGAATGCGGCCTGCCGAATGATTGGCACTCGACAGGCCGCATCCATCACAGCCGCTTCGATCAGAAGGTGAACCTCGAAACGACTTTTTGCAGTTGGGCCGCCATATGGCTCAACTCAGCCGACGCCTTCTGCGTATCGTTCGCGCCCTGCGTGGTGTTCTTTGCCGCGAGAGCCACGCCGCCGATGTTCTTGGCGATGTCGCCGACTCCCTTGGCTGCCTCGGTGACGCTGTGGCCGATTTCGTTGGTCGTTACCGTTTGTTCTTCGACCGCCGAGGCGATGCTGTTGGAGATGTCGTTCACCTGGTTGATGATGTTGCTGATCTCCTCGATCGCCGTGACCGCTCCCTTGGTGTCGCCCTGAATCGCCTCGATCTTCTGACCGATGTCCTCAGTGGCCTTGGCGGTCTGTTTGGCCAGCTCCTTGACCTCGTTGGCCACCACCGCGAAACCCTTGCCCGCTTCACCGGCGCGCGCGGCCTCGATGGTGGCATTGAGGGCCAGCAGATTGGTTTGCTGCGCGATCGAGGTGATGACCTTGATCACGTTGCCAATCTCCTGGCTGGACTCGCCAAGCTTCTTCACGGTCTCGTTAGTGGAATGCGCCACGCTGACCGCATTTTTGGCCACCCGCGCCGCCTCATTGGCGTTCTTGGCGATCTCGCGGATCGAAGCCTGCATCTCCTCGGAGGCCGAAGCCACCGAGGCGACGTTTTTGGAGACCTCTTCGCTGGCCGCCGAAACCACGTTGGCCTGCGTGGCTGTCTCTTCGGCATTGCCCGCCATCTGCTGGCTGACGGCCGTCAGTTCCTCCGACGAGGACGCCAGCACCGTTGCGTTCTGTGCTGTGACCTTCAGCGGCTCGACGATGATTGCAAGCAGGGAATTCAGGCCTTCAACGAGAGCGCGATAGTTGCCCTTGAAATCCTCCACCTTGCCGCGCTCTTCAAGATGCCCGCCCTGCGCCGCCTGCACCAAGCGCAGTATCTCCTTGGAAACGTGGATCTCCTCGTGCGCCTCATACATCACCTGAAAGCAACCGCTGATCCGGTGATCGCGGTCGTAGCGAGGCGAGCAGATCACTCTGACTGGCCAGTCTTTGCCCTTAACCTTGAAGTGCGCTTCGCCGGTGCAGACCTTGCCGGTTCGCACCGCCTCTCCGGCCGCGCAGGTTTCCCCACGACATGCCGGACTGTCGTAGAGTACCTCCCAGAACTTCTTCCCCGCGCTGTCCTCGGGCTTGCACTCGGCGACCTCTGCCGCACGCAGGTTCATATACTCGATGGTGTGCTTGGTGTCCATTGCCACGATCGGTATGGGCAACCAATCCAGGAAGGACGCCTTGTCCTCCGTCGAGATTTGGTCTTCCTGGAAATCCATCTCAGCTACACTGGCTGCGCCGCTCGGCCGGAACCGTGAGTGACCGCCGTTTCTCGTTTGGTTTGCCATTTCGTTTCTCCTTCATTGCATCTTGTCCGGTTGTGCAGGCTTTCTCGCTCCTGCCGCCACTATGGTTTCGGTCATTGGAACGTGGCGTTGAAACGCGCCGCGCCCTATCCAGAACTCAAGCATCCCCCGCGGCGGCGAGATTCACCGTCCGCTCGGTATCGAGCACCAGCAGCAGCCGGTCTTTCAGCTTGTAGACGCCGCGGATGATCTCCCGCGCCGCGGGATCGAGGTTCTCCGGCGGCCGCTCGTAGGTGGCGGCATCCACGTCCAGCACGTCTCCAATCTCGTCGACCAGCAAACTCACGGCGCCGTCGTCGGTCCGGATCACCATATTGGTCGGCGTCTGGCCGCCGGCACGAGGCGGCAATCGCAGCCGCCGCCGCAGGTCGATGGCGGTGACGATCTGCCCGCGCAGGTTGATCAATCCCTCGATGACCTCCGGGGCCTGAGGCACGTGGGTCATCTGCTGGAAACGCAACACCTCCTGCACGCGAAGAACATCCACGCCGAAAAACAGGTCGGCCACAAAAAAAGTTGAGAGCTGCCCGCTGGTCTGGGCCGCTTCGGACTTCACGATCGCGGTATCGGTCGCCATGCGTTACTTCTCCTCTCCGGCGCAGATCGGCGCGGCTTTATGGGAAGCTTGCGCCGAAGCCAGCCGCGCCACCGACTCGAGGATGGCGTTGCCGTCAAACTTTGCCTGGCAATCCTCAAACCCAGCCGCCCGAACTGCGGATGACTGGAGCTGGGTTGCCGAATCGGCTAAACCGAGGAGCGGAATCCGCTCCCACTCGGGCTTCGAACGCATGGCGGCCAAGAGAGCCGCGCTGCCTTTGGGCGGAAGGTCCATCGCCGCCACGACGACGTCGGCGGGCTGCTGCTCCATGCCGCGAATCGCCTCGTCGAGATTCGCCGCCTCCTCGACGCGGTAGCCGGCCATGTCCAGCCCGCCGCGGAGCAGGCCGCGCGAAAACGCCGAGCCCTCCGCGACCAGGACCGTCTTGCCGCCTCCGGACCCGCCCGCGCCCTGGAACCAGCTCTCGCTGGCTGCGTGAATGACCTCGTTGAGATCCAGAAGATCGGTGACGCGCTTGCCGATCACCGCCGAGCCAAGCAGGCCTTTGCGGGTCGACTTCTGGCGCACCATCACGGTTTCTTCGACGACATCGAGAATCTGGTCGACCACCACTCCCACGCTGCGGTCGCCGTCGTTGAACACGATCACCTGCACCGGATCGGCCGTCTCGTCCCGATCGGGCGCTCCGGATTCCAGTACGTCGCGCAGAGGCACCAGGGGGAGAATACGGTTGCGGTACTGCACCACCTGGCAACCGCCGGCGAACTCGATGGAGCTGCGGGGAAACTCCTCGAGCCTGGCGACGAGAGACAGCGGCACGGCGAGGCGATCGAAGGAGCCGGCGCGGAACAGGAGCAGCCGCTGCTGCTCGATGCCCGCGTGTGTCTTCTTCTCCGCCGTGACGCGCGCCTGCTCCCGGCTTTCGGCCAGCACTCCGGAGCGCTGGCCGATGCCGAGCACGTCGAGGATGAGGGCTACGCGGCCGTCGCCCATGATGGTCGCGCCGGCATATTCGGTGAGCCCTTTCAACTGCTTGCCCAGCGGCTTGACGACGATCTCCTGCGTGTCATTGATGCCGTCGACCACCAGCCCAAACTGGCGATCTTCGGCTTGCAGGACGACGATGCTGACGGCTTCGGCCTGCTCGGCCGATTTCAGCGCCAACACCTTGTTGAGGTAAGCGATAGGCAGCAGGCTGCCGCGCCGGCGATAGACCGGCGTTCCGTGCACCTGCTCGATGTGCTTTTCAGAGGAATCTCCCTCGAGGCGGATCAGTTCGAGCAAACTGACCTGAGGAATGACGAACCGCTCGCCCCCGCTGGTGATGACCAGGCCCGGAATAATGGCCAGCGTGAGCGGAATCTTCAGCTTGACCGTGGAACCTTCGCCGGGGCGGTTGGAAATATCGACCACGCCGCCGATCTTCTCGATGTTGGACTTGACGACATCCATGCCGACGCCGCGTCCGGAGACGTTGGTCACTGTTTGCGCTGTTGAAAAGCCGGGCTGGAAAATCAGGTTCAGCGCCTCGCGGTCGCTCAGCTTTTCCGCCTGCTCGGGGCGCAGGAGACCTTTCTCGATGGCCTTTTGCTTGACCTGAACAACGTCAATCCCGGCGCCGTCATCGCCGATTTCGATGTTGACCTGCCCGCCTTCGTGGTAGGCGCGAAGGGTCAGTCTTCCCTGAGGTGATTTGCCGGCGCTCGTCCGGACGTCGGGCGGTTCGATGCCGTGGTCGCACGAGTTGCGAACCAGGTGCACCAGCGGGTCCTTGATGGCTTCGATGATGGTCCGATCCAGCTCCGTGTCAGCTCCGTCCATCTCCAGCCGGATCTGCTTGCCCAGCGCCACGGCCATATCGCGCACCACACGTGGCAGCTTGTTCCACACCATGCCGATGGGTTGCATGCGCGTCTTCATGACCCCTTCCTGCAACTCGGTGGTGATCAGATTCAGGCGCTGCGATGTGGCGTTGAGAGCAGCATCTTCCCGCTCCGTGTTGAATTGCAGGATCTGGTTGCGGGTCAGCACGAGCTCCCCGACCAGGTCCATCAGTTTGTCGAGCAGGCCCACGCCGACGCGGATATTGGCATCGGCGACGGCGGAGTGTCGTTTGACATCTTCCTCCCTCCGCCCTTCTTCTTCCCTCCTGTCTTCTCCGCTTCTCCTGTCTCCGCCATGCCTCCTGTCTTCTCCCCTTTCCTCTGCTTCGGATGGCACGTCTTCCTCAAGCGTGGAGGCGTTGCTGTCGCCAGGAGCTTCCGCGTCGCAGCCAGGCGACGGATCCAGCCCCTCCGGGGCGGGGGCGGGCTGGCTATCGACGCCGACTTCCAATTGGGCCGCGACGCGGAGGCGCGCGGTGATCTCCTCAAAATGGTCCGGCCCTTCTTCTCCACTGGCTTCAATGGAGGCCAGCACCTTGCGCGTGGCGTCGACCGTATCGAGGATGAGCGAGATGAGCGAGGGCGTAAGTTTTCGTTTGCCGTCGCGCAACTGGCTCAGAAGGGTCTCGGCTTGATGAGTAATCCGCTCCAGCGTCGAAAACGCGAGGAAGCCGCACGTACCCTTGATGGTGTGAATGGTGCGGAAGACGCTCGCGAGCAACTCCGTGTCCTTCGGGCGCTTCTCCAGTTCAACGAGTTCCTGATCAAGGCGCGAGAGGTTTTCATGACTCTCGACTAGAAATTCACGAATCACATCCTGATCTTGCATGCGAGTGTTCTCCACGAGGCCCAAAGCGATTCCTGGATGCTTTTTCGTCGTGCATTGGCATTGCCGACCCGCGGAGGATCAAACAGGCTCATTGGCACATTGGTATCGCTGAATCGATCTTCTCCGTGGTTCCAGGTCTCTTCATCCTCATCGGAACGTGGCCGGAGTTCAATGATCAGATGGGCTTCGCATGCGAAATTGGATTTGAGATTTGGTTAATATTGGGAAATTCCCGTAGTGGGATCGGGCAGAGGTGAAGCTCTCGGGCGGAAACAAAGCAGGCGATTCGGTTTTGGCCGGCAAAGAAGACGCGGCCGGCCACGCGCTGGGGCGGGACTGGGTTGTATGGCAATGCTATTCGTAACCGCAGCCGGCAGGGAACCGCTCAGGTTGTGCGCGTCTCGTTATTCAACTCTTGCCGATGGGCAGCGTATCAAACGATTTCGTAAGGATGCCGCTGATGCCGGGACAGCAGACTGGCGGCAATATCATCGCCCTGGATCGTCTCTGTCTTCGGATCCCAGTTCACATGGTGCTGCGTCTTCATGGCAATCCAATGCAGCAGGCAAGTGGAACAGGCGCGATGGCCAATCTCTGCCGGCGCCACCGGAGCTCTTCTTGAATGAATGCAGTCGAGCCAGTTGCCATGATGATCGTCGGATGTGTAGACGTGATACTCGTTCGGCCCGATCACCGATTCAACAATTGCGGGGTCGTTGGCGCGAAGCGGAACGATCGGCGCAGCGGGACCTGTGAGAGATGCCGTCGGCGTCGTTCCTGTGTCCCGGCAAACAAAAATCCAACCCTTGTCTCCGATCCACTTGATGCCGTTCTCAAAATCTCCGGAGATGGTCATCACCACGCCATTGGCATAGCGGCCGTAGGTTTTGAATGGGCCGTGGACATTCCAAAGGCCTTCGGTTGGGAACTGGGCCTGGCCCCACACTTCGACCGGGCCGGTGAGTTCCGTATCCATGCCCCAGTGCGCCGTGTCAACATGATGCGCGCCCCAGCCGGTGATCATTCCTGCTCCGAATTGCTCCATGCGCAGCCATCCGGGGCGGTCGAAGCCCGTTTGCGGCATGACGCGATCGACGGTATAAGGCACTTCAGGCGTTGAGCCGAGCCAGGCATCGTAGTTGAATCCCGCGGGAACGGGCATGGGCTGGGGATTGCCGCCGGCGGGATCGCCGGGAAGGCCGATCTCAACCCGCTGCACCGTGCCGATACGGCCGTTGCGCACCAGCTCCACGGCGCGCGCAAATTGCTTCCACGAGCGCTGCTGCGACCCGACCTGCAGGATCTGCCTGCTGGCCTTGACGCGATCGGCCATGATGCGGCCTTCGCGGATGGTGAGCGACGCCGGCTTTTGCAGATAGACATCCTTGCCGGCGGCCACTGCGGCAACCGCGAGGCGCGCGTGCTGATGATCGGGCGTTGAAATCAGGACGGCATCGATTTCCTTATTGGCAAGGAGCTCTCTGAAGTCGGAGTATCCTCTTGTGCCGGTGTAAGGCTTGCCCAGTTTCTTGGTATAAGCGCCGTCGACGAATTGCCGGCCGAGCTCGACGCGTTCCGCGCTCAGATCGCAGACGGCCACGATGCGATTGTCGCGGCCTGCAACGCTCGTGAACTGGAGCACGCCGGGCATGTCGTGGCCACGCGAGATGCGGCCGACACCAATGGCGCCGATATGGATCCGGTTGGAGGGCGCTGTGGCGCCGAAAACCGAACTGGGAACGATGGCAGGGAATCCGGCGGCAAAGGCGCCGGCGAAGGAACTTTGAATGAACTTGCGTCTCGTGGAAACCATGGATTCTTCTCCTGAGCCGTGAAAGCGCAGCGAACCCAATGTAAACCAAGGGAGTGGCGGTCGTCGCGGGGAATCAACGCCCCTTTGCGCAACGCCCTCAGTGGTAGCATCATAGATGACCGATGCAAACCAAAAAGCTGCAGATCATTCCCCTGGGCGGGGTGGGCGAGTTCGGCATGAACTGCCTGGCCGTGCGCTGGGAAGACGACATTATTGTGATCGACGCGGGGCTGATGTTTCCCGAGACGGAGCTGCTGGGCGTCGATATCGTTGTGCCCGATATCACCTACCTGATTGAGAACAAGAAGCACGTGCGCGCCATCGTGCTGACCCACGGGCACGAGGACCACATCGGCGGACTGCCCTGGATCCTGAGCGAGCTGAAGGTTCCGGTGTATGGCACCGAGTTCACCCTGGCCTACGTGGAAGACAAGCTGGAAGAACACGAACTGCTCGACGAAACTGAGCTGATCGAGATCGAGCCGAAGGTGAAGTTCACGATCGGCCCGTTCACCATTGAGCCCATCCGCGTGACGCACTCGCTGGTGGATTGCGTGGCGCTGGCCATCGAAACGCCGGTGGGCATCGTCATTCATACGGGCGACTTCAAGATCGATCTGGCGCCGCTGGACGACAAGGCATTCGACCTGCACACCTTTGCCGAGTACGGCAAGCGGGGCGTGTTGGCGCTACTGCAGGACTCGACCAACGTGGAGCGGCCGGGCTACACACCGAGTGAGCGCGCGGTGATTCCGCGGCTGGACGAGGTTCTGACGCAGGCGAAAAAGAAGCTATTCTTCAGTTGCTTCTCGTCGTCGATCTATCGCATCCGCATCGCCATGGAGCTGGCGCGCAAGCACGGGCGCAAGGTGGCCGTGGTGGGCCGGTCGATGGTGGAGAGCACGGAGATCGCGCAGGACCTGGGCTATATCGAGATTCCGCCGGGACTGATGATCAACCCCGGGCAGATTCGCGACTTTCCGCCGGAGCAGATGATGATTCTGATCAGCGGGACGCAGGGCGAACCGCTGAGCGCGCTGAGCCGCGCGGCAGTGGACAACCACAAGCACGCGAAGGTTGAGCCGGGCGACACGGTGGTGCTGAGCTCGAGAATCATTCCCGGCAACGAGAAGGGAATCTTCCGGGTGATCGACCACCTGAGCCGGCGCGAGGCCAACGTAATCTACGACGATGGACAGCATGGGCTGATCCACGTGAGCGGTCACGGCAGCCAGGAAGAGATGCGGCTGCTCATCAATCTTGTGCGGCCGAAGTTCTTCATTCCGATTCACGGCGACTACCGTTTTCTGCGACGCCACGCGCAGTTGGCCCTGGAGACGGGCGCGGTCGATCACGCCATCGTGATCGAGGACGGCGACGTGCTGGAGTTGGACAAGGACGACGCGCGCAAGCAGGATAAGGTGACCGCGGGACGCATTCTCATCGACTCCGGATCGTCCATCGACGTGGTGGAGGATCTGGTGATCCGCGACCGGCGCATTTTGTCGGAGGACGGCGTGGTGCTCGCCGTGCTGGCCATCAATAAAAAGACCGGCAAGGTGGAACGCGAGCCGGAAGTGCTGATGCGCGGATTCGGCGGCGCCGACATTACCGACCAGGCGCGCGAAACCGTTCTGAACACGCTGAACGGATTAAGCGCGGAGCAGAAGTCCGACTATGGCATGGTGAACGAGCGCGTGCGCGTGGAGCTGAAGCGGCTGATCCAGAAGAGCACGGGACGGCGGCCAATGATTATGCCGGTGATTCTGGAGATTTAGAGATCAGAGATCAGAGAACAGAGATCAGAGAACAGAGATCAGAGAACAGAGATCAGAGAACAGAGAACAGAGAACAGAGAACAGGCACTCGTCTGTAATGGTCACTCGTCCAGTTCGAGTGTTTTCTTGAGATTCTTGAGAATTCGGAGGGTGCCGAGGAGGGTTTTGCCATCCTCCTCGTCGTCATCATCGTCATCCTCGTCATCACCGCCGTTCAATTGGCGCATGTATTCGTCCGTGTCGAGAATTTCTCCTTCGGAGTTTACGGAGGCGGGTTTGACGCCGGCGGGTCTATCGTTGCCGGCATCATCGTTCTCATCTGCGCCTGCGTTGCTGCGTCCCATCAACGCGTCGAAATCGAAGTAGCGGTCGCAGGTTTCAGCGTCTGCACATCCCTTGCACTCCGTCCAGGGATTGCAGACGTTGAGCACGGGAGCGAGCTCGTCGCCGTCCTTAGAGCTTATCCGTAAATAGTGCCGAGCTTGATTCTCGCGTCAGATAATCTTGCGGGCGGGGATTGGATTTGCGCGACGATACAGTTCAAGATGGCACAGATCAAGTCCTGGACAGTGTCGGACGCGTTGTGGAGGAGGATCGAGCTGCTGGTCCCGGCGCGAAAGCGGCTAGGTGGCTGCAAGTACCAGCGCAAACCCGGAGGGGGACGCAAACCGATACCGCCGCGACAGGTATTTGCCGCGATTGTGTATGTTCTTCGCACGGGCTGCCAGTGGAAGGCGCTTCCGCGCCAGTACGGTTCTGCGAGTGCGGTGCATAAGTACTTTCAGACGTGGCACAGGGCGGGATTTTTTCAGAAGCTCTGGGAGGCCGGGCTGGCCGAGTATGACGGCATGCATGGCATTGCCTGGCAGTGGCAGGCAGCCGATGGGGCGATGGGGAAAGCTCCGCTGGCAACCGAGTGCGTAGGTCGGAACCCGACCGACAGGGGAAAAAAAGGGGCGCAAGCGCAGTCTGCTCGTCGACGGGCGTGGAGTCCCGCTGTCGATCGCCGTCAGCGGCGCCAACGTGCACGACTCGAAGCTTCTGGATCGAACCCTGGCTCAGATCGCGGTCCCGCGTCCTCAGGCCACGTGGAGTAGTCAGCAGTATCTCTGCCTGGACGCCGGTTATGTGGGCTATCCGGTGAGCAAAATCGCCCGCAAACACGGTTATTACCTGCGCGTGAAATCGCGCGCGGAAGAGCGGCTGCTCAAGTACCGGTACCCGGACTCCAAACCCCGCCGCTGGGTGGTGGAACGGACCCACTCCTGGCTCAACCGCTACCGCAAACTGCTGGTCAGCTTCGAAAAGACAGAAGCCAGCTACATAGCCTTATTGCAATTGGCGGCCGCCCTGATCTGCTGGAGAAAGACCCTGATTATTTACGGATAAGTTCTTAGTCCGAGTGACAGACGGGACCGACTTCGGGTCCGGCTTCGGCTTGCGCGGAAGGCTGTGGGAGGCGATCTGAAGGCCCCAAAGGAGCTGGGCGGCTTTTTTTGAGTCGATGCGGGAGTTGAGAATCGCCTGGAAGAGCTTGCCGAGCGATTCCTGAATGGCGGCGGAGTCCTCAGGGATGGGAAGCGTGACTTCGTCCAAGACGCCGAGTTTGGTGGTTGAGTGGAGCCGCGCGTGGAAGTAGCAAAAGGCGTGGCTGCGCATGGCGGGCGATTTGCACCGTTCTCCGCCTGGTTTAATGTGTCGACATGCCAGATACATACCTGCCCCCCACCCCTTTTTAGGGTTAAGCACTTTTAAATGAGTGACTTGTACCCTCGATCATTTGCTCCAGCCGCTTGAAAACACTGGAGTTGCCGGCCAAATTCGTCAAAACAAAAGGACTTAGGGACACCTTTTTTCGGACTTTCAAGCCGGTCTGGGTGAATCACCCTGGAAAAAACGATGGGCGGCGACAGAAGCTGTAATCCCCGACAGCGCCTGTGAGCCGCCCGCCCGTTTTTCAGAAGGAGAAACACCCAACTAAGAACAAGTGTAGCGAAACGGCAGAAATAACCGGCAAACTTGGGGGAAAAATTAGTGAGTGAATAAGTGAATAAGAAATCAGCGAGTTGGCGGGTCGGAACGTCAGCAAAACTCAGCACGGAGGGGTTGACATCTCTAACGACGTGGGCGGGGTCAGCGGAGCTAGCGGGGTTAGCGGGGCTAGCGGAGTTGGCGGGGCTAGCGGAGTTGGCGGGGCTGGTTGGCCGGGTTGGGAGGACGGGTCTATTTGGATGGGGCGGGGCGTGATCGGTGGCGGAAACGGCGTTTTTCGTTACCGATCTGAATGCTGGCCTGTAATCCAATCTGGATGAGCGCATTGGCCTGTTACTGCCGAGTGGTGTTCCCGGCAGCTTCCCGGTTCTGCCAACCCTGACCTGCCGATCCTGACCTGAACCCCCGTCGGATCTCTTAAATTATTCGGAACTGTTTCAGGAGCCGTAATTGCTTCTCTAGTTTGTCTGGATCGCTACTTGGGTCGACGTTGAGATTCAGGATCACTGTGGGCTTGGCTTTTCTGCTCGATCCGCCTAGTCCCTCGTCTCCCGTTCTCTCGCTTGGCGACGTGCCTTCGGCTGTCAGCGCTTCGCTGGCGCGATCGCTTTCTTGCTGCTGAGGTTCCTCCCCCTCTGGGTCTTCTCCGGAACCCTGCGGGGTCTGGGGTGCTTCGTCTGCTTTGGCCAGAGATATGGAGTCTCCCTCCAATCTGCCAGCGCCAGCGGTTACAGCCGACTCCATAAATACTTTGGCGCACTCATCCGCGGAATCAGGGTGAACTTCAAGTCCTTTCACGACCTGTTCGATTCTCGCCTTTGAAACTCTGTCGCCGTGGAGAGTTTCAAATACCTGCTGGAACAACTTAGGGGCGAGGAGGGCGCGTCTCAATAACGCGGGGCGATCTCCGGCGGTCGCGGCTTCGATGTCCTTTGCAAGTTTTGTGGCCTTGTACGCCTGAGCGGACCCTTCGAGTAATCCAAACTGCTTCAAGGCAGATGCTTTGACCTTTCCTGGGGTGGTTGCGCTCCCGAATACGCCGGGTAGGAGGGTTTTCTCCGGCATCGGACCGGTGTGGGTCTTTGAAACGAGCTTCTTGGAGTACCCAAGTGAATCTTCGAGATTGATCTTAGGGAAGAGAGTCCCGCCTTTGCGCCCGCCCTTCGGCATCGCTTTCGCAGTTTTTGGTTTTTCAGCTTCCGCCATCACTTGTAACCTCGCGTGCCTTGATTGATATGAGCAGTTTCTTCAACCCTTCGTCGTAAGATCCTCTGAAGTCCGCATAGTGCTTGTCTTGGATGCTGCTAGGCATGGTAGCGTCATCGAGTCTGATCGGAAGGACAGCGACCTTTCGGCGCTCAATTTCGTGTACAAGCGCATTGTTTAGCTCTTTCTTTACCCACGATGATTCGATGGAGTTTCGGCTTACCACGATCAGGAAGAAGTCGGACTGCGCGAGCCCCTGCGCGATCTTCTCCGGTATGGAGTCGCCAACGAGTATGCGCTGCTCGTCGATCCAGACTTTCACGCCGCTTGCGACTAGGTCTGCCGCGAGCCTGCGGACAAAGGCCTTGTCCTTCGAGCTGTGCGATA
This sequence comes from uncultured Acidobacteriaceae bacterium, assembly GCA_963832805.1. GTDB lineage: Bacteria > Acidobacteriota > Terriglobia > Terriglobales > Acidobacteriaceae > Telmatobacter. Next base: position 10,810 of record CAWHVN010000034.1, on the reverse strand, counting down.
GAAATGCAATGCGTTCGTGCTTCTGTTCCGCGTGCCGTGTTTCCTTAGTGGCGACCGCTTCATCTACTAGCGTCTCGACGCGCACTCCTAGGTCTAGCACCTGGGCGACCGAGGTTGACCACCCGATTAGCGGAGCGATTGCGTTCTTGTCATAGTTCGTTTCGCCAGCGACAACTGCGGCCTTCCGCATAGCGTCCTGCAAATCATCACCGAGCGCCATAAACTGGCGGATGCTGCGGATTAGGGGATGGCGAAGCAGAGCCTCGCGGACCACCTTTCGCTTCTCATCGGCGTTTCCCTTGTAGGGGTAGGCCTGCGCCAATACATAGGTGGCGTTCTCGGGTGATTGCAGAAGACCGATTAGGCTTGCGTTTTTGAGGATCTTGCCAGCTGTGCGTGGATCGATATTGGCAAACTGCGCGATTTGCTTCGCTGATGGGCTATCGAGCCAAGCGACCGCATCTAGAACTCCAAACAAAGGATCGATCTTGACCGCCTCAAAGCGGATCGCTGGCTTTAGTACATTCTTTCGCACTACTTTCCTCATCTGGTTAACCATTATTCGCCTAAGAACTTGTTGAAATTTGCCGCAGAGTAGCGGATTGCCTTGTGCTTTGCGGCCCTTATCTGGTCAAAAGCCGTTTGAACTGTGTATCGGGCCTGTGTTTATAGGGTGTTGCGGTGCTCAAGGAAGTATCTCCAAGGCCCGCAACCGCCGCTCAGGCATACTGCTCCGTGAGCCTTCCTGATGGTTGAGCCATTAGTTTGGGTAGCCGGATCAGGTTATGTGCAGCGCAGCTGAAGACGAACAACCAATCCACTTTGTCCAATCCTCGTAACTTGACCTGGCGCAGTGGGCCGGTTTGCTTCAGCCAGCCAAAGCCCTTCTCCACCAGCCAACGCCGGCTGAGGCTGATGGCGTATCCGGGTTGTCGCGTGGTTCTTCGATCCAGGTTGCTGGTGCGGCCCTTGTCGTTCTTCGCAACATGGGGTGTCACGTTCAACTCCCGCACCGTGAGCACGAAATCCTTCGCGTCGTAAGCCTTGTCCGCACCCACGGTGATGCGCCGTGAGCGGCCCCGTTGCTTTTGCTCAAGCATCAGCAACGCGGCGTCGCGCTCGGCGAAACCATCGGCGTGCGTCACCATCGCCGCGGCAATCAACCCGTTCCGGTTCTCCACAAGCGCGTGGCCCAAGTAGCTCAGCTTCGACTCCTTGCCGTAGCTCTTTTTGTACAGCCGCGCATCAGCGTCTGTGGTCGATTCATGCGTCTTGTTCGAGCGGCTCTGGCCGCGGAAATCCGTGCCCTCGTCGTCGTCCGAGCCGTCCTTCAAGCGAAAGCTCTTCTGCGAGGCCCAGGCCTGAATCAGCGTGCCGTCCACCGTGAAGTGCTCGTCGCTCATGAACCGCTTGGCCTGCTTGTTCACTTCGGCAAAGAACCGCTGCGCCACATCGGAGGTCAGCAGTCGATCGCGGTTCTTCGAGAACACCGCGTGGTTCCACACCGCATCGTCCATGCCCAAACCCACGAACCAGCGGAACAGCAGGTTGTAGTCGATCTGCTCGACCAGAAGCCGTTCCGAGCGCACCGAGTAGAAAACCTGAAGCAACAGTGCCCGCAGGATGTACTCCGGTGCAACGGACGGACGCCCCGAGTCTGCGTACAGCGCATCGAACTCCGGACTCAGCGTCCGCAACACCGTGTCGGTCAGCTTGCGAACCGCTCGCAGCGGGTGATCCTGCGGCACCCGCTGCTCCAAAGAAACATAGCTGAACATCCCGTCCTGAATCCGCTCGTCTCCACGCATACTCATTAGACGAGCAATAACAACTTCCCGTCGCAGAAGAGTGCCTATTTCAACAAGCTCCTAAATCTCTGTAATTGCACGAGGAAAGACATTCTTAATCGAGGCCCAGGGATGAAAGCAATCTCCAACGCCACATTGTCCAGCGCAAATCGCCGAGTCGCTCATTAACAGCGGATCGGTACTCATAGGTTGGCTTGTCGGGTGGAATCTTGAACGCGGTTGCCGGAGGTGGGGTCGGGTTTGGGGCGTGGCGAATTGCGGCCGTGTTTTGCGGCGGCGTTCTTGAACTTTCATCGGCCTAGCGAGGTTGGCTCGCTGGGCCGTACGTTGTTTTCAAGATTCTTGCGGGTGGGTTTGTGCAGGGGTTGAAACCCCCGCCTGCCACCCCACGGACGAAGACCTGTCCGTGGGGAACCCGCCTGCCTCCGTTTGGCGCAGGGGCTGAAGTCCTGTTCATTCTCTTGCGATCTTTGCGGCATGAGTGAACTCATGCCCAGATACAAGGCCCGTGAGTTTGGGTTCGTGCGATCCCACCCTTCGCCAGAAAGAAGCGAAGGATGGGGCACCCCCGTTGTTCTGCTATCCCAGGTCCCTCCGCCACGGCGGACGAGGGACCTGGGGCACCCATTTTTTGTGGTGGACCCCGATCGCGAAAAGCAACCGCAGATCCTTCGACTCGTCGCCACGGCGACTCGCTCAGGATGACACGGCGTGGGTGGGTGCGAAGTGTTGGGTTCGTGCGATCCCACCCTTCGCCAGAAAGAAGGCGAAGGATGGGGCACCCCCGTCTTTGGAGGGTGAAGAAAGAGGAACCCGAAGTTCGTGCTGTCCCACCCTAGGGCCTGTTAACACTACCTGGGATGGCGGCGACGGGAGCCGATTTTCCCCAGGTCGCGGAGCGCGGAGCGAACTGTAGCCAGCCCACTGGAGCGACAAGCGACAAAGAGATGGGGAAAATCGGCCCCGTCCCTTCGGGTTGCGGCGAAAAACCGCTCATACTTCGTTGTCGTCCTAGGCAGTGGACCTGCCACAGCCGTTGTCCTCCGCCTCGTCTGAGCGGTTTTTCGCTTGCAACGCCGTCCACCCCAGGTAGTGTTAACAGACCCTAGGCGCACGGACAAGAGCGCGCTGCCCAGAGGGCGCCCAGATGGGGCACCCGTTGTTCGTGGTGGGTGAGGCGCGCGAGTGCGACGAGGGTGCGCTCGGTGCGTCAGGCGGAGAGCGCGGCTTCCGCCGGTTTGCGGGAAAACTTCGGCAATCCCATGGGGAGAATCGAGCTCGCGGCGCGGGCGGGCGACTTGCGGAGCGCGGCGGACGAATGACTGGCTGCGCCGCCGGGTAGCGAACGCATGCCGATGAAGATCTCACCCACATTCAGGCGGGCGTTGCCTTCGAGATCGAGAAAGCCGACGTGGCTCTGCTTGCAGATCGCCTGCGCTTCATCCGAAAGGTACGGCGCGATCAGAACAGGCGCCGCTTCCGAGGCAAGCGACGCAGCGTCGCTTTGCCAATTGCGCAGCGCCGCGCGCAAGTGAGCGGGTTCGCCATGGGGTTCCACTTCGCAGGCCAGGGTGTGGCTGTGGCCGAAGATCTCAATACGCGCCAGGATGGCGGCGAAGCGGCCGCGAGGCTGGGACTCGCGCGTCAACTCCAATAGCTTGATGGCGGAGACACGCGCGAGCAGCGCCGTGAGGGCTGCGGCGGCACGGGTCTCAATCTCAGTCAAAGCTGCCGTTTTCATGGATTCCTCCCGTTTCGTTGGCCGTTGCACTGGCTGCTGCCTTGGCGGCGGGGCTGAGAATGAACGAGTTGGCTCCCGAAGGGGTGAGGGAAAGGCGCACCGGCGCATGCCCGTTGCCTTTGTACTGTTTTGACTCCAGCCAGAGGCACAGGCGCGGATCGTGAATCTCCGGGTGATCGCGCCAGAAATTTGGAGCGAGTCCGCATTCGATGCGCAGGTGGTCAAGCTGGAGTTCAATCTGCGTGATGCGCTTGGAAAAATAGCGGCGCACGTTGCTGGCTCCGACGTAAAGCCCGGTGACGCGGCGACCAATACATTGTGAAGTGACAACCATCGAACTCCTCCGCGCGGTCCAATGCCAGTTGAATCCACTTGCGCAGGGAAACCTACACGTCAGGCTTCCGAAAGAATCCGCATCTTGCAGCGTCAACCGGCGAAGATCCCGCGGTAACGGGACAGATCATCGAATGCTGCAGGATCACCGGGTGCAAAACAATGCACTGATTTAGACCTGCGATAGACAAGATCGGCGAGCAAACCTGAGGAGAATTTGGTCCCAGTGCGCAACGACCAGCAGAATAGAGGACGGCGCACAAAGTCGCCGATCAGGTAGGGGAAAGAAGGGAGGCCAAGCTGATTTCCGACGTGCGCTCAGCGGCCAACCTGGCCGCCTGCGTCTCTTCCCTTGCATTCTGTGGAAATCTTGTACCACTTTCGGATCATTGTCAAGGCGATTCGATGAAAGTCGAGAGAAGATTGGGCGGATCGCTGTGGAAAAACTCGCGCGGCAAGGTGCATTGCGGCGGCAGCAGATTTTGTTTGAGTCTCGACGATTAACGGGCTCGCGGAGACGGCTCATCGGAGAAGATCTGGCCGTCGCGGATGTGGACGACGCGATGAGCGAACTGGGCGATATCGGCCTCGTGGGTGACGAGGACGATGGTGTTGCCGCGAGCGTGGAGCTGATCGAAGAGGGCCATGATCTCCGCGCCGGTCTTGGAGTCGAGGTTGCCGGTGGGCTCATCGGCGAGGATGATCGACGGGTTGTTGACCAGGGCGCGGGCAATGGCGACGCGCTGGCGCTGGCCGCCGGAGAGCTCGTTGGGCTTGTGCATCATGCGCGATTCGAGGCCCACATCGGCGAGGGTTTGCTTGGCGCGCGCGATGCGCTCGGCGGCTGGGGTACCGTTGTAAATAAGAGGCAGTTCCACGTTGTGCAGCGAGGTGGCGCGGGCGAGAAGGTTGAAGGTCTGGAAGACGAAGCCAATCTCCTTGTTGCGAATGCGCGCGAGCTGGTCGTCGTCGAGATCGCTGACGAGTTGGCCGTTGAGCCAGTAGCGGCCGTTGGAGGGCGTGTCGAGGCAGCCGATGAGGTTCATCAGCGTGGACTTGCCCGAGCCGGAGGGTCCCATGATGGCCACGTACTCGTTGTGGCGAATGCGCAGCGAGACACCGCGCAGGGCCTGGACCTGCTGCTCCGAGCCCATATCGTAGGTGCGCCAAAGATCCTCGACAACAATCATCTCGTTCGCATTGACGACCGTTGCCTGCGGTAGTTCCTCGATGCCGATGCCGTTCAAAGCCATCTGAAGCTCATCCTTTTTCGAAATTCAATTGCTGTCTGCCGGCGCGTCAACTGGAGCTGCCGGTGGTAACCGTTGGCATGGACTTGTCGCGCTTGAGCAACGCGCCCCCCTTGAGGTCGCGCAGAGTTTTGTAGGGGCCGGTGACGATCTCCTGGCCGTTGCTCAGGCCGGAAAGCACTTCGATGTCGGTGGCCCCGGTGATGCCCGTGGTGACGGGAACGAAGCTGGCGCGCAGCCTGCCGTGGGCATCCTTCTGAACGACGAAGACTCCCTGCACCGGGTTGGGCTTGGCGCTGGTGGACGCCGCCTGAACGCCGCTGCCAGGCTTGGCTTTGTCGGCGGCCGGATCGTGCATGGTGAGCGCCTGGATGGGCAGGGCGAGCACATTGGTTTTGTGCGCGGTGGTGATCTTGGCCGTGCAGGAGAGCCCGGGACGGAGCTCATCGGAAGGATTGTCGAGCGTGACCACGACCTTGAAGTCCTTGGCTTCTTCGGTGCCGGTGGTGGACTGCGAAGTGGCGACGCCGGTGGAGCGCAGAAGAGCCTGATCGCCGACCAGCGTGACGTGCCCCTTGAAGACCTTGTTGGGCAAAGCATCCACTGTCACATCGGCGGGTTGGCCGAGCTGGACGTTTACGATGTCGGTCTCGTCCACCTTGACCTCGGCGGTGACGATGCTCATGTCGGCGATGGTCATCAACGTGGAGCCCTCGGTGTTCTGTATGCCTTCGACGACGGTCTCGCCTTCGCGCAGCGGCTCGTTGGTCACCACGCCGTCAAACGGCGCGATGGCGATGGTGCGATTCAGCAGATCCTCGTTGACCTTGAGATTGGCCTGCTGGGTGCGAAGGTGGCCGCGCGCCGAAGCGGTGTTGGCCCTGGCCTGGTTGAGCTGGGCGACAGCCTGGGCCACTGAGGCGACGTCGAGATCATAGGCGGCTTTGGCGGCGTCATACTCCTGCTTGGAGTCGATGCCGTCTTTGTAAAGGGCCTGGGCACGGTTCCAGTCGAGTTGCTTCTGCTCGAGGTCGGCCTGCGCATGCTGCACGTTGGCCTGCTGAGTTTTTTCGGCGGCGATGTAGGAGGCGATGTCAGTCTGCGCGGCGGCGATGGAAGCTTCCTGGCCGGCGACGTTGGCTTCCTGCTGCACATTCTCAATGGATGCCACCACCTCGCCCTTCCTTACTTTCTCGCCCTCCTTTACATAAAGGTGAGTGATGCGGCCCATGGCGGTTGCGCCGACATTCACATAGTTCGTGGGCTTGATTTGGCCGGTCCCGCTAATGATGGTGGAGAGATCTTGCCGCGCCACGGTCGCGGTGTAGACCTTGGTGTAGCCCGACTGCTGCCTGATCACCATGACGGCGACCAGCACGGCAGCAACGAGCACAGCGAGAGCAATGAGAAGAATCTTCTTCATGAGCGTATGAAATCCCTGCTTTTTCTACACTCCAGTGTACGCGAGGGGACGGAAAAAGGTTCCCCGCAGTCGAAGTTCTTTCCCAGCTGCTGAATCTCGCTGGATGCCGGGAGTAGCGCTGAAACACCGCTTATGAGGATGCCTGTTCCCCGACCAGGGGCGTAAAGCGCGAGAGACGCAAGCCTGAGGATTGGACGGCGCAAGGCCTTTCCAGAGAGCCGCGCCGGTCGCAAATCAAGCGAATTCTCACTCGTGGGTGCCTCTGAACCGGTGACATTCGCGACATTGAAGCGTCCAATCGGCGACCGACCGCGCGCTGAACCTTGCCCGACGCCTAAAGTAGCCGTAAAATGAAGAGATTGCAGGAGTATCGAAGGCAATGATGTTCTTAAGCCGCCGTCTTCTTTTCACCGCTCTTGGTTGCGGCCTCATCTGGATGCCCGCGGCCGGGCTCCTGGCGCAGCAAAGCGACCCCTCTCCCGCCGCGAATCAACCGCAGGCCGCTCCGGCTGCCGGCCAGGATCAGGAGCCCGATCCGCTCAATCGCCAACTGTCCGATAAGGAACGGTATAAAGCTCAGAGGGCTCTCCGGCAGGAGTTGAAGGGCCCGTATAAAACCTGGCTGAACGAGGAAGTGCCTTACATCATCTCCGACGATGAGCGCAAGGCGTTTCTGAGCCTGAGCAACGACGAGGAACGCGAGGCGTTCATCGAGAACTTCTGGCAGCGGCGCAACCCCAATCCCGATTCCCCTGAGAACGAGTTCCGCGAAGAACATTACCGGCGCATTCAATACGCGAACGACCATTTTGCGGCGGGCAAGCCGGGATGGAAGACCGACCGCGGGCGTATCTATATCATGTGGGGTCCGCCGGACTCGATCGACGCGCATCCGTCGGGCGGCATGTACGAGCGGCCCTTCGATGAAGGCGGAGGAGAGACGTCCACGTTTCCGTTCGAGACCTGGCACTACCGCTATCTCGAGGGCATCGGCGAGAACATCGACCTGGAGTTCGTGGACACCTGCCAGTGCGGCGATTATCACTACACCATCGACCGTAGCGAGAAAGATGCGCTGAAGTACGTACCCGGCGCCGGCCTGACGCAATACGAAGAGATGAGCAAGAAGGGCAAGCAAGACCGGTTCAGCGGAGGCGGCCTGGAACAGCTCGGAACCGGTCCGATGGGCGCCCAAGAGCAAGGCAAGCAGTTCGACCGCATTGAGTTGGCCGCCAAGCTATTCGCCCCGCCGCCCATCAAGTTCAGCGATCTTGACGCAGCGCTTGACGCCTTCAGCTCATCGCACAAGGTGCTGAGCGGCCCGCCGTTCCCGTTCGATGTGCGCACGGACTTCGTAAAGGTGACCGACAGCATGGATCTGGTGCCGATCACGATTCAGTTGCGCAACCGCGACATCACGTTCGAGACCAAGAACGGGGTGTCGACGGGGGTCGTGAACATCCTGGGCAAAGTAACCACGATCATGCATAAGACGGTGCAGACCTTCGAGGACACCGTCCAGATCGAAGAGCCATCCGAGCTGTTGGAAAAGAGCCTCGATCGGCGGTCGCTCTATTGGAAGTCGCTTCCGCTGCAACCGGGACTCTACCGCCTGGACATCGCCATCAAGGACGTGCACAATCCGGATCACATTGGAATCTACGGAAGAGCCCTGAATGTTCCGACGTACGAAGATGACAAGCTCGGGGCCTCGTCGCTCATCCTTGCCGACCAAATGAACATCGTCTCCTCACGGCAGATCGGGAGCGGCAACTTCATTATCAGTAACATGTATATTCGGCCGCGCGTGGCGACGGGCCTTACCGCGCCGGTCAGCTTCAAACGCACCCAGGACCTGAACTTCTGGATGCAATTTTATAACCTTGGCATCGATGACGCCACCAAGAGTAACTCAGCGACGGTTACCTACGAGATTACGGATGCCGCGGGAACCGTGATTCTAGAGAAACGACTGGAATCAAAGGATTTAGATGCGCACAGCGACCAGTTGACGGTGGAGAAATCCCTCCCCATTGCCGGCCTGGTGCCCGGCAAGTACAAGGTGATTGTGAAGATCGATGATGCGATCTCGAAACAAGAGATTGCGCAATCGGCTCCTTTTGTCGTCGAATAGGTGTCAATCCGTGCAGACGCCAACTGAACCAGAGAATTCGGGAGCTTGCGCGGTTTGTGCTTTCAGGAAAAATGCCAGGGACGCGGCAGGGTTGCAGATCTGCTGATGAAGCGAATTGCCCATCTCGCCGGTTTGACTGTGCTGATCGTCTTTGCGGCCGCTCCAGCCTTTGGAGCGCCGTCGGCGTCGGTTTCCGGCCAAGTCCGTGACTCGTCTGGCGTGCCGCAGATCGGCGCGGAAGTCCAGCTTTTCGGTTCCGACCTGAGTGTGGTTGCCAGCGTCTACACTGACAGCGAAGGCCGCTTCCCCATCTCCTCGCTTGTTCCCGGCCGCTATGCGCTCAAGGCGATAGGGCCCTAGTTCCTGCCTGCGCTACGCGAAAACGTCAGAGTCCACGGCGCGGTAGTTTAACCTCACGCTGAATACTCTCTACGAAGTTATCCAGTGGCTTCCGGCACAGCCGCGCGACGGCGACTCGCAAAAGGACGACTGGGCATGGACGCTGCGCTCGGCGGCGAACCGGCCGCTGCTGCGCTGGCTTGAAGACGGCCCGCTGGTGGTGGTTTCGGACGGCTCAGGAACCACGCCCAAGTTGAAGGCTCGCCTGATGGCGACCGGCCAGGCCGGAACCTTCGGCGAGAGCGGCGAGCGCTTCTCCACCTGTGGAGGTTACGCCGGCCGACAGCCGGGAGCTCCTGGCTAGTGTGGATTTTGCGCCCGGCAGCGATGCCGGCATGGAGTCGATGCTGGGCTTTCGCCAGGATCTGGGAATGGCCGGCTCGGTGCAATCGGTGGCCGCGGTGACGGTTCGGCCGGAAGTGAGGGCGCAGGGGATCAAGGCCTGGATGAGGCCGCGGTGCGCAGCTCGGAGACCATGCGCTTTGGCGATGCGATCGAGGCCGAGGTGGGTTCTACGGCGGTGGTGGGGCGGCTTCGCGGACCATCCCCAAGCAGTGACCGCGGTGCTACCCTTTGCGACGTCGCATGGCGCCGAGCGCCTATACGGTGCGCTACCGCATGACCACCATGGCGCAGAATCGGGCTTCCGGGACGAAACCGAGGCCGCCGCCTGGCTGCCAGCGCTGGCTTGAGCGACGGCGATCTGGCCATCGAACGCGGCCTTCACCAGGAGATCGGCTGGGAGCGGCAGACGGAGCCTCGGGCGTGTCCGTTCTGGCTTACTCCGACCCATCGACAATCCTGTTCTCGAGGCGTTGGGCCGCTTTGCCGCCGGCGATTCTCCGGCCGGAGCTGCTGTCTGTTCGATCCAGCCAGCGATCTGTTCCGCGCCGCCGGGCCGGCATTCTCCTCTGCCGGCGTGCAGGCCAGCATCGAGCACCCCTTGCCGGGCGGAAATCGCGTCCGTCTCAGCTACGCCAGCGGCAGCGCGCTGGTGATGCCCGCTTTGCCGCAGCCCCGCTTGCCGAGGTGCTCGCCGCAGCCCATCCCCGGCGCGCCCAGACCTACGCCATCGCGCTCTCCGGCACGCTGGAAGGCACCAGAACGCATTGGCGCGCCAGCTACAGTTGGCAGCCTGAGGATACCGTCACCGGGGTCGCTCCCTTCGCGAAGGACGCGGCCTCGCCTTTTCTCAACGTTCGGCTGCGTCAGCCCATTCACCTTACCCGCGATGGATCGGGAGGCCTGGAGGCGCTGCTCGACGTAAGGAATCTGCTTGCCGACGGCTATCGCCCCTATATTCTTAGCGACGGCTCGCTGCTTATCTTTGCGCAGGATCAGCGCAGCCTGAGCGCCGGCCTCGCATTCACCTTTTAAGTTCCTCCGCACATCGCGTTTAGTTCGATCGGCCTTTTTCAGCCAACACCGGCGTGTTTCTTCTCGTTGCCGGAAGCGGTGTAGCCGCCTGCCGCTGGAGTACATTTGGGTTTGGGCCGAACATCGCCCTGAGAACAAGGGAGCGCAGCGATGAACCAGATTCGCTTGAGCCGCCGGGCCGCGTTGAAATCAGGAATAGCGGCCACAGCATTCGCCTCGCTGCCCGGACTGGCCGCGGGCGAAGACCCCCGCGCCGGCACGCAAGGGCAGGATCCGCCAGGCTGCCTGCCGATGGTGCTACAAGGACATTCCGCTGGACCAGCTTTGCGCGTATGGAGCGCAGAT
>CAWHVN010000033.1:0-121312 GCA_963832805.1 uncultured Acidobacteriaceae bacterium | reverse complement strand
TGGGCGGCGGACGGGGTCATTTACCTATGGCATTTCAATCGCTAGCTGCTGACCGCACGGCATTGCCGCAGACATTCAGAATGCGCGACGAGTTTGGGGCAACTACATCCTTGAGGTGTTCCGTACGAAGCAATCGAAAACCTTTTGCCCGCAGCGTCCGCCGCACAACGGCTTAGTGGAATCGGGTTTCTCGCCTGTGATTCGATTCGCATGCGTCTACGATTGCGCAGCACGGTCGTCGACAGGAAAGTTGTTGGACGTTAACCGCCTAACCGGACAGAATTCGAAAACCGGGGTCATGTACGGTTGGGCGACAATCCGCCCGGAACTCGCAATTCTGACTCGCATCGGGCTTGGATGAGTGACCCGGTCTGCAGGGGCCAACGGACGCCATGGTTAACCGAGGTAACTGAACTGAGTGCTTTCGCAACATTCGTGGTTTTTCTTGAGCATTCCGGCAGTGATGGCAGCGCCCGCGAGTATGGACTAGACACAGGAATGCGGCTGGCGTTGCAGAATGGAAGAACTGCATTCCTTGGCGCAAGAGGCCGGGTTAGCGCCTATAGGTACCCATCCATTCCGCGGAGGACAGAAGATGGCCTTTCATGGCGCGTTCTAATTCCTTCCGGCCGGCTCCTGCCCTCAGGCCGAGCGCAGCGTCGAGAGCATACAGTTTGAAGAAGTAGCGATGCGTTTTGCCGGGAGGCGGGCATGGGCCGCCGTAACCGATGCGATGGAAATCGTTCGTGCCCTGACAGGCGCCATTTTCGAGTACTTCTCGCGCAGGCACTCCCTCTGGCAAGACCGTAAGATGGGCCGGAATGTTCCAGATCAACCAGTGCGTCCACGTGCCTTTGGGCGCATCAGGATCATCCACCATCAGCGCCAGCGAGTGCGCTGCGGGTGAAACGCCATTCCAGCTCAGCGCCGGCGACAAGTCGGCGCCGGTGCACGTGTACTTCCTGGGAATCTCGCCACCATTTGCAAATGCGGTTGCTTTCAGTACCAGGGACATCGAAGTACCTTTCTTTGGTTCGCAGGAGCCGGAGGTCTGCCGCCGCCTGTGCGGATAAGGCCACTCTCGTGCCGGGTGCTGCGACTGGCGTTCGGCGCGACAATCTCGTGACCTGGGCCTGTGATCTACGCTGCTTCAGCAGAACGTCCCGCGGCGAACCGGATGACTTTGGGTTCAACCAGCCGCTTGAAATCCTCCCAGGCCATGCGAATCAGTTCCCGGTGCGTCCCGGCATTGAACGCGATCTCTTTGTCCCTCTCCAGGCTGTCATCGGCAAAGACATCGAGCGAGAAGAGATTCCCAAAGGGCGGCATCGCACCGGTTTCGCACTGGGGGAATCGATCCTTGAACTCATCTTCAGAGGCCAGCGCGACGGTCTTTGCATTTGCCGCCATTTTGAGCAGCGCCAGGTCGACGTGGAATTTTGCCGGGATAACCGCCATCGCTAGCTTGCCGTCAAGCTTGACGATCACGGTTTTCGCCAGTTCCTTGCCTGGAATATGCGCCAGCCCGGCAACCCCTTGTGCCGTGTAAGCGGGCGAGTGGGAGATGACAACATAGGCGACATTGTGCCCATCGAGAAATTCGGTCAAGCTTGTGAGTGCCATAACCACCTCCTTGTACGGCCGTGTTTTTCAGCGAGTTTAGATGAGCGCGATGAATCCAATCAGGCGTGTTCGACGGTTTCAGGCCTCAATCGGCGGCAGGCGTTTGGCCTGTTCCGGGCCGGCTACCGCTTGTAGCCGATCTTGCGCAGCAGGTCGTGCCGCCACGCCACATCCGCTTCTCCCTCGACTCCCTTCGGCGAGCTTCCGTCGATGACTCCAAGCACGCCTTGCCCTTGCTCGCTCTTCGCCAGAACGACCTCGACCGGGTTGGCCGTTGCGCAGAAGATGGAGCAAACCTCCGGAACATTGCGAAGGGCATTCAGCAAATTGATGGGATAAGCGTTTTGAAGCATCAGCACAAAGACATGACCGGCAGCCAGTGCCCTCGCGTTCCGGATGGCGGTCTCGCGAAGAGCCGGATCGTTTCCGTCCGAGCGGATCAGGCACGCGCCGGAACTCTCGTTGAAAGCCAGGCCAAACCTGGCTTGCGGCGCGGTCGATACTACGGCCTCGTAGATGTCTTCCACCGTCTTGATGAAGTGGGACTGCCCAATGATGATGTTCGATTCATCCGGAATTTCCATGCGCACTGTGAGCAGATCGATCATGGTCTTTCCTCCGCTTCAGGAGTTCTTTATACGCCTTTCTTGTGCTGCGTTCGAACCCGCTCCACGTAGCGTCCAGTCCTGAGGTCGATACTCACAAGTTCGCCGGGAGCAACGAACAGGGGGACCTGTATGACAGGGCCATTCTCGAGCGTGGCCTCCTTGCGCGCCGAATCCTGCTGGGAGCGCGCGGGAGGCGCGGTGGTCACCACGCGAGCTTCGACAGTGTCAGGCAAGACGACGCCGATCAGTTCTCCCTCGAAAAACTCGGCAGGCACTTCGGTTCCGGGCTGCAGAAGCTTCCCGGCCAAACCTAGGCTGACGGCAGGAAACTCAACTTGTTCAAAGGAGTCCAATCGCTGAAAAATGCAGTTGGCGCCATCGCTATAAAGAAACTCCACCCTGCGTTTCTCCAGCTCCACGTCTTCCAGCCGCTCCAGGGGGCGAAAGTGCTGATCCCATACTCGGCCGCTGCGCACATTCGAGAGTCTGGCCCGTACGGTGCCTCCCATTTTGGCGGCGCCGGCCTTGGCCTCAACTTCCAGCACTCTGTAGACCTGCTGGTCGATTCGGAGCGCCATCCCTTCACGCAATTCGGAGGCCATCACCATGGGTTTCTCCAGACTTCATAGCGGATTTGCTGCATGCCGCATGCTGAATCTCCCGTTCCGCGGGAGGAGGGGGATGCCTTGGACTGAAATCGCTCCCCGGAATGGCAGCGGGCGTCGCGGAGGGAGAACTCCGCGGCTGCTTCTCGGAAACTGACACCAACATTCTGCGCGAGGACAATCATCTTTCAGTGATTCCGATCACTGGCATGGAGCGATCTCGTCCTGGCTGAGCGACACGTGGAGGTAGCCGAACGCCAGCTGACGACGGCGACGCGTTAAACTCCGATTGACAGGTTTCGCCGTAGACTTAGCGTATGGCTGGCTTTGTCCTGATCGCTACGCCTTGGTGGGTCAACTTACTTATCCTCATTCCCGCTGTTCCCTTTCTCTTATCGAAGACGGAGAAACTTCGTATCGGCAGGAAAAGGCTTCTGGTAGTCGCGCTGTTTGGAGTAGCCTTTGGGTTCGTTGAAGCAGCGGTCGTGATCTATCTGAGAGCCGCAACAGGACTATGGCCTGGCGCGCAAGTGAAAGGGCTCGTCGCCTTGCCCGAGACATTATTGCGAATAGAGTGCTTCCGCGAAGCTGCAACCATGATCATGCTTAGCGGCATCGCCCTCCTTGCGGGACAAAGGACGAAGGAAAAAGTCGTTGTGTTTTTGTGGACGTTCGCTTTCTGGGATTTCTCTTATTACGTCTGGCTTCGTCTTACGATTGGCTGGCCCAGCTCCCTGACCAGCTCCGACCTGCTGTTCCTGATACCGGCGCCGTGGGTGGCGCAGGTATGGTTCCCGATATTGGTCAGCGGTCTCACCGCCCTTGTGATTTGGTTTCGTTCTTCCAATAAAGTTCAAGCACTGCCGTAAGAAGGTGGGGCCTACGCCTGCGCAGTAGCAGCCAGCTGTTCGATCCAGCGGCGCATTCGCCGGCAGTGCGAGCCCTCCCAGTACACTCGCCCGCAACCCGCGCACTCCCGGAACTCATTGCACCATGCCAGAGTCCCTTGCGGCACCCGCCTGTCAACCTCGGCTCTTGAGGTTTCCCTGAGAGCTTCATTGCAGACCATGCAGCGCGTGAGCGGGTGCACTGACCGGCCCAGATCGAAGCGCCTCACCACCTCCTCGGCCTGGCGGCGGCTGTCGGTCTCACGCAGCCAGTAACCATGGGTCACGGCGGAGTGCTTGAGCACGCCACGGTCGCGCGTAAGCAGGATCCGCCTTTGTTCGGCGGAAACTCGCACCAACTCCAGGTCGTTGGCGCGATTGGCATACACTGTGTCGAACCCGAGCATGCGCAGATAACTGGCCAGCCTGCCCAAATGGACATCGAGCACGAACTTCGGCTCGCGTAGCGGCTGCGGCCTGAGACGCAACACCGGCGTAATATCGATCGATTCAAACACTGGATAGACGGCCACGCGATCGCCGTTCCGAACCAGGCGCGAAAAGTCCGATGACTCGCCGTTCACTAAGACTAGGTCCACCTCGGTATGCGGAACGCCTAGACTTTCAATCATGTCCTTCACTGAGGCCGGCACAAAGAACTGCTTCTCCACCACCCCGTACTGCCACTTAGGCGGCAGATGATCCTTCAGTTCGGCATAAAAACGGCAGCGGGCACAGGACGCGCCGGGAATCATCATTCACGCCTCAGCTTCAGTGTAGTGCCGTTTGCGGCGACCCGCGCAAGTATTGCCCACCCAACGTCTGGTGCCGAACCTCTATCTGCTAGGCAAATCTCAATGAGCGTATTATCGCCAACCCACTCAGTGAACACCTGGGAGGTGCAATCGAGGGTTTCGGTCGAGTCACTAGCTATCCGGAAGTTACTGGTTAATAAACATTCTCGTACGCCTTCAGCGTGGATGATGCTGCGCATATCCTCGCACTGCCCGTGGCAGGATTGCTGGGTACGGGATGGCAGCATAACGTTTCGAGCCATGGCAGTATATTCCTGGAATGAGTGGCAGGATTTACTGAAACCAGCACCCAGCTACCGAAAGCTGCCTGTTAGTGATCTCGTAACGCAGCCCATTTCCCAATCACCGTGGCATTGCTTCATTGGCCAAACGTTCCAAAACGGCCGCGCCGGGGGCGGTTGAGGCCGCCCCGGGGCAGTAGTGATATTGAGGAAATAAACTACGCGGCTTTTGCAAGTCGCATCGCAGCGCGCCGGGCGTTATGAGCCGCAGTGTGTTCCTTGTTGGTCGCAAGCTTGAGATGCTTAGGATTCACACAGCGCCGATTGAAGCAGAGGTGATGTATCTCCCACCGCCATGAGCCATCGGGGCAGGGCTTAATAGGAATGGGTCCGTTCGCTTCGGACCAAGCAATCCGGGAGGCGTATTCTGGCCTACCGCTGCCAGGGAGAGAAATTGTGGGGTAGCGACCTTGGCTCGAAAGGCTTCGGTTCCAGTCCCAGCACGAGGTTACGGGGTCGATGGTGTATTTGCCTTTCAGGCGCGAGGCAGCACTGAGAGCAGTTCCTCTGGATCTCATGTTCTTTGTCCTCATCCGGCAAGGAGGCCGGAAAGCTAGTCGCTCGACGGTGATCTAGGGTTAAGGGCTTGCTGGAGCCGGGCGGCTCAACAGCGGTTGTGGGCTAAGCCGCGGCTAGAGAGAGCTGCCTTTGCCAACGGCGGGCTGATCGTAGTGATGCATGATCGGCCCTGGGCTTTAACTGAATCGTGTTGCTGAACAAATGGACATTGCGACAATCCTCCGTGAACGGTGGGCATTGGATCATTTCGGCGCTCGCACGGAGGAACTCCTGCGAAATTCATTATTTGTCCTCGCGGCGAACGGCCTCACGCTGCTTGAACTCTCGCCCCTGCTTACGCACACAGGATTCCGCGCGGCATGTATGAAGCGCGTCACGAATGCCGAGGTGAAGCAATACTTCGAACTCCGATTCGATCCGTTGAGCGACGCAATGCGCGCCGTCATGCGGGAGCCGATTCTGAACAAAACGTCGGCCTTCACCGGCGATCCGACGCCGACTGGCTCGGTAACGCTGGTGGGCGGCACCTTGTCGGGTAACGGGAATCTGGTCAATGGCAGCACGACGATCAGCATCCCTGCTGGGGCGTTTGGTGTTGGTACTGATCAATTGACGGCTACTTACACGCCGGACTCGGCAAGCTCCTCGGCTTACAACGGCGCGACAGGAGTCGGCTCGGTGATCGTGACTCAGGCGAATCCAGTGCCAGTCATCAGCAGCCTGTCACCGGCGTTTAGCAGCGCAGGTGGTACGGCCTTCACACTTACCGTCAACGGATTGGGATTCGCAGCAAATTCGACAGTCTATTGGGGCACTACCGCCCTCGTTACGCAGTACGGAAGTGCAACACAGCTTACTGCGCAGGTTCCAGCATCCGACATTGTAAATACGGGCACAACGACAATTACAGTACAAACCCCGGCGCCTGGCGGGGGCACTTCCAACTCGTTGCAGTTCGAGGTGGATTCCGCCGGATCCGGAACACCCCCTCCAACGTTTACTACCGTAACGGCCACAGTGACTCCAGGTTCGACGGCGACGTATCCGGTGACCTTGCCATCATCGGCGACGAGCGTTCTAGTGAGCTGCCTGAATTTGCCCAGTGGAGCCACTTGCAGCTATTCCTCCACAACCAATGTGGTGACGATCTCAACATCGTCGACAACGCCAGCGGGAACGTATCAGATCACAGTGGTGTTTACTGAGACGCTGCCCGGTGCCGCATCGGCTTTTGTTCTGCTGCCAATTCTTCTACTCCCGCTTCTGTTCTTGAGAAGAAAGCTGGCAGTGCGCGGCATCTGGTTTACCGTTTGTCTGGGATTGGTTCTGATGACTGCTGCGGCATTCATTACCGGATGCGGGGGAGGCAGTAGTGGAGGGGGAGGGGGAGGCACGCCGCGGTACGGACCGGGCGCATCCCTGACAGATTGAACCGGGGGCATACCTGACACTGCACAAGCCCATAGGCGATTGCTTACAACGTCGAGATGGGCTGGAGAGTGAGCAGTGCGATGGAGGAGAAGCTGCGCTTTGTGTTTGAGTATGAGCGCGATGAGGCGTCGATGAAGGATCTTTGCCAGCGATTCGGCGTGAGCCGGGAGACCGGCTATGTATGGCTCAGGCGTTACCGGCAGAGTGGCCCGGAGGGCCTGCTGGAGCTGAACCGGGCTGCAGTCCGTCATCCCAACCAGACGGCGGCAGCGATCGAAGAAGCGGTGCTGGAGCTGCGCCAGGCGCACATGACGTGGGGACCGCGGAAGCTGAAGCGTGTTCTGCAGCGCGACCAGCCGGGACGAGCATGGCCGGCGACCAGCACGATGGGCGAGATGGTCAAGCGAGCCGGACTGGTGGTGGCGCGCAGCAAGCGGCGCCGCACGGAGCCCTACACCGAACCGTTGGCGCATGCGGTGGAGTCGAACCGTGTCTGGTGCGCCGACTTCAAGGGCTGGTTCCGATCGGGCGATGGAACACGCATCGATCCATTGACCATCAGCGATGCCTGGAGCCGCTATCTGCTGCGCTCGCAAGCGGTGGAGAAGACCGACACCGAGCGCGTGCGCGCCATCTTTGAGGCGGCGTTTCGCGAGTATGGACTGCCGGATGCGATCCGCACCGACAACGGAGCGCCGTTTGCCTCTTCGGCGGTGGGCGGGCTGTCGCGTCTGGCCGTGGGTTGGGTCAAGCTGGGCATCGCGCCGGAACGCATCCAAGCCGGGCACCCGGAGCAGAACGGCCGTCACGAACGCATGCATCGCACGCTCAAGCAGGACCTGTGCCCCGCTCCGGACCGGCGCGCGCAGCAACGGGAGCTGGATCGCTTTCGCCGCGAGTACAACGCAGTGCGGCCTCACGAAGCGCTGGGCATGCAGACCCCGGCCAGTGTCTACGAGCCTTCGCCGCGGCCCTACCCGGCGCGCGTGCCGGAGGTGGAATATCCCGACACCATGCTGGTGCGCACCATCAAAAGCCACGGTCACTTCCGCTGGAAGAAGCATGATGTTTTTCTCTCCGAGGTGCTGTGGGGTGAACCGATCGGCCTGCTGCCCGTCGAGGATGAAACCTATACCGTCTACTTCGCTCATCTGCCTCTGGCACGGAAGACAAAAACCAAAACCTTCCTGAGAAGGAAAAACTGTCAGGTATGTGCCCGGTCTGAAATGTCAGGTATGTCCCCGGCCGTACACCGCCACCGCAAACTCACCAAGTAACGAGTTCGGGGACAGTAAGCCTCACGATCCAGTAGGAGGGCAGCTACCTACGCCATGCCAAAGTGCCACCGGAATGCGTAAGAGCGTTGATTCACTCTTGAATTCAGATGCCAATTCAGAGAAGATCTCAGTGGGGAAGGCAATGTTCGGCAACTGTCAATTCTCTTGAGCCAAGATTCGAGCGGGTGGCGAAGGAAGAGCCTGCAGATACAGCTTTGTCGTGGACTACTGAAGCCAGCACACTTTGGCGAAATCTCAGATCACTGATCCAGGTATGGCCACGATATTCATGCTGCTGAAAATGGCTGTAGATGAAAATGTAGCTGTCAAAGCTCTCGGAAACAACGCAAAATCACAGCTTTCAATAATGGGGCTGCAAATGATTCAATCGAAATCAGTTAAAAACACATGATTTCCACAGATTTCACTAAGTCGCTGAAACTGGTTCGGGACCAGGGGGTCGGAGGTTCAAATCCTCTCTCCCCGACCATTAATTTCAATACCTTACAGACCTTGAACAAGCTCAAAAATAGACCCTCTGGCTGTAGCCCAGGTTCCTTGGTGTTGAAAGGCGCGTCTTTGCTGGGTCTTTCGCTGAATAATGGATGCAGCGACAGCTATAAAATCGTCTACAGTCAGATGAGATTATGCCCGTTGAGTTGTCGAACCATGTGGTTCTTTAAAGTTTTGTCGAGCAAAGCCTTTCTGGGCCCTTCACCACACCAGCCTCTCTTATTCTTACTGGCACAGATTTCGCCGCGCAGGCGAGCCGCAAGTCGCAACCTCGGAAGACTCACTTTCCATCTGGTTCGGAAATGCCGGGGCCGATCATTTGGTTTGGCTTCGAGATTAACTCGTAGCCGCCGTCGAGGCTGTGCGGATGCACCCGCGAGGATAAAGAGCGTTCGTTCCTTAGGGTAGCCGCCGTTCCTGATTAACTTTGACCGACTGTTCGGTTCTGAACACGCGGCGCCAATTCCGCACACGGCGCGCATTTTCCTCACCATAACCCCTTTGTTTTCAGATTGCATTTTGGCAAGTCGCGTGCACGAACTTCCTGCACAGGCCCCTCGTATAGGAAGGCACGTATGCTCAGCGACTTGAAATTCGCAGTCCGGCAACTTGCGAAATCGCCGGGCTTCACCCTGACGGCAATCGTGACGCTCGCGCTGGGGATTGGCGCGAACGCCGTCGTGTTCAGCGTTCTGAACGCACTGCTGCTTCGGCCGGTCAACGTGCCGAATGCGCAGAATTTCTGCCTGGTGCAGCGGTTCGGGCATCCACCGCAGGCGTACCCGGATTATCTGGATCTGCGCGACCGCAACCGGGCGTTCGAGAGCCTGATGGCGGTCAAAGTTGTTGGCGATGTAGGCGTGGACACCGGTGGAAACCCCTCCACCGCGTGGCCGTACCTGACCAGCGGCAACTACTTCGATGCGCTAGGCATTCGGCCCTTTTTGGGGCGGTTCTTTCACGCTTCCGACGAGAAGGGGATCAACAGCGCACCCTACGTTGTGCTGAGCTATGCATACTGGCGCAGCCATTTTGACGGGGACCGCGGCGTGGTGGGGCGGACGGTCGAGATCAACAAGCACCCGTTTACGATCATCGGCGTGGCGCCACGGGAGTTTCGGGGCACGGATCTGATCTTTTCGCCGGCCATGTGGATTCCGATCGTGGAAACGCCCACGATCTTGGGCTTCAACTCCTTGCCAAATCGCGGTGATCACAATCTATGGGTGATGGGACGGCTCAAGCCCGGCGTGACGCCGGCAGAGGCGGCTGCGGATTTGAATACGCTGGGCTCGTGGTTGTCGAAGACCTATCCAGCCGACGATGACGGGATCAAATTCACTTTGGCGAGTCCGGGGCTGTTGGGCGACGCGCTGGAGGGGCCGGCGCGCGCGTTCATGGCAGGCCTCATGCTGCTCGCCGGCCTGGTTTTGCTGGCAGCCTCCGCCAATCTGGGAAGCCTGTTTGCGGCGCGAGCGGCGGATCGCTCCAAAGAAGTGGCGTTGCGCCTGGCGCTGGGCTCGCGGCGCGGGCGAATTCTGCGCCAAATGCTCAGCGAAGCCCTGATGGTCTCTCTCACGGGAGGCGCGGTCGGGCTTTGCGGTAGCGTGGAGATCCTGCACGCCCTCAGCGTATGGAATCCATTTCCCGATATGCCCATCAACGTGCCGGCGAATCCCGGCGTGCGCACCTACGCCGTGGCGCTGCTGCTGGCGGTGGCCAGCGGATTGCTATTCGGAATCGTTCCCCTCCGCCAGCTCCTGCGCGCGGATCCCTGGCAGGTGATTCGCACAGGAACGAGCGGTACGGGGGCACTGAGGCGGTTCACGCTTCGCGACCTTTTGCTGGTTGCGCAAATTGCGATCTGCGCGGTGCTGGTCACCTCGTCGCTGGTGGCGGTGCGGGGCCTGGTACGGTCGCTGCACGGCAGTTACGGATTTCAGCCCCAGAACGCCATGATCGTTCAATTCAATCTGCACATGGCCGGCTACGCCGATGACCGAATGCCAGAAATCCAGCAGCGCATGTTAGACGCGGTAGCGGCAATTCCCGGCGTATCTACAGTCGGCTATGCTGACCAGCTTCCGTTGGGCCTCGGTGGAAGTGACAATTATGCCTATAGCGACAGCACAACCGATTTCCGGCCGACCAACGCTGCCGCGGACGCATCAAACTACAGCATTTCGCCGGGCTACCTGCGAGCAGCGGGAACGCGGCTGCTGGCAGGCAGGGATCTGACGTTCGCCGACGACATGAAAGCCCCCGCCGTCGCCCTCGTGAACCAGCGGTTCGCGGTCAAGCTCTTCGGTTCGGTCGACAAGGCCGTCGGTGGACATTTCAAACTAGCCGGCGGAAAGCGCCTCGTAGTCGTGGGCGTGGTTGAAGACGGGAAATATCAGACGCTGACCGAAGATCAACGGCCGGCGATGTTCTTTTCGTTCCTGCAGAATGATTCGAGCAACACGTGGCTTGTGGTGCGTTCGAAGCGCGATCCGGCGGGGATGGCGGCGGCGCTGGAAAGCACACTGCACGGCATCGATTCCAGCTTGCCCCTGACGATCAAGACGTGGACCGACGAGATGGATGGAGGCGTCTCCTTGTTCGCCGCGCGCGCGGCTACGGTAGCGCTGGGCGTGATGGGATTGCTGGGCGCGATGCTGGCGATCACTGGTGTGTTCGGCATGGCGTCCTACGTGGTCAGCCGGCGGCTCCGCGAGTTGGGGATTCGCGTGGCGCTCGGCGCGGGACGGCGAGCGGTCCTGGGCGCTTCCGTGGGGCGCGCCTTTTGCCTGCTGGCCATCGGCTCGGCTGCGGGCCTGGCGCTTGGAGTGGCGGCCACGCGTGTGCTGTCGCACATCGTCTATCAGGCCACGCCGAAGGATCCGATGGTGCTGGGTGGGGTAGTCGCGGCCATGCTCCTGATTGGCCTGGTAGCTGCGTGGATTCCGGCGCGCCGGGCGCTGGCGGTCGATCCGCTGCTCCTCTTACGCGAAGAATAGCCCCTCTCCCGGCTGAGAGGGTTATAAGGCGTCTGTCGGATACCTGGCTCACTCGCTTGAGGGTTTCTGTCCAGCTCGATCATCCACATTTGAAATTTCTATGGAACATTTTCGAACCTCCTATCGTATTCCGATAAGAGACTACAATGAGCCCCAAACGAACCGATCTTCTACGCGGCACGCTGGACCTGCTGATCCTGAAAACCCTGAACCTGGGACCATTGCACGGGGTTGGCATCTCGCGGCGCATTTCGCAAATCACCCGGGACGCATTTCAGGTGAGCTTTGGGTCGCTCTTTCCTTCGCTGCACCGCATGGAAGAAAAGGGCTGGGTGGAAGCCGAATGGCGCGCCTCAGAGAACAATCGCCGGGCCAAGTACTACCGGCTGACGGCATCGGGCCGCGCGCAGCTCAAGGCAGAAGAGCGGGAATGGAACCAGGTGGTCAAGATCATGACGGCGGCGGTGGAATCCGCGTGAGCCGAAAGGAAGGTATCATGCCGGGCCGAATCGTTAGTTTATTCCGGAATCTGCTGCGCAGGAACGCAGTCGAACAGGCGCTGGGCGATGAGCTTCAATCGTCGGTGGAGCTGCTGACCGAGGAAAAGATGAAAAAAGGGCATTCGCGACCGGAGGCCCGTCGGCGAGCGCTTATCGAACTTGGCGGCGTCGAGCAAGTTCGAACCAAGGTTCGCGAGATTCGGGTTGGGCGCCTGTGGGAAGGCTTTGCTGCAGACGTGCGATTCACATGGCGCACACTGGCCAAATCGCCGGGCTTTACCCTCACGGCAATCGTGACGCTCGCGCTGGGGATCGGCGCGAATGCCGTCGTGTTCAGCGTTCTGAATGCGCTGATTCTGCGGCCCGTGAACGTGCCCCGTCCGCAGAATCTCTACACCCTGCAGCGGGGCCAGTCTGCGCAGCAGTCGTACCTGGACTATCTCGATCTGCGCGACCGGAATCGCACATTCGAGAGCCTGCTGTCATACCGGATCCTCGGCCCTGTGGGGGTGGATACCGGCGGGAATCCGTCTACAGCGTGGCCCTATGCGGCGAGCGGAAACTACTTCGACGCGCTGGGAATTCAGCCCTATCTGGGGCGGTTCTTCCACGCCTCCGATGAGAAGGGATTGGGCAGCGCTCCCTATGTTGTGCTCAGCTATGCCTACTGGGATAGCTATTTCCACGGCGACACGGGCGTCGTGGGTCGAACGGTCCAGGTCAACAAGCACACCTTCACCATCATCGGCGTCGCGCCCCCGGCATTTCGCGGCACGGAGCTGTTCTTTGCTCCGGCGTTTTGGATTCCGCAGGTCGAGGGGCCTACTGTGGAGGGCTTTAACGGGCTCAAAATTCGTGGCATTCACTTTCTGTTTGTGGTCGGGCGGTTAAAGCCAAGAGTGACTCCGACACAGGCGACGGCCGACCTAAATGCTGTTGGGGCATGGCTGTCGAAGACCTATCCTTCAGACGACGAAGGCATACGATTCAGCCTGGCTCGTCCGGGCCTTCTTGGCGACTTGGTGGGTGGACCAGCGCGGGCGTTTATGGCGGGCCTCATGCTGCTCGCCGGCCTGATTTTGTTGGCGGCCTGCGCGAATCTGGGAAGCCTGTTTGCAGCACGTGCTGCGGATCGAGCCAAGGAAGTAGCTTTGCGCCTGGCGCTGGGCTCGCGGCGGGCGCGCATCTTGCGCCAACTGCTTGCAGAGGCATTGCTGGTTTCGCTGGCGGGAGGAGCAATCGGGCTCGCCGGCGGTGTCGCGATCCTGCGCGGCCTGAGCGCGTGGCAGCCGATTCCGGATATCCCGATCAACGTGCCGGTGAATCCCGACCTGCGCACTTTCGCCGTGGCGTTGCTGCTGGCTGTGGCGAGCGGATTGCTGTTCGGAATCGTTCCCGTCCGCCAGGTGCTGCGCGCGGATCCGTGGCAGGTGATTCGCACAGGCGCGAGCGGCGCGAAGGGGATGGGGCGCGTTACGCTGCGCGATCTGCTTCTCGTAGCCCAAGTCGCGATCTGCGCCGTACTCGTCACTTCGTCGCTTGTGGCCGTGCGAGGGCTTGTGCGATCGCTGCACAGCAGTTACGGCTTCCTCCCCCAGAACGTAACGCTCGTGGAGACCGATCTGCACATGGCGGGATACACCGGGGACCACGTGCCGCAGATGCAGCAGCGCATGATCGATGCAGCGGCAGCGATTCCGGGTGTGACCGCTGTAGGTTCTACGCACCAGCTTCCACTGAGCCTGGGCAGTGACGACTCAAGCATTTTTGCCGACGGCACGACCGACTACCGGCCGGCCAACGCGGTTGCGGACGCGATGCTATTCAACATATCGCCTGGCTACCTTCAGGCAGCGGGAACAAGGCTGCAGGCGGGCCGCAACCTCACGCTCGGCGACGACAGCAAAGCACCGAAGGTAGCTCTGGTGAATCGGCAGTTTGCGCTCAAAGTTTTCGGATCGATAGACAAAGCCATCGGCGGGCATTTTAAGTTCTTTGGCGGAATGCGGGCGCAGGTGGTGGGTGTGGTCGAAGACGGGAAATACCGGACGCTGACGGAGAATCAACAGGCGGCGATGTTCTTTTCGTTCCTGCAGCAGCCGTCGAGCGGCACGTGGCTGGTGGTGCGCTCCGGCCGCGAGCCGGCAGAGACTGCGGGGGCGCTGGAGCGCACGCTGCACGGGCTGGATCCCGGAATGCCTCTCACCATTCGGACGTGGACTGGGGAGATGGCTGCCGCGTTATTCGCTGCGCGCGTAGCCACGATCGCGCTGGGCGTGCTCGGATTGCTGGGCGCGATGCTGGCAGTGACTGGTGTCTTCGGCATGGCGTCCTATGTGGTCAGCAAGCGCCTGCGCGAGCTGGGAATTCGCGTGGCGCTCGGCGCGGGAAAGCGCGAAGTCCTGCGCGCCTCGCTCGGTCGCGCCTTTCGTCTGCTCGCCATCGGCTCGGCTACGGGCCTCGTGCTCGGAGTGCTGGCCACGCGTATCCTGGCGCACATCGTCTATCAGGCCACGCCGCGGGATCCGATGGTGCTGGGCGGGGTAGTCGCGGCCATGCTGCTGATCGGCTTGGTGGCTGCGTGGATTCCGGCGCGCCGGGCACTTGCCGCCGATCCACTGCTCCTGCTGCGGGAGGAATAGCCTCAACCCGATGTTGCCAGAGAAGGGACCCTGTGCAGTGGCAATAAATCCGCGTGAGCCGAAAGGAGGGCATCATGCCGGGCCGAATCGTTAGTTTATTCCGGAATCTCCTGCGCAAGAACAGAGTCGATCGGGCGCTGGACGATGAGCTTCAATCGTCAGTGGAACTGCTGACCGAGGAAAAGATAAAGGATGGGCATTCGCCCTCGGAAGCCCGCCGGCGAGCGCTCATCGAGCTCGGAGGCGTCGAGCAAGTTCGAACCAAGGTTCGAGAGATGCGCTGGGGGCGCCTGCTGGAGGACCTTGCCGCGGACCTGCGGTTCGCCTTCCGCACCCTTACTAAATCGCCCGGCTATGCGGCGGCGATCATTATCTCGCTCGCCTTGGGCATCGCGGCAAACGCCACGGTCTTCAGTATCGCCAACGGATTGCTTTGGGGGATGCTGCCAGTGAAGGATCCCGGCCGGCTAGTGATGTTTTCTGAAGGCAAGTCCTTCTCCTATCCGGACTACCTGGATTACCGAGAACAAACTGCCAATGTCTTCGCGGGTGGCGTGGTGGCGCACTTTCCTCTCGTTCCCGCCAGTCTTGGCGGAGGAGGAGAGCCGGAACGCATCTGGGGTCAGGTCGTAAGCGGCAACTATTTCCCGGTCCTGGGAGTCAACATGGCCGCGGGCCGTTCCATTCTTCCAGAAGATGATCGGGTGATGGGTAGCGGCCGTGTCGTGGTGCTCAGCCACAATCTTTGGCAGCGGCACTTCGGCGGCGACGCAGCCATTCTAGGACGCGACGTGATTCTAAATGGGCAGCATTACGCCACAGTCGGCGTCGCGCCTGCCGGGTTCCACGGCAGCGAGCGAGGGATCATGACGGACTTCTGGGTGCCGCTCTCCATGGTGGATGAAATCATTCCCGGCCTGACGACACCGGGAGGAGGCAGCACCAAGCGGGACAACCAGTGGTTAATTCTAGACGCGCGGCTTAAGCCGGGAGTCAGCCGTGCGCAAGCTTTGGCAGCCGTGAACCTCGTCAGGAAGCGTCTGGACGAGGCGTATCGCAAAGGCGAGAAGCAGCATGAGGTCGTTACCCTCCAAAACGCAGGTGGACTGCTCGGCGCATCCGCGACTCCTGCGTTCGCTCTGATGACAGTTCTCATGATTGTGGCCACATTGGTGCTGATGGTGGCGTGTGCAAACGTCGCCAACCTGCTGCTGGCCCGGGCGACCGCACGGCAAAAAGAGATCAGTGTTCGCATGGCCATAGGCGCTTGCCGCGGGCGGCTGATTCGTCAGTTGCTAACCGAGAGCCTGTTGCTGGCACTAGCCGGGGCCGGTGTGGGCTTCCTGGTAGCGATGGTTGCGGCGCGCGCCATCTCCAGTTTCCGGCTCCCTGTGCCCTTTCCGTTCGTGTTTGACTTTAAAGTGGATTTGCGGGTGGCGGAGTTCACCGCCGGCTTGTCACTGGTGACGACGTTGTTGTTCGGGCTGGTTCCTGCGCTGCATGCCACGCGTATGGATGTGGCGGGGGCTCTTAAAGAAGGACAGGCAGGCTCCAGTCGGACGGGGCGCTTTAGAATGCGCAACACGCTGGTCGTCGCACAAGTCGCGCTGTCAATCGTTCTGCTCACGGCTGCGGGCTTGTTTCTCCGCAGCCTTGCATCCGCTGTCTCCATCGACATCGGCTTCAAGCCCGACAACATCCTGGTAATAAGGGTGGACCCGCTGTTGCAAAACTACTCGTCCCAGAGGACAATGCAGTTTCTCTCTGAGCTTCGCAGCCGCATTTTGGCGCTGCCGGGAGTTCGATCGATGAGTTTCGTGGATTTAGTGCCACTCAGCCTCGCCAACAACGGAAGCCAGTTTAGCGCACAGGCCACCAAGGACTCCACCGCGCAAAGCGTCGACACCGACGTGCGCGGTGTTTTCAGCGGGTACTTTCAGACCATGGGTATTCCGTTCCTGAGCGGTCGCGATTTTGACCCCAACGCCAATCATCAGGATGCCGCCATCATCATGAACGAGACGATGGCCAGCCATCTGTTCCCCAGCCAGGATCCGATCGGCCGCGTGGTTCACTCGGGCAAGGTTTCGTACACCGTGATTGGTGTTGTACGGAACTCCAAGTCGCGCACCGTGGGCGAGGGGCCAAGGAACTGCGCTTACCTGTTCCTTGATGTGACCCCGGGAAAGAGCCTCAACTTCTTTGGCATTTCCGCGCTCATAAAGACAGCAGTCGACCCGCGGCAAATGGAACGCCCTGCGCGCCAAAAGATCGCTGCGCTCGATCCAAATCTGGCGGTTTTCGACATCGAAACCATGCAGGAACAGTTCAGCCAAGCGCTGCTTTTGCCACGCATGTTGGCGTGGCTGCTGGGGTGCTTTGGTGCTGTTGGTCTCACATTGGGCGCCATCGGTCTATATGGTGTGATGAATTACTCAGTGCGCCGCCGCACACACGAGATCGGCGTTCGTATGGCCATGGGCGCCCGGCGGGGTGCCGTGGTTGGAATGGTCCTGCGCCAGGGCCTAACGCTGACGAGCGTGGGCCTAGTGATTGGCTTGGCGATGGCTGTGGTGGTCGGCCGTTTGTCCAGCGGTTTGCTCTATGGCATCAGCGGAACCGATTTCATCACATTTCTGGTTGTACCGACTGTTCTCGTCCTTGTTGCGTTGGTCGCAATTGTGATTCCGGCCCGCCGCGCCGCGCAGGTTGATCCAGTGATCGCCCTTCGCAACGAATAGCCAGTTACTCGTCTAATTCGCAGGAACTTGCCTGCCAGTCCCTTGATTCATGTCGTGGGGAATTGGCGTCAATGTTGCGAGGCAAGTCAGCGCAAGATTGCCGGGCGTTAGCGGAAGACGGGTCGAGAACCATCTCCCGGCGACGATGTCGTCGGTCACTCTTCACGCAGAAGGATCAGCGGGTCCACGGCGAGGGCGCGGCGCGCGGGAATCCACGCAGCCACCATTCCCAGAAGCAGCATGGCTAACGTGACGCCGCCGAGTACAAAAGGATCTCTCGGCGTGGCCTGATAGACGATCGACGCCAATACGCGCGTGCCCAGCACTCCCAGCACCACGCCCGCGGCCGATCCGATGGCCAGCAATCTGAGAGCCCGCCCCAGCGCCGTGCGCAGGATTTCACGCTGCCCTGCGCCTAGCGCCACGCGAATGCCGAGTTCGCGCAGCCGTTTGCTCACCACATAGGAAGCCATTCCGAAAACTCCCGTGACCGCCAGCATCGCGCCGAGCAGGCCGAGCACTCCGAGCGCCACCGTAGCAACGCGCACGGCGAACATCGCGGCATCCATCTCCTGGGTCCACGGTTCGATGGAAAGCGGCAGGCTGGAATCCAATCCATGCAGCGTACGATCGAGCGCCTGCGCCATCTCCTGCGGATCTCGTTGCGAGCGCACCACAAGCCATGTACCTGTGCCAGGATGCTGCTGGAACGAGAAGAACATGGCGAACTGCGGATCCTCGCTCAGAGTGCGATACTTGCCGTCTTCCACAACGCCCACAACCTCCGCGCGATTGCCGCTCCAGAACTTGAAGTGTCCGCCGACGGCTTTCTGGACCGATCCGAAGACTCTCACAGCGAACTGGCGATTGATCAATGCGACGGTAGGAGCGTTTCTGCCATCGTCGAATCTCAGATCCCGGCCCGCCAGCAGCTTGGTGCCCGCCGCATCCAAATATCCCGGTGAAATCACATAATTCATTGCGTTGCCAACGGCGTTGGTCGGCCGGTAATCGGTCGTACCGTCGGCAAATACATCGGAATCGTCATCGCTGATTCCCAGCGGCACCTGGTCGACAGTTCCCACCGACGTGACACCGGGGATGGCCGCTGCCGCATCGATCATGCGCCGCTGCATTTGGGCCGCATTATCAACGCTGTAACCGGACATGCGGAGATCGCTGTTCGCCAGCATTACGTTTTGCGGTGAAAATCCATAGTTGCCTCCGAGCGAACGCATCAGACCTCGCACCGCAACCAGCGACGACGTCACAAGCAGAGCGCAGATCGCAATCTGAAGGACGAGCAGAACGTCGCGAAGCATAAACTTCTTCACTCCGCCAGCTGCAGACCCCGTGCGAATCACCTGCCAGGGATCGGCGCGCAATACCTGGCCGACGGGTACAATGCCAAAACGCAGCGCGCTCAAGATTGCCAGCAACAACGCCACCACGTAGGTGCGGAAGTCGGGATTCACGGGCACATTGATGGGTATGTTGCGCATGGGGCTCCACGCGCTCACCGCGCGCAACAAAAAGAGAGCGCCGGCCAGACCAACCGCTCCGCCTGCCGCTGAAACCACGAGAGCTTCAGTGAGCAGTTGCCGAAGAATGGTTGCGCGGCGCGAGCCCAGGGCAAGGCGGACCGCAACTTCCTTGGCACGGTCGGCCGCGCGAGCCGCAAACAAGCTGCCCAGGTTCGCGCATGCCGCCAGCAGAATCAGCCCGGCGAGCAGCATCAATCCGGCCATGAACGCGCGCGCCGGCCTGCCCAGCATGTCGCCGCCAAGTCCAGGCCGGGCCAGGCTCAGTTGCATGCCGTCGTCGTCCGCGGGATAGGTCTTCGCGAGCCATGCGGCGATCGCATTCAAGTCCGCAGTAGCCGCGGCTGGAGTCACGCCCGGTTTCAGGTGGCCCACAACCCAGCCCGAACTAGCGCTGCGATATTGCAGATTGTTCGTGCCCATCACCGTGGGCTGCTCAACGAGCGGAATCCACATCGCCGGCGCAAAAAACAGCTCACTGCCGTGGAACTCCGGCGGCGCCACGCCGATGATCGTGAACAGATGCTTGTTGATGTCGATTTGCCGTCCGACCACCCCCGCGTCCTGGCGGAAATGGCTGCTCCAGTAGGCATAGCTCAGCACGACATAGGGAGCGCTATCGTAGCCTTTGTCATCCGAAGCGTGAAAGAAGCGGCCCAGGTAAGGCTGAATTCCAAATGCGTCGAAGTAATTGGTGCTGGCCAGATACGGCCACGCCGTCGAAGGGTTCCCGCCCGTGTCCACGCCCACGGGGCCGATGATCATAAATTCCGCGAGGCTCGCAAAGGTGCGGTTGCGATCGCGCAAGTCAATATAGTTGAGATAAGAATGCGACGGCACCTGCATGTTCTGGTACTTTCGTTGGACTTGAAAGAGAGTCTGTGCATCGGGCACGTTCGCCGGGCGCAACAGCAACGCATTCAAAAAGCTGAACACCATGGCGTTGGCGCCGATGCCGAGCGCCAGCGTGATGATTGCCGTTACGGTAAAGCCGGGTGATTTGCGCAACTGACGAGTTGCAATTCTCAGATCGCTGAACATGCGTGGCCTTCCCTGAAGTGGAGTACGAAGGTCTTCTCTGGAGAGTTCCTGCATCTGACGTGCCACCTACGAAGCCCGGAACCAAGCAAGTTAGAGCCAGCGGCATTCCGCAGACTGCTCGCAATCGCGCGCTCATGGCCGAAATCGAACAGTATTCGGGCCATCGGATCGGCGAGTCAGGTGACCTTCTGAGTTCTTGAGTCAATCAAGTGAATCCGCAGCGCCGACTGTTCGAAATCGAACAGCCCTACGCTAGAATCGGTCAGTCCCGCAGATCACCGTTTCCATTCAGTCACATGAATGTTCTTTGTTTTCAGAGTCATCGCCGCGACTCTGCTTTGGCGAGCTGCTTGCTATCCTCATGGGCGATGGATATCGCTCGGCCCGATCTTAAGCAAAAGAGGAAGCGCCGGACGCTGCTCTGGGCCGGCGCAGCAGTAGTCGCCGTCGCTGTGCTTGCCGTGATCGTCCTGCGCCTGAAACCGGCGGCGCCCACTGTAGACCGTTCGACCATTTGGACCGACACCGTGAAGCGCGGGCCGCTGGTGCGCCAAGTACGTTCGTCGACCGGCGTTCTTGCGCCGCGCGAGGATTCAATCGAACTCATTCCGGCGCAGACCGACGCAACCGTGGTGCGCATTCGCGTTCTTCCCGGCGCCCAGGTCACTCCGGACACAATCATCATGGATCTGGCCGATCCGCAACTCGAACAGGAAGTACTCAACGCCCGCTTGGAGCTCAAAGCTGCGCAGGCCGATTACAAGAGCTTTCAGGCCACGCTTGAAAGCACGTTGATGGACAAGAAGACTGCTGCTGCGCAAGTGAATGCCGACTATACGCAGGATCAGTTACAAGCCCAGACGGACAAGGCACTCTATGACCTCGGCGTCATCTCCGGTCTCGCTTATCAGAAGTCGAAGAATACGGCCGACCAGTTGACGACGCAGCACCAGCTCAGCCAGCAGCAGCTCGATGTGAACCAGAAGGCCATCGAGGTCCAGCTCGCTTCGCAAAAGACCAAGATCGATGAGGCTCAGGCACTGCTCGATCTCTACGAGAAACAGGCGCAGGAATTGCAGGTCAGATCCAGCATCACGGGCACGCTTGCTCCGCTGGCCACACCGGTGCAGGTGGGCGAGCACGTAACAGCGGGAACCAGCGTGGCGGAAGTGATCCAGCGCGATAAGCTCAAAGCCGCCCTGCAGATTGCCGAGACGCAGGCCCGCGACATCGAGATCGGCCAACCGGCCTCGATCGACACACATAACGGAGTGATTCCGGGCCACGTCACACGCATCGATCCATCGGTAGTGAACGGAACGCGCACAGTAGACGTACAACTGGATGGCGCATTGCCAGCGGGCGCGGTTCCACAGTTGAGCGTTGACGGCACCATCGACCTGGAGCGCATGAAGGACGTGCTTTACGTCGGCCGGCCGGCGCTGGGAAATGAAGACTCGACGATAAGCGTGTTCAAGGTCGACCTCGATGGCACGAGCGCCACGCGTGTCTCGGTCAAAGTAGGCCGCGCTTCGGTGAACGAGATTCAAGTGCTTGAGGGCTTGAAGGAAGGTGACACGGTGATTCTTTCCGATATGTCTCGCTGGGATAACGTGGATCGCATTCGCCTTAACTAGCGAAGGCAAGCGATGAAGTAAGGACAATACGATCTGCATGAACCGATGCTCAGCTTTTTCAGCTTGGTCGACCAACGACCGCGGCAGCTTCAGTTTCACGGTTGATTGACGAAAGGGGACGGAATGGCAACGAACGGCACGCTGATTGAGATCGAGGATCTCACGAAGGTCTTCTACACCGACGAAGTGGAGACGCACGCGCTCTCCGGCATTCACCTAAACATCGCGCGGGGCGAATATGTTGCCATGTCTGGCCCTTCGGGCTGCGGCAAGTCCACGTTGCTTTCGATTCTCGGCCTGCTCGACACGCCCACCGGCGGGCGATATCTGCTTAACGGAAAACCGGTGGAGAATTTAAGCTTCAGCGATCGCTCGCGGATCCGCAACCAGGAGATCGGATTCATCTTTCAAAGTTTCAACCTGATCGGCGATCTGACCGTTGAGGAAAATGTCGCGCTGCCTCTGACCTATCGAGCGGGAATGCCGTCAGCGGAGCGGAAGCGCCGAGTGAAAGAGGCACTGGAACGCGTGAACATGGCGCACCGCATGCGGCACTATCCGGCGCAGCTTTCCGGCGGCCAGCAGCAACGCGTAGCGGTGGCGCGCGCTCTGGCCGGGTCTCCCTCGATTCTTCTGGCCGATGAGCCCACCGGCAACCTGGACTCGAAGAACGGCGAAGCGGTGATGCGCCTGCTCGGCGAGTTGCATCGCGAAGGTTCGACCATCTGTATGGTCACGCACGATCCGCGCTTCGCGCGTCACGCCGAACGCGAACTGCATCTCTTCGACGGAAAAGTGGTCAGCGAGCAGGAAATGAAGAAGCTCGAAGAAGAAGTGGAGACCGAATGATGCTGATCCACGACATTCGCTACGCACTGCGCCAGTTGCGCAAGTCGCCGGGCTTCACTTTGACGGCCGTCCTTACGCTGGCGCTGGGCATCGCCGGCACAAGCACGATGCTGAGCTGGATCAGCGGGACGCTCTTCAACTCTGTACACGGGGGAGCGCGCACCTCCGACATGGTGACGATCATGCGCGGCGAGCGAAGCGAACACCCGACGCCGCCCTTCTCGTATCCGGATTTTGTGGACGTGCGGGACCAGGCGAAGTCTTTCTCCGGAATTCTGGCCTATCATCACGATTTCGTGTCGATCACCGGTTCGGGGATGCCGGAGCGCATTTACGGGGAGCTGGTAACGGCAAATTACTTTGAGGTGCTCGGGGTTCGTCCGATTCTTGGGCGAAGCCTGCTGGCGGCGCAGGCCAACGAAGCAGCGAGCGCTCCAGAGGCTGTGCTGGGCTACGGATTGTGGCAAAGCCATTTCGGCGGCGATCCAAACATCGCCGGACAGTCGATCGAAATCAACCTGCACCGGTACACGATTGTGGGGGTGGCGCCGAAGGGCTTCACTGGGTGCGCAACGGGAGTGCGGTCGGACATTTTTCTGCCGGTGGGGAACATGGGGGCGGTGTGGAACTGGAACCCGCTTGAGGATCGCGGTGAGCCGTTTCTCAATGTGCTTGCCGTTCTGCGGGCAGGAGTCGACCGGCGTGCGGCGCAAAGCGAAGTAAGCGCGATCGTGCAGCACCTCGTCGACAGCTACCCCGCGTCGCATCTTGGCAACAATGCGGTCTCGCTCGATCCGCTATGGCGCTCGCCATTTGGCGCCAACGTTTATCTGGCAGGCATGCTTTCCATACTGCTTGCGCTTGCCGCCGTGCTGCTGCTGCTGGCCTGCGCCAACGTTGCAGATCTCCTGCTGGTGCGTTCGGTTTCGCGCCGCCGCGAGTTCGCTATTCGATTGTCGATGGGGGCGCGACGCTGGAGGCTCGTGCGCCAACTGATGCTGGAGAACCTGCTGATCGCGCTGGCGGGTGGGGCGGTGGCGCTCGCAATCACGTTCTGGACCGCACATATGCTGGGATCGTTTCTGCCCACAATCACTCTTCCTCTCGATATCAATGGCAGAGTGGATGGCAAGGTTCTGTTGGCCACCTTTCTGGTTGCCGCGCTCACCGCGGTGTTGTCGGGTGTTGTACCCGCGCTGCGCGCTTCGGGCGTGTCACCTGTAACCGTGCTCAAAGACGAGTCGCTAAGCACGTCGGGAGGTTTGGGCAAGTCGCGACTGGTTAAAGGGCTCGCCGCTGCGCAGATTGCGCTGTCACTCGTTCTGCTCGTCTGTGCAGGGCTGTTTGTCCGCAGCCTGGTGAACGCCCAAAATGCCGACCCGGGGTTCGACGCCAATAACGTATTGCTTGTCTCGTACGACCTCGGCATCATGCAATACTCCGGAAGCAAGGCAATGGAATTCGACCGTGAGGTGCTCGAACGCGTGCGGGCGCTGCCTGGTGTCGAGTCTGCCACGCTGGCCGATTTCTCGCCCCTCAGCTTCACCATCAAGACGGACGACGTGACGCCCGAGGGCTACGTTCCACGCGCACATGAGTCCCTTCAAATGGACAGCGGCGATGCAGGCCCAGGATATCTTCGCACCATGCGCACGCCGCTGCTGGAAGGGCGCGATTTCACTGACGAAGATACAGAAAACTCGCAGCGAGTGGTCATCGTGAACAGAGCTTTCGTCGATCGCTACTGGCCAGGACAGGACGCCATCGGCAAGCGGCTTGAGTATCGCGGCAGGTGGTACTCGGTAGTCGGTGTGGCCGGCAATGGGAAATACCGCCGCCTGATTTACGACGCCGCTCCGCTGGTCCTTGTACCTCTGATGCAGGATTTCCCGAGCGAAGCGATTCTGCATGTGCGCACCAGTGGAGATCCGATGGCGTTTGCTTCGGCGGTGGAGAAGACGATTCACAGCCT
Organism: uncultured Acidobacteriaceae bacterium; assembly: GCA_963832805.1. GTDB lineage: Bacteria > Acidobacteriota > Terriglobia > Terriglobales > Acidobacteriaceae > Telmatobacter. Next base: position 96,831 of record CAWHVN010000033.1, on the reverse strand, counting down.
CAATTCCAACCTCCCGCTGTTCGACGTGACGACTCTCAAACAGAACATGCAGTTGGGCACCGCCTTTCAGCGAATCGGCGTGGACTTTGCGGGAGCCTTCGGTCTGCTGGCCATGTTGCTTTCCGCAGTGGGCGTTTATGGTGTGGTTGCCTACACGACCAGGCAGCGCACGCACGAGATCGGCATTCGCATGGCGCTGGGAGCGGCAAAAGGAGACGTCTTCAAGCACGTTCTGCAACAAGGCTTGCGTCTTGCGCTGTTAGGCCTGGCCGCCGGCTTTGCCGTCTCACTCGCCGTCACGCGCTCCCTGCGCGGAATGTTTTACGGAGTTGGCTCGGCAGATTGGGTCACCTTTGCAGCGGTGGGCGCTGCGCTGTGCGCTGTGGCGCTGATCGCCTGTTTCATTCCCGCAGCCCGCGCCGCATCGGTTGAGCCGGCGGAAGCACTGCGAATCGAGTAAGACAATTCCGCTTGACCTGGGAGGCATGGAATGAGGAATCTGTGGCACGACATTCGCTACGCCCTGCGGCAGTTGCGCAAGTCGCCCGGGTTCACGTTGACGGTGATCGTCACGCTGGCGCTGGGCATCGGCGCCAACACGGCCATTTTCACGCTGATCCAGGGCATTCTGTTGCGCTCGCTGCCGGTGGCGAATACCGCGCTGCTCTATCGCATCGGCGACGACAATAAGTGCTGCGTAGATGGCGGATTTCCCGAGGACGCCGCAACGACGGGCGATTATTCCATCTTCTCCTACGACCTCTACCTGTACCTGAAAGCATCTGCGTCGGAGTTTGAGCAATTGGCAGCGGCGCAGGCCGGCGAATGGCGGTGGAGCGTTCGCCGCGGCGATGCATTGCCCAAGTCCATGCATGGCGAAATCGTTTCAGGCAATTACTTCTCTACGCTTGGTCTCAGCGCGTATACAGGCCGCCTGTTTGTCGATCGCGACGATGCACCCTCCGCGCCGCCGGCGGTTGTCATGAGTTACCCGGCATGGCAGAGCGAGTACGCCTCCGATCCCTCGATCGTGAACTCCACGATCTATATCCAGGCAAAACCGTTCACTGTGATCGGAATTACGCCGCCCGGTTTCTTCGGCGATCGGGTAAGCGATACTCCGCCGGACTTCTGGATTCCCATCAACACCGAGCCTTACCTGCGGGGGAATGAATCCATCCTGCATCACGCAGAATCGAACTGGCTTTATCCCATCGGCAAAGTGCGCCCCGGAACAAACATTCCTGCGTTGCAGGCGAAGCTTTCCGGCGCACTTCGCCAATGGCTTCTCTCGCGTCCCCACATGACAGAGAACGGCGGAGCAGCTCTCATCCCCAGGATGCACGTTGTGCTAGCGCCGGGCGGAGGCGGAATTCAGATTCTCCAGAACCAGACAGGCAAGGGCCTCAAACTGCTCATGATCTTGTCGGCGATCGTACTGCTCATCGCTTGTGCCAATATTGGCAACCTGATGCTGGCGCGCGCCACCACCCATCGCTCCGAAATCGCCGTGCGTGTGGCTCTCGGCGCGGAGCGCAGGCGAGTGATCCGGCAGGTTCTTACTGAAAGCGTCGTACTGAGCTTGCTTGGCGGGCTCACTGGGCTGGCCGTCGCTTACGCAAGCAGCCACGCGCTACTCGCCCTGGCTTTCCCTTACTCTCGAAATTCGGCGATCGGCGCAAATCCATCGCTGCCGGTGCTCGGCTTTGCGTTTGTGGTCTCGCTACTCACGGGAATTCTGTTTGGTGCGGGACCGGCGTGGCTGTCATCTCACGCCCAGCCGGCTGAAGCCTTGCGCGGCGTCAACCGCACCACGCGCGATCGCTCCTCGCTTCCGCAACAATCACTGGTGGTCGTGCAGGCCGCACTCTCGGTGGTCCTGCTGGCGGCTGCCATCCTGATGACCAAATCCCTCGCGCATCTTGAGAACCAGGATTTTGGAGTGGCCACGACGAATCGATACGTCGTGCACTTTGACCCTGCCGGCGCTGGTTACACGCTGAACAGGCTCCCAGCCCTCTACCGCCAGATCGAAGACCGCTTCTCCGCTTTGCCCGGCGTCACCACCATGAGCCTGTCGATGTACAGCCCGCTTGAAGGCGACAACTGGGGCGAGTGCGTCATACAGCAAGGCCATGGCGCGCCTCACGCGGGAGATCATTGCGGCGCTACGTGGGATCGCGTCAGCCCCGGCTTTCTGGACTCTGTTGGCGTGCCCATGGTGCGAGGCCGCAACCTCAACGACCAGGACACGGCCACGTCCCCGCTGGTGGCCATCGTCAACGAGACGTTCGTGAAAAGATTTTTTCTCAACCAGGATCCGATCGGCCAGCACTTCGGCATCGATGTGCCCCAGTACTCGGGTTCCTTTGAAATCGTCGGCGTGTTTCGCGATTTCAAAATGAACAATCCGGAGGACAAGGTGCGTCCCGTCTTCCTGCGCCCGTTGTCGCAGTTCTTCGCCGGATACAAAGAGCCGGAAATGATCTCGACGGAGAGCCAGTCCATGATGATGCAAGCAATGATTCTCGAATTCGACCGCCCCCAGCAGAACGTGGACGTACTGGTGCGCCGGACGCTTGCAGGCATCGATCCCAATCTGACGGTGATGGATCTCCGTTCTTTCGGCGAGCAGGTGGCCGGCAACTTCATCGCGGATCGAATTTTCGCCCGGCTGACCAGCCTGTTTGGCGTGCTCGCGCTCATTCTGGCGACAGTGGGTCTCTATGGCGTCATGTCCTACTTCGTCGCCCGGCGCACCAGCGAGATTGGCATTCGAATGGCTCTTGGCGCTACCCGGCAGAGCGTGGTCGCCATGGTCATGCGCGGCGCGCTCTGGCAGATTCTTATCGGTCTCGTGTTGGGGATCCCTGCATCGCTTTATGCCGGCTACCTGATGAAGGTGATGCTCTACGGCGTCGACAGTTACGACCCCATGGCCCTTACCGGCGCGCCGCTGATGCTGGTGATCTTCGCCGCCGCGGCGGCCTTTATCCCCGCACGGCGCGCCGCTTCAATTGAACCCATGCAGGCATTGCGCGCGGAGTGATTCTCAACAGTTGAGGTGAAATGAAGATGAACATCCTGCTTCAAGACATCCGCTACGCACTGCGCCAGTTGCGCAAATCGCCTGGATTCACGCTGACCGCGGTGCTCACGCTGGCGCTCGGCATTGGCGCAAACACGGCAATGTTCACGATCTTGAACGCGGTCCTACTAAAGCCTCTTCCTTTCCCCGAGCCTGAGCGCATGGTTAGGGTGTGGGAGACTTTGCCGAATGGGTCGCCAAACGAGACCACCACGCTGACCTTTCTGGACTGGAAGCGGCAGAACGCGCTCTTCGATGCGTTGTCGATCGAGCAGCGCACTCAGAGCCGCCGTGGGAACTGGCGAAGACCTGGCGCGCGTTGAAGGCAAGCTGGTGTCGGCCGACTACTTCAAGGTATTCGGCGTGAAGCCTCGACTTGGGCGCACCTTCGCACCGGGGGAAGATCAGGCGGGAGCAGCCCCGGTGGTCGTGCTGAGCCACTCGTTCTGGCAAACGCGATTCGCGGGCGATCCCGGCGTTCTGAAACGCGACTTGGTAATCGACGGTGAACCGCACAGCATCATCGGCGTGTTACCCGCGGGCTGTTTCGATCGGGACGAGGCTGCGTTCTGGAAACCACTGGTCTTCGCACCGGAGCAACTGAATCGCGATCAGCACTTGCTCGCAAGTTGTCGGGCGGCTGCGCGCCGGTGTGAGCCTCGAGCAGGCCCGAGCCAGGATGAACATGTTGAGAGCCAGCCTCGCCCGAGTCATGCCGCGGAGTATAAGGACTGGGGCTTCGCGGTGGAACCGTTTGCGCAGCGGCTGGTTGGCGACACACTGCGCCGCTCGATCTACCTGGCGTTCGGAGCGGTTCTGATGGTCTTGCTCATCGCTTGCGCGAATGTGGCGAACCTGGTGCTGGTAAAGGGAGCAACCCGGCGGAAGAGAGATGGCGCTCAGAGCCGCTTTGGGGGCCAGGCGTGGCCGTTTGATCGGGCAGTTGCTCACCGAGAGCCTGGTCCTTGTCTTTCTGGGGGGCGCCGCGGGTCTTGCCGTGGCCTGCCTGCTGACTTCTGCCGCGGCCCCGCTGGTGTCGGCATCGCTGCCGTTTACGGCTGATCTCAGCCTGGATCTGCGCGTGCTTGGCTTCGCCGCGGCGGCCGCGATGTTGGTTCTGGTACTCGCGGGTCTGCTTCCTTCCTTGCAGACTTCCTTCAGCAAGCTATCAGGCTCGTTGAATCAGGCAGGACGCGGATCGTCGCGTTCGAGCGCAGTTGTGCGCCGGACGATCGTCATGGCCGAAGTCGCGGTCTCCTTCATGCTCGATCTGCGGCGCGGCGCTGCTGTTCAAGAGCCTGGCGAAACTTCAACAAGTAGATGCCGGGGTGAGAATCGACCACGTGATTACGATGTCGGTCGATCTTCCCATCGACCGCATACCCCGATCCACAAAGCGCTACGAGATTCTTTGAAGCAGTCGTTGAACGGCTGCGAGCCGTGCCCGGAGTCGAGCAGGCATCTGTCGCGCAAGACGTCCCTCTTCAGGGCGTGCACTGGGGCGAGGGGATGGGCCTTAATCGAGGGGAAGGCTTCGGCGTTGGTCTGAAGCTCGTGGATCCGTGGTACTTCGGCACGTTCGACATTCCCGTGGAATCCGGCCGCGGAATTGAGGTTCAGGATCGCGCTGGACACCCCCGCGTTGTGGTCATTAATCAGGAGGTGGCCCGGCAGTTGTCGCACCAATTCGGAATGGTGAATCCGGTCGGAAGAATCGTCCTCATGGATTTGCCTGGCTACGGTCCGATCCCGGAGTCCGTCGTCAACGTGCAGATCGTGGGCGTGATTCGCAGCGAGCGTACGGGCGGGTTGCACGCGCCGCAACAACCGGTGGCCTATGTGCCTCTGGCCCAAGTCCCGCGGCAGGACATTAAGCTGGTAGTCCGTACACGAAGCGAGGCGTCGGCGGTAATGCCCGGTATTCGGGAGGCGGTGCGGCAGATCGATGCCCGCCTACCTCTGGGGGACGTGAGGACCATGGAACAGGTAAAGGAGCAGAGCATCCTCTGGCTGAGGCAGCCTACCTGGGTGGTTGGAGTATTCGCGGGGGTAGCCGCTCTCCTGGCCGCGCTCGGGCTTTACGGCGTTCTCGCTTATACGGTAACCGCAATGCGCCTCGAGATTGGCATCCGCATGGCGTTGGGCGCGAATCGGCACGAAGTTTTGTGGTTGGTGGTTAAACAAGGCATGACACTGACGGCCTTCGGTATGGCCATTGGCCTGGTTGCCGCCTTCGCACTTACACGTTTGTTGAGGAACATGTTGTTCGGCATTGCGCCGAACGATCCGGCGACCTTTGCTGCGGTCACGATACTGCTGGCTCTGGTTGCGGCCCTAGCATGCATGATTCCCGCCCGCCGCGCGGCCTCCATTGAACCCATGCAGGCACTGCGCGCCGAGTAGGCCGTACTGAACCGCGCTTTGGAGATTGGAGTCTTTCGAAGATCATGATCGAACTGAAAAACGTCGAACGAAGTTACAAGAACGGGCACACCGAAGAATGGGTGTTACGCCGTATCGGTCTCACCATTCACGAAGGGGACTTCGTGACCATCATGGGCCCTTCGGGAGCGGGAAAGTCGTCACTGCTCAACATTCTCGCGCTGCTCGATGACGGCTGGAAGGGCGAGTACTGGTTCGGCGAGACTGCTGTGCATGCTCTGAACCGCAAGCAGCGCGCCGATCTCGCCCGACAGCGCATCGGTATGGTGTTCCAGAGCTATCATCTGCTCGACGATCTCACCGTAGCCGAGAATATCGGCCTGCCGCTTTCGTACAAAAACTTGCCCGCAAAGAATCGCGCAGGAATGGTCGCCGATATTCTCGATCGCTTTCAGGTCGTCGCCAAGAAGGATCTGTTTCCCAACCAGCTTTCAGGCGGCCAACAGCAACTGGTGGGCATTGCCCGCGCCGTGGTGCATGCGCCGGCACTGCTTTTGGCCGACGAACCGACGGGCAACCTCCATTCCACGCAGGCGCGCGAGATCATGGAGCTCTTTTGCGAACTCAATCGACAGGGAACAACGATCGTGCAGGTGACGCATTCCGAAGAGAATGCGCGCTATGGCAAGCGCATTGTCGAACTCCGCGACGGATGGATGACACGGGACGAAACGTTGCACGCAGCCACAACGGAGGCCAGGTGAACGACAAGCCAACCCAATTACGAAGAGACAGACCAATGAAATCCCTATCCTCCAAATCGGCCGTTGTATGTCTTCAGGCCATCGCCGCGGTTCTGCTCGTGCTAGTGAACCTGACCCTCACGGCTGAAACTCCACAAGCACAATCTGTGCCCGCAAGCTCACAGACGGCGCAACCGGCTCCCGATGCGCCAGCGCCCGCCACAGACGGCGCTGCGGCGCCCCCTCCTACGCTGGCACAGCAGATGCAGCAGGCGGGGATGCAGGCGATTGTCCCACCGCGGCCATTTCACGTGGCTCTGCCACATTCGCACAACCCTCTCGCGCCTTACATGCCAACCGACGCGCCCCCACTGGATCTCACCAATTCGCTGCGCCTTGAAAGTCTGATTCGTGACGGGAAGCTGTACATCTCGCTGCACGATGCCATCACCCTGGCTATCGAAAACAATCTCGATCTCGCTTATTTCCGCTATAACTTTCCCATCGCCCAAACCGACTACGCGCGCACCAGGGCTGGGGGCAGCGTGAACGGCGTCAATACCGGAGTGGTTCAGTCGTCCACTCAGGGAGGCTTCGCCGGGAGTAATACGGGCAGTGCCGGGGCAGGTTCCGGATCGGCCGCTGCCGGCGCGGGTGGCCTTGTGACCTCTACGCTCGGCGCCGGAACCGCGGTCGCTTCCTTCGATCCTTACTTGAACTTCAAGGGTTTCGCCGATCACGATGTCACCGAAGAAGGGAATGCTTTCCAGAATGGGGTCCTGGTATTCAAGCAAAACACCATTGAAGCTCTGGCCAATTTCTCGCAGAACTTTCCCATGGGAACAGGCTTGACCGTCAACTACGAGGGCCAGCGCTTCGCCAATAACAGCCCGTACGAAGCCATCAATCCTACGCTTTACTCAAATTTCCAATTGATCCTTACGCAGCAGCTTCTCGCAGGCTTCGGTGTTTCTACCAACGAGCGCTACATGCACATCGCGAAGAAGAATCTTCAGATTACCGATCTGGCCTTCCGCGCGCAGGTGATTGCGACGATCACGCAGGTGGAAGACATTTATTGGGATCTGGTGAACGCATATCAGGACGAGCAGGTGAAGGAGCGCTCGCTCGCCTTTGCCCAGCGCACTCTTCAGGATGACCAGAAGCAGCTGCAACTGCAGGCCATTCCAGCCTTGCAAGTCGATAAGGATGAATCGGACGTGGCGACCAGTGAAGGCGATCTGACCGTTTCGCGCGCCAACTTGCGCTTGAATGAACTGCTCATCAAGAACGCACTGACCAAGACCGACGATGAAGCCATCGACGAAATGCCGGTGGTTCCGCTCGATCGCATCGGACCGTCAGATCCCAACGCGTCCAAGTCGATTGACAACCTGATCGCCGATGCCGAAAAGAACCGTCCCGATGTCACCGAGGACGAGCTGGCGATGCAGGTGGCGGAGATGAGTCTCAAATCGATCAGGAGCGAGCTGCTGCCCTCGCTGAATGTCTATGGTTTTTATGCCGGCTCAGGTATTGCGGGACCAATGAACCCGAATTGCAACCTGTCGAACCCTGCGGAGTGCCAGTCCGATCTCCCCACCGGGTTCGGGAGCATGTTTCAAAATACCTTCAATTACTCTTCGCCGGAATATCAGTTCGGAATGAACCTGTCAATTAATCTCCGGAACCGCGTCGCCAAGGCCGATCAGTTTCGCGCCTCCCTGGAATTCAGGCAGCGACAGATCACGTTTGAAGAGCAAAAGAAGAGCATCCGCTTCGACGTGCGCAACTCACTGTTTGCGTTGCAGCAGGCACAGGCTCGCGTCGACGCCGCGACGAAAGCTCGCGACCTGGCACAACACACCTTCGATGTAACGCAACAGGAGCAACAGCTCGGCGCCAAGTCCAGCAGCGATACGTTGGCCGCGCAACATGACCTGTCGATCGCCGAGTCGCTTCTTGTGGCCGCGCAAACAGCCTCAGAAAAGGCAAAGGTGGATATCGACCGGGCCACAGGCGAGACGCTGCAGCAAACCGGAGTTTCGATCGACGACGCGAAAACAGGAGTGGTAACACGTCAGCCGTAGATTGAGGCATCTTTTGTTTGGCGCAACCCGGCTCACCCCGAGTGGAGGAGTAGCGCTGGCCAGGAATACATTGGATACTATGCAGGCAGAAGCTAAACCCGGAGTTGCCAGTAACAGCTCTTCGTTACTGGTTCAAGATTGGGAGCAATGGAGGCAGACTATCTCCAGAAAACAAGATAGAATCCGTGTTTTGGTTGCCGACGATCAACCGCACGTTCTGGAGGCAGTTGAGCTGCTGCTCAAGCCGCAGGGCATCGATGTGGACTGCGTGCGATCGCCGCAGCTGCTGTTGGAGGCGCTGCACGAGCGCGACTACGATGTCGCGCTGATCGACCTTAACTACACGCGTGACACGACCTCGGGCCGGGAAGGCCTCGATCTGCTGGCCGGCATCCAGGAGTTCGATGCGCGGCTTCCGATCATTGTGATGACGGCGTGGGGCAACATAGACCTCGCCGTCGAAAGCATCAAGCGCGGTGCGCGTGACTTCATCCAAAAGCCATGGGAGAATGAGCGGCTGCTCTCGCTCATCCGCGTTCACGCCGAGCTTCGCCAGGCGCTGCGCCGTGCCCGCCAGCTGGAACTCGAGAATCGCCTTCTCCGCGCCGAAGGTATGCCGGATTTTGTTGCTTCCGCCCCCTCGATGCAGCCTGTTCTCGAACTGATCGCCCGGGTTGGCCCTTCCGACGCGAATGTGCTGATTACCGGCGAACACGGCACGGGAAAAGACATCGTCGCGCGCCTGCTCCACGCCGCATCTCCGCGTGCCCGCATGCCGTTAGTGACGGTGAATGCCGGCGGGATGCCCGAAGGAACGTTTGAAAGCGAATTCTTCGGCCACGTGAAGGGCGCATTCACCGACGCGCGCACCGACCGCGTGGGCCGTTTCGAATTGGCCAACGGCGGCACGCTCTTTCTGGATGAAATTGCCAACGTGCCGCTGCGCCAGCAGGCCAAACTTCTGCGCGTCCTGGAGACAGGAGAATTGGAACGCGTGGGATCGTCGCAAACCCGGCGCGTGGACGTGCGCCTTCTCTGTGCCACAAACGCCCAATTGCACGATGAGGCCAAGGCGGGCAACTTCCGCGAGGACCTGCTATTCCGCATCAATACTGTGGAGATTCATCTGCCGCCGCTGCGCGACCGGCGCGAGGATATTCCGTTGCTCGCGCAGCATTTTCTTTCCCGGCTGCGCACCCGCTACCGCAAGCAAGTGAATGGCTTTTCAGCGCTGGCCATGCAGCTGATGATGCAGTATTCCTGGCCAGGCAATGTGCGCGAACTGGAGCACAGCATTGAGCGCGCGTTGCTGCTTTGCGGCGGTGATGAGATCGAGCCGGCCAATCTTTCCGTCTCGGGCGGGCGGCCCGGAGCGCCTTTGCTTGAAAATATGAGCATCGACGAAATGGAGACCATGCTCATCCGCAAAGTGCTGCGCCGCTGCGACGGCAACATCTCGCAGGCCGCCGAGTCCCTGGGGCTAAGCCGCGCCGCGCTCTATCGGCGCATGGAAAAGTATGGCCTATGAGACAAGACCGCGACGGCGCCACCGCCGGGCCATTCGCCGGGTGTGGCTTTACTCCTTCCTGCTCAGTTTGCCTGCCCTCGTCTTTCTAGGCATCTTTTTCTATGAGAGCCAGATCGACCTTGTGCCCACTCTCCTGATCGGTGTCTGCCTGCTCATTTACCTCGCGATCTGCGGGTCCGCGCTTGTGGACGGCATCGTCCGCCCACTGCAAACACTTTCCAACGTAGTTTCCTCACTTCGCGAAGGCGACTATTCATTTCGCGCACGCGGCGCGTCGTCGGGCGATGCATTGGGCGAACTGGCCACGGAGATCAACGCGCTGGCAGATCTGTTGCAGAAGCAACGCGTGCGCTCGCTCGAAGCCACGGCGCTGCTGGCGCGCATCCTCGAGGTGATGCACGCGCCCCTTTTCGCATTTGATCGCCAGAACCGCCTGCAATTGATCAACAGCGCCGGCCTCAAGCTGCTCGACCGCCCGTATGCGCGAAGTATCGGACATTCGGCAAGTGAGTTGCATCTCGATGACTGGCTGGGCGCGCCCGATCAAGCCATTCGTTCTTTCGATGGCGCATCCGCACGCTGGCTGCTGCGCAAAGTCGTTTTCCGGCAGGATGGCGCGCCGCACACACTGCTTGTCCTGGCTGATGTCAGCGTTCCTCTCCAGGAAGAGGAAAAGGCGGCCTGGATGCGCTTGATTCGCGTGCTGGGTCATGAGCTTTCGAATTCACTTGCGCCCATCAAATCCATCGCCGGCAGCCTGCTTGCGCGGGTTGAATCCTTGCACGGCGACGAAGTCGTGACAAAGGATTTCCGCCGCGGTCTGGGCGTGATCGAGAGCCGCGCCGATGCCCTGCATCGTTTCGTGCAGTCCTATCGCCAGCTAGCGCAGTTGCCCCCGCCCCGCCTGCGCTCCCTTGACCTCGCGCCCTTGATGGAGCGCGTAGCACTCCTCGAACAGCGCCTTCCTGTTCAGCTCGACGCTGGTCCTGCCGTCAAGCTCAATGCCGACCCCGATCAGTTGGAGCAAATGCTGATTAATCTATTGGCCAACGCGGTCGAAGCTTCGTTGAACAACGGCAATCAGCCGGTGCGGGCAAGCTGGATGTCGGCAGACGCGAATGTCCAAATCGTAATTGAGGATCGCGGATTGGGAATTGCCAATCCCGAGAACCTCTTCGTTCCCTTCTATACAACCAAGTCCACCGGCAGCGGCATTGGCCTGGCTCTGGCTCAACAGATCGCCCGCGCACATGGTGGCGAGATTTCGCTCGTCAATCGAGAAGACACCGATGGAGCCCGCGCGATCGTCCGGCTGCCTTTGGCTTCAGCGGCCAACGATAAGAAGCTGGTTGACGCTTTGTAATGATCGGAAAGCTTGACTTTTGCCCATAGACAAGTTTGCTCTAGGAACTTGTTGAAATTTGCCGCAGAGTAGCGGATTGCCTTGTGCTTTGCGGCCCTTATCTGGTCAAAAGCCGTTTGAACTGTGTATCGGGCCTGTGTTTATAGGGTGTTGCGGTGCTCAAGGAAGTATCTCCAAGGCCCGCAACCGCCGCTCAGGCATACTGCTCCGTGAGCCTTCCTGATGGTTGAGCCATTAGTTTGGGTAGCCGGATCAGGTTATGTGCAGCGCAGCTGAAGACGAACAACCAATCCACTTTGTCCAATCCTCGTAACTTGACCTGGCGCAGTGGGCCGGTTTGCTTCAGCCAGCCAAAGCCCTTCTCCACCAGCCAACGCCGGCTGAGGCTGATGGCGTATCCGGGTTGTCGCGTGGTTCTTCGATCCAGGTTGCTGGTGCGGCCCTTGTCGTTCTTCGCAACATGGGGTGTCACGTTCAACTCCCGCACCGTGAGCACGAAATCCTTCGCGTCGTAAGCCCTGTCCGCACCCACGGTGATGCGCCGTGAGCGGCCCCGTTGCTTTTGCTCAAGCATCAGCAACGCGGCGTCGCGCTCGGCGAAACCATCGGCGTGCGTCACCATCGCCGCGGCAATCAACCCGTTCCGGTTCTCCACAAGCGCGTGGCCCAAGTAGCTCAGCTTCGACTCCTTGCCGTAGCTCTTTTTGTACAGCCGCGCATCAGCGTCTGTGGTCGATTCATGCGTCTTGTTCGAGCGGCTCTGGCCGCGGAAATCCGTGCCCTCGTCGTCGTCCGAGCCGTCCTTCAAGCGAAAGCTCTTCTGCGAGGCCCAGGCCTGAATCAGCGTGCCGTCCACCGTGAAGTGCTCGTCGCTCATGAACCGCTTGGCCTGCTTGTTCACTTCGGCAAAGAACCGCTGCGCCACATCGGAGGTCAGCAGTCGATCGCGGTTCTTCGAGAACACCGCGTGGTTCCACACCGCATCGTCCATGCCCAAACCCACGAACCAGCGGAACAGCAGGTTGTAGTCGATCTGCTCGACCAGAAGCCGTTCCGAGCGCACCGAGTAGAAAACCTGAAGCAACAGTGCCCGCAGGATGTACTCCGGTGCAACGGACGGACGCCCCGAGTCTGCGTACAGCGCATCGAACTCCGGACTCAGCGTCCGCAACACCGTGTCGGTCAGCTTGCGAACCGCTCGCAGCGGGTGATCCTGCGGCACCCGCTGCTCCAAAGAAACATAGCTGAACATCCCGTCCTGAATCCGCTCGTCTCCACGCATACTCATTAGACGAGCAATAACAACTTCCCGTCGCAGAAGAGTGCCTATTTCAACAAGCTCCTAAAGGCATCGGAGCGAAAAAAACGCGCTCGTGACATCATCGCTGCAAGCGGTGCTGACTCGAGCGAATTCTTCAACAAAATTGTCAAGCAAGAAGAAGGCGTCACATTCCAGAAACAGGCTATGCACTGGCTTGAGCAGATGAAGACCAGGAAGCGGAAACCGGTTGCCACTTCAACTCTCGATCTATGGGAAGGTTGCTTGCGCATTTGGTTGAATCCCAAGATCGGGAATTTACCTCTTTCCGAAGTCAACAACGCGGTACTGAAAACCGTCGTTGCCACGATGTCGGAAGGAGGGTTATCTCCAAAAACCATCGACAACTACACGCAAGTGGTCAAGATGGTGGTGGCGTCTGCGGTAGACAAGGAAGGAGAGGAAATCTACCCGAGAAAGTGGAACAACGATTTCGCGGACATGCCGGTGGTTGAAAAGGCAAAGCAGAACACTCCCTGCTTCTCGCCTGAGGTCATGTCGGGCATAGCAACCTGGAAGAAGGAACGGGAGCGGATGGTGTTCATTCTGTGTGGTGCTGCAGGCTTGAGGATTGGGGAGGCGCTTGGTTTGGAAATCGACAAGCACATTTCTCCAGACTTCTTGACCATAAGCATTGAGCAGAAGGCGCGCCATTGCGAGATCGAAAAGAGGCTCAAGACAGCGAGTGCTTCTCGACAAGTCGATCTTCATCCGGCGATCGCAGCAATGCTCAAGGGGTTTGCGAGAGGACGCAAGACTGGCTTCCTGTTCCGCACGCGGAATGGAAAGCCACTTGGGTCGTCCTGCATCCTTCGCCGGCACCTTCACCCGGCGCTGAAGCAATTGGGGTTCATCAACCCGTTCACCGGTACACACAAGGCAGGCCACCACGCGTTCCGGCGTCTCAGGAACACGCACCTGTGCAATCGAACCGAAGGTCCAGAGGGTCTTCGGAAATATTGGATGGGGCACGCAGATGAGAGCATGTCCGATCTCTACGACAAGATCAAAGAGGACGTGGAGTTCCGCAGGAAGTGGGCCGAAAAATGTGGTTTCGGCTTTAAACTGCCGTCAGTTGTACCGAATGTACCGAAAAATCAAGTTTTCGTCACAACTAAAAAAGTTGCGTAAGTCTTTTGAATTATGAGAGAAAGTATGGTCGGGGAGAGAGGATTTGAACCTCCGACCCCCTGGTCCCGAACCAGGTGCTCTACCAGGCTGAGCCACTCCCCGACGTATTGACTAGTTGTTACATTCGTTCATTTTACAGTGATGTTTCCGGCAGCGCAAACAAGCCAAAAGTAGGTTTGATGGTGCTGATTCGGCGGGTTTCTTGGCGCGTCGTCTTCCCGGAAGAACAAATCCTTGTGTGCGACCGCTCGCGGAGACCCTCAACGCGGAGGACGAAATGAGATCGCCGCGGAAAGCTAGAGGATATAACGGGACAAATCCTGGTCCTTTACGATCGAAGCGACCATCTGCTTAACGTATTCATCGTCGATAAGAAAAACCTTCTCACGGCCCGATGCGGTCATGCGCTCATGATAGGGGAGCGGTGTGGTCGCCTCGTTCCTGATGGCATCGGAGAGCGCAGAAACGGCCTCCCCGTCCGATGCGCGGCGGGCCACGTCCGGAGCCAAGAAGCTGACATCTTCGAGAACCCGCTCCATGATGGTGTGCAGACGGCGCGCGCCAATGTTTTCGGTCTGTTCGTTCACCTTGAAGGCAAATTCGGCCATTTCGCGGAGGGCTTCTGGGGCAAACTCAAGGCGTACTCCCTCGGTTTCAAGGAGAGCCGAGTATTGCTTGGTGAGCGAGGCCTTGGGCTCAGTGAGGATACGCAGGAAATCATCGACGGTGAGCGATTGCAACTCGACGCGAATGGGAAAGCGGCCTTGCAGTTCGGGAATCAGATCGCTCGGTTTCGAAACATGGAAGGCACCGGCGGCGATAAAGAGAATGTGGTCCGTACGCACCATGCCGTAGCGCGTATTGACTGTGGTGCCTTCGACGATGGGCAGGATGTCGCGCTGCACGCCCTCGCGCGAGACGTCCGGCCCGTGCCCGCTCTCTCGCCCAGCGATCTTGTCGATTTCGTCCAGGAAGATGATTCCGTTGGATTCAACGCGTTCCACGGCCGCTCGATTCACCGCATCCATGTCGATCAGCCGGCCTTCTTCTTCCTGCACAAGATAATCGAAGGCGTCAGTGACTTTCATCTTCCGCTTCTTGGTGCCGCCTCCGAAGATGTTGGGCAGCATATCCTTGAGGTTCATCTCCATGTCTTCAGGGTTCTGGTTGGAGATGATGCCGAACTGGGGCAGATTGCGTTCGCGCACGTCGAGTTCGACCATACGGTCATCGAGCTTGCCCTCTCGAAACTGCTGGCGGAGCTTTTCGCGCGAGCGCTGGTGACTTTCGGTGCCCGGTAGAGAGAGCTGACCTTCCTGGGCGTGGGGCGCGGCAGGCGGCGGAGGCAGGAGCACGTCGAGCAGCCGCTCCTCGGCATTCATCTCGGCCCTGTCTTCCACTTCCTCCAGGCGCTCCTCGCGGACCATGTCGATGGCGATTTCGACCAGATCGCGGATCATCGACTCAACATCGCGGCCGACGTAGCCCACCTCGGTGAACTTTGACGCCTCGACTTTGAGGAACGGCGAGTTGGTGAGCTTGGCCAGGCGGCGCGCGATCTCGGTTTTGCCCACGCCGGTAGGGCCGATCATGATGATGTTCTTGGGCATGATGTCGTCGGCCAGATCGGGCGGCAGCTTTTGCCGCCGCTGGCGATTCCTGAGGGCAATCGCCACGGCACGCTTGGCGGCGCGCTGGCCGACGACGTGCTTGTCGAGTTCGGCGACGATCTCGCGCGGCGTCAACTCGTCGAGCGCGAGCTCCTGTTCCTCGGCGGATGCGGGAAGGTAGATGGCCATGAACGCATGTCAGCGGAGTTTCTCCGCTAATCTTTCAGCTCCTCGAATGTCACGTGATCGTTGGTGTAGATACAGATTTCGCCGGCGATCTTCATTGCTTTCTCGGCGATTTCGCGGGCGCTCATATCCGTGTTCTCCATCAGTGCGCGGGCGGCGGCGGTGGCGTAGCTGCCTCCGGATCCTATGGCCGCAAGCGGCTCATCGGGGTCGATCACGTCGCCAGAGCCGGAGATGAGGAATGTTTGCGCCTTATCCGCAACGAGGAGCAAGGCCTCCAGGTTACGCAGCATCTTGTCAGTGCGCCAATCTTTTGCCAACTCGACCGCAGCCCGGTTCAGGTTGCCGGCATGCTGCTCGAGCTTGGTCTCAAAGCGCGAGAAGAGGTTGAAGGCGTCGGCCGTGGAACCGGCAAATCCGGCCAGAATCTTGTCCTGGAAGAGGCGGCGAATCTTCTTGGCAGAGTGCTTAAGCACATGGTCGCCAAAGGTCACCTGGCCGTCGGCAGCCATGACGACCTGGCTGTTGCGCCGCACGCAAATAACCGTGGTGGAACGAATAGTGGAAGACTCTTTCATTGAATTCCCTCTTCCAAGGCCGGCAATAAACCGTAAACAAACGGCCGCGCAGAACGAAATCCTGCGTCTTACGCAACCTAGAGTATAGGTCATTTGTACGGGCTTGGAGCGGACTCCAGCCGAGGTTGATTGCTGAGGCACCGTACGGTTGGATCAGCATCACAGGGTGGGTTTTACTTGCGGTATCCTCAATTTGGGACCCTCACAGCAACACCAGAATTGCTCTCTCTTTCGGACCCATGAAGGTCGCCGCTTCTAATCGTCGCGTCGACTCAAATATATCGAACCCTGGGTGAGGCTATTCTGGATTTGGGATGTGGCGGAGTCCCAGCCTCGAATGACCCTATTCAACGCAGACGACTGGGAGATTGCTGCCGGGCTCGCCGCTACGACCGTGGTAGCAGCGGCTGCTGTATGGCTGGTGCTGCGCAAGCGCCCCAGCGCGGAGGAAGTGGAACGCGGGAGGCGCCATTTCCTTGTGCAATCAGGGCGGCTCGTTGACGGCATGCTGCTTGACATCTATAAAGTGGAAGCGGAAGACGGGCGGACGCTCACCATGCTCCTGTTCAACTACCGCATTGCCGGCGTGAATTACGAATGCTCGCAGGACATCACCGCGATGCGCGACGTGGTGAACACAGCCGAGGTGAGAGCCGGATTTCCGTGCACGGTACGCTATCAGCCCGGCAATCCGCACAACAGCATCGTCGTGGGGGAAGGCTGGTCGGGGCTGCGCGAGGGGCTTCCGCAACTGCCTACTTTCGAAGATCCCGACCCCCTGGACTTGAGTCATTTGCGACCCGGTAAAGGCTAGAACCACGCGTTGGCACGCGATGCCGACCCCCGGTTAGACTATCGATATGCATGTTCACGCGGCGAAGCCCGGCAAGGGCGCGACTCGGACAGCATGGGTCCTCCGCATTTCGATGGCGGCCACGCTGGCGTACGTTGTGGTCACGTTTGTCGCTGGACTGCGTGCTCATTCGCTCGCGCTGCTGTCGGAATCGGGGCACAACGTCTCCGATTTCCTGGCCCTGCTGCTCAGTTTTGGTGCGGTCTACTTCCAGTCCCGGCCGGCAGACCACGCGAGAACCTTCGGATATCAGCGCGCCGGCGTGATCGCCGCGTTCATCAATGCGGCGACGCTGATCGCCATCTCGTTGTTGATCGCCCTGGAGGCTGTACACCGCCTCAGCTCGCCGGTGACGGTGCAACCGAAGATCATGATGATCGTGGCTGCGGCTGGCGTGGCGATGAATGGCGCAATTGCCGCCCTGCTGTGGGGCGTGGCCCGCGACGTGAACCTGCGCAGCGCCTTTCTGCACATGGCAGGGGATACGCTCTCGACGGCGGCGGTGATTGCCGGAAGCGCAGGCATTGTGCTCACCGGCCAAAACTGGATCGACCCGGTTCTGTCTCTTCTCATTGCCGCATTCATCTTCTGGTCGAGCATTGGGATCGTGCGCGAGACGCTGAACATCCTGCTCGAGGGCACGCCGCGCGGCGTCTCACTGCAGCAGATTCATTCTGCGATGGACGCTGTCGAAGGAGTGGTCAATGTTCATGACCTGCACGTCTGGTGCCTGGGTTCGTCGACACGCGCCCTCGCTTGCCACGTGACGATTGCCGACATTCCTCCTTCGGAGAGCGTATGCATTCTGGCCAAGCTCAAAGACGTTCTCCGCGGGCAATTCGAGATCAGCCACACGACCATCCAGTTCGAGCATATCGGCTGCGAGGCCTTGGAGGGTTGTGTCACGCCTCCCGAGGAGATGGCCGGCAGCCGCGTCCATCATCACGGTCACGCTCATTGAATGCACGATGAAGTGAGCTGGCTTTTGGCTCGTCTCCGAACCAGCCAGTGGAGGATCGACCTTTGATTTCCCGCCGCGTGCTTCGTGCAGCCATTTGCTTATCACTCGTTTCAATACCGCAGGCTTTGGCGTGCGGGGCTGCACGAACCGGACAACAGTCTGCCGCACCGCAGCTTGCAGCGCTTGCCGGCGATTATTCTGATCCGGCGGAGGCGAGCGGCGGCTACACAATTTGCGTTCAGGATGGAAAGCTCCTCCTTGAATCCTCGCGGACTGTACCGATTGAACTCGTGCCAGTATCCGCAACGATCTTCAGAGTGCCGAATTTTGACACGAACATCGAGTTTAGCCTTGATGCAGCGGGTGTCGGCGCAGGCTTTGTGTTTTCCAACGATCCGCAGGTTACGTATAAGCGCGTTGGCGAACCGGTACGTCACGTCTTTCACGATTACGAGCGCAGCGAGGCGATGATTTCGATGCGCGATGGGGTCAAGCTTCATGCAGTGATTCTCAGGCCGACGGACATCGGGACGCCGCTGCCCATCCTGATGCAGCGCACGCCATACGGCGTGGATGGAACCGACCGCGCGTCGTTCTTCGCCCAACGCCCTGAACTGGCGCGCGACGGCTACATCTACGTGGCTGAAGACATTCGCGGACGATACAAGAGCGAGGGGAAATTCGTAATGATGCGGCCACTCGCCGATCACCACAATCCGAACGCGACCGACGAGAGCACCGACACCTACGACACCGTGGACTGGTTGATCAAGAATGTGCCGGGGAACAACGACCGAGTGGGCGTGGTGGGCACCAGCTATCCGGGATTCCTGGCGATGATGGCCGGCATTGACCCGCACCCCGCGGTGAAGGCGATTTCGCCGCAGGCGCCGATGATCGATGTGTGGATTGGCGACGACTTCTTTCACAACGGGGCCTTCCGCCAGAGCTATGGATACGACTACGTGATGGGGCTGGAGTCCACAAAGACAGAGACCGAGGTCAGCTATGGCGAGGACAAGAGCGGCAAGCCCATCGACGGGTTCGACTACTTTCTTGGTCGCGGCAACTTTGCCGAGGATGTGAAGGAGTCGGGGTCCAGAGTGCTTCCAACTTGGAAGCTCTTCCTCGATCATCCCGCGTACGACTCCACGTGGACCTCGCGCGGGGTGGAGTACGCGCTGAATTCGGTCACCGTGCCCACGCTCACCGTGGGCGGCTATTACGACCAGGAAGATATGTATGGGCCGCAGGAGGAATACGCGAAGCTCGAACCGCACGACACCAAGCATGAGAACTTTCTCGTTCTTGGGCCGTGGAGGCATGGTTATTGGTCCTCGTCGTCGCAACACCTGGGCAACCTGGACTACGGAGAGCCGATCGGCACTGAGTTCCGCAGGCAAATCGAGGCAAAGTTTTTCGCGCACTACCTCAAAGACGAGCCGGGCTTCGATCTCGGCGATACGGCGAGCTTCCAGACCGGCTCGAATACGTGGAAGTATTACGCACACCTTCCTCCCAAAGAGTCGCGGCCCACGGCCCTTTATCTCGACGGCGCGGGACTGCTGAGCTGGAGCAGCTCGACTTCGGAGGCGGGGGCGCAGGCTACCACGTCGTACATCAGCGATCCCTCCAATCCTGTTCCGTACAGGCACCGGCCCATCCAACCGACGTACGGCAACGGCTCCCAGTGGTACAACTGGCTGACCGAGGACCAGCGGTTTGTGACCGACCGAAAAGACCTGGCCGTGTGGAAGCTGCCGGTGCTCACGAAGGATCTGACGATCACCGGCGACGTTGTTGCGGACATCTTTGCCTCGACAACGGGCACGGACAATGACCTGGTGGTGAAGCTGATCGACGAGTATCCGGTGGACGACGCGGACCCGACGATGCGCGGCTACCAACTGTTGACCAACGCCGAGATCTTTCGCGGGCGGTATCTGGCGGGATACGACCACCCCACGGCGCTCGCGCCCGGATCGATCTACGAATACAAGTTCAGCCTGCACGACGTGGACCACGCGTTCAAGGCGGGACACACGGTGATGGTCGAGATTCAGAGCACCTGGTTCCCGCTCTACGACCGCAACCCGCAGACGTTTGTGCCGAACATCATGAAGGCCAGGCCCGCCGACTACAAATCGGCGACGATCACAATCTATTCCGGACCGGGACACCATTCCGCAATCGAAATGCCGGTGATGAGCGCACAGTAGCGACGGCGCGCGCGCCAGAGCGGAAGCGGAATCCGTGACCGACATAGCAGCACCAGACCCTGGCGACCTATAATCGCAGTAGAAACGCGGCTCCGTAACTTCCCTAAGCGAGGAAAAACTTGGCACGCGAGCTTTACACGGCGCGACTTGCGCGCAAAGACTGCATCTCAGAGGTTGCACAGTGCTATCACTTCCTGTTTGAGATTGAGGGACGTGACAGTTTCAACTACCTTCCCGGCCAATTCGTTTCGGCCGTGGCCCCGGACGAGAACGGCAAGCAACAGACGCGCGCCTACTCGATTGCGTCGGCGGCGGGCGGAAACAAATTCGAGTTGTGCGTGAACCGCGTTGAGAACGGATTCTTCTCCAATCACCTTGCCGATCTGCCTGATCTGCCTGTCGGAAGCACGATCCAGATTCACGGGCCGCACGGGCACTTCGTACTGCAGGAGCCGATTACCGACTCGATTTTTGTGGCCACCGGAACCGGAGTGGCGCCGATGCGCGCTTACCTGCAATGGCTGTTTCCGGCCGACGGCGCCGACCGCAGCCAGGGCAAAGACATCTGGCTGGTTTATGGCACGCGCCACGAAACGGACATCTACTACAAGGACGAGTTCGAGGCGCTGGCCAATCGCGTGGCCAACTTTCACTACCTGCCCACGCTGAGCCGCGCCCTGGATAGCTGGACCGGCCTGCGCGGCCACGTGCAGGTGCACGTCGCGAAAATCATCGAAGAGCGCGCCAAGCGGCTGGGCCAGACGCTGCCGGCGGCGCCCGTCGATCCCGCGATTCCCGCGGCTGACCTGCGCTTCGACATCTACTGCTACATCTGCGGGCTGAACTTCATGGTGTCCGGCGTGCGCGAGCTGCTGGACGGCTACGGCTGGAACAAGAAGCAAGTTGTGTTCGAGCGGTACGACTGAAGGACAGAGATCAGAGATCAGAGATCAGAGACCAGAGATCAGAGCGGCGAGCCGGCAGGTCAGCGGGTCAGCCCAAGCGGAGCCTCGATGGTCGGCCGGCGGGCGAGAAAGCCTGTTTACCTTTCAGTACCCCATACCCTATACCCTCCCCCCCACCCCCTTTTGGAGTTAAGGGGGTTGTTTTCAGTCACTTGTACCCTCGATCACTCGCCGCAACCCATTGATTCCAAAGGGGTTGCAATCTAAAGTCCCTCCATTCAGTGATTTAGCTGGCGTCTTATCCCCAAATTGCACCCTTTCAACAACAAAACCAGCGGAACCAGCCAGGTTCGCGGAGGTAGGAGGCCAGTGCGCAACCGCCCAAGGACCTGCTGGAGCTCGGGTCGCGGACCGTGGGCAGCCACTCGCCGGCAGCCGAGTGCCAATGGCCAACGGCCCGGCTGCGGGTGGCCAGCCGCCGGGAGCCGGTGGCCACCCACCAATACCCGGTCGCCAATGACCAGTGAGGGGCGAAAGAATGGTTGTGGCCCGGTCGTCTCATTTCTGGCCGTCGAATTCTGGTTGGCGATCATGGGACTATTGTGCGCTAAACGGGGGAATTAACCGGCAAACTTAGCGAAGGATTTTTGAGGAGTGTTTTCAAAGGGTTGCGAGGATTGGAGGGCCAATGGAGTGTTGACATCTAACGACGGCGGTGGGGTGAACCCCCTGGGTGAGACAGATTGGAAAAGCCCTGTGTGCCGTTCGCTGGGATTTGCTTAGCGAACGGGAGTTGATGGTTGAGCCTGAGCACGGCCGGGGAAGCGGAGGCGAGCTCTGCTGGAGAACCGCTTCAAAACGAACTCACGGATGAGATTCGATCCAGCGTGTTCGCCAATATCGACGAGTCCGTTGAGGGCTGTCAGCTTTGCGCCACGGTCACTGGCCGGGTAATAGAGGTTGGAGATTCCACCCGCGGCGAAGCTGCCAAAAATGTAGGAATAGTTCGGCTCCCAACGGCCGGTGTCGCCGCGTGCCATGACGGCGGCGGAGATTGCGTAAAGAGCGCGGGAGCCGAAGCTGCCTGTTCCGCGGTAAAAGTACCGGGGATCCTGATGAAAGACGGAAGGGAAGACCGCGTAGGACAGGAATTCTGCGGTAAAGTCGTCAGCGTAGGCAGCGCCAAATCGCTTGGCATAGCCCTGCGCTCCGGTCCCGTAGCCTGGGAAAAGATTGGCTTGCTGCTCGAAGCCGGCTGTGGTGGCAACTCCTAAGAATGTCACAGGATCGGTGAGGGAGCGAAGGGAGAGCTGGAATTTCTGTTTTGCACCCATCGGCGGCGCGTTCCAGTCATAGCTGCTATAGAAGTTGGGGAAGATCTTGAGGACGCGCTGTTCTTCGGCAATTTGAACTTGCTCCTCGGCGAGCTGCTCGCGGTCAGCGGCGACGCGCACCACCTCAGACGATGTAACGGGAAGAACAACGTTGGGGACGATGTGGAAGTCACCGGGGTGGAGCTGGATTTCCGGAGAGACAAACGTTCCCCAGCCTTGACCGCTGACGACAAGCTCGAAGTTGCCAGGGGGCACGCCCTTAAAGGTGAATTCGCCATTGCTGTCCGATTGCTCGCTGCGGGTTTGCTCTCCGGCGAGACTCTTCAACATGACTTGGGCGTCCTGAACTTCAGATCCGTTCGTATCCAAGACAGTGCCCGAGATGACCGCAGGTTCGGCGGTTGCAGTTCCGCCATGGTCCGGCGGGACAACGGTTGCCTCCATGCCGGGCGCATCCGGCAGATTCCGATCGTTTGTCGTGCCAGGAGCTTGTTGGGCGCGAGGAGCCAGCGGGACGCAGACGGCTGCAATCAAAGCAATGGTGCGCACGCGCCGAAGCCCGCCGCTGGTGCAAGATTGGCAAGGTAAAAGCCGCTCCGTTTGCAACCGCCTTCTTCCGTGCGCTTTTCGAATCAATTGCCAGATCCTCCGGATGTGATGAAAAAGAGAGATCAAAATTCCCCGCGATCCGGCAACAAAAGGCAAGCGTGACAAGCCAAAGGCGAAAGCCGATCCGGAGGAGCGGGGTCGCTCTTCCGGCACTTGATGGACGTGCGCGGCGCGAGGTTGTAAACGCGCAATCGCATGAAGTTTTCGTCATGCTTTCGAGTGCGAGACGGGAGTCTTCATTCGCATGCAAAGCGAGCCGCAAGTCAACAGCTCAGACGATGTGAGATTGGGAATTCAAGCGGCGAGATGAGACAAGAGTGCGCGAAAACCAGGGGAGCAGGGGACGCTAGAGGTTGAAGAGCTCGCGGAGGCGCTTGGTTTGGGCGCGGCTGACGGGGATTTCGGTCTGCTGCTTATCGTTCATACGGAGCTGGTAGCTGGATTTGAACCAGGGCATGACCTCGCGGATCTGGTCGATGTTGACGATGTAGCCGCGGTGGGCGCGCCAGAAGCGGGCGGGATCGAGGAGCTCGAGAAGTTCCTCGAGGGTGCGGCACTTGGATTGGCCCTCGAAGGCGCGGGTGACGATGCGAATGACGCCCTCGTCGATGGCGGCGAAGCAGATGTCGGCCTGATCGACGAGCAGGAGACGGCTTTGCGCCTGCACGATGAGCTTGGCGGGAGAACGGCCCTGCTCGCCGTTTTGAGGGCGATTGAGCAGGCGCAAAAGGCGATCGATCTGCGATTCGATGCCGGGTTCGGGTGCGCTGCCAGCGGAAGGGCTGCCGGCGGCGATGCGGGTTCTGGCGCGTTCGACGGCTTCGGAGACGCGAGCGAGGTCGAAGGGCTTGAGCAGGTAATCGACGGCGTTCACGTCGAAGGCACGGACGGCGTACTGGTCGTAGGCCGTGGCAAAGACGAATTGAGGCAGGGGCGCGACGTGTTTTTCCGCGCCGGGTTTTGCGGATGCGGCGCGTTTGCGGTCCACGAGCCGCTGGATAACAGCGAAGCCGTCCTGGCC
Source organism: uncultured Acidobacteriaceae bacterium (assembly GCA_963832805.1). Lineage (GTDB taxonomy): Bacteria > Acidobacteriota > Terriglobia > Terriglobales > Acidobacteriaceae > Telmatobacter. The sequence goes on along the minus strand of CAWHVN010000033.1, from coordinate 72,912 downwards.
GGGCATCTGCACATCGAGGAAGACGAGATCGGGATGGTGCTCGTCGATGAGGTCGACAGCCTCAATGCCATTCGATCCCTGGGCGATGACATCGACGCCGCCGACGGAGTCAAGCAGGTACTTGAGCTCGTCGCGGGCCAGTTGTTCGTCGTCGATAATGAGCGCGGAGATGGACATAGTGACCGAACAGTTGATTGTAGAGCAGCGGAAGGGCGGCGAGTCAGCGAGTCAGCAGAGGAGCGAGGCAGGAAGGGAGCGATCAGCTTTCAGCTCCCTCGCTGGTCGCTCAGGACGCGGAGGCGGGCGGGGGTGTGGTCGTTAGCCAGCTCGTGGCCGCAGTTGGTGCAGAAGAGGTCACTGGCGCGGACGGTGCGGAAGCATGTGCCGCAGTTGGCCGAGAGCTGGTAGTTGCACTGGGGGCAGAAGTGAAAGTCGCCCTGAACATGAGTGCCGCAGGCTGGGCAGCGGGAGACCTGGGGCTGGCGCAGGAGAAAGTAAAGCACGGCGCCGATGCCGGCCGGCATGACGAAGCAGATGAACATCCAGAAACGCGTGCTCATGGCGCGGCGCGGCGCGTCCTTGCTGATGTAGCCGACCATGAGGAAGTAGAGAGAGGCGACGACGCCCCAGGAGATGTTGAAGTAGATGCGGAGGCCGAGGGGCTGAGGGGGATGATGGCGCTGCTCGGGGGCGACGATCCAGAAATAGTATTCGACGAGGACAAACGCGAGACTGGCGGCGACGATAGCCCAGACCGGAATCAGCCGCTCTTCTTCGTTGATACTGATGGGATTCCGATCAGGCATGGGCCGTTGCTCCCCGGTTGGATGACTCAAAGGCGTTCAAAGACACGTTCGCCTTTCTTTCAATGGACGGAGAAGAGGCGGCAGAAGTTGCTTCCGGAGGCGAAACTGGAGGCAATTTCAGAGGAATTTTAGTGGGCGTTATTCCTTGCTGCGCGACCAGGCGGCGAACAGAAATGCGGCCAGTACGGCGGGGCAAAGGATGCATGCCCAGAGGCTGGTTTGGGTGGCAATGTCGCTGATGTGCTCGCCGCCGATAAGGTCGTCGGCAACGCGCCAGGCGAAGGGCCCGAAGGCAAGGAGGGCCAGCAAAAGGGCCGCCAGGACGAGAGAGCGGGTGCGGCGGCGGCCTGCCTGCTGATCCTGCATGACGCCGAGCGAGGCGATGACGACGCGGCGGGTGCTTTCGGCAACGGCGCGGTCACGGCCAGCTTGTTTGCCGGTGAGGGCAGAGAGCAGATCGCGACCGGCGGCGGCATCCGCAGTGGGGCCGCCGTTGGCGCCCGAAGCCGGATTGGCGGCAGGATTGCCGGCCAGAGAAGCCGTTCTCACACAGCCTCCTGGAAGCGCGCTGCCGCATAGCCGAGCCGGGGCTTGATCATGGCCAGGCCGCGGTAGAGGCGAGACTTGACGGTGGAGAGGGGCGCGCGGGTGACTTTGGCGATCTCCTCAAGCGAGAGCTCTTCGTGGAAGCGCAGGACGAGCACCTCGCGGTGCAGGGTATCGAGCTCGAGCAGCGCGGCAGCGATCTTCTCGCGGTCTTCGAGGTTGGAGACGCGATCGAACGGCGTGGGCTCGCTGGCGGCGACTTCAAAGGACATGGAGCGGTCGTCTTCAGTGACGCCGTCGATGAGCTCGTCGAGGCTGTTCATGGTGCGCTTGCGGCGCTGGTCGATGACAAGGTTACGCGCGACGGTGAAGAGCCAGGTCTCAAAGCGGGCGCGGCCGTCGAACTGTGCGCCGCGGACGAGAACGCGCATCCAGACCTCCTGAAAGAGGTCTTCGGCGGTGTCGCTTCTGCCGGTGAGGAAGAGCAGGTAACGCATGAGACGGTGCTGGTAGCGGACGATGAGTTCCTCGAGCAGGCCGACCTTCTGGCGTTTAAGGCCAGCGGCGACGGCAAGACTCTCCTGGCGCGCCTGATCGTCAGCAACTGAGGCAGATGCTTTAGGGAAGAGTGTCCGTGCGGAAGCAAGTGTCATCTGAGTCAATTAGACGATAAAACCGCTGGTGAAGACCAGTTGAATTGGGTCCGCGGCTTACCGTCCGCCCTCCTGTTAATTGTGCGAACACCGAATCGTTGTGAATAGTTGCCATACGGGACGGCTTGTGACCGCGCGGGCGGCTTGGCGACGCGGGGCAGTTGGCGCGGGAGCCGACGCGAGGCTGGCAGGCAGGCGGCTGCAACTGCCCGGGAATGAAGGTGGAGCGGATTCCTGGTGGAAGGGGTAATTAATCATGGTGCGGAGGGGAGGTTTTTCGCTTGGCGGCGAGGAGGGCGTCGTCGATGGCTTTGGCGGCGCGGCGCTCGCGGGCATCCGCGGTTTCGTAGTAGAAGATGCCGAGCAGGTGATTGCGGCGCTGGTTGGGTGTGAGGGCGAACCAGCCGTCGCGGGCGGCAGGGTTGCGCAAGAAGGCGGCGCGGAGGATGGGAGGCGGATCGTGCTCGCCTTCCATCGTGAGCATGAGGCGCTCGGCGAGCCTCTCGGCGCGCTTGAGGCGGGTGGCGGGGGTTTTGGGCTCGCCGGCAAACTTGTCGATCTCGCGGCGCATGGAGTCGCTGAGGCGGTCGAACCAGCGGCGGAGTTGGCGATCGGAGTTAAGGGTGCGGTCAAGCTCGGGCGGGAGCAGGATGGGGCGCTCGACGAGATCGGGCTCGAGCCAAATGCGGACGCGCGAGCCGACGCGAGCATTGGCTGCGGATTGCATCTTCTTGTTGACCAGGAGAAAGTGGCCCGTGCCGCTGCGATCGGGGAAGAGCGAGGTGCGGAAGGCGAAGCCGGCGATTTCGCCACGGACGCAGCGGCCGTTGCGCACCGGCCAGGATTTGGCGATGTCAAAAGGGACACGTGCAATGACCCATTTGAGGGCAGTGCCGTCGGGCTCGAGGAGCGCGGTGAAGGATTTGCGCGGTGAGCGAGAGCGGGCCGGCGTGGATGGGGAACGAGGCATCAGAGTGCGTGTTTGGTGCGACGATAGAGGGATTTGAGGGCGCGGAAGACAAAGCGGATGAGGAGAAGCGTGATGAGGATGAGGATGAAGGCGATGGCCGCGGCGATGCAAGGCTTCCATGTGGAAAGCCAGGTGAGGAAGATGGCGAGGCCGTCTTCACCGAGGCTGAGCGCCATGTTGGAGAAGGGCTCAGGCGTGGGGGTAACCGCGGCACGGACAGCGGTTTTGCCGCCGTGAGCAATGAAGGCGATGGCGCCGCCCGCAAGAGTGGCGGCGAGCTGCTCGCCGGGCGAGAGAGAGGCGGTGGCCTGAAAGGCGAGAAGAGCGGCGACCGGGATGCGAATGAAGGTGTGCAGCGCGTTCCAGACGAGGTCGAAGGCGGGGACCTTGTCGGCGAAAAACTCGACGGCGAAGAGGACGAGAGCAGCGGCGATGACGCCCCAGTTGGAGAGCAGATGCAGCGACGGGGGCAGGTCGAGAAATCTTGTGTGGGAGAGCAGGCCGAGGGTGGCCACGGTGGCGTAGACGTTGAGCCCAGCTGCGAAGCTGACGGCGATCATCAGGGCGACGAGTTGGTCGGGCGGCAGGGGCACGGGGACAGTATAGAGGCAGGGATCAGGGAATAGGGGGCAGGGAATAGAAGCGGGCTTGGGACTTATGATGGGCTGCGAGGTGGTCATGAGGATGACGGATCGGGAGGCGACGAGGGACGACGCGCGGAAAGGCAAAGACAAGGAAGTTTGGCCGGCGCTGCCGCAGAGCGCGTGGAGCGATACGTGCGCAACATTGCAACTGTGGCTGCAGATGGTGGGCAAGGTGAGGATGGCGCTGACGCCGGCGATCAATCACTGCTGGAACGTGACGCTCTATCCGACGATCCGAGGGCTGACCACGATGCCGATGGCGCATGGGTCGCGGATGGTGCAGATCGATTTCGATTTTGTGGATCACGAACTGGTGGTCGAGACGAGCGACGGCGGACGTGAAACCATTTCACTCGCCCCCATGACGGTGGCCGAGTTTTACAGCCGGCTGATGACGGCGCTCGAGAGCCTGGATGCGCTATGCAGCATGTGGCCGGTGCCGTGCGAGGTGGCGGAGCCGATTCCTTTCAAGAAAGACGACGTGCACCGGGCCTACGACCCCGAGTATGCGCAGCGGTTCTGGCGGGTGCTGCTGCAGACGACGCGGGTGTTCACCATTTTTCGCGCGCGGTTCCGGGGCAAGGTGAGCCCGATTCATTTGTTCTGGGGAGCGATGGATCTGGCGTGCACCAGATTTTCAGGGCGCACGGCGCCGGAGCACCCGAGCATGCCGGGGCTTCCCGACCGCGTGACGCGCGATGCGTATTCGCACGAGGTGAGCAGTTGCGGATTCTGGCCGGGAGCGGCTGGTGCGCCGGGCACCGGCTTCATTGAGCCGTTTTTTTATAGCTATGCGTACCCTGAGCCACCGGGCTATCGGGAGTATGCGATTGCGCCGACGGAGGCTAAGTTCGACAGCACTTTCGGCGAGTTCATTTTTCCGTACGAGGCGATGCGGCAGTCCGCGGACCCAGGTGGGGCGCTGCTCCAGTTTCTGCAGAGCACGTATGAGGCAGCGGCGAATTGCGCGAAGTGGGATAGGGCGGCGTTAGAGACAGGGGCTAGGGACTAGGGACGTAAGGAACCGTGGGCCGTGGACCGTGAATCGTGGATCCTGAACCGTTGACGGCGCGCAGAAACAAATGGCTTCTCACTCGGGCGCAGCACGGAGTACACTCGCTGAGACCCCGCTCCGATGGAAGTCGCTGAAGGCGGGATTTCCCCTATTTGACGATTTCCCGGTTCCCCAGGAGGCACCATGTCAACTTCTGTGTCTGCGCGGCCTGCGCCCGCGGATCTGCGAATTCCCAAGACGCTGGCCCTGACGGCCGTGCTTGCAGTGGCCGTCTTTTTCGTGATCAGGTACGTCTTCCACTATTACCTCAACTACAATCCAGCCGGATTTGCTCAGTACTGGTCGAGGCGCGCCATCCTGCTTGTGCACATCACCAGCGGAATGGTGGCGCTGCTGATCGGGCCGTTCCAATTTTCGCGGCGGCTGCGGCAGCGCAACCTGGGGCTGCATCGCGTGCTGGGGCGCACGTATCTCATCGCGGTTCTGTGCGGGTCGCTCGCCGGTATAGGGCTCGCCGTCACCACGACCTTCGGTGCGCTTTGGGGATTCAGCCTCGTCTGCCTGGCGCTGGCGTGGAGCACCTGCGGCGCGATGGCCGTTTACGCGATCAAGCAGCGGCAGATCGCGGTGCATCAGGAGTGGATGGTGCGGACCTACATCGTGACCTTCGCATTCGTCAGCTTCCGCTTGCTCAATGACATGGGACCCACTTCGCGGATCGGCGACGGAGAGGGGCGCGGCGATGTTTACATCTGGGCCTGCTGGGTGGTTCCGCTGATGGCCGCCGAAGTGATAATGCAACTGAGGCGATTGCCCCGCGCGGGCGCCACTGCTCGCGGGTGAATTGACTGCAGTTGCAGTCGGGGGCGCCTTTTTGACTTGTCGGCGCCCCGAGACCCGGACGATATGCCTGTTTAGAGCGTTTTCGATTCACTTGTTAACATCGCCATCATCGCGAAAGTTGGCAATTTCTCGAGGAAATTGCCACTCGACATCTTTCATTCTGTTAAGAGCAGAATCGAAAATGCTGTAGCGGCGGCCGCTGCCAGGTATATCGGGCTGAGTGAGTTACGGAGTGAGCGTCCAGGTGAAGTCGGTTCCCGTGCAAGTGAGATCGCGCGGACCGAATGTCAGCACCGAACCATCCGTAAAGACAGCGCGCGCGTAGAGCACGGCATTGCCCTCGGTAATGTTCGGGGTAAGGGCGCCCCAGGGGCCGATGGCTCCGGCGGCGTACCCGTTGAAGTAGAAGGTAACGTAATACCCAGTGTCGTTGGCGACGCGAACATTGCAGGTCCCATTGAGTCCGCGTGATTTCGCTGGCGCAGCAGCGGGATGGCTGAATGAATTCGCCATAGCATCGCTGCGTATGTTCTTGTCATGTGAGCTCGCGGCGGCCTTTACGCCTTTTGTGGAGGCACTCTCCGCCGAGGCAGGGATAGAGACGAGGGCCGCGAAGCACAGGGCTGCGACCCAGACGAGACCTTTCTTCATCGGAATTTTCCTTTCTTTCCCGGCGCAATGGTCACACTGCCCGGGCGATGGGGAAGGCGCGAGAACCACCCGATCCGGCAACATCGGGTTTCTGGCGTTTGCACGACGACCTTCGTTGGGTTGGAAACCGCCGACATGATTCAGGAGACGAGATAACCAGCCGTAAAGTTGGGTTCTTTGAGGACAAAAGCGGCCGCGCGGTGGAAATGGGGGGCGGGTTAGCTCCCGATTCGGGTTCTGACCCGGCATGAAACGGAGCAGAGGAATTCGCAGGCCGCGGATACCGAGCCACGTCAAGAGCCGGTCTTGCGTTCTTTCCAGCGAGGTCATGGTGGACCCATTTGAAGCTTGTGCAGGGAAGTGGCCCCAGGGGAGAATGCAAGTCTATCGCAGTTGGCGGGGAAGTGCGAGGGTTTGTTTTGAGGTTGGGTGGAGGGCGCAGACTTAGATCTTCAAATGGAAGGGCGGGCCGTCTGCGGCACACAGCTCTGGTGCTTCGAGAGTGGAGTGCAGGACCACGGCGGCGGAGAGACCCGCGGCACCCATTGTTGATGGTGAATGAGCGTCATGGGAGCGGGCCACCCGCCTCAACCGCCGTAAGGCATGGGCGGAACTTTGCCCAGCATCCGCGAATAGACGGTCAGGGCGCCGCGATGGTGCGCCGTGTGCTCCACCATGGACCACACGATCTCGCTGACGGGCTGACCGCCCATCACAGGGCCGGGCGGAAGCGGACGCGCAAGCTCGTCCGGCGTCCTGGAGCGCAGGAAGTCGACAGCCCGCTGACATGCGACATCGAAGTGGCGGCGCGCCTCGGCGAGCGATTTCACTTGTTGCAGGTCCTTGGCGAGTTCTTCAAAGTTCAGGTCGAAGCCCTCCGGCCGCGTGGCGCCATCGATGAACCAGTCGAGAGTTTGCGCGGCGTGCGCAACCTGCTGGGCCACCGTCATCATCCCTTCGCGCGGGCGGAAATTCGAGTCGGCCTCTTCCAGGACGCGGGTTGAACGCTCGAAGAATTCCTTGCTCGCAAGGATCTGAGTTGCAAAGTCGTATTGCAGCGTTGCTGGATTCATACTTGCCTCGGAGGTCCCAGAATACTCCTGCGGGTCTGGGGTGGGCGTGCGTGCTTCCAGAGCGAAACCAGAGTTGGTGTGCGCTGGTGAGTTCAGTGCAGGGTCGCCGCTCCTTGGGGTCGCGTCGACTTGAGCGCATCAGATTCGGGGTACAGTCACTCTGGTTTCGCTATAGCGGCAATTCCGGGTCTCAGAACCGGGGCCCTGGGGCACCCGGCACCCGGGAATCGAGGCACACGGCGCTCGCCTTTCAAGGCTGTTGACGGATTGGTATACCCCTACCCGCCCCCTCCCCCGGTATGCCATACCTCCATGTTTGATAACAAAGGACTTAGGAGACCGCTCATACCTCCTCGCGTACCTCCTGCATACCTTCGCATACCTCCATATTTAATAACAAAGAACTTACGAGACGCCGGTACCCGCGCCAGGGACCAGAGACCAGAGACCAGAGATCAGAGACCAGAGATCAGAGACCAGAGACCAGAGACCAGAGACCAGAGACCAGAGACCAGAGACCAGAAGACCTCATGGACTCACGGCCGCCTGCGGCCAACTGGCTCCGACGAAATTCCCTTTTGGTGATGCTGAGATCAGGATAGCAAAACGCGGGAAATAATCTGCAAAGTTGGCGTTTTACTTTGGGGTTTGTTTTCAACGGGTTACGCGGTAAAGCGGCCTGCGACCGCTTGACAGCCGCATGAGGCGGCGGAGCAGGCGGGGCCAGCGGAGTTACCTGTGCTAGAAGGGCCGGGACAGCGACACGATTCCATATTTCCCTGAAAGAGGAGGCATTTCTGAAAATCTGATTTTTTCTTGCTTGTATTAAGATATATCTTACGATATAGTGTGAGATATATTTTGGACAGGAGGTCCAAAGACATGTTTGCACAAGAAGTTTTTGAACGTGAAGGCCACGGCGGATTCGGTGGCCGGAGATTTGCGTGGATTCGCGGCGGAGGATTCGAGATGCCAGGTGGATTTGGCGGGCACAGGGGCGGCTTCGGGCACCGCGGTTTCGGCCGCGAGTTCGGGCCCGATTTCGGACATCGCCGCAAGCGGCTATTCGACGCCGGAGAGATCAGGCTCGTGATTTTGAGGCTGCTCTCGGGGCAGCCGAGCTACGGCTACCAGCTCATCAAGACGATGGAGGAGCGGTTGGGCGGCGGCTACACGCCGAGCGCCGGCGTGGTGTATCCCACGCTGACGATGCTCGAAGAGGAGGGCCTGATTGCGGCGACGCAAACCGAGGGCAAGAAGGTCTACAGCGTGACCGAGGAGGGCCTGAAGTATCTCGAAGCCAACAAGGAGCGCGTGGGCCAGCTTTTCGAGCGGCTTGAGGAGACGGGGCGCGGCTTCCAGCGCGGGCGGTCGCCCGAGCTGATGAAGGCGTTCATGGACCTGCGCAGCGCGGTGATGTCGAAGATGTGGCGCAGGAACGCAACTCCGGAGCAGATCAAGAAGATCGCGGAGGCGATTCATAAGGCGGCGGAAGAGATTGACGAGCTGTGAGAGACAGCGGAGCTAGCGGGGCTGGCGGCGTTAGCGGAGTGAGAAAGACGGCGAGTCAGCAGCCGTCGTGGTGAGTTGCCGGTTGAGGGATCCCAGGTCCCAGGGGCGGAACCTGGGGCACCCGGCTGCTAGCTTTTTGGTCCCTGGGTTCTTTCGCCCCTACGGGGCTGGAGATTTTTGGGGCGGCTTTCCCAGGGCTGCGTCCGCCGCGGCGGACTTGCCCTAGGCTAACTTCTGGCGCTCCCTACGGGAGCTCTTTAAAGACAGCTCACAGGGGTCAGCTTTCAGTTTTGGGATGGTGGTATCCCAGGTCCCCAAATGCGAGGGACCTGGGGCACCCATTTTTCGCGGTGAGTTGGCCTCCCGGGACCTAGGCCACCCGCCAGCCAGAAACACGCGAAGCTAACGAGATCAACCGTTTCCGGTTTTTGTGCTCACCTGTCAACCCTGTGTACCTCTTTTCCGCACTTGGGGCAGGTAAGCTTGTTTGTGAGTGTCGCTTTATGCACATGATCCCAGCAGAGGTACCATTCTTCGTTTGAACAGTAATACACATTACTGGTGATCTGTCTGCCGCACTTCACGCACTTATAGGTCATGCGATACCCCTTTTCCAAATCGATTCGAGATAGTCATCCAACAATCGCTGAAAGGCACCCGAGACGATCACTATTTCACGTCAACGGCAGTTCCACAAGTCTTACAGAAGCGCGCGTCGGACGAGATCGCAGTGCTGCACCGTGAGCAGACTAGCGTGTTTGCTGCGGTAGGAGCTTGGAAGTACATCGGAAACTGTGCCTGAATTTCCATCAACGATTGGTGCGCTTTTCGGCGCACTTTCGAATTCCTCTCCTCGTCTGCGGGGTAGAGCGGCTTTGTTCCGAGTACCGTATTCAGGCAGCGGATAGCCTCCTCGATCGCGCCCCTCTCTTGATTTAGCGCCGCCATCATTAGTAGGCTCCACAATAGCGGTGGCCTGGCGAGGTAATCAACCAGTTTGAGCTTTGCTGAGAGGTAGGAAGATGCCGCATCGACTCCTTCCCGCTCTACCTTGATCCTACTCTCAGCCTCGTACATCGTGTCGTATGGCTCAAGGGTTCCGGTCATATGCGGTTGGGAAAAGAAGCCTAGCGAATATGTTCGGTCGAGCTCGAATGCCCTTTCTATTTCGGACATAGACTGACGAAATTCTTTCGTCTCGAACATTTGTCGATAGGATAGGCCGGAGTTTCCGAATAGCTCTCGATATGCGCCGGCAAGGTGCCACCGGGCAAAAACCTCATCATTGGGCGCCAGCCCGATCGCGAGCGCCCTCTGGAGCAATGGCATTGCTGCGACATAACTCCCCTTGGCCAGAGCTAAAATGCCAGCCTGTCCAAAAAGATCCTGAGCCTCACTCGAGGGTGCAGTTACGGGGCTCCCACAGGCACAACAAAAACCTGCACCCACCCTGAGTTGCTTTCCACATTTGGTGCAGTATCTGAGGGGCGCTGCGTTTGTTGCACCAGAGGACATGTTTCACCTCACTTACATCGGGTCGGGACCGGTTGGATGTCTGAGTTAACGACCGCCGAGTGAGCGTCACGCCAAGCGTAGACTGTAACCGGCCTCCGCTGCTCAGCGTGCCGCAAGCCTGTAAGGAATGTACTGAGTTGTGTCCTTCAGGGACATGCAACTCGATGCGCCTTGGGGGAGACCCCACTATACCATTGACCGACGGCTGCGGGGACAAACCCGACTGGCAGCAAGGTCGCTCCACAAGTCTTCGGGAGTTGGAATATGTTTCAATAGTAGAGATGGGTATTCCCCGGAGATCGACGGTGCGCGGGCGCGCGATTGCGGCCAAGCGGAAGGTGCGCGAGTACGCGATGGTGGCGCGGGCGCTGGCGGACACTTCGCACCCCGTGCTGGTGCAGATTATCCCCACGCGGTTTTGCAACCTGAGCTGCGCTTACTGCAATGAATACGACAAGGTGAGCGAGCCGGTGCCGCTGGCGGAGATGGAGCGGCGCATCGACCACCTGGGGCGGCTGGGGACGGCGATGATCGGCATCAGCGGCGGAGAGCCGCTGACGCATCCAAATTTGGATGAAATAATCCGGCGGATGAGAAAGACGGGCGCGATTGCGGGGATGATCACGAACGGGTTCCTGCTGTCGCCCGAGAGAATCATCCGGCTGAACGAGGCTGGGTTGGACCACATGCAGATCTCTATTGATAATTTAGAACCGGACGAGGTGTCGAAGAAGTCTCTCAAGACTCTCGACAAGCGGCTGGAGATGCTGGCGGAGTATGCCGAGTTCCACGTGAACATTAATTCGGTGGTGGGCGGAGGGATTAAAAACCCAAATGATGCGCTGGTGATTGGCAGGCGGGCGCTGGAACTGGGGTTCGAGTCGACGATCGGGATTATCCACGACGGGGACGGGCAACTGAGGCCACTGAAGCCGGACGAGGCGCGGGTGTACCACGAGATGAAGGCGCGCAAGAAGACCAACTACGCTCAGTTCGACAAGTTCCAGGAGGCGATTGCCGAGGCGCGGCCGAACGACTGGCGGTGCCGTGCGGGGTCGCGGTACTTGTATGTGTGCGAGGACGGGCTGGTGCACTACTGCTCGCAGCAGCGGGGATACCCGGGGGTTCCGGTGGCGGAGTACACGACGGCCGACGTGAAGCGGGAGTTTGTGACGGCGAAGAGCTGCGCGCCGCATTGCACGATCGGGTGCGTGCACCGGATCAGCTACATTGACCACTGGCGGGCGCCGCAGACGCGGATGGTGGCGCCGGGCGGGCAGGAGCTGGTGAAGATCGCGAACAGCTAGGGCTGTTCGCAATCAGGGGCTAGGGGCTAGGGACTAAGGAACTAAGGGACTAAGGGACTAAGGGACTAAGGGACTAAGGACTAGGGGCTAGTAGATGGCGTTCGCTGCAACGGACGCCGTTTTTTGGGGGGGAGATGATGCGCCTGGAGGGTGGAGCGAGGCGAGTGGGGCTGAGTGGAGCGGAGGGATGCGTGTGGCGCAAAACGCAAAGGGAGCGTTTTGCGCCGGGATGGAATTGGGCTGAGAGCGCGGGCGGGCGGCGCTGAGTGGCGAGGGCGGCGGGGCTTCGAGTCGGTGCGCGGCGGGGTTAGTGGCCGCGAGCCTCGGCGAGGGCCTGGTCGATGAGCTGGAAGAGGCGGCTGCGGTCGACAACCTCGACGAAGGGCGGGGCGTGGGCGGCGTTGGTGACGATCCAGATGGTGGGGGTGTGCTCGATGCCGACGCGCTGGCCGAGAGCGTAGTCTTCTTTGACTTCCTGCGAGAGATGGCCCATGGGATCGATGGCGAAGGGCAGGGCGATGCCGTGAGCGGAGGCGAAGCGCTGGGTGAATTGCTGGAGTTCGGAAGTGGTCTCGATGGAGATCTGGTTGGCGAAGACCTGGTCGCGATAGTCGTCGCCGAGGGTCTTGCTTTTGGCGTCGAAAAAGCGGGCGTTGACGGCGGCCTGGAAGCTCCAGGCGTGGTAGGGCAGCGGGAAGTCGTGGCGGACCCAGGGGATGTTGTACTTGGCGGCGGCCTCTTTGAGGAGGGGATTGGCCTGGGCGCAATCGGGGCACTCCATGTCCGCGAATTCGATGATGGCGACGCGGGCGCCGGGCGGCGGCTTGAGGGCGGAGGGGTCGTGGACCTGGGTGGTGGGCGGCGCGCCGAACTGGGCGCGGGCGGGGACGGCGAGCAGGGCGGCGAAGGCCAGGGTGAGGACAAGGCCGCCGGGGCGGCGCGACAGAAAACGGAGGCTGAGGAAACGTTGCATAGCGTTTGGACGGCTCCCTAAATCCATTGTAACGGGCGGGATGGGGAAGGCAGGGACCAAGGGACCAAGGGAACGAGGGAACAGGGAACTGGGGGCAGAGAGCAGAGAGCAGAGAGCAGAGAGCAGAGAGCAGAGAGCAGAGAGCAGAGAGCAGAGAGCAGAGAGCAGAGAGCAGAGATCAGAGATCAGAGATCAGAGATCAGGCGGGCGCTCATTGCGGTCGCGGTGGCGGGTGATCCATTGACGCCATTTGTAGTCGGCATAGAACGAGCCGGCGATGATCAAGATGGCGGCGATGACGAGAAGGATCTTCATAATGGAAGTGGTCAGTGATCAAGGGACGGTGGTCAGTGGACAGTCGGCAGTGAACAGTGCACAGTGAATAGTCGACAGAGATCAGAGAACCAAGAACCAAAAACAGCAAGCAGTGGTCAGCGGCCGACCACGATGACGGTGAAGGTGCCGGGGATGACGGGTGGACGCGGGCGCGGGTTTGCAGGAGTGGGATCGGGGCGCGGGCCAAGGTCGGCGGTGATGAGGTAGACGCGGTCGGTGGAGGGGTCGTAGGTCATGGTGCGCGCGCCGGCCTGGGTGGCGAGGCTCTCGATGGTGGGATAGCCGGGAGCAGCGGCGTCAATGACGGAAAGGATGCCGTCGCGGCTGGAGGCGAAGGCGAGCGAGTGGGCGGCGCTCCAGCCGGCGGCGTCGGGGCCGTCGCCGATGGTGGGGTTGGCGAGGAGCTTGCCGGTGGAGGAGTCGATGACGGAGGCCTTCTTGCCGTCGCAAACCGGGAAGAGGCGGTGGCCGGCGACGTCGAAGGCGAGGCCGGAGGGGGAATCGCAGCCGGCGGGCCAGGCGCCGAGGACAGCTTTGGTACGCGCGTCGATGCGGACGATCTCGCTCTTGTCTTCGAGGTTGTCGAAGACCATGCCCTGGCCGTCGGCGACGGCGAACTCGGGCTTGCCGGGCAAGGGGATGGTGGCGATGACTGTGTTCGAGGTGGGGTCGATGACCGAGATATTGCTGGAGCGGCCGTTGAAGGCCCAGACGGTTTGGGTGGCCGGTTCGTAGATGATGCAGTCTGGGTTGGTTCCGGCGGGGATGGTGGCAACGATGGCAAGGGCTGACCGGTCGAACGCGACGACTGCGTTGCCACCGCCGTCGGAGATGTAGCCGTACTTGCCGGAGGGATCGAGAGCGACACCGTGGACGCCGTGAAGGCCGGTGATGGCGCCGATGGATTGGCCGGTGGTCGTGTCAATGACTTCGACGCGCGTGCCGTGGGCGATGTAGAGGCGATGCGCATCAGGATCGGCGATGACATAGTCCCAGCCGCCTTCGCCGCCGATCTTCCAGCGGTCGATAACGTGGTAGGGCTGAGCCGGCCCCGCGGACGAGGACGCGGCAGCTGGGGCTACTGGCTGTTGCGCGGCGAGGAGGGGCGGTGTTGCGATGATGGCGATGAGTGCAGCGGGGAACGTGATTACGATGAGGGGAAAATGCGGACGGGACATGAGGAACTCCGGATCGAATTCTGACGGGGCAAGGATAGCACGCGGGGGTTGCATGCCCGATCAATGCGCGATGAACCCAAGGGGGCGAATGAATCGAACGATGGCGATGTGAATAAGCGCTGGTGCTATCTTGGACAGAACCAAGGTGGGGCGATGAAGCGAGAGGCGAGGAATCAAATGTTGACGCGGAGCGCACTGGTGGCGGCGGTGTGGATTGCGTCCGGCGCGGGGCTCGTGGCGCAGGGGCCGGCGGAGAATCCGGCGGAGGCGTGCGCGGCGAAGAACCAGACGGGCGCGGCAACGGTTGGGCAGTACCAGTTCACGACATACAAGAGCAACGATGGCGCGTGCCTGCGGGTGACGAGCGGAGGCAAAGTTGTTTACAGCCAAAGTGTGGACAGCTTTGAGACCTACACGCTTGGGCAGCCAGAAGACGCGCAGGACAACATTGTGGCGATTGCGAACGGGACGGACGTGACGGGGCGCGGGCAGCCGGACATGATCGTCTCTTTGTTTACCGGCGGGGCACATTGCTGCTCGATTCACTTTGTCTTCGAACTAGGGCCGCAGTTCAAATTGCTGGCCACGCTGAACGATTCCGATGACGATATGGCGCATTTTGAACGCCTCGCAGACGGGCACTACTACTACATGACGGCGGACTGGACGTTTGGCTATTGGCCGACGTGCTTTGCGTGCTCGCCGTCAGCGGTGGTGACGCTGCGCTGGACGGACGATGCAAAGGGCGGCGGTTTCCATCTGGCGATGGATAAGATGCAGACGCCTGCGCCGACGGATGCAGAGTGGAACAAAGAGCTGAGCGCGGCGCAAAAGGTGGTGGCAGCGGGCGATGCCGATTCCATCGGAACGACGATGTGGCAAACCGTGCTGAATCTGATTTACGGCGGGCAATCGGACCTGGCGTGGAAGTTTGTGGGCGCGCTTGGGCCCAAGGCACAACAGAAGCCGCTGCCGACGCTCGGGGATTTCTGTTCGCTCCTGAAAACCAGTCCCTATTGGCCGGATCTGCAGCCGACGTTGAAGGACACTCCGGCAGCGTGCGCGAATGCAGCGGCAAAGCAGTTGCAATAACGGCGCAGCTCGCGAACCTTTCAAAGCAACTCCAAATTGACCGACTGCATGACGAGAATGCGGCCCCTCATGCTTTAGTCTCAAAGTTGCGAATCTATCACGCGTTGGGGAGCCCAAGATTGCGCATTGTTCTGTCGAATATAGGCACGTACGGGGACACAAATCCACTGATTGCGATTGCGCTGGAGCTGAAGCGGCGCGGACACGTGCCGGTGATGGCGCTGCCGGAGGTGTACCGCACGAGGATTGCGCCACTGGGGTTGGAATTCCACGCGTTGCGGCCGGACATTGACCCCACAAACACGCTGCTCGTGGAGATGATCTACGACGTGAAGAAGGGCACGGAGACGGGGCTGCGGGAGTTTCTGTTTCCGGTGCTGCGCGAGACGTATGCCGATCTGCTGGACGCGGCGACGAAGCCGGCGCGGGCGGACTTGCTGCTGCTGGGCGAGCTGAACTATGCGGGGCCGATCGTGGCGGAGGTGACGGGGATCCCGTGGGCGAGCTACGTGCTGGCGCCATTCTCGTTCTTCTCGGCGTTCGATCCGCCGGTGCTGCCGCCGTATCCCAGGCTGGCGCGCGCGGACAAATTGAAGGGGATGGGGCGCGCGATGAAGCGGCTGGCACGGTTTGTGACGCGCAAGTGGCCGGAGCCGATTTACGAATTGCGGCAGGAGCTGGGACTGCCGAAGGGCAAGAACCCGATCTTCGACGCCAAGCACTCGCCGAACCTGGTGCTGGCGCTTTTTTCGCGCGTGCTGGGCGTGGAGCAGAAGGACTGGCCGGAGAATACGCTGATCACGGGATTCTGCTACTACGATGCGGAGTCGGGGAACGCGGAACTGCCTGAGCATTTGGAGAGGTTCCTGAGTGCGGGCGAGGCGCCGGTGGTGTTTACGCTGGGATCGGCAGCGGTGCTGGCAGCGGGAGATTTTTATGAGCAGTCGGCGAAAGCGGCAAAGAAGCTGGGCGTGCGCGCGGTTCTGCTGATCGGGACGGACGAGAGGAACCGGCCGCAAGAGGCACTGCCAGATTCGATTTGCGTGGCGGAGTACGCGCCGTTTTCGAAGCTGTTCGGGCGCGTGTCGCTGGTGGTGCACCAGGGCGGAGTAGGGACGACGGCGCAGTGTCTGCGCGCCGGGCGCCCGATGCTGATCATGCCGTACTCGCACGACCAGCCGGACAATGCGCGGCGGATGAAGAGGATGGGCGTAGCGCGGGTGATTCAGCGCGCGAGTTACAAGCCGTGGCGCGTGGCGCGGAAGGTGCGGGCGATGCTGGCGGAGCCGGAGTTTGAAGCGCGGGCGCGCGCCGTGGCCGAAGAAGTGGCGCGGGAAAATGGCGTGAAGACGGCGTGCGATGCGCTGGAAAAGTTGGGAAGACAGGGACTAGGGACCAGCGACTAGGGGCAATGAGACTCGCTGTGGGTTGTTGCTGGCCGTCGCAGCATTTTTCGTGCGATCTGAAATGCAGCCGCAGATCCTTCGACTCGTCGCCGCGGCGACTCGCTCAGGATGACAGATCAACGATTTGATGGCGCGATTCAGCAGGGGCTAAAGCCCCGCCCTTTTCTCTTTTGGTCTTTTTTTTGGCACGACTGAAGTCGTGCCCTGATACAAACAGAGAGACAACCGCAGATCCTTCGACTCGCTCAGGATTACAGACCGACGATTTGATGGCGCATTTCCGCGGCGCGCGCGGCTCCGCTTTGCATTGGAGCCGACGATCCGATCGACGTTCGTTTACTGCGGGACGGGGAGGTTGGCGGCGGTGTCGGGGGGTGGCGGGACGGCGGCGAGGGTTTCAGTTTCGGTGGGCATCGCGGCGGGGAGCGGACGCTCGAGAGCAAGCGCGAGCACTTCGTCCATGGTGTCGACGAAGCGGAGCTTCATGGCGTTCTTGATGTTGTCGGGTAGCTCGGAGAGATCTTTTTCGTTGGCGCGGGGCAGGATGGTTTCGAAGATGCCGGCGCGAAGAGCGGCGAGAAGCTTTTCCTTGAGGCCGCCGATGGCGAGGACCTTTCCGCGGAGGGTGATTTCGCCGGTCATGGCGATGTCGCGGCGCACGGGAATTTTGGCGAGGGCGCTGGCGAGAGCCGTGGCCATGGTGATGCCGGCCGACGGACCGTCCTTGGGAATGGCGCCTTCCGGCACGTGCAGGTGGAGGTCGACGTTGCGGTAGAACTCGCGCGAGAGGCCGAGGGCCTGCGCCTTGCTGCGGATGTAAGCGAGCGCGGCCTGCGCCGATTCCTGCATGACGTCGCCGAGCTGGCCAGTGATGGTGAGCTTGCCCTTGCCGTCGAGGACCTGAACCTCAGTGGTGAGGATGCTGCCGCCAACTTCAGTCCATGCGAGGCCGGTGACGAGGCCGACTTCGCTCTTTTCGTGGACCTCGGAGTCGCGGAATTTGGGCACGCCGAGGAATTCGGCGATGTTGCCGGCAGTGATTTCCTCTTTGTGCCTGGCGCTAGCCTTGACCACCTTGCGGGCGACCTTGCGGCAGACGTTGCCGATTTCGCGCTCGAGATTGCGGACGCCGGCTTCGCGCGTGTAGAAGCGGATGATTTCGAGGATGGCGTCGTCCAAGAAGACGAGGTTTTTCTCGCTCAGGCCGGTCTGCTCGCGCTGCTTTTTGACGAGGTACTGGCGCGCGATTTCGAGCTTTTCCTGCTCGGTGTAGCCCTGCAGGCGTAGAACCTCCATGCGGTCCTGGAGCGCCGGCGGAATGGTGTGCAGCACGTTGGCCGTCGCGACGAAAAGGACCTGCGAGAGGTCGTAGTCGACGTCGAGATAGTGATCCTGGAAGGTGATGTTCTGCTCGGGGTCGAGAACTTCAAGCAGCGCGGAGGCCGGATCGCCACGGAAGTCGGAGGAGATTTTGTCGACTTCGTCGAGGAGAAAGACGGGGTTCTTGGTGCCGGCGCGCTTCATGTGCTGAATGATCTGGCCGGGCATGGCGCCGATGTAGGTGCGGCGATGGCCGCGAATTTCGGCCTCGTCGCGCACGCCGCCGAGCGAGAGGCGCACGAACTTGCGGCCGGTGGCCTTGGCGATGGACATGCCGAGCGAAGTTTTGCCCACGCCGGGAGGGCCGACGAAGCAGAGGATGGAACCTTTGGGATTCTTGACCAACTGGCGGACGGCGAGGAATTCGAGGATGCGCTCCTTGATTTTTTCGAGGCCGTAGTGGTCGGTGTTGAGAACCTTTTCGGCGTAGTCGATGGAGCGGGTTTCCTTGGAGCGCTTTTTCCAGGGGACGGCGAGGAGCCAGTCGATGTAATTGCGGCTGACGGTGGACTCGGCCGACATGGGCGGCATGGCTTCGAGCTTCTTGAGTTCCTGGACGCATTTTTCGAGGACGTCCTTGGGCATGCCGGCGGATTCGATTTTCTTGCGCAACTCGTCGAACTCGCTCTTCTCGCCGCGGCCCAGTTCTTTCTGGATGGCCTTGATCTTTTCGTTGAGGTAGTACTCTTTTTGCGCGCGCTCCATCTGGCGCTTGACGCGGGACTGGATGTTGCGGTCGATGTCGAGCTTTTCGAGTTCAACGTCGAGAACGTCGGCGAGCCGGGCCAGCCGGGCCGCGGGGTCGAAGATGGCGAGCAGCTCCTGCTTTTCCTCGATGCCGACCTGCAGGTTGGCGGCGATGGTGTCAGAAAGCTTGGCAGGCTCGTCCATGCGCACGCTGGCGATGATGGTCTCGTAATTGAGGGACTGCTGCAGCTTGACGTAGTTCTCAAAGAGCGTAGTGACGCGCTGCATGAGCTGCTCGGCGGCGGGCGTCATCTCGAAGTCGTGCTTGCCGGTGCGCACGGTGGCGACGAAGAAGCCGTCGCGGTCAGTGACTTCAATGGACTTGGCGCGCTCGACGCCCTCGACAAGGACCTTGATGTTGCCGTCGGGCATTTTGACGCTCTGCACAATGTTGCAGATGGAGCCGACCTGGTAGATGTCCTTGGCCTTGGGCTCGTCGATGGAGGCGTCGTGCTGGGTGGCGAGAAAGATTTTGCGATCGCCACTGAGAGCCTCTTCGAGGGCGCGCACGCTAGACTCGCGGCCCACCACGAAGGGGGTCATCATATAGGGGAAGATGACCATGTCGCGGATGGGCATCATGGGCAGCTTGCGCGGCTCGTTCTTTTCGCGGGTCACGGTCATCGGGACACCTGGATACGCTTGAATCCAGCGGCCGGCTGGAAGTAACGGACAGGCCGCGGAGACCTGTAGGGATTGTACAGCCAAAGCACCCAGGCGCGAAGCGGCGGGCGTGGTCCGTTGGCGTCATGACGGAAGTCATGTGCTGAAAGTAAGTAGCTTTGCAAAAGCAGATTCGACTGCGGGGGCAGAGGGGGCTTCGGGAATTCGCCTCATGTGGCTTATTTAATAGATGAGCTTGAGCGAGAACTGAATCTGGCGCGAGTTGCCGGCGGTATGGCTGATTTCGCCGAAGCCGGAGCCGACAATAATGTTTGCCGGCAGACCCATATCGACGATGTTGAAGACGTTGAAGAACTCCGCACGGAACTGAAGATCGACGAACTCGGCGCCGCTCTTGCGTGTTCCAAACGGTGTGTCTTTGATCGTGGCCAGATCGAGGTTGTAAAACGCGGGCCCGCGGAAGGTGTTGCGCCCGAGCGTGCCGAAGCGCCCCTGGTTCGGTCCGGTACCTCCGGCGATGTGAATAGGGATCGAGAAAAAATCTGCCGCGTTGCTGGCGCCTTCGCCGAAGTAGTCTTCACGGACCTTGCGCACAGTGGAGAGATGCGGAGCGGCGATTTGATCGGGCCGGTCGACGCCGTTGGATCCCGCACCGGTTTGCTGGATGCCGGAGTAGACGGTGAAGGGCGAGCCGGAGGAAAGTGAGGCCATGCTCAAAAGCTCCCATCCGGCGGTGATCTTGCGGCCGGCGAAACGCAGAAAACGGGAGCTGTCGAGATGGAGGTCCTGGGCCGCGCTGAGACCGAAGGAGGTGGTTGCGTCGAAAGACGACGGACCCTTTTCGGGATGATAGTCGAAGGGATTCTGAGGTATTGTCCCGCTCCCGATCATGCCGCTGCTGTCGTCGATCGACTTGCTCCACGTAAAACCTGCCTGAATACCCGGGCCTCCGTGGGCCACGGTTCCCGAGAGCGAAACCTGAAGAGCGTGATAGGTGGAATGCGCCGAGGCGACGACGACGTTTTCCGTACCGAAGCCACCCGTGACATTGCCTGCGGCGTCAAACGTTGTATGGCGCGCGAAGGCGGGGCTGGCGCCGGAGTAGGCATTGGGAAAACTGACGGCAGGAAGCTTTTCGCCGGCCGTGCCCACATAGGTTGCATCGGCAGTGAGGCCGCCCAGTTTGCGTTCCAAGCCGGCAGTCCAGGTGTAAAGCGTGGCGTTGCCAAATGAGGGGTCGATACCGCTGAGGGACAAATCGCTTACGGGACCGCCGGGTGTGAGCGCGGCGAGTTCCTGTTCGTAGCGGTTCACATCCATGACCGTGTTGGGAGCGACCTGTTTGGAACTGTCGGCAGGAAAGATGTTTGCGCCGGAGGTCGAGTAGACGGGGGGAACTTCGGCGGGAGTGATCTGAAACCCATAATGAATGGGCGCGCCGGGAGCGGAGAGCAAGCGTGGATAGACGGCGAATGGCGTGGAGCCGGTGAGGAAGTTGTCCTGCCAGATGTTGGGAGGGATGGTCATGATGCTCGCGCCTGCACGCGCGAGAAATTTGGGAGTTGCTTGCCATGCGATTTGCACGCGCGGCTGCCACGCATTCCAATTTGTCTTGTAGCCGGGCTGCGGGTTGATGACATATTGTTGCGCGCCGTTGGCGGTAACGGCTGTGGATGTTCGCCGCGCTCGTTCGCTAATGGGTGTGTAGAGATCCCAGCGAATGCCGTAGTCGAGGGTCAGGCGGCTATTTACCTTGAACGTGTCCTGCACGAAGAAGCTGACGTTATTGCGGTTGATGGCGGCAGGGCCGATGTGCTCGCCGTTGGAAAAGTACGGAGGGGCGATGCCCACGGTATAGGCGAATGGGCTGCCGGAAAGAAAGCCTGAAAGCGCATCCGGCAACAGGTTACCGGGGTGAATATCGTGCGTGCCGCTCTGCGACGGGATGAACTCGGTGGCGTACGCGGCGCCGCCGCCAAAGTCGTATTCGCCGTTGGGGCTGATACCGAAATAGGTCGTGTCTCGATTGAGACGCGCCTCGAATCCGGCCTTGAATGCGTGCTTTCCGGCAGAGAAGGTAACCAGCTGGCGCCCCTGAAAGAGGTTTCCATAGGCCTGCGTCACCGAGCCTGCGGCGGCGTTGAACGGCTCAAACAGCGCGTCGCTGAACTTGATCGCAGGATCGGTGCGATTGGGCGTGGGAAATCCGGGCGTGGAGCGCGTGATGCTGATCGAAGATACGAGAACCAGGCGCGGCGAAACTGTCCGCGTATACGTACCCACGACATTGCGTTGCCGGTCGATGTATGTGGTGGCAAAGGAGGGATCGATGGCTGTCTGGTCGGGATTCGTGGTGGGGCCGGTCAAATTATCGATATTGAAGCGAGCGAAGAACTGATCTTTGGCGCTGAAGCTGTGGTCCAGGCGGAGGGAAAACTGGTTGGCGTTGGTGATTACGTTCGAGGGGGTCGCATAGGTGTGTGCTGCAAAGGAGCCCAGCGGGTAGTTGGGCAAGGGATAGCGCTTGAGCACGGCGGCGATGCCGGGATCGACAGGAACTTCGAGCGTATCGCCGGGAAAGGCAGAGGTGTCGAGGCCCGCACGCTCGTCTGCCGTGGGCACCGGCATCACCTGCGTGGTGCCGAGGGCCTGGCGGAATCCCTGGAATTGAGTGAAGTAGAAGGTCCGCGCGCGGCCGTCGTAGAGATGAGGGATGAACACGGGGCCGCCATTGGTGAAACCGAACTCGTTGCGGCGGAAGGGCGGAATGCGGCCCGGATAAACGGGCGTGGGGTGGTCGAAGTAATTGCGCGCGTCAAGGGCGGAGTTGCGGAGGAACTCAAAGAACGAGCCGTGAAAACCGGCAGCTCCCGAGCGGGTGACGATGTTGGTGAAGCCGGAAGCACCACGCCCGATCTCGGCGGGCATCCAGCCCGAGCTGGATTGAATTTCCTCAACGGCGTCCACATTGAAGTTACTGAAGGTCGATCCCCCCATCTCCGGATCACTGATGTCGGCGCCATCCATGGCGAAGGTGGCTTCGACGCCGCGCTGCCCGTTGATGGCGAACTGCTGGGTGAAGTTGGTGGCGCCGTTGGCGTCAGTCATGGTGCCGGCCGCAAGCAGAAGCAACTGGCTGAAGTCGCGTTTGTTCAGCGGGAGTTCGCTGACGGCCGCACTGGAGAGCTTTTCGCCTCCGGTGGCGTTGGTCTGTTGTGAAGCAGCGACCGAGAGTTGGCCACTGCCTGAGAGCGTAAGCACAGCGAACGGAGCGCCCGGCATGATCTCGATCGATGAGGGGTATTCAACCTTGCGGCCGCGAACTTCAACGGTGAGTTTGTATTGTCCCGGCGGCAGTGCCGCAAACCGGAAACTGCCATCTGCGCCGGTCAATGCATCGGCGCTGGTTCCGTTACCCGTCAGCCGGATGATGGCTTGCGCGATTGGAGAATTCGAGGCATCGTGCAGGGTGCCCTGCCATGCGACCGGAGCCGCTGCCGGCTGTGCTTGCGATGACATGGAGAAGGCGAGAAATGCCATGAATGCAAATCGCCTCAGGCAACAAGACCTACCGGAGAGGTGCACGGCGGTCTTATCGCGGCGCGTTACAATGCCCGATCTGAGGGGTTGAGGCACACGGGCGCGAACATGATTCAGACCGTTCCCACAACTTTCGGGGTTCATAGTGCCATGGTATGCGATCCGGATCGTGAAGCGATCCGACTTTGGGATAGCTGAAAACGATCGGGGCGCAGCCGCTTCCGTCGGCAAAGAACGGAGATGCCTCCGCCCAGTCTCCGAAGGGATTTCGACGGGTTCGGAGCTGAGGACGCGCAAAAAAGAAAACGGGCCGCTCAGTTCGCTGCTGAGCGGCCCGTTTTGTCGAGAGAACCAAGGGAGGGATCTTGTCTAGTCGCCGGCGACCAATTCGCTATCTTGCTGCCTGTTGATGGGCGAGGCGGCGTTGTTCGAGGCAGGCCGGATGGAGTCAAGCGAGACAAGGCCTTCGACGGGCTTCTCGCCGAGGACGTGCTCGCGATAGAGCTTGGCCATCTTGGCGTTCTCGGCTTCCTGCTTCATTTTTTCGTCGCGCGCGCGAATCTTTTCTTCGCGCGAGTTCTTGGCGATGCCCAGGTTATCGAGCGTGTGGTTGGCCTCGGCGTTAGCGTGCTCCATGTTGACGTTCAGGTCATGGCCGACGTGGTTCATGGCCACCTTTTTGCCACCGGCGAAGATCTCGTGGCGGCCGTGCTCCTCATACCACTTGGTGAGCGTGGCCGTCATGTGCATCTTCTCGATGATGTTGCGCCAGCCAATACCGGTGTTGTAAGCGCAGAAGCTGATCTCGCCTTCCTGCGTGGCGTAGGGAATGATACACTGCTCGGTGCGCCGGAAGTCGTAGTTGAATAGATCCTGGAACCACATGCCGGCGATGAAGAGGAAGTTCCAGCGGTCCTGGCGGCGAAGCTTGATGTCCTCGATGGTGCGGTCGCCCTTGACGCTGCCGTAGTTTTTGCCGGTGGCGTTGAAGGTCTTGTCCATCTTCTTGAGCATGTCGGTGATCTTGAAGTGGGTGGGCGCCTGAAACGGATCGTAGTTGCGCATGAGCGAGAGGCCGAGGCCGAGGACCGAGAGCCACTTGCCGCGCGCGGCGTCGTTGACCTTGGCCAGATCCTTGGCCACCTGGCCCATGTCGAGGAAGGCGGTAACGGGAGCAGATTCCTTGGTTTCCTTGTCGATCATCACGGCCATGCCGATGCCGCAGTTGGGATGGCATCCGCAGGAGAGCTGGCCCCACTCGGCGGTGGGCCCGTGCACGAGATCGGCCCAGTCAGAGAAGGTGCTCATAAAGCTGATAGGGAACCAGTCACGCGCCGGCTCGCCGATGCCGACCTGCGCCTTGACGTCGTGCGCCATGTGCGAGAGCGTGTAGCGCTGGGCGACACGGCGATCGTCGGTGATGTCTTCGTCGCGGCCGGTGAAGCTGACCGGCTGGAACGAGAGGAAGCTGATTTTCTTCGGATTGTCGAGCGCGAACTCGATGATGCGCCCAACCTGCTCGTTGTTGATGCCGTTGATGATGGTGGTGACGGGCACGATTTCAACGCCAGCTTCGTGCAGATTGTTAATGGCCTGCAACTTGACGTCGAAGAGGTTGCCGACCTTGCGATGCGAGTTGGCAGCGTTGCCGATGCCGTCAAATTGGAGGTAGACGTAGCGCAGACCGGCTTCGGCAGCGGCGCGGCAGAGCTCCTTCGACTTGGCGAATTCAATACCGTTGGACGCGGCCTGAACGGAGTTGTAGCCGACCTTGCGCGAGTAGGCGACTGCGTCGAGGAAGTAAGGCGACAGAGTGGGCTCGCCGCCGGAGAACTGAACGCTCATTTGCCGTTTGGGCTTGATGGTGATGGCGTTGTCGAGCATGGTCTTGATCTCGTCCCATGTGAGCTCGTGGACGAAGCCAACCTGGTTGGCGTCCATGAAGCAGGGATCGCACATCATATTGCAGCGGTTGGTGAGGTCGATGGTGAGCACCGAGCCGCGGCCGTGGGTAACGGTCGAGGTCCCGTGGTTGTGCAGCTTCTCATCGCCCTGGCCGTGCGCGCGCATGTCGCGGCCGGGGAAGCTCTCTTCAAGATGCTTGAAGAAGGCCGGATCGATGGACATGACGTCTTCAAAATGGCCGTGCTTGGGGCAATCCTTGACCATCAGGATTTTGCCGTCGCGCTCGATGATCTGGGCCTTGATTTCGCCGACCTTTTCGTTGAGGAGCACTTCGTGGGGCAGCTTGCCGTCGAGGATCTGCTTGCGAATCTCGGGGACGCACTTGGGACAAAGCGAGTCCGTGGTGCGCGGCCAGCCGAGGGGCGGCTTCTCCTTCTGATAGCTCTTGAGGAGAGGCTTGTCGCTCCACTTGGGCGTGAAGGAGGCATTGGGGCTGATGCGGTTCAAGCGCTCAAAAACAACCCAGGCTCCCTGAGCCGCGTAGACGGCGGCCTTCTCAACGTACTTGACGGCTTTGGGCATGAATGCGGTCTCCTCGATTTGGTTTTAAGGCGCTGGGGATCAATGATTTGCTTTGCGGTTTCCCCGGCTCAGGCCTCGCAATTCCTTGCGGGAACACGAACGCTAAGAGGTCATTACGAGGGTAAGCGGGAATGCCGGTCAACCCAAGCGGGGTGCAGCGAATGGCGGAATTGGGGGCTGGATGGTGGCCAAACCAGGGTGAACGGGGCGGCGCTGTAGGTCGCGCATCCTCTTTGCCGCCATCGGGATACGTCAGTTTACGGTGAGTGAGAAAGTCGTGGCGTGCGTGAGCGATCCCGACGTAGCGGTTATTGTCACGGTTGAGGTGACGGGTTGAATCGGCGGCGGCCCACCCGAAGAACCTCCTCCGCCGCATCCACTGAGCAGGCTTAGTCCGATGGCGCATATTGCGACGAGCAGGAGCATCTGCAGGCGGCGTTTCTTCCAACCGAAGAGGCAGAACGCAATTGCCAGCGCCGTGGTTGAAAACAGTGGCCTCGAGGTGCGGTGAAGGCTTGCTGTTGTCGAGGAGGTGCTTACCGTCAACGTTGTCGATGTTGTGCCCGGAGGCGTCACGGTTGCTGGAGAGAAGCTGCACGACGCTCCGGAAGGCAAGCCCGAACAGGCGAAGGAAACGGCGGAGCCGAACCCGCCCCACGAAGTCACCGTAACCGTAGTCGATCCGAAGCCACCCGCGGGTACCGTAAAATTGGCCGGAGAGACCGCGACGGAGAAGTCGGAGGGAATAGTGTAAATCGCGCTCGCAACGGCGCTGGCAGCGTAGCCTGCGGCCGTTGCGATAGCGTTGACCGTTTCTGTCGATGAAACGGTAATCGCGCCGCTATATACCTGCGAAGTCGTTGTCGGGGTCGTTCCGTCGGTTGTGTAGTAGATGGTCGCGTCATTCGCTGCGTCGCTAATTGTGACAGATTGGACGGTGCTGTAAGTTCCGCTGGGCACGCTGAAAGTTGGTGTTTGAACCCGTGGTGCGATTGTGAATTTGGCGCTGGCAAGGGCGCTATTGGCATAGTCTGTGGCCGTCGCAATTGCCTCAATCGTCTCCGTTGACGAAACGGTGATCGGGCCAGTGTATACGATGGAATTTGTGGTCGGCGTTGAGCCGTCAGTTGTGTAGTAGATCGTCGCATTGGGTGTGGCGGAGGAGATTTGGACCGTCTGTCCTGCAGCGTAGATTCCAGCCACTGGGCTAAACGCCGGCATAACGGCCGGCAGTGCGCCGACAGTCGACTGGAATACCCAGAGGTCGTTAAGATGGCCCCAATTGCCGCTGCTATCGAAGCCATACCCCCCAAAGAACCAGAAGTCGCCGCTCTTATCGGTCCAGCTCGACGCGGAATTGCGGCCTCCGGGCACGTTTGAGGCGTAAGGCGTCCCCATCGTGCCGTACTCGCCGGGCTGTCCACAAGTGAGAAGGCCCAAGTTCTCATCGCCCTCCACGACATCTTGTCCAGCGCAGGATGCCGGAAGCGTGCTGCTTCCGCCCATCCACGTCCACTGAACCGGATTGGTGGAGATGTTCAACTCCCAAAAATCGTTCAGATAGCCAAAATAGTAATTGGCATCGAAGCCCTGGCCCCCAAAAAGCCAAAGATTGCCACTGCTATCAGTCCAGCCCGTGGCCAGCCATCGACCTCCCGGGACAGTGCCGGCCGAGGGTGTTCCCAGTTCCCCATACACTCCAGGCTGGCCCAGTGGCTGGCCCAATAAAGAACAAACGAGCGGTGCGCAATAAAGATCAGCGGTGCTGCTCCCGCCCATCCAGGTCCATTCCATCGAGGAAGGGGCGAATTCCCAAAGGTCGTTGTCATAGTCGTAAGGGGTGTCTGCACCCCCGAAGAACCAAAAATTGCCGTTGCCATCAATCCAGCTCGCGGCCCCTTCGCGCCCTGGGGGAACGTTTCCGGAAGCTGGCACTCCAAGTGTGCCATACACGCCCTGTTGGCCAAGCGTCCCGCTTCCGCCCATCGACGCCCATTCGTTGGTGGAGGGATTGAACTCCCAAATGTCGTTGAGCCAGCCATCTGCGACGATGGTGCTACCCACGCCTAAACCCCAGCCTAAACCACCAAATAGCCAGAAATTACCGCTGCTATCGGTGGCGGTCGAAGCGTTGCACCTGCCGCTAGGGTAGTTTCCGGCAGCGGGGGTGCCCAGCGTCCCGTAGACTCCTAGGATGCCGCCGAGGGGGAACGTGCTGTTTCCGCCCATCCATGTCCATTCGTTTGTAGTGGGATTGTACATCCACAGGTCATTCAGATCATTCGGCTCAAATCCAGTGCTGTCATAACCATCTCCTCCGAAAAGCCAGAAATTGCCGCTCCTGTCGATCCAGTTTGCGGCAACTGTCCGGCCCCCGGGGATATTACCTGGAGCGGGGGTTC
Source organism: uncultured Acidobacteriaceae bacterium (assembly GCA_963832805.1). Lineage (GTDB taxonomy): Bacteria > Acidobacteriota > Terriglobia > Terriglobales > Acidobacteriaceae > Telmatobacter. Next base: position 45,212 of record CAWHVN010000033.1, on the reverse strand, counting down.
CCAGTGTGCTATACACTCCAGCGTAGCCGCACCCAAGGTAGCAGTTTCTGACGCCAGAAAACGTGCTGCTTCCGCCCACCCATGTCCACTCGCTCGTGGAAGGATTGAACTCCCACAGGTCGTTGAGATAGCCCCAGTTTCCGTCGGCATCGACACCCTGGCCCCCAAAAAGCCAGAAATTCCCGCTGCTGTCAGTCCAGCCCGAAGCCCCCCAACGGCTTCCAGGAATGTTTCCTGCGGCAGCCGTTCCCAATGTGCCGTACACTCCTGGCTGGGCACCATTGCTACCAACCGTGCTGCTCCCGCCCATCCATGTCCATTCGTTGGGAGCAGTGGTCTGCGCGTTAGCGGGCAGAGAAGTGGCGACAAGCGCGAGCATGTACCCGCACAAAGAACCCAGCAGCAAATGAAGCCGTCTGGTTCGCACGTCTGTACCCTTTGGGCGCTCCATTGCAAGAAATATTACCCCTTCTTTGTTGGTTTTGGATGTGACGGGAAAGGCATTTTCGCGCTATTAGTCACAACAGCAACCGATGTGGCCGGCGCTCTTCCGGCCACTCGGTGCTACCGGTGCGCGCCACCTGATTAATGATGCGCTGCATGAAGACGACGTGGGTGTGGATGTGACCGTCGATCGAGGGGACGAATTCGGTGATCAAGTTGTTGACGGGCGCGGTGGCCATGTCCATGCCGTAGCGCTCGGCTGCATCCTAGTTCGACTTCTTGTAAAATACATCTCCATCGAGCGTAATGGTTGTCTGATTTACGTAGATAACGCTCCAGCGAACGTGGCCGGGCGCGAGAGGCATGGGATACGTGAGATCGAGAATCCCTCCTCTGGCCGAGGGGGTTTCCCAATAGCAGGTTCCGGAGTAGCGGACCTTGCCGTTGACCAGGAAGCCGCAGGTTCCGCTTTGCTGAACCACCAAACCTTCCGTCTTGTTGGCCCAGACGCCAATCGGCGGGGGCGCGGCCTGCGCGTTTGCCGTCTGGATACTTGCGACGCCCAGCAGCATGCATGCAAAAGCCAGGCAAAGTGCACTCAAAGAGAAGGACCTGCGAACGATTTTCATTTTCTGCAATAACCTCCGTTGCGGTTGTTGAAACCTGCATTTTTTGGGGGGCCGGGGACTAGTGATGTGAATTTACCACGACAAGGCGGCCAAACGACAACCATGAATTGTCACGGGGGGTGCCCCGGGGTCGTCCTCCGCCGTTTGGGCCCGGGAAAGTACGATACTCAACCCAGCGGGGGCCGCTGCAACATACGCCGATTTGGGTGGGGGAGCCTCTAACGTTGTGATGCGAAAGGATTGGGTTTCCGTCCATAGTAATCTTGGCGGTCCCCGCTGGTCGTAGAGGCATTGACGCCGCCCGTCCTGACGATCAGACTCTGAACAGGTTATGCGTTTATTTAAAGCTGCAAGGGAAGGGCTTCGATCATGAGCACACCGAATCATCCGGGTTGGGGTGGTCCGCCCACGTTGGGCCAGAGGATCGACGAAGCGATCGAGCTGATCGAGATGGAGTTGCGGCACGCCATAACGTATGTGAACGACGCCGTGATTCCGCAAGTGCGCAGAGAGTCGATCACCGCAATGCGCACAGCCTCCGACACGCTGCGCAATTTGGCCGACCGCTTTGAGAAGCAAAACAGCCGGCCGGGGAATCAGCCGTACGGCAACACGCCCAATCAAGAAAATAACCCAAACCCGAATAACCCGAGCAAGGAGCCGCGCTTTTGAGCGGAGGCGAGCTACAGGGCAGGGAGGTGCGGCTCGTTGCAAGCTGGCGCGGCGCGGTGGCGCGCGGGGCAGTAAGTTTCGCCTTGGCCGCGATCGTTTCGCTGGGAGCAAGCGGGTGCAAACACCGGGAGAACACGCGCGTGGCTCCGCCGCAGGCGTTGCCGCCGGAGGTTAAGACCTATCCGGCTGCGTCCACCGCACCGGCCCCGGCCAGGATTCCGGTAACGCCAGCGCCGCCGGGAGGGATCAACGACGACGATCTCGCATTCGTTGCAACGCACCGGCCGATTCTGAGCGAGGTGGGCTACGCCACGTGGTACACCGCGCCGTACAAGGGCCGCCGCGCCGCGAACGGACAGGTCTTTGACGATGATGCGATGACGGCAGCGCATCGTACGCTGCCCATGGGATCGCTGGTGGTGGTGACCAACATGAAGACCGGCGAATCAAGCGCCATGCGGATTACCGACCGCGGGCCGTTTGTGGAAGACCGGATGCTCGATCTAACCATCGCATCTGCCAAGGCAGTGGGCATTTACCGCACCGGCACGGCAAAGGTGCGCATGGATGTGTACGAGACGCCCAAGCCGATGGCCACTGGCGGCCGGTGGTGCGTTCAGATTGGCGCGTTCCACGACGAAGGAGAGGCGATTGCGCTGAAGACACAGTTGCTACGCGATTATCCCGGAGCGAACGTGATCGAGTTTCCCGGCGAGAAGAGCTACTGGGTGCGCATCCGGCCACAGGGCGACGACCGCGCGATGGCCGAGTATATTGCGCGGCACGTGGAGCCGGTGGAAGGCGATGCGTATTTGACGCGGCTGGACTAAAACAGAGATCAGAGATCAGGGGTCGGAGATCAAGCGTCCGCTGCGCGGACGTTTCAGCGAATCAGCAAGCTGTCATCGGCGCTGGAATCTTCTCAGGGCCGTAAGCACCCTGCAATTTGAAGTGAGCTGCGCGGAGTTAACGCAGCAGCGCGGAGGTAGCCCAGAGTACCGGCTCCTGGCCGTGGAAGTCGCCGGTCCTACGTTTGCGCTCGAGGTAATACTCCAGGTCGTTCTTCTTGCCGGTGCCTTCGCACACGCTGGTCATGTCACTGTTCTGATCGATGAAGCCCGTAACCGCGATCCACGCCTTGCGCGCGGCGGGACCGTAGGTGGCGGCGTCAAGCCAGCCGTTCTTGACGCCGGTGATGAGCGCGAAGGTGAACATGCCGGAGCTTGAGGTCTCTTCCCAAGCCTCGTCGTGATCGATGAGCTGACGCCACATGCCGTCAGTGGCCTGGTACTTGAGCAGGGCGGCCATCATGAGCCTGTAGCCGGCAAGGATGCGCGCGCGCCGCGGATGATCGGCGGGCAGGTCGCGCAACATCTCGGTCATTCCCGCGGCCACCCAGCCATCGCCGCGGCCCCAGAAGAAGGGCACGTCGGGTGCATGATAGAAAAGGCCGTTGAGCTGTTGGAGCTTGTCGAGATAGGCAACCATCTCGTTGGCGGATCGGTCGAGATACTTCCTGTCACCGGTGGCGCGGAAGGCCTGGAGCTGCAGGATGGTGAGCATGTACATGTCGTCGATCCAGAAGCGCGTCTCGCCCGAGAGGCCATCGGGCTGGGGATTCTCCCATTGCCGGTCCGCGAACGAGAGCCCGTAGTCGAGGTATTTCTTGTCTCTGGTCTGGATGGCGATCTCCAGGGGGACGATGCCGAAGATCTCATCGTCCACGTGACGGCGGACGGGAATGCGGCCGGCTTCGGCGCCGCCGGGCATGATGGGGTCGAATTTCCTGATGAGCCGGTCGCGCAGATCGGTGTCGTGGGTCAACGCCGCAAAGGTCAATGCGCCGTACCATGCGCCCACCTCGGAGTAATGAATCGTGGCGGTGTACTGGTGCGGGCTGGTGACGAAGTGCTCGGCCAGGGCCTTGCCGATCTCTTGCGGAGAGCGCCCCGGCGGCCAATTACTGAAGTAGTCCTGTTGCGCCGAAACGGTGACGGCTGCGGCCGAAACAAGCAAGGCTACAGTGGCAGTCCTCGGCAGAACGTTCATGTGCGTTTCCTCTGAAGCGCGAATCATTGCGCGAGGCAATTCTATAAGCCTGACGTGGTCTCGGCTCTACGGAAGCGCGCTGACGTAGGCCGGATCGGTGGCCTGACGCATGGCGGCGGAAAAGCCGTCCCAGGTGCAGGAGAGATCCGGGCCGCCACATGCGGGGACGAAGATGGGCGCCTCTGCGGGCGGGTTAGCCGGCGTGAGCGGCTCGGCGTTGCGCATCTGCTCGAGGGTTTGAGTGGTGAATGAGACGCGCACGAAAGGTCCGGCCCTGGGCGAGCGCCAAAGCTCGAAGACCAACGCGCCGCCTGGCGGGGAATCGTCGACGCGGCCGTCAACGATCCAATCGATGCCGAGAGCGCCGGCGACAGTGGCGATGTTCGTGTCGTGGCCGACGAGAATAACAAGACGGTCGCCGGGCTTGCCGAGCGCTCCGGGAACGGATTTGCCGGTCACGTTTTGCTCCATCGTCCTGCGGATGTGGTCGAGAAGGTTGGAGGCGTAGATGCGTGCGACGGTGGGCGTGCGATCTTGATAGTCCCAGGCCGCGATGTTGGCTTGCATTACGTAGCGCAGCGTGGCGCCGTCGAGGCAACCCCAGCCGGTGTCGGCGGTGCTCATGCCTTGCGTGTATTCGAGGAGCAGATTCTCGGCCAGCGTGGAACCGGTGATGAGCGGACCGTGCGCCGCCACGGGAAGATCGCCTGATCCGGGCTTGAGGCTGGAGGGAATATCGAAGATTGAGATGCGCTGTGGATTAGTAGGCAGGCGCCCGCAACCGGAGAGAACTCGGTCGAGCGCGGCCAACTGCGGGCGATAAGTTTCGGTAAGGTTGGCGGGGTCGCCGCCGATTCGCCCCGCAATCGCTGCCGTGGCAAGCGCTGCATCCGGGTGGCCGACGCCAGCTTTTCGTGGGCTGAAGAGCGGGTCGAGTGTGCCGTCGGGACGCGATTGAACATCGACATTGCAACTCGGGAACATGCCCTCGGCGAGCGCCTTGCCGGTTTCGCGAGTGCGCTGGTCGACATCGGCGAGGATCGTGACGTGTTTGGCGTCGGTACAGCCGGAGGGAGAGAGAAGGCCATCGGCGGAGAACTGTGCGCGATCCCAGGCGCCGAAGAGCTTCATCAACTGGTAGCCGTGAGCAGTGAGGAGGCCGGGCGCAACCTCCCATTTGGGCCAGGGCGCCGCCGAGAACTTGTCGAGATCGGCTTGCGCAGTGAGCGGGGAACGAACGCCGTGACGAGTGAGCACGATGACAAGTTGCAGGTTGGCGTCGCGGCCTGAGGAAGGAGCGGCGGCGGTCTGCCCCGTAAGCAGTGCGGAAGCGGATAAGAGGCTAAGAAGGCCAAGAAGAATGGGACGAAGCGCGTCGCGAAGGGTCGTCATGGTTCACCAAGGAAAAGTGTAGTGGGAGCGAGTCGCGGGCCGTGTGAACACAGCAAGAATGGCGTGAGGAGCGCGCTGCTGGCAACGGTTAAAGTAGAGCGAACTGATGAAGAAAGGGGGTGGAAAACGGGCATTGCCGTTCCTCCACCCCCTAATGGACTTAGGTCATCCGATCAATGGATTGCCGGATGTCCCGTCTTCGTCTCAAATCAGAAGTTCATCTTCAGTGCGAACTGAATGACGCGGTAGTCCGCGCCAGTGGCCACGGTGCCGGCGGATGTAGCAATGGTGGAACGGATGCTGCCAAAAGCGCCATTGGAGAAGGTCACGTTGGGATCGGACCACTGCGGATGGTTAAACACGTTGAAGAATTCGCCACGGAACTGGAAGTTGAAGTTCTCGTGCGAGGACAGAGGGTAGAAGTTCTTCAGGAGGCCTGTGTCGGCATCCCAGACGTTCGGACCGCGCATCGACCCTTTGCCAGAGTTCCCGTAGGTTCCCAATGCCGGTTTTGCGTAGTTATTTGTGTTGAGCCAGGACACGCAGTGCGCGACCGACGAGGTGCATGTGGTTCCGACGGTGCTGGCGGGGCCGGTGTAGTCCGCGCGATCCTGGTTGTTCGCGGTCTGGGACTGGTCGGTTCCGGCCAGAATGGTCAGAGGATCGCCCGACGAGAAGGTGTAAATACCCGTCCATTGCCACCCGCCTACGACGTTCCGTACCAGTCCACTGGAACTGCTCAACTTGGGCAGGTTCCACACGAACGAACCGGCGAAGTGATTGGTGCGATCGAAGGTGGCGGGTCCGGACTCGAATGCTTTCTGCCGCGGATCGTAGACCGACATGCCCGAGCCGATGCTCGATCCGATATCCGTGATGCCGCCAATTTCGGCCAGGTTGTAATCGGTGGCCTTGGAATACGTGTAATTGGCAAGCACAGTGATCTGGTTGAGGATGCCGGCTCCCCCCGTCGGCCGCTTTTCGAGGTCGAACTGGAGGCCGTTGTACCGGTTGCCGCCGGTGTTCCGATTCTCGTAGATGATGCCAAACGGCTGATACGGCCGCGTTGACTGCTCCGAGTGGCCCGGGGTATAGACGCCGGGGTTTAAGTTCACATCCTGCCGGAGATGCGTTCCGCGCGTTCCAACGTAGGAGACGTGCGCCACCGTATCGGGCCGCAACTGATATTCGTAGGTTACGTTCCAATCGTAGATTTCAGGCGTGACCCACTTTACACCCGGCTGCATGCTGTAAAGGACTGGGTTGGCCACGAAGCCGGCGGTCTTGGGAGCGGTGGCAAGCGTGTAGCGCTGCGGGAAGCCCGACGTGAAGCTTGGATAAGCCGCCAGAGGATTCGACAGGGACCCGATCTGCGAGGCCCCGCTAACTGAATCGGTCAAGTCAATGCGCAGGCTGAAGGGCGGAGAGATCGCCGCGTCGTTCAGGAACAGTCCGGGCAGACGCGAGTAATAGAAGAGGCCGCCGCCGGCGCGGAGCGACATCTTGCCCGTTCCGGTCGGATCCCAGGCGGCGCCTACACGCGGACCGAAGTTGTTGAAGTCGCCCGTTTCTCCGCGATCGGGAACGCCGATTCCGTTGTATGTGTCGCCGATGAAGAACAGGCCGGCGGGTGCGCTGGGAATGATTGTCGAGTGAACCCCGGCAGCCTGCGCATCCGGGCGGAACTGCTGGATGCGTCCCCAGATTTCCTTCATGACCTGCTGGGGCTCCCAGCGAATGCCATAGTCCAGGGTGAGGCGCGGCGAAATCTTCCACTTGTCGTTGGCGAAGAGGCCCATGGGGTTCTCGCGCGAGTCGGAGAAGTCGCCTGAGGTCTGGCTGAAGGTGTGCTGATAGCCCAGCAAAAAGCTTGCCATCGAGAGGCCCGTCACGTCGTTGGTAAAGTTGAAGTTGCCATTCTCAAAGTCAGTGTTGCGGATATTCGACTGATCCAGTTCGAGGTCGTAGCCAAAGGTCATGTTGTGCTTGCCCTTGGTCCAGGAAAGCATTTCGCGAACGTCGCCGGTGTTGCGGACAAACATCGCATCAGTGAAGTTGCCGAGCGTAAAGTTGCCGGCGACAGCGAAGCTGCGGATGCCGCTCTGCGCTTTCGGCAATTGCCAGAGGCTGGAACCGAAGGTGGTCATATCCGGCACCGTGCCTCCGGGGCCGCCTTGCTGACCACGATCGGAGGCCGAGCGCACAGCGTCGAGAACGATGCTGTTCACCAGAGACGGCGAAATGACCCATGTGTAGCCCAAGGCCCAGTTCTGCGACTGCACCGTCGAACCCGGGCCTGCCGTCAGCAGGTCCTTCCCGTCATAGGTCGGCGCGTGATGGTACTTGTTGAGATAGAACCGGCCAAAGAGGCGGTTCTGGCCGCGAATCACCTGATCGAAGCGCGCGATGTACTCATCGAAGTTCTGCTGAAGCGGCGTGCCGAACGTTTGGGACCCGCTCGACGACCCCGCAGGGAGAATCGGCAGCAGCTTCGCTATATTGAGCGCCACAGGATCGAGCGGGCCAATCGAAGCGTTGCTTGCAAAAGGAGTGTGTGTAGCCGGATTACAGACATTCGTCTGCGCAAGAGCGTCGCTAGGGTTGCATTTAATGGGAGTAATTGTCGGATTGGTGATCGAGAAGTTCCCGTTCAGGTTGTCCGCAGTGGGAACGATTGCAGGGCTGCCATTCGTAACACTGCGGATGATCGTCTTTTGCCAACCGAAGAACATGAAGCTGGTGTTCTTGTGAATGGGACCGCCGACGGTGCCCCCGAACTGGTTGCGCTTGAGCGGGTCCTTTACGTTGGCAAAGTAATCTTTGGCGTTGAAGGCGCGGTTGCGCACAAACTCGAACAGATCGCCGTGCCACTGGTTGGTGCCGGATTTGGTGACGACATTGACGACCGCGCCGGCATTGGAGCCGTATTGGGCGTCAAAGGCGTTGGTCTCGACGCTGAACTCCTGCAACGCATCCGGGAACGGGAAGGGGAGGTTTACGTTGCTCATCAGGTCTTCGTTGTTCCCGCCGTCCAGGTTGTAGCCGATCTGGTCGGGGCGGGTGCCATTGACTGCGATCGCCTCTTCGCCGGGAACCTGTTTGGTGTCGCCCTGCAACGCCCCGGAATTATTCGCGACTGCATTGATCGTGCCGGGAACCAGAAGCGTCAGATCGGCCGCGTTTCTGCCGTTCAGCGGCAGGTCGGTGACGCGGGAGCGCTCAATCACCTGACTGAGCTCCTGACTGACGGTGTTGACCTGAACGCTGGACTCCTGGACCGTGACTTGCTGGGTCGCAGCGCCAACCTCCAAATGAACATCCATGCTTCGGATTTGGTCGGCCAGCATGACGACAGTCTGATTCCACTGCTTGAACCCCTGCGCCTGTACCGAAACCGTATAGGTTGTGGGGGGCAGCGAAGTAAAGTTGAATGCGCCGAGGCTATTTGTCGTCCCTGTGCGGACGGTCGAAGTGTTTGTCTGCGTGACCGTTACCTTGGCTCCGGACACCACTGCGCCCGAAGGATCCATCACGGTTCCCGTGATGGCAACATTGCCGCCCTGCGCGCGGGCCGAGGGGCTCGCGAGGAGCACCAGAGCGACAGCCAGCAGCGCGACATATGGAATCATTAAGAACTTGGAAAGCGTGTTTGATTTGAGACGAAATCGTCTTCCCGCTTCATGCAGTGACTTCCACCCTTTCATATCTTGCCTCCGAAATTCGTAGTTTGCCTGCAGACCTGCTCCCTTGCCGCATAACCCAACCGTCCGCTGAGATGCCGCTGTTTTGACACCTCTCGAGAGCACGGACAATGCGCTATGCGAAAGATTAGGGCGACGTGCAGTTGCCTAGTTACTTGGCGTCGCGAAGTATATGGACCTGAAACGAGATTTGTCAAGAGAAGAAACAGTTTACGATCAAGACCTTCAGAATCGGCCGCATCCCGTGCCCCCCAAGGATCCGCAGTGGGAAATGCGATTCACGAGGGCAGGAGCAGGTCGTTTGGAAAATCGGTTTTGTGCGCCAGTCGAACCAAGAATGGCGAGTTGCCGCGTCACTGCGCGGGCCGACCACAGGAGACGGCAGCGAACAAAATGGGAAGGACCCCGCGCGGCGATTTGCCGGTCCCGCGCGCGTAATCCAAGCCAGAGGAGTCCCGGCTGAACGATCCCCTCAACATTCAGTCTGAGCGGGCCCAAACAGCGTGAGTCCGGTCCAAACTCAGGCCCGGTCGGCCAGGCTTTACCACGCTCTCCGCGTACCTGCCAGGGCAACTGAAGTGCGCTTCTTCGAGCAGGGTCGTGGGGGACCTCGGGTTGGTCCCGCTGACCTCACGATCGCATCTTCGAATGACTGCGATTCCGAAATCGCTATAAAGCCGCGCCGCCTCGGATATAGTGATTGCGGGAATGAGAACGCCGCAGATCTGGCGCGGAACGGGGAGCAGAGGAACGATCGCTCCGGGGCCAAGAGATGACGAAAGCCGTGAATTATGCACGTAACCGATAAGCCAATCCGACCACGCCGCGCCGTGGCTTCGAGCGAAACTGCGCGCGAGATTAACCGTGACATCCTGCTTCACGCGATCCACCTGCATCAGCCGGTGAGCCGGGCCGACCTGGCGCGGCTGAGCGGCCTGCAACCCAGCACGGTTTCGGCCATCATTGGCCAACTCATCGATGAGGGATGGGTGGTGATGGGCAGTCTGGGACGGCTGCCGCGGGGCCGGAGGCCTACGTACGTGACGCTGAACGACCGGCACGCGACGCTGGCCATCGACCTGCGGCCCGGGAAGGCCAATCTGGCAGTGGTCGACATCAACGGCAAAATCCTGGGCCGGGAAACCGTTATCTACGAACTCCATGCCGGCTCAGCAGCGGGGGAGGCCCATACGGTCATTGCGCACATTGCTCAGGCGGCGCGATCACTGCGCGCGGCCTACGGCGACCGCGTGTTTCAAGGGCTTGGCGTGAGCTTTGCAGGCCGGGTGGAGCAAAGGACGCACCGACTGCTCTTTTCGCCCAATGCGCCCTGGGGCCAAATCGATCTTTACACGGAGCTGCAGAGGGTTCTCGGCACTCCAATCGAAATGGAGAACGCAGCCAACGCGTGCCTGTTATCGGAACGCTGGTTCGGCAATTTCAACGACACGTCGAATATGCTTGTGGTGGCGGTCGCTGAGGGACTCGGCACGGGATTGCTGGTGGATGGTCGGATTGCGCGGGGCAGAGATGATATGGCGGGTGAGTTTGGCCATATGCCGATTGAAGAAACCGGCCCTGTATGCGGCTGCGGCAGTGTGGGCTGCTGGGAGACCTTCGCGTCGAATCGCGCCGGGCTGCGGTACTACCGTGAGCTGGCGCCGGAAAGCACACTGACTTCGTTTCAGGAGCTGCTCGATTTGGCGCTGAAGGGCGACATTCGCGCGCTGCGCTCGATCGACAAGATGATGACCTATCTGGCGCGAGGGCTGGCGATGCTCACAGCCGGACTGGCGCCGGAGGTGATTATCATCGTGGGCGACTGCACGGCGCTGTGGCCGCGCATCTGTCCCTTGCTGGAAAGCCATTTGATCGCCAAATCCATTACGCCGCATACGCCACGTGTGGTGGCGGCCATGGATGGCGACGCAGCGCGGTTGCGCGGCGCCGCTGCTCTGGTCCTGCACAAGATGCTCTTCCACCAAGTGGACTTTGCGCCGCGACCTGTGCGTGGAAGCGAGCGAACCGGCTCCAAACCTGTCCCAGTACACGCATAGAATGCTTAGAGCGGTTCTCCAGTTAGTCTGTGCCATTTCCGCTGGCGTGCGAGGTGGCTTTTTCTTAAGGAAAAAGCCACATAGAAGTTGAGGCTTCGCCTTACAGCGGCTGGAGAACCGCTGTAGCCGCCCGCATGATGATGGGCGGGAACAATGCGGGAGTGCGACCATCCATGAGAGTGGGATTCATCGGCGCCGGTGGGATCGCGTGGAAGCACGCGCAGGCATATAAGAACATCGGCTACTTGATCACGGCGGTTACGGACCGGACGGAAGAGCGCGGCCGCAAGTTCGCTGATGCATGGGGCGCGGAGTTTGTGGCCTCGCCGGAGCAGCTTTGCCAACGCGCGGACGTGGATTGCCTCGATGTGTGCACCTTTCCCGGCTACCGGCTGGCGGCGGTGGAACTGGGCGCGAAGTCGGGCAAGCATGTGCTGGTGGAGAAGCCGATGGCCGTGGACCCAGGGACGGCGGCGCGCATGATCGAGGTGGCACGCGCAGCGGGGATTCAACTGGGCGTGGTGAGCCAGCATCGCTTCGACGACTCGACGCTGTTCCTGAAACGCGCGATCGCGGCGGGACGTATGGGCAGAATCCTCGAGGCCGATGCCTACGTAAAGTGGCACCGTACAGACGAGTACTATTCGCGGCCGGTGAAGGGAAGCTGGGCCGGCGAGGGCGGCGGCGCATTGATCAGCCAGGCCATTCACCAGGTGGATGTGCTGCTGCATCTGATCGGCGCGGTGGATGAGGTTTTTGGATACTGGCACCTGGGCGCCACGCACAAGATCGAATCGGAGGACCTGGTGAGCGCGGTGCTGCATTTTGTATCGGGGGCAACAGGCGTGATCCAGGCCGCGACAGCGCTGTGGCCGGGCTACCCGGAGCGGATTGAGATCCACGGAACGAAGGGAAGCGCCACGGTAACCGGCGATCAATTGACGGCGTGGGACGTGCGCGACGCTGAAGGCGAGCCGGCGCCGATTTCGCTCGAGGCCAAGTCGGGCGCATCGGACCCGATGGCAATTTCTCTCACTCCCTTTGAGCGCCAACTGGCTGACTTCAGAGACGCATGCACCTCAGGCCGGCCGCCGGCGTCTTCCGGAGTGGATGGGTACCGCGCACTTCAACTGGTGCGGAGCATCTACACATCGTGCGCCGAAGGGCGAAAAGTGCAGATCGTGCCGGTTGAGCCGTAGCGATGGCTTGCGCGCGGCGATGATGAGCACGGCGACGACGCGCAACCTATTGATTGACGCCGCTGGCCAAGAATCCGCCGTCGACGGCAATGACTTCGCCGGTGACGAATGAAGAGGCCTCGGAAGCCAGGAAGATGGCCGCTCCGGCCAGCTCATGCGCCTGCCCGAAGCGGTGCATGGGAGTTCGCATGAGCAGTTCCTGGCCGCGCGGCGTTCCCTGCACAAGCGAGCGGTTCAATTCCGTGGAAAAAACGCCCGGCGCAATGGCGTTCACATTCACTCCGCTGGGCGCCAGCTCGATGGCGAGAGTCTTCGTCAACGAGACTACGGCGGCTTTGCTGGCCGAGTAGGGCGCGACTCCGCGAAATGCAACAAAGGAGCCGAGAGAGGCGACGTTGATGATGCGTCCGTAGCCGGCGCGCGCCATGGTGGCGGCGAAGATCTGGCAGGCGCGGAGGGTACCGGTGAGATTGGTTTCGATGATGCGCGACCAATCGGCCTCGGTGGTCTGCAGCGCCGGGGATTTCAAGGTGATGCCGGCGGCGTTCACAAGGATATCGATCTTGCCGAAGGCCGCGAGGACGGCGTCGTGCAGAGCCTGAATCGAGGCTCGATCGAGCACGTCGCTGACCACGCGAAGGGAGCGGCGGCCCAAGGCTTCGATCTCGGCGGCGGCCTTCTCCACCTCCTGCGGGCGGCGCGAACTGGAGACGACGTCGGCGCCCGCGGCGGCAAGGCCCAGGGCCATGGCGCGGCCCAGGCCAGTGGTTCCACCTGCCACCACGGCTACTCTGCCCGACAAATCGAACAAGCTTTTGCGCATCGAGGAGATATTCTCACGGATCGGGCCGCAAGACGAAAACAAGGAGGCTGAAATCGATTTTCGCTGCCCAGTTCAGGCAAAAGGCGGGGAAAAATTCAAGGATTTATTCGCAACTCGAATTATAGCATAAACAGCACATAGCGTGAGAGTTCTGGGCATAGAATGGCGGGCCGCGAAGGGCATTGCGGCATCGCGGCTCGAGCCGTGACGATGCTTTGATACTCCGCCGGCCAAGGCCGGTCAACCACGTTGGAAGCGAGCCGCGCGCGGCGCGCACATTCCTTTAGGGAGGTGCGCCGCCAAGCCGGTATCCTGTTCGGGACATGCGGCGGAGCAAGCTGATCGATATTTTCCGGTGGCTCTTCGACGGGCGCCGCGGCCCACGCAGACAGATGATTCCGCGATGGATCTTTCTGCGCGCGCTGGCGCTCATTTACTTCTCCGCGTTCTATTCGCTGCTGTTTCAGATCAAGGGGTTGATCGGCCCGGACGGAATTCTCCCTGCGCAGGATTATCTGGCCAATATCGCGCAGCAGCTGGGCCTGGAGCGCTACTGGTACGCGCCGTCGCTCTACTGGTTCTCGTCCAGCTCCGCAATGATGATGGCGGTGACGTGGATCGGGCTGATCGCGGCCGTGATTGCATTTCTAAACTTGTGGCCCCGCCTGAGCTTTTTCGTCTGCTTTGTGTGCTTCCTTTCGTTCGTCGGGGCGAGCAGCGTGTTCTCGAGCTATCAGTCGGACGGAATGCTGCTGGAGGCAGGATTCCTGGTGCTGTTCTTCACGCCGCGTGGGCTCATGCCGGGATGGGGCGCGCACGATCCGCCCTCGCGCATGAGCTGGTTCCTGCTGCAATGGGAGTGGTTCCGGATCTACTTCGAATCCGGCATGGTGAAGCTGGTGAGCGGCGACCCGCAGTGGCGCCACTTCACGGCCATGGACGAGTACTACCAGAATGGCCCGCTGCCCACGTGGATCGGATGGTATGTCGAGCATCTGCCGCATTGGTTCCATGCGGCCACGGTTGGAGGAACCCTTGCCCTCGAGTTGGGCCTGGTGTTCATGATGTTCTTTCCGCGCCGCGTGCGCCTGATCCTTTTCTTCATCGTCACGCCGTGGGAGATTGGCGTCATCCTCACGGCCAACTATGCATTTTTGAATTACCTGGTGCTTTCGCTCGGCTTTCTGTTGCTCGATGACAGATTTCTGCTCCGATTTGTCCCCGCGCGTTTCCGCCCACACGAGCCAGAGCGGATTGCCGCGCCGGCACCGGAACCGCACGAGGAGCAGCCGCTATCGATTCTGGCCGTGGGCGAGGCCAGCGTCGCGACAGCGGACATCGAAGAGGGCGAGCATGTCCCAAAGCGCCGCACATTTCCCAAACATCTTGGATCTTCGTGGTGGGTCGCGCGCCTGGCCGGTGCAGCACTCATGCTGACATGGATCGCCTACAGCACCACTGCGGAGATGATCGGGATTCCGTTGCGAGGAATCCCGCTGCCGGTCAAGCCGCTCATCGCACTCGAACCATTTCGCATTGCGAATCAATACGGGCTCTTCGCGGTAATGACACGCGGACGCTACGAGATCGAATTCCAGGGCTCCAACGACGGCACAAACTGGACGGCCTATCCGTTTCGAAACAAACCGCAGGCGTTGAACGAAGCACCAGGAGTTTATGCGCCCTATCAGCCGCGCTTTGACTGGAATCTGTGGTTTGCTTCGCTCGGCAACTGGCGCGACAACGAGATTGTTCCGCTGACTGAGGAGCGACTGTTGCTCGGCGACGGCGATGTACTGGCGCTTTTCCGCGGCGATCCCTTCCCGCAGATTCCGCCGCGTTATGTGCGCGCGGTGATTTGGCAATACTGGTTTACGACGATGGATGAGAAACGGCAAACCGGCAACTGGTGGCGCCGCGAGTACCTGGGCCTGTACGCGCCGGAGCTGACGATGGCCGCCGATGGCCATTTCGCCGCGGTGGACTGGCCTGAGGAACTGCCGCCCCACGACTGAGGAACGATTGCCCGGAGGAAGATGAAGCGATGAGCCGCGCATGCGTGATTGGATCGGGCCCCAACGGGCTGGCTGCGGCCATTGTGCTCGCCGCAGCGGGGATGCGCGTGGAGGTCTTTGAGGCCGAAGCCGAGCCGGGTGGTGCGGTGCGAACGCTTCCGCTGACCCTGCCTGGATTTCTGCACGATTTCGGCTCGGCCGTTTATCCGTTCGCAGCTGGGTCGCCGTTTTTTGCAACGCTGCCATTGAGGGATCACGGACTGGAATGGATCCACGGAGAAGCGCCGGTTGCGCACCCGCTCGACGATGGATCGGCGGTAGTGCTAGAGCGCGACCTGGAGCACGCGGAGCGCGCGCTGGGAGCCGACGGAAAGCTGTGGCGGGGCCTGATGCAGCCCGCGGCGACCGATTGGATGAGGTTTGCGGAAGACGCGCTTGGCCCGGTGTTGCGCGTTCCGCATCATCCGCTGCGCATGGCGCGATTTGGTCTGACGGCGATTCAATCGGCGCAAGGCTTTGCCAAGAGCCACTTCGTCAGCGCGCGCACACGGGCCATCTTCGCGGGACTGGCAGGTCACTCATTCCTGAGTTTCGATCAGCCGTTAAGCGCGACCATTGGATGGCTATTCGGCATCACCATTCACGCGGCGGGTTGGCCGATTCCGCGCGGCGGCGCACGCGGCATTACGCAGGCGCTGATCGGCCACCTAAAGTCGCTGGGCGGAACAGTGCACACGTCGTGCCGCATCGATGCGGCTGCGTTCCGCGAGTTGGAATCGAGCAGTGAGCTTGTTCTCTTCGACACATCACCGCGACAATTGCTTGCAATCGCCGGGGAGCAGCTTGCGCTCAAATACCGGAGCGCGCTGGAACGTTTTCAACCCGCTCCGGGCGTATACAAGATCGACTACGCGCTTTCCCAGCCTGTTCCTTGGCGCGCGGCGGATTGCCGGCGGGCGATCACGGTGCACCTGGGCGGATCGTTCGAGGAGATTGCGGAGGCCGAATATGCTGTCGCCAACGGGCGCCAAGCCGAACGGCCGTTCGTGCTTGTAGCGCAACCAACGCTCTACGATCCATCGCGCGCGCCAGAGGGCAAGCATGTGTTGTGGGCGTATTGTCATGTGCCGAACGGATCGACCGTCGACATGACGGAGCGCATCGAGACGCAGATCGAGCGCTTTGCGCCGGGGTTCCGAGACTGCGTGCTGGCGAGGCACATTTCCTCGCCGGCGACGCTGGAAGCGATGGACGCGAATCTCGTGGGCGGCGATATCAGCGGCGGCGCAATGACCATGCGGCAGATGCTCTTCCGCCCGACTCTGGGCGGCTACGCGACCGGCGCGCCCAAGCTGTACTTGTGTTCGGCGTCAACGCCACCGGGCGGAGGCGTGCACGGCATGTGCGGCTACCACGCGGCGCGGCTTGCGCTGCGGGCGTTCAAGAGATGATTTACGGAGCACGGAAGAGATCCGGGCTGCGCCTTGGCAACGCCATGGATGAGATGGTTCATTGAGTTCCGGGTTCGCGGGCAGGAATCAGGAAGGCCGCGCCTGCTCCGCAAGATAGGCGAGCCATTCGTCCATTCCGGCGCCGGTTTTAGCAGAGGTCTCAAAGATGCGGATGCCGGGGCGAATCTCGTTGATGTTTTTGAGGGCGAGATCGCGGTCGAAGCCGCAGGGAACGGCGAGATCGATTTTGGTAATCACGGCCGCATCGGACGAGTTGAAGAGCCCCGGATACTTGAGAGGCTTGTCCTCGCCTTCGGTCACGCTGAGGAGCGCCACGCGGATGCGTTCGCCAAGGTCGTAGCTCGAAGGGCACACCAGGTTGCCGACATTTTCGATGAAGAGATATTCAAGACCCGCGAGGGGAGCTTCCTCCCAGCCTCCGAGGTGCTTCGTCACCATCTCCGCGTCGAGATGGCAGATGCCATGAGTATTGATCTGGCGCACGGGCGCGCCGCTCGCAGCCAGACGCCGCGCATCGTTGTCGGTCTCAAGATCGCCCACCAGAGCCGCAGCCTTTGCGCCACGAGCGCGCAATGCACGCAGAGTCAGCTCAAGAAACGCCGTCTTGCCGGTGCCGGGGCTCGAAACGAGATTCAGCACCAACACTCCGGCTGACGTGAAGCGCTGGCGCAGCCCTGCCGCCAACTCGTCGTTCTTCTTCAGGATTCCCCGCCGCAGCTCCACAATCCGGGTCGTCATATGTGCTCCTCGACCGGATTCGGCGCGCCGATCCGCGGCTCCCCGGTCTCCGGTTCTTCCAGCTCAATCGATTCGATCTCCAACTCGCGCCCCTGGCGAAGGTCGGCCGCCAGCTCGCCGCAACGCGGGCAGCGGAAGCTTTGCACACCCTCGATCTCGGAATCCGCGCCGCAAGCATCGCAGTGCACGATCACGGGCAGCATGTTGATGACAAGCGCTGCTCCGGCGAGAGGTGAATCTTCCGAGGCCAGCTCCCAGCAAAACTGAAGCGAATCTTCGATGACCGAAGCCAGCGCGCCCACGCGCAGCCGCACTTCTTTGACGCGAGCACCGGGATAGGCGGAGGCCGACTCGGTGACCGCCTCCACAATGCTGGCCGCGATGGAAAGCTCGTGCATCGTCATACCCCGGTGTGGATCAGGTAAGCAGCGAAGACCACCGCAATCCAAAAATCACTGACCATGGCGATGTTCTCGTTCATGCTGCGCGCTTTGGCCGCGGCGTGGACGGCGCCTGTGGCGCCGTAGGAGATTGCCGCAATCAAGGCAACCGGCACAATGAAACCGGGGACCCACAGCGACGCAATCCCAGCCACGCCGACGGCAATATTTAAAGTACCGTGCTCGCGGATAACTGGCAGCGCCTCCTCGGTCTTCATGCGAAAGATCTCCCGGGCGGTAAACTGCGGCTGAAAGTATTGGCGCAGGCCGGCCGTCAGCAGCCGCACACCCGCGCCCCAAAGCACGAACCATTTTCCGGCCAGCATGACCCAGGAAACCGCACCAGATGAATGAAAATGATCCAAAATCATCGATCCAACCGGCAGCAGAAACATCAGCAAAATTACGCCCGCGAGGTACATACTTGTCTGCCCCCTCTGCCTTCAAGCAATCACAATCAAGATACCAGCCTTCGGCCGCCGTCGCGATTCCTCGTACCGCGGCGCGTCCCCTCGCGCTGGCCAGATCGAGCGCATCTGCCGCATTCCGATGCGCCCCTTGTCGTACGATAGGAATGCGGAACTTCCCCGCGCCCGGCAGAATGACACGTACAACCACAACCTTGTCGCGCCTTGCCCTGAGCGCGCTTGCGCCAGAGACGCTGCAGTCTGAAATCCGCGCCATGACCACCGAGTGCGACCGCATGGGCGGCATCAACCTGGCGCAGGGCTTATGCGATACGCCGGTCCCCGACGTTGTGGAGGCCGCGGCGATCCAGGCCATCCGCGAAGGGCAGAACATCTATACGCGATGCGACGGCATTGCGCGGCTGCGCGAGGCCATTGCAGCCAAGCAGCAGCGCGACTACGGCCTGGCCTACGACGCCGAGCGCGAGGTGATGGTGGCCTCCGGCGCGACGGCCGGCCTTCATGCCGCCGCCATGGCGCTGCTGAATCCCGGCGACGAGGTGCTCGTCTTCGAGCCGTTTTATGGGTACCACGCGCACACGCTCAAATCGCTGCGGGTGAATCCGGTGCTGGTCGCGCTGGCCGAGCCGGATTGGCATCTCGACGTGGATGCTCTGCGCGCCGCTGTCACTTCGCGCACTCGCGCCATCCTGCTGAACACGCCCGGGAACCCGACGGGAAAGATCTTCACGCAGCCCGAACTCGAGGCCGTAGCCCAGCTCGCCATCGAGCACGATCTCTTCCTGATCACAGACGAGATTTACGAGTACTTCGTCTACGACGGCGCGAAACATATTTGCCCGGCAACGCTGCCCGGCATGCGCGAGCGCACGATTGTGCTTTCAGGTTTCAGCAAGACGTTTTCGATCACCGGCTGGCGGATCGGCTACGCCACGGCCGACGCGCGATGGATGCCCACGATGGGGCACTTCCACGATCTGACTTATGTATGCGCGCCCGCGCCGCTGCAGGTGGGCGCCGCAGCGGGCCTGGAGCAATTGCCGCCGAGTTTCTACGCGCAGTTGGCCGCCGATCATCAATCGAAGCGCGGCCGGCTGCTCGCCGCGCTCAAGGACGCCGGCATGGATGCCTCGGCGCCTCCCGGCGCCTACTACATCATGGCCAGCGTCGAGCACCTACCCGGCAAAACAGCCGCCGAGAAAGCACGGCACCTGCTGCGCTCGACCGGCGTGGCCGCAGTGGCGGGATCGGCGTTCTTCCGCCAGGGGCGCGGCGAAAACCTGCTGCGCTTCTGCTTTGCCAAGCAGGACGGCGAGCTGGACGAAGCCTGCGCACGGCTGCGGAAGCTGTAAACGCGCTCCGGCAAGAGCCGGATCGCCTACGACCCCGACTGAGCGGCGAGCCACGTCTTCAGATTCGGCTCCTGCAGCTGGCGCAGCTCAACACAGCCGTCAATATTCTCCAGGGCGTGCTTCAAAGCCACGTCGGATGCGGGCACTGGGTGGGCGGCGAAGAAATTCTTCACGTCGTCGTGCGCCTCGGTGGTGCAAAAGCTGCCGGAAGAGCTCACCAGAATCGAGCCCATTTCGGTGGTCAGGTTGGCCTGCACCTGGTCCCAATGCGTCTTGACAAAGTTCCACGTCGCATCGCGGTTCTCGGGGATCTGGAGACCGATGGCCAACTGAATCGCGGCGTCCTGGTTGCGTACCTTGCTTGAAACCGAGTATTCGAGAGCGCGCTCCAGCAGAGCGGGATTGTCAAACTGGACAAGCAGGCGCAGTGCGTTCTCCTGCAGCTCGGGATCGGTCGAAGTTTCATACACCTTCTGCAATCGGTCGAAGAGCGCGGCGTCGCCGTTCTCCGCGGAGACTTCAAGAGCGGCCTGTCCGAGGGTCGGATCGACTGAAGCGGGATCGTCGAGGAATTGTTCGGCGATCCGGCGCGCCTGGGCAGGGAAATCAGAGCCATTGCCATGATCGACGAGCAAGGCGAGGAGATGCGCGCGCAGCTCGCGCTTGCCGGGCGAGTCGCCAGGCGCGGGAGGGCCGAGTTTCGCGTACTCGGGAGCAAAGTTGCGGCGTACCCACACGGCCAACTCGTCGCGCTCTTCTCTTGTCGAGGCTACTCGGTCGAAGATGGTTCCCAGTCTCCCAGCGGAGTTCGAGAAAACTTCTGCGCTTGGATCGGATTTGAGCGCAGCCACAAGATTCAGATAATCGCCCACGGTGGCTCTGTTGGCGCGCACCCGGGCCCACTCGTCGCCGGCGAGGCTGATGCGCTCAGAGGGCGTCAAAGCCGATTCAGCATGAGTCACCAGGTCTTGATACTGCGCCGGCGCGTAGGCGCTGCGGTAGTATCCCTTGCCCGCGGCATTGGCGAAGAAGAGGCCGGCGGGCGGAGCCTTGACGCTGGAGGTATCGGGTGTAACGAGCTCGCAGTCGGGAGAACCGGCGGTTTTAAAGCACACCGGCAGTGTCCACTTTTGCGCAGAATCGGGCGTGATGCTGGGGCTGAGGAAGAATCGCTTCTGCTCGACGGAGACTTTTCCATCCGCAGGCGTGCCGAAGTTGAAGATGGGCTCACCCGGCTGCACGATCAGTGACTCCATGATTTTGTCCACGGGCTTGTGGCTTGACGTCGCCTGTGCATTCCAGAAGTCCTCCGCCGTGGCGTTTCCGTATTCATGCGCCGTCAGGTACGCATGCACGCCCCGGCGGAAGGTTTCCTCGCCCAGGTAGTTCTCCACCGTCAGCAGCACGTCGCTGGCTTTGCCATAGGCGATGCCGTCGAACATCTGGTTGATCTCCTCCGGCGTGTCGGCTTTGGCGCGGATGGCACGCGTGGAGGGCTGCGCGTCGATATTGAGCGTGCCCTGTTCGTCGCCGGCGACCATCTCGGGGATGTTCCACTCGGGATGCATCGCGGTCACGGGCTTGTTCTCCATCCAGGTGGCAAAGCCCTCGTTGAGCCAGATGTTGTCCCACCACTGCATGGTCACAAGGTCTCCGAACCACTGGTGGGCCATTTCGTGCGCGACGACAAGGGCGACGCGCTGTTCTTCGCCGACCGTGGCCGTTTTAGGATCGAGCAGGAGGTCGGTCTCGCGATACGTAATGGCGCCGAAGTTTTCCATGGCGCCGGCCTCGAAGTCGGGAATGCCGATGAGGTCGAGCTTCTTAAGCGGGAAGTGAATACCGAAGTAATTGTCGTAGTAGTGCAGGACAAACTTGGCGGCCGCCAGCGCGTAGGGCGTAAGCGCAACTTTGTCGGGCGTGGCGCAGACGCGAATGTCCACGTTGTCCTGGCGCGCGCCCGTGCACTGGAAGTCGCCCACCAGGAATGCAACCAGATAGGTTGACATTCTGGGCGTGGTGCCAAACACGAGAGTGTGCTTTCCTGCGCCAGGCCCGGGGGTATCGGCCACGATGGGGGTGTTCGAGATCGCGGTGTCGTGGGCGTCGATCACCAGCGAAATGTTGTATGCGGCCTTGAAGGCCGGCTCGTCGAAGCAGGGAAAGGCGCGGCGCGCGTCGGTGGATTCAAATTGCGTAACGGCGTAGTTGCGGCGCGCGGTCTTTGACAGATAGAAGCCGCGCAGCTCGTTGTTCAGGATGCCGGTGTAGCGGATGTTGATGGTGGCGTTGCCCGCGGGAACGGTTTTGGGAAACGTGAACGTGGCCTGCTGTTTATCGGCATCCAGGCTTACTGTGCCCGTCTGCTGCGGACCGTTGGGGAAAATCGTCACCGACTCGAAAGTGATCTCGATGGCGTTGAGAGTGATGGAGCGCGTGGGCTGGCTGATGTTCACGTCGATTGCTTCTTCGCCGGAAAAGGTCGCGGCTTTGAGGTCGGGCGTGAGCTTGAGAGTGTAGTGCGTGGGGATGACCGTTGTGGGCAGGCGCTGGCTGGGGGCAGGGCCGGCACAGACAAAAGCGGCAAGCGCGGCCGCGGCGCCGAAAGCCGCACGCGCGGAAAAACAAGAACAGGGAATCCTCATTGGAAAAACCTCGCAGGTTGTAATAAGGAGCTTCAGGGCGATCTTCTCTCGACCGCCGGCGACAGTACGATCAGCCGCTTGCGGTAAACCATCGAGTGGCCCGCATGTAGATTGTTTCACAGCGCGCTGACGCATTTCTCCTTTTGCCGCACACCGAAGCCAATACACTCAAGTGGCGATTTCCTCAAGAAATCGCCACATTGCACGAGAGCAAAGATGGCTATTCCCGAAGGAGAAATGCCTTAATCGAGCCGTGCCGGCGCTAGCCTGGGCGAGATGGCGTGGATGACAAGAAGGGCCAACGGATACGCAAGGCAAGCGAGGATAAACAGCGTCACAAAACTGTGCGTCTTCTGAACGATCGCCCCCGCGCTAAACAACAGCAGCACTCCGCCGACAGCTCCCGCCATGCCGCCGATGCCGGTTACGCTGGCCACAGCGGCTTTGGGAAACATATCGGAAGGCAGCGTGAACAGGGTCGCCGACCATCCCTGGTGACCGGCTGTGGCCAGACCCAACAGCGCCACCACGATCCACAGTTGATGAATGAACGGTGCGGTAAAGATGGGTGCGATGCAGAGGACGCAAAACAACATCGTGCCCTTGCGGGCTTTGTTCGGAGTGATTCCACGATTGATCAGGGCTCCCGAGAGCCAGCCGCCACCCACGCTGCCGACGATCGATATAGCGTAGGCAAGCATCACCGGAATCTGGATCTGCGACAGGCTCAAATGAAAAGTGGTCTGCAGGTAGCCCGGGATCCAGAAAAGATAAAACCACCAGATAGGATCAGTGAGGAACTTGGCGGCGGCGAATGCCCATGCTTCCTTGCACGGCGCCACGCGGCTCCAGGGAACCTTTTCGATCTTTTCGCCGGGATCGCTGAGGATCAGTGCGAGCTCAGCCCTGGAGACGAGAGGGTGCACCTCCGGCCGGCGATAGAAAATGAGCCAGAACACCAGCCACACAAAGCCTAAAGAACCCGCGACGACAAAGGTGCCGCGCCAGGCTCTTGCCGGCCCGAAGATGCTCCATTTGCTGAACAAGGCCACAAAGGCCGTGACCACAACCGGCGCCACCATGTTGCCTACATTGGCGCCGGAGTTGAAGATTCCGGTTGCATAGGCGCGCTCGCGTTTGGGAAACCACTCGGCTACGGTCTTGATGCAAGCCGGAAAGTTCGCGGCCTCGCCCAGGCCGAGCAGGAACATCGCCAGCGCGAAACTGGCGACAGAAAACGCCGCGCCCGGCAGCATGGCTGCGACGCTCCACAGGCAAATGGCGATGGCAAACGCCTTGCGCGTGCCCAGCTTGTCGGTCAGCCCGCCGGCTACCAGCATGGCGATGCCGTAGGCCAACTGAAACGCGACGGTGATGATCCCATAGGTGTAGTCGTCCAGGCCCGGAATGACCGTTTCGAGAGTGTTTTTGAGATTTGCGATCACAGCCCGGTCGACGTAGGCAATCACCGTGGCGAAGAACAAGAGGGCGCAAATGATCCAGCGTTGGTGCGACATTCTCCCCGTTGGAGCCGGGTTCGCGGCAGATGCGATGCTTTCAGAACCTTGTGCGGTCATTTGGTGCGGCTCCTCCGGGGGGTTCAGTGGTCCGACCAATTATACCGGCCACACTGAGCCTTGGAACTGCCGCAATGCGGCGGCAACGTCAGCGCGCAGTCTTGCGATGCGGCCGCATCGAATCGAGCAGCAGCAGGCAGGCGCCTGTGACGACGGAGGAGTCGGCCACATTGAAGTCGGGCCAGTGATAGGTGAAGATGTGGACCTCAATGAAGTCGACGACCGAGCCGTAGAGGATGCGGTCGTGCACGTTGCCGAGGGCGCCGCCGAGGATGAGGGCGAGAGCGACGGTGGTGAGCGTGAAGTGGCTGCCGAGGCGCAGCAAGACGACCAGGATGGCAAACGCTGCGGCGAGCGTGAATGCGACCAGCACCCAGCGCACGGTGTTGGGCGAAGCGGTGTTGGCGAAGAGCGAGAAGGCCGCGCCTTCGTTGGTCCAGTGGGTGATGCGCAGGACGCGCGGAATGATGGGGATGGCTCCGCCGAGGGGGACGTGCGCGGCGACCCAATTCTTGGTCAGGCGGTCGGCCACGACGATCAGCGCGGAGATCAGTAAGAGCCACGGCAAACGGCGTGGCCGCGGCCAGTTTGTCAGCCAGCTCACTTTGCGGCCTCCGGTTGCGACGCGTCGATTTGGGGCGGTTGAATGCCCATCTCGCGCAAAGCGGATTGGCAGCGTGTACAAACGTCGTTCCAGATGCCGTAGCTGGAGACTTCGGGCATGAAATTCCAGCAGCGGGCGCATTTGTGGCCGGAGGCGGGCAGCACATAGCCTTGAAGGTCGGCAATGTTCGTTATCTCGCGCGTTCCAGCAGGCATCTCAGAAAGCGCCTTTGGGGCCGAAGGGCTCTCAGCACTGTACAAGTAAACATTTGAAACGTTGAGAAGATCCTTCAGGCTTTCACGGTTGTTACGGAGTATGTCAAACATGACTCCCTCGGCGTAGAGTATGACGTCGGCTTCTGATGCTTTTCCGACCACCTTATCCTGACGGAGATCCTCAAGGCAGCTTAGTACGCGTCCCCTTAAGCCAAAAAAGAGAACCTTCCACTCGGCGAGAACAAGCGCCGGATCGCCGGAGAAGATCTCTTCCGGCTTGGGAAACTGTGCGAGGTGCACACTGATCGGGCGGCCTTCGACGGCGGGCAGGTGTTCCCAGATTTCGTCGGCAGTGAAGGTGAGGATGGGCGCGACCAGCCGCACCAGCGCATCGGTGATCTTCCAGAGGACCGTCTGCGCCGAGCGGCGCGCCTGGCTTGTCGGCGCGAAGGTGTACATGCGGTCCTTGAGCACGTCGAGATAGAAGGCGCTCAGGTCGACGATGGCGAACTCGTTCACCGCCTGGTAGACGCGATGGAATTCGAAAGCCTCGTACCAAGCGAGGATCTTTTCTGTGAGGTCGCGCGTGCGAGCCAGCATGTAGCGATCGAGCGGCAAAAGCTGGGTCTCGGGAACGCGGTCGCGCGCGGGGACAAAGCCGTGCAGGTTGCCAAGCAGGAAGCGGAAGGTGTTGCGCAGCTTTTTGTAGAGCTCGGCGCAGCGCTGCATCAGGTTCTCGCTGGCGGCCATGTCTTCGCGGAAATCGACGGACGCGACCCAAAGGCGGACGATCTCGCCGCCCATGCGGTTGGCGATATCGACGGGATCGACGCCGTTGCCCAGCGACTTCGACATGGCGCGGCCCTGCTCGTCGAGCGTCCAGCCGGCAGTGGCAACGTGGGAGTAGGGCGCACGGCCGCGCAACGCGACGGACGTGAGCAGCGACGAGTGGAACCATCCGCGATGCTGGTCGCCGCCCTCAAGATAAAGGACCTCCGTGCCCTTGCCCTTTTGGAACATGGCATAGGCCGGACCGAGGTCCGGGTCCGACTCGCAGACGGCCAGCCAACTGACGCCGGAGTCGAACCAGACGTCGAGGATGTCGGTCTCTTTGCGGAAGCTGGTCCCGCCGCATTGCGCGCACTTGGCGCCGGCCGGCAAAAGGGATTCAAGCGGAGTCGTATGCCACGCCTCGGCGCCTTCGCTCTCGAACAATTCGACAATCCTGCGGTTCAAGGCCGCGTCGATGATGGGTTGGTTGCAGCCTTCGCACATGAAAACGGCGATGGGCACGCCCCAGATGCGCTGGCGGCTGATGCACCAGTCGGGGCGCGTAGCGATCATATTCGTGATCCGCTCCTTGCCCCATGCCGGATCCCAGACAACCTTGTCGATCTCCTCGATAGCCAGCTGGCGGAAAGTTTTTTCCTCGTTTTGGGCTGATTTGATCGGCGTATCGAGAGAGATGAACCACTGCTCCGTCGCGCGGAAGATGACGGGATGGTGGCAGCGCCAGCAATGGGGATAGGAGTGCTCGAGTTGGGAGCCGCCCAGCAGCGCGCCGCGCTCTTCGAGCATGGCGACGATGATCGGATTCGCCTTCCACACGTTCAGGCCGTCGAAAGCGGGCGGCTGGGCACTGTGCCAGGAATCGGGATCGACATGGATGTGCCCGCCGGCATCGACGCGGGAGGTGGGGTCGAGGCCGTAGCGCTGGCCGGTATAGAAGTCGTCGGCGCCATGCGAGGGTGCGGTATGGACCGCGCCGGTGCCCGTGTCGGCGGTGACGTAGGTGGCCAGCACGCCCAGGATCGAGCGCTCCAGGAACGGATGCTGGAAAGTCACGCGATCGAGCACGGATCCCTTGAAGCGGGCAAGTTCTTTCGTGGGTCCGAGCTTGCAGGCTGCGGTGACTTGCTCGGCCAGCGCCGCGGCGACGATGTAGACCTCGCCAGATTCGACCTGGAGGGCAACGTAGTCGAAGTCGGGATGGAAGGCCACGGCCAAGGAGGCTGGCAGGGTCCAGGGTGTCGTGGTCCAGATGATGGTCGAAAGCTGCCTCCCGGCAAGCGCGGGCGCAATGGCGGCTGGATCGGAGGTCAGCCGGTAGCGCACGTAGATCGATGGGCTGGTGTGGTTCGCGTATTCGACCTCGGCCTCGGCCAACGCGGTGCGGTCGTGGATGCACCAGTAGACCGGCTTGAGGCCGCGGTAGACGAATCCCTTCTCAAGAAAGCCGTAAAAGGCCTCGAGAATGCGGGCCTCGTAGCCGCGAGCCATAGTTTTGTACGGCGTCTGCCAGCGCCCGAAGCAGCCGATGCGCTCAAATTGCTCGGTCTGCAGGTCGACGTATTTCTGCGCGTAGGCGCGGCAAGCCTCGAGGACGGCGGGCACGGGCATCGACAGCTTTTTGTGGCCCAGCTTCTCGTCGACTTTGATCTCGATGGGCAGGCCGTGGCAGTCGTAGCCGGGGACATAGGGGGCATCAAATCCGGCCATGGTCTTTGACTTGACCACGAAGTCCTTGAGGCCCTTATTGAGCGCGTGGCCCAGATGAATGGGCCCATTGGCGTAAGGAGGGCCGTCGTGAAGCAGGTAGACCGGCCTCCCGCGGCCGGCTTTGCGCAGTTCTTCGTAGAGGTTGAGCCTGGCCCAGCGGGCCAGCCGAAGGGGCTCATTCTGCGGCAGATTGGCTTTCATCGCGAAGGCGGTTTGGGGCAGGGTGAGGGTCGCCTTCAACTCCGGCGCAGGGGACATCGGGACTCCGTTCAAGGTTGCAAACTTGTTCAAGAATCAGTGTAAACAAACGAGGGCCATTTTTCCCGGTAACAAACCGAACCCAGTCACCGTCTATTTCGTATGGAAGTCCTGAAGCTGGTGGACTATGAAAAATCGGAGGCCGGGCCTGGGACTCAAATCAGTGCGGCAGCCGAGACAAACGCAGGCGCGGTCAAGCATAATGGATTGATGGGCCTGTTGATGGATCCGCCTGCGTCCGAACAGCCAGCGGCCACTGAGCCATCAGCACTTATGGCAGACGAACTCTTGATACCGGAACAATCAAGCTCGCGGGAAGTTGTGCCTCCAGGGACCGGCCACGAGCTGGATGCGTTCCTTGGGAGGGCGTTCCAGGAGGAGCCCATTTGGGCAAGCCTCTGGGAATGCATCCAGGACGTGTTTTTCCCCGTCAAGCTGCCGCCCCTGGAGCTGACCTCGACGCCCATTCCAGTGCCCGACCGGATGGCCGTGAAGGCGAATCCGTGGGCCATCGGAATCTCGACGACCTTCAATATTGCCATTCTGCTGCTGGCGATCTGGCTGGGCATTCGCGTGGTGAACAACATCGTGAATCCAGCCTTGCAGGCGACGAACATCGATGTGGGCGACTACAAAATGCCCAAGTCCGACTCGCTGGCTGGCGGCGGCGGAGGCGGCGGAGACAGGAGCATCGTCGAAGCCAACAAGGGCAGGCTGCCGGAGAAGGCGAAGGTTCAGGTGACGCCTCCGCAACCGCAGACGATTGACAAGCCCAAGCTGCCCGATCCCCCGACCATCAACGTGCAAAAGAACATTCAACTGCCCGACAACATGAATATGCCGATGATCGGCATGCACGAGTCGACGAATGTGACCCTGGGCTCGGCCGGCACAGGCAGCGGCGCGGGCATGGGGACGGGCAGCGGCGGCGGCATGGGGCCGGGGTCAGGGAACGGATACGGGCCAGGATATGGCGGCAACGCGGGCGGCGGGTACTATCAGGTCGGCGGCAGGATTTCCGCGCCGGAGGTGGTCCACAGCGTGGAAGCCGAGTTCTCCGACGAAGCGCGCCGCGCCAAGTATCAGGGTGTCTGCCTCATTGCGCTCATCGTCGATGCGCAGGGCAATCCTCAGAACATCCATATTGCGCGAGCGCTGGGCATGGGGCTGGACGAAAAGGCCATCGAAGCGATCCGGCAGTACAAGTTCAGGCCGGCCATGAAGGACGGCAAGACGCCTGTGCCGGTAATGATCACCATCGAGGTCGACTTCCGACTCTACTGACGATTGAATCTTGTTGCGGAACGGACGAGCGGAGCGCATGTCGCTCTGCTCTTTTTATGGAATCAGCCAATCGCCATCGTCTTCCAGGAGCTCTTTCATGGCGGCGCAATCTGCCGGAGTGTGCGAGCAGGGGGGCACGTCGGGACCATCCACCGCGCGCATTACGGTCACAAACTTCTGATTGGTCTTCATGGCTTCGTCGTGGCACTTCTTGGCCACGGCCATCAGTTGCTCCCATGTGCCCTCGAGGACAGTCCCTTTGTTCTTCGTCTGATGGTGGAGGCCGCTGGCGTCGATAATTTTGGCCAGGTCGACGGCTGGATCGCTTGCTTGATGGGCCTTGCCTTTGGGCAACACGGTCAACTCGAGAAGCATGAGAATACCCCTTCGTAGTCTTCCTCTTTAGCTGATACAACGTGTGGCGGCCCAACACCGTGATTTGGCATACACGCGCGTGTGACAACACGCACCGAGATCAAAGCCTCTTACGCGAAACTCTATCCTTCAGGGCCCCTCCGGCTCGCAAGTGAGCCTGGGTTCCGAAAAGACAAAGGAAAGGGTGAGATATGGCAGGACCGGCGGTGATGGAAGCTGCGCACGAAGCTGAAGTTGCGCACCGGGCTTCGTTTGACCTGGCGGAATTAACGAGAATGTACGACTTCTCCGGACGAACCGTCGCCATCACTGGCGGCGCCGGCATTTTGGGCAGCGAGATCGCCAGCGCGCTCGCCGGCTGCGGCGCTCAGGTCGCGATCCTGGATGTGAATCCAGAGGCGGGCAAGGCCGCGGTCGAACGGATGGGTGAGCACGGCGAGCACGTCTCGGTCTTCCAGTGCGACGTGCTCAACCGAGACAGCGTGGCGCAGGCCGCGCAGGATGTTGTCGGTCGTCTAGGCAAGCTGGATTGCCTGGTGAATGGCGCCGGAGGCAACAAGCCCCAGGCCACGACCAGCAACGAGCTGAAGTTTTTTGATCTGCCGGCCGACGCGCTCCGCTGGGTGTTCGAGCTGAATATTCTGGGCACGATTCTGCCCAGCCAGGCCTTTGGCAAGATCATGGCGGCGCAGGGCTACGGGACCATCCTGAACATTTCGTCGATGAACTCGTTCCGGCCGCTCACGCGCATTCCGGCGTATTCGGCGGCCAAGGCGGCGGTCAGCAACTTTACGCAGTGGCTGGCCGTGCACATGGCGCAGGAATACTCGCCGAAAATTCGAGTGAATGCGGTGGCCCCGGGATTCTTCCTAACCAATCAAAATCGCTTTCTGCTGCTCGATAAAGAGACGGGCGAGCTGAGCGCGCGCGGCAAATCGATCATCGGTCACACGCCCATGGCGCGCTTCGGCGAGCCGGGAGACCTGTTCGGCGCGGTGCTCTGGCTGCTCTCGCCGGCTTCGGAGTTCGTCACCGGCGTCGTCGTGCCTGTGGACGGAGGTTTCTCGGCGTACAGCGGCGTTTGAAGAGAAGAAAGGTTCAGCCCACCAGAGCCGCTACCGCCGGATCCTTACAAAGGCGAAGAGACTCAACGCGCCCAAAACAACGAGCAATGCAACCGGGCGGAGTCGGCGCTTCCTGAATCCCCTCCAGCACAAGGCCGGAGCCACTGGAGATCCTGGCGGCAGCGGAAACAATGCCGGGGCGACGACTGGCAGCGCTCAAACCCATCGAAATTGTGAGCGTCGTCATTCCAGGTCCTGCAGCAGGATTCACTGTCGAAGGGGAGAAGTTGCATGATGCATCGGGCGGCAGTCCAGAGCATGCAAAGGAGATACTCTGATTGAAGCCGTTGGTCGAATCAACAGTAACTATGGCTGAAGCAGCTGCGCCGCACCGGCACTTGAGACTTACTTCGGTAGGAGGCAGGACATGGCAAAGAATGATCCCGCAAAACATGCTTCGGCACCCGATCGGGCCGGGTTGCGGATCGCTAGGATGCGGCACTTGTTTCTCGCATGCGTCGTGTGCATCTGCACGACTTGTGCCGCAACTGCGCAAACGCCCGACGCCCAGCCGGTCAACCCGGATGCAACACCGGCCGCACGGGCCCTCCTGCACGATTTGGACACAATCACGGGCCACGCCACGATCAGCGGCCAGCATAACTTTCCTAACACCGTCTCCCGCTACTCAGACCGCGTTTACGATTTGACCGGCGAATACCCCGGCATCTTCGGACAGGACTTCGGTTTCGCGGGCGGAGACGATAAGGACTCCACGCTTGGGCGTCCGCCCATGATCGAGGAAGTGATTCGCCAGTACCGTAATGGCGCCGTGATCGCACTCACGTGGCACTCCGTGCGGCCGACGGAAGACGAACCCGTCACATTCCGCGACAGTGTGCAGGGGCACCTGACTGACTGGGAGTGGCGCCAGCTCCTCACACCCGGCACGGATCTCTATATGCGCTGGTGCCGGCAGGTGGACCGCATCGCCGGCTACCTCAAAGAGTTGCAGGACGCAGGAGTGCCTGTGCTCTTCCGCCCCTATCACGAGATGAACGGCAACTGGTTCTGGTGGGGCGGCCGGCCCGGCCCGGAGGGCTCGGCGGCACTCTACCGCCAGATTTATGACCGCTACGTGCACGTGCATCATCTCAACAATCTCGTTTGGGTGTGGAACGTGAACAGCCCTGGTGCGAGCGCCGGTCCTGTTGCCGACTACTTTCCTGGCGCCGCCTATGCTGACGTGCTCACGATGGATATCTACGAACCGTTCAGGCAGGAGTTCTATGACCAAATGGTGGCGCTTGCCGATCCCCTTCATAAGCCGATCGCCCTGGCTGAGGTTGGAGCCATGCCGTCGCTCACGACACTCGCAACGCAACCCCGCTGGGCATACTTCATGATGTGGAGCGGTTTGGCGGAAGGCGCCAATAGTCTCGACCAGTTGCAGACCATCTTTCACGCGCCAAACATTATTAATCGCGGCGATTCACGCCTTTCCGCGCCGCTGGCGGCTCCAACCACGCCCCCGGCGCCGGGAGACATCGATGCGGATGCCGAGGTGCGCGCGCTGCTCGACAAATTAGCGGATGCGAAGGGAAAGGGAGTTCTTGGCGGACAAAGCGTCGTCGAATCCACCAGCGTGACTTTTCCCGAGGTGCAGGCGGTGCTTGGCGCAACCGGCAAACAACCCGCGATTGTCGAAATCGATCTGACCCGAGCCACGGACCCGGAAATGCTTCTCGCGCAGGTGCAGGAGGCGACGCGTCAGGGCGAGTTGGTCGCATTACGCTGGACACCGCCTCGCCCAACCGACGGCGCGGCTACAGGCGTGCTCACGAGTTTCGAATGGCAGCAGTTGCTTGAGCCGGGAACAGACCTGAATCATCGTTGGGCCGCACAGGCAGACGCTGCTGCCGCGCTGCTGCGCCCGCTCGCCGAGGCGCATCTCGCCGTGCTCTGGAGTCCATATCCGGCACTGAACGGCGACGGCAATTGGTGGTCAGGTCACCCTGGGCCTGAAGGTTCCGAGGAGTTGTACCGAAGGCTCTATGAGCACCTTACCGGCAATGGCAACCTCCACAACCTTGCGTGGGTCTGGGAAGCGGTGCCTCCCAGTTTCAATCCCGGAGGAAGCAATGGGCTGGAAGAGTTCTTTCCCGGGCCGTTGTACATCGACGCGATCACGTTGGATGCAGACACGCTTGCGGGACGCCGCTTCCCCCTTGATCGCCTTGTGTCTCAGTTTGCCGGCGGCAAACCCTTCGGTGTTCGCATCGCCTCGGGCGTCCCGGCAACGGACGTACTGGCAAGAGAGGTGAACTGGCAGTGGATGCTGTTGTCGCCCGCTGCTGTGTCAGATTCCGATGCGATCAAGGCCTTGTACGCAGATCCGCACGTGCTGGCCGCGCCACAGAAATAATGGTGGGCCCACATCCCAGGTAAGGCCGTTCATCGGAAATTACTGCTTGGAGCAGAAACGCACCGGGAACACGGAAAACCCTTGCTGCTGAGGCAGCCATCAGCAAAGTGCTGACACAGTGCTGACATGAACCCGACACCTGTTCTCCGGACATAACGGCACCCAAGATCATGCGGCTGGTGACCCGGTGACGGGATGCTGACTTACTCAACTTGAAACAGCTCTCCTGAAATGGAAATGTCGCTCAATCGCTTGTCTTTAACCGTGGCGGGTCCGTTCAGATTGAAGTAAGTATCCGCAATCATGCCCATCGTGCCTTCGACGAAAAGACCGCCCAGCCCCGCACGCTGTGGAATAGCACTCGCCACCCAACCGGTCCCGGTAATCGAGATCGTGTACTTGTAATTAGGATCCCGGGCCGGATCATACTTCAGCTTGCCGATACTCCAGTTCGGCGATTTCGGCCCTGCAACCAGTTCGGCGAGCGAACAACTGCGGCTAAGGTGAAGTTTGCAATCGCCCTCCAATGAAGCAATAGCCTCCATGAACATCAACGCAATCTTCTCCTCCGGCTTGAGCGTGATCTCAACGCCCTGCAAGTCTTTCACTGTGATCTGAGCGCTGGTGGTGATCGGGCCGGAACTCGAAGCGTTGTGAGCCGGCGCTGCCGTCCCCCCGGCGGCGACTGGGACAGCGCTGAAACCAATGTCGTCGAGCGCGAAATCATTCCAGGACGCGTCTGTGTTCAGGTCGAAAAGGGCCAGCTCCGCGCTTTTACTCGTGCCCGAATTCCACGTGAACTTGTAGTTTTGCCACTGGCCTCCGTTGTCGGGCGGGTATTCTGGAAAAGTACTGCTGCCAATCACGGTGCCGTTGATCTTCAGCGTCAGGTGCGGCAGCGACGAACTGTCGTGATCCACTTCGGCTCCCCAGTAGGAAAAGGTGTATTCCGTTGACGGCGTCACGGCCACAGTCTCCTCCCAGACCGGCAATGTCGCGTCAGTGGCCCCATTCACGATCATCATCTTTCCCGTTCCCGACGTATGGTCGCCGCAGTTACACCAATCCCCAAAGGCTCCGGTTGCCGTCGACGGGTTGGTGCCGATTGCGTAACCGCCTGGATTCGAAACATCGCCGATTGTGTATCCCGTGGTAAAGCCGGTGTTGCCGTTTTCGAAGTCACCGTTGATCACCAGGTTTTGGCTCGTCCCTGCTCCCATAGCCAGGCACGTCGCCAGCAACGCAAAAGCCCCGATTCCGATGAACAATGTCCATCGCAAATGAGATCTCATATTTCCCCCTCTCAAGAAACCGCTTCGTCGCGGCTTCTCCCTGGTCGATCCGGCGGTGACCGGGAAGTAGGAATTGAAACGCGAGCCACGCCGAAGATGTTTGCGCAAACTCCTACGGTTCCTGGATCGTGAACGTAATGGTCTCATTGAGGCCAGGTCCCGTCAGCACGACCGAGGCCTGATAAGTTCCGGCAGCTGGCGTCGGCGGCCCACTCTTGCCACCGCACGATGTAATCAGCGGCAAGCCGCAGAGCAGAATCAGCAGCAACAGAATTCCCCGCTTCGATCTCCCCTTCTTCCGGCGTATGACAAAAGCCCAGGCCGGCAGCCACAGCACTGCGCCAAGTGCCACTCCACCAGACGACACAGCCCAAGGCCGGGACTTCTGCTCAAGCGATGCGCTCTGCACCTGCTGGATGGTTAGTGTGGTGCTGGCTGTGTAGGCAGGGGTAGACGTAGACGAGAAATTCAGACTGCTGGGGCTAAAGCTGCATGTAATGTATTGTGACAGGCTCGCCGGAAGGTTGCATGCAAGAGCGATGGTTTCGGTGCCGGTGAGGCCTGTCGCAGTGCATGTAATTTGCGCTGATCCAGAATCCCCGGACAGGTTGATGGTAGGGATAGTGCAGCTCACATTCGGCGGCGGAAGCGCGATTCCCGAGAGTTGCACCTGCTGCGGGGTGCCGCTTGCGTTGTCCGCCACATTCAACGTCGCCGTCTCCGAGCCGGCCGAGAGGCTGGGAGTGAACGTAACGCTGATCACGCAGTTGCTCCCAGCCGCTACGCTTGTGCCACAGGGATTGGTTTGTGAGAAGTCCGTGGAATTCGCTCCCGAGATACTAATGCCCGTTGTTCCGGTGATGCTGAGCGCGGCGCTTCCAGTGTTGGACAGCGTGACGGTCTGTGGCGCGGAAGCCGTGCCTGATGGCGTTGCTGCGAAGGTAAGAGAACCGGGGCTCAAGTTAGCGATTGGCGCAGGAGGCGCATTGATGGTGAGCGTGTAGTTCAGCTGCGTGAAGTCGCCCAGCGAATCGGCGACCCGCAGCGTGAAGGCTGCAGCACTTTCAGTAGCGTTGGGTGTGCCGGAGATTGTGCCCGTGCTCGAAAGAGTGAGGCCCACGGCCGAGAGTGCCGTTCCCGAAGCAACGGAAAACGAATATGGTCCGCCGCTGCCGCCGGTGGCCGTAAGCATCTGCGAATACGGAATTCCCATTGTGCCGGCAGGCAAGTTTGCCGGTGTAGAGGAGATGTCCGGGTAGACAGTGAGCGTGTAGTTTTGCGCTGCGGAATTGGCCTGTGAATCGACGACCTCCACTGTGAAGGGAGCCGCAGTTTCAGTGGCGTTGGGATAGCCGGAGATTACGCCTGCGGATGTCAGGCTCAAGCCTACCGCGGAAAGCGCCGTACCGGAGGTCACGCTCCACGTGTATCCGGTGCCGCTGCCGCCGGTTGCGGTAAAGTTTTCAAAATAGCTCTCCCCCGCAAAGGCATAAGGAATCGTGGCGGGCGAAATCGTCAGTGGCGTAGCTCCCGCGCCTGTCCCTGTCAAGCCTACGGACTGCGGGCTGTCGGGGGCGTTGTCGCTGAAAATCAGTGTGGCGCTGCGGCTCCCCGTCGCGATCGGTGTAAACGTTACGTTGATGGTGCAGGTGCTGGCATCGCTGGGAGAGGGAATGAGCGTGGCTCCCGTGCAGGTGTCAGCGCTCGTGGTAAAGTCGCCGGAATTCGTTCCGCCAATCAAGGCCGTCGCGATGGTGAGGTTGGCTGTACCGGTGTTCGTGATGGTCAACGTTTGGGGCGCGCTGGGGGTGCCAACGTTCTCCGGGGTAAACGTCAGGCTGGTGGGGGAGGGACTTACTGACGGCTCCGGGGTCGATGCGAATTTCATGATGAACGCGTTGTTTCCGTCGGACAAGGTGGACTTGTAAGCCTCTGAAGTAACAGGAAACCCCGGGGGGGCGGAGCCTGTAACGTAAGCGCTTCCCTGCGCATCCATGGCGATCGCCCATGCAACTGTAAACGCATTGTTACCGGTCGGGGTGGTCGGCCCGAGATAGGTCGAATAGACCAAGCCTGAACCCGTCGAATTAAATACTGTGAGAAACCCGTTCGTACTCGCCGTTGGAGGGCTGGTCTGGAGCGCATCGGTCGTAGTGGGAAAATCGTTTCCATTCCCGTAATTGTCTCCCGCCACGTAAGCTTCTCCGGAAGAGTCGACACCAATGCCGTAGCCGGTAGTAAGGCCGGGCAGGTAAGTCGAATACACCAAAGCCGATCCGGTGAGATTAAGCTTGGTAACGAACGCGTCTGAGTAATCAACGAGACTCTTCTCATACGCCCCCGCAGTGGTAGGAAAGTCCGAATCTGACGCTGTCCCGGTTACATAGGCGTACCCTGAAGCATCGACGGCCACGGCATAAGCATCGTCAAGATATGTGGTATTCGAAGTCGATCCGGCGAGGAAAGTGGAGTAAACCAGCGCAGTGCCAGAGGGGTTTAGCTCAGTTACGAACGCCAAGGACTCGGCCGCGCTGCTGGAGGTCATGAACGCGCCGGAAGTGACCGGAAAAGTGTTGGGCTCTGTGTTTCCCACCACGAACGCGTCGCCCGAAGAATCTATGGCGACCGCATTGGCTCGATTGCCCCCCGTGCCCAAATATGTGGAATAGGACAACGAGGAGCCACCGACATTGACTTTGGTCACGAACGCCGTTGTGCAGGTTCCCTGGTAGGGGGACGTGCAGTTTGCCGAAGTCTGATAAGCCCCCGTCGTCGTCGGATAGGTCTGTGAGTCCGTCGTACCTACAACGTATGCATTGCCAGCCGCATCCGCGGCAATTCCATAACCATAGGTGTCAGGACTCCCAGTCGCCTCCGTGCCGCTCAGGAAAGTCGAGTAAACCAGACTCGTCCCCGTCGGATTCAGTTCCGTTACGAACGCGTAGGTGCCATAAAGAGACGCCTCGGCCGTGATGAATGCGCCCGCCGTCGTGGGGTAATCGTAATTCGTGTACCCGGTCAGATATGCATTGCCGGAGGCATCCAATGCGATTCCGTTCACAGTCGACACATTAGGGTAGGTACTGCCAAGGAATGTGGAATAGATAAGAGAGGAGCCACTGGGGCTAAGCTTGGAGACGAAAGCCGTATACTGACCGGCGTTAAATGTCGTGTCGTAGGCGCCCGTCGTCACAGGGAAATCAACGGACCCCGCGGGTCCTGCCACGTACACGTCGCCGTCAGAATCCACCGCGATGGCCTTCCCTAAATCATTTGGGTATTGGTTAGCGGCGCTATTGACAAAGCTGCCCCCCAGGTAGGTGGAGTAGACGAGCGTCGGGTCGATGACCAGTGGCCGCGTGTGATCGTACGGGCCAATCTTGAACGCAATCCGGTTGCCGGAGGCGAGCACATAGCGCCCCGCGATTTCGCGGCGGCCTTCGGGAGACTGCTGGTAAGTGTGCGGCTTATTCATGATCAATTCGTGAGTCGCGTCCATGCCAAGCACCACATCGCCCGCCCGATTCAAGCGCATCCTGCGCGCTCCATCCACCTCGAGCGCAATGCTGCGCGCATCGGCCCCCGGCGCGACGTCGAAGTCGAATTCAAACCGCTGGTTGTCGCCGTGGAAAACTGCGTCGACGCCGGGATAGATGTCGTTGTATTTGACCGCGGAGTAGTTGGGCACGTTGGTGTGCCACTGCTTTGGGTCATTGCCGATGAAGTAGTTGGACTTCGACGGCAGTTCATGACTCCCAGCAACAACGGCAGCCGCGCTGCCGCCGACAAATTTCACCTGGACGGCGTGGGCAACTCTCTGGAGCTGAGGTGCATTCCGATAGTCAGTGGGGTCGCCGGTGCGGATTGGTTTCCGGGCGGGCGACGGCTCAGAAAGCGAAAGAACCGCCGCTTCATTGGTGAGAAAGAGCGAGTAGCCAGGCACGTGCGCCAGGAATTTCACGCGAGCATCGGTTTGGCCGGCGTTGGCCTCGAACGACATGGGCAGCCCTGAGTACATTTGCATGGTGCGAGTGCGCGCTGCCGGCGAGAGCGCCAGAGGGGCGGCTGATGTCATCCGCGCGGACGCTGCGGGAGTAGCGGCCTTTGCGCTGGGCTGAGCCGCGACGGCGGCCGCCTGCGCTGGCCTTGCGACCGCAACCGCAGGCAAAGCTGCGCTCGACTGGGCGCGACCCAAGCTGGAGCCGGAAAGCACCAGGGCGAAGACGGCGCCAAGCACCAAGCCCAGCCCGGCGATTCGTGCGATGACCTCGTGTGTACCGTTTGTCTTCATTGTGTCTCTCATCTCCGCTGTTCTCCCTTAAAACTCTGAAACTGCCGCTTGGTGCGGGCGGCAATTTCCCCGACATGTCTTCGTGTGACCGACGTGCAAGTGCGGGGAAGCTTGGTTATCTGCTAAAGCGAAAACAATCCTAGAATCGGACCAGGGAATCTGAAGAATCTTCCAAGATTCGCAATCGCCGTCTTGAAAAACCCTGGTATTTCCTGGTAAATTGTCTTTATTTTCAATAAGTTGACATTGACTCCGCGTGCGCCGATCTTCGTTTACAATCGTTCCACGGGGTCTGCGCGGGGGGGCAAATTGTCCCAATTGCCGTCCAACACATTCAATGAACTACTGGCGAATTGGCAGGCCGGTGAGGAAGGGGCCTTGCGCGCCGTGTTCCCTCGTGTTTACAACGAACTGCGGCGAGTGGCGCATCGTTACCTCAAAAAGGAGCGGCCTGACCACACTCTGCAAAGTGCCGCCCTTGTCCACGAGGCCTATCTGCGGCTCGAAAAACAGGGCACAGGCCCCTTCGAAAACCGCGAACATTTCATCGCCATCTGTGCGCAGTTGATGCGACAGATTCTGGTGGAGCACGCTCGCAGCCGAAGAGCCGCAAAGCGGGATGGAGGTTACCGGCTCTCGCTGGAAGGCCTGGCGGACAAGACGCCGACCGTGGATATGATCGCTCTGGACGACGCGCTGAACGAGCTGGCCAAGCTCGATCGGCAACAGAGCCGCATCGTTGAGTTGAGATTCTTCGGCGGCCTTTCCATCGATGAAACCGCGTGCGCCCTGAATCTTTCCCCGACTACCGTGAAGCGGCATTGGGCCACGGCCCGGCTTTGGCTGCATCACCAGATGAGCAACTCAGCCGACGTATGACACCCGAGCGCTGGGAACAGATTCGCGAAGTGCTCGAGAAGGCGCTGGAACTGGCCCCTGCGCAGCGCTCTGCCTATCTTGACGCGGCTTGCTCCTCCGATCCGGCCTTGCGCAAAGAAGTTGAAGCCTTGCTCGCGGACAGCGCCAACCTGCCCTCCGGATTTTTGCAATCCTCTGCGATGGCCGAAATGATCAGCGCGGAGATGGAGGGCATTGGCTCTTCGGTTGCCCTGGAAGCAGGACAAGAGTTTGCGCAGCGCTTCCAGCTGATTCGCAAGCTGGGCGAAGGCGGCATGGGACAGGTCTGGCTGGCAGACCAAACATTTCCGGTGCGCCGGCAAGTGGCCCTGAAAATGATCAAGGCCGGCATGTACGACGAGGCAGTTGTGCAACGCTTCCAAGCGGAGCGGCAATCGCTGGCGATCATGGAGCATCCGGCCATCGCCAAGGTATTCGACGCGGGGACGACGCCTCAGGGTCAGCCGTATTTCGTGATGGAATACGTGCCCGGCTTGCCGGTTACGGAGTATTGCGATCAAAGAAAACTTGCGATCCGCGATCGGCTCGAACTATTCATTGAAGCCTGCGAAGGCGTGCAGCACGCGCACCAGAAAGCCATCATCCATCGCGATCTGAAGCCGGCAAACATCCTCGTGGTTGAGGTGGATGGCAAACCGGTGCCGCGAATTATCGACTTCGGGCTAGCCAAAGCGGCCACGCATCCCATCGCCGGCGAAGCCCTCAAAACACAATTGGGAAACCTGGTGGGAACGCCGGGATACATGAGTCCGGAACAGGCTGACGCAAGTGTGCACGACATTGACACGCGCACCGATGTGTACTCACTGGGAGTTGTGCTCTATGTGTTGCTTGCCGGGCGAGAGCCGTTTGAAAGCAAGCAGGGTCAGAAGCAACAGCTCGACGAGCTGCTGCGCAAGATGCGCGAGGATGAACCACCGAGGCCGAGCACACGGGTCAGTGGCGATCATCATTCTTCGATCGCGATAGCGGAAGCGCGCAGCACGGAGCCCAAGCAACTGACGCGCTTGCTGCGTGGAGACCTTGACTGGATCACCATGAAGGCTCTGGAAAAGGACCGCGCTCGCCGCTATGGCACGCCATCCGAACTTGCCGGCGAGATTCGCCGCTATCTGAACCATGAACCGGTCCTGGCGCGTGGGGCAAGTGCTGCTTACCGGAGCGGCAAGTTCGTAAAGCGGCACAAACTCGCGCTTGCGGTGGCGTCGGTATTCGCTGTTATGGCGCTTGCCGGCGCTGTAGCCATCGTAAGAGAAGCGCAGATCGCTCGCATGCAGGAGGCTCGCGCGGAGCGCCGTTTCGAGTCGTTGCGCAGGCTCACTAATTCTCTGCTCTTCGAGTTTTATGACTCCATTGCGACTTTGCCGGGGTCGACAGCCGCGCGCGAGTTGGTGGTGCGGCGCGCTCTCGAATATCTCGAGCAAATCAAAGCGGACGCCCCTGATGACCCGGCAACCTTGCGTGATCTTGCCGCTGGTTATGAGCGTCTGGGGCAAATCCAGGCAGATGAAGGCACCCCTCACCTGGGCGGCGCGGGCTCGTTTGAAGAAGCCAAGGAACTCTACGGCAAGGCGCTTGAGATCCGTCAAAAACTGGCGAGCCTGGATCCTGCGAATGCAACGCTGCAACTTGAACTGACTGACACCCTGTTCAACATTGCACGAATTCATGAGCAACTTGGAGATATGAGTGGAGCATTGCAATTTCTACAACAGCGCCTGGCAATCCAGGAGGAACTCGAAAGAAAACAAGCCTCCGACACTCTCACCTTTGAAACTGCTCGAACATTAATCAACATGGGGGCGCTCCATGTGTGGCTCGGTGACCGCGCTTCCGCGCTCGCATATGAAAGCCGCGCTTTCGATATAGGCGAGGAGTTACTCAAGGCGAATCCGAACAGCGTTCAGGCGCGGATCACGGTTTGGCGATCGCTTACCTGGAGCGGATGGGCGCTTAAGTTGCAAAGAAAGTTCAGGGATGCTGCCGCGAGTTGGCGAACGGGCCTGGCTATTTCAGAAAAACTCGCATCCGAAGATCCGAACAACACCACTTATCAAAGATATCTGATATCGGACCACGGCAATCTGTGCGAGTCGTTGGCTTATGCCGGCGAGTTTTCTGAAGTGCGACGCCATTGCGAGACGGCAATTGCGATCAATCAGATGATGGTGAACTCAGATAGAAACAACGCGCAAGCTCTCGCCGATCTCGGCAATTCCAACATGACCATGGGATTGGCGCTTTATCTGATGCACTCCCCGCAACAAGCCTTGATTTATGAACAGAGAGCAACATCGATCTATCAGGACTTAGCCCTCCACGATCCTGATTCGTTGTCGAACGCCCTGGACCGCTCCGAGTCGCTGCTCTATCTGGGGCGCGTTGAGGCCGATCTGCATCGTCCGGAGGTAGCCCGCACGAGCGCGGTGGAAGCCGAGAAGCTTCTCGAAGAACTGGTAAAGCGAAATCCACAGAATCACTACTACTTAGAAATGTTGCAGGAGGCTCAGGGGGTCATCAAGTTCCTCCCGTACGATACGGCTCCCCTAACCGTCCACTAGTCGCAATTGCAGCTCATGGGCAAGGTTCCTGACGAAAGAATTACGCCAGCCTCGGGACGCGAAATCTGCCAGCGTGAAGGGCCCAGTCCTTTTGCGCCAACTCGAATGCTGGTCTTCCGCTGGTTCTCGACTGGGCAGGAAAACATGTTCCCGCAATCATGGAGGTCTGGTTCCCCGGAACCGAGGCAGGGAATGCCATCGCTAATGTTCTCTACGGAGATGTGTCGCCCAGCGGCAAGCTGCCCATAAGCTTCCCGCGCGCCGCCGGTCAGGAGCCGCTCTACTACAATCAATTCCCGACTGGACGCCCGCCCACGGGAATCGACCTGTCAAAGCCGCCAGCCAACGGCACCCGCTTCTTCTCCCGGTACATTGATGTTCCTGACAGTGCGCTGTTTCCCTTCGGCTACGGACTTTCCTACTCCAGCTTCTCCTACCAGGACGTCAAAGTGTCGAAGGGCAGCATCTTGCTGCAGCAGGCCCTTGCGAACCGAACCGCGCCTCTGCTCGAAGCGACGGCGACTGTGACCAACACCGGGGACCGCACGGCAACCGAGGTTGTTCAGTGCTACGTGCGCAACCTGGGGGCAAGCATTGAGCAGCCGGTTCGAAGCCTCGAAGGGTTTCTCCGCGTCACGCTTGCTCCAGGCGAATCGAAACAGATTAGCTTCCCTCTGGGCTTTAAGGAACTCTCTTTCTTCAACCTGGAGAGTAAGCCAACCATCGAAGCGACGCATTACACCGTCTGGATCGGAGGCGGTTTACAGGCCAGCCAGGAAGCCACCTTCGAGGTGGTTTCTCCCTCAAGGACGACGGATTCGCACTGATGCGCAGAGCGGCATCGTCTTCCGGTACGCCCTGAATACCTGCCTTAACTGAAGGGTCCGGCTAGAACTGTGCCAATTGGAAGGTTAGTACTTCGGCAAAAGCCAGCCCGGAAGCATCGGCACCCTCACAGCAGTGATGGGACTGGACCCCATGGCTGATCGCGGCAGTCCTCCCTTTGAAACGTGCGATAGCAGGTTGTGGCTCGCTGAGCGCCTGAGCGTTGACACACGCGACCTAGCCCGTATCGAGGTGGTGGGCACTCCATTGCGAAGGCGAGCTTCCGTTTCCGACTCTGACGCAGTTGACGACTTAGTGCAGGAATTCGTACTGGTCAGCTGAAGAGCGCGTCGTCCCACGACTGCGGTTCGTCCCACATCGGTGTCGGTTCAAAGTAACCCGTTCCTGGCTTGAGATGACGCTTAAGCTCGTCATCGTTCAGCGCAATTCCGAGGCCGGGGGTATCGGGTACGTGGATAAAACCTTTGTTGATGATCGGCTTTTCCACCCCTGTGACGAGGTCCTGCCAAAAGGGCACGTCGAGCGAATGGTTTTCCAGCGCGAGGAAGTTGCGCGTGGCCGCGGCGCAGTGGACGCTGGCCATGCAGCTTACAGGGGTTCCCGCAAAGTGCATGGCCATGGGTACACCATACTTGAAAGCCATATCACCGATGTGGTGGGTTTGCAGAATTCCGCCTGAAGTTGCGAGATCGGGATGAATCTTGTCCACGACGTGCTCTCTGCATAGGGTCTCGAAATCCTCAATCCTGTAAATGTCCTCGCCGGTGAGGGTCGGCGTAGGGCTCTCCTGCGTAATCTCTTTGAGCAGATCGGTGTAGTACCACGGAATCACATCTTCCATCCACTCCAGGTTGAATTTCTCATACGCCTTGCCGAGCCGGATAACCGATTTCACGCCGATGTGGCCCAGGTGATCCATCGACAGCGGCATATCGTATCCAATGTTTTCGCGCACCGCAGCCACGTACTCGCACAGGCGGTCGATGCCCTTATCCGTCACCTCAGTGGCAATGAACAGGTTTGGTTGCACGTGCTGCTCCCAGCCGCTCAACCCTGATGGCCGCATCACCGCGTCGGGAATCCCATCCAGTACGTTGATGCCCAGATCCATCTTCATCCAGGTCAGGCCCATTTCCTTGCGCGCTTTCGCGCGACGGCCATATTCAGCCGGATCCATGGATTCCGTCGTGTCCGCATAGATACGAATTTCGTCGCGCCATTTGCCGCCTAGCATCTGATACACAGGAATGTTGTAGACCTTGCCGGCAATGTCCCATAGCGCCATCTCCACCGCGCACACTCCGCCCGCCTGGCGCGCATTCCCGCCAAACTGCGCGATCTTCTGAAACAAGTAGTCGATGCGCAGAGGATTCTCGCCGAGCAGCCGGCTTTTCAAAACCATCGCGTACTGCGGCCCGGCAATGTCACGCACCTCGCCCAAGCCGTAGACGCCTTGATTGGTGTCAATGCGGATCAGCACGCACGGGCTCGGTCCTGGCTTCACAATCACTGCATAGCGCATATCAGTGATCTTCAGGCTCGACGGACTGGAGGCTAGGTTCGCGTTCTTGATCTCCGGCTGAGCTTCGGCGACGCGCGCAACAGCGCCGCCAGCCAGTAAACCGAGCGATGACTTGAGAATGCTGCGGCGGTCGATGCGAATTCGCGGCGTGTCTGACATTTCAGTCAATTCCCTCCAGCGTGAGATTTTTTCGAGTCCACTGATTGTCCAGCGGACCAAGTGACAGTTGTCGTGCCCTCTATGGCTCCGGCGCGCCCGTGTTCCGGTGCACCGGCTTCGGCTGCGTAGCCTTTGCAAGCAGCGCATCGAACTCGCTGCGCGGCATCTTCAAC
This sequence comes from uncultured Acidobacteriaceae bacterium, assembly GCA_963832805.1. Taxonomy (GTDB): domain Bacteria; phylum Acidobacteriota; class Terriglobia; order Terriglobales; family Acidobacteriaceae; genus Telmatobacter. Next base: position 1,093 of record CAWHVN010000033.1, on the reverse strand, counting down.
TTATCGGGATGTGCGTCGATCCACCTGGCGAATGCGTCATACTTTGCCGGCGTCCATCCGCCCTCGAACTGCGCGCCGTTCTTGCCTTCATGATTCAACTCGAAATTATATTCGTCGGTCAGTGCCGTAAACTCCGCTGCGCTGATGGCATCTTCGGCCAGAATCGCGGGAATGAAGAGAACTCCCTCCGGCTTGGCCAGCACCAGGTCGCCCGGCAGCACGATGGCTCTTCCGATGCGAACCGGTACGTTGATCCCGGTCAGCTCCATGTCGGCCCAGGCAGATGGATCGTATCCCCGATAGAACCCATTGAAATCCAGAATCTCCCGGTTCTCTTCCTGATCGCGGATTCCCGCATCGAATACGAAGCCCGTGTGCGTATGTGCGGCCACTGCATTGCCGAGATTCGAACCGATGAGGGTCCCTTCGATGATTTTGCCAAATCCGTCGGCAACGTACACGTCTCCAATCTGCAGCTCGTTAATCGGCCAGCTATTGGTCCCGCTTACGCGGCCTTCGGCTTTGCCTTCGGCAAGAATGGCCCTTTGCATGTCGGGCCGGGTAGGCATGTATTGCGCGGTTAGTGCGCGTCCGGCGAAAGGCTTGTCGATATGTAGCGCCTGCCAGCCGCCCTCAAATTGGTTGCGGTATCCGTGGTCGCGCAAATATTCCCATACGTCTTCAATGGTCATATCCAATGCCCGCTTCAGCAGAGCATCAGGCAGCTTGGGCCGCCCATCTGGAAAACGATCGCCCCTCCACTCCGAGGTGTAGAAGAGAATTTGATCGCGCGTCATCTTCACCTGGGCGCGCGAAGGCAGAGCTACCAAAAGAGCGCAAATCGCCGCAGCCATTCCAATCGCTTTTTTCATGGAAGCATCCTTCTTTGGGCGCTGAATCCCCAGACGCGTCAACTTCGCATCAGCCCAGTCTCGTATCCTGCGAACTGCATGCACAAACTGCGATCACGGAGCACAGCAATTGTAGAACCTGTCGCTCGACAAATTTCTATCCAACCCACGGAAACCGGGCGCCGAGGCGTCAGTTCGAAGCATTCCGCGACTGAGTGAGAGGAAAGCCTATTCCTCTCCCG